>NZ_JBXAFE010000002.1:0-525827 GCF_058792715.1 Phyllobacterium sp. MT110
GCCAGCCAATATAGCACCACTGCGAAACAAATACGAAACCAAAAGAAAATATAACGCGCATCAACTCACCCGGCAAGCCGGGATTCAACGGGATGTTTCGACCAGCCGCACATCCGCGTCCGCACAAATCGTGCGGATGATCTCGCTGTCGCAGCGGTCGGTGATGAATGTATTGACCTGTGACAGATGGCCGATGCGCACCGGGGCCGTCCGCTCGAACTTGGTGGAATCGGACACCAGGATCACGTGCCGGGCATTGGCCATGATGGCCTGCGCCACCTTGACCTCGCGGAAATCGAAGTCGAGCAACGCACCGTCATGGTCGATTGCCGACGTGCCGATGACGGCGAAATCCACCTTGAACTGACGGATGAAGTCCACGGCGGCCTCGCCGACAATACCGCCATCGGAACCGCGTACCACCCCGCCGGCAATGACCACCTCAATGTCGGGGTAAACCCGCAAATTGTTGGCGACATTGATATTATTTGTGATCACCATCAGGCCTTTCCGGCCCAGCAATGCCTGACCGACCGCTTCCGTGGTCGTGCCGATATTGACGAAGAGCGAGGCATTGTCGGGAATGAGCGCGGCGGCGGCCTGACCGATCGCCTCCTTTTCGGTTGCAGCGATCAAACGCCGTGCTTCATATTCCAGGTTCTGGATACCCGACGGGAACAGCGCTCCGCCATGGATCCGGTTCAGCAGCCGCTGATCGCACAGATCGTTCAAATCCTTGCGGATGGTCTGTGGCGTCACGCTGAAATGCGCAGCGAGATCATCCACAAGCACCCGGCCATGGAGTTTGGCCATTTCGAGAATTTCAGCGTGCCGGGGCGGCAGGAACATGAGGTATACTTTCGGTTTCGTTTTTCTGAATACTATACGAAAATGAAAATGAGCGCATGTCAATTAGCAATAAAGCGAAGTTGGCAGGCGACTGTGATTTCCAACGGGCCAAATCATATGGCGGCCATCGTCGCGGTTTGAAGATGTCCGGAGCTGGCGTCAATCCTCCCGAAAATATTCCGGCCACGGTGTCGGAAATGTCTTTTTGCGTTCGTCCTTGCGATAATCTTTGGCACGCCGTGCCAAATCATAGGAGGACATGATTATGGAAAGAACCGGACCGACAACAATTTCAGCCAAGGCGCGCTGGGCAGGATGGATTCTCAGCGGCCTCGTCATCCTGTTTCTGGTGTTTGACTTCAGCATCAAACTGGTGCCGCTCGATATCGTGCTCAAGTCAATGGCCGAGCTGGGGTATCCGGAGAGTGTGACCATGGCGCGTGGACTGGGCGTTCTGCTTCTCATCTGCACGGTGCTTTACGCCGTCCCGCAAACGTCGCTGCTCGGCGCCATCTTGCTGACCGGCTATCTCGGCGGTGCCATAGCGACCCAGCTCAGGGTCGGCAATCCCCTCTTCAGCCATTTGCTGTTCGGCGTCTATCTCGGGCTTATGGTCTGGGGCGGACTTTATCTGCGCGATCCGCGCCTGCGCGCTTGCATTGCGCTCCGCCCGGCGGACGGGTCAACTGTGCGATAGCGCCGCAATGCCGGCATCCGGCCGCCGACGAACCGCGGCCGGATTTTGCCCCTGTTCTATCGTGTTGCGCGCAGCGTCAGCTGCGTTGCGCCTGCAGCGACATTCAGTCCCTGGGTGGCTTCCGCGCTGAATGGCTGCAGGCCGAAATTCTTCGATGTGCCGCCGACCAGCGCATTCGCACCGAGACCGAGGCCAACCGAGGCACCCGCCGTCACGCCGACATAATTGCCGGCAAGGGCGCCATCGCCCGCCCGGTTTCCGGCGGCGGTATAAACAACCCACTGCAGATAGGATTTCCTGGTCACCCCGATATCGACGCCAAGTTTGCCGATGCGTCCGGCATATCGTTCAACGGAACCATTGGTCCGCATGAACCTGCATTGAACAGCCTTGCTCGACCCGATCAGCATGCCAACGCCGCCATCGACGGCGCAGGACAGCGTGCCGAGACGGGTCTTGGGGCCATTCGCCGCATGGGTCTGGTGCTTGGTCTTCTGATGAAGGGGAGCGGCACCTGCGCCCGAAGCCAGAGCCATGGAAACAGCGGCAGCCATTACGATCATTGTTTTCATCATCTATCCTTATTCCGTTGCGGCCCGGCGGTTTGAATGCGCCGTCGAAACCTGAAAACAAACGTGTGCGGGCCGGTTTGGTTCCGGAAACCGGCTATTGCCGCCTGCAACCGGCATTGGCGCAACCGGCACGGCGGCATGAGGCGCGAAAACCGGCATTGAAATTTCCGTGCAATCTGCAAGGTTTGCGCAACGGAAATGCCCGGGGAGGACATGGATTTGGCTATCACGTTCCGTATTGATCCTTTCCCGTCCAATGACGAGATGAACGCGCTTTGGGAATGGGCCTGGGATGACTTCGTCTGGAAGGATTTCTCCGTCATTCTGGCTCGCAGCCTTGCCCATGTGGGGGCCTATGACGGGCAGCGGCTGATCGGGTTCGTCAACGTGGCATGGGATGGCGGTATTCACGCCTTTCTTCTGGATACCTGCGTGCATCCCAAATTCCGGCGGCAGGGCATTGCCACACGGCTGGTCAGGGAGGCTGAAAACCTGGCACGCGCTCGCGGAGCTTTCTGGCTACACGTGGATTTTGAAGCCCGGCTGACCGGATTTTACCGGGGCTGCGGATTCAGGATGACGGGAGCCGGACTGATCAAGCTGCAACCTTGATCCGGCGCATCGGTGTTTTCCCGCACAGGAGGGTCGATGCCCTGGAGCTGCGTGCGCTCACTCGTCAAACCGCGAAAGCCGGAACGGCGACAATCGTTCCTCCGGCCTGTCCGATAAAATTTCCCGGCTCAGCAGCAGGCCGACGGCAGGCGCAAGCGTCACGCCGGAATGCATGACGGCGATGGAAAGGCCATCGAGATGTCCGGCCGGCCCGACAATCGGGAACCCGTCGGCGGGGGTCGGCCGGTAGCCGATGGTGAAAAAATCCAGTGCCAGAGCATCCACATCGTCGAGGTTTGCTTTCAGGCGCGAGAACAGCGCATCCGCGGTTGCCTGCTGATCCTCACCGGGATCGCTGCCGCCAAAATCCGCGCCCGCAATGATCCGCCCTTCTGCCGTCTGGCGCATGTGCAGATCAGGGGTGATCACGATACCGTTGAGCCGTTTCTCCATTGGCTTTGAATGAACGATCAGACCCGGCGGCGTCTCCATGGGCAGGGTCACCCCCGCAGTCTGCGCCAGGGCAGCGGCCCCCGCGCCCGCCGCGAGCACCACATGGTCGGCCTTCACCTCGCCGAACGACGTAACGACGCCGGCAATGCGCCCGCCCTCCTGGACGAGCCGTGTAACGTTTGCACCAACCAGCAGCCGCGCGCCGCGCGCCTGCGCCCCGGCCAGCATGCGCTGCGCCGCGGCAACGGGCTCAACGGCGCCCTCTTCAGCAATATGCACGGCCGCATCCGGCAGTCGCGCCAGATAAGGCTCGCGCGCGGCCACGGCTTGCCGGTCGATGCGCCTTACTCCATAGCCCCAGTGCCCATGCTGCGTGACGTAGGCCGCAAGTTCATCCGGCGATAAATCCCAGCTGATGCCGCCGCACCAGTTCACTCCGATGCCGGGCAGCTCATCGTGCAGGCGCTGCCAGCCTTCCATGGCATAGCGGCGGAAGCGGAAATAGAATTCGGGATTGCCCCAGCTGGCATTGATCCATGCAAAGGATGCAGGCGTGGCGACCCCGCCGCTTTGTTCGGCAACCACCGTGACAGCCGCCCCCTGCCGCGCCAGATGCCAGGCAATCGACGCCCCGATAATTCCAGCACCGACCACGATTACATGTTTCTGTTTCGCCATGATTCATTCCTCTTGGAAAGGCCGGGACTCTCTGCGCAGGGGAATGACAGCATCATTTCCGGGCGAATGCCACCGCAAAGGCTGCGAATTTGTGATGGCGCACATCCGGTGATAGAAAGGCTGGCATGATGAAGGGCCAGTTCAGGATAATGCGCTGTACAACCGCGGGGGTGGATGCCGTCGCGGCGGCAACGCGGCACAGCTTTTCCCGGCACACGCACGAACAGTACGGCATAGGCGTCATTCACCAGGGCGCGCAAAAATCCCTGAGCGGACGGGGAATGGTGGAGGCCGGCCCCGGCGACATGATCACCGTCAATCCCGGCGAAGTGCATGACGGCGCGCCCATCGGTGATGCAGGCCGCTCTTGGAAAATGCTCTATTTCGATCCGTCCCTCATTGACGCGATGACCGCAGATATTCAGGAGCACGGCGAAAGACGCGGCGAATTTCCCCGGCCCGTCATCCAGGACATACGGCTGGCGCACCAGTTCGAGCGCCTCTTCACGGCCATGACGACCACCGGCATTCCCTCGGCCATCCGGCAGGAAGAATCGCTACTGATGCTGCTTGCCGGCGTGTTTGACGAGCCGGGCGATCCGCAGCGGCTTCCGGCAATACCCCGAGCCATTCGCCGTGCCCGCGACCTGATCGATGATCAGCCGGCACACGCGGTGACATTGGAGGACCTTTCACGGGAAAGCGGTTTGAGCCGCTTTCAGGTGGTCCGTGCCTTCGCCCGCGCCACCGGCATGACACCGCATGCCTATCTGGTGCAGCGGCGCATCGACCTCGCCCGCCGGATGATCGCCGGGGGATCAGCTCTGGCGGAAGCTGCCATTGCCAGCGGCTTTGCCGACCAGAGCCACATGACGCGCACCTTCATCCGCAAATACGGCCTGTCGCCCGGCGCCTATGCCGACGCCATGAACTGAAGCCTTTCCTGCAATTTCGTTCAAGACGAACCCTGCCCGATCCGCTGTTGTGCGCCTTCCCGAGATGAAGAGGATTGCGCATGTCCAAGCAGGTTCAAGGTTATGTTTTTCTCGCGCTCGCCATGGTACTCGTCGGCAGCACCATCATTGCCAGCAAGGTGATTGCAGCGGGCTTGCCGCCCTTCACGGCAACAGCCCTGCGCTTTGCCGTCGCCTTCCCGATATTCCTGTTGCTGATGCGACTGACGCGAACCAAGTGGCCGCGGCTTGACCGCTCTGCCTGGATCCTTCTCATCCTGCAGGCGGGCGCCGGCAGCGTCGGTTACACGACGCTGCTGATATCCGGCCTCAAACTGGCCTCGGCAACGGATGCCGGCGTCATCATCGGGACGCTGCCGGTGGTTGCCGCAGTCATCGCCATTCTCGTCCTCGGCGAACGGCCGCACCGCTTTACCCTCGTCGCCATTCTGCTGGCGACAGCAGGCGTTGTCAGCATCGCCTTCCGCCCCGGCGAAAGCGGCGCACACTCCCTGCCGGGCAATGCCCTGATCTTTGCGGCTGTCATCTGCGAAGGCCTGTTCATCCTGATCAACAAGCGCCTGAGGACGCCCATTCCGCCGCTTGCCCTTTCAACATTGATGACAGGCCTTGGACTGGCGGTGGCCGTCGTACCCGCGCTGTTCGAAATGCCATGGACGGGCGGCATGAGCATTGGATCGTTCTGGGCTGTCATCTACTACGCCATTGTTCCGACGGTTGGCGGCTTCCTGCTGTGGTATGCCGGTGCCGCCCGGGTCAGCGGCGCCGAAGCGTCGCTCTTTACCGCCGTGGCACCGGTCTCGGCGGTGATATTCGCCGTCATCTTCCTCGGGGAAACCGTCAACCGGAACCAGATCATCGGCATAGCCTGCGTGCTTCTGGCTGTTGGCGGCCTCGGGCTGCAATCCCTGAAGCCGGTCAAATCCGCCTGAGCGCGGCCGCCTGTCCGGACAGGACCGCCGTCATGCGGTTGCTCCTTCTATGATGTCGTAGCCGGTGTTGATGATGGTCTTTTCAGCCGGGCGTTCGCGGCTTTCCAGGAGTTTTTCGGCGGCGGTCTTGCCGATCAGGAATCGCTTGGAAAGGATCGTCGACAGCGGCAACGGCAAGGCCTGCCCGATATCGAGACCGTTGAAGCCGAAAATGCCCAACTGTTCCTTCGGCGTTATCCCCGCATGCATGCAATGGAAGATGCCGCCCATGGCCATGTCGTCATTGGGGAAGACGACCACATCAAGCCCCGGCGCTTTCCGGAGGATCGCCTCAAGCAGATGGCGGCCAGCCATGGTGGAGCTGCCCCCCTGCACACGCTCTTCGGCAACCAGCAGCAGACCGGCGTCCTTCAAGGCGGCCCGCAGGCCATCATAGCGGGCGCGGGCGCGATCATCGCTGGCGATGCTGTGACCGGCATAACCGAAACGGCGATAGCCACGCTGCACCAGATGTTTGCCGGTGTCATAGCCGGCTTGCCAATGCGACATGCCCACGGCGATATCAACCGGATCGCCATCGATGTCCATGAGTTCGGCGACGCGAAAACGCCCATGCTCCAGATGCCGCCGTGCGGTGGCCGTATGATGCAACCCGGCCAGAATCACCGCTGCAGGCTGCCATGCGAGAAAAGACAGAAGAATGCGTTCTTCGATCACCGGATTGTAGTCGGTGACGCCGATGACCGGCTGAAACGCTGTTTCCGTCAAAGCCGTATGGATGCCGCGCAGCACATCCGGAAACACGATATTCGACAGCGAGGGCAACAGCACGCTCATCAGCGTCGAGCCCGAGGAAGCAAGACTGCCTGCCGCCCGGTTGGGAATATAGCCAAGTTCGGCGATGGCGGCGAGGACCTTCGCCCGTGTCGCATCGGCGATCGGCCCCTTGTTGCGAACCACGCGAGAGGCGGTGATATCGCTCACACCGGCAAGCCGCGCCACGTCAGCCAAAGTCGGCGTGTCGGCATTCCGGTGCGCGTTGCGTTTGCGTGGCATGGCATGATCCCGGTGGGATTGAGCAGAATAATGATAGCGCTACCATAAATCGCTTGATGAATGCTAGTGAGTGTGCATAACTTTGTGTTAGCGCTGTCATAAGACCCGCCGGGGTTGGCAGAATGAGACGTTCTGGGAGGATCGGTTCTTGAGTTCAGCGGCAGGTATTGCAGGGATTGGCCGTGGCCCAATGGGGCCTGGCATGGCCTTTGCGCCACTGTGTCACTGCGAACCTCGCATCTTTCCCCTCGCGCATAGCGTTTGAACAAAACGGGCGACCCGCCCGCACGACAAAGAGGTTGATTGCATATGCACGTACTGGTCATTGGCGCCGCCGGGATGGTGGGCCGCAAATTGCTGGACAGGATCGCGGCTGAAGAGGGTATCCTCGGCGGCGGCATCGACACGCTGACGCTGGTCGATGTGATCGAGCCGGTGGCTCCGCGCGCCCTCGCCGGTATTTCCACGACAAAAGCGGCCGACCTTTCCGATGCCGGTGTTGCTGAAGGACTGATCGCCAGCCGCCCCGATCTGATCTTTCATCTTGCGGCTATTGTTTCCGGTGAAGCCGAAGCAGACTTCGAAAAGGGCTACAAGGTCAATCTCGACGGTACGCGTTTCCTGTTTGAAGCTATCCGGCTGGAAAGCGCCAAGGCACCTTATCGTCCACGTGTGGTCTTCGCCTCCTCCATCGCCGTGTTCGGCACGCCCTTTCCCGACAAGATCGGCGACGAATTCTTCACCACGCCGCTCACCAGCTATGGCACGCAGAAGGCCATCTCCGAGTTGCTTTTGTCCGACTACAGCCGCCGCGGCTTTTTCGACGGCATCGGCATTCGCCTGCCGACCATCTGTATTCGTCCCGGCAAGCCGAACAAGGCGGCTTCGGGGTTCTTCTCCAACATCCTGCGCGAGCCCCTGGCGGGGCAGGAAACCATTCTGCCGGTGGACGAGAATGTCCGGCACTGGTTCGCCAGCCCGCGCTCCGCGGTCGGCTTTTTCGTGCATGCGGCAACGCTGGACCTCGAAAAAGTCGGGCCGCGCCGCAACCTCTCCATGCCCGGCCTTTCCGCCCTCGTCGGCGAAGAGATTGCAGCCCTGAAACGCGTGGCGGGTGAAAAGGCGGTCAAGCTGATCCGGCGCGAACCGGACGCGACCATCCAGAAAATCGTGGCAGGCTGGGCGACGGATTTCGACACGCGGCGCGCGGCCGCACTCGGGTTCAAGGCGGAGACCGTCTTTGACGACATCATCAAGGCGCATATCGAAGACGAACTGGGCGGAACACTATGACCAACTATCAGGATTCAGGCAGAGGCAAGATCGCACTGGTGACCGGCGGCGGCACGGGCGTCGGCAAGGCGATTTCTGTGGCACTGCTCGGTGTCGGCTGGACCGTCGTCATCACCGGGCGGCGCAAGGATGTGCTCGATGAAGCAGCAAGGACACTGGCCGCCGAGACCAAGGGAACGGTCAATCCCATTGTCTCCGATGTCAGCGATCCCAAATCCGTCGCCGCACTGTTCGAAGCCGTCAAGGCGGCCTATGGACGGCTGGACCTGCTGATCAACAATGCCGGGATCAATGTGCCGAATGTCGCCATGGAAGAGGTGACGTTCGAGCAGTGGAATGCCATTGTCGGCGCCAATCTGACCGGCGCATTCCTGTGCACGCAGCAGGCGCTGAAACTGATGAAGGCACAGACGCCGCGCGGCGGGCGCATCATCAACAATGGCTCGATTTCCGCAACGACGCCGCGGCCGAATTCGGCGCCCTATACAGCAACGAAACACGCCATCACGGGCCTGACCAAGTCGACCGCGCTGGATGGGCGGCCCTTCGACATTGCCTGCGGCCAGATCGATATCGGCAATGCCACCACCGAAATGACGTCGAAGATGGCGGGCGGCGTGCTGCAGGCCAATGGCGAGACGGCAAGCGAGCCAACCATACCGGCGCACTATATCGGCGATGCCGTTGTCTACATGGCCGGCTTGCCGCTGGAAGCCAATGTGCTGTCGCTGACTGTCATGGCGACGAAAATGCCGCTGGTCGGCCGGGGATAGTATTTTCGCGCGGTGTTTTGGGAGAAGCACCGTTAGGCACATTTCAGGGAGGAACAGGCATGGCATCAGTCGAATTCGCCAATGTCAGAAAATCATTCGGGACGCATCCGGTTATCAAGGGGGTTGATATCGAGATCGCCGATGGCGAGTTCGTCATTCTGGTCGGACCGTCCGGCTGCGGCAAGTCAACGCTGCTGCGCATGCTGGCGGGGCTGGAGAATATTTCCGCCGGCGAGATCCGCATCGGCGGACAGGTGGTCAATGGTCTCGCGCCGAAGGAGCGCGACATCGCCATGGTGTTCCAGAACTATGCGCTCTATCCGCACATGACCGTTGCCGATAACATGGCCTTTTCGCTGACGCTGAAAGGTGCCGCCAAGGCCGAGATCGACAAGCGCGTCAAACCGGCAGCGGAAATTCTGGGCCTCACCCACCTGCTCGACCGGTTTCCCCGGCAATTGTCCGGCGGCCAGCGCCAGCGCGTGGCCATGGGCCGCGCCATTGTCCGCGATCCGCAAGTGTTCCTGTTCGATGAGCCGCTCTCCAATCTCGATGCGAAGCTGCGCGTCGCCATGCGTGCGGAGATCAAGGAACTGCACCAGCGCCTGAAGACAACCACGGTCTATGTGACGCACGACCAGATCGAGGCCATGACCATGGCCGACAAGATCGTCGTCATGCATGACGGCATCGTCGAACAGATCGGGGCGCCGCTCGAACTCTATGACCAGCCGGCCAATCTGTTCGTCGCCAGCTTCATCGGCTCGCCCGCCATGAACATGATCAAGGGCAGGCTGGACCCGCATGATGCGCTGAAATTCGTGACGGAGAAGGGTGTTGTCCTGCCGGTGGCCAAGGCACCCGAAAGCGCCAGGGGCCGCGCCCTGATCTACGGACTGCGGCCCGAGCACATGACGATTGCCGAGGGCGGCATTCCGGCAAACGTCGTGGTGATCGAGCCCACCGGATCGGAAACCCAGATGATCATGCGCATCGGCGGCGACGACATTACCGGCGTGTTCCACCAGCGCATCAATGCCCGTCCGGGCGAGACGGTCGGCCTGTCGATCCACGCCGAGGCGACGTATCTCTTCGACGCGGAGAGCGGCAAGCGCCTCGTCTGAAAACCACCAAGCGGCACCCGCCAGTCGGGGAGCGTGTGCCGGTCATATAAGCCCCCGGAAAGCATGGGCGGAAGCGGGAGACGTTCCGGACATGCTTGTGAAACCCCAAGGAGGAGCATCCATGACCATCAACAGACGACATCTTCTCGGCGCTTCTGCCGGACTTGTGGCCGCTGCCGGGTTGAACCGGCTGGGCCTCACCCCGGCCTTTGCCCAGGCCGCCCCCGCCTACAAGCCGGAAGCGGGCGCAAAACTGCGCCTGCTGCGCTGGGTGCCGTTCGTGCCGGCAGAAGAAGCCGCATGGCTTGCCAATACCAAGAAGTTCAGCGACGCCACCGGCGTTGAAGTGCGTATCGACAAGGAAAGCTGGGAAGACGTGCGCCCGAAGGCCGCCGTCGCCGCCAATGTCGGCTCGGGCCCGGACATGGTGATGAGCTGGTTCGACGACCCGCATCAATATCCCGACAAGCTGGTCGATGTCAGCGAGCTTGGCACCTATCTCGGCGGCGCCCATGGCGGCTGGTATCCGGGTCTCGAAGGCTATGCCAAACGGGACGGCAAGTTCATCGCCCTGCCGCTCTGCGCCATCGGCAACGCCATCGTCTACCGCGACAGCCACATGAAGGCCGCCGGCTTCAGCGAATTCCCCAAGGACACGGCAGGCTTTCTCGAGCTCTGCAAGGCCATGCACGCCAAGGGCACGCCCGCGGGCTTCCCGCACGGCAAGGCCGTGGGCGACGGCAACAATTATGCGCACTGGCTGCTGTGGAGCCATGGCGGCAAGATGGTCAACGAAAGCGGCAAGGTTGTCATCAACAGCCCGGAAACACTGGCCTCGGTGAAATATGCGCAGGAACTCTACAAGACCTTCATTCCCGGCACGGAAAGCTGGCAGGATGTCAACAACAACCGCGCCTTTCTGGCCGGGCAGATATCGCTGACCGCCAATGGCGTGTCCGTCTATTATGCGGCTAAGAAGGACCCGGCGATGGCAGCCATTGCCGACGACATGCGTTCGGTCAATCTGCCCATCGGCCCGGTCGGCCAGTCGGTCGAGCTGCACCAGGCGTCCACCGTCTCCATCTTCAAGCACACGAAATATCCGGAAGCCGCCAAGGCCTATCTGCAGTTCATGTATCAGGCCGACAACATGAATGCGTGGATCGAAGGCGCCAGTGCCTATTGCTGCCAGCCGCTGAAGGAATATGCCGCCAATCCCGTGTGGACATCCAACCCCATCCATGCGGCCTATGCCAAGGCATCGGGCAGCCTGCGGCCGAACGGCTATGCCGGACCGCTCGGAACGGCATCGGCCGGCGTGATGGCCGACTATGTGCTGGTCGACATGTATGCCACCGCCGTGACGGGACAGATGACGCCGGAAGACGCCATCGCCCAGGCGGAAAAACGCGCCAACCGTTACTACAACGTCTAGCCAAGGGGTGGAGACCGGCAGGATGACAAAGAGCGTGAATACAGGATGCTGTGAAGGGAGTGATGTTCTTCACCCCCCTCTGTCCTGCCGGACATCTCCCCCACAAGGGGGGAGATCACATCGGCATCTGCACTTTTGCTTACCCCGCAGTGGCTCAGAGCTGATTGAAACAGCAGTGAAGGCTGATCTCCCCCCTTGTGGGGGAGATGGGCGGCAGCCCAGAGGGGGGTATTCCTTATGACAGCAACAACAAAGCCACCTTCAGCCCTCGGCGCGCTGACCCGGAACAATACATTCCTGGGTTTCATGTTTCTGTTGCCGGCGGCGGTGTTCCTGCTGTGCTTCCTGACCTATCCGCTCGGCCTTGGTGTCTGGCTTGGCTTCACCGATGCCAAGATCGGCCGGGATGGGGTGTTCATCGGTCTCGACAATTACATAGCGCTTGCCAACGATTCCGTGTTCTGGATGACGGTCTACAATACGGTTCTCTATACCTTTATCGCATCGGTGCTGAAGTTCGCGCTCGGGCTGTGGCTGGCGCTGATCCTCAATGAAAACCTGCCGTTCAAGTCATTCTTCCGCGCCATCATCCTGTTGCCCTGGGTTGTCCCGACGGTGCTGTCGGCGCTGGCTTTCTGGTGGATTTACGATGCGCAGTTCTCGATCATTTCCTGGTCGCTGATCAAGCTCGGCCTGATCGATACGCCCATCAACTTCCTCGGTGACCCCAACAATGCGCGGGCATCGGTCATCGCCGCCAATGTCTGGCGCGGCATTCCCTTCGTTGCCATTTCGCTGCTCGCGGGCCTGCAGACCATTCCGCAATCGCTGCATGAGGCGGCATCGCTCGACGGCGCAACCGGCTGGCAGCGCTTCCGCTTCATCACCCTGCCCATGCTCACCCCCATCATCGCCGTGGTCATGACCTTCTCGGTGCTCTTCACCTTCACCGATTTCCAGCTGATCTACGTGCTGACCAAGGGCGGGCCGGTCAATGCCACCCACCTCATGGCCACGCTTTCATTCCAGCGGGGCATCCCCGGCGGGCAGCTCGGCGAAGGCGCGGCGATTGCCGTCGCCATGATCCCGTTCCTGCTTGCCTCGATCCTGTTCTCATTCTTCGGCCTGCAGCGCCGGAAATGGCAGCAGGGCGGACAGGATTAAGGGGGAGAACGACCATGAGCATTTCCGAACAGACCGCCACGGCGCCACTCACCGACGACGCGCAGGGCATGAGCTATCTCAACCGGCTGCCGCGGCGCATCGTCGTGCTCTATCTGCCGCTGGCCGTTTTCATCATCGTCCTGCTGTTCCCGTTCTACTGGATGGCAATCACGGCGGTGAAACCCAACTCGCAGTTGACGGACTACAACAATTACAGCCCGTTCTGGGTGGTCGGGCCGACACTCGACCATATCAAATATCTCCTGTTCGAGACCTCCTATCCCGGCTGGCTGTGGAACACGCTCGTCGTCTCGGTCTGCGCGACCGTGCTGTCGCTTGCAGCCTCGGTCTTTGCCGCCTATGCCATCGAGCGCATCCGTTTCAAGGGCTCGCGTTCCGTCGGACTCCTGATCTTCCTTGCCTACCTCGTGCCGCCTTCCATCCTGTTCATTCCGCTGGCGGTGATCGTCTTCAAGTTCGGCATCTATGACAGCAAGCTGGCGCTGATCTTCACCTACCCCACTTTCCTCATTCCGTTCTGCACCTGGCTGCTCATGGGCTACTTCCGTTCGATCCCGTTCGAGCTGGAAGAAAGTGCCCTCGTCGACGGCGCATCGCGCTGGCAAATCCTCGTCAGGGTCATATTGCCGCTGGCGGTGCCAGGACTGATCTCTGCCGGCATTTTCGCCTTCACTTTGTCGTGGAATGAGTTCATCTATGCGCTGACCTTTATCCAATCCTCGGAGAACAAGACTGTCCCGGTCGGTGTCCTGACGGAGCTGGTGCGAGGGGATGTTTTCGAGTGGGGTTCGCTGATGGCAGGGGCGCTGTTTGGCTCGCTGCCCGTCGTCATCCTCTACTCATTCTTTGTCGATTATTACGTGTCCTCGATGACCGGCGCGGTCAAAGAGTAATTGGGGCGTGCCCCCATCCAGGAGTTGCTTTCATGACCACCAACAAAACCCCGAAAAAGCTTCGCTCGCAGGAATGGTTCGACAATCCTGACAACCCGGGGATGACGGCGCTCTATCTCGAGCGCTATCTCAACTACGGCCTGACGCGGGCGGAATTGCAGTCCGGCAAGCCGATCATCGGCATCGCCCAGACCGGCTCGGACCTTTCACCCTGCAACCGCCATCACATCGAATTAGCCAAGCGGGTGCGCGACGGCATCATCGCGGCGGGCGGTATCCCTTTCGAGTTTCCGGTTCATCCCATTCAGGAAACCGGCAAACGTCCGGGCGCAGCGCTCGACCGCAACCTTGCCTATCTCGGTCTGGTTGAGGTTCTGTTCGGTTATCCGCTCGACGGCGTCGTGCTGACCATCGGCTGCGACAAGACCACACCGGCCATGCTGATGGGCGCCGCCACTGTGAACATTCCCGCCATCGCCCTCTCCGTCGGGCCCATGCTCAACGGCTGGCACCGCGGCGAGCGCACCGGCTCCGGCACAATCGTCTGGAAATCGCGCGAAAAGCTGACTTCAGGCGAAATCAACTACGACGAGTTCATGGATATCGTGGCGTCGTCGGCACCGTCCGTCGGCTATTGCAACACCATGGGCACTGCGACCACGATGAATTCGCTGGCCGAAGCACTCGGCATGGAACTGCCCGGCGGCGCTGCCATCCCGGCACCGTACCGTGAACGCGGCCAGATCGCCTATGATACCGGCAAGCGCATTGTCGACATGGTGCGCGAAGACCTGAAGCCTTCCGATATCATGACGCGCGAAGCCTTCGAGAATGCGATCGTCATCAACTCGGCCATCGGCGGTTCGACCAATGCGCCCATCCATCTGAACGCGATTGCCCGCCATCTCGATATCGCGCTCGACAATGATGACTGGCAGACCATCGGTCATGACGTGCCGCTGCTGGTCAACCTGCAGCCTGCAGGGGAATATCTAGGCGAGGATTACCACCGCGCAGGCGGCGTGCCTGCCGTCGTGGCGGAACTGCTCAAGGCGAAGCGGCTGCCGCATCCATCAGCGCTTACGGTCAACGGCAAGAGCATCGGCACCAATTGCGAGGGCGTGGAAAATCTCAACACCGACGTCATTCGTCCCTATGAGACACCGCTGAAGAAGAAGGCCGGATTCATCAATCTCAAGGGCAATCTCTTCGACAGCGCCATCATGAAAACCAGCGTGATTTCCGACGAATTCCGCGAGCGCTATCTTTCCGATCCGGACGATCCAGAAGCGTTCGAAGGCATCGCGGAAGTGTTCGAGGGCCCGGAAGATTACCATGCGCGGATCGACGATCCGAAACTCGGCCTTGACGAGAACAGCATCCTGATCATGCGCGGCACCGGCCCCATCGGCTATCCCGGCGCGGCCGAAGTCGTCAACATGCAGCCTCCGGGCTATCTCTTGAAGAAAGGCATCCATGCGCTGCCATGCCTTGGCGACGGCCGCCAGTCCGGCACGTCCGGTTCGCCGTCCATCCTCAATGCTTCGCCCGAGGCGGCGGTCAATGGCGGCCTGGCACTGGTGCGCTCCGGCGACCACCTGCGCATCGACCTGCGCAAAGGCACCGCCAACATCCTCATCGATGAGGAGGAACTGCAAAAACGACGGGACGACCTTTTGGCGGCGGGCGGCTACAAATATCCGGCCAGCCAGACGCCATGGCAGGAAATCCAGCGCGGCATGGTCGATCAGCTGGCGCAGGGCATGGTCCTGAAACCGGCGGTCGATTTCCAGCGCATTGCCCAGACCAAGGGATTGCCGCGCGACAACCACTGAGGCCAACCGTTCGGGAGGGAACATGGCGAACACCATCAGGCGCTATGAGGGGCGGCATGCGGTCATTACCGGCGGTGCTTCCGGCATAGGCTACTGGACGGCGGAGCGGATCGTGTCGGAGGGCGGCACGGTCAGCCTCTGGGACGTCGATGCAGCACGGATCGGGGAAGCAAAAGCCAGGCTCGGTGAGGGCGCGCATGGGCTGGCGCTCGATGTTTCCGACCCGGTGCAGGTGGAAAAGGCGGCGCAGGACACCGCCGCCAGCGCCGGCAGGATCGATATCCTCATCTGTTCGGCCGGGATCACCGGGCCGAACGCCAAGGTGGCGGATTATCCGATCGATCAGTGGAAGCGGGTGTTCGATATCAACCTCAACGGCCTGTTCTACTGCAACCGCTTCGTCGTGCCGTTCATGCAGAAGAACGGCTATGGCCGCATCGTCAATGTTGCGTCCATTGCCGGCAAGGAAGGCAATCCGAATGCCTCGGCCTACAGCGCGTCGAAGGCGGCGGTGATCGGCCTGACGAAATCGCTCGGCAAGGAGCTGGTGCATGACGGCATTACCGTCAATGCCATTACGCCAGCCACCGTCGATACGCCGATCCTCCAGCAGCTCAAACCCGAATTCATCGACTACATGCTGTCGAAAATACCCATGCAGCGGTTTGGTACCGTCGATGAACTGGCATCCCTGATCAGCTGGATCGCCAGCGAGGAATGCTCGTTCACGACGGGTGCCGTTTTCGACATTTCCGGTGGCCGCGCCACCTATTGATCCCCTCCCAATCAGAAAGGTTACCCCATGAAACTCGTGCGTTACGGTCCTGCCGGTCAGGAAAAGCCGGGGCTTGTCGACAAGGATGGCAAGGTTCGCGATCTCTCCGCACACGTCGGGGATATTGCCGGTGAAGCGATTTCGCCTGCGGGATTGAAAAAGCTCGCAGGCATTGATCCGGCGTCGCTGCCCGAGGTCACTGTCGACCGCTACGGACCCTGTGTCGCGGGAACCGGCAAGTTCATCTGCATCGGCCTCAACTATTCCGACCATGCGGCGGAAACGGGGGCAACCGTGCCGCCGGAACCGATCATCTTCATGAAGGCGACCTCGGCCATTGTAGGCCCGAATGACGATGTGGAAATTCCGCGCGGCTCGCTGAAGACAGACTGGGAAGTCGAGCTCGGCGTGGTCATCGGCAAGCACGCCAAATATGTCGGCGAAGACGAGGCGCTCGACCATGTGGCGGGGTATTGCCTGATCAACGACGTGTCGGAGCGGGCCTTCCAGGCCGAACGCCAGGGGCAGTGGACCAAGGGCAAAAGCTGCGACACATTCGGTCCTACCGGCCCGTGGCTGGTGACCAAGGATGAAGTAGCTGATCCGCAAAAGCTGAAAATGTGGCTGGAGGTCAATGGTCACCGCTATCAGAACGGCTCGACCGAAACGATGGTCTATGGCGTCAAATATCTCGTTTCCTACCTGTCGCAATTCATGAGCCTGCATCCCGGCGACATCATCTCGACCGGCACGCCGCCCGGTGTCGGCCTTGGCCAGAAACCCAATATCTTCCTGAAGGCCGGAGATGTCATGACACTGGGCATCGAGGGGCTGGGCGAGCAGAAACAGACCGTCGTTCAGGGCTGACAAGGAGCCGGTTTTCCTTACTATGAGAATCATCGCGCCGGATGACGGCGCGGTTCCATGGGCGTTGCGCAGCGTCCGAACGGTACTGGGAGGTCCATTCATGAGCATCGCAACATCATCCGCCCACCCGCCGCAAAAGGCGCCGGCGGGCGCCAGCAAGGTCCGCTACATCATTCTTGCCATGTGCTTTCTTGGCATAACGATGAATTACCTCGACCGGGCCAATCTGAGCGTGGCACTGCCCTATATCGATGCCGAACTCAATCTTCAGCTGACCAATGCGGAAAAGGGACTGATCTTCGGCGCCTTCTTCTGGGCCTATGACGGGATGATGCTCATTGCCGGCTGGTTCACCGACAAGGTCGGGTCACGCCGGTCATTCACCATCGCCGCGGTCTGGTGGTCGGCCTTTACCGCGCTGACGCCGCTGGCCACCAGTTTCTGGGGATTTTTTGCCGTGCGCTTTGCCCTGGGCGCCGGGGAAGCCCCCGCCTATCCCAGCGCGACCAAGGCAGCCTCCCGCTGGTTCCCGAAGAGCGAGCGGGCCTTCGCCACTGCAGTGATCGATTCCGGTTCGCGTGTCGGCACGGTGCTTGCCTTGCCGATCGTTACGGGCATTATCGCCCTGACCACCTGGCACTATTCCTTTGCCATCCTCGGCGCACTCGGTCTTGTCTGGGCCTTCTTCTGGTATGTCATGTACCGCGATCCGGCCGAACACACCGGCGCCAATGATCTCGAGCGTCAGTACATCACCGACAATGGCGGCCGCACCGATGCAACCGATGATGCGGAAGCAGTCAAGATTCGCTGGATCGACCTTTTCCGCTACCGCACCATCTGGGGCATGATGATCGGATTTTTCTGCCTGAACTTCGTCATCTATTTCTTCCTCACCTGGTTTCCGGACTATCTGAAGAATGCACGCGGCCTCAACCTGGCAGAGCTTGGTACATTCGGCATGATTCCGGGCCTGACCGCGGTGGTCGCCGCATGGAGCGCAGGCGCCTGGGCGGACCGGGCGATCCGTGGCGGTGCCGACGTCACGGCCATTCGCAAGCTCATCATGGTTGGAGGCCTGCTGGGCGGCGCAGCCATTCTGCCGGCGGCCTTGGTATCATCGCTTTACATGGCACTCATCTTCCTGGCGATTTCCTACAGCAGCCTCGCCGTAGCCGCCACGGCCATCTGGTCCCTGCCCGCCGATGTGGCGCCCAGTTCCCGTCACGTCGCATCCATCGGCGGTATCCAGAATTTTGCCTCGAACATTGCCGGTATCATCAGCCCGTTCCTGTTCGGCGCACTGCTTGACCGTTTCCACGGCAACTATACGCCCTCCTTTGCCATGGCAGCCTTCATGGCGCTGGTCGGCGCTTTCACCTATGCCTTTGTGGTCGGCCGTGCAGAACCGTTGCCGGTGCTTCCGCCAAGGACCTGAGACGGAGGAGGATATTCCCCTCCGTCCCCGCAGCGCCGCTCAATAATCTCTTTCGAAGAACACACCGGCGCCGGAGTCACCATCGCTGCCGACGGAGCCCTTGGCCTTCAGCTGCGGCGTCACGTCGAGATTGATCGTGCCCTTGGTCTTGCCGCCCGCACCTGCTTCCACGCCAAGATAGACATTGTCGCGGATATAGCGCCCGGCCTTGACGCCCGCATTGCCTTCGCTGTCGGTTGTCACGTCGAGATCGTCGAGGCCAGTGCCCTTGCGCAGACTGTCGAGCAGGGATGAGTTCGAGCCGCCGGCCAGTTCGGCCGCGGCGGCAGCCAGCCGCGCAATCTGCAATGGCGACAATTCACTGATGGAACGATTGAAGATCAGGCGGGCAAGGACCTCGTCCTGCGGCAATTCCGGCTGCGACGAGAACGCGATCTGCAGATCGGATACCCGCCCCTTGACCGTGACATTGACGGTAATGTCGCTGCTCTGGGTGCTCGCGACGAAATTGAGTTCCGGGTTGAGATCGCCGACCAGCGTGACCTGCCCTTCGGTGAAGGTGATACGCTGCCCGAGAATTTCAAGGCGCCCGCGCACCAGGTCGAACGCACCGACCGGCTGGATATCGGTTGCGGGGCCAGTCAGCCGCACCGAGCCGCCGATTTCCGTATCCAGACCCCGGCCGCGCACGAAGATCTTGTTGGGCGCGGTCACATTGATATCGAGCCGCACCACACTGGGCCGTGCGGTGGGTGTTGCCGTGGCGGGCTGGTCGGCCTTGGCGCGCTTCAGCGTCGTGGCGACTGCCTTCGGCGTCTTCTTGTGCTTGACGTCGATGACCGCCGACGAACCTCCAAAGCTTTCGGGAACGCTGATTTCCGCACGGTCGACATTGATGTTGCCGGCAATCACGGGATCGCGCGTCAAGGGGCCGTTGACGCCGAGCGCACCGGTCAGCGTGGCAACGACAAGATTGCCGTCGGCATAGCGGGCCTTGTCGAGCTTGATCTGGATGTTGGCGGGGAAATTGGCCGCTGCATCGGTGGAGATCGTACCGGTGGCGCTGACCGTGCCGCCGGTGGAAAGCCCGGCATTGAGCGTGCGGATGGTGACGGTCTGTCCTTCCATGCTGCCGAGCAGGGTAATGCGCTGCAGCCGCAGATTGGTTTCCGGATCGACCACTTCGGCACCGTTGGCCGAGAACATGCCGCGGATCAGCGGCTGCTGGAAACTGCCGGAGACGGATGCTGTGACGTCAATATTGCCCTTCGCCTGCGTGCCGCGATCGGCAAGGAAACGGTTGGCGAGGGACAAAGGGATATTGCCCGTTACATTGATGCCAAGCCCGTTTCCGGAAACCGGCACATTGCCATTGGCCGACACGGTGAAACCCTGCGGCCCGTCAGCCTTGGCCGAGGTAAGTGTCAACGTATCGTTGGCAAAGCGGCCGGCGGCGGTCAGTTGCAACGGCGACAGACCGGCGTCCTGCAAAGGCTTGGCGGAGAGGCCCGATCCCTTCAGGTCAAATTCGGCATTGGGTTTCTGCACCGTGCCGGTGATGCGGCCCCTGCCGGTGACGTTGCCCGCCAGGTTCTGATCCTTGACGACGCCGTTCAGCGCGCGCAGCGGCAGGTTGCCGAGCGTCAGATCGACGGCAAGCTGTCCCGTCGTCAGTGGAACCGAGCCTTTGGCCGACGCATCGAGCCCGTTTGCACCAGTCAGGCGCGCATCGACATTGAGCTGATCGGTGGTCGATGTGCCCTTGGCGTCCAGATTGAGGCCATCCAGTCCGGCCTTTTTCAGTACGGCGGCGGTGATCGCACGGGCCTGCATATTGAAGTTCACGTCAGGCTTGTCGCGGGTGCCGCCGATCCTGGCGGTACCGTTGATTTCACCGCCCAGTCCCAGATCGGGCTTGACCGCATTGGCGACATCGAGCGGCAGCTTCTCGATGGCAACGGCGAGGTCCAGTTTTTCGGCGACATCGCCGCGGATCGTAACCTTGCCCTTGCCGATATCCAGAATGATATCACCGAAGGAAACATTGCTGCCGGCGACATTGATGGCGGCCGGCTGGACCAGCCGGGCGGCAAGCGCACCACGGGTCAGGTCCGCATTGGCGAGCGACAGGAGAAAGCCCTTTTCCGTCGGTTCGAGCGAACCGCCAATAGCGGTTTTCGCTCCATTTTTCAGCGCGGCGTTCAGCTTGAAATCGGTGGTCTTGCCCTGCTGCGCCGCCTGGGCATCGAGGGTCGAGATATCGACACCACCGGCCGAAACCGTGGTGGCCGTGATCGTGCCATTGGCGGACGGAACCTTGAAGATGTTCTGGGCGGCCAGCGCAATCGCCGCCTTGCCGACGATGACATTGTTGGCCTTCAGCCCGTCAATATCGCCTTTGACATCGATGTTCTGGCTCTCGTCATCATGGCTCAGCGCAATGGCGGCATTCGCCTTGCCGGTCGCCTCCACGAGGAACAGGGCTGCGGCCGTCGACACGTCGCTGGAAGCGAGGGTCAGGTTGCCCTGAAGCAGCCCCTTCTTGTCCTGGGTGACATCACCGCGCAGCCGTGTGCCACCGGCAATGAACTGGATATTGCTCAGGCGTTTTTCGTCCTTGTGCAAGGCAAGTTCGGTGGCAAGATCGGCACGAATGCCGTCAAGGAACGCCAGACCGGATACCTTGCCGTCCAGCGCATCCTTCAGCAGAAGCCCGTTGAAGGAAAACGCGCCTTCGCTGAGCTTGCGCCCGGAGAGCCTGCCATCCGGAACCCCGGCATTGAACGCAAGAGCGATGATGCCGTCGCTGCCGCGCGCGCTGCCCTTGACCTTGAGCGCGCCGCTGGTCTTTTCCGACAGGAGCGCGAGGTTGGTGAGATCGAGACCGAAGTCGAAATTGGCGGCGCCTGTGGCAAAGGTGCCATTGGCCGTGACCAGCGTCTGCGGGTTTTCGACCCGGAAGTTCCTGGCGCTGAGGCCCGCTTCGCCGCGCGCAAGGCCGCCGGTGATGCGGGTTTCGCCCTCAAGCACGCGATCCGCCGCATCAATGCCAAGCGTCATGCCGGTTGCATGGCCATCCAGCATCAGATTGAAGCCACCCGTCAGCGCTTCGACAGCACCATTGGCCTTCAGATCGAGCGCGCCGGCGAGATCGCGTCCGGCAAGTTCGGAAAACGGTGCGATGCTCGATGCCGTGACCAGGATGTCGCCGTTATAGATGAACTTGTCGATGGTGCCCGCCAGCGCCGTGCTGAAGCCGTTGGCGGCAACCAGCGCCTGTTTGAGATTGACCGGCGTACCGGCCTTCCAGTCGCCGTTGATCTTCAGCTGGATCAGGTCGCCCAGCGCCTTGGCGATATCGGCGCGCTTGGCCGTGATGCCCGACACATCGCCGTTCACATCGTAGCTCAGGGAGCGGGCGGCCGGGTTGTCGAGATTTTCCGCCAGGCCTTTGGCAACGAGATTGACCGTTTTGGCGGCAAAATTGTTGGTGGTGAGGTTGGTGACGTCAAGCGTGCTCGACCAGTCATTGCCGGCACTTGCCCCGAACGCAACGGCCAGTACGGCCTTGTCGACGGTAGTCTGGCCGCCCGCAACCGGCAGAATGACCTTCTTGCCGCTGGGATCGGCAATCGAGGCATCCACTTTCAGGCGGCGCAAAAATCCATCATTGGTTGTATCGGCTGTCGCATCGACCGCAAGAGCAGCGCTCTTGATGGTCAACCGGTCAAGCGAAACACCGCCGGCATCGCGCACCACGCCATTGACAGCGAGCGCGTTATCGTTGCCGAAGAAATCCCGGAAGAGCGGCGGAACCAGCATGGCGATCGCGCCATCGACGGTTGTCTTGAACGCAAGTCCCTCGCCCTGACGGTTGATCTGCGTGCTGCCGGTGAGAACACGCTTGCCGGCGGCATCGAGTGTCAACTGCAAGGCAATATCGCTGAGCGGGCCCGATCCCTTCAGCGAAAGCGCAACCGGTGGCCTGCCTTCAATATTGAGAAGATTGGCGGCAATACCGTTCTGCGGTTCATTGAGCGACAGATCCAGATCGAGCTTCTGGCTTTCCTTGGCATAGGCCGCCTTGATCGCAAAGGTGCCGCCCGGGCCGTCAAGACGCTGCACCTTGAGGTTCGAATCCAGGGAGCCGCTATCGAGTGTCAGGCTGCCTGCCAGGGAGATTTCCGACTTCAGCCCGAAAATACTGTCGCCGAAGGCAATGCGTCCCACCTGCAAATCCTGCAGGATGACTGCAAGCGGCAACTCCGGCAGACTGAAACCCTTGGCTTCGGGTGAGGGCAGGCTGCTGGTGTCCGGCAGCGGCTTGCGGATGACATCGATGCGTTCCGCGCCGAGGCTGTTGATATCCAGACGCCCGCGCAGCAACGCCAGACGGCTCCAGACAATTTTCGCATTGGTAATGCGCAGCCAGATTCCTTCACGGTCGGCAATGGTGATGCTGCCGATATTGGCTTCCGACGACAGGACGCCCTGAATGTCGGAAATGGAAATCTGGCGATTGGGCGTCGACAGCTGTTCCTCGACGAAGCTGAGGAAATAGGACTTTTCCGCCTCGGCGCTATCCTGCGCCAAAACCGGTGCTGCAAAAAGCAGAAGGAATATGACTGCGAAAATCCGGGTCAAAACGCCTGTCCTATACCAACGTAGAATGCAAAACTCGGGTCATTTGTCCGCCGGTCGAGCGGCATGGCCACATCGAGGCGGATCGGGCCAAGGCCCGTATTGTAACGAATGCCGGCGCCAACGCCCACACGCAACTGCTGGGCAAAATCGGGGAAAGACTCTTCGCCCACATAGCCCGCATCGACAAAGCCGACGGCACCGATGGTGTTCGTGATCTTGGCGCGCGCCTCCACGGATCCCTCGACCAGCGACCGCCCGCCGATCACATAGCTTGTGCCGTTGCGCTCGACATTGACGCCGATGTTGCGATAGGCGTAACCGCGCACCGAACCGCCGCCACCGGCAAAGAACAGCTGGTCTGAAGGCAGTTCGGCAATTTCTGCGCCGACAATCGTGCCGAGTTTCAGGCGGCCGGCGAGCACAAACCGGTCGTCCTTACCGAAGCCGAAATAGGTGCGGCCCTCCGCCGTGAACTTGGTGGCGAAGTTGCCATGCTCGATTTCGTAGAACGGCGACAGCAACCCTTCCAGAAAATAGCCGCGCGCCGGATCGACCTTGCTGTTGCGGCTGTCATAGGTGAGGCCGCCCAGCAGACCGACGGTGAGAAAATCGCGCGTGCCGAAGAAATCGTCCTTGAACTGCGATTTGGAAACATTGGCGGTGAGCCTGCCAGAGAGTTCATCGGAGAAAATCTGGGTGAACCCGGCATCGGCCGTAATCGATGTCTGCGTGTAGGCGTCGAGCACCTTGCGCTCGCCAATCAGCGAGGCGATGAAATCGGTATCAGGCGTATAGACGCCGGGCTTGGTGAAACTTGCACCCAGCAGATAGCTGTATTCCGAGGGGTCGTAGGACTGACTGCCGATGCCGCCGATCTTGGCGTCAATGCGCAGCCGTTCCGCCCGGCCGAAGAGGTTGCGGTGCAGCCAGTATGTCTCGAGACCGAGACCGTCCAGCGTCGAATAGCTGCCGCCAACGCCGAAGCGGCGCAGCTTCTGTTCCTGCACCGCCACGGTGATCGGCAGCAGGCCGTTGCTATCAATCGCATCGCCTTCCTCGATCCGCGCCGAGCGGAAGACTTCGAGGCGCGACAGCCGTTTCTTGGCTCTCTCGATTTCGTCGGGATCGTATTCCTGTCCCGGCTGCAGGCCGGTGATGAACGCCACGAATTCCGGATCCATGCGCTCGGTGCCCTTGACCTGCACCGGTCCAAAACCGGCCTTGGCGCCGGGATCGGCATCGATGGTCGCGTCAACCCGGCTGGTTTCGTGGTCGGCGATAACTTCCCGGCTGACAATCCGGGCTTTTGGATGCCCCTGCTGGCGCCAGGCATCGACCACCAGCCGCTCAGCTTTGACAATGGCTGTCGAGCGGGCGATTTCGCCAGCAATGTAGCCCTGTTTCTCCGGGCTTTCGACAAAGTCTTTCGGGTCGAGCGTCGGCGGCGCCATGTTCTTGACCCGGGCCGACGCAAACAAGAATTGCGATCCGGGATCGACTGAAATGACCACCTTGGCCGGCTTGGACAGCACGGCATCCGGCGGAATATCGCTCGCCTCCTTGCCGTCGACCTGAATGCTGATGGTGCCGCCATAGCGGCCGTCCGCATAGAGCGCACCAAGTATGCGGCGATAATCTCCGCGCGCCTTGGCGAGCAGTCCAGCCGCACCGGACGCAGGCTTGTCCTTATCGGCAAACAGGCTCGATGCGCCCTCCACGAGCGCCTTGGTTTCATCGCTTGTCGAAGCAGCGGTTTCAACCGTGTATCTCTGCGGGTCGGCGATGACCGAATCCGCATCGTCCTCCTTCTTGGCACCCCAGAGATGAACGCCGAAAAGATCAAAGGCCTGGGCAGGCGAGACAAGGGCCGTAAGGGCCAGCAATGCGGCGCCGAAACAACTGGCCTGTGGGCGCTTCAAGTCCATCAACCAGCAAATTCCCTACACATCAATAAACACAAGGATACACTGCAGCGACCGTGCGCACGCTGCCTGCAATTGATAAAATTCGCCCTTCGAGCTTAAGAAAACGATAACATGCCGGGAAAAGCTGGCCAACCCGCAATGGCACCTGATCGGCCATGCAACCCGGCACTAGTGGCCATATCGCCACAAAACCGCGATACAAGCGCATTTAAATGCCAATCACTTTTTATGTGCCGCGTGCAATAGTTTGCCATGTCGGCCCAACACGACAAGGGCGCCTGAGGCAACAGGCGCTCCTTTGCGTGCAAGCCGGTTTTATTCGGCGGCGGCGAGCCATCCGCCCTGCGGGCTGGCATCGACGGGCATGGCGGCGCTGATGTGCCCGGCGACGATTTCAGCCGTAGCGGCAGACAGTGTCCAGCCGAGATGACCATGGCCGGTGTTGTAGAACACGCCGGGCCGCCTGCCAGCACCGACGCGCGGCAGCATGTTCGGCATCATCGGGCGCAGGCCGGCCCACGGCACCACATTGGACGTGTCCATGCCCGGGAACAGGTCGCGGCTCCAGTCGACCAGCGGCTTGACCCGGTCGTGGCGAATGTCGCGGTTCTCGCCATTGTATTCGGCCGTACCGGCCACGCGCAGGCGCCCCGCCCCAAGACGGCTTGTGACGATCTTTGCATCATCGTCGAGCAGGCTCACCCATGGGGCCGACTGCTGGCTCCCGGCGTCATCCAGATTGACGGTGATCGAGTAGCCCTTGACCGGATAGATGTTGACGCGGTCGCCGAGCTGGGCGGCAAATTTGCGGCTGGCAATGCCGGCGCAGATGACGATGGCGTCAAAACGCTCGGTCTCAGTCCCGGCATCGGCAACGGATGCCCTGTTCCATTCCACCACCACGCCGCCGGCGCCGTGCTTCAGTTCGGCAACGTCGGCATCGCCAATGAAGCGCACGCCGTGGCGGATGGCGGCAGCGGCAAGGCCGCGGGTGAATTTGTGGATATCGCCGGTCGAATCGGACGGCGTGAAGAACCCGCCATAGAAGGAACCGTTCATTGCCGGTTCGATGCTGCGGATTTCCTCATTGGTGACGGCCCGCCGGTCAAGACCGCCGGCTTCCAGCAGCCTGTTGACCTTGACCGCGTGGTCATAACCGTATTTCGAGCGGTAAATATGCAGGATCCCGCGCTTTTCCAGGTCGAAATCGATCTTTTCATCCGCAGCGATTTCGAACATGCGCTTGCGCGCTTCAATGGCGAGCCTGGTGGTGGCAATGGTATTTTCTTCGTAGTGCGGGATGTTCATGACGAATTCCGCCATCCAGGAATATTTGTGCCAGGAGGGTTTCGGGTTCATCAACAGCGGCGCATCCTTGCGCAGCATCCACTTCATGCCTTTGAGCACCGTGGACCAGCTGTTCCACACCTCCGCGTTGGACGCGGAAAGCTGACCGCCATTGGCGAAGGATGTTTCCATGGCCGCGTAGCGGTTGCGGTCGAACACGGTCACGGAATAGCCCTGGCGGGCAAGCGCATAGGCAGTCGTCACGCCGGTGATACCGGCGCCGATAATGGCGATATGGGTCATGATAAAACGGTCCTCAGGCAACACATGGTTTCAGTTTCGCCGTTGACAACGGCACGAAACCCCATCTGTCACGGAACCTGAGAGCTTGGCCCTTTGAGCGCCCGCCGGATGTTTGTCATCCGTGTCGTCGGCGCCTTTTTCCGGTCATGCAACCGGGCAGGGCTTTCTCCTTCGGTGGGTACGGCTTTTCAAACCATACCTCTCTCCAGATGTTCTAGACTATTCTGGTCCTTTTGCCTGAGAGTTTCCGGGGCGGTTGCTCCATCGGCGCCGGTTTTACCGGTCTCTCCCAGATAGCCTGTGCGAACGCGGGATATATATCGCAGTTGCGAGACGAGAACAACTGGCTAAGAAGCGTCGCAGCAATTATGCTGACTGAAAATCGCCCAGCCTTCCGGAGGAATTTATGAAGCCTGTCTTTCTGCAACTGCAATGCGCACCCGGCAAGACGTACGAAGTTGCAAAAACCCTGTTCGAGCGTGAAATCGTCTCGGAGCTCTATTCGACCAGCGGCGAGTTCGACCTTCTGGCAAAGATCTACATTCCGGAAGATCAGGATATCGGCAAATTCATCAACACCAACGTGCTCGATATATCAGGCATTGCGCGATCGCTGACAACGCTGACCTTCACCGCGTTCTGACAGGCGCTCGGCGGGGCGAGACATTACGTCCCGTTTCATGCGCCCGGCATCTGCCTTATGTAATCAATGCAATGAAACACGCCCCTTCAAGGCAATAAAATTCCATTCTTTTGCCATGGGAACTCTTTTTCTGTAAGAGATGCTCCCTCGCCCGTCATCAGCAGGATTTTCGACAATGCCTCCTTATCGTTCACGCACCACCACACATGGCCGCAACATGGCAGGAGCCCGCGGGCTCTGGCGCGCGACCGGCATGAAAGACGAGGATTTCGGCAAGCCGATCATCGCCGTGGTGAACTCGTTCACCCAGTTCGTGCCAGGCCACGTCCACCTGAAGGATCTCGGCCAGCTCGTGGCGCGCGAGATCGAAAGCGCCGGCGGCGTCGCCAAGGAATTCAACACGATTGCCGTCGACGACGGCATCGCCATGGGTCACGACGGCATGCTTTATTCCCTGCCGTCGCGTGAAATTATCGCCGACAGCGTCGAATACATGGTCAACGCGCACTGTGCGGATGCCATGGTCTGCATTTCCAACTGCGACAAGATCACACCCGGCATGCTGATGGCAGCGCTGCGCCTCAACATCCCCGTCGTTTTTGTCTCCGGCGGACCGATGGAAGCGGGCAAAGTCGTCTGGGAAGACAAGGAAAAGAAGCTCGACCTGGTCGATGCCATGGTTGCGGCTGCCGACGACCGCATTTCCGACGAGGAAGTGAAGGCCATCGAGCGCTCGGCCTGCCCCACCTGCGGCTCCTGCTCCGGCATGTTCACCGCCAATTCCATGAACTGCCTGACCGAGGCCCTCGGCCTCTCCCTGCCGGGCAACGGTTCGACGCTCGCCACCCATGCGGATCGCCGCCGCCTCTTTGTCGAGGCCGGTCATCTCGTGGTCGATCTCGCCCGCCGCTATTACGAACAGGACGATGAAACGGTTCTGCCGCGCTCCATCGCTTCGTTTGCCGCCTTCGAAAATGCCATGACCCTCGATATCGCCATGGGCGGCTCGACAAACACCGTGCTGCATCTGCTGGCCGCTGCGCATGAAGGCGAAGTCGACTTCACCATGAGCGATATCGACCGCCTGTCCCGCCGCGTTCCGGTCCTGTGCAAGGTGGCGCCTGCCGTTGCCAATGTGCACATGGAAGACGTGCACCACGCCGGCGGTGTCATGGGTATTCTCGGCGAACTCGACCGTGCCGGTTTGCTCGATACATCGGTCTATTCCGTCCATGCCGCCAATCTCGGCGCAGCTCTTGACCGCTGGGATGTGGTGCGCAGCAAAAACCCGTCCGTGCATGATTTCTTCAAGGCGGCACCGGGCGGCGTCCCGACACAGGTAGCCTTCAGCCAGGAACGCCGCTTTGCCGATGTCGATCTTGACCGCGAAAAGGGTGTTATCCGCAATCTTGAACACGCCTATTCCAGGGATGGCGGCCTGGCCGTGCTCTACGGCAATCTGGCGGAAGACGGCTGCATCGTCAAAACCGCCGGTGTTGATGACTCGATCCTGAAGTTCTCCGGTCCCGCCCGCATTTTCGAAAGCCAGGACAGTGCCGTTCTCGGCATTCTCAATGGCGGCATCAAACCGGGCGACATCGTGCTGATCCGCTACGAAGGCCCGCGCGGCGGACCGGGCATGCAGGAAATGCTCTATCCGACCAGCTACCTGAAATCGAAGGGTCTCGGCAAAGCCTGCGCGCTGATCACCGATGGCCGGTTCTCCGGCGGTTCATCCGGCCTTTCCATCGGCCACGTTTCACCGGAAGCGGCGGAAGGCGGCCTGATCGGTCTGGTTGAGGATGGCGATATCATCGATATCGACATTCCGAACCGCGGGATTCATCTGGCCGTCGACGATGCCGTCCTGGCCGAACGCCGCGCGAAAATGGAAGCCAAGGGCACCGCTGCGTGGAAGCCGGAGGAAAAGCGCAAGCGCAAGATCACCACGGCGCTGCGCGCCTATGGCGCCATGGCAACCAGTGCTGCCCGGGGTGCCGTGCGCCAGATTCCCGACGACTGGAACTGATCAGGGTTCAATGGATACCTACTGGAAGCGGGCTTCCAGTAGGTCGATATCCCGCACCATTTTCGTGGCAATGCTGCTTTCAAGCCGCCTTGCCCGAACCAGGCGGTGAATTTCCTGCCGTTCCGCCCGAAGGGCGGTGATGCGCAGCAGCTTCTCAATCTCCTCGCTTCGCGCCACCTCTTCGCGCTCTTCTCCGAGCTGCATGCGCCCGTCAATACGCTTGCGGTAGAGCTCCATGATGTGGTTGGCGACATCCGTATAAATATCGGCGTCGGCGCGGCCCGATGCCAGGCTGTGCTGGGCCCGCTCGATCGCCATGATTGCGGCTTCCGCGGCAGCGATACGGGCATAATCCTCTTCGCGCTGGTTTGAATCCTCGATGGGCAGGTCGATGTTGCGCAGCAGACGCGGCAGGCTGACGCTGGCCATGACCAGCGACAGGATGATCACACCGGTGGCGAGGAAAATGACGAGATCGCGGGCCGGAAACAGCGAGCCGTCGTAAAGGAACAGCGGCAGTGTCAGGATACCCGCAAGGGTGATGGCACCACGAACGCCAGCAAACGACATAGCGGCGATCAGCTGCCAGCTTGGCTTGACCACGGCCTCACCCTGCCTGCGGCGCTGCGCCATGGTCACGCGCCACGACACCCAGACCCAGAGAAAGCGCAGGGCAGCCAGAGCGGCATAAATGACCACGACATAGACCAGCAGCCACCAGGGGCTGGTCTCGCCGTGCCGCACATTCTCGACGGCACCGGAGAAAATGCCGGGCAGCTGTTCGCCGAGCAGAACGAAGATGGCGCCATTGGCGGCGAACTGCGCCGTATCCCACACCGCGGTGCGGCGCACGCGGGTCAGCGCCATGGACTGGGCCGTGTTCTCGGCATAGCTCATGGTGATCCCGGCGGCAACGGCGGCAAGGATGCCCGAGGCGTGCACATGTTCGGCCAGCAGATATGCGCCGAAGGGGATGAGCAGACTGATGAGAATCTGCGAGCCGCTCTCCTCGCCGAGCTTGCGGGCGAGGAATGCCTTGCCGCGCGTGACGCCAATGGTCACGCCGATACCGATGGCAATGCCCGCAAAAGCGAGCCAGAGGAACGTAAAGAACGCCTCGGTGATCGAGAAGCTGCCGGTCAGCATCGCGGCCACGGCAAAACGCATGCAGACGAGGCCAGATGCATCGTTGAGCAGGGATTCCCCTTCGAGAATATGCATCATGCGCGAGGGAATCGGCACGCGCGCCGCGATAGCCGAAACGGCAATCGGATCGGTCGGCGAGACGATGGCGGCCAAGGCGAAGGCCACAGGCAACGGCACGGAAGGGATCATCCAGTGCACGAAAAAGCCGACACCGATCACCGTGAAGATGACAAGGCCGAGCGCCATCTCCAGAATGATGCCCTTGTCCCGGAAGAGACCCTCCTTGGGGATGCGCCAGCCATCGAGAAACAACAGCGGCGGCAGAAACAGCAGGAAGAAAATGTTGGGATCGAGCTGCACACGGATGCTGGTAACCGAGGCAATCGCTGCGCCAAGCCCGATCTGCACCAGCGGCAGCGGTACGGCCAGAGGCAGCACGCGCACGATGGAGTCACTGACCACAACGGCCAGAAGCATCAGCAAGACGATGGTGATTGTTTCCACGGCGAATCCATTTTGATTGTCGGTGCAGGATGAAGGAAAGGCCGGTGCTTTGTCGAGGCGAACCTTGGCAACTTTGCGCCCAGATCGTGCCGATTGGGTGAATTGGTGGCAAAGCACGACAATTCCGCGACAATCAATTTTACGTTTACGTCAATGTAATACTTGCAAGCGCACCGCCTATCGCCATAGATAGAATTGTTGAGTAGCATGTTTAGGGTTGGAGGACCGTGGGCCAGCTACAAGGAAACCATCAGGGGAGGTTAATGTGGCAAAACAGACAACGCCGGTAAAAACATCCGTGACAGCCAAGCGCGCCACTGCAAAGGCAGCGCCAGCCAAAACGGCGAAACCCGCCGCCACGACTGCCAAAGCCGCCGCGAACAAACCAGCCGGTGAGGTCAAGACAACGAAAACCGCCAGTGCGGTAAAGACGGCTGCCAAGGCTGCAAGGACGGCAACAAAACCTGCCGCGAAACCCGCAGCGCCGGTTGCGAGCGAAGCCAAGATTGCGGCAAAACCCAAAGCCGCTGCCAAAGCAAACAGTGCAGCACCGGAAAAAGCGGCGGTGAAAGCGCCCGCCAAGACACCCGCGGCGAGGAAGCCCGCAGGCAAAGCCAAAACTGCGGCGCCAGCCGCCGAGGCAGCAACGGCAAAGGCGGCGTCCCTCGCCCAGATGCCCGAGCCGAAACTGTGGGTCAAATCCTATCCGGAAGGCGTTCCCGCCGAGATCGGACCGCTGCCCTACGAGAATATCAACGCGCTTTTTGCCACCGCCTACAAGAAATATGCCAACCGGCCTGCCTTTACCTGCATGGGCAAGGTAATGACCTATGCGGAGATGGATCGCAAGTCACAGGCATTCGCGGCATGGCTCCAGTCACGCGGGCTGGTCAAGGGCGACCGGGTCGCGGTGATGATGCCGAACATCCTGCAATATCCGGTGGCCATCGCTGCGATTCTGCGGGCGGGCCTGACGGTGGTCAATATCAATCCGCTCTACACACCGCGCGAGCTTGAACATCAGCTCAAGGACAGCGGTGCGAAAGCGATCATCATTCTGGAAAACTTCGCCACGACGCTGCAAAAGGTCCTGACGGCGACGCCGGTCAAACATGTCGTCGTTGCGACCATGGGCGACATGCTGGGTCTCAAGGGCCATATCGTCAATCTGGTCGTGCGCCGCGTCAAGAAAATGGTGCCGGCCTGGTCCCTGCCCGGTCATACGCCGTTCAAAACGGCGCTGGCGCAGGGGGCGGCGCTCACGCTGAAGCCGGTCGAGGTCAAGCGGGACGATATCGCCTTCCTGCAATATACCGGCGGTACCACGGGCGTTTCCAAGGGCGCCGTGCTGATGCACAGCAACATCGTGGCCAATGTCACGCAGATGCGCCTGTGGGTTGAGGTTGGCTTTCGCAAGAAGGGCCGTCCGGACAATCTGACGTTCATCTGCGCCTTGCCGCTCTATCATATTTTCGGCCTCACCGTGAATGCGATGATCAGCATGGAACTCGGCGGCAACAATGTGCTGATTCCCAATCCGCGCGACATTCCTGCCTTCGTCAAGGAATTGCAGAAAGTGCCGATCCACGTCTTCCCGGGTCTCAACACGCTCTTCAACGGGCTGCTCAACAACGAGGATTTCCGCAAGCTCGACTTCCGTCACCTGATCCTGACACTGGGTGGCGGCATGGCCGTGCAAAGACCTGTCGCCGATCGCTGGTTCGAGGTGACGCGCGGCCTGATCACCGAAGGGTTCGGCCTCTCCGAGACGTCACCGGTCGCTTCGGCCAACCGCCTGGATGCCACGGAATTCTCCGGCACGATCGGCACGCCGCTGCCCTCAACCGACTTCTCCATCCGCGATGATGACGGCAAGGAACTGCCATTGCTGGAAGTCGGCGAAATCTGCATTCGCGGGCCGCAGGTCATGGCCGGATACTGGAACCGTCCGGACGAGACAGCCAAGGTCATGACAGCGGACGGCTTTTTCCGCTCCGGCGACATGGGCTACATGGACGAGCGCGGCTACACCAAGATCGTCGACCGCAAGAAGGACATGATCCTGGTGTCCGGCTTCAATGTCTATCCTAACGAGATTGAAGAAGTCGCCATGGAGCATCCCGGTGTGCGCGAGGCGGCGGCAATCGGCGTTCCCAACGAACACTCCGGCGAAGTGGTCAAGCTCTTCATCGTGCGCAAGGATCCCCTGCTCACGGAAGAGGCGGTCAAGGCATTCTGTGCCGAGCGGCTGACCAACTACAAGCGTCCCCGGACGGTCGAATTCCGCGACGAGCTGCCGAAAAGCAATGTCGGCAAAATCCTGCGGCGCGAATTGCGCGGCTGACATCCGAGAAAGCCGCCCCCGGGGCGGCTTTTTCTTTTCAGACGTTTGCGCGCCGGTAGAGCGCAAGCGAACCGGCAAGCGCCAGCAATGCGCCGCCGCAGATGCGATCGAGCCACAGCGCGCCTGATTTCTTCAGGACGCGGACCGCCTGCGAACCGAGCAGGGCATAACCGAACATGATTGCAAAATCGAGCGTGGCGAAAATCACCGCCAGCACCGCATATTGCGGGATTTGCGGCATATCGGGCGCGATGAATTGCGGCAGGAAGGCCGAAAAGAACAGGTAGCCCTTGGGGTTGGTCACCGCAACAAGGAAGCTCTTGAGAAAGATGGCACGGGTGGTTGACGGCGGTTCGTGCGTGGCTGTGCGCAGCGACAGGTCAAGCGTTCCCTTCGAGCGCAGAAGCATGAGGCCGAGAAAGGCGAGATAGCCGGCACCGAGCCATTTGACCACCGAGAACCAGAACTCCGAGGCCGCAAGCAAGGCGCCAAGGCCAAGGGCAACCGAACCGATCAGGACGAAATCGGAAATGACCGCGCCCGCCATCCCCGCCAGGGCGCGGCGGACACCGAAGCGCGAGCCATTGGTCAAAGCCAGAAGAACCGTCGGCCCCGGCGTGGCTATGCCGACAAAAGCGACGAGAGCAAAAGCAAGAAGCGTTGTTGCGGTCATGATCATCCCTCTTGGCGCCAGATTGCGGACATCCCTGCCGCTGACATTACCCATGGCACGAAGCCGGTCAAGCGGGCGCGCATCCCTGTCCTTCACGGGGAAGGACAGGGCAGCCGGAGATTAAAGCGGCTGGCCGACATCAATGCGGTTGCCGTCGAAATCCTCGAAGACAAAGGCCCTGAGGCCATACTCCTTGTCCTTCAAACCCTTGATGATGCGCAGACCTTGTGCCCGGCAGATCGCGTGCAGGACATCGACATTGTCCACCATCATATGGATGACATTGAAGGGCGCTGCCTTGTGGCCCTTCTGCAATGTCAGGTGCAGTTCGGCATTGTCGCGTTTCAAAATCATGAACCCGACGGGATCACCATTCTGGAAGGTTCTGGAAAAGCCGAGAACGCCCGTGTAGAAATCATGGGCGCGCTGAATATCCGCAACCGGCAGCATGGCTGCGATTCGTCCGAAATGGATGGAGCGGGCGGGACTATCGTTCATGTCATAACCTCATGGCTTGAAAGCTCAGGCAGGCTTTCCCGGACGGTGCCGGTTGGAGCTGCTGCTTTTGTCGATCAGATCATGAGACGGTGCCCACCGGATTTCTATACAGCGCCTCTCTGCTCTCCTCAATATGATTCCACTGCAAATCGGCAGTGCGTGGTTCGACAGGCTCACCATGAAGGAGATGGAGGGTTGCAGGGAGCTATATCCTGCAACGTTCGTACTTGGCCTTGCAGGCAAACCAAATCCCTCATGGTGAGCCTGTCGAACCACGCACAATCTTTATGCCAGCCTTCAAATTCGCGGTGGCTCGCGTCCCGCCAGGAAATCCGGCAGATCGGCGATCGAGCCCAGAATGGCGTCGCTCAACGATGCCAGATCATCCAGCGTGCTGTTGCCCGAGAGAACGCCGACAGCCAGTCCAGCGCCGGCCGCATGGGCCATTTCCAGATCGTGGCCGTTATCGCCGACCATGGCGATGGCGCTGGCCGGAATGCCTGTCTTGGCCGCAAACAGCTCGAGCTGGTCGGCGTGGGGTTTTGCCCGTGCGACCGAATCATAACCGATGATCACTGAAAACAATGCGGTCAATCCCAAAGCCTCGGCGGTTGCCCGCGCACCTGCTTCCGAATCATTGGTGGCGATGCCAAGGATGAACCCCTGCGCCGCCAGCCGCTCCAGCGTTTCGCGCAATCCGTCGATGCCCACGGCCCGGCGCGACCCCTCGCGCACCGTATAATCATCGTAGCTGCGGATGCGCTCGCGCTTTTCCTCCAGCGTCAGTTCCGGATGCCAGAGATCAACAATGTCATTGATCGTTCCCGCCGCGACAACCGAGCCGCCGCGGAACCGTTCCATCTCCCAGTCATAGCCGCCCGCTTCGACAAGCGCGCGGGCGCGATCCACATCGCCATCCGCGGCCTTGTGCGCCAGTTCCATGGTGATGCCGAACCACGTCCGGTTGAAATCCACCAGCGTGCCATCCTTGTCAAACAGGATGGCACGGATTTCCGAAGGATGCGTGCGGGGCATCATGCTTCCAGCGAGCCCGGCCGCGCCTGTTCGGAGCGCTTGGAACCCAGGAGCTTGAGAAGGTCATCGCCCCGGCGGGTGTAACGATGGCTGCGCCGCGTGAGAATACGGCCCGCCTGCGGCGCCGTCAGCGTGATATCGCCGGAAGGATCGCCGGGAACGGTCACCACCGTGACGAGTTTTGCGCCCGCCGCGACCTCGTCGCCAATGTTCACATGGAACAGGATCATGCCGCCCTGCGGCGCACGCACCATTTCGACATTCTCGAGTGGCGTAACCGGGCCCTTGAAATCAACCGTCAGCGTGACGGCGGGATCGGTGACCACACCGCGATGCACCAGGAACCGGTACAGGCCTTCCGCATCCGCCTTGCCTGTTGCAATATCGACATCGTTCAATCCGCGGAATTCGACTGTCGTAACAGCGCGCCGCTTCACGTCACGCCTGGCTTCCGGCAGCTGCAATACCGGATGGGCACAGGCTTCCTCAAAGGCCGCATCGGCAGTGCTGTTCCAGGACAGGATCGCCGTTGACCCAAGCGCCGCGGCCAGATCGTACATCTCTGGCAGGAATGCCTGATGGATGTAGAGGTAGTTTTCGCTCTCGTCATCGCAGTGCAGATCGAGCACGATGTCGTGCGGCAAAGCGAGGCGCAGCAATTGCGCCTTCAGCCGTTCAGCCAGGGATTTCGGGCCATCGATCGGAACCAGGCCCGACGTATCGAACGTATCGAGCAAAGGGAAAGAGCGGTTGAAATTGCCGCTGGAGAAGAATTCGAAGCGGCCGAGATGCTGGTGCGACAACCACTGGGCGGAGCCGACCGGATTGGCCTGCGGGACAACGGTAATGTTACCGGCGATGCGGCCTTCCCTGCCGGCTTCTTCCAGCATGGGGATGAGGAAATGCAGCGCCGCCTGTCCGGGCAGTTCCGAACCATGGAGCGACGATTGCAGATAGGCGCTGACCGCCTTTTCATCCTTGCCGGCAAAACGCAGCACACGCAGTTCGATATGATTGCCCGGCACATCGCCGGCCAGCTGGATCGTTTCCGTCTTCATCAATGCTTTTCCAGTTCCTCACTTCCGGCCCTGGAGCAGAGGCCGGATACCCATTCTGTTCGTTATCGGGCCACTATAGCCTATTTGCCGCGACGCTTCCTCAAGTGCGCGACAAGACCTTGCGTGGATGCGTCCTTGTCCGTTGGTTTTGCCTCTCCGGAGACGATCGGCAGAAGCTCGGTCGCCAGTTCCTTGCCGAGCTCGACACCCCATTGATCGAAGGCATTGATGCCGAAAAGCTGGGCCTCGACGAAAACGCGATGCTCGTAGAGCGCGATCAGGCGGCCCAGGGAGAAGGGATCGAGTTTGTCATAGACGATGGTGATCGATGGCCGGTTGCCTTTGAAGACGCGGTGCGGCGCAATGCGGTTCACCTCGGATTTCGCCAGCTTCTTTGCCGCGAGCTGCGTCTTGGCTTCTTCCAGCGTGCGGCCCTTCATCAGGGCTTCCGACTGGGCCAGACAATTGGCCAGCAGCATCTCATGCTGGTTGTCGAGATGTGGCTCGTGGCCCTTCGCCGCGACGATGAATTCAAGCGGGATCGTATCGGTTCCCTGATGCAGGAGCTGGAAGAAGGCATGCTGACCGTTGGTACCGGGTTCACCCCAGACCACCGGGCCGGTCGGACCGGAAACCGGCTTGCCGTCGATGGTGACGCCCTTGCCGTTCGATTCCATGTCGAGCTGCTGCAGGTAGGCCGGCAGGCGGGCCAGCCGTTGATCATATGGAATCACGGCGCGGCTGGTGTAACCGGAGATGGCGCGATGCCAGTAGCCGACCAGACCCAGCATCATCGGCAGGTTCTTGGAAAGCGCCGCCTTGCGGAAATGTTCGTCCATCGCATGGGCGCCATCGAGAAACCGGCCGAAGTTCTCGGGTCCGATCGCAATCATCAATGGCAGACCGATGGCCGACCAGATGGAATAGCGGCCGCCTACCCAGTCCCAGAAGCCGAAGATACGATCTTCCGGAATGCCGAAGGCGTCGACCTTGTCGAGCGCCGTGGAAACGGCGGCAAAGTGCTTGCCGACAGCCTTTTCACCCAGCGCATCGGCGATCCATTTGCGCGCGGCGCGGGCATTGGTCATGGTCTCGATGGTGGTGAAGGTTTTCGACGCGATGATGATCAGCGTCGTCGCCGGATCGAGGTCTTTCAAGGTATCGGCGATGTGTGCCCCATCGACATTGGAGACGAAATGGGTCTTCGGCCCGTCATGATAGGGTGACAGGGCGAGCGTTGCCATGGCCGGCCCGAGATCGGAGCCGCCAATGCCGATATTGACCACATCGGTGATCGGCTTGTTCTTCGACCCCTTGATCGCGCCGGAGCGCAGGCCATCCGCATAGGCGCCCATGCGCTTCAGCACATCGTTGACGCCGGGCATGACATCCACGCCGTCAACCTTGATCGGCTTGTTGGAACGATTGCGCAGCGCCACGTGGAGCACGGCGCGGCCTTCAGTATTGTTGATTGGTTCGCCGGCAAACATCGCATCGCGCCGGGCTTCGACATGGGCTACTTTTGCCAGATCAGCAAGGAGGGAAAGCGTCTCGTCATTGACCAGGCACTTCGACCAGTCGAGGAGAAGATCATCGAGACTGAGGGAATAGCGGGAGAAGCGCTTGGGATCTTCCGTGAAGGTCGAGCGCATGTTTTTCGGCGCGCCGCTTTTGAAGTGTGCTTTCAATGCCTGAACGGAGCCACGCAGGTCGTTCGCTTTCACTGTCGCCATTTCTCTCTCCTGAAGTCACGCCTTGATCCTGACAGAGTGGAACCTGCCACCGGAATCATTTTGTTTCAATCGATTTAAAGCAGAATCTCTTCCGATTTAACATCAGGTAATCTGCGCCGCAAATCCGGGCGGAACTGCGGCGCGAAAGTTTACGAGCCCTTGATGGCTGTCAGAACGTCGTCATACGCCTTGCAGGCGTCTTTCAGATCGGTCTGGCCCTGATATTTGGTGGCCAGTTCCTGCATCTTGGCAACGATTCCCTGAGCCTTGGACGGGTCCTTGGTAATGACCTGCTGAACGGCAGCGGTGATTTCACCGGCCTTTTTGGTCAGCTCTTCCTGGGTGCAGGTGGGGGCTTTGGAACAGCCGACGAGAGCGACAGCCAGCAGCGAAATGCCGGCGACCATTTTCAATTTCATGTGCAGTCTCCCTTGATGAGATGAATGAAGTAGAAGAATAGTTGGGTCAGTACTTTGTGGCCGTCATCCCTGCGGAATCACAAAGTCTTAATCCTGTTATTACACCGCTCCTGTCCGGTCCAGCATCTTCATCGCCAGTATCATGATGTTTTGTGACAGGATTTAATACAGTGGCAGGAAGAACGAAGTTTTATAAATCATGGACAGATGAAGTCGTCTATCTTAGCTTTCTTCTTCCAGGGAGGCATTGAAACATGGATATGACCGGCGAAGAACGCATTGCAGCGCCCCGCGAAGCAGTCTGGAAGGCATTGAACGACACGGAGGTGTTGAAAGCCTGCATCCCCGGCTGCGAAAGCCTTGAGCGGATTTCCGATACGGAACTGGAAGCCACGGTCGGTGTCAAACTCGGCCCCGTCAAGGCGCGCTTCAACGGCAAGGTCGAATTGAGCAATCTCAATCCTCCGCTGTCCTACACGATCACGGGCGAGGGCAAGGGTGGTATTGCCGGTTTTGCTAGGGGTGGCGCCGATGTCACCCTGATCGAGGAAGGCGGCGAGACCGTGCTCACCTATACGGTCAATGCCGATGTCGGCGGCAAGATCGCCCAACTCGGCAGCCGCCTTATATCGTCCTCTGCCAAGAAACTCGCCACCCAGTTTTTCGAGAATCTCAATCAGGCCGCTGCCGGCACCTGACACGCCGGACAATTCGACAGGCCTGTCGCATTTTCCATAAGCCATGGCGGAATGACGTTTGGGTTTGCTACGATGAAGCCGGATATCCTGCCTGGATAAATAGATTGTGTTCAGGCTGGAATTCATGCGCGCGTTTGATTTCATCATTGTCGGATCAGGCTCTGCCGGATCGGTTGTCGCCGAGCGCTTGTCCGCCAGCGGACGCCATACGGTTCTAGTCCTGGAAGCGGGCGGGACGGACCGGCGGTTCTTCGTGCAGATGCCGCTCGGTTACGGCAAGACCTTCTACGACAAATCCGTCAACTGGATGTACAAGGCCGAAGCCGATCCGGGGCTTGGCGGCAATGCGGACTACTGGCCGCGCGGCAAGGTGCTGGGCGGGTCGAGTTCGATCAATGCCATGGTCTATATCCGCGGCGCGAGGGAGGATTTCGACGAATGGCGCGCACGCGGCAATCCCGGCTGGGGCTATGACGATGTACTGCCGGTGTTTCAGGCATTGGAAGACCATGACGGCCCCGCGAAAAGCCTTGGCCGCGGCGGACCACTGCATGTCACCGATTGCTCGCACCTGTTTCATCCGCTGGCCAATCAGATTCTGAAGGGCGCGCAGGAGGCCGGCCTGCACTACAATCCCGATTTCAATGGCGCCACGCAGGAAGGCACGGGGCCATTTCAGCTGACCACGAAAGGCGGGCGGCGCATGTCCGCCGCCAGGGCTTTTCTGCGCCCGGCGATGAAACGCCCCAATGTCACGGTTCTGACCGGCGCGATGGTGCAGCGGATTGTTTTTGAGGGCAAACGGGCTACCGGTGTTGCGTTCACCCGCAACGGCCGGACCGAGACGGTCAGGGCCGGGCGCGAAGTGATCCTGTGCGGCGGCTCCGTCAATACACCGCAACTGCTCGAACTTTCGGGCATTGGTGACGCGGCGCGCCTGGCGCAATTCGGCATTCCGCTTGTGCACGCCAACAGCCAGGTTGGGGAAAACCTGCAGGACCATCTCGGCATCAATTATACCTACCGGGCCAACGTGGCCTCGCTCAACCAGGTGCTGCGTCCGTGGTGGGGAAAACTGCGCGTCGGCATCGAATATCTGCTGCTGCGGACGGGGCCCCTGTCGATCAGCATGAATCAGGGCGGAGGCTTCTTTCGTACCGATCCGTCGCGGCAGCGCCCGAACATGCAGCTGTATTTTCAGGCCTTTTCGACCGTGCGGCCGAGGGAAGGCGAGCGCCCGATCCTGACCCCCGATCCGTGGCCGGGCTTTTCCATCGGCCTGTCCAATTGCCGTCCGACCAGCGTCGGGTCCATCCATATCCGCTCCGGCAATCCGCTCGACGCACCGACCATCGCGCCGAACGCTTTCTCCACCGGGCATGATGTTGCCGAGATGCTGGATGCGGTGAAATTCCTGCGGAAAATCGCAGCGACGCCAACCCTGTCGAAGCTGATCGTCGAGGAATTGCTGCCCGGTCCGCAGTGCCGGAGCGACGAGAATCTCATTGCCGATTTCCGCCGGCGCAGCGGCACGGTCTATCACCCGGTTTCGACCTGCCGCATGGGCCCGGACCCGGCGGTATCGGTGGTCGACGCGCGTTTGCGGGTGCACGGCGTCGAAGGGCTGCGTGTGATCGACTGCTCGATCTTTCCCAATATCATTTCCGGCAATACCAATGCCGCCGCCATGATGGTCGGGGCAAAAGGCGCAAGCCTTGTTCTCAATGATCTGATCTAGTTTTTCCCCGCGGCGCTTGCCAGATTTGCGTGGATATCCAGCCGTGCAAACGAAACGAATATGATTCAGTTTCATATTTCTTGACCGTTTGATAAAAAATTTGACCTTTTGTGAAAATCTGGCATTCTTTCCATCAACAGGTGCCGGACAAACCGGCCCATCACCAAATTGCGGCACGCCCAAAGGGAACGGGATGCTGCAGTTTCAGAAATGGAGAGGCGATTTCATGGGATCGATCGATTCTGGAATCCGTGATGTGAGGGCCGGGCGGCTTGAGTCCGATGCCTACACCGATGTTTTTTCCGATCTGCACCCGGCATTGACGCGGCATGAAGCCTTCGTCGAATCCGACCGCTGCTACTTCTGCTACGATGCGCCCTGCATGAATGCCTGCCCGACGGGCATCGATATTCCGCTGTTCATCCGCCAGATCGCCGCCGACAATCCCACCGGTTCTGCCAAGACGATTCTGGCGGAAAACATTCTCGGCGGCATGTGTGCCCGCGTCTGCCCGACCGAAACCCTGTGCGAACAGGCCTGCGTGCGTGAGACCGCCGAGGGCAAGCCGGTGAAAATCGGCCTTCTGCAGCGCTACGCCACTGACCATCTGATGGAAAAGGGCCAGCACCCCTTCAAGCGCGCCGAGCCGACAGGCAAGAGCGTTGCCGTGGTCGGCGCGGGTCCGGCCGGCTTGTCCGCCGCGCACCGTCTGGCCAAGCACGGCCACAACGTGACGATTTTCGAAGCCAGGCCGAAAGCCGGCGGCCTCAATGAATATGGCATTGCCGCCTATAAGAGCGTCGACAATTTTGCCCAGAAGGAACTCGATTTCATTCTGGAAATCGGCGGGATCACCATCGAGAACGACAAGGCGCTTGGCCGGGACATCAGCATCGATGCGCTGAAAGCCGGTTTTGATGCGGTTTTCCTCGGCATGGGATTGCCGGGTGTGAACGAGCTTGGCCTCGAAGGCGAGGATGCCGCCGGCTGCATCGATGCCGTCGACTACATCTCCGTATTGCGCCAGAGCGAAGACCTGTCGCAGATCGCCGTCGGGCGCGACGTCGTCGTCATCGGCGGCGGCATGACAGCCATCGACGTGGCCGTGCAGACCAAGCTGCTGGGCGCCGAGAACGTCATCATCGCCTATCGGCGCGGGCCGGAAAGCATGAACGCCAGCCCCTATGAGCAGGAACTGGCGCTGAAAACCGGGGTGATCATCCGCCATTGGTTGCAGCCGCGGGCGCTTACCCGCAACGCATCCGGTGAAGTCTGCGGCATCACACTGGACTATACCGCCATGGCCGACGGCAGGCTTGCCGTCACCGGCGAAAGCATCACCCTTGCCAGCGACCAGATTTTCAAGGCCATCGGCCAGACGCCGGCGGAGAGCATCTTCACCGAAGCCGGGCTTGCCCTATCGAAGGGACGTATCAGCGTCGACGACGACCGCCGCACCTCGATCCCCGGCATATGGGCTGGCGGCGATTGCATTGCTGGTGGTCAGGACCTGACCGTGGCCGCGGTGCAGGACGGCAAGCTTGCCGCTGAATCCATCCACCGGGCGCTGACGCAGCAGCCGGAGAAAGTCAGCGGCTTTGTCGAAGCCGTCATGGCGGAAAATCCGGACGGCGCATCGGCACCGGCGCAGCACCCCACCCATCCAAGCCACATCGCTGGCTGAAGGAGATCGACATGGCTGATCTTTCATCGAATTTCCTCGGCATCAAATCCCCCAACCCCTTCTGGCTGGCCTCCGCGCCGCCGACAGACAAGGCCTACAATGTCGAGCGCGCCTTCAAGGCGGGCTGGGGCGGCGTTGTGTGGAAGACACTGGGCGAAGAGGGCCCGCCCGTCGTCAACGTCAACGGTCCGCGCTACGGCGCGATCCACGGCCCGGACCGGCGCTTGCTCGGCCTGAACAATATCGAGCTCATCACCGACCGTCCGCTGGAAGTGAACCTGCGTGAAATGACCGAGGTGAAGAAGAAGTGGCCGGACCGGGCGCTGATCGCCTCCATCATGGTGCCCTGCGAGGAGAACGCCTGGAAAGCCATCCTGCCGCTGGTCGAGGCTACCGGTGCGGATGGCATCGAGCTCAACTTCGGCTGCCCGCACGGCATGTCGGAACGCGGCATGGGCGCGGCGGTCGGCCAGGTGCCGGAATATATCGAGATGGTGGTGCGCTGGTGCAAGCAATATACGCGCATGCCCGTCATCACCAAGCTGACGCCGAATATCACCGATATCCGCAAACCGGCACGGGCGGCAAAATCCGGCGGTACCGATGCCGTGTCGCTGATCAACACGATCAACTCCATCGTCTCGGTCGATCTCGATACCTTTGCGCCCAATCCCTCGATTGACGGGCGCGGATCGCACGGCGGTTATTGCGGCCCAGCCGTCAAGCCCATTGCGCTCAACATGGTTGCGGAAATTGCCCGCGATGCGGAGACGCGTGGCCTGCCGATCTCCGGCATCGGCGGCATCACGACATGGCGCGATGCGGCGGAATTCATCGCGCTCGGTTGCGGCAATGTGCAGGTGTGCACGGCGGCCATGACCTATGGCTTCAAGGTCGTGCAGGAAATGATCGACGGGCTCTCCGACTGGATGGACTCCCGCGGCTTCGCTTCCATCGAGGACTTCCGCGGCATGGCCGTGCCGAACGTCTCCGACTGGCAGTACCTCAATCTCAACTACATCACCAAGGCGCAGATCGACCAGGACCTGTGCATCAAATGCGGCCGCTGCCACATTGCCTGCGAGGACACGTCGCACCAGGCCATCACGGCGATGGTGGACGGCGCCCGGCATTTCGAGGTGATCGACGAGGAATGCGTCGGCTGCAACCTCTGCGTCAATGTCTGCCCTGTCGACAACTGCATCACCATGGTGCCGATGACCTCGGGGGTCGACCCGCGCACCAAGCTGCCGATCCAGCCGGACTACGCCAACTGGACCACCCATCCCAACAATCCGATGGCCAAGGCCGCTGCCGAATAACATTCAAAAACCCGCCGTTAAGGCGGGTTTTTTTGTCAGACCATTATCCTTTCATATAATCGTACACGACTTCCCCGAGCCCGAGGGTCAGATCGGCAATGAAATGCGTTCCCGACAAGACCTCCAGCACGGGCAGGCCCGCAACATTGGCCATGACGTGCGCATGAAGTTCGAGCGCTGCCGGTGCCGTCCAGGCACCCTTCAGATCGATATCCTGCAGGTGATACTCGACCAGTTCGCAGATGCGCGGGGTACCGTCCACATGCGGAATGATCTTGATGAGGTAATTCGGCAGCAGCATTGATTTCAATACGGCCGCATGATCGGCTGGCTTGTGCTTGTAGCCCATGGTGCCCGTCGCACAAAGCACACTGCCGTAATGCAGCGTGCCGAGGATGGTTTCTCCCTCATGGGAGATTTTCGGCTTGGCGAGTTTCTTGGGAAAGCCCCAGATCTCACGCCCGCCGGCAATCGGCGCATCATCATCGAGATACATGGAATGGACGTAGACGCCCTCCTTGCCGTTGAACCGCACCGGGATGACCTGACCGGATTCTGTGTAATCGCCAAAGCCGGTCGAATCCGGCATGCGGATGAACTCGAATTTGACAATGGGTTCGGCGATCTCAAGCGGTTCCGGTACCACCGCGCGCAGTGCTTCCGGATCGGTGCGATAGGTGATGACCACAAATTCGCGGTTGATGAAACGGTATGGACCCGGCGGATAGGACGGGTTGGTGAGCGGCATGGCGTAGGCGGAACGAACATCGGATATTTTCACGGGGGCATCTCCGGATGTCAGGGAAACTGGCTTTGATGCAAGTCAGGCGCGGCAACGGATATTGCGACGCAGCGGAACAATAGTGCAATGCACAATCCGCGTCTGTCAATTTCGTGTGAGGCAGGCGTTTTGCATCAACATCGTGCGTGGTTCGACAAGCTCACCATGAGGGATGGAAGCGGATGGCAGGGAGCTATATCCACTGCATTTCCGATTGGCCCTGCAGTCGACAACTTCCCTCATGGTGAGCTTGTCGAACCAGGCACAATCTACCTGCAATGGACCAATCCCCTCACCCGCGCGGGCGGATGCCATTGAGAATGATACTCAACACCGCCTGCGCCGTCTGCTCGCGGAAACCGGGGCGGCCAACCTGATTGCCCATGATGGCACGGACCTGCACATCGAAATCCGCATAGTGCTGCGTGGTCGCCCAGATCATGAAAATCAGGTGATAGGGATCGACCGGCGCGAGCTTGCCCTCGCCGACCCAGCGGCGGATCACCGCCGCCTTGTCGTCGACCAGCGGCTTCAGGTGCTTGCTCAGGAATTCGCTGATCGCCGGTGCGCCGTGCAATACTTCGTTGGCAAACAGCCGCGATGCCTCCGGGTGGCTCTCCGACATGCGGATTTTCAGGGTTATGTATTTGCGCAACTGCTCGATCGGGTCACCCTCGGGATCGATTTCCGCCAATGGCGCCAGCCATTCCGCCAGCGTCTCTTCGAGCAGCGTCACATAGATGTTCTGCTTGCGCGGAAAATAGTAGAGCAGGTTCGGCTTCGACATCCCCGCCTTGTCGGCAATCTGGTCGATGGTGGTGCCGCGAAAGCCATAGGCGGAGAAAACATCGAGAGCGGCATCGAGAATGAGACGGCGATTGATTTCCTGGATGCGCGTCGTCTTTTCCGGCACATCGCTCGTCTTTTTCTTCGCTGCCCTCGCCATGCCACTCATCCCTTTTTGTTATCCGGCGCGACGGGCCGTTTCGTCGCATCCCGGAACCGCTTTTATTCCCCATAAAGCGCTTGACCGGCTTCCTATGCTCTTCTAGCCTGCATTTTGACCAACTAGTCAAGTTTTTGATTGCACCACAGGTTCAATCATTCGGGAACACAAAACAAGCGGCAATGTCCGCAAACAGGAGGCGTACGTCACATGTCGAAATCGGCATTGGGATTGGGCACCAATAATCTCGACGCGTTCTGGATGCCGTTTTCGGCAAACAGGCAGTTCAAGCAAAATCCCCGTCTTCTGGTCAGCGCCAAGGACATGCATTTCAAGTCCGCCGACGGCCGCGAAATTCTCGACGGAACCGCCGGTCTGTGGTGCTGCAACGCCGGTCATTCCCGCCCGAAAATCGTCGAGGCGGTACAGAAGCAGGTTGCCGAACTCGACTACGCGCCCGCCTTCCAGATGGGCCATCCCAAGGTCTTCGAGCTGGCGGCGCGGCTTGCGGCCATGCTGCCGTCCCCCATCGATCATGTTTTTTTCACCAATTCCGGTTCGGAATCGGTCGACACGGCGCTCAAGATCGCCCTCGCCTATCACCGCGCCAAGGGCAACGGCACCAAGACCAAGCTGATCGGCCGGGAGCGCGGCTACCACGGCGTCGGTTTCGGCGGCATTTCAGTCGGCGGCATTTCCGGCAACCGCAAGACATTCGGCAACGCGCTCGGCGGCGTCGACCACATCCGCCATACCCACGATCTCGCACGCAATGCCTTCACGCGCGGCGAGCCCGAATATGGCGTCGAATTTGCCGATGACCTGGAAAAGGTGATCGCCCTGCACGATGCTTCCAACATCGCCGCCGTGATCGTCGAACCGGTGGCCGGATCGACCGGTGTGCTCATCCCGCCGAAGGGATACCTGCAGCGCCTGCGCGAGATTTGCACGAAGAACGATATCCTGCTGATCTTCGACGAAGTCATCACCGGCTTCGGCCGTCTCGGCACCCCCTTCGCCGTGGATTATTTCGGCGTGGTTCCCGATCTCATCACCACCGCCAAGGGCATCACCAGCGGCGTGATCCCGATGGGCGCGGTGTTTGCATCCAAGCAGATCTACGATGCGTTCATGACCGGCCCGGAAAACATGATCGAACTCTTCCATGGCTACACCTATTCCGGCCACCCCATTGCCTGCGCGGCAGCGCTTGCAACGCTGGATACCTATGAGGAAGAAGGCCTGCTTACCCGGGCGGCGGAGCTTTCCGATTACTGGGCCGATGCGTTGCATGCCCTGAAGGGCCTGCCGCATGTCATCGACATCCGCAACCTCGGCCTGATCGGCGCCATCGAGCTGGAACCCATACCAGGCGCACCGACCAAGCGCGCCTTCCAGGCATTCCTCGATGCCTATGAAAAGGGTGTCCTTATCCGCACCACGGGCGATATCATTGCGCTGTCGCCACCCCTGATCATCACCAAAGGCCAGATCGAGCATCTCTTCGATACGCTGGCCGACGTCCTGAAAAACCTGGCATAGTTGAAAGGCTCTCACATGGCGCTCACTGGAAATCTCAGGATCAACGGCGACCGTCTCTGGGACAGCCTGATGGACATGGCAAAGATCGGACCGGGACTGCGCGGCGGCAACAACCGCCAGACCCTGACCGACGAGGACGCCGAAGGCAGGCGCCTGTTCCAGAGCTGGTGCGAAAAGGCTGGGCTGACCATGGGTGTCGATACCATGGGCAACATGTTCTTCCGCCGCGAAGGCACCGACCCGGATGCGCTGCCCGTCTATGTCGGGAGCCATCTCGACACCCAGCCGACCGGCGGCAAATATGACGGCGTGCTCGGTGTCCTCGGCGGGCTCGAACTTGTCCGCACCCTCAACGACCTCAATATCAAGACCAAGCACCCGATTGTCGTGGTCAACTGGACCAATGAGGAAGGCACGCGCTTTGCCCCCGCCATGCTGGCATCGGGCGTCTTTGCCGGTATCCACACGCAAGACTGGGCCTACGCGCGCGAAGACGCCAAGGGCAAGACGTTCGGCGACGAGTTGGAGCGCATCGGCTGGAAGGGTGACGAGGAGGTGGGCGCGCGCAAGATGCACGCGCTGTTCGAACTGCATATCGAGCAGGGCCCGGTCCTCGAAATCGAAGGCAAGGATATCGGCGTCGTCACCCATGGCCAGGGCCTGTGGTGGCTGCAGATCACACTGACCGGCAAGGACAGCCATACAGGCTCAACACCGATGCCGATGCGCCGGAATGCCGGGCTGGGCATGGCCCGCATCACCGAACTCGTCCACACCATCGCCATGGCGCACCAGCCCAGCGCGGTCGGCGCTATCGGCCATTGCGATGTCTATCCGAACTCCCGCAATGTCATTCCCGGCAAGGTGGTCTTCACCGTCGATTTCCGCTCGCCCGACCTTGCTACACTCAATGCGATGAAGGCGGAGCTCGAGGAGAAGGCGCCGAAGATTGCCAAAGAGCTCGGGCTGGAAATCAAGATCGAGGAAGCCGGACATTTCGATCCCGTCACTTTCGACGAAGGCTGCGTGACCGCCGTGCGCAATGCGGCCGAGCGGCTGGGTTACAGCCACCGCAACATCATTTCCGGCGCGGGGCACGATGCCTGCTGGGTCAACCGGGTTGCGCCAACGGCCATGGTCATGTGTCCCTGCGTCGACGGGCTCAGCCACAATGAAGATGAAGAGATTTCCAAGGAATGGGCGGCCGCCGGCGCGGACGTCCTCCTGCATGCTGTTCTGGAAACGGCCGTGATCCAGACCTGACCGGATACCATTTCCATACAGAGCAACATGTTCGACAAAAGACCAATAAGGGGAACGGACACATGGCTACGAAAGTGATCAAAGGCGGGACCATCATTGCCGCCGACCGCACCTACAAGGCGGATGTGCTGATCGAGGGCGACATCATTGCCCAGATCGGTACGGATCTTTCCGGCGATGAGATTATCGATGCGACGGGCTGCTATCTGATGCCGGGCGGCATCGATCCGCATACCCATCTCGAAATGCCCTTCATGGGCACCCACTCTTCCGATGATTTCGACACAGGCACCGCCGCGGCGCTGGCGGGCGGCACCACCATGGTGGTCGATTTCGTCCTGCCCGGCGCCGATGGCCTGCTGGCAGCCTTGCAGGACTGGTTCCAGAAAGCAGGCAAGGCACGTACCGACTATTCCTTCCACATGGCCATCACCGGCTGGAACAAGCAGATCTTTGACGAGATGCCGAAGGTGGTGGAACGCGGCATCAACACGTTCAAGCACTTCATGGCTTATAAAGGCGCGCTGATGGTGGACGATGACGAGATGTTCGCCTCGTTCACGCGCTGTGCCGAGATCGGCGCCATGCCGCTGGTCCACGCCGAGAATGGCGACGTGGTTGCCCATCTCCAGCAGAAGCTCCTGGCAGAAGGCAACAATGGGCCGGAAGCCCATGGCTATTCCCGGCCGCCGGAGGTCGAGGGGGAAGCGGCCAACCGCGCCATCATGATCGCCGACCAGGCCGGCGTGCCGCTCTACATCGTGCACGTGTCCTGCGAGCAGGCGCATGAAGCCATCCGCCGGGCCCGCCAGAAGGGCATGCGCGTCTATGGCGAGCCGCTGGTGCAGCATCTGACGCTCGACGAGAGCGAGTACAAGAACAAGGATTGGGACTATGCGGCGCGCCGGGTGATGTCGCCGCCCTTCCGCGACAAGAGCCATCAGGACGGCCTGTGGGCCGGTCTCGCCTCCGGCAGCCTGCAAGTGGTGGCGACCGATCACTGCGCCTTCACCACGGAGCAGAAGCGTTTTGGCGTCGGCGATTTCACCAAGATTCCCAACGGCACCGGCGGCCTCGAGGACCGCATGCCCGTGCTGTGGACCAGAGGCGTTCGCACCGGCCGCCTGACGCCGAACGAATTCGTGGCCGTGACCTCCACCAACATTGCCCGGATCCTCAACATCTATCCGCGCAAGGGCGCCATCCTGCCGGGCTCCGATGCGGATATCGTCATCTGGGACCCCGAGGCATCGAAGGTGATTTCCACCAAGACACAGAAATCCGCCATCGACTACAACGTGTTCGAAGGGATCGAGGTCACCGGCCTGCCGCGCATCACCCTGTCACGCGGACAGATCGCCTACAAGGACGGCGAAGTGCTGGCGCCGACCGGCAGCGGCCGCTTTGTCGAACGCGAGGCCAATGCGCCGGCCAATCGTGCACTTTCCACGTGGAAGGAACTCACGGCACCGCGTAAGGTGGAGCGCGATCCGAAAAACATACCGGCGGGTGTCTGATGACAGTCGTCGCGCTCCGACCCAAGGCCCAGTCAATGCCAAACGCGACGCCAAAGAATGTGATCGACGTCAAGGACCTGTCCCTGGTCTTTCAGACCAATGACGGGCCGGTCAATGCCCTGTCGAACATCAACCTTGCGGTCAATGGCGGCGAGTTCGTTTCCTTCATCGGGCCTTCAGGCTGCGGCAAGACCACCCTCCTGCGGGTGATCGCCGATCTGGAGCAGCCGACGTCAGGAACCATTTCCGTCAATGGCATGACGCCATCCGAAGCGCGGCAGAATCGCGCCTATGGCTATGTGTTCCAGGCGGCGGCGCTTTATCCATGGCGCACCATCGGCGGCAATATTTCCCTGCCGCTGGAAGTGATGGGCGTGCCAAAAGCCGAACGGGCGAGCCGCATCGCCAAAAACCTTGAGCTGGTCAACCTTTCCGGTTTCGAGAAAAAATTTCCGTGGCAGCTGTCGGGCGGCATGCAGCAGCGCGCCTCCATAGCGCGGGCGCTGTCCTTCGATCCCGACATGCTGCTGATGGACGAACCGTTCGGTGCGCTGGACGAGATCGTCCGCGACCACCTCAACGAAGAGCTGCTGAAGCTGTGGGCGAAGACACAGAAAACAGTGATCTTCGTCACGCACTCCATTCCGGAAGCGGTGTTCCTGTCGACAAAGATCGTGGTGATGAGCCCGCGTCCCGGCCGCATCCATGAGATCATCGACTGCAATCTCGGCACGGAACGCACGCTCGATATCCGCGAAACACCGGAATTTCTCGAGATTGCCCACCGGGTGCGCGAGGGCCTGCGCCATGGCCATTCCTATGATGAATAGCCGGTGCGCATGATGACCACGATCCGCGCCGCCAAACTGCGTGACATGTGCGACTGCGCGGCTATCGTCAATGCGTGGATCGACGTGACGGAATGGATGCCGCGCATTCATTCGGCGGACGATGTCACGGACTATTATTGCGATACCGTCTTTTCCAGATACGAAGTCTTTGTCGCCGATGACCATGACGCGGTGGCCGGCATGGTTGCGCTCGCGCCTGACAACATGGTCAATGCACTCTACGTGCATGCCGACCGGCGCGGCAGGGGCATCGGCAAGGCACTGCTGGATCACGCCAAGCGGCAGGCCACGGGACCGGTGGAGCTCTGGACCTTTGTGGCGAATACCGGTGCCCAGTCCTTCTACAGGCGCGAAGGCTTCACCGAAGTGCGCCGCACCGATGGCGACAATGAGGAACATTTGCCGGATATTCTGTATCGCTGGCAGCCTGAAGCGGGAATGCATTCATGAACTTCATCCGCAACAGCGTTATTCCCGTTGGAACCGTTCTCCTCGCCATTCTGGCGCTGTGGTATGCCTTCGCCATTGTCCTCAATGCACCGTTCGAGCGGGACCAGGCGGCACGCGCCAATACAACGATCTCCACTGGCCAACTGATCGCCAACACGATGGCGCAGGAGCGCCCTGTTCTACCCGCGCCGCATCAGGTGGCCGAGGAAATCCGCAAGACCGTGTTCGATATCAGCCCGACATCGAAACGCAGTCTTGTTTATCATGGCGGTGTCACCCTGTCCTCGACCTTGCTGGGTTTCGGGCTTGGCACGCTGCTCGGCATCCTGCTGGCCATTGCCATTGTCCATTCGCGCACGCTCGATAAAAGCCTGATGCCGTGGATCATCACGTCGCAGACCGTGCCCATCCTTGCCATCGCGCCGATGATCATCGTGGTTCTCAACGCGGTCAATATCACCGGGCTCCTGCCCAAGGCGATGATCTCCACGTATCTGTCGTTCTTTCCTGTTGCCGTCGGCATGGTCAAGGGCCTGCGCTCACCCGAGATCATGCATCTCGACCTGATGCACACCTATAACGCCTCGAAGGCGCAGGTGTTCTGGAAGCTGCGCTGGCCGGCGTCCATGCCCTACCTCTTCACCTCGATGAAGATTGCCGTCGCCATCAGCCTGGTTGGTGCCATTGTCGGTGAACTGCCGACCGGTGCGGTCGCGGGCATCGGTGCGCGGCTGCTGGCCGGTTCCTATTACGGCCAGACGGTGCAGATCTGGGCCGCATTGATCGCGGCGGCGCTGATGGCGGCCATTCTGGTCAGCCTGATCGGACTGGTGGCCACGCTCGTCAACCGGCGCATGGGAGTACGGCCATGAGACTGTCCCGCTCCCCGCTGGCCATTGCCGCCTTCCTGCTTGCCGTTCCCGGATTGCTGATATCGTCCGGCGGTGACGTTCTCGACACCCTCAGCTATTCGACCCCGGTCATCCTGTTCGTTGCCGCTGCCGTTGCCATGTTCACGAGCGTATCGATACCATCGCTGATCGTCGTTCTCGCGCTTGTCCATGTGGTCGCCTTCTGCCTCATCGGACTGCTCCACGCCATGCCGCAGCCGCCGGGACCGTCGATCGGCTACTGGTGCATGGTGACCTCATCCTGGCTGCTTGCGTGGTTCAGCGTGCAGAATCTGGCCAGCCTGAAACTCACTTCGCCGCAGGCCCAGCGGCTGGTTAATCTCGCCCTGCCGGTGCTGTTCGGCGCGTGGCTGCTGATCCTGTGGGAAATCATTGTCCGCGGCTTTGGCGTACCGAGCATTCTGCTGCCGCCGCCATCCATGATCGCCGAGCGCATTTCCAGTTCCGTGCCGACGCTCTGGGCGGATTTTCAGCAGACCTATCTGAAGGCCGCCATTGCCGGTTACGTCATCGGTTGCGGTTCGGGTTTCCTCGCCGCCATCATTGTCGACCGGGTGCCTTTCCTGCGCCGGGGACTGCTGCCCATCGGCAATCTTGTGGCCGCCCTTCCCGTTGTCGGCATCGCGCCGATCATGGTCATGTGGTTCGGTTCCTACTGGGAATCGAAGGCCGCCGTGGTCGTCATCATGACCTTCTTTCCCATGCTGGTGAATACCGTGGCCGGACTTGCCGCATCCGGCGCGATGGAACGCGACCTCATGCAGACCTATGGCTCCAGCTACGGACAGACTCTTGTGAAGCTGCGCCTGCCCGCCGCCATGCCCTTCATCTTCAACGCACTGAAGATCAATTCGACGCTGGCCCTCATCGGCGCCATCGTTGCCGAATTCTTCGGCTCGCCCATTGTCGGCATGGGCTTCCGCATCTCGGCGGAAGTCGGCCGCATGAATGTCGATATGGTGTGGGCGGAAATTTTTGTCGCGGCGCTTGCGGGCTCGCTGTCTTACGGGCTTATTACCCTCATCGAGCGGGCGGTTACTTTCTGGCACCCTTCCTACAGAACTTAAAAAACAAGAACAGAGGAGAACTGAAACATGAAGAAGACGATAGCATTGACGATGGGTCTGGCGATGACGCTGATGGCGGGCTCGGCGCTGGCGGCCGACAAGCTGACCCTGCAGCTCAAATGGGTCACGCAAGGCCAGTTCGCCGGCTATTATGTCGCCAAGGACAAGGGTTTCTACAAGGAGGCCAATCTCGACGTGGAAATCAAGCCGGGCGGACCTGACGTTGCCCCGCCGCAGGTGATCGCCGGCGGCGGCGCCGATGTGGTCGTCGACTGGATGCCGTCGGCCCTCGCCACGCGCGAAAAGGGCCTGCCGCTCGTCAACATCGCCCAGCCGTTCAAGCGCTCCGGCATGATGCTGACCTGCCGCAAGGAGACCGGCATCACCAAGCCGCAGGATTTCAAGGGCAAGACCCTCGGCGTCTGGTTCGGCGGCAATGAATATCCGTTCCTGTCGTGGATGAACCACCTCGGCCTCAAGACCGATGGCGGCCCGAATGGCGTCACCGTCCTCAAGCAGGGCTTCAATGTCGATCCGCTGATCCAGAAGCAGGCGGACTGCATCTCGACCATGACCTACAATGAATATTGGCAGGTGATCGATGCCGGCATTCCGGCCGATCAGCTGGTCACGTTCAAGTATGAGGACGAGAAGGTCGCCACGCTCGAAGACGGTCTTTACGTGCTGCAGAAGAGCCTCGATGACCCGAAGATGGTGGAAAAGCTTGCCCGCTTCGTCAAGGCGTCCATGAAGGGCTGGGACTATGCCCGCCAGCATCCGGATGAAGCGGCCAACATCGTGCTTGAAAACGATGCGAGCGGCGCGCAGACCGAAAAGCACCAGAAGCGCATGGTGGCTGAGATCAACAAGCTGACTGAGGGCTCCACCGGCGTTCTCGATGTGGCAGCGGCCGAGCGCACCGTGGAGACACTCCTCGGCGGCGGCTCCGATCCGGTCATCACCAAGAAGCCGGAAGGCGCTTGGACAACGAAGGTCACGGACGCCGCGAAATAACGATTCGCAGCCGGAATGAACAAGGCGGGGAGCAATCCCCGCCTTTTGTTTGCATGAATAAGAATCCTATTCAGCGGGCAAGGGCGGCTGGGATACCACTTCCAGAAGTTCCCTCTCGAGCCGCGCTTCCTCTTCCGCTTTCGGCTTGGAGAAACCGGCGAGCAGGAGATAGGCAACCGGCGTCAGGAACAATGTCGAGGCTGTGGCAAGGCCGAGACCGCCGACGATGACCCAGCCAAGGGCAATGCGGGCCTCGGCGCCGGCACCGCTGGCCAGAACCAGCGGAACACCGCCGAGAATGGCGCAGAGCATCGTCATGACCACCGGGCGCAGGCGGATATTGGAGGCTTCCTCGATGGCCTGCCGCACGCTCCGGCCCTGATCGCGCAAATGGTTGGCGAATTCAACAATCAGGATGCCGTTCTTGGCCATGATGCCGACAAGCAGCACCAGCCCGATCTGGCTGTAGACATTCATGCTGGTGCCGGTGAGCACCATGGCAAAGACCGCGCAGGCCAGGCCGAGCGGGACGGTCGCCATCACGATAACCGCGCTGATGAAGCTTTCAAACTGTGCCGCGAGCACGAGCAGGATGATCAGGATGGCGAAACCGAAGGTAACGAACATGCTGGCGGAATTCTCGCCGAGCGTTGCCGCCTCGGCGAGCGGAATGAGGCGGTAGCCCGGCGGAAGCAGTGGTGCAGCCACCTCCTGCGCCACCTTGTAGGCATCACCCAAGGCAAAGTCAGGACTGAGGGCGGCCGTTATGGCGACTGACCGCATCTGCTGCTCGCGGGTCAATGCCGGCGGCACTGCCACTTCCGTCAGCTTGGCGATGGTCGCCATCGGCACGAAGCGGCCGTCGCTGGTGCGCATGAAGACATTTTCGAGATCGGTCGGGTCATTGATCGGATTGGTGGTTGAGACCAGCTTCACATCGAAACTGCGATCCTCGATGTAGACCGAACCGATCTTGTAGCCATCCAGCACCGACTGCAGCGCCTCGGCGAGGCCGGTGATGTCGATGCCGAGATCGGATGCACGCTCGCGATCAATGGACACGGAGAGCTGCGGCTGCGTCGGTTCATTGGTCAGGCGCGGCCGGTCAAAGCGTTTGTCCTTTTCCAGCGCCGACACGATCTTGGCAGCGGCCGTTCCGAGGTCGGCGTAATTGGTCCCGACAATGGCGAACTGCAGGCCGTTGCCCGCGCCGCGAATGCCGAGCGAATTGGGCTGGGCGGCAAAGACCTGGATGCCGGGAATATTGCGCACGCGCTTGGACACGTCGGCGAGGATTTCCTGCTGGCTCCGGTGACGTTCCTTCCATGTGGCAAGGCTGAGCACCATGAAACCGCGATTGGTGTTGCCGTTCTGTCCGGCGATGGAAAACGTGTTCTGGATTTCACCGGAATCGCGCATCGGCTGGATCAGCGTCTCGATCTGGCGCATCTGGTCGTTGAGATATTCAAGGCTGACGCCCTGCGGCGCCGTGATGCGCAGGAAGGCCGAAGCGCGGTCCTCGGTCGGCGTCAATTCCTGTTTAAGCAGCGAAAAGGCGCCAAAGGCTGCCCCGGCAAACAGCAGCGATGCCAGGACCACGAGCCATGGCGCGGCCAGACATCCGTGCAGCATGCGGCGATAGGCTTCGAGGAACCAGCCGCCCACCCGCCGGACAAGGCCCGGCGAATGGTTGATATCCTCGTGCTTGGCTTCGCTTGCCGAGAGCAGGCGCGAGGCGAGCATCGGACAGAGCGTGAGCGCGACGACGGCCGAGAGCAGCACGCAGATTGCCAGCACGAAGCCGAACTCGCGGAAGAGACCACCGGTCTGTCCGGGCAGGAACGAGAGCGGCACGAACACTGCCGCCAGCGTCACCGTCGTCGCGATGACCGCGAAAAACACCTCCTGCGTGCCTAGCACGGCAGCGGCGCGCGGCCCCATGCCCTGGTTGCGGCGCCGGACGATATTTTCGAGCACGACAATGGCATCGTCCACCACCAGACCCGTCGCCAGCACCAGCGCCAGCAGCGTCAGGATGTTGATCGAGAATCCGGCGAGATAGATCGCCGAGATGGTTCCGATCAGGGCGACCGGCATCGACACCGCGGGGATCAGCGTCGCGCGCAGATCCCACAGGAAGAGATAAATGATCAGGATGATGATGAAGACGGAGGCGCCCAGCGCGATTTCAACCTCGTGCACGGCACCGTTGATGAAATCGGCATCGTCACTGGTTACGCGGATATCGACGCCTTCCGGCAGGGTTTTTTGCAATTGACCGATAGCCGTCCGGACGCCTTTGGAGATATCGAGCGTGTTGGACTGCGCCTGGCGGATGATGCCAAGACCAATGCCGGTCTTGCCGTTGGCGCGCAGCGTCGATGTGCCGATATCGGGACCGAGCGTGACGGTTGCGACATCCCGGATCTTGGTGCGATCCTTGATGATGATGTTTTCGAAATCCTCCGGCGTCGACACCGGCGCGGTGGCGCGAACGACGATGCTCTGGGCGCTGCTGTTGATCTGACCGGCGGGCGTATCGAACGCCATCGTGTTGAGGGCCGTGCGGACATTGGCAACCGTCAACCCGAGGCTTGCCAGTTTGCCCTGATCGATATCGATACGGAAAATCTTGCTGCGGTTGCCGTTGATTTGCACATCCGCGACACCGGGCACCGATGCAAGCACGTCCTTGATCTGATCTTCGACCAGAACGGTCATGTCTTCGACGGCCATCGTGGTCGAGGTGACGGCAAGGCGCATCACCGCATCGGCATTGGCATCCGCCTTGACGATCTGCGGCGGATCGGCCTGCTCCGGCAGTGTGTTGGTGATGCGGCTGATGGCATCGCGCATATCGGCGGCGGCAACGTTCAGATCGACACCGTCATTGAACTCCACGGTGACGCGGCTGGTCCCGAAGGACGAGCTGGAGGAAATGGATTTGACCCCGGAAACGCGAGACACCGCGCCTTCAATCGCAGCGGTCAGCTCGCGGTCAACCGTCTCGGCAGCGGCGGCCTGGAATGTCGTCGTTACCGTCACGACGGGCCGGTCGACATCCGGCAGTTCGCGCACGTCGACGCCATAGAAGGCGGCAAGCCCGGCAACGACGATCAGGGCATTGAGCACCAGCGCCAGCACCGGGCGGCGGATGAAAAGAGCGGTGAAATTGGAGTTGGACTGTCCGTGTGAATTGCTCACGCCGCACCTCAGCCCTTTTCGCCGACGGAAGCCAGCGGTCGTGTGCCGGAATCCGTCTGGTTGGCAGGCTGGCCCTTGATCTGGACGGCACCGCCCTGGCGAACGGCCTGCACCCCTTCCGCGACGATAAGGTCACCCGGTTTGATCTCGGCATTGACGAGAACATGGGCGGCATTGCGCTGCATGATGCGGACGGGCACACGCTGCGCCTTGTTGTCCGCAATCTTCCAGATATAGGCGCCGTCCGTGCCCCACTGGATCGCCAGCGGATCGACCGTCGGATAGGTCTCGCCGGCAAATCCCATGTTCACCTGAAAGGCCATGCCTTCGCGCAGGGCATCATTCGGATTGGTGATCCTCGCCTGCACCTGCAGGGTGCGGCTATCGGGATCGATGCGATTGTCGACGGCGTTGATCGCGCCCTTGAACGTCTCGCCCGGCCGGGCAACGGAGGTGGCCGTGACGGCCGCGCCAACCTTGATGGCCGGAGCAAAGCGTTCCGGCACCCAGAAATCCACCAGCACCTCGCTGCGGTCGGCGATCGTTGCAATCTGTGTCGTCGTGGTGATGTAGTTGCCGGCACTCACGGGAAGAATGCCGACGATGCCGCCAATCGGCGCCTTGACGGCGCGGCGGTCCAGCGCGAGTTCGGCTTCGCGTACATCGAGACCGGCATTGTCCACGGCCAGTCCGGCATCGGACACCTGCACGGCGGAAACGGTGTTGGTCGCACTGAGGTTTTCCGCACGCTTCAACTTGGTCTGGGCATCCTTCAGCATGGTGCGCGCCTTGTCGGCGGCGATGCTTTCCGCCTCGGAATCAAGCCGGGCAATCACGTCGCCAGCCTCAACCCTGGTGCCTGAGGTGACCAGGATTTCCGTCATGCGTCCAGCGGCGAACGGTGTGACGGAAACGGAGCTCTTTGCCTTGCCAGTGCCGATGGCCGACAGCTTGTCATTGATCTTGGCCGCATCGGCGGCCCGCACAACCACGATCGGAACGGCCTGTCCGCTCCGTCCCTGGCCGTTGGGCGCCGCTGGTTCCTTTGCTGTGGTCAGAACCTTGTCGACACCGGCTTTTTTCAGGAGATTGGACGCGCCCGGAAAGAAATACAGCCATCCCGCGCCGGCAACGGCGAGGATAACGACAACCAGTACAAGTTGTTTCCAGACTTTCATACGTCACTCCAAAAAGGCCGGTTCCGCTATCCGCGGAGCCAGCACCACCGTATTTTTGATTGTATCCCAATGCGCATCCCGGCGCGAAAGGTTGTTTACCGACAAGAATAAAGCGCTTTGATGTCGCCGTTAATGACAAAACGGTGAGGTTACAAAGATTTAATGCAAATGCCCGCGCCCGTTTGACTGCAGAATTTAGCCGGTTATGCCCGGTTCTGCTTGATGGGCGGTTGCTGCCGTGCAACATGGCGGGCGGAAATTCCGGAAGGAGAGCATTCAATGGCGACGAAGACCGACATTGCACGCCGCGTGTTCAATCACACGTGGAAACTCGACCCCATTGTCCGCAGCCTGCTGGATACGGATTTTTATAAATTGCTGATGCTGCAGATGATCTGGGGGGTCTATCCCAAGGTCGACGCAACCTTCACGCTGATCAACCGTACCACGCGTGTGCGGCTGGGCGACGAGATCGACGAGGAAGAGCTGCGCGCGCAATTGGACCATGCCCGCACCATCCGTTTTTCCAAGAAGGAAATGATCTGGCTTGGCGGTAACACCTTCTACGGCAAGAAGCAGATCTTCGAACCGGACTTCCTCGAATGGCTGACGCATTTCCAGCTGCCGGAATACGAGCTGACCAAGCGCGACGGCCAGTACGAGCTGAATTTCCATGGCCCGTGGATGTACACGACCATGTGGGAAATCCCGGCGCTCGCCATCATCAATGAACTGCGTTCGCGGGCGGCGATGAAGAAGATGGGGCGCTTCGAACTCGACGTGCTCTATGCCCGTGCCAAGGCCAAGATGTGGACGAAGGTGGAGCGGCTGCGCTCCCTGCCCGATATCCGGATTTCCGATTTCGGCACGCGCCGCCGCCATTCGTTCCTGTGGCAGCGCTGGTGCGTGGAGGCCCTGAAGGAAGGCATCGGCGAAGCCTTTACCGGCACGAGCAATGTGCTGCTTGCCATGGACAATGATCTGGAAGCACTCGGCACCAATGCACACGAACTGCCGATGGTTCTGGCCGCTCTCAGCCGCACGGACGATGAACTGCTGAAATCACCCTACAAGGTGCTGCAGGACTGGAACCGCTACTATGGCGGCAATCTTCTCATCGTGCTGCCGGACGCTTTCGGGACCGCCGCCTTTCTGCGCGACGCACCCGACTGGGTTGCCGACTGGACGGGTTTCCGCCCGGACAGTGCACCGCCGATCGAGGGCGGGGAAAAGATCCTGTCCTGGTGGCGCTCCAGGGGCAAGGACCCGCGCGGCAAACTCCTGGTTTTCTCCGACGGGCTTGACGTCGAGACGATCGAAGAGGCCTATCATCACTTCAAGGGCAAGGTGCGCATGAGCTTTGGCTGGGGGACAAACCTGACCAATGATTTCGAGGATTGCGCGCCGCGTTTCAACGATCAGCTCAATGCCATTTCGCTGGTCTGCAAGGTCAGCGAAGCCAATGGCCGCCCGGCGGTCAAGCTTTCGGACAACCCGAAGAAGGCAACCGGCGACAAGGCTGAAATCAAACGCTATCTGGACTTGTTCGGCGCGGAAGACCGGGTAGAACAGGCCGTGAAGGTTTAAGCAGAAGAAGCTGCATTGCCATCCTGCGTGGTTCGACAAGCTCACCATGAGGGAAGTTGAGGATTGCAGCCAGACTACTCCCCTCATGGTGAGCTTGTCGAACCACGCACATTGCTGCTGCGATCTGTTTGAAATGAACAAAACCCCGCCGGCAAGCCAGTGGGGTTTTGGAAATTCAACGCGACCGGACGGCTGTTACTGCAGCATGACTGTCTGCAGCTCGTGCTCCTGCGCGCCGACAAGGATATTGTCGCGTTCATCGGAAAGCACGATGGGATCGCCATTGGCGGCAAAGAGCGCCCAGAGTTCGACACCCGGCGTCATCGGCGGCAATGCTGGGAAACTGGTGGCGAGATCGTCGGTCTTCACCTTGCGCATATAGGCGACCTGTCCGGCGCCAAGACGCGAGAATTCCAGTTCACTCAGGAAATTCTTCGAAACAGTGTTTTGCATATCAGCCTCCATATTCGGACAGTCCTTCCAAAGGCCCCGTCCTGTTAGAGCCACGATCAGTCCTGAACTGCAATGTTGATGCGTTTGACCAATCGTTCGGGTTCCGGACGGTCGAGATCGATCGACAGAAGCCCATTCTTCAATGTGGCAGCACTCACGCGCATTCCATCGGCAAGAACGAAAATGCGCTGGAACTGGCGCGCGGCAATGCCACGATGCAGATATTCCCGTTCACTTTCATCGGCCTGCCTGCCGCGGATGACCAACTGATTGTCTTCAGTCGTCACTTCCAGATCGTCATTGGAAAAGCCGGCGACCGCGAGGGTGATACGAAGCTGTTCCCGGCCGTTATCGCCATGGATGCGTTCGATATTGTAGGGCGGGTAGCCGTCACCGGATTTGGCGATACGCTCCAGCGTCTTTTCCATCGTGTCGAAACCAAGCAGCAAAGGGCTTGAAAACGGTGTCATTCGTGTCATCTGTGCAGTCCTCAGAAAAGCGACCTAAAAGAGAAACCCGGAGATGGCATTTCCCTTCTGTCCTTTGATATGGTCGATCCCGATGCAGACTTCAAGAGAATGAAAGCAAGAGATGACGCGGAAAATCATAATTGACACGGATCCGGGCCAGGACGATGCGCTGGCGATCCTTCTGGCACTGGCAAGCCCGGAACTGGACGTTCTGGGAATCACGGCGGTTGCCGGCAATGTTCCCCTGGACCTGACCAAAACCAATGCCCGGAAGATCTGCGAACTGGCGGGACGGCCGGATGTGAAGGTCTTTGCCGGTGCAGACCGGCCCCTGATGCGGGCGCTCGTCACCGCTGAAAACGTCCACGGCAAGACCGGCCTCGATGGTCCGGACCTGCCTGAACCCGCCATGCCCCTGCAGGAGCAGCATGCGGTCGATTTCATCATCGAGACTTTGCTGACGCAGGAAAGCGGCACGGTGACGCTGTGCCCGCTTGGCCCCCTCACCAATATTGCGCAGGCCCTGATCCGTGCCCCGCAGATCGCCACGCGCATCCGCGAAATCGTACTGATGGGCGGCGGCTTTTTCGAAGGCGGCAATATCACTCCGACCGCCGAATTCAACATCTATGTCGATCCGCAGGCGGCACACATCGTGCTGACATCGGGTGTGCCGATTGTGATGCTGCCGCTGGATGTGACGCACAAGGCTCTGACGAGTGCCCGGCGGATCGAACGCTTCCGGGCCATGGGAACCCGATCCGGCGCTGCGTCTGCAGAGCTGCTCGAATTCTTCGAGCGGTTCGACGAAGAGAAATATGGCAGCGATGGCGGCCCGCTGCATGATCCGAACGTCATTGCCTATCTCCTGAAGCCGGACCTTTACAAGGGGCGGCATTGCAATGTCGTCGTGGAAACGGCGTCGGACCTCACCCTCGGCATGACCGTCGTCGACTGGTGGGGCGTCACCGACAGGCCGAAAAACGCCTTTTATATACGCGATGTGAACGATGAGGGTTTCTTCGACCTGCTGATCGAACGCATCGCCCGCCTTCCCTGAGCCGAAACAGGTCCGGCAGCCCCCCTGCCGGACCTATCTCCTTGTTTCATCACAAAAAGTTGAGTCGACGTAAACCTTCAGTCAGCAATTTCCGCGCACAATCGTCCCGTGACCGGAAGGCCCGCAAGGGCTGCGCTCAAGCCTATTGGGATCGATATGCTGACACGACGGACGTTCTTCTGCGGATTGATGGTGACCGTTGCCGCGCCTCAGGCAGCTTCGGCAAAACCCAGGAAACCCTTTATCCTCAACCCGGAATACATGCCGCAGATCGTTGACTATCCGACCTATGAAGAGGCCGGAACCGTCATCATCGATCCGCGCAACCGCTTTCTCTACCTCGTCGAGGATGAATATTCAGCCATCCGTTACGGCATCGGTGTCGGGCGGGCCGGACGGGCCTTCTCCGGAACGGCGGAAGTCGGCCGCAAAGCCAAATGGCCGCGCTGGCAGCCGACAGACAACATGATCAAACGCCAGCCGGAAAAATATGCCCGCTATGCGGACGGGGTTGCCGGCGGCGGCGGCAATCCTCTCGGGGCCCGCGCCCTCTACCTCTACCGCAATGGCCGCGACACCTATTACCGCATCCATGGCACCACCGAACCCTCGTCGATCGGCAAGGCCGTCTCCAACGGTTGCATCCGCATGATCAATGACCATGTGGTCGACCTGTACGATCGCGTTCCCCTGGGAACGCCCGTGATCGTCCTCTGACGCTCAGGAGCGCGTGTCGGGCACGCGGCGCCAGCTGTAGGTGCCCGCCTTGGTGTGGGAGCCGCGGCCAGGCTGATAATAAACCGGCGTATCGTGCAGGTTGTGGCCGGCGAGGCGTGTCAGCGTCACCGCGTGGGTGACCTTCAGCGTATCGAAGCCGGTGCGCAGCATGTAGGCAACCTGATCGATCAGCACATCGCCGACCGCTCGCAGCTCGCCCTGAAACTGATGGCGATCCTTCAGAACCTCGGCCTTCGAATAGGAACGGCCATCATTGAAGGCCGGAAACTGCAGCGCAATCACCGGGATTGAACCGAGCAACGGCAGAAGCGGATCGATGCTTTCGCCAGGCGCGACGGAAACACCGATCCGCCGGTTGGTCGCATTGCGCACCCCCTCGTCAAGTCCGAGCCAGACGGCCAGCGGCAGGATGACCGCCGGGGCATCGCCTGCCTCCTCCAGCGTTTCAGCCGTGATATAGGGGTCCTCGCGGAAACCTTCGCGGCCCCACAGCTGGCTCTCGGGCTTTTCAGACATGTCATTCATAGGTTCGAATCCGTCAGGGAAATATTGCTCAGCTGGTCGGTGAGGCCAGTCAGGTGGATACCGCATTCGGTTTTATCGGTGCCTGCCCAGCGACCGGCGCGGTCATCTTCGCCTTCCTTCACCGGCGACGTGCAGGGCATGCAGCCGATGGACCGGTAGCCTTCAGCGACGAGCGGGTGCGGCGGCAATTGGTTGGCGGCCATATAGGCCTTCAGGTCGGCAGACGTCCAGCGCGCCAGCGGATTGATGCGCACGCGCGCGCCGACGGACTCGAACACCGGCAGTGCCGTGCGCGTCGAGGCCTGGAACTGCTTGCGTCCGGTCATCCAGGCGCGATACGGCGCGACAGCGCGGGCCATCGGCTCGACCTTGCGGATATAGCAGCAGCGATCCTTGTTGGTCATGGACAGCGCCCCGAAAGGATCCTCGTCTTTCAGGCTCTGCTTGAGCGGATGAATGTCCTGCACGTCGGTCAGGCCGAGCTCCTGCACGAGCTGGTCGCGGTAGCGCAACGTTGCCGGAAAATGCTTGCCGGTCTCGAGAAACAGCACCGGCAGGGCGCGATCCACCTGCGCGATCAGGTGCAGAAGCACCGAGGATTCCGCCCCGAACGAGGAAACCACGGCGATGTCCTGTTTGAAGAGCTGGCCGATCGCCAGTTCGATGATCTGCGCCGGGTCGAGATTGCCATAGCGGGCTTCAAGCGCCCGCGCTTCGTCCGCCACGGTGATCTCGTTGGTTTCAAGCAGCATTGGCAGCCTCGCTATAGAGCGCCTCCTTGAAGGGAGCAGCGCCCAGACGCCGGTAAGCCGCAAGGAAGGTTTCTTCCTTGTCCGTCCGGACTTCGAGATAGCGGTCGACGATGGTCTCGATCGCGTCGACGATTTCTTCGGAGGAGAAGCCGCGCCCGGTGATATCGCCGATGGTGCAGACCTCGTCGCCGGAGCCGCCGAGAGAAATCTGGTAGAGTTCCTCGCCCTTCTTCTCGACGCCGAGAATGCCGATATGACCGACATGGTGATGCCCGCAGGCGTTGATGCAGCCCGAGATCTTCAGCTTGAGTTCGCCGATATCGGCCTGGCGCGCCGGATCGGCAAAGCGTTCCGATATGCGCTGGGCAACCGGGATCGAGCGGGCTGTCGCCAGCGCGCAATAATCCAGACCCGGGCAGGAGATGATGTCGGTGATCAGCCCGGCATTGGCCGTGGCGAGACTGTCGGTCAGCAGCAGATCGTAAACGATGCGCAGATCGGCAATCGCCACATGCGGCAGAATGAGATTCTGCTCGTGGCTGACGCGGATTTCGTCCTGGGAGAACTGTTCGGCAATATCGGCAACCAGATCCATCTGGGCATCGGTGGCATCGCCCGGAATGCCGCCGATCGGCTTCAGGGAAATGGTCACGACGCCGTAATCCGGGTTCTTGTGCGGTGTCACGTTCTGGTCGACCCAGGCGGCAAAGGCATGATCCGCCTTGCGGGCACCGGCCAGTGCCGACCAGCCTTCCGGCCGCTGCGGCAGATGCGGCGGACGGAAGTAACTGTCGATGGCATCGACATCCGTCTGCGGCAGCTTCAGGTCGCTGTTCTTCAGCGCCAGCCATTCGGTTTCCACCTGGCGGGTCAGCTCTTCCGTCCCGGTTTCATGCACGAGAATCTTGATGCGCGCCTTGTACTTGTTGTCACGGCGGCCGTTGAGATTGTAGACGCGCATGATCGCGGTCGTATAGGTCAGCAGATCCTCAACGGGCAGGAAGTCGCGGATCTTCTTGGCAACCATCGGCGTGCGGCCCTGCCCGCCGCCGACATAGACGGCAAAACCGATCTCGCCCGCCGCATTCTTTTTCAGATGCAGGCCGATATCGTGCACCTGGATCGCAGCACGGTCGCGTTCGGCGCCGGTAATGGCGATCTTGAACTTGCGCGGCAGGTAGGAGAATTCCGGATGCATCGACGACCACTGGCGCAGGATTTCCGCGTAGGGGCGCGGGTCTGCAACCTCGTCGGCGGCTGCGCCGGCAAAGTGATCGGCGGTCACGTTGCGGATGCAGTTGCCCGACGTCTGCAACGCATGCATCTCGACTTCCGCAAGTTCGTCGAGAACTTTCGGCATGTCCTTCAGCGCGGGCCAATTGTACTGGAGGTTCTGGCGCGTGGTGAAGTGACCATAGCCGCGGTCATAGGTGCGGGCGATGTGGGCAAGCTTGCGCATCTGGCGCGACGACAATGTGCCGTAGGGGATGGCGACGCGCAGCATATAGGCGTGCAGTTGCAGATAGACGCCATTCATCAGCCGCAGCGGGCGGAACTGGTCCTCGGTGAGTTCGCCAGCCAAACGGCGCTCGACCTGATCCTTGAACTGTTCAACGCGGGCGGAAACAAACGCGTGATCAAACTCATCGTAACGATACATTCTGCGGGCCTTCGATTATCAGTTAAGCAGCGTTTGCCGCAGGCTTTTCCGCCTGCTTGCCAAGGTCGAGACGGACGGTGGGGCCGAGCTGGCGAATGCGCTCGCGCAGGCGGACCGGATAAAGATGCTCGCCGCGCTCTTCCACGTCGATGACATTGACGTCGATCACAAGGTTGGACTTGATCGCCGCCTTGCCCGCTTCCTCCAGCGCCGCCGCGGCTTCCGCGTGGCGGGCCACGAGGGCACCGTCAATGTGATCGAGCCATTCGCCATTGGCGCCAAGCCATACGGCTTCGCCATCGGTCAGACGGTTTGCAGTGAGAACTTTAACACTCATGATCATCATCCTTCGCAATCAAGCGGCATTGGATTGGAGGTGGCGCGCAGCCACCGAAGAGGTTGGGGCACGGATAGCCAGCGGCTCGGCCTTGTCGATCGCAGCACCGGCCACGGCATCGCCGATGACCACCATGACGGGACCGTCAAGGTCAGGGCGCTGTTCCAACGCCGGCAAATCCTGCAGCGTGCCATGGAACATGCGGCGATCCGCACGTCCGGCATTTTCGATCACGGCCACGCCGGTATCGGCATGCAGGCCGGCGCTCATCAGCCGTTCGGCGACGGAGGCTGCCACGCTGCGGCCCATATAAACCGCGATGGTTGCGCCCGAGATGGCGAGGCGCGCCCAATCGGGCAGCACTTCGCCTGCCATGTCATGACCCGTGGTGAACACAAGGGAGGATGCGACACCACGCAGGGTCAGAGGCAATTGCATATCGGCCGCCGCGGCAAAGGCCGAGGTGATGCCGGGAACGATCTCGAAAGGGATACCGGCGGACCGCAGCGCCGCCATTTCCTCACCGGCGCGGCCATAGACCAGCGGATCGCCGGATTTGAGGCGCACGACGCGCTTGCCTTCACGGCCGAGCGAAACCAGCAGTTCGTTGATTTCGCTCTGGCTTTTCGAATGGCAGCCCTTGCGCTTGCCGACGGAAAGCCGGGCTGCATCGCGGCGGCCCATGGAGACGACAGCCTCAGGCACCAGTGCGTCATAGACGATGACATCCGCTTCCATGAGAACGCGGTGCGCGCGCAGGGTCAGCAGATCCTCGGCGCCAGGACCCGCGCCGACCAGCCAGACATAACCTTTCGGCTCGTCCTGATTGTCGAGGAGCAGCCCGGCGGCCTGGCGGGCACCGTCGAGATCATTGTTGTAGACCTTGCCGGCCACATCGCCCGAGAAGAACGAACGCCAGAACAGACGGCGCGGCAGGCCTTTCTTCACCAGCTTTTCGACAGCGGGACGATAGGCATTGGCGAGACGGGCAAGATCGCCCAGGCGCGGCGAGAACGCCGCATCGATACGGGCGCGAATGATCTGGCTGAGCACGGGCCCCGTGCCTTCCGAACCAATGGCAATGGCAATCGGCGCACGGTTGACGATGGCGGGGGTGAAGAAATCGCAGAGTTCCGGACGGTCGACCACATTGACCGGGACATGCTGGCGGCGCGCTTCGGCGGCAATGGCACTGTCCTGCACTTCATCGCCTGTGGCAACAAAGGCCAGTTTTGCGCCCGAAAGGTGCTTTGGGGAAAAATCTTCCGCGACATGCTGGTGACGGCCCGCGCGGATGAACGCGGCCAGCTCGTGTTCCGGATGGGCCGCAACAATGCGGATCAGCGCATTCGTCTGCGCCAAAAGCCGGGCCTTGTTCAGTGCTTCTTCACCTTCGCCGACAACCACAACCACTTCATTCCGCACGCGGAAGAAGGCAGGAAAGACAGAAAGCTGATTGGCATGGATAGACATGAGCAAGACAATCCCGGTGAATGCTGGGATTATCGTTGATCGGACGGCTCTTTATAAGGAACAGAAGTGCGCCGAATCGAACGGCGGAGCATAGAATTTCTGAAAATCCGGGAACAAGCGGATTCCCTTTCCATGCATTGCAAGAAAATGCTGCCCAGCCTTTGCCGGGAATGGCAAGACGGGACAGGCAACAGCAAACGGCGCCTGTTCAAGGAACACCGATTCAATACACGACTACTTTTATCGTGTTAACGTGGAAATGCAAGCCCTTTCGCATGTCGTGCAAAAGGCCATCACCACAGCGTCGGAATGAGACGGTAACGCACCAGCTGGCAATAGGCGGTGTAACCCGGCAAATTCGCCTTGAGATATTTTTCCTCATCGAGCAGACGGGCAACGATCACCAGGCTGAGCGCGATGGCAAAGGGCAGAGACCACAGCGACCCAAGCGCGAGGGATGACGCAATGAAGGCCAGCACGCAGCCGGAATACATGGGATGCCGTACAACGCCATAGGGTCCAGTTGCGATGACCCGCTGCCCCGATTTGACCTCGATAATACTGGAGGCATGGCTGTTTTCCCGGAATGCAAGAAAGACAATCCAGGCCCCGGCGAGAAAAGCGGCATTGCCAAGGATGACCACCGAGACGGGCAAGGGCAGCCCGGTAAAGTGACGCTCGATCCCCGGCATGATGTAGGTCAGGAGGCCGACCACGGCCGCTACGGTCTGGATGCGCTTCTGCGCCGGTTCGTGCTCGGCGCCCGCCCCGGCCCTCAACCGGCTTGCGACAAGGGCGGGATCGTGTTGGAGAAAATAATAGGAAATGAAACTCGTACTGGCGCTGAAGACCAGCCAGAAAAGCCAGCCCTGCCAGAACGACAATGACCAGGCGGGCAGCATGAGCAGCAACAGAAGGATGACGATGCCCTTCGCCTGCCCCTCCCACGCCTTCCTGTGCAGGTCATGCGGCGAGAGATGCATGGACATGATCAACTCTCCTTCGGTTGCGGCGCGAGACCGGGGATATCGGACACCCCGTCTGCTTCGGCCTTATCCAGTAGAATAGAGCCGAAACCCGATTGCCGGCAACCATCGTGGTGCCTGCCGCTTCAGTCGGCGAGCGCGCACCCGGCACGCTTGATCATATCACGCACGATCAGCGGTGTGGCTGCCATCTGCTGCCACCGGCCCTTTGGCTGCGCCTCCAGCGCGCGCCGCACCGCCTTGTCATCGAGAGTGATGCGGGTTCCGCACGCTGCAAGCGGCGGGCCATCCGTTTTTGCTGCAAAGTCCATGATGATAGCCGCGGTCTCTCCCACACCGGCGAGATAGGCGGTCAGAACCTGGCTCGCAGTGGGATTGGACGATGCCTGGTCGAGCATCGCCATGACCTGCGTGACCGAAATCTGCCCCTTGGCGGTGGACGCCGCCGCCATTGAGGCGGTTGCCAATCCAAGGGTGAAAGCTATGGAAATGAAAAATGCGCTGGCCGTTCCAAGAAGGGGCATTCCGAAATCTCCTGTGTCGGTTCGAAATTCGTATCTCGAAAATTTATTATTGTAAAACGATAATTTATTGCTATTATTCCGGAAGAAAACTCACAGAGGTGCCCCATGAGCAATCGTTCTTCGCTTGATATGCCTACGACTGGACACATGCCCGCTCACCGCGCGGAGCGTATCCGGCGTCTCAGTAAAATCATGTCGGGTCTGTATCTCGCCACATCGGTGATCTTGACCGCAGGAACTCTCTACTACTGGTTTGCGACGCCGCCGGCCGATATCCTGACAGCGGCCAAGCTACCGGTTACCGGGGTGGAAAATCTTGGTTTCCCGATCCGTCTTCTTGCTTTTCTCGTTTCGATGCTGCCACTGGCAGCGTTGATCTGGGGATTAAGGCAGGCCCAACAGTGCTTCAACGGCTTTGCCAAACAGCAGTTTTTTACGGCCGAAACCGTCGGCAGCCTGCGCGCTTTCGCAATGGCGGTCTTTGTATCGACACTCCTCCAGCCTTTCGCCTATGCAGCCCTCTCGCTCATTCTGAGCTGGACCAACCCGGCCGGGCAGCGCGCACTGTCCATCGGCATCAGTTCGGACATGTGGCTCGGATTGCTGTTTGCCGGAACCATCATCGTCATTGCCTGGGTGATGCGGGAAGCCATCGCGATAGCCGATGAAAATGCCCAATTCATCTGAGGATATGCCCATGCCCATCAAAGTCAGGCTCAATGTCATGCTGGCCGAGCGCAACGTGAAATCCAAGGATCTGGCGGAACATGTCGGGATAACGGAAGCCAATCTGTCCCTGCTGAAACAGGGCAAGGTGAAAGGTATCCGCTTCGAGACCCTGGAGCGCATCTGCGACTATCTCGACTGCCAGCCCGGCGATCTCATGCGGTATGACAAGGAGGAGAGCTAGACCGTGAAAAGAGCCGGGACATGCACCGGCCAGCGCCATGGCACAATCGCCACGAGATCATACCGCAATGACAGGTTCGCATAGTCGGGTTGACGGGCGAGCCACAGATCGGCCGCCGATTCGATGCGCTTCATGGCTGTCCAGGTCACCGCGCCCATCGCCTGTTCAAGTGTCCGGCGTGCCTTCACTTCAACGATGAGCACAAGATCGCCGCGCCGGGCAATGAGGTCGATCTCGCCAAGTCTGGTCCGGTAGCGCCGCTCGACAATGCGAAAACCTTTCAGCATCAGGGCAACAGCAGCGAAATACTCGGCGAAGTGACCGCGCCTGTAGGCCGTGTGTCGCTTGCCCGCGCCTGTCATTTCATTGCAAGCAACCGCTGGTAGAGTTCACCCTTCGGCCGGCCCGTCATGCGCGATGCTTCGCCCGCTGCCTTGGCCGGCGACATTTCAAGGACAAGCGCACGCAGCAATGCATCGACATCATCGTCGGTACGGGCAATGTTCTGATCGCCCTCGGGCGGCCCGACAACAAGAACCACCTCGCCGCGGATGCGGTCCTCGCCATCGAATTCCACCGCCAGTTCCGCCAGCGGCAGGGTAACCACGGTCTCGTAGGTCTTGGTCAGTTCGCGGCACAGCGATGCCTGCCGTTTCGGGCCGAACACCTCGACCATATCCATTAGCGTGGCGGCGGCCCGATTGGGCGATTCAAAAAACACCAGCGCGGCATCCAGCGTCTTCAGCGATTCAAGTTTCGACCGGCGCTGCCCCTGTTTCGACGACAGAAATCCGGCGAAGTAAAAGCTGTCGGTGAACAGACCCGAGGCCGTCAGCGCCGCCAGAACAGAGGATGCACCGGGAATCGGCACCACACGGATACCGGCTGCCTTGGCTTCCGGCACGAGGCGCCCGCCCGGGTCGGAGACCAGCGGGGTTCCTGCGTCGGAGACCAGTGCCACACTTTTCCCGGCAAGCAGCGCTTCGATCAGTTTGGGCCCGGCTTCCCCGGCATTGTGTTCATGATAGGCATAGGGGCGGCGGGAAATGCCGTATCTGTCCAGAAGAACCCGACTGACGCGTGTATCCTCGCAGGCGATCACATCGGCCGCTGCGAGCGTTTCGATGCCGCGCAGCGTCATATCGCCAAGATTGCCGATGGGTGTGGCGACGATGTAAAGCGCCGGCTCAAGCGGCCGGGCACGAAACGCCGTGTTGCCGATCTGATAGTCCCGTTCCCTGGCTTCCCCGTCAGACACGTTGCACCCTCACGCCGCCAGATCGGCAATGACCGCATTCAGAACGATGGCGCCTTCGGGCGTCGTGCGGATGCGGCTGTTGCCGATATATTCGATCAGACCCTGTTCGGCCAAGGAAATCACGCGCTTTTCCTTGACGCCGTGGCCGGTCAACCGCTCATAGCGCGCAAGATCGATGCCTTCGACGAGCCGCAGGCCCATCAGCAGGAATTCATCGCCTTCCTGTTCCCCGCTCAGCAACTCTTCCTCGACAACGCCATGGCCATCGCTCTCGACCTTGCTGACCCAGGTTTCCGGGTGGCGTTCGGTGATCGTCACCGCACGCTTGCCGTTCTCGATAAAGCGGCCATGGGCACCGGGTCCGACGCCAACATACTCGCCATACCGCCAGTAGACGAGATTGTGCTGGGATTCGGCACCGGGTGCCGCGTGGTTGGAAATCTCGTAGGCCGGCAGGCCGCGCCGGGCCGTGACATCCTGCGTTTCCGCATAAAGCGCGGCCGCGTGATCGCCATCGGGCGTTATCAGTTTGCCGGCTTTCCACAACTGGTAGAAGGGCGTGCCTTCCTCAATCGTCAATTGATAGAGCGACAGGTGATCGGCGGCGTAGGAGATAGCGCGGTTGAGCTCTTCCCGCCATGCTTCGATGGTCTGGTCGGGCCGGGCATAGATCAGATCGAAGGACAGGCGCGGAAAAATATCGCGCGCCAGACCGATTGCCACCAGGGCTTCGTCGACATTGTGCATGCGCCCGAGCCGCCGCAGGTCAGGATCGTTCAGCGCCTGTACACCGAGCGAGACACGATTGACACCTGCCGCCCGGTAGCCGCGAAAACGGTTGGCCTCGACACTGGTCGGATTGGCTTCCAGCGTGATCTCGATGGTGTCAGGCACGGACCAGTTCCTGGCGATTTCGTTGAGGACCGACCCGACAGTCTCCGGCTCCATCAAAGACGGCGTACCGCCGCCGAGAAAAATGCTGGAAATCGTGCGCGGACCGGTGCGCTCGCGCATGGTCGCCATTTCGCGGGCGAAGGCCGCGGTAAACCGCGGCTGATCCACCGGCTGGTGACGGACATGCGAATTGAAATCACAATAGGGGCACTTGGCCATGCAGAAAGGCCAATGGACGTAAACGCCAAAGCCCCCTTCATTCTCCTGGCCGCGCAGCAATGGGGTCATCAGGCCCCCAGACAATCGCGGGCAAAATGCTGGAAAGCCCGTGCACGATGCGACAGCGCATCGGCTTCGCCGGGCTTCCAGCCATGTTTCTGCTCGGCGGTCATTTCCCCGAAGGTCGCATCATGGCCTTGCGGCTTGAACACCGGGTCGAAGCCGAAACCGGCCGTGCCGCGCGGCGGCCAGACGATCTCGCCTTCCACTTCGCCGCGATAATAATTGGCTTCACCGTCGGGCCAGGCGAGGCAGATCACGGAAACGAAGCGGCCGCCGCGATCCCTGGCGTCAGTGATGCCCCGTTCCTGCAGCGCGGTTTCAACCTTTTGCATCCCATGGGCGAAATCCCGCTTGCCATCCGGCAGTTCCGCCCAGTTGGCGGTATAAACGCCGGGGTCGCCATCCAGCGCATCGACACAAAGGCCGGAATCATCGGACAGCGCGACAAGGCCGGTCGCCTTGGCCGCCGCGAAAGCCTTGATGTAGGCGTTCTCTTCGAATGTGGTGCCGGTTTCATCCGGTTCCGGCAGACCGAGGTCGCCCGCCGACACCACTTCGAAACCGAAGGGGCCGAGCAGATCGATCATTTCCTGGATCTTGCCCTTGTTGTGACTGGCAACGAGCAGTTTGCCTTTTTCGAGTGTTCTCATGTCAGGTTCCATAAAGCCGGTTCGGCAAATTCAATCGAGTTTCCGGACGGATCGCGGAAATACAGGGAGCGGGCGCCATTGGGCCAGTCAAATTCACTTTCGATGGCGATACCATTGGCCTCAAGATGGGACTTCCAGCCGGAAATTTCATCCCGTGTTGCGCGAAAACAGACATGGCCCGGCCCCTTGGCACCGTGGGCCGGGATGGGAAGACCGCCCTTGGGCCTTTCCCTCAGCTTTTCCGCATCGAACAGGATCAGGACACCGGCGCCGCAGCGGAAAAACACCGATTCATTGCCCGCCCGCAGGATGACGTCCAGTCCGAGTATATCGGCATAGAACCGTGCAGCCACGTCGATATCGGTCACATAGAGTGCTGTTTCCAGAATACCCGATGGCTGCATGGTGTTTTCCGCTTACGAGACCGCCATTTTCTGCAGGGAAACCAGCCGGGTGATGCCGTTGCGGGCAAGCCCCATCAAGGCCAGCAGCTCGTCCTGCGAGAATGGCTCGCCTTCCGCCGTTCCCTGCACTTCGACGATACCACCTTTGCCGGTCATGACGAAGTTGGCATCGGTCTGTGCCGTTGAATCCTCGGCATAATCGAGATCAATCACGGGCGTGCCGTCGGAGATGCCGCAGGAAATTGCCGCAACATGGTCCTTCAATACCTTTTCGACCTTGAGCATCTGGCGTGTTTCCATCCAGCGCAGGCATTCGTGCAAGGCAACCCAGCCGCCGGTGATGGCTGCCGTCCGGGTGCCGCCATCCGCCTGAATGACATCGCAGTCCACGGTGATCTGCACTTCGCCCAGCGCCTGCAGGTCCACGACGGCACGCAGCGAGCGGGCAATCAGCCGCTGGATTTCCAGGGTGCGGCCGCCCTGCTTGCCGGATGAAGCCTCGCGGCGCATGCGGTCGCCGGTCGAACGCGGCAGCATGCCGTATTCCGCCGTTACCCAGCCTTTGCCGGTATTGCGCATCCAGCCTGGGACCTTTTCCTCAAGGCTGGCGGTGCACAGGACGTGTGTATCGCCAAACTTGACTAGGCACGAGCCTTCAGCATGTTTGGAAACGCCGCGCTCGAAGGAAATGGCGCGCATTTCGTCTGGGGCTCGTTTGGAAGGACGCATGGAATGACCTCTTGAAAAATATGGTTGTCCGGCCTTTTAGAGCAACGGACGCTTAAATGGAACCATGAAGCAAAAGCTTTGATGATTGGACCGACAACGCCTATATTCCCTGGCAGAGAACAAGGGCGTCGCACAGAATGAACAAGGCAGTTACTCCCGAACCATTGCAATCCCTCGACCAGCGGTCACGGGATATTTTCCGGCGCATCGTCGAGAGCTATCTCGGTGACGGCGAACCGGTGGGATCGCGCAACCTGTCGCGCATCCTGCCCGTGACGCTTTCCCCGGCGACCATCCGCAATGTCATGAGCGATCTTGAGCATCTCGGCCTTGTCTATGCGCCGCACGTGTCGGCGGGACGGCTGCCGACACAATTGGGCCTGCGGTTCTTTGTCGACGCCTTCATGGAGGTGGGCGACCTTTCCTCCGACGAGCGCAATTCCATCGAGGCGCAGGTGCGGGCGGGCGGCGACGCCCAGTCGAGCGAGAACATGCTGACGCAGGCCAGCCAGATCCTGTCGGGCATGTCGCGTGGCGCCGGACTTGTGCTTGCAACCAAAGCGGAAGGCGCACTCAAACACATCGAGTTTGTGCGGCTGGAACCCACCAAGGCGCTGGCGGTGCTGGTGACCCAGAGCGGCGACATTGAAAACCGGGTGATCGACCTGCCGCCCGGCGTGACGCCATCGCAATTGATCGAAGCATCGAATTTCCTCAATGCGCATATTCAGGGCCGCACCATCACCGAAGCGCGCGTGGAAATTGCCCGCTTGAAGGACGAAACCCAGCAGGCGCTCGATGTCCTGTCGCAACACCTGGTCGAGCAGGGACTTGCGGTCTGGGGCGGCACGGGTGGCGGCCAACCGCCCCGGCTCATCGTGCGCGGGCGCGGGAACCTTCTGGATTCCATCAACGCCGAAGCGGATCTCGACCGGCTGCGCCATCTGTTCGATGATCTCGAGACCAAGGAAGGCACGATACAACTGCTCGATCTGGCCGAAGCGGGATCGGGCGTGCGCATTTTCATCGGCTCCGAGAACAAGCTGTTTTCACTTTCCGGCTCATCTCTGGTCATCGCGCCCTATCGCGACTCGGAACAGCGGGTCATCGGCGCCCTCGGCGTTATCGGCCCCACCCGGCTGAACTATGCGCGCATTGTTCCGATGGTGGACTATACGGCGCAGCTGGTCTCACGACTGTTGCGATAGAGCGAAGGATACTGCACTGGCGCTGTGCCGCCACGCGAACTTCCTCCGCTTCGGGCATTTGCACTTGATTTTCATGGCCTAAACCTCGATATCCAGCGCACATTCGATTTATGAACGGACAGGATAGATGACTGAAGAAAAGAAACATCATGACGCACCCGATCTCGATCAGCGCGATCTGAAGAATCCGCGCGACCGTGATGCGCTGAAGCGTGCCGCCGATGATTTTCTGAAATCGCGCAAGGCAGAGGAATATGCCATGGCGCAGGAAGAGGAAGAACAGGCGGAAGCAGCCAACAGCGTCGAACTGGATGCATTGCGCGGTGAAAATGGCGATCTGCGCGATCAGCTGCTGCGTCTGGCCGCCGATATGGAAAACCTGCGCAAGCGCACCGCCCGTGATGTTCACGATGCGCGTTCCTATTCGGTCGCCAATTTCGCCCGCGACATGCTTTCGGTTTCCGACAATCTGAAGCGCGCGCTCGAAGCCATTCCGGCCGATGCCCTCGCCAATGGCGATGCAGGTTTCAAGGCACTGGCCGAAGGCGTGGAAATGACCGAGCGCTCGATGATGTCGGCGCTGGAACGCCACGGCGTCAAGAAGATCGAACCACAGGGCCAGCGTTTCGACCCGAATTTCCATCAGGCCATGTACGAAATTCCCAACGCAGACGTGCCGCACAACACGGTGCTGCAGGTGGCACAGGCCGGTTTCGTCATCGGCGACCGCATGCTGCGCCCGGCACTCGTCGGCGTTTCCAAGGGCGGCCCGAAGCAGGCTACGGGCGAAGGCCAGGCAGAGCCGGGTCCGATCAACCCGCAGGCGGAAAAAGACGCATAACCATAGCGTCATCTCAACGACAAAGGCCAGATTCCGGCGGCGGGGTCTGGCCTTTTCAATTTAGCTGTTTACGCTCCGTATTGGTCATGTTCTACCTTTTGCATGGAGGGGAACAGCCGATGACATCGATCCAGATATTCAATTATGCGGGCGTTTTCGTTTTCGCCGCGACAGGCGGCCTCGCCGCCTCGCGCCGCCAGCTTGATATCATCGCTTTCGTGTTTCTCGCTGCGGTAACGGGCATCGGCGGCGGCACCCTGCGCGACCTCATCCTCGGTGTCCCCGTCTTCTGGGTCCGGGAGCCCGGCTATATCCTCGTCTGTGCCGCGGCGGCCATCATCGTCTATTTCTCTGCCAATCTCCTGGAATCACGCTACCGGCTTCTGCTGTGGCTCGATGCGCTGGGGCTTTCGGCCTACAGCGTCATGGGCGCGGCGAAGGCGCTGGCGCTCGGCTTCAGCCCGACCATTGCCGTTGTGACAGGCATTTTGACGGCCACATTCGGCGGCGTGCTGCGCGATATCGTTTCCGCGGAACCGTCGGTGCTGATGCGGCGCGAAATCTACGTCACCGCGGCGCTTGCCGGTTCGGTCGCCTACACGCTGCTGCTGGGGCTTTCGGCGGGGCCGGAGGTTTCGGCCCTGTTCGCCGCGCTGACCGCCTTTGCGGTTCGCGGCGGCGCGCTTTACTTCGGCTGGACCCTGCCGAACTACCACAAGGTGGGCCGCACGCCTGAAGAGCTCAAGCGTGACGGCATCGTTCGATCAGAGTAACCCGGCCTGCTGGGCAGCCACTTTCAGATTTTGCGCCGGACGCGGTCCGATCTGCTGGATCACGAGCCCGGCGGTCAACGAGCCCAACCGCGCGCAATCGGTCAACGAGCGGCCATTGGTGTAGCCGAACAGGAAGCCCGACGCATAGAGATCACCCGCACCCGTCGTATCGACAAGCTCGGCGATCTCGATCGCCGGAACGGCAACGGTTTCGTCTTTCGAGACAACCACCGAGCCCTTTTCCGAGCGGGTGATGGCGGCGAGCTTGCAATCCTTGCGGATGGCATCGAGCCCCTTCTCGAAATCGTTGGTCTGGTACAGCGACTTCAGTTCCGCCTCGTTGGCGAAAACAATATCAACCGTGCCGGAACGCATCAGCTCAAGGAATTCCTCGCGGTAGCGATCCACGCAGAACGGATCCGACAGGGTCATCGACACTTCGCGCTCGTGCTCATGGGCAATCTTTGCCGACAGGCGGATGGCTTCCTTGGCCCGGGGCGGATCCCAGAGATAGCCTTCGAAATAGGTGACCTTGGCTTCCGATACCTTGGAGCTTTCCACGTCTTCCGGTCCAAGCTCGACACAGGCACCGAGATAGGTGTTCATGGAGCGCTCGCCATCGGGCGTGACGAAAATCATCGAGCGGGCCGTGGGCGGCGGCGCTTTCAACACGCGCGTATCGAAGGCGACGCCCTGCGCGCGGATATCATGGGTAAAGATGTGACCGAGCGGATCGTCAGCAACCTTGCCGAAATAGGCGGCGCGGCCGCCAAGGCTGGCAACGCCGGCCGCGGTATTGCCGGCACTTCCGCCAGAAGCTTCGATAGCCGGTCCCATGCGCTCATACAGAAATTCCGCACGGTCGGCATCGATCAGGTTCATCGCATTCTTGATGATACCGTTCTTGACGATAAAATCATCATCCGTGCGGGCGATGATATCGACAATGGCATTGCCGATGCAAAGCACGTCATAACTCGACATGAAAACTCCAGGATTGATTCAATTGCAGTTCTTGGCCTCTGGTTCGCCAAGTCCTAGCCGGAACAGCGGGCCTTGACTACCCCTAATGCGCGGGCGCGCCTTGTCTCTGCGGGACGTGCTCCTTATGTCCCAAACATTGGAAAGACCGGAAAGGAAGAACGGCACCATGATTTTTGACAGCGCCCAGGCCGCCGCAAGTCACCTGTTCCGGCCGGAATTCCGTTCTGTCCTGTGGAAGTCTCTCGGAATGACCGTGCTTCTGCTGATCGGTGCCTGGTTCGGGCTGCGGGAACTCTTTGCCTTGCTGGCATTGCCCTTTTTCGATCAATGGATGCCGGATCTGCCATCCTGGGCCGGCTGGCTTGGCTTTATCGCCGGTATATTCGCCAGTATCGCCCTGGCGCTGGGGCTGGCACTGCTGATCGCGCCAGTTTCGGCCGTCGTCGCCGGAATGTTTCTCGACGATGTGGCTGAAGTTGTGGAAAAGTCGGATTATCCGCTCGATCCGAGGGGCCGCCCGCTGCCGGTCCTGCGCTCCTTCGTGCTTTCGCTAAAATTCCTCGGCGTCATTATCCTCGGCAATATCATTGCACTGCTGATGCTTCTCATTCCCGGCGTCAACATCATCGCGTTCTTCGTGGTCAACGGTTATCTGCTCGGCCGGGAATTCTTCGAATTCGCCGCCATGCGGTTCCGCCCGGAAATGGAAGCCAAGGCGCTGCGGTCGAAACATGCAACGACGGTTTTTCTGGCCGGTCTCGTCATTGCGGCCTTCATGGCCATTCCGATCCTCAATCTTTTGACCCCGCTGTTTGCCGCCGCCATGATGGTGCACCTGCACAAGACTGTGGCTCAATCGGAACCACCCGCAGGGCTGCGCTAGAAAACCTGTGGGGGCAGCGGTACCAAAGGCGCCGGCAGCTCCGATGTCTTTTCCGCTGCCTTGCAGATATCGGCAATGACGCAGGCCGTGCATTCGGGCTTGCGGGCCTTGCAGACATAGCGGCCATGCAGGATCAGCCAGTGATGGGCGTGATAGAGATATTCCGCCGGAATGATCTTCATCAATTTGGCTTCCACCTGATCCGGTGTCTTGCCCGGCGCGAGGCCAAGCCGGTTGCCGATGCGGAATATATGCGTGTCGACGGCCATCGTCGCCTGCCCGAAAGCCATGCTGAGCACCACATTGGCGGTCTTGCGGCCGACACCGGGAAGCTTGACCAGCTCGTCGCGATCATCCGGCACCTCGCTGCCATAGTCGCGGATCAGGGCTTCCGACAGGGCAATGACGTTTTTGGCCTTGTTGCGCCAGAGCCCGATGGTGCGGATGTATTCGCCGACAGTTGCCTCGCCGAGATCGCGCATCTTTTCTGGTGTATCGGCAACCTTGAACAGGGCGCGGGTTGCCTTGTTGACGCCGACATCCGTCGCCTGGGCAGAAAGCGCAACCGCGACCAAGAGGGTAAAAGCATTGACATGCTCGAGCTCGCCCTTGGGTTCCGGCCGCTGGATCGAGAACCGGCGAAAAATCTCGTGGATCTCATCGGCGGTATAGCGTGTACCGGCGACAAGGCGCGGCCGCTTCGCCGGCTTTTCGGCGACCGCACTCACGTCAATCTGATCAAGTTTGCTCTTGGGATTTTCCATGACCCTTCTATACTCAAGCGTCATGAGCCAAACAATGAACCCAATTGACGCTGTCGCGCGCAATGAAGAGGAAATTTTCCGCGCCCTGCTGGTGCCGCACCGGTCGCTTGGCCGCAAAGGCTTTCTCATTGTCATGGCCGCGATCGGCGGATGCAGTTTTCTGACCGGTCTTTTCTTCCTGTCGCTGGGAGCATGGCCGGTTTTCGGCTTTTTCGGCCTTGATGTCCTCCTGATCTATCTTGCCTTCCGGATGAACTACACCGCAGCAAAAGCGCATGAGGAGGTCAGCGTTTCAAGAATCACGCTGCAGATCAGGCAGGTGGCGCCGTCGGGCCGGGCCAACCTGCACGAATTCAACCCGTTCTGGACACGGTTCAATGTCGCGCGGCACGCGGAAATCGGCATCACCTCCATGCGGGTGGAGGGACAGGGCAAGGCGGTGACAATCGGCTCGTTTCTCAATCCCGATGACCGGGAAAGCTTTGCCCTGGCATTCACCCGGGCACTGGCCGCAGCCAAGGGCCGGTAGTTTGCACGACGCGCAAGAATCGGGTGGCAGATCAGGCCCCTGCATGGTCATATGACACTCGACATGAATTGAAAGCCTGATCTGTCTTTGCGGTGCAACGCATCGGATCATGCCGGAATGAGGTAACCACCATGAAACCGCATGCCATCCTTCAGAACGATATTACGCCTTCGGGCAATGACTATGCCATTGTCAGCCATATCATCGAGCGGATCAGCGAGGATTATCGCGACCAGCCATCGCTCGAGGTCCTGGCCAAGGAGGCAGGACTTTCACCGACGGCCCTGCAGAAGCTTTTCACCCGCTGGGCCGGCCTGTCGCCGAAAGGTTTTCTGCAGGCCGTGACCATCGATCATGCCCGCCGCCTGCTCGACGAGGGCATGCCGCTGCTGGAGACGGCCATGGAAACCGGCCTGTCCGGGCCAAGCCGCCTGCACGACCTGTTTGTCACCCATGAGGGGATGTCGCCGGGCGATTACAAGACCCGCGGTGCGGGCCTCGTCATCCGTTACGGCTTCCATATCTCGCCCTTCGGGCGGGCCCTGGTGATGGTGACGGATCGCGGGCTGGCGGGTCTTGCCTTTGCCGATCAGGGGCATGAACGCGAAACCATGGAAGACATGACATCGCGCTGGCCCAATGCCACCTATGTCGAAGACCTTGGCGCCACGTCGCCCTATGCGGCACGGGTGTTCAACCCGGCTGAATGGCGTTCGGACCGGCCGCTGAAAGTGGTGATGATCGGCACGGACTTCCAGCTGCGTGTCTGGGAAGCCCTGCTGAAGGTGCCGATGGGCAAGGCCTGTGCCTATTCGGACATCGCCCAGGAAATCGGCTCGCCCAAAGCCTCCCGCGCCGTCGGTGCTGCGGTGGGCGCCAACCCGATTTCCTTCGTGGTTCCGTGCCATCGCGCCGTCGGCAAATCCGGCGCCCTCACCGGCTATCACTGGGGCCTGACCCGCAAACGCGCCATTCTCGGCTGGGAAGCCGGGCAGATGGGCGACGGCACGCAACTCGACATGGCCCGTTCCGGCTGATCGCCGCATCCTCCCGAGACACCCATCAAGGCCCGGCAGCAATGCCGGGCTTTTATCCTTTCAACGATGCGATCACATCGGCCAAGCCGGACAGAAGCGTCTCGCACTCTTCGTCCGTGCCGATGCTGATGCGCAGATAGTCGTGTATGCGCGGTTTCGGGAAATGCCTGACCAGAATGGCCTTGCTTCTAAGCTCGGCGGCGATCTGCGCGCCGACCAGTGTGGCATGGCGTGCAAACAGAAAATTGGCCGCCGACGGAAGAACCTCAAACTGCAGTGCGCGCAAGGCGACGGACAATCTTTCCCGGGTGGCCACGATCCGGTCGCGTTTTTCCTCGAACCATTTCGTATCTTCCCACGCGGCAACCGCTCCCGCGATGGCGAGACGGTCGAGGGGATAGGAGTTGAAACTGTCCTTCACCCGTTGCAGCGCTTCAATCAGCGCAGGCTGCCCGACGGCAAAGCCGACGCGCAGACCGGCCAGCCCGCGCGACTTTGAAAAGGTCTGGGTCACGAGCAGATTGGGGAAGCGTGCGACCAGGGGGATCGCACTTTGTGCACCAAAGTCCACATAGGCTTCATCGACCACCACGACCTGGTCGGGATGATCGGCAAGCAATGTCTCGATTTCCGCCAGGGGCAAGGCCGTGCCGGTCGGGGCATTCGGATTGGGCAGGATGATCGCGCCGCATGCCTGCCGGTAGTCGGCAATGCGGACCGCCATCGTGTCATCGAGTGGAACAGCCCGAAAGTCTATTGCGTAGAGACGGCAGTAGGTGGGGAAGAAACTGTAGGTGACATCCGGAAACAGCAAGGGCTTGTCGTGTTTCAGCAGTGCCTGGAACACGTGCGCCAGCACTTCGTCAGATCCGTTGCCGACAAAAACGTTATTGGCGTCAAGCCCATGGCTTTTGGCGATGGCTTCTCTCAGCCTGTGCGCCGTTGGATCGGGATAGAGCCGCAGCGCTTCCGTCGTCTCGGCTGCTATGGCCGCCAATGCGCGCGGTGACGGACCATATGGGTTTTCATTGGTGTTCAACTTGATCAGATCGGGCAGCACCGGTTGCTCTCCCGCGACATACGGGGTCAATGTGTGCACGAGAGAACTCCAAAAACGGCTCATCTAAATGTCCAGTACTGCGTTGGCCGGGTGATCGCGATTCAAGCGAACAGTGCGCGTCGATTCCCGTACCATGGCAAAAACAGACTCTTGCAACAATCGAAATCCCCAGCCATTGCGCTGCATTGAAGAAACTTTCGGGCAGGCCTTGACCTTCCAGTTACTGGAAGAATTACCTTTGCATCACTATCTTCCCGTACATGTCGAAAGTTCCATCATGAAACATGACCATCACGACCACGATCACGCTCATAGCACCCATGACCACAGCTGTTGCAGTACGCACGCGGCGCAGGCGGAGGTCGTGCGCGATCCGGTCTGCGGCATGCTAGTTGACCCTACGGCCGGCAAGCCGACAGCGGAGCATGCGGGCCGGGTGTTTCACTTCTGCTCGGCGGGCTGCCACAAGAAATTCACGACCGACCCGGAGCCCTATCTGACGGCGATCGATCCGGTCTGCGGCATGACCGTCGACCGGGCAACGGCAAAACACTTCCTGCGGCACGACAATGAGAAATATTATTTCTGCTCGGCCAGCTGCATGGCGAAATTCGAAAAGGCGCCGCAGGACTATCTCGGCGACAGGCCGGCGCCGATGCCGATGCCGGCGGGAACCCAATATACCTGCCCGATGCATCCGGAAATCGTCAAGGACGGCCCGGGGTCATGCCCGCTGTGCGGCATGGCGCTCGAACCCATGGGCATTCCCACCGGGGATGAAGGCCCGAACCCTGAACTCGTCGATTTCACCCGCCGGTTCTGGATCAGCGCGCTCTGTTCCATACCGCTGCTCTTCATCACCATGGGCCCCATGCTTGGCCTGCCTTTCCGCGACTGGATCGGGGAAAGCCGCGCGATCTGGCTGGAACTGGTCCTCGCCACCCCGGTTGTCCTCTGGGCGGCCATCCCCTTCTTCGAACGCGCCTGGGCATCCCTCGTCAACCGCAGTCCGAACATGTGGACGCTCATCGCCATCGGCGTCGGTGCGGCCTATGCGTTCAGTGTCGTGGCAACACTCGTCCCCGACATTTTCCCGCATGCCTTCCGCATGCATGGCGGCAGTGTGCCGGTTTATTTCGAGGCGGCGGCCGTTATCGTTACGCTTGTCTTCCTCGGACAGATCCTGGAGCTGAAAGCGCGCGAGCGCACCGGGTCCGCCATTCGCGCCCTGCTTGACCTTGCGCCCAAAACCGCGCGCCGCGTGGCAGCAGACGGGACGGAAAACGATATCCCGCTGGACGAGGTCGTGGCGGGTGACCGGCTGCGGGTCCGTCCAGGTGACAGTGTGCCGGTGGATGGCATCGTGCTGGAAGGCCGCTCGTCCATCGACGAATCCATGCTGACGGGCGAACCGCTGCCCGTTGAAAAGACTGAGAACGATCCGGTGACCGGCGGCACACTCAACCGCAACGGCACGCTGCTGATCAAGGCGGAGAAAGTGGGCGCCGATACGGTCCTGTCGCAGATTGTCGGCATGGTCGCCACCGCCCAACGCTCGCGCGCGCCCATTCAGGGCCTGGCGGACCGCGTCGCCAGCTATTTCGTGCCTGCGGTGGTTCTCGTCGCCATCGTCTCGTTCATCGCCTGGGCCTGGTTCGGACCGGAACCCGGCATGATCTACGGCCTTGTCGCGGCCGTCTCGGTGCTGATTATCGCCTGTCCCTGCGCGCTCGGTCTCGCAACGCCCATGTCGATCATGACGGCCACAGGGCGCGGCGCGCAGGCCGGTGTGCTGATCAAGGATGCGGAAGCGCTGGAACGTTTTGCCGGTGTCGATACGCTGATCGTGGACAAGACCGGCACCCTCACCGAAGGCAGGCCGAAACTCACCGACGTCATTGCAGACGGACCATTTGCCGAGGACCAGTTGCTGATTCTTGCAGCCAGCCTCGAAAAGGGCTCGGAGCATCCGCTTGCCGAAGCCATCGTCGAAGGTGCGAAAGCCCGCACTCTCACCCTGCTCAAGGCCGAAACGTTCGAAGCGGTGACCGGCAAGGGCGTTTCCGGCAGCATCGGCGGGCAGTCTGTTGCGCTCGGCAACAAGGCCATGATGCAGGACGCTGGTGCCGACATATCCGCCCTGAGCGGGAAGGCCGATGCACTGCGGACCGGCGGCAAGAGTGTCCTGTTCATGGCGGTCGACGGCAAGGCCGCCGGCATCATCGCGGTGGCCGACCCGATCAAGGCCACGACGGCTGAGGCAATCCGCCTGCTGCACAAGGCTGGCCTTACCATCATCATGGCGACCGGCGACAACAAGATCACCGCCCAGGCGGTCGCCGCCCGGCTCGGCATCGATGAAGTGCGCGCCGACATGATGCCCGAGAGCAAGAAGCGGCTGGTCGATGAGCTCCGGGCCAAGGGCGCAAAGATCGCCATGGCCGGTGACGGCGTCAACGATGCCCCGGCGCTTGCCGCGGCCGATGTCGGCATTGCCATGGGTACCGGCGCCGATGTCGCGATGGAAAGCGCGGGCATTACCCTGGTGAAGGGCGACCTCAACGGCATTGTCCGTGCCCGTCATCTCGCGGATGCAACCATCCGCAACATCAAGCAGAACCTGTTCTTCGCTTTTGTCTATAATGTGCTGGGCGTGCCGGTTGCTGCGGGCGTGCTCTATCCCGTCTTCGGCGCCATGCTTTCGCCCATGCTGGCGGCAGCGGCAATGAGCCTTTCCTCCGTATCGGTCATTGCCAATGCATTGCGGCTGCGGACACTGAAACTGTGAGGTTCCCATGAATATCGGCCATGCATCGGAAAAATCGGGCCTCCCGGCCAAGACCATCCGCTATTACGAGGATATCGGGCTGCTGAAGCCCGACCGGTCCGACAACGGCTACCGGGATTATTCGATGTCGGATGTGCACAAGCTGCGTTTCCTGCAACGCTCGCGCGGGCTTGGATTTTCCGTGGAGGAATGCCGCCAGCTTCTGGCGCTCTACGAAGACAAGGAGCGCGCGAGCTCCGATGTCAAAAGCATCGCCCGGACGAAACTGAAGGAAATCGAGCGCAAGATCACCGAACTGCGCGAACTGCAGCACACCTTGCAGCATCTGGTCGCCCATTGCCATGGCGACCAGCGGCCGGACTGCCCGATTCTGGAAAGTATTTCCGGTACGGCTGACGCTTAAGCCAGCGTGGAAACCACATCGGCCGAAATGCGCAATTCGCGCAAGGGGCGAACCACCGCTGTGGTTTCACTGTAGATCGGGTGCGCCTTGTAGGCGGCCAGCGCCTCGGCGCTTGCGAACTCGCCATAAACGACAATATCGATTTCACCCGAGATCGGATCGGTCTTGGTGTTCTTCATGACCTCGAACACGAGGGAGTGCGGAATTTCTCCAAGCCGCTTGAGACGCGTATGGATCGTGTCGACATCATCCGGATTGCGGGCGCTGAAGAATACAATATGGCGGATCACGGTCTTGTTCCTGCTTGATCGAACTGGCGCGGACTTTTAAAGCACCCGCCTTCGACGTCAATAGGTGTGCTGTCGCAGGCGGCCTCCATGACCGGCATTTTGCCGGTCCGGCACACAGTCTGCCCTGGTGGCTGCGAACACGCGGCATCCTGCCCTTGGCATTTCCACCAAGGGTGGGGTAAAGGTTCTGGCGCTCAACCGGCGCAAGCGACCTGAAAAAGCAAACTGAGGCGTATATGGCCGACCACGGTCAACAGACACGACCCGATCCTGACAAGCTGCTGGAGCTGGCCACGCGCGAATCGCGCGGCAAGCTGACCGTTTTCCTCGGCGCTGCCCCCGGCGTGGGTAAAACCTATGCCATGCTGGTGCGGGCGCAACGTCTGAAGGAAGACGGCACCGACATCGTCATCGGCCTTGCCGAGACGCATGGGCGCGCGGAAACCGCCGAACTTCTTGACGGACTGGACGTGCTGCCGCGCAAGCAGATCGGCTACAGGGGCCGCACGCTGGAAGAATTCGACCTTGACGCGGCCCTGGCACGCAAGCCGAAAGTGCTGGTCCTTGACGAACTCGCCCACACCAACGCGCCCGGCAGCCGGCACCCCAAACGTCATCAGGACATTGAAGAGCTGATCTGGCAGGGCATCGATGTCTGGACCGCGATGAATGTCCAGCATCTGGAAAGCCTGTCCGACCTGGTGACAAAGATCACCGGGGTGACTGTCCGCGAGACCGTGCCGGATGTGGTCCTCAAACGCGCCGACGAGGTGCTGCTGGTCGATCTGCCGCCGGCGGAACTGATTGCCCGGCTGAAGGAGGGCAAGGTCTACCTGCCCGGCAACGCCGAACGGGCAGCGCGGGGTTTCTTCAAACCGGCCAACCTCACCGCCTTGCGCGAGCTTGCCCTGCGCCGTACCGCCGATCGCGTCGACGACCAGATGATCGACCTCTTGCGGCAAAACGCGATCGAGGGTCCCTGGGCCACCGGCGAGCGGCTTCTGGTCTGCGTCGGACCGGACAGCCTGTCCGAAAAGGTTGTCCGCACCGCGAGCCGCCTTGCCTCCGGCCTCAACGCCCGGTGGCTGGTGGTTTCACTGACCAAGACCAGCGATGCGGGCATGGACACGGCGGCAAACCAGCGGCTTGATGAGATCCTTGACCTGGCGGAAAGGCTCGGCGCGGAAACGCGGCGCGTGATCGCCCGGGACTTTGTCGACGAGATTTTCCGCATTGCGCGGCGCGAGAATGTGACGCAGGTCGTGCTCGGCCGCCCGAAAGGCAAGCGTTTCTCCAATCCGTTCCGGCGGTCGCTTCCCGACGAGATCGTCAAACGCTTCACCGATGTCGGCGTCCACATTGTCACCGGGGACGAGCAGGACAAGCCCTATGTGCCCCCGGCGCCGCAGAAGCGCTCGGCACGCGAACTCGCCACATCCATCGCCATTCCGATAGCGGCAACAGCTGTGACGACGCTTCTGGGGCTTGGCGCCAGCGAGATCGTCCACCCGCAAAACCTTTCCATGCTCTATCTCGTTGCCGTCATCCTGTCGGCGATGTCGAGCGGGCGTTTTGCCGCCATCATTGCTGCCGGCCTGTCGTTTGTTCTCTACAACTACTTTTTCATCGAGCCGGTCCACAACTTAAGCATAGCCAAGCCGCATCAGCTGTTTTCGCTGATCATCTTTCTCGGCGTGGCCCTGATGATCGGTGATCTCGCCGGGCGTTTGCGCGACCAGGTGGCGCGATCGCGCAACCAGGCAAAAAACACGCAGGCTCTCTACGAATTCTCGCGCAAGCTATCGGGTACCGCCCGGCTGGATGATGTGCTTGTGGCTGCAGCCATGCACCTGCATTCAACGCTTGGAACGGGGGTGGTGATCCTGCTGCCGGAAGACGGCGACCTGTCGCTGCAGACCGCATGGCCGCCTGACATGACGCTCGACAATACGGACATGACAGCGGTGCGCTGGGCATTCGAGAAGAATGAACGGTCCGGGCATGACACGGGCACGCTGCCGCAGATCAGCTGGCAGTTCCTGCCGATCATGACATCGCACGGCGTTGCCGGCGTGCTCGGCCTTTCCATGACCGAGCACCCGGCCTCGCTGACGGAAAGCGAAGACCGCATGCTGGTCGCCATTCTCGATCAGACGGCGATCGCCATCGACCGTGCCCAGCTGGTGCGGGAAAATGCCAAGACGGCAGCATTGCAGGAAAGCGAAAAACTGCATGCCGCGCTGTTCTCCTCCCTGTCCCACGACCTGAAGACACCGCTGGCCTCGATCACGGGCGCCGTCACCACGCTGCGCGAGCTTGGCAGCCGCATCAAGCCGGAAAGCCACGACGATCTGCTGCTTTCCATCGAGGAGGAATCGGGGCGCCTGACCCGTTTTGTCTCCAATCTTTTCGACATGACCCGGATCGAAGCCGGTACACTGAAGGTCAAGCACAGCCCTGTCGATGCGGCGGATATCATCATTTCATCGGTCGAGCGCATGAAGCGGCTCAAACCGGGCGTCGCCATCGAGATCAGCATCGCTCCGGACCTTGCCACCGTCAGCGGGGATTCGTCCCTGCTCGGACAGGTGCTGTTCAACCTGCTCGACAATGCAGCGAAATATGGCGGCGACAGCCCGATCACCATCTACGCAAAGCAGGATGCGACGGAGGTGGCAATCAGCGTCACCGATCAGGGCAAGGGCATTCCGGCAAAGGACATTGACCGCATCTTCGAAAAATTCTACCGGCGCGTCAAAGGCGATGGCCGGGCGGCGGGAACCGGCCTCGGCCTGTCGATCTGCCGCGGCTTCGTTGAAGCCATGGGCGGCACGATCAAGGCGGAAAGTCCAGCCATCCGCAAGCGCGGTACGCGGTTTATTATCCGGCTTCCTATTTTCGATACAAGCGAGAGCGGAGATGCGACACCATGAACGAGAACCGCATTCTGGTTGTCGACGACGAGCCGCAGATTCAGCGTTTCCTGCATCCGGCACTGACGGCATCGGGCTATGACGTCATCTCCGCCGCCACGGGTGCGGATGCGGAACGGTTGATCGCCACCAGCGCGCCCGACCTTGTCATTCTCGACCTTGGCCTTCCCGACAAGGACGGCAAGGAGGTCATCAAGACCGTGCGCGCCTTTTCCGAAGTGCCCATCATCGTCCTGTCGGCGCGCGACCGGGAAGTCGAAAAGATCGCCGCGCTTGATCTCGGCGCCAATGACTACGTGGAAAAGCCCTTTGGCATCGGCGAACTGCTGGCGCGCGTGCGCACGGCGCTGCGTCAGAAAGTGGCGGGAACCAGCGTTCCCTCGCGCTTTGAAAGCAACGGCCTCGTTGTTGACATGGTCAAGCGGGTGGTGACGCTCAAGGGCGAAGCGGTGCATCTGACCCGCAAGGAATACCAGCTGCTGGTCCACCTTGTCCTGCATCCCGGACTTGTCGTCACCCATCGCCATCTCCTGGCATCGATCTGGGGAGCGGCCCACGTGGAAGACCTGCATTATCTCAGGGTTTTTGTCGGACAGCTGCGCGCCAAGATCGAGGAAGATCCCAACCACCCGCACTTCATCCGCACCGAGCCGGGGGTCGGATACCGGTTCATCGCGGAATAGAGATCGGCCGCAGCCTGAAGTTCCTGTCGACAATGGTGCCAAGCTTTGACAAGCTTCGGTCAATTCAACAACAGATTCGGGAAACGCCCATGACCTCCTTCAGCGCGACGGTTCTATGGAACCGTGCTCCAGATGCCGCATTTACCGACAACAAATACAGCCGCGCCCATGTCTGGCAGTTCGACGGCGGCGCCGAGGTGCCGGCATCCTCATCGCCGCATATTGTCCGGCTGCCCTATTCCGCCGCGGAGAATGTCGACCCCGAAGAGGCCTTCGTCGCCTCGCTTTCCAGCTGCCACATGCTGTTTTTCCTGGCGGGCGCGGCCAAGGGCGGCTTCGTCGTCGATGAATATCGCGACGCGGCAAGTGGAGAACTCGGCAAGAACGAACAGGGCAGGCTGTTTGTCAGCAAGGTCGTGCTGAAGCCGCAAGTCCGCTATGCCGGCGCGGCACCGGACCGGACAACGGAAGAACACCTGCACCACGAGGCGCATGAACAATGCTTCATCGCCAATTCCGTGCGCACCGATATCAGCGTCGATCTGGGTTAAGGGGAAAACATCATGTCAGACCTGAAAATCAGCGACGCGGTCAACACCACCTGCCCCTGGTCGGGCGACCCGATCAGCGAAGACAGCCTCACGCTCTACAAGGGCGCGGTTGTCGGCTTCTGCAACCCGGGCTGCCGTGACAAGTTCGAGAAAGCCGTCAATCACTTCGAGGAAGCCCTGGCGCGCACGTTGACAAATCCGGCCATCGGTATTACTTAAGCATATGCTTAACCAACAAGCCTCACTCGATCTTATGTTTCAGGCGCTGGCGGACCCGTCCCGGCGCATCATGGTGGAACGGCTGAGCCGCGGCCCGGCCTCGGTCAGTGAATTGGCGAAGCCTCTGACCATGTCCCTGCCCGCCGTGGTGCAGCATCTGCAGGTTCTCGAGAACAGCGGCCTGATCCGCACGGAGAAGGTCGGCCGCGTGCGCACATGCCACATCGAATGGACCGCCATGCGAACGGCCGAGCAATGGATGGATGAGCGGCGCAAATCATGGGAGCGCCGGCTCGACCGGCTGGGCGAGTTTCTCGCCGAAGACGGCAATCAGTAACCGGAGCGAAAGCATGACGAAGAGATCTGTCAAACACGATACATTCACCATCGAGCGCAGCTATGCGGCCGCCCCGGAACGCGTCTTCTTTGCGCTCAGCGACAAGACCGCCAAGAGCAAATGGTTTGCCGGCCCCGATGATTGGGGCGTCGCCCGGTTCGAGATGGATTTCCGGATCGGCGGCCGCGAGACCAACAGCGGCGGACCGAAAGGCGGGCCGGTGCACAGGTTCGAGGCCATCTATCAGGACATCGTCCCTGACCAGCGCATCATCTACAGCTATGACATGTATCTCGACGACAGGCGTATTTCCGTTTCACTCGCGACGATGGAACTCAAGCCGGAAGGCACCGGCACAAAGCTCGTCTTCACCGAGCAGGGCGCCTTTCTCGACGGATATGACGAGCCGGGACAACGCCAGCGTGGTACGGAAGAGCTGCTCGACGCTCTCGGCGCATCGTTGAAAGGCGCGCCTGTCAACGCCTGACGGGGCGTTTTCTGCCTCAGACCGGATCGCCGGAACCGGTAACGATGGCTTCCGCCGGTTCCGCCTTCATCCGCCCCTGCCGCTTCAGCTGCTGTTCGCGGAAGAAGATGAACAGGCCCGACGCCACGATAAAGCCTGAACCGATCAGCATGGGCAGGCGCGGCACGTCGCCAAACACCAGCCAGCCGAACACGATGGCCCAGAACAGAAGCGTGTATTGCAGCGGCGCAACGGTTGCCGCATCGGCCATCTTGAGCGCACGGTTGACGAGCATGTGCGCCAGCATGGCGACAACACCGAGCACGGCGAGCAGAACCAGATCCCTTGGGCTGACCGGTTTCCAGTCGAAATAGAGCGAGGCGGCGCCCGCAAGGCCGGCACCGACGATCTGCCAGAACACCAGCGTCGTATCGGGCGTGCCGCGCAGCGAACGGCCGAGCAGCAGCATCAGGGCGAAGGTCATGCTGCCCAGAATGGAAATGATGGCCTGTGGCGTGAGGGCCTGCGACGACGGCTCCAGGGCAATGACGACGCCGATGAAACCGACGATGATGGCGCTCCAGCGGCGCCAGCCGACGGGCTCCTTCAGCACGAGCGGCGAGATCGCGGCGACATAGATCGGGGCAGCCAGCCAATAGGTCATGACATCGGCCAGCGGCAGATAGACGACGGCAAAGTAGAAGGCGAAAATTTCCGCCGTCGACGCGGCAACGCGGGCAAGCTGCAGGATGGGGCGGTCCACCTGCAGGATTTTCTTCGGTCCCGAATACCAGAGGAATGGCGCGAGAATGATCAGGGCGGCGACACTGCGGACAAAGACGACCTGACCGACGGAATAGGTCGATACCAGCCATTTGCCCATCACATCGTTCAGGGCGAACATCAGCATGCCCAGCAGCATCAACAGGACGCCGGTGCGCGCCAGGGATGATTCGGGCGTTCCGGAAAGGGCAACCGGGCGGGCAGACATGGGAGCTTCCTCGATTCTGATCTTTTTCAGAATGGTTTGATCGATTTTCTCGCGCTAATCCAGTCGAAAACAGCAAACGCCGCACGGGCCCGCGAAATAGTCTCCGGCGAGGGCAACCTACCTATTTTTTGCTAGCGGCGGTGCTCTGGCACAAATCCGAATTCGAGACTATAGATTTGCACAGACTGTCATGTCTGTTCAGAGAAAGAATGCGCTCATGCCACAGGTTTCGCAGCTGTTCTTCAAATCCGCGACGATCTTGTTTCTACTGGGTATCATCATGGGGCTGCAAATGGGGATATCGGGCGATCACAGCGCCTTTCCCGCCCACGCCCATCTCAATCTTCTCGGTTGGGTCAGCAGCGCGATATTCGGCACCTACTACGCGCTCAACCCGGCAAAGGCCGCCGGACGCCTGCCAATGCTTCAGTTCATTGTCTACACCGTGGGTGTCGTTGTGATGATACCGCCGCTGTATTTCCTGTCGCTTGGCAATGCCGCGATGGAACCGCTGGTCGGCATCGGCTCGATGATCGTGTTCGCTGGCGTGCTCTTGTTCACGGCGGTGGTTTTCTCGCGACAGGCCTGACAAGCGGCTCAGCGTCTGAACTCTAGGGCAAAAGCTTTTCCAACTGCACCGCGCAATCGCGCAGCGGCAGCGCGCTCTGGCTGGCCTTGGCCATCGCCATGGCGCCGGAATAGGCGGCGATCACCAATGTGGCCAGCGCCCCGGCCTGCCGGGGTGCGAGTGCCGGATCGTCATCCTGGAATCTCTGTGCAAGCACCCCGACCCAACGCTCAAAGATGGCGTTGGACGCATGGCGAAAATCAGGATCAGCCAGCGAAAGCTCGATGGCGAGATTGTTGAGCGGGCATCCCGTCACCGCCTGATGACGCTCCAGTTCGCCGGCCACGGCGGAAAAAAACGCCAGGACGCCAGTCTTCGGCCGGTCTGCCCGCAGCACCGGCTCGATCGCGGTTGCGTTGACCTCGCGCGCCACCCGTTCTTCTATGACGGCAAGCCCCAGGGCCTTCTTGGTGGGGAAATGATGATGCAAGGCACCGCCTGTCGCCCCGGCCGCCTGAACGACATCCTGAACGCTCGTCGAATGATAGCCGCGCCTTTGGAAAAGGTCCGCTGCCACATCGAGGATGCGTGAACGCATTCCCTGCGGATCATTGACCCTCTTCGGCTTTCCGATCGAATCCTTTGCCATGTCAGCCCCTCATGCCGCCGCAGACTAACAAGTTGACAAAAACAGGACAACCGGTTTTATTAAAAACAGGATGACCGGTCTGTTTTATGGGGAGGATTGAACGAGATGCCCGAATTGATGCAATCAAAGGCTGTTCAGCGGACCGCGGCGGCGGGGAGGCATTTCAGTTCCATCGTCGAACTCAGGCGCTATACGCTTCATCCCGGCCGCCGTGACGACCTCATCGACCTGTTCGACACCCATTTTCTGGAAAGCCAGGAAGCCTGCGGCATGACCGTCATCGGCCAGTTCCGCGATCCGGATGATCCCGACGCCTTTGTCTGGCTGCGTGGCTTTGAAGATATGGCAACCCGGTACGGGGCGTTGACCGCGTTCTATGACGGCCCGGTCTGGCGCGCGCACCGCGACAGGGCAAACGGCACCATGATCGATTCCGACAATGTACTGCTGCTTCACCCCGCCGAATCATCCAGCGGGTTTTCGCTTCCAGCCGCCCGGCCGGCATCGCCGACCGAAGCAGCGTCACCGGCGGTGTTTCAAGTGGTCACCTATCAACTCAAGCGGCCTGCGGACCAGGGCTTCCACAGCTATTACAGCACGTCCGTCGCGCCGCTCCTGCAAGGACGAGGCGACAATCCGGTTGCCGTCTTCACATCCGAGCACGGCGAAAACACGTTCACCCGGCTGCCCGTGCGGCAAAATGAAAATGTGCTGGCGGTCTTTTCCCGGTTTGACGATGAGTCCGCACGCAAAACCCATAAGGCGGCACTGGAGAACGACGCGGCATGGCTGTCGGAGCAGACACGGCTTGCAGCCTATCTCACCGGCAAGCCACTCGTGACACGCCTGCTGCCGACTGCGCGCTCGCGGCTGCGCTGAAGCGGCAACCATGTGCCGTGGACAAAATTCTGAAATCACTGAAGATTTGGTGGAGCCAAGCGGGATCGAACCGCTGACCTCTTGCATGCCATGCAAGCGCTCTCCCAGCTGAGCTATGGCCCCATTCCATTAGCCGGTTTCGGCTAAGCCGGATAAATCCGGCTGGACAGTCGAACGGTTGGGAACCGTTCCGAGGCGGGTACATATCGCCCGCCGCAGAGAAGATCAAGGTCTATTCGCCGGATATTTCCGTTATTTTTCGGAAGAGCGAAAGACCTTGTTCAAAATCAGTTTTCGTCGTCTTCGCCGATGCCGCCGCCGAGGATATCGGTAACGTCGTCATCTTCGTCTTCCTCGTCTTCGGCAAGGAACGTGTCATCATCATCGGCATCATCGACATCCACATCGACGTCGTCGCCCAGATCCGGCACGTCGCCATCGACATCGCCATCGGCTTCTTCAAGCGAAACGAATTCCGGCTTTTCCAGAACGACATCGAGTTCTTCGGTCTCGACCTCTTCCTCTTCCTCACGCGCGGAAGGAACAGTCGAATCAAAATAGCTGAGCGGATAGCTCTTGCCCGTATAAGGGGAGACGATCGGATCGCGGTTCAGATCGTAGAATTTCTGACCTGTTTCAGGGTCGACTCGCTTGGTACCAAGTTTTGGATTTACCACGTTATGCCTCGTCTTCTGGCTGCGCCTGCATCCGGTATGCCATCGTCCAACCGTTTATGCCAGCGCTCATCAAATGGATTTCTGGTCCCATAAACGCAATTCAGCGCATTTGTCAAAGCCAAAACGACGCGAGATTGCCGTTCGGCCGAACTATGCATTTGCGAGATGACCGGACGAACAAGCTGTGTTAGGAACGCCGACGCCTACAGGCTCGAGATGAAACACCAATTTTCCTTGTGATTGATCGTACTCATGTCCCATTCCGCATTGCCCAAGCCCGCCACCGCCCGCCGTTCCAAGGCCCTGTCCGGAGATATCCGGATTCCCGGAGACAAATCGATATCGCATCGCTCCTTCATGTTTGGCGGCCTCGCCTCGGGCGAGACCCGCATCACCGGCCTGCTGGAAGGCGAGGACGTGATCAACACCGGCCGGGCCATGCAGGCCATGGGTGCGAAAATCGCGAGGGAAGGCGATGTGTGGATCATTCAGGGCACCGGCAATGGCTGCCTGCTGCAGCCGGAAGCGCCGCTCGATTTCGGCAATGCCGGCACGGGCGCCCGCCTCACCATGGGTCTCGTCGGCGTCTACGCGATGGAAACCACCTTCATTGGCGACGCCTCCCTATCCAAGCGCCCCATGGGCCGCGTGCTTAATCCCCTGCGGGAAATGGGCGTTCAGGTGACTGCATCAGACGGTGACCGCATGCCGCTGACACTACGCGGCCCCAAGGTTGCCGCCCCCATTACCTACCGGGTTCCGATGGCTTCGGCACAGGTCAAATCAGCCGTGTTGCTGGCGGGCCTCAACACACCGGGCATGACAACGGTCATCGAACCGGTCATGACGCGCGACCATACGGAAAAGATGCTGCAGGGGTTTGGCGCCAATCTTTCCGTCGAAACCGACAAGGACAATGTCCGGCACATCCGCATCGAGGGCCAGGGCAAGCTCACCGGCCAGATCATCGACGTGCCCGGCGACCCGTCGTCGACGGCGTTTCCGCTGGTGGCGGCACTGCTCGTGCCCGGCTCCGATATCACCATTCGCAATGTGCTGATGAACCCGACCCGTACGGGCCTCATTCTGACCTTGCAGGACATGGGCGCCAGTATTGAGGTTCTCAATGCCCGCCTTGCCGGCGGCGAGGATGTCGCGGACCTGCGCGTGCGCGCCTCCGAGCTGAAAGGCGTGATCGTCCCGGCTGACCGGGCGCCCTCGATGATCGATGAATATCCCGTGCTCGCCGTCGCGGCGGCCTTCGCCACCGGCGAGACCGTGATGAACGGCCTCGAGGAATTGCGGGTCAAGGAATCGGACCGCCTTTCGGCCGTTGCCAACGGCCTCAAGGCCAACGGCGTCGATTGCACGGAAGGCCCGGAAACCCTGAGCGTACGCGGCCACCCGGATGGCAAGAACCTCGGAGGCGGCACGGTCGAGACCCATCTCGATCATCGCATTGCCATGAGCTTCCTCGTCATGGGCCTCGTCGCAGAAAAACCCGTTACCGTCGATGACTCCACCATGATTGCCACGAGCTTTCCGGAATTCATGGACATGATGAGCGGCATGGGTGCCGAGATTTCCGTGCAGGAAACACCAGCCTGATACCGATGAGCGCGCTTTTTTCCGCCCTGACGGTTTACGCCCTTTATATGATGTCGAGCGTTCCGTTCGTCGTCTGGGCGGGACGAAGCGCCTATCGCGGCACAATTTCCAGTGGATCATCGCAGCCATGGCCCGGCATTTTGAGTTCGATCATGCGGGTCGTTCTTCCTTTGCTCCTGATCTTCCTCTATGCGTGGAATGTCTCCGATGGTTCCCGGCCGGATGTGTCCGTGCCTGAGACTGCGGGAACAAGCGATTGGATGCCCTATCAGTTTCTGCTTCTGCCGCCCGCGTTCGGATCAATCGTCGGTTATGGCATAGGCTTCCTCATGGGCGCAAAGGCAAGAAACAGAGAGCGATGATCGAACCTGCTGTCCATTTGCAGACTGCGTTGACAACGGCTCCCCTGCAGGCAGGGAGTGCCTGATGTTTTTCCTGCTCACCTCCCTGGTCATTGTTGGCGTTGCCTACGCCATTGAACGGTTTGCGCTGAAAATCCGCTTCGGGCTCTTCGCCCTGCTGTTCTGGCTGTTCGTCTTCCAGTTTGCCCTGATATTCGCCATCGATGCGCTGCTGCAGAACATGTCCGCCTATCTGCCGGCATGGCTTTCCGCACTGGCGACCACGGTAGGCGGGTTCGCGTTCGTCACGATCGGCATCACGCCGCTGATCACCCTCGTCCTTGCCGCGGCCTATCTGCTGTTCGCCCTCGGCAACTGGCTGTTTGACCGCGATGAAAAGGACGATATCCACGCGCCGGCGCCGTCTTTCACCATTGCCATCGACGGACCGGCTGCATCGGGCAAAGGCACGCTGGCCCGGCGGATCGCCGATTATTACGGCTATCATCATCTTGATACCGGGCTGACATACCGCGCGGTTGCCAAGGCGCTGCTCGACCAAAACATGGCGCTCGACGACGAATTTCTGGCGGAAAAGGCGGCACGCGGTATCGATCTGTCGAAACTCGACCGGGCAGCCCTGTCCACGCATGATGTGGGCGAAGCGGCTTCCAAGGTTGCCGTCATGCCCGCGGTCCGGCGGGCGCTGGTTGCCGCCCAGCAGGCTTTTGCCCAGCGCTCCCCCGGCACCGTGCTCGACGGGCGCGACATCGGAACGGTGGTCTGCCCGGGCGCGCCGGTCAAACTTTACATCACCGCCTCCCCGCAAGCGCGGGCGAAGCGGCGGTTTGACGAAATCAAATCCTCGGGCGCGGCCGTCCAGTATGAGGAGATTCTGGCCGATCTTACCCGCCGCGACGCCCGCGATATGGGCCGCACGGACTCGCCATTGAAGCCCGCTGCCGACGCGCACTTGCTAGATACGACGGAAATGGATATAGAGACCGCGTTTCTTGCTGCCAAAAAACTGATTGATCAGGCTTTGGTGGGAAACAGGCATTAAACCAGCATCTGCTACCAGTCCATGCACCGGATTGCCCGCATAGGGCGGATTGGCCCGCAGATGAACCGCAACACGAACCACCGGTGCTGTGTCCGATGACGATGTCCGGACACACCAGGAGTATTTATGTCTCAAGCCAATCCAACGCGCGAAGATTTCGAAGCTCTTCTCGCCGAGTCCTTTGCCACCAATGACCTTGCTGAAGGTTATGTCGTCAAGGGCCGTATCGTCGCCATCGAAAAAGACATGGCGATCATTGACGCCGGCCTCAAGGTTGAAGGCCGCGTACCGCTCAAGGAATTCGGCGCGAAAGCCAAAGACGGCTCGCTGAAGCCTGGCGATATCGTTGAAGTCTACGTCGAGCGTATCGAAAACGCCCTCGGCGAAGCTGTTCTGTCGCGTGAAAAAGCACGCCGCGAAGAGAGCTGGGTCCGTCTTGAAGAGAAGTTCAACCGCGGCGAGCGCGTCGATGGTGTCATCTTCAATCAGGTCAAGGGTGGTTTCACCGTCGATCTCGACGGCGCCGTCGCCTTCCTGCCGCGTTCGCAGGTCGACATCCGTCCGATCCGCGACGTTACCCCGCTGATGCACAACCCGCAGCCCTTCGAAATCCTCAAGATGGACAAGCGTCGCGGCAACATCGTTGTTTCGCGTCGTACCGTTCTTGAAGAGAGCCGTGCTGAACAGCGCTCTGAAATCGTCCAGAACCTTGAAGAAGGTCAGGTCGTTGAAGGCGTCGTCAAGAACATTACCGATTACGGTGCGTTCGTTGACCTCGGCGGCATCGATGGTCTGCTGCACGTGACCGACATGGCATGGCGCCGCGTCAACCATCCGTCGGAAATCCTGAACATCGGCCAGACGGTCAAGGTTCAGATCATCCGCATCAACCAGGAAACACATCGTATTTCGCTCGGCATGAAGCAGCTCGAAAGCGATCCTTGGGATGGTATCGGTGCGAAGTACCCGATCGGCAAAAAGATCACCGGTACGGTTACGAACATCACCGACTACGGTGCATTCGTCGAAATCGAGCCAGGCATCGAAGGCCTTATCCACGTTTCCGAAATGTCCTGGACAAAGAAGAACGTGCATCCGGGCAAGCTGCTCTCGACCACGCAGGAAGTCGAAGTCGTTGTTCTCGAAGTGGATCCGGTCAAGCGCCGCATCTCGCTGGGCCTCAAGCAGACCCTCGACAACCCATGGACGACTTTCGCAGACAAGTTCCCTGTCGGCACGATCGTCGAAGGCGAAGTCAAGAACAAGACCGAATTCGGCCTGTTCATTGGCCTCGATGGCGATGTGGACGGCATGGTTCACCTCTCCGACCTCGACTGGAACCGTCCGGGCGAACAGGTCATCGAAGAGTACAACAAGGGTGACGTCGTCAAGGCGCAGGTTCTCGATGTTGACGTCGAGAAGGAACGCATCTCGCTCGGCATCAAGCAGCTCACAGGCGACAAGGTCGGTGAAGCAGCAACCTCGGGTGAACTGCGCAAGAACGCCGTTGTAACCGTTGAAGTCACGGGGATCACCGATGGCGGCCTCGAAGTCCGTCTGGTTGACCACGATCTCGACTCGTTCATCCGTCGTGCGGATCTTTCCCGCGATCGTGACGAACAGCGTCCGGAACGCTTCACGGTTGGCCAGAAGGTCGACGCCCGCGTCATCGCCTTCGACAAGAAGACCCGCAAGCTGCAGGTCTCCATCAAGGCGCTGGAAATCGCTGAAGAGAAGGAAGCCGTTGCACAGTACGGTTCGTCCGACTCCGGCGCTTCGCTGGGCGACATCCTCGGTGCCGCTCTGAAGAAGCAGGAAAAGAACTAAGCTTCTCCTGACGTTCTGACTGAAACGAAACCCGCCGGTCCCAGGACCGGCGGGTTTTTCTTTGCCGTTTTCAGATCGTGTCGAACTGGATCAGGATGAAGACGAGCTGACAGACAAGCGCCAGGCTGAGGAACAGCCACTGCATCCTCTGCTCGCGCAGATAGGCAGCGGCACCGCAGACACTGATCAGGAAAAGATTGCGCAGGGGATAGACAGGTCCGAGCGAATGAAAATGCTCCCGGCCCTTCATCGCCGTGTCGGCGAAATCGACCAGGAAGATCGCCATCAACAGACCGAAGAACCAGGCGCGCCGCGACATGAAGTAGTTTTCGTAGCCGGAATACCCGTCCATGCTGTCGGGAAAAAGCATACCGCAGGCCAGAAAGTGCAGGCTGGCGTAAAAAATGACGAAGAGGTAGGCCTCGAACTTCCACACCAAAGTCTGGTGCAGGTAAAATTCAAACCACCAGAAATGCACCACGGTCAGAAAGGTGAAGAATACCCAGCCAAGATGAATCGGATAAATATTCTTGCGCAGCGGATGCTGAATGATGCGGGCGACACCGGTGAGCAGCCGGGAAATACTCAGGCCCAAAATGATACCGATGATCACACGCACATGGGTAAAGACTTCCGGGCTCGGAATATTGCCGTCCATTGTATGTTCCCCCTCAATTGACCGATTCTGACCGGTCCGGGGTTATGCTACCCAAGTCTTAACCCGAAGCAAACCTCTGGAAGATTTATTCTGCCGAGAATTGTACTTTCATGGTCTGCGGCGTTGCTGCCCCTTTCGCGAGATAGGGAAGAATGTCATCCAGCGGCAGGTGATGGGAGACAAGCCTTGCCATGGTTCCGTTGTCGCGCTGCAATATGGCCAAGGCGTCGGGAATATTGCGGTTGAGCGAGTGGGAGCCGACGAGACTGATCTGGCGGCGGAAAATTTCGAACGGGGCGATCTGAATGCGTGCGTCCGGCGCGCTGACCCCGAAAACCAGCGCCGTTCCGCCATCGGCCGTGTAGGCGATCATCTCTTCCACCACCCTGGCGATACCCGTTGCATCGGCGACAAAATCAAACGCCTTCGCCTGCTTCCCAAGCGCAGCCGAGCCGGATACCATCGGCTTGAGGCCGAGCGATTGGGCAAAGCTCAACCGGTCCTCATTGATGTCGGCAATGCTGACATCCTCGACGCCCTCCGCTTGCAGCGACAGGGCCATCAGCAAGCCGATCGGGCCCGCGCCGAAGACAAGGGCGTTTTTGGCACGTACGGCATGGGCATTGCCGAGCCCGTTGAGCACGCAGGCCAGCGGTTCGGCAAGCGCTGCAATGTGAAAAGGCAGATGGCCGATGCCATGCAGGTGCGCGGTGTTGACCGTACTGTACTGCGCGAAGCCGCCGTTGCGCGAGACGCCATAGGCTTCAAGGCGGTCGCACAGATTGGTCAATCCCTTGCGGCAGGACCGGCATGTGCCGCAGGGAATGTTGGGATCGATGGCCACACGGTCGCCGGGACGCACATCCGTGACATCGTCCGCGATCATTTCGACGATACCGGCATATTCGTGGCCGGGAACAAGCGGAAAGGCGCCGTTACCGTATCGCCCATGCAGCACGTCGATATCCGTATGACACAGACCGGATGCCATCACCCGGACCAGCGCATGGCCGGGCGCAAGTTGCGGCTCATCAAGATCGGCGAGACCGGCAATGCCGAGGCCAGTGAATTGAATGGCTTTCATGGCAAATCCATCCTGTTGCAGAGAGCGCTGGCTTGCAGTATGCCGTGGCCCGCACATTCCATGCGGGCCACGGCAAGAGGCTATTTGATATAACCGGCGCGGGTCATGATCTGCTCCACCTGCCGCTGCCCGGAATCCAGCGCCTGGTCGACGGTTTGCGTGCCCGCGAGTGCCGACGATATCAGCTGGCCGACCGTCGTACCGAACGCCTGGAATTCGGGAATGGCCACGAACTGCACGCCGGTATAGGGCACAGGATCTTTCGTCGGCTTTGTCGGGTCGGCCGCCATGATGGATTTCAGAACCGTTGCGGCAAACGGCGCGGCCTTCTGATAGTCCGGATTGTCATAGGTGGATTTGCGTGTTCCCGGCGGAACCGCAACCCAGCCTTCACTGGCGGCAACCCGCTTGACGTACTCCTTCGACGTCGCCCATTTCAGGAAGGATTTCGCCGCGTCGACTTTCTTCGACGTGGCGGGAATGGCCAGGGTCCAGGCCCAGGACCAGCCGGCGCCGTTGGCTGTCACCTGAACGGGTGCCCGCGTGAACGCCACCTTGTCCGCCACCTTGCTTTGCTTGGGATCGAAAACACGGCCGGCCGCCGATGTCGCATCAATCCACATGGCGCAGTGGCCCGTGGCAAACAGCGCCTGGTTTTCATTGAAACCGTTCGAGGTCGCACCGGGCGGGCCATACTTCTTCATCAGATCGACATAGGTCGCGATGGCCTCTTTCCACGGCGCCGAGTTGATCTGCGGTTTCCAGTCCATGTCGAACCAGCGCCCGCCATAGGTGTTGATCATGGTTCCGAGGAACGCCATGTTCTCGCCCCACCCGGCCTTCCCGCGCAGGCAGATGCCGTACTGCTCTTTCGACTTGTCGGTCAGCTTGGCGGCAAACTGCTTGATCTGGTCATAGGTGGGCTGATCCGGCATGGTCAGGCCCGCCGCATCGAAGAGATCCTTGCGATAGAGCGTGAACGAGCTTTCCGTATAAAACGGGACCGCATAGAGCTTGCCGTCGACGGTGAGGCCCTTTTTGATCGGATCGAGCAGATCGGCGTAATCATAATCGTCGCCGAGGTCATCCACCGATGCCAGCCATCCGGACTTGCCCCAGATCGGCTCCTCGTAGCCGCCGATGGTCAGGATATCGAACTGGCCGCTTTTGGTGGCAATATCGGTGGTCACACGCTGACGCAGCACGTTTTCTTCCAGGACCACCCAGTTGAGCTTGTTGCCGGTCGCCTTCTCCCATTCGGGCGACAATTTCTGCATCACGATCATATCGGCATTGTTGACGGTCGCGATGGTCAATTCTTCTGCAGACGCAGTGCTGGCAAGAGCGCCGGTGGCGGCGGTCATGAGCAGCAGGTGCGTTGCCCTCCTCAAGGTAACGCTCATTCTCTCCTCCTCCAAGGTTAAGTCTACGAACTTTACGCACGTAAACTTAAAATAAGTCATACCAAAATATTCGCAGGTCTGTATACAAGAATCTGCAGGGCGGATTTCTGCCGAAGCAGTGACCTTCGCCATGGCCGGCGTGCTTCCACTATCGCCGGCAGGGAACATTGCCGGGTGCCGAACGTTACAGGAGCGAAAGTTTGACATGATCCAGAATTGTTGTGGTTCAATCAAAAACTTGACGCATGTGATCGGCTCTGTAAATTTTTGATTGGCCTCGCGGGTTGCGGGTGCCAGGCATGCAAACGGAAAGACCGATGAAATTGTCTCACGACATTTTCTTCACAAGCACGGCGATGTCTCCTAAAACAGGCGAATCGGTCGTGAAAAGGGAATGCACGCGGTGAAAAAGACGATCAGAACAATGGAAGACTTTTCCGCGTTTGTCGGCCTGTCGCGGCCCACCGTGTCGAAATACTTCAACGACCCCAGCTCCGTGCGCAAGAAGACTCGCGACATCATCGAGGCTGCGGTCAAGCAGTCCGGCTTCCGCCCGAATATTTTCGCGGTCAATCTCAATCGCCGCCGCACCAATATTCTCGGCATCATCATCCCGAATTCAACAGATCCGTTCTACACGGCCCTGACCCGTCGGATCGAAGGCATCGCCGAACAGGCGGGTTATCTCGCCTTCGTTCTCAGTTCCGACGGCAAGCCGGAACTGGAAGAGCGCGCCATCGAAACCTTCAAGTCGATGAATGTCGCAGGGTCGATCATCGCGCCGCTCGGCGTACAGTCGCACCAGGAAAAACTGCTGAAACTGGGCGAGTCCATCCCCATGATCTATGTGGACTCACCCCTGGATACGGTTTCGCCCTTCGTCGGCACCAACAACCGGCAGAGCTTCCAGCTTATTGTCGATTATCTCACCCGCTCCGGCGATGCGCCCTGCTATTTCGGCATGCCGCCGGTCAACAGCAACGCATTTGAACGGCGCGAGGCCTATTGCGAAGCGATGGACAGCCTGAAGCTTGAGCCCCGCGTCATCGAAGTAGAACAGGCCGCCGACTGGGATTTCGAGAAATCTGCGTTCGATGCCACGACCCAGATCCTGCGCGATGGCGGCTTTCCCACCAGAACCGTGCTCTGCGCCAATGACCGTGTGGCTTTCGGCGTGATTGCCGCCGCCTTCCAGGCCGGCGTGAAGGTCGGGCGCGGCGAGGACTGCGATCTGCGCGTCGCCGGCCATGACGATCAGCCCCTGTCGCGCTACATGTGCCCACCCCTGACGACGGTCGCCCAGAACTACAACGAGATCGGCAGACTGGCGGCGGCCCTACTGTTCCACAAGCTCGGCGAACACCAGGACTCGAAATTCGAGTTGCCTGCCAATGAACGGATATTGCTGAACGCCGAGATCATGCTGCGCATGTCAGCCTGATGCAAAACTTGTCGCGCGTAAAGATTTATTTGTTGACACGGAAATAATAGAGCTTATCTGTTTGTGCCGAGCGCGTTGACGATTCAAGCGCGAGACAACAGGCAGACAGCGACATGACGGTTGACGTGACCCCTTCCTCCCTGGCCCCGGAGAGCCTTGGCCCGACCATTACCGTTGGCGAAATCCTCGTCGAGATCATGGCCACCACGATCGGCAAGGGATTCCTCGACGCCCAGTCGCTGATCGGACCTTTTCCAAGTGGTGCGCCGGCTATCTTTATCGACCAGGTCGCCAAACTCGGCGGACAGGCCGGTATCATTGCCACGGTCGGCAATGACGATTTCGGGCGCCTGAATGTCGAACGGCTGCGCCGGGACGGTGCCGATGTCTCGGCCATCGCCGTCAGCCCCGATTATCCCACGGGCAGTGCATTTGTCCGCTATGCCGATGATGGCACGCGCGATTTCGTCTACAACATCGCCCGCAGCGCCGCAGGCAACATCGACCTGAACGACAGCGCCAGGGTCCTGATCGCACGCGCCGGTCATTTGCATGTCATGGGATCAGCGCTGTCGATCCCAGCGGTTTGGCCGATCATCGACTATGCCCTCCGGGAGATCAAGCAGCGCGGCGGCACGCTCTCGCTCGACCCCAACATGCGCAAGGAATTGGCCGCCGGTGACGAGACCGGACGCCAGTTCAAGGCTCTCGTGGCGGCGAGCGACCTGCTCCTGCCATCGGGCGACGAGCTTTTCGTGGCCTGCCCGGCGGCCACCGAAGACGAAGCGATCAAAGAGCTCCTCGCCTCCGGCATTGCGGAAATCGTGGTGAAGCGCGGCCAGCATGGCTCGGCGCTGTACACCAAGGCGGGCAGTGTCAGCCGCCCGGCATTCCTCGTTGATGAAATCGACCCGACCGGCGCCGGCGACTGCTTCGGCGCCACCTATCTCACCTGCCGCCGTCTCGGCCATGCGGCGGCGCAGGCGCTCGATTATGCCAATGCCGCCGGCGCCCGTAACGTGACCCGCCGCGGCCCCATGGAAGGCACATCGGCCTTCCCGGAACTCGACCAGTTCATCGCTGCGACACCAAGGAAGTAAGATGTTCAAGTCCCTCGCCCAGTTGGCCACGGCGCACCGCAATGGTGACAATGCCGGTATCACATCCGTCTGCTCCGCCCATCCGCTTGTCATCAGGGCGGCCCTGCGGCGCGGCAAAAAGCACGGACAGATCGTCCTCATCGAGGCAACGTGCAACCAGGTCAACCAATATGGCGGCTATACCGGCATGACGCCGGTCGATTTCGTCGTCTTCGTCGAAGCGATTGCCCGCGAAGAAGGCTTTGACCGCAACAATCTCATTTTCGGCGGCGATCATCTCGGCCCCAATCCATGGCGCAAGCTGCCGGCGGAAGAGGCCATGGCCAAAGCCGAAGCCATGGTCATCGACTATATCCAGGCCGGCTTCACCAAAATCCATCTGGACGCCAGCATGGGCTGCGCCGGGGAGCCGCCGGCGCTCGATGACGAGGTTACGGCCCAGCGCGCCGCACGGCTCGCCAAGGTCGCCGAGCATGCGGCAGCGGCAAGCGGCTTTGCTCTGCCCAATTACATCATCGGCACGGAAGTACCGGTTCCGGGCGGCGCGGACCATGAACTCACCGAGGTCACGCCCACCAGCCCGGATGCGGCACGCCACACCATTGCCGTGCACCGCGCACGCTTTGCCAGCGAAGGACTTCAGGCTGCCTTCGACCGCGTCATCGGTATTGTCGTGCAGCCCGGCGTCGAGTTCGGCAATGAGAATGTCGTCGAATACCGGCCGGATCAGGCCGTGGCGCTGACGAAACTCTTGGCGCACGAACCGCAATTCGTGTTCGAAGCCCATTCCACCGACTACCAGACCGTGCAGTCGCTTTCCGCGCTCGTGCGCGACGGGTTTCCGATTCTCAAAGTCGGCCCCGGCCTGACCTTTGCCCTGCGCGAAGCGCTCTACGGGCTCGACCTGATCGCGTCGGAACTGGACAAGGCTTACGGCGAACGCCCGCTTGCCCGCGCCATGGAACGCCTCATGCTGGAAAAGCCGGGGCATTGGGCGTCGCATTACCACGGAGCGGACGATGCCCTGCATGTTCAGCGCCACTACAGCTACAGCGACCGCATCCGCTATTACTGGACCGAGCCGGAAGCCATGCAGGCCGTCAACGCGCTCATGGCTGCTCTGGCCGGGCGTGACATTCCCGAAACGTTGCTGCGGCAGTTTTTGCCCGATCTTGCCGTTCATCCCGCGGACCGCAGCAATCCGGAAGCCATCCTGATTGCCGCCGTCGACCGGGTGCTTGCGGATTATTCCGCTGCCTGCGGCTGGTAACGGGCGCCCGGCACAATCCCGTCCGGCCAAGCGCGGCAACGCGCCGCGAGACCTGCTGTCGATCCACTCTTTGCCTTCGCGGCAAAAGGCTTTAAACAGCAGGGGAATATTGGACGATTTCCATAGGAGTGCCAGATGACAATCACGAAGCCAAAACTTGTCACGATTTTCGGGGGTTCGGGTTTTGTCGGTCGTCACGTCGTGCGGGCCCTGACCAAGCGCGGCTATCGTGTTCGCGTCGCCGTGCGCCGGCCCGACCTTGCTTTCCATCTGCAACCCCTCGGCGGTGTCGGCCAGATTCAGGCCGTTCAGGCCAATCTGCGTTACCGCTGGTCGATCGACCGTGCCGTTGCCGGGTCCGATCACGTCATCAATCTCGTCGGGATTGCCTATGAAAGCGGTGCCCAGCGCTTCAGCACCGTGCATGAATTCGGCGCCCGCGCCGTGGCCGAGGCTGCGCGCGCTGCCGGCGTTCCGCTGACCCACATGTCCGCGCTCGGTGCCGATGCGCACTCGTCCTCGCTTTATGCCAGCACCAAGGGCCGCGCCGAAGCGGCCGTGCGCGAGACATTGCCCGATGCGGTGATCATCCGCCCGTCCATCGTGTTCGGACCGGAAGATGATTTCTTCAACCGCTTTGCCGGCATGGCCCGCATCTCGCCCTTCCTGCCGCTGATCGGTGGCGGCAAGACCCGGTTCCAGCCGGTTTATGTCGGCGATCTCGCAGAGGTGTTTGCCCGCTCCGTCGATGGCTCGCTCAATGCCGGACAGGTCTATGAACTCGGCGGTGCCGAAGTGCTGACGTTCCGCCAATGCCTGCAGGAAACGCTGCGTATCATCGGACGCAAGCGCATCCTGGTCTCCATTCCATGGTGGGTTGCCAAGATTCAGGGCTCTGTTCTCGGCCTTCTGCCGAAACCGCTTCTGACCAAGGATCAGGTGGTGCTGCTGCAGAAGGACTCCGTTGTGTCCGAAGCGGCAAAGAAGGAAAATCGCACGCTGGAAGGCCTCGGCATCCAGCCGCAGACAATCGAGACGATCCTGCCGTCCTATCTCTGGCGCTTCCGTGCGCAGGGGCAGTATTCGAGCCAGAAACCCGCCTGATTCCAGCGGTACAGACTTAAAGAAAAACCCCGGCTTCGACCGGGGTTTTTTGTCTTCCTACTTCGCCAGGATAAGCGCGATCAGGCCGACCGTACCGACGATCACCCGCCAGTAGGCAAACAATGCAAAACCGTGCCGCGAGACATAGTCCAGAAGATACCGCACGACGAAGACGCCCGATATGAAGGCTGCGACAAAGCCGATGGCGATCAGCGATGCATCGTTGAGCGTCAGCACATCGCGGTTCTTGAAGAGGTCGTAGGCAAAGGCGCCCGCCATGGTCGGCATCGCCAGGAAGAAGGAGAACTCGGCCGCCGAGCGCTTGTCCGCGCCGAGCAGGAGCGCACCGACGATGGTCGAGCCGGACCGCGAGGTTCCGGGGATCATGGCGAGGCACTGGATGAAACCGATCTTCAGGCACAGCGACAACGGATAGTCCATCACATTGGTGTAGCGCGGCTTCAGGTCCAGCCGGTCCACCCAGAGCAGAATGATTCCGCCGACAATCAGCATGATGCAGATCAGCATCGGCGATTCAAACAGCACCGCCTTGATGAACCCATGCGCCAGCACGCCGATGACGACGGCCGGCAGGAACGCGACGAGAATGCCGGCGACGAAACGCCGGGTGCCCGCATCGCTAGGGAGGTCCCGGGCAATTTTCAGCAGGCGGCCGAAATAGACGGTGAGAATGGCCAGGATCGCGCCAAGCTGGATCAGAACCTCGAATGTCTTGCCGTTTGATTCAAAGCCGAGGAAGCGTCCGGCCAGCAGCAGATGCCCTGTGGAGGAGACCGGTATAAACTCTGTTAACCCTTCCAGCAATCCGAGAAAAAGGGCTTCGACAATTGTCTGCGATTCCATGATTATGACTTCCGATGGTGATCCCGGTCAGGATGATCACATGCTGTTTGCTTGTCTCACGCCGCAGTTGCGCCTATAGGTTCGCATAGACTCAAGGGCGGCCGAGCAATACGCTGCCCCCCGATAAAATGCCAGTTCGAAAGATTTATGAAACACCTGCCATGTTGACGCTTTTCCATCATCCGATGTCCACCGGTTCGCGCTATGCCCGGCTTATCCTCAACGAATACGATATTGAAGTTGAGCTGATCGAGGAAAACAGCTGGTCGAGACGCAAGGAGTTTCTGGCGCTCAACCCTGCCGGGACGCTGCCTGTGCTGCTGGCGGAAGGCGATGTTCCCGTTGCCGGCGCCACGGTGATTTCCGAATATATCGATGAGACGCGCGGCGCCCTGAAGCGCAGCCGCCGCCTGTTTCCCGAGGATTCGCTCAACCGCGCCGAAGTGCGCCGTCTCGTCGACTGGTTTCTGATCAAGTTCGAAAACGAAGTGACGCGGCATATGGCGCGCGAGCGCATTTTCAAGCTGCACATGACCGCCGAACAGGGCGGCGGCGCACCGGATTCCACCGCCATCCGGGCTGCCCGCGCGAATATCACCCAGCACATGAAATATATCGACTGGCTGACCGCGACGCGCAACTGGCTGGCCGGCCCGACCCCGAGCTATGCCGACATGGCCGCGGCCGCGTCGATTTCCATTCTCGACTATCTCGGCGAGATCAAGTGGTCGGAATACAAGGCCGCCCGCGACTGGTACACGCGCATGAAATCGCGCCCGTCCTTCCGCCCGTTGCTGTCCGACCGCGTGCGCGGCCTGCCGCCATCATCGCATTACGGCGATCTGGATTTCTGATGCTGCCCGCGGATGCAAAAGCCGCGACACGTTCAGGGCCAAAGGCGCAGCCGCAGCGGCTGAAGCAATTCATCATTGAGGAGGCGCGGGCCGCAGGCTTCGAGCTTGTCGCGATTACACGGCCGGATGCCATTCCGCTCGCCGAAGAGCGCTTGCGCCACTATCTGGAAAAAGGCCGCCACGCCAGCATGGCCTGGATGGCGGAAACCGCCGAGCGCCGCGCCGACCCCCGGACGCTGTGGCCCGATGTGCGCTCGATCATCGTGCTGGCGATGAACTACGGCCCGGACAGCAATCCCCTGGACATCCTCGCCCGGAAGAACAAGGCGGCCATCTCCGTCTATGCGCAGAACCGTGACTATCACGATATCATCAAGGGCAAGCTGAAGGGCGTCGCCAGCCGGTTTGCGTCGCGGGCTGCCGGCGAAAACGTCAAGGTGTTCGTCGACACGGCACCGGTGATGGAAAAGCCGCTTGCCGAGGCGGCCGGTCTGGGCTGGCAGGGCAAACATACCAATCTCGTCAGCCGCAGCCATGGTTCCTGGCTGTTCCTGGGCACGATCTTCACCACGGCGGAACTCGAGCCGGACGGACGCGAAACCGATCATTGCGGCACTTGTCATGCCTGCCTCGACGTCTGCCCGACCAATGCCTTTCCGGCGCCGTATCAGCTCGACGCCCGGCGCTGCATTTCGTATCTGACCATCGAACACAAGGAGCCCATTGCGCCGGAATTCCGCAAGGCCATGGGCAACCGCATCTATGGCTGCGACGATTGCCTCGCGGTCTGCCCGTGGAACAAATTTGCCGGGATGGCGCGGGAAGCCAGGCTGCAGGCGCGCGACGATCTGAAAGCCCCGGACCTGGCAACCTTCCTCACGCTTGACGATGCCGCGTTCCGCACGCTCTTCTCCGGCTCGCCGGTCAAGCGCATCGGCCGGGACCGCTTCCTGCGCAACGTGCTCATTGCCAGCGGCAATTCCGGACAACCCGGTCTGGTTGCGTTGGTCGAGCGGCATCTCGACGATCCCGCGCCCATCGTGCGTGGTGCCGCCGTCTGGGCGCTCGGGGAGCTTGTCGATACGGCGCATTTTGCTACGCTGCAAATACGCTATGCTGCGCAGGAAGGCGATGCCAGCGTACTGACCGAATGGCGCAATGCAGGAAAGAAACAATGATGCGGATTTTTCTCTTCGGGGCCGGTTATTCCGCCCGGGCTTTTGCCCGGATCATGGCCGGCACAACGGATTTCATCGGCGGGACGACACGCGACAACGACAAATTCGCGGCGCTGAAACAGGATGGTATCACACCATTCCTGTTTCAGGGCACCCATGCATCGCAGGAAATCGTCGGCGCCCTGGAACAGGTGACCCACATCGTCATTTCGACGTCGCCGGGGCAGACCGGCGATCCCGTTCATGCGCAATTCGGCGAGACGATCCGCTCCGGCATGCCGAAACTCCAATGGATCGGCTATCTCTCCACCGTCGGCGTTTATGGTGATTATGGCGGTGCCTGGGTCGATGAAACCACGCCGTGCCATCCGGTATCGGCGCGCTCTGTCGAACGGGTCGATGCCGAAAATGACTGGCAGAAACTGGCCGATGAACACAAGGTGCCGCTGGCGATCCTGCGGCTCGGCGGCATTTACGGGCCGGGACGCAATGCGTTCGTCAATCTTGCCAATGGCACGGCGCGCCGCCTCAACAAGACGGGACAGGTGTTCAACCGCATTCATGTGGACGATATCGCCAGGGCCTTGCGCTTTCTCGCCGAACGCAACGAGGGCGGCGTGTTCAACATCACCGACGACGAACCCGCACCGCCACAGGATGTGGTCGCCTATGCCGCCGAGCTGATGGGCATCGAACCGCCGGCCGAAACCCATTTCGAGACCGCGGAACTGACGCCCATGGCGCGCTCCTTCTACGGCGAGAACAAGCGCGTCTCCAATGCACGCATCAAGAAACTGGGTTTCGCCTTCCGCTATCCCGACTATGGAACGGCTTTTTCGATGATGTGGCGCGACGGAAGCTGGCGCTAGCCACGCTCTAAAACTTCGTGACCACGCTGATGCCGGTTCCCTCGAACCGGTCCATCGCCATCAGGGCCGCCGGCGCTTCATCGAGGGCGATCCGCTTGCCGATCAGCTTTTGCGGGGCCAGCTTTCCCTGCTCCAGCATGTCCATCAGCGCCTTGTAGCGAAAGGCCTGCATGCCATGGCTGCCAAGGATTTCCAGCTCATAGGCGATGACCTTGTCCATCGGGATCGGCGCGCGGGCGTGATCGCCCAGCATCAGGCCGACTTGCACGTGGCGGCCGCGGCGGCGCAGATTGGCGATGGAATTGAAACAGGTCGAGGGATGGCCAAGCGCATCGATGGAGACGTGGGCCCCGCCCCTGGTGATCTCCTTGACGGCCCCGACGATATCCCGCTGCTGCGACCCGTTCACCGTGGCGACGGCGCCCAGTTCCCGGGCGAAGGCAAGCTTTTCCGCAGTCAGGTCGACCGCGATCACATTGGCGCCCATGGCCGTCGCGATCATGATCGCCGACAGGCCGACACCGCCGCAACCGTGGACAGCCACCCATTCGCCGGGCTTCACCCTGGCCTGATCGACCACCGCCCGGAATGAGGTCACGAACCGGCAGCCGAGGCTTGCCGCCGTGGCGAAATCCAGCGTATCGGGCAGGCTGACCAGATTCGTATCGGCAAAATCCACCGCGACATATTCGGCAAAGGAACCCCAGGCGGTGAAGCCGGGCTGGAACTGATGTTCGCACACCTGATGATTGCCGGAGTTGCACTCGAAACAATGGCCGCATCCGCCGACAAACGGTACGGTGACCCGGTCGCCGATCTTCCACTGGGTGACATGGCTGCCGAGAGCCTGAACCGTTCCGGCAAGTTCGTGGCCGGGCACGTGCGGCAACTGGATATCGGGGTCGTGACCCATCCAGCCGTGCCAGTCACTGCGGCACAGTCCCGTTGCTTCGACCTTGATGACAACGCCCGTCGAGGCCGGGACCGGATCGGCCACCGTATGGATTGACGGGGCTTGGCCGAATTGCTCGAAGACGACTGCTTTCATGACATGGCTTCCATTCGAATCAGGTCGAGGCACGCACCTCGTTGCCATATTGCGACTTTCGCGCGAATCTGGCCATCATAAAGCCCGGATTCCCGCTGCAAATTTGCGGGAATTGCCTCTCGTTTGGTGGACAGTGGTCATGAAATCAAGAACCCTGATGCGTCTTGCACTAACGGCGCTCCTGTCTTTTTCCGCAGCGACGACCGTTTTTGCCGAGGATGGTCCGGCCAAACAGCTCTTCGGCGCGGTCAGGCTGCCGACACTCGGCACCGCGCAATCGACGGGATTTTACGCCAAGGGCTGCCTTGCCGGCGGTGTGGCGCTGCCGGTCAACGGCCCGACCTGGCAGGTCATGCGCCTGTCGCGCAACCGCAATTGGGGGCATCCCCGCATGATCGCCCTGCTGGAGCGGCTGTCGCATGACGCCGCCGCCAAGGACGGCTGGCCGGGTCTGCTGGTCGGCGACATCTCGCAGCCGCGCGGCGGCCCCATGCTGACAGGCCACGCCTCGCATCAGGTCGGTCTCGATGCGGATATCTGGCTCACACCCATGCCCAATTACCGCTTCACCAACGACCAGCGCGAAAAGGTGGAAGCGAGGTCCATGCTGAAGGGCGACACGCTCTATGTCGACCCGGACAGATGGACGCCCGCCCATGCGGCGCTTTTGAAACGGGCCGCGAGCTATGACGAGGTGGAACGCATCTTCGTTCATCCGGGCATCAAGAAAAAACTCTGCGAGACCGTGCAGGGCGATCGCAGTTGGATGGCCAAGATCCGCCCCTATTGGGGACACTTCTATCACTTCCATGTCCGCATCAAATGTCAGCCCGGCTCGCCCAACTGCAAGCCGCAGGAGCCGATCGGCACATCCGACGGTTGTGACAAATCGCTGGCCTGGTGGTTCACCGACGAGCCATGGCGCAAGGCACCCGAACCGGAGAAGCCGGTCAAGCCCAAGATCATGATGCTGTCGGACCTGCCGAAGGCCTGCGCGCAGATCCTGGATGCGCCGGGTCCGCAATCGGTCGATCAGGTCACCTATGGGCTTGGGGCAAAGGCCGCGGCGGGCAGCGATGTCCCGGCGGTCGTGCCGGACCAGCCATCGGCCGTGCCCTTGCCCAAGCAGCGGATCAAGACGAAATAGGCGTCCGGACCGCCTCCGGCCGGCATGCGGGCCTGGCGGCGATAGTGGCAAGGCAGCACCGGTTCAGGTCTTTTTTGTCTGCGGTCTTTTCAGGCGGGCGCGAATTGAGTATAGGGTTTCAATCGATTTAAGACCAGGACCAGAGCAGTTCTTGATGCAGCAGCCTTTTCGCCTCGCGCTGATCGCCCATGACCAGAAAAAGGATGACATGGTGGCTTTCGCGCGCGCCTATGAGAGCCTGCTCGCGCCCTGCACCATCGTCGCCACCGGAACCACCGGCAGACTGATCATGGAGTCCTGCCCGTCGCTGCAGATCACGCGGGTCAAAAGCGGCCCGCTCGGCGGCGACCAGCAGATCGGTGCACTCATTGCCGAAGGCCTGATCGATGGTCTGATTTTCTTTGTCGACCCGCTGTCGCCCATGCCGCACGACGTGGACGTGAAGGCGCTGATGCGGCTCGGCATCGTCTATGACATTCCTATGGCCTTGAACCGGGCAACCGCCGAGGTTCTTGTACAAAAGAAGGGTTTGCTGCGCGCCGATTGACGGTTAAGCATGACGCAGCACGATTGAGATTGGGGACGGAATTTATGGTTACTTCTGCAGACACCGATTGCATCATGAAATTTCCAATCCTGGTTGGAGATATCGGTGGCACCAATGCGCGTTTCGCCATTCTTGTCGATGCCTATGCGGAACCGAAAGAGTTCCCCATCATCCAGACGGCTGATTTCGAGACCATCGACGAGGCCATCCAGAACGCCATCCTCGACCATACATCGATCCAGCCGCGCTCCGCGGTCCTGGCCATTGCCGGGCCGGTGGAGGGCGACGAGATCGACCTGACCAACTGTGCCTGGGTGGTCAAGCCGCGCCAGATGATGGAAACGCTAGGCCTTTCCGACATCACCGTGCTCAACGATTTCGAGGCGCAGGCGCTGGCCGTCGTCTCGCTGGAACCCAAGCATCTGGAAAAACTCGGCGGCGGCGCCGGAGACCCGCATGGCAGCCGTGCGGTCCTCGGACCCGGCACCGGCCTTGGCGTTGCCGGCATGGTGCGCTCGCGCAACAGCTGGGTTCCCGTACCGGGTGAAGGCGGCCATGTGGACATCGGCCCGCGCACGGCGCGCGATCTCGAGCTCTTCCCGCACATCGAACACATCGAGGGGCGCATTTCCGGCGAACAGCTGTTGTGCGGCCGCGGCCTGCAGAACATTTACCGCGCGATCTGCAAGGTTGCCGGAACGCCGGCCACGCTGCAGAGCCCTGCCGACATCACCGCGGCCGGCCTTTCCGGCGAATCCGCCGAGGCAAAGGAAACCCTGTCGCTGTTCGTCACCTATCTCGGCCGTCTTGCCGGTGACTTTGCGCTGACCTTCATGGCGCGCGGCGGTGTCTATCTCGCTGGCGGCATCGTCCAGAAAATCGTGGAGCCGCTGAAACACCCGTCTTTCCGTGAAGCCTTCGAAGACAAGGCACCGCATCGCCAGATCCTGACCGAGACGCCGGTCTATATCATCACGCATCCGCTTGCGGCACTCAGCGGGCTGTCCGCCTTCTCGCGCACGCCGACCCGCTTCGGCGTGGCAACCGAGGGCCGCCGCTGGCGCAAGGATTAGACTTTTCGCGGAGACAGAAGGGCAACACCCGCCCTGTCCGTTCACGACGATGGCCAAAACCGATAGGCAAGGCGGATCAATAAGGTTATAGGGTCAGCTTGAAGAAGGGCGCGACCACTCGAAACCGTTGCCTGAACGCTTGATACGAACGAGTTGCCGTCCGTCATGAATGATCAGACCAAGAAGAAGAAAATCGATCCGAACGAAGCGCGCCGTGTCATCGGGCGTGTTTTGAGCGAAAATCTTCGGGACCACAGATCATCCTATGCCATCGCCCTTGCCGCGATGCTGGCCGTTGCACTCACCACGGCGTTCGTGGCCTATATCTTCAAGGACGTGATCAACAAGATCTACTACGAGCGGCGCGAGGATCTGATCCTCCCGATCAGCTTCGGCATTCTGGCTGCCTTCGTCATCCGTGGTGTTGCGACCTACACCCAGTCGGTCGTCATGGCGAAGATCGGCAACAATATCATCGCGCGCTACCAGCATCGCATTTTCGATCACCTGATGAAGCTCGGCCTCGATTTCTATCACGATACGCGATCGGCCCAGCTTGCCGCGCGGATCAACCAGAACGTCGCCGGGGTTCGCGAGCTCATGGACATCACCGTGACGACGGTCGGCAAGGACATTCCAACGCTGATTGCCCTGGTGAGCACCATGGTCATCCTCGATCCGCTCCTGTCGCTGTTTGCGCTGCTGATCGGACCGCCGGTGATTTTGACCGTGCGCTATCTGGCCAGGCGGCTGCGCAGCATCCATCGTGAATCAGTGCAGGTGAATTCGCATCTCCTCGGCGCCATGCAGGAGGCGACACAGGGCATCGCCATCGTGAAGGCATTCACGATGGAAGACCAGTTGCGCAACAAGATCAGCCACCTGATCACCCGCGCCGAAGAGCGGGCGAACAAGATTGCGCGCGTTTCCGAGCGCACGACGCCGATTACCGAGCTGATTGCCGGCATCGCCATCGGATCGATGATCATCTACACCGGCTACCGCGCCGTCATCAACATGGAGCCGCCCGGTGCCATGTTCGGTTTCATGACCGCCGTGCTATTGGCCTACGATCCGGTCCGGCGCCTGGCGCGGGTTCAGGTAGGCTTGGAGCGATCCCTGGTCAATGCGCGCATGTTCTTCGAGATTCTCGATGTGGAGCCGCGTCAGGCGGACAGTATCGGTGCTGTGCCCATTACCGTCCCGACAGGCGAAGTCCAGTTCGACAATGTGCGCTTCAGCTACGGCAACGACGTGCCCGTGCTGCATGGCATCAGCTTTACCGCCGAAGCCGGCAAGACCACGGCCATCATCGGCGCGTCCGGGGCGGGCAAATCGACCCTGATCGGCCTCATCCAGCGCTTCTACGATATCGACAGCGGCCGCATTCTCATCGACGGGCAGGACATTGCCTATGTCAGCAAGAAATCCCTGCGCCAGTCGATCGCCTATGTCTCGCAGCAGCCCTACCTGTTCGAGGGCACCATTGCCGACAACATCCGCTATGGGCGTCCCGATGCCACCGACGAAGAGGTGATCGAGGCGGCAAAACTGGCCAATGCCGACGAGTTCATCCGCCTGCAGCCGCAGAGCTACGGCACCGAGGTCGGCGAGAACGGCGCGACCCTTTCCGGCGGCCAGCGCCAGCGTCTTTCCATTGCCCGCGCCCTTGTCCGCAACGCGTCCATTCTCCTGCTCGACGAGGCCACCTCGGCCCTCGACAATGAATCGGAGAAGCGCGTGCAGCAGGCGCTGGAACACGTGATGCAGGGCCGCACGACCATCGTCATCGCCCATCGCCTGTCGACCATCGTCAATGCCGACCATATCGTCGTCATGGAAGCGGGACGCATCGTCGAGGAAGGCGTGCACGAAACCCTGCTCGGGGTGCCGAACGGCATCTATGCACGCTTCTATCAGTTGCAGGGCAAGGAAGAGTCGACCATCATCGACGACAGTGACATGCAGCCAGCACCAGTGACAGGAACAGCCGAATGAGCGGGACATCGGAAATGAAGCTTGCAGTTGTCGGCGCCGGCGGCCGCATGGGCCAGACGCTGATCCGCGCAATCCAGGCCATCGACGGGGCCGTGCTTGCCGGTGCGATCGAGCGCCCTGGTTCACCGCATATCGGCCTCGATGCGGGCGAACTCGCCGGGGTCGGCCATCTCGGCATCCCCGTCACCGACGACGCGCTGTCGGTCTTCGTCGGCGTTGAAGGCGTGCTTGATTTCACCGCTCCGGCCGCGACGGTCGCCTTTGCCGAACTCGCCGCCCAGGCGCGCATCGTCCACGTGATCGGCACAACCGGCTGTTCGCCGGAGGACGATGCCAAGATCCGTGCGGCGGCGCGGCATGCGGCCGTGATCAAATCGGGCAATATGAGCCTCGGCGTCAATCTCCTCGGCGTGCTGGTCAAGCAGGCCGCCAGGGCGCTGGGCGCGGATGATTTCGACATCGAGATTCTGGAAATGCACCACAAGCACAAGGTCGATGCCCCGTCCGGCACGGCATTGCTTTTGGGCGAGGCAGCCGTCGCAGGCCGCAATGTTTCGCTGGCCGATCACAGCGTGCGCGTGCGGGACGGGCATACCGGACCGCGCGAAGACGGCACGATCGGCTTTGCCTCGCTGCGCGGCGGTTCCGTCGTCGGCGATCATTCGGTCATCCTGGCCGGACCGGGCGAGCGCATCACCCTGTCCCACTACGCGGAAGACCGCACGATTTTTGCCCGCGGCGCCGTCAAGGCGGCGCTTTGGGGCAAGGGCCGCAAGCCGGGCCTCTATTCCATGCTCGACGTGCTTGGCCTCAACACCTGACTTTTCCCGTTCAACAGGAGTATTGCAATGTCCGGAACCCTCGTCCTTGTCCGTCATGGCCAGAGCGAATGGAATTTGAAGAATCTGTTTACCGGCTGGCGCGATCCGGGCCTGACCGAGCTTGGCCACAGCGAAGCCAAGGCCGCAGGTCAGCGGCTGAAGGCGAAGGGCCTGCATTTCGACATCGCCTACACATCCGTCCTGTCGCGCGCCCAGGTGACCCTGCAGCACATCCTTGACGAAGTTGGCCAGCCGGCGCTCGAGACGATCCGCGACCAGGCGCTGAACGAACGCGACTATGGCGACCTTTCCGGCCTCAACAAGGACGATGCGCGCGCCAAGTGGGGCGAGGACCAGGTGCATATCTGGCGCCGCTCCTACGACGTGCCGCCGCCCGGCGGCGAGAGCCTGCGCGATACGGGCGCCCGTGTCTGGCCCTACTACCTGCACGACGTGCAGCCGCATGTGCTGCGCGGCGAGACCGTTTTGGTGGCCGCGCACGGCAATTCGCTGCGCGCCCTCATCATGGCGCTGGAAGGCTTGACCAGCGAAGAGATCATTGCGCAGGAGCTGGCGACGGGCGTTCCGATCATCTACACGCTCAACGCTGATTCGACGGTTGCATCCAAGGAAATCCTGACCGCCTGATCGGCCGCTGTTTCCCTGTGATTCGCATGAACCCGCGCCGGAACACCGGTGCGGGTTTGTTGTTTGTGCTGGTCTTTTCACCCTCATTTGCCGGTCTTTGCCGCAACAAGTGCAACGGAATGAGAATAGGTCGATAAATACCCGACAAATGGATTGACAGAGTTCCGCCCGCCCCTTACATGAGACCCCGCTGCCCAGATGGCGGAATTGGTAGACGCGCACGGTTCAGGTCCGTGTGCCGCAAGGCGTGGAGGTTCGAGTCCTCTTCTGGGCACCATTCCCATTCTTCCGACGTATACCAACGTCCATGGATGATCAGAAAAGCCCCGGTTTTCCGGGGTTTTTTCTTGTCTATCGTTCACCCGCGTTCATGATGCTTCGGCAACCGCCCTCATCCGCATCACCAAAAGGCCACACATGGCCCCGATAGACGCGGTCTGACAGTGTGAATGGAACCGAAGGGGATAAACATGGCAGTCCGTCGCAACCTATTGAAAGCGGCCGTCGCTATCGGATTCACCGGAATGATCGGCAGAGGCGCAACCATGGCATTTGCCGCCGACAACAGCTGGCGCATGCCCGACGAGGGCGATCCGCACAGGGCGACGTGGATGGCGTTTGGCCCCAGTGAAGACGTATGGGGCAAGAAACTCCAGCGCGGCGCGCAGAACAACCTTGCGACGATCGCCAAGGCCATCTCCGCGCACGAACCGGTCAACATGCTTGTGCGGGCGGAAGACCGGGAGACGGCCGAGCGCCTGTGCGGCGATGCGGTGACATTGTTCGTGCACGAAATCGACGATCTGTGGATGCGCGACACCGGACCGGTATTCGTCAAGAACAGCGCCGGCCAGCTGGCCGGGGTTGACTTCAACTTCAACGGCTGGGGCAACAAGCAGGAACACGGCGGCGACGCGGAAGTTGCGGAATTTGTCACCGGCAAGACGAAGGTGGAGACACTGCGCACCAAACTGGTGCTGGAGGGCGGCGGCATCGAAGTCGATGGCAAGGGCACGGCAATCATCACCGAGAGCTGCGTTTTGAACAAGAACCGCAATCCCGGCGTGGGCAGGGAACAGTGTGAGGAGGAGCTGGGACGCCTTCTCGGGCTGAAGAAGATCATCTGGCTGCCGGGTATCAAAGGCAAGGACATCACCGATGGCCATACGGATTTTTATGCCCGCTTCGTCAGCCCGGGTGTCGTCGTTGCCGGCCTCGACACTGATCCGACGTCCTATGATCACGCGGTGACCAAGCGGCACCTTGAACTGCTCAAGGAAGCGACCGACAGCTCGGGGCAGAAATTGCAGGTGGTCGTCATTCCCGGTCCCGGCAGCGTGCGGCCGCAGTTCGAGAACAAGGAATTTGCAGCGGGCTATATCAACTTCTACCTGTGCAACGGCGCTGTCATCGCTCCTGAATTCGGCGATGCGAAGGCTGACCGCTTCTGCCGTGACGCGTTGCGGGATATCCTGCCGGGACGCCAGATCGTGCAGCTCAATATCGATGCGATCGCCGCCGGCGGTGGCGGCATCCACTGCACGACCCAGCAGCAGCCTGCGTGACGGCATTCCGGCGCCCGCAGGCGCACGCTGTATTCCCTGTAAATCTGTTTTCGCAAGATCGCCGGCATGCGGTACACTGGGCTCAAAGGTTTCAGCGGAGTATCAACGCATGATCCGGCTTGTCATCATTCTCGCACTGCTCATTCTCGTCCTGTTCCTGATCTACAGCATCGTCAACAGCATCCGCACCAAGCACATCGACTGGACCGGCATCGGCGTCACGCTCGCCTTGATCATGCTTGCCCTCTATCTGCGCGGCGTGACGGGTATCGGCGGCGTCGGTTTCTGAAAATCGGGTGCTTTGTGGTCACCTTGACACATTGCAACCTCTCGTCCGGCGAATTAATATATCAGTCCACTCAGGAGACTTTTATGGACACGCTTACATCCCCACGCCATCTGCGCCTGCACACCTCCGACAATGTGGTGGTGGCGGTGGATGCCTTTCAGGCCGGACAGCACGTGGAGGACGTGACCGTCAAAGACCGCGTGCCGCGCGGCCATAAACTTGCATCAAAGCCCATTGCGCTGGGGGAACCTGTGCGCAAATTCGGCCAGATCATCGGCTCGGCGTCGAAACCCATTGCCCCGGGCGAATGGGTGCACGAACACAATCTCGATTTCAGCAGCTTTGCCCGCCAGCCGGACAGCAGCCACGAAACCCATGCGGGCGGCATTCTGCCGGTTGAGCAGCAGGCGACATTCCAGGGTTTCCGCCGGGCCAATGGCCGCGCGGGCACCCGCAACTACATTGGCGTTCTGACCTCGGTCAACTGTTCGGCATCGGTCGCCCGCTTCATCGCTGAAGCGGTGCAGCGCTCAGGAATCCTCGATGACTACCCGATGATCGACGGCATCATTCCGCTGGTGCATGGCGGCGGCTGTGCACTCGACGTCAAGGGCGAAGGCTATGAGGTGCTCAAGCGCACCCAGTGGGGCTATGCCACCAACCCGAACATTGCCGCCGTGCTGATGGTCGGCCTTGGCTGCGAAGGGTTTCAGATCGGCCGCTGGAAGGAAGCCTACAACATCGTCGAAAGCGATACGTTCCGCAGCCTGACCATTCAGGAAGTGGGCGGTACGCGCAAGACCATGGAGGCAGGCATTGCCGCCGTGCGCGACATGCTGCCGACTGCGGCCAATGTGAAGCGCGAGACCATCCCGGCATCGGAACTGATGTTGGCGCTGCAGTGCGGCGGGTCGGACGGCTATTCCGGCATCACCGCCAATCCGGCGCTGGGCGCGGCGGTCGACCTTCTGGTCAAGCAGGGTGGCACCGCCATCCTGTCGGAAACGCCGGAGATTTACGGGGCCGAGCATCTTTTGATCGAACGCGCGTCCAACTCGGAAGCGGTGACGCGGCTGCAATCCATCATTGCCTGGTGGGAGGATTACACCGCCCGCAACAGGATGGAGATGAACAACAATCCCTCCCCCGGCAACAAGGCGGGCGGATTGACCACCATTCTGGAAAAATCGCTGGGTGCGGTCGCCAAGTCGGGCACCACGCCGCTGGAGGCGGTCTATGGCTACGCCGAACCGGTGACGGCGCGCGGCCTCGTGTTCATGGACACACCCGGCTACGATCCCGTCTCCGCCACGGGGCAGGTGGCGGGCGGCGCCAACATCCTCTGCTTCACCACCGGGCGCGGTTCGGCCTATGGCTGCAAGCCGACGCCGTCGATCAAGCTTGCCACCAACACCCCGATGTATACCCAGATGATCGAGGACATGGACATCAATTGCGGCGATGTGCTCGACGGCGTGTCGATCGAGGACAAGGGCCGCGAAATCTTCGAGCAGGTGCTGCGGGTGGCCTCGGGCGAGCGCAGCAAGTCCGAACTTCTTGGCTATGGCGATGCGGAATTCGTGCCCTGGCAGATCGGCGCGACGATGTAATCCGGGCTTTGATAACAGCAAAAACGGGAGCCGATGGCTCCCGTTTTCATATCCGGAGCATGATCTGGATCAGGCGGCCGATTGGTGCTGCTTGGCCCGGGCGACGATCTGGGTCGGATTGACGAAGCGCAGCGCGATGAGCAGCCAGACCAGCGTCGTCACCATGTAGACCACCGCCATGGCATCGATCGACTGCACGGCGCGCACGCCGGACGCGAAGACCGAATAGTACAGCGCAACGACCAGCGTCTGGCTTGTCGGGCCCGCCGTGAGGAAGGTCAGCTCGAACATCGCCACCGTGCGCACGAGAACCAGCAGCAGCGAGGCGAGAATACCCGGCAGCAGCATCGGCATGAGCACGTGCAGGAACAGACGGAACGTGCCGGCGCCGAAGACGCGGGCCGCCGCCTCCACCTTGGGATCGATCTGCTCGATGAACGGAATCATCACCAGGATGACGAAGGGAACCGTCGGCACCAGATTGGCCAGAACCACGCCCCAGAACGTACCGCCGACCCCCGCCTGATAGAGAACCGTGGCCAGCGGAATGCCGAAGGTGATCGGCGGCACCAGCAGCGGCAGCAGGAACAGCAGCATGATGAGCTTCTTGCCCGGAAATTCGCGCCGCGCCAGCGCATAGGCCGCCGTGACCCCGAGCAGGCCGGAGAGGGCGACCACCGTGAAGACGATCTGGAACGTGACGATCAGGACGTCGCTGAGCTGGAATTCGGCCCAGGCGGTAAAATACCATTTCGTCGTCCAGCCGGCCGGCAGCCAAGTGCCGAGCCAGCGGGTTCCGAAGGAGGAGATGATCACGGTTGCGATCATCGCCAAGAGGTTGACGATGAAGAAGCCGACCACCACCCAGACGGCGGTGATCCAAAGCTTTGCGCCAATGGTTGTATCGCGGATCATGGTCAGCCCTTTCCGCCGGCGGTCGAGCCGCGATAGAAGAGATTGCGAATGGCAAGGATCGCCACGACGATGGTGAGCTGTACGGTTGCCATGATCATGGCGATGGCCGAGGCCATGGAATAATCATACTGCTCGAAGGCCGCCTGATAGGCGGCGATGGAGATGACGCGGGTCGGACCCGCCGGAGCGCCGAGCAGCACCGCCGACGGGAACACCGCAAAGGCCTGTACGAAGGACAGGCAGAACGCGATGGCCAATCCCGGTATCAGCAGCGGCAGCAGGACAAAACGGAAGCGCTGCCAGCTCTTTGCGCCATGCGTCGCCGCCGCCTGTTCCAGCGCCGGATCGATGCCGGTGACGTAGGACAGGGTCAGGAGAAAGGTGAAGGGAAAGCCGGTGATGATCAGCGAGGAAAACACACCCCAGTAATTGTTGGTGAGCTTCAAGGGCCGGTCGATCATCCCGAACAGCATCAGCGTCCGGCTGAACCAGCCCTGCGGCCCGAGATAGTTCAAAAGCCCTTCGGCAACGAGCACCGTGCCAAGCGTCACGGGAAGAACCAGAATGGTCGTCAGCAGCCGCTGGCGGGTCATCAGGCGCACGCGGAAGGCAATGGGCAGCGCCAGGGCGATGCTGATGACCGTCACGGGAACGGCGAGCCAGAGCGTGGTCAGGATGGTATCGTAGAGGAAGGGATCGGAGAAGAACTTCTGGTAGTTGGCAAACATCCCGCCTTCCTTCGGCGTGAAGGACAGGACCAGCCCGTAAATGAACGGATAGACAAACACGGCCAGCAGGAACAGCACGGCCGGGAGAACGAGGATCGTCACGCCGTCAATGCCGCGCAGGGCGAGGCGCTGGCGCAGCGACAACCGGTTATAGACGGGGGGAGCGGAGACAGCCATGCCGGGCCTCACGCGGCGAAGGCCAGCGCACGCGCCGGATCGATTGCGAGCCAGATGGAACTGCCGAGCGCCGCCGTCTGCGGCGCGTGGAACACCAGTTCCAGCCCTTCGGCGGTGCGGGCCGTACCGACGAATTCGCGGCCGCGGTATTCGATGGTCTCGACCACGGCTTCCACCGTGTGTTCCGAGCGCTGGCCTGCTTCCACATCGTCGGCGCGGGCAGCGACGACAGCCGCGTCGCCGATTTTCAGACTGTCGCGCGCGGTGCCGCTGAGCGTGGCTTTGCCCACGGAAACGCTGACGCGCGCGCCGTCGACAGAGACAACCTTTCCGGTCAGCCGGTTGCGGTAGCCCATGAACTCGGCGACATCGAGATGATCCGGCCGTTCATAGAGATCGCTCGGCGCCCCCACCTGCCGGATTTCGCCATCGCGCAGGACAACGATACGGTCGGCCAGCGACAGAGCCTCGTCCTGATCGTGGGTGACGTAGATCGTCGTTGCCCCGAGCTGGTTGTGGATGCGGCGGATTTCGGCACGCATCTCCAGCCGCAGCTTGGCATCGAGATTGGACAGGGGCTCATCCATCAGCACCAGCGGCGGCTCGATGACAATGGCGCGGGCGATAGCCACGCGCTGCTGCTGGCCGCCGGAGAGCTGGCCCGGCAGTTTATGTCCCTGACCCTGCAGGCGCACCAGATTGAGCGCTTCCTCGACCCGCTTGTCGGCTTCTGCCTTGGCGACACTGCGCATCTTCAGGCCGAAGCCGATGTTCTGGCGCACCGTCATGTGCGGAAACAGCGCATAGTTCTGGAACACCATGCCGAAACCGCGATCCTCGGGCTTCAGCGTGTCGATGCGCTTGTCATCGATGAATATGCCGCCGCCCGTCGTGGCGAGCAGGCCGGCGATGCAATTGAGCGCGGTGGATTTGCCGCAGCCGGAGGGGCCGAGCAAAGCGATGAATTCGCCCTTGCGGATGGAAAGCGACACGTCCTTCAACGCATTGTGCGAACCGAATGCGCGGCTCATGCGGTCAAGACGGATTTCCTGGAATGGCGATGACGCCAGCAGCATTGGATACCTCATAATTGCGCGCCATCCGGGTTCCCCCGGATGGCGCTATTGTATGGATCGATCAGGACTTCTTGCCGGCGACTTCTTCGTCCCAGCGGCGGAAGGCGACAACCATGGCGGCGGGATCGAGCGGAACCTCGATCGGGTTGTTGGCAATCCAGTCGGCATATTCCTTGCGGCCGAATTCGGCCAAGGCATCCTGGCTTTCCTTCGGCGCCATGGAAAGCGGCACATCCTTGACTGCGGGACCCGGGTAGAAATAACCCTGATCGTAGGTATAGGCCTGCTGTTCCGGCGTGAGCAGGAAGCTCATGAGGTCGAGCAGTACGGCGAGCTTTTCCTCGGCAATGCCCTTCGGCACGCACATGTAATGCGCATCGGCAACCCAATGGAAACCCTTCAGCGGTGCGACGGCAGCTTCCTTCGGCACCACGCCGAGCACGCGCGGATTGATATCCCAGCCGGTGGTGGAGACCGTCATGTCACGCGTGCCTTCGCCGAGCTCCTTCATCAGCGCGCCGGTGCCGGTCGGGTAATACTCGATATATTTGTGCAGTTCCTTCAGATAGGCCCAGGTCTTGTCCCAGCCCTTGACCGGATCGTGCGGATTGCTGTCACCGAGCAGATAGGGCAGCCCCATCAGGAAAGTCCGCCCCGGACCGGAATTGGCCGGACGGGCATAGAGGAACTTGTTCGGATTTTCCTTGGCCCAGGCCAGAAGCTCCTCGACGGTCGTCGGGACCTTCTTCACCCGGTCCGGCATGTATTCAAGCAGCGGCCCGGAGGGATAATAGGTCACGACGACGCCGTGATCCTTGCCCAGCGCCAGCATGCGGTGCGCCGGCTCCTGATAGATGGCCTTCAGATCGGGCAGCGATGCGGAATGATCCGGCAGCAGCTTGACCCACAGATCCTGCTCCAGTCCGGCGGACAAGGCGTCGGTTCCGGTCAGCACCAGATCGATATCGAGCCGGTTGGCCGCCTGCTGCGCCTTCAGCTTCCCCGGAAGTTCCGGCGCAGGCGCCTTGGTGAAGGTGATCTTGGAAACGAGGTTGGGCTTGGCAGCAGCATAGTTCTCGATGGCCTTCTGCGTCAGGGCGAGATTGCCCGCGACGTCGGCAACATTGAGCGTTACCGGGGATGTCGGCAATGCCAGTTTCCCCTGTGCAAAGAGACGTGTTGCCGGTAGCGTTGCCAGAACGGCCAAACCGCCAATGGCTTGCCTGCGCGTGATGCGGATCATTGTCTTCCTCCCAATTGTTCCCGGTTTAGCGATCGGTGGCCATCCTCCAGCCACTCATTTTGTCACTTGATATATTAATCTATCAGTTTCAGATAGCAAGCGCTTTCGCCCCGCCGCAAAACCCGGCCACCGTCCGGGCTGCGCCCTCATCCATCAATTCCGTCAAAGCCTTGCCGACGGCTTGGCAAAACGCCGTGCTTTCGGGCAGATCGCTGCCGAAAATCTGCTCCATGCCGAGATAGGCCTGCAAAAGAGCCGGTGCCGATGTCTTGCCGGCGATGCGGGCCTTGAATTCACCGGCCAGCGGGTCGCGCACATCGATCGGATTGCCCCGTTCATCGATTCCGGTGGCATAGCGCATCCAGCCGGCAACACCCAGCGCCAGCCGGTCAAAGGGGGCATTCTCCCGCAGCCGCACGCGAATGGTGTTGAGCAGCCGCTGCGGCAGCTTTTGCGACCCGTCCATGGCGATCTGCCATGTCCGGTGCCGCAGCGCCGGATTGCGGAAGCGCTCGCGCAGCTGCTTCTTGTAGGCGTCAAGGTCGAAGCCGGGCAGCCCCGGCAGCGTCGGGGTGATCTCCTCATCCATCATTTGTTCGATCAGCGCGGCAAAACCTTCTCCCGCCATGGCGTCGGATACGGTTTCATGGCCGGCGAGATAGCCGAGATAGGCCAGCGTCGAATGGCTGCCATTGAGCAGGCGCAGTTTCATCAGTTCGAACGCGTCGACATCGGCGACGAAGGTGACACCCGCCTTTTCCCAGGCCGGGCGCCCGGATGGAAAAAGATCCTCCACCACCCACTGGCTGAACGGTTCCGTCATGATCGGCCAGCGGTCGGCAAGCCCGGTATCCCGGGCGACAGCGTCGCGGTCCGCATCGGTCGTGGCGGGCACGATCCGGTCGACCATCGTCGAGGGAAAGGCCACGCTATCCCCGATGAAGGCACCGAGCTCCACATCCCGCAATGCGGCGAAGCGCGTGACCACCCGCTTCAGCGTCTGCCCATTGGCCGGAAGGTTGTCGCAGGACAGAAGCGTGAAAGGTGCGGTGCCGCTGGCGCGGCGCCGGGCCAGGGCCTCGACGATAAAGCCGATGGCCGAGCGAGGCGTTGCAGGATTGGCCAAGTCATAGACGATATCCGGATGATTTTCATCGAGCGAGGCGGAGGCGGGGGAATAGCAATAGCCCTTTTCCGTGATCGTCAGCGAGACGATCCGCACCGCCGGACTGCTCATGGCGTCCAGCAGGGCCTGCGGATTTTCCGGCGCGACCAGCACATCCCCGATGCTGCCGATCACACGATAGCTGCTGCCGCCGCCATCGCGCACGGCCACCGTATAGAGCCCGCCCTGGGGCTGCAGTGCGTCGCGCGTATCGGCGCTGCGCAGCGATGCACCCAGAATGCCCCACCGGGTATCGCCCGATGCAAGCACGCTGTCCGTATAGACGGCCTGATGGGCGCGGTGAAAGGCACCGATGCCCAGATGCACAATGCCGGTTTCAACCGCGCTGCGCTCATAGGCCGGGGTTGCAACGCCGCCGGCAAGCTGCGGCAGGCTGGCGGGTGAAAGACAGGTCTGGTCGGCGTGAGCCATTGGGCAATCTCGTCTGTTCTGTTTCAAAGACGGTAGGCTTGTTTGGCCAGCCGGTAGCTCAGGTCGTGGGCAATCGTGTGCGCCTCATCCTCGTCCAGCCGGTGATCGGCGACAAGCCGTGCGAGATAAGCGCAATCCACCCGGCGAGCCATGTCGTGCCGGGCGGGAATGGACAGATAGGCCCGCGTGTCATCGTTGAACCCGACGGTGTTGTAGAACCCGGCCGTCTCGGTGGTCAGTTCGCGGAAACGGCGCATGCCTTCCGGGCTGTCATGGAACCACCATGCCGGTCCGAGCCGCAGGGCGGGATAATGCCCGGCAAGCGGCGCCAGTTCACGGCTGTAGCTGGTCTCATCCAGCGTGAAGAGAATGAGGGTCAGTTGCGGATTGTTGCCGAACGCGTCGAGCAGCGGTTTAAGCTCCTCGACATAGCCGGTCGAACGCGGAATATCCGCCCCCTTGTCGGGACCGAAACCGGCGAAAACCCTGGCATTGTGATTGCGGAAGGAGCCCGGATGCAGCTGCATGACCAGCCCGTCATCAATGCTCATGCGCGCCATTTCGGTCAGCATCTGGGCGCGGAACAGATCGGCATCCGCATTGGAAACATCGGGCCGCAGGACCCGCTCGAACAGCGCCGCGGCGTCAGTGACGGGCAGATCGGCGGTGCGCGCGCTGGGATGGCCGTGATCGCTTGAGGTGGCGCCCCGGGCCTTGAAATAGGCACGCCGGTTGCGGTGCGCCTCGAGATACCCCTTGTAGTTCAGCGACGTGCCGGCAAGGGCAATGAGCCTTTCCACATTCGTGCGGAAATCCGCCCGCGACGCATCGATCACCGCATCGGGCCGGTAGGCGGGAATGACACGCCCGTCCCAGCCCGACTTTCGGATGATGTCGTGGGCCGCGAGGTCATCCGTCGCCGCATCGGTCGTCGAGATCACCTCGATGCCGAACTGCTTGTAGAGTGCGCGCGGGCGCATCGCGGGATCGCCGAGCTTGTCGGCAATACGGTCATAGAGCAGGTCGGCATTGCCTTCGTTCAATCGCTCCGTGATGCCGAAAACCGTTTCCATTGCATGCTCGAACCACAGGCGCGACGGCGTGCCGCGAAACAGGTACCAGTGTTTGGCAAACAGCCGCCAGATCGTGCGGCCGTCGGTTTCGACAGGCCCGCCATCGTGACGCGGCACACCCAGATCCTCGAGCTTGACACCTTGAGAATACAGCATGCGGAAAATATAATGGTCGGGCTTGACGAAGAGACTGGCCGGATCGGGGAAAGCCTCGTCATGGGCGTACCACAGCGGGTCCGTATGACCGTGCGGCGAGATGATGGGCAGGCGCTCGACGTCCGAAAAAAGCCGCCGCGCGATGGAACGGGCATCGGCTTCGATGGGGAAAAGTCGATCTGGGTGGAGAGGCATCGTCGGTCCTTGCTGTCATCTTCCGCACCGGCCGATACACCATACGCTGCGTGTACCGGAGCCGAAGCCGTGAAATTGCCCCTGTCGAGGCGCTTTTCGCATCGCGCGAGCCGCCTTGGGTGTCTTGTGAACATTCGGCTTTTGCGATCTTGGCGAAGAGTAAATAATAATATATTAGTATGTCAACTGGATCGATGTGCCCTGAAATCGTTTCATTCGCGGCTTTGGCACTATGATTTCGCGCGGAATTCTACCATTCATGACGGTGGATTCATCCGCGACACAGGAAATGGAGCGCTGGAATGGCAGCACAGAACCGGGGAGAAAAAAGTTTGGCCGTGGCGACACCGGCCGAACCCATCGCCTCAGCACGAGACAATGCGACGCGTTTCGCCAAATCCGGCACGCGCGGCGCCCCAGCCGGACGCATGACGACAGCCACGGCGATTTACCGCGAACTGCATGCTGCCATCGTTTCCATGCAGATGACCCCCGGCACCGCCCTCAACGAAAAAGTCTTGACGGAACGCTTTGGCGTCAGCCGCACCCCGGTTCGCGAAGCGCTGATCCGGCTGGTGGAAGACGGGCTGGTCGATGTCTTTCCGCAGTCGGGCACCTTTGTTGCCCGCATCCCGGTTGCGCTGATCCCGGAGGCCGTGGTCATCCGGCAGGCGCTGGAAGGCGCGACCGTCGAGCGGGCTGCGGCGGTTGCCAGCGCCAAGGATGTGGAATGGCTGGACGAGATTCTGGCGCGCCAGCAGTTTTTTGCCGACCGGCAGAACATGAGTGCCTTCCACGAAGCCGACGAGGCCTTTCACGAGGCGATTGCCGGCATCGCCGGCCATCCCGGCATCTGGCACTATCTGAAGCCGGTGAAAGTGCAGATCGACCGTGCCCGCCGCATGACGCTGCCGGCCCTCGGCCGCATGGAGAACGTGCTTGCCGAGCACAGGATCATCCGCAATGCCATCGAAATTCATGACGTACCGGCCGCCTGCGCGGCAATGAAGCAGCATTTGAATGCCGTCATTCCCGATATTGATGAACTGAGAAAAAGCCACCCGGGCTCATTCGTCTGAACCCGGCGATTACACGAAATGACGGAGGACTGAATGCGTCAGGCATGGAGATGGTTTGGGCCAAAAGCCGGTGTCACGCTGGACAATGTGCGCCAGGCCGGGGCGACCGATATCGTATCGGCGCTGCACGAGGTACCGATCGGTCAGGCCTGGACCGAAAAACAGGTGCATGAACGCAAGTCGCTCATCGAAACCACCCCCGCCGGGCGTATTCCCCTGACCTGGTCGGTGGTCGAGAGCATTCCGATTCCCGATGCGGTCAAACGCCTCGGTGGTGCGGCGAAGCACGAAATCGCCGCCTGGATTGCCAGCATGGAAGCGCTCGCAGCCAATGACATCCGTGTCATCTGCTACAATTTCATGCCCGTTGTCGACTGGTGCCGCACCGACCTCGATTATGTCACGCCGACCGGTTCGACCGCGATGCGCTTCGACCACAACACCTTTGCCGTGTTCGACCTGCACATCCTGCAGCGGACGAATGCGGAAGCGGCCTATTCGCCGGAGGACCGCGCCATCGCTGCGGCGCTCTACGCCGGGATGAGCGGACGGGAAATCGCCGACCTCACCCGCAATATCGCCAGCGCGCTGCCCGGCTCGACAACCGAGCCGCTGACCATCCCCGCCTTCCGCGACAAGCTCGAAGCCTATTCCGGCATCGACGCCGGCAGACTGCGCCAGCATCTGATCGAATTCCTCGAAGCCGTCACGCCCGTGGCTGACGATCTCGGCGTCAAGCTGACACTGCATCCGGATGATCCGCCCCGTCCGCTTTTCGGCCTGCCGCGCATTGCCTCGACGGAGGCCGATTATGCCGCCCTGTTCGACGCCGTTCCATCCCCAGCCAACGGCATGTGCTTCTGCACGGGAAGCCTTGGCGTTCGGGCCGACAATGATCTGCCTGCAATCGCCCGCCGCTTTGCCTCGCGCATCCACTTCTCCCACCTGCGCGCCACCACCCGGGAAGGCGACGGCCGCAGCTTCCATGAGGCGGCGCATCTGGAAGGCGATGTGGACATGGTCGCCGTGCTGAAGGAATTGCTGGCGGAAGACCGCAAACGCGACCGGTCCGGCAGCATCATCTTCCGCTCCGATCACGGTCACCGCATGCTGGACGACCTGACGAAAGAGGTCACGCCGGGTTATCCCGCCATCGGCCGCCTGCGCGGCCTGGCCGAACTGCGCGGTATCATCCACGCGCTGGATGCCGGGGCCCTCGCCTGAATTCCGATCAAGCGCCGATATCGAGGCAAACCCCGGCATGCGGTGCCGGGGTTTTTCATTTTCAATCGTTAATTCCGCTTAACACATTTGGCCCGAAACCGGGGATTTCAGAGTCTTCGTTTAGGCTTTCGTTCAGTATTGATCACATTACCGCCATATTTCAAAGGGAACGGCGGCAATAGTTCCATGGATGCAAGCATCCTTGATCACGTTTTGAGTCATAATAAGACAAATTTTTTGAATGACTTGGCTGATCTTGCGGGATTTGCTCACTGATATTTCCCTTTCGGGCCACCTCGAGGACACATTTACCCAAAATAGAATGGATCACTCACTCACGTGATGATCTACTTGCCCATGATCATTCTTATGCGTGCGTCTTCAGTCTGGCAGTACCTGCCGCGGGCCGTTTTAAAGTGCGAATTTCAATATGGTCTCCATTGCAAGTATCCGTAAGGTACTTACTGCAACCATGCTTCTTCTGATGTTTGGTATCGTTTCGGCGAACGCCGGTTCTGCCTGTGGCGGTGCCTCCTGGTACGCGCTTCATTCCAAGACGGCTTCCGGCGAGCGCATGAACCCCTCCGCTCTCACCGCCGCGCACCGCACCCTGCCTTTCGGTTCCAAGGTGAAGGTTACCAACCAGCGCAACGGCAAGTCGATCGTCGTGCGCATCAACGACCGCGGCCCGTTCATCAAGGGCCGTGTGCTCGATCTTTCCAAGGGCGCTGCGAACCGTCTGGGTTTCGTTGGCGCGGGCCATACCAATATCTGCATGGCCAAGCTCTGATAGACCTTCCCGCGCATCCCCGCCGGAAGGCAGGGATGCGGCCTCTTCGCGCTATTCTGCCCTCTACAATATCTTGATCGCGGTGCAGGATTGACCTTGACCATTGAACGTGACATCGCCATGTCAGCACTCCTAATCCTGTCGGGGGACGTTCCATGGCATTGAAAGTCGCGGTCCAGATGGACCATATCAATTCGATCCGCATCGCAGGCGATACGAGCTTTGCCCTGTGCCTCGAGGCGCAAGCCCGCGGCCACGCGCTCTATCACTACACGCCGGACCGGCTCAGCATGCGCGACGGCATCGTTCGCGCGCGGGTGGAAGAACTGCAGGTCCGCGATGTGGAAGGCGACCACTTCACCCTGGGTGAACCGGTTTCCCGCGACCTGTCCGAGATGGATGTGGTGCTGCTCCGGCAGGACCCGCCCTTTGACATGAACTATATCACGACGACGCATCTGCTCGAGCGCATCCATCCGAAAACGCTTGTCGTCAACGATCCGGCCTGGGTGCGCAACAGCCCGGAAAAAATCTTCGTCACCGAATTCCCCGACCTCATGCCCGATACGCTGATCACCAAGGATCCGCAGGAGATCGTGGCCTTCCGCAAGGAGTTCGGCGACATCATCCTCAAGCCGCTCTACGGCAATGGCGGCGCCGGCGTGTTCCATCTTGCCGATGGCGACCGCAACCTGACATCGCTGCTGGAAATGTTCGGCCAGATGTTCCGCGAGCCAATCATTGCGCAGCGCTATCTCAAGGATGTGCGGGCCGGTGACAAGCGCATCATCCTGATCGACGGCGAGCCGGTCGGCGCGATCAACCGCGTGCCGTCGGAAAGCGATGCGCGCTCCAACATGCATGTGGGCGGCCGGGCCGAGAAGACCGAACTGACGGAACGCGAGCGCGAGATCTGCGCGCGCATCGGCCCGTCCCTGCGGGAGCGCGGCTTCATTCTCGTCGGCATCGATGTCATCGGCGACTACATGACCGAAATCAACGTGACCTCACCGACGGGCATACGCGAAGTCAAGCGCTTCGGCGGCGCCGATATCGCCGCGCTGTTCTGGGACGCTGTCGAGGCCAAGCGGCGCTAACTGCGCCGTTCCCGTTCCATCGCCTCAAGGATATCGACAAAGGCGCGCACGCGCGCCGGCCTGTATTTGGCCGGCGGATAGACCGCGTGAATGCCGCCGGCCGGCAATGACCAGCCGGGCAGCAGGCGCACGAGCCGGCCGGCCGCAACATCCTGCACCACCTGGTAGTCCGGCATGACGGCGAGCCCGATACCGGCGAGGACGCAGACATAGCTTGCCTCGGTGCCATTGGCGCTGACAACGGACTTGCCCATCACAACCACCTTTTCATCGCCTTTTGCAAACAGCCAGCGCAACGGTTCCTTCAGCGCCCCGTTGGCGATCCATTTCGCCGCTTCGAGCGCACCGGGATGCGCAACGCGACCGATCTGCCCGGCATAGGCGGGCGAACAGACGAGATGCTGCTCGAACGTGCCGATCCGCCGGGCCTGTGCGCTGGAATCCTCCAGCCAGCCGACGCGGATGGAGAGATCAAGCTCATTGTCGACCAGATCGAATTTGACATCGGTGAAGGTGAGATCGGCCTGCATCTGCGGATGGCGCTGCAGATAAAGCGCCAGAGCCGGCGCCACAACCTTTGCGCCATAATCCAGCGGCGCTGTCAGCATCAGGGTCCCGACGGGTGTTCCGGTCTCGGACGACACCTCCTCGATCGCGTTTTCGGCCTCGCGCAGCACGACGATGCAACGTTCGTAGAAACGCCGCCCCGCCTCCGTCGTCCGCAGCCGCCGTGTCGTGCGGATCAAGAGCGCCGAGCCCAATTCTTCCTCCAGCTTCGACACCTGATGGCTGACGACGGCCTTGGCGACACCCAGCCGGTCGGCGGCGGCGGTGAACGATCCCATATCCACCACGGTGACGAAATAGATGAACCTGTTGAAACTGACCGCGGGCATGACGCGCCTTATTATACGAAATAATCATACAGTCTGTCATTTTGATCGGGATTTTTCAAGAAACCCGTCCATGTCACTATACGCCCCACAGTGAGAAACGGAGCGAGGACCGAGACGTGCGAACCCTTCTGACACGACGCGATACGATGAAATCCCTTCTGGCAGCCGGTGCCGTGGCGGCTCTGCAGCCGCTGGGCGCCATTGCGGCCAGGTCCGCCCCCACGCTGGCATGGACCTATTTCCAGGCGGATGAGAACGGGTTCCGCCGCACCCCCGTGCTCCTGACCGGCGAGAAGGAAGCGATCCTGCTCGATGGCGGGTTCACGCTCTCCGATGGACGCGCGATTGCCGATGCGATCAAGGCGACCGGCAAGACCCTGACAACGATTTACGTCAGCTGCAGCGACCCCGATTACTATTTTGGCCTGCGTCCCGTCGTCGATGCCTTCCCCAAGGCAAAAGTCCTTGCGGCGCACGCCACCGTGGACGCCATCAAGGGCAACGTACAGGGCAAGCTCGACATCTGGGGGCCGCAGCTCAAGGACAATGGACCGAAGGTGCTGGCGGATGTCGTCATTCCGGAAGCCTCAGACCTGTCTTCGCTCGACCTGGAAGGAAACAGAATCGAGATCGTCACCATCAAGGATATGAAGGATCGCCGCTATCTCTGGGTGCCCGGGCTTGAAGCGGTTTTCGGCGGCGTGCTGGTTTCCTCCGGCGTCCATGTCTGGGTTGCAGACGAGCCGGCCGTGGAAGACCGGAACAAGTGGATTGCCGCGCTTGACGAAATGGCGGCGCGCAATCCCCGGATCGTCGTGCCGTCGCATCAGGTTGCCGGTGCCCCGCAGGGACTCGCGGCGGTAAAATTCACCCGGAACTATCTCGAGACGTTCAACGCGGAAGTCGGGAAAGCCAAGACCAGCGGCGAACTGATCTCCGCCATGAAGGCGCATTACCCCGACCTGCTCGATGTCTCATCGCTTGAACTGGGCGCCAAGGTCGCCAAAGGCGAGATGAAATGGGGCTGATGGCCCCCCGCTGAACCGCATCGCGCCGAATTCCATCCCCGGCGCGATCCGGCCGTTCTCCTAACGTTCTTGTCATGCCGCACAAATTATGATGAGGTGCCGTTATTGGCACTGTTCATTTTTTAGATGCGGTATTTTAGGGAACGATTGATGGTCACCCGCGCGCGCACCGTCGCATTTCAGGGCATTGAGGCCCAGCCTGTCGATGTGCAGGTGATGATCGCCCCCGGCAAGATGGGAATCCATATTGTGGGCCTGCCCGACAAGGCCGTGGCTGAAAGCCGCGAGCGCGTGCAGGCGGCGCTGCATGCCTCCGGCCTGTCCCTGCCGCCCAAGAAGGTCACCGTCAATCTCGCGCCGGCGGACCTGCCCAAGGAAGGCAGCCATTACGACCTGCCGATCGCCATGGGCCTGATGGCCGGGCTCGGCGCCATTCCCGCCGATGTGCTGGAGGCCTATGTCGTTCTCGGCGAACTGTCGCTCGATGGCACGATCACCCATGTGGCCGGGGTTCTTCCTGCCGCGATCTCCGCCAACCGGCAGGAGCGCGGCCTGATCTGCCCCGCCCCCTGCGGACCCGAGGCTGCCTGGGCGGGCGCGCAGATCGATATCCTGGCGCCGCGCAGCCTGATCAGCCTCGCCAATCACTTTCGCGGCCATCAGGTGCTGTCGCGCCCTGAACCGTGCCTGCAGATCAATGCAACCGATCTGCCCGATCTGGGCGATATCAGGGGGCAGGAAGGCGCCCGGCGCGCGCTGGAGATTGCTGCCGCCGGGGGTCACAATCTCCTCATGATCGGGCCGCCCGGCGCGGGAAAATCCATGCTCGCGCAACGGCTTCCATCCATCCTGCCGCCGCTGCTGCCGCACGAATTGCTTGAGGTGTCGATGATTGCTTCGGTCGCCGGCGAATTGCCGGGCGGCAGGCTCACCGACCGGCGGCCGTTCCGGGCGCCACACCATTCCGCCTCCATGGCCGCGATGGTCGGCGGCGGCATACGCGCCCGCCCCGGTGAAGTCTCCCTCGCCCATCGCGGCGTGCTGTTTCTGGATGAATTTCCCGAATTCGCGCCCCAGGTGCTCGACTCCCTGCGCCAGCCACTGGAAAGCGGAGAATGCGTGATCGCCCGCGCCAATCACCGTATTTCCTATCCGGCGCAAATCCAGCTCGTCGCCGCCATGAACCCCTGCCGCTGCGGCATGGCCGGAGAACCGGGACACCGCTGCGCCCGGGGGCCACGCTGCCGCCAGGATTACCAGGCCCGCATTTCGGGTCCGCTGCTTGATCGCATCGACCTACGCATCGACGTTCCCGCCGTCAGCGCCGCCGATCTCATCCGCCGCCCCGTTGCCGAAAGCAGCGCATCGGTCGCACTGCGCGTTGCTCGCGCCCGGGACCTGCAGAGACGCCGCTACGAACAAATGGGATCGCCCGCCGTGACAGTGAACGCCCATTGCCCCGCGGCGTTGATCGAGGAGGTTTCCCGGCCAGACAAGCCCGGCCAGGCACTGCTGCAGCAGGCTGCCGAACAGATGCGCTTTTCCGCACGCGGCTATCACCGGATTCTCAAGGTGGCGCGGACATTGGCCGACCTTGACGGGGCCGAAGCCGTCGGGCGCATTCACGTGGCTGAGGCCATTTCCTACCGGATGGCACAGGACGCAGCCAACGAGGCAGCGTGAAATGTACAAAAGCAAATGCCGGACCTTCGCGGTCCGGCATGTCTTGATTGCCTTGGTGACGGTTTAGTGAACCGAGCCGACCAGGATATTGCTTGGGGCTTCGATGCTGACCCAGCGGCCGGTATTGTTCGTGGCCTGGCGCTTCAGGTAGGTGTACTCGGTTTCCGACCAGTTCTTGACGCTGTCGGCAAGGTTGTCGAGGATGAAATCGCCGGTATCGGTGCGCACCGTCAGAACCGCATGGCCTTCGCCATCGGGCTTGCGCACAACGGTGATCAGCAGATCGGCCGGGGAAACGCCCGCCTGCATCAGTTCACGGCGCTTTTCCAGGACATAGTCTTCGCAATCGCCGACATTGCCGACCTTGTCGGGATAGCCCCAGTATTCCTCGACGCCGTAAATTTCCATGTCCGTCAATGGCTTGACCGTCTGATTCACGTGGCTGTTAACGTTGACGATCAGCTCCCAGAAATCACGCGTCATCTTGGCCGGCGCAACATTGCGGCTGCGGATCGAGCACTCATCCGGCAGGCGCTTGCAGAATTCATAATGGCCGATCGGCTGGGATGTCAGACCGCCGGTCTGCATGAAAGCTTCAGCTGCGGAGGCGGAATTTGCGATGAGTGCGCCAGCGAAAAGTGCCGCCGCAACCCCCATCGACCTCAAAATCTTTATCGCTCCGAACATGCTTTACTCCGAACCCAACCAGCCTTCGTTAACAAAACGTTAATGGCCGGGAGGGATATGAGTCAATCACAATGGCGCCACGATCCCGCCATTGTTAATATATGGTTAAAATTTGAACTTCCTAGATTTTGACGAAAATTTGAAGGTTGTAGGCGGCGGAAGCTCACAACCGCAGGACGATGACGCCCTTGTTGACCGCCTGCGGGAGGTACGCGGCCATGTCAGTAACGATTTGAATTCATTGCGTTTTATTGATGAACGGAAGAAAACTGCCGGAAGATTCGGTCTTCCGGCATGGCTGTCCGATAATCGGACGGCGTGTTCAGCTGCGTGCGCGTCTACCGATCGGGGTGACATTGCTCTTGCGGTTGGCCTGAGCATGGTCGTTAACGAATTGGACGATACGTGGTGCAATTTCAGCACGGAAACGCGATCCGTTGAACACGCCGTAATGGCCGACCTTGGCCTGCAGATGATGCATGCGCATGGCGTCAGGGATGTTCACACACAGCGTTTGGGCGGCCTTGGTCTGCCCGACACCGGAAATGTCATCGTTCTCGCCCTCGACCGTCAACAGCGCGACTGTGCGGATCGACGCGGGATCGACCAGCTTGCCCCGGTGGGTCATCTCACCCTTGGGCAGGGCGTGGCGGACAAAAACCGTATCGACTGTCTGCAGGTAGAATTCCGCAGTCAGATCCATCACCGCCAGATATTCGTCGTAGAACTCGCGGTGCTTGTCGGCGGAATCGCCATCTTCCTTGACCAGATGCATGAAGAATTCCTTGTGCGCCGTGATGTGGCGATCAAGATTCATGCTCATGAAGCCGGAAAGCTGCAGGAAGCCGGGATAGACGTCGCGCATGAAGCCGGCATGCGGCCATGGCACCGACATGATGACATTGTCGCGGAACCAGTCGATGCCCTTCTCCTCGGCCAGGATATTGACCGCGGTCGGGTTCTTGCGTGTATCGATCGGTCCGCCCATCAGCGTCATGCTGGACGGCGCAAACCGGTCGCCATTGGCTTCCATGACCGACACGGCGGCGAGAACCGGGACCGATGGCTGGCAGACCGCCACCACATGGGTGTCTTCGCCCAGCGCGTGGAACATGTCGATGACATAATCGATGTAATCATCCAGATCGAAACGGCCGGCGGTCAGCGGCACAGTGCGCGCATCGACCCAATCGGTGATGTAGACGTCCGCATGGGGCAGCAGGGCTTCGACGGTGCCGCGCAGCAGCGTGGCATAGTGGCCGGACATGGGCGCAACCACCAGAATCTTCGGGTCCGCAGCACGCTTTGACGACAGCGCGCGCTTGAAGTGGATCACGTTGCAGAACGGCTTTGACCAGACGATCTTTTCGCGGATTTCCACTTCCTCGCCGTCCACGACGGTCGTCGGAAGATTGAAAACCGGCTTGCCGTAGGTGCGCGTGGTTCGTTCGAACAGCTCGCAGCCCGCGGTAATGGACCGGCCTATAATCGTCTGCGAAAACGGATTGAGCGGATTGTCGTAGAACAGCTTGGTTGCATCCGCGAGGGCCCGGTAGGGCTGGAGAGCGGCATGATTGAGTTCATAAAGCTGGTAAAACATTCCACTGTCCGATCATATCAACACAACGGCGATCTCACAAACATGATCATCAAAGATGAAAATGTTCTTGATGGGAGAATGACCCTAGCCGGTTTGATCGATATTGCAATGCAACAAACGGATTAGTGAAAAGAAAGATGTTCACAATTTCCTGTGCAGGCGCAACATGAATTGCGCACTGCACAGGTAAAGATCAGGCGCCTTCGACAATGACCATTTCGCCGTCGGCATATTGCTGCCGGATGAGCTTGGCCGCCTGGTATTCCGCTGAGTTGTAGCAATCGAGGGCATGCTGCACCGATGGGAACTCGATCACCACATTGCGGCCGCGCGCCGTGCCTTCCAGTTGATGAAACGTGCCGCCACGTGCCAGGAAATGTGCGCCGAACCGTTCGAAGGCCGGCTTCGCCGTCGTTATGTAACCCTTGTAGCCCTCCGCATCGCGAACATCGATGCGCGCTATCCAATATCCCTTGGCCATACATCCTCCACATCATGCATTGTCCGGTGACTCACCCGGACCGCGGCGGATTTGATCAGACGCCCGCCATTTCGGCAAGGATCGCTTGTGCCGCAGTCCTGGGATCGCCGGCGGCAACGATGGGCCGGGCAACTACGAGATGGCTCGCGCCGGCGCGTAGCGCATCGGCAGGCGTCATCACCCGCTTCTGGTCACCCACGTCGGCCCCCTTCGGCCGGATACCCGGCGTGACGACGGCAAGGTCCGGCCCGACAATCTTGCGCACGGCGGAGGCTTCGGCTGCCGAACAGACGATGCCGCCCATTCCCGCATGCAGAGCCTGTTCGGCACGGATCAGCACCAGCGTGTGCGGATCGTGCTCGTAACCGGCATCAATCATGTCCTGCTGGTCCATGGAGGTGAGGACCGTGACGCCGAGCAGGCACAGGTCCGAACCGCGCGCAGCTTCCACGGCCGCCTGCATGGCCTTGGGGTAGGCATGCAGCGTCAGCATGGAAACGCCCATCTTGACGATATTCTCGACGCCCTTGGCGACGGTATTGTCGATATCGAGGAGCTTCATGTCCAGAAAGACTTTTTTGCCGGACTGGACGAGTTCCGAGGCAAATCCAAGGCCGCCGGCAAAGGCCAGCTGATAGCCGATTTTGTAGAAGGATACCGTATCCCCGAGCGTACCGACGATATCGCCCGCCGCCTTCAGGTCAGGCACATCGAGGCCTACGATGAGGCGATCGCGCAAAGCCGCTTCCATCATGACAAACCACCTTTTCCGTTGATCGCCATCCCATGGCACACCAGCGCCTGATAGGAAAGATCACAACGGCAAAAGGACGGGTAAAAACCGCCTGTCAGCGCGATTTTGCCAGCCGTGCATGGTCGATCAGCGATTGGCAGACCCGTTCCATGGACCGTGCGGTCCGTTCATCATGAAACGAACCATCGCTGGCGAAGGCCTCATGGGCATGGGCCACGGAACATTGTTCGCTGATGATCAGCGTTCCGACATTCATCAGGACGGAGCGCAGGTGGTAGAGCCCGCGGACACCGGCAAAATTGCCGTCGGAGGATGAACAAAGCGCGACGATCTTGCCGGCATAGGGCCGCAAAGGCTTTTCGCCATCACGCGAAATCCGGCTGACCCAGTCGATGGTGTTCTTCAAGAGCGGCGGGATCGACGAATTGTATTCGGGCGATGCGATGAGAATGCCGTCATGGGCGGCGAACAGCCGCCCGAGCTTCATGGCATTCTCCGGTATGCCTTTTTCCTTCTCCAGATCCTGATCCATGATCGGCAGCGGGTAGTCGATGAGGGCTATGCGTGTCACGTCGGCGCCCAGTGCTGCCAATGTCCGGGTGGCGACATCGGCGACCTGGCCGCTGAAAGCACCGGTACGGTTCGAACCTGCGAAAACGAGGATCTTCGGCAGCATGGGGTTCCCTCTGTGGGTCAGACAATGAAAGGCAAATCAGGCGCGGCGGTAAATCCACAGGCGGGCGGGCGGAACATTGCGGATGATGAAATCGAGGTGTTCGATCTTGTAATTGCCGCGGCCGGCGGGAACCGGCGACATCGGACCGTAGGTGATCTGGACGATCGGGCGGCCATGCGGCACGCGGCGCAGCAGGTCCTCGATGATCTTCACCCGGTCGCCGACCGGAAAATTCAGCAGCGGCACCGCCGAAACGACCGAATCAAACATCTGGTCCTTGTGACCGCCGAGCGTCTTGTCGAGGTTGAACGCGTCGCCCTCGATAATCTTCACGCCGGGGAAATCCGCGCGCAGATGCGCGGCGAAATCCGAGGAATATTCGACGCAGAACAGATTGTCAGGCGTAACGCCGCGATTGAGAATCGCCCGCGTGATCACGCCGGTGCCGGGTCCAAGTTCGAGTACCGGCAATCCGGAATGCGGATTGACGACGCTGGCCATCCGGCGCGCGGTGATGGAACTGGTCGGCAGAATCGAGCCCACGGCCTTCGGTCCATGCATCCAGCCTTTGAAAAACCGGATCTCCTCGCCGAATTTTTCAGCGAGTTTTTTTCCCAGTGGTCGTGTCATTCCCATCCTCCCGTCGCAGGTAGACAAATTTATGACGCAACTCGTGGCGGAAGCAAGGCCAGTTGTCTTAAATCCGTAACAAATTTACTCGCTGAGTCCCTCGAAGAATTCCTTCATGCGGGCAAAAAAGCCTGACGATTGCGGGCTGTTGTCCTGGGACGACACGCGCTCGAACTCTTCCAGCAACTCGCGCTGGCGCTTGTTGAGATTCTGCGGCGTCTCGATGGCAATCTGGATATAGAGATCGCCCATGGCGGGCTGTCGCAAAACCGGCATGCCCTTGCCCTTGAGGCGGAATTGCTTGGCGTTCTGCGTGCCTTCGGGGATCTTGACCCGTGTCTGCGTACCGTCAAGCGTGGCCACCTCGAACTGGCCGCCCAGTGCCGCTGTGGTCATGGAAATCGGCACCTTGCAGTAAAGGTCGGATCCGTCGCGCTGGAAGAATTCATGCGGTTTCAGCGACAGGAAAATATAGAGATCGCCGGATGGCCCGCCGCGCACGCCCGCTTCGCCTTCGCCGGTCAGCCGGATGCGGGTGCCGTCTTCGATACCAGCGGGAATGTTGACCGAGAGCGAACGCTCCTCGGTGATTCGGCCCTGGCCGGAGCACTTCGTGCAGGGATCCTTGATGGTCTGGCCTCGGCCATGGCACGTCGGGCAGGTCCGCTCGATGGAAAAGAACCCTTGCGCCGCCCGGACACGGCCGGAACCGCCGCAGGTGTTGCAGGTGACGGGGGATGTGCCCGGCTTGGCGCCGCTGCCGGAACATTCATCGCAGGTGATGGATGTCGGCACGCGAATCTGCGCCGTCTTGCCCGCATAGGCCTCTTCCAGCGTGATTTCCATGTTGTAGCGAAGATCGGCACCGCGCTCGCGTCCGCCGGAGCGGCGCTGGCGCCCGCCACCCATCATCTCGCCAAAAATATCCTCGAAAATATCGGCAAAGCCACCGGCGCCGCCAAAACCGCCGCCGCCTCCGCCCATGCCGCCATTTTCAAACGCCGCGTGACCGAACCGGTCATAGGCCGCGCGCTTGTTGGGATCTTTCAAGGTTTCATAGGCTTCGCCGATTTCCTTGAATTTGTGCTCGGCGTTCTCATCGCCCGGATTCTTGTCGGGGTGATATTGCATCGCCAGTTTACGGAAAGCGCTTTTCAGCTCTTTCTCATCAGCGCCTCTCGCTACGCCGAGGGTTTCGTAATAGTCAGCCTTCATCCAAACACTCGTTCCATGAAATCAGAGAGCCTCACGCAGAGGCTCGTTTTAGACCGGTATTTAGGTGTTCAGCGCCCCGAATGCCATAGTCTACTTGGATTGATTCGTTCCACCTGGCGCATATTTGCGCATTATTGCGTTTGTGTGGCAATCCTTCCACGCTTTTATGCACGTGAGAAAACCAAAATGAGCCGACCCGCCGCCGCCTGAAGGCTGGCGCACCGCGATTATCCGCCTGTGTTGACCTGTGTCATTGCTCATGACCGGCCTTTCCCGTTGCCACGCCCGCAATTGCGTCTGGCTGTTGAAAGAGGGAAAGACGGGCGGTCCCTGGAACGCGGGTCTTGGGGTATGCGGTATGCGATGCTTGCGATCCAAGGACCACCCGCTCCGGCGATTTTTGAGGAGTTTGCCTTGTTCTGCCCATTCCCTCGCGAGGAATGGAGGCAGAGAGGAGAAACCTCCCCGGCCGCACAGGTTTTCCTCCCCGCGAGGCCGAAGCGCCGATCCTTTCCCGGCTTTCGAAAGTTTCCGGAAGCATTCCCGCCGGAAAGGACACATTGAGAATAACTTGGGTTGGGACGTGTTGGATAAGTTGGCGTGATTTTTCTGATGACGCGTTGCAGAGCTGTCGCGCGCCCTTCGACAAGCTCAGGATGAGGGAGGTGGATGAGTGCTGGGAGCCACCGCTAGGCACAAACAAAGAGCCCGGCGCTGGGCCGGGCTTTTGTGACGCCAACGATCTACACTCAAGTCGGCGGAACGGCAGGCGTCGGCGTTGTATCCGGTGTGCCGAGAAGCTCGAATTCTGCGATCGAGAGAGCCTTGGTGCCAGTAAATTCCAGCCGGTATCTGGCATAGGTAGCTGGCGTCTTGAGCGCGAACGGCCTCGTCTGCTGGCGCCACTCAAAGACCTGCGCTTCACGGGTATCGAGCGCCACCCAAGTCTTCCCGTCATTCGAGCCTTTGAGCGTCCAGCCTGCCGGATCCTCTCCGGTTACATCAGCCGAAGTCAATGTATAGAGCGATACCGTATCAATTGTTGCTGAGGTCTCTTTGCGGGCCTCAAGCCAGCCGGCCGCGCCCGCGGGATTTTCCCACTTCGTGCTTGAGGTCCGGTCGAAGACTTCGGCCTTGTTGGCGTCCGTGCTCGCCGCGACGATGTAGGCGGCGGGCAGCAGGGATTTCAGCGGCGTTGGCTTCTTCTCACCTTGCGTAATAGATGACGGTACGTCGTTGGGTCCGCTGCCCCACAGCGATGGATTTGGTCCCATCTCGAAATCAAGCACCGCGCCTTCTGCCAGTTCTGCGTGCAGGAGATAGTTGCGCTTCATTGCCTTGCCGTTCAGTTTCAGGCTCTGAACATAGCGATTGCTGCTGCTGACATTGGGCGCGTTGATGATGATCTTCTTGCCGTTTTCCAGGGTGACACTCATGTTCTGGAAATAGGGCGCGCCGATTGCATATTCCGGACGCCCTACGCTCACCGGATATATGCCCATGGCACTGAGTATGTACCAGGCGGATTGCTCGCCATTGTCCTCATCGCCGATATAGCCCTCGCCGATGGAATTACCGGCTGCGTCGAACCCGGAGAAGTAGAGCTTATCCATGACATCCCGCAGATAATTTTGGCCGTTGGCTGGTGCGCCGGCATAATTATACATGTAGATGGAATGGTGCACGGGCTGGTTCGAATGCTGATACTCGCCGACGCCAGCCAATTCATCGACCTTTTTGGCTTCGAGTATCTCGTGGATGACTGTCCAGTAACTGCCCCTGTCAGTGTCTGGGCGGGTCTTGAAGAATTTATCGAGCTTGTCCTTCAGCTTCCGCCGCCCGCCGTAGAGGTTGGCGAGACCTTGACCATCTTGTGGCGCAAGAAACGCATAGGACCAGGCGTTACCTTCCGTATAGCCATGGCCCCAACTTTGCGGCGAGCCCGGACCGGGTTGCCAATTGCCGTCCGTACCCTTGGAGCGGAAGAATCCGCCGGACCATACATCAGTTGAAGTTCCGTCGAAGATATACGGGTAGCTGATCGCCCGATTCATGAAATAGACGTAGTCATCGTCCTTCTTCAATTCCTTCGCCATTTGGGCGATGCCGAAATCGTTGAGGTAGGCCTCCAGCGACCACGCGACGGATTCGTTGTTGTCAGTCTTGTAGCCATAGAATACCGATGTATCCATGCCTTTACGGCCCTTGCTATCCTCCTTGCTAACGGATGTTGCATTGCGCAGCATCGAGGCATAGGCGGCATTGACGTCAAAGTTGCGAACGCCCTTCATATAAGCATCGGCGAAAATGATGTCGGAACTCGTCGCCACCATGCTGTCCTTGTAACCTGGGCCAGACCAGCGGGTGACCCAACCGCCATCCTTGAAACCATTGACGAAGCCGTCGATCATCAGCCCTGCCTGCGTGGGCATTAGCAGCGAATAAAGCGGCCAGTTGGTGCGGTATGTGTCCCAGAAGCCGTTATTGACCCATATCTTTCCGGTCTTTTCTTCAGGTGGATCGGTATAAGGGCTCATATATCTCGGCTGGCCATCCACATTCTCCCAGGCAGAATTTGGATAGAGAAAAGCGCGGTACATATTGGAATACAGGATGATCTTCTGATCCTCCGTCGCACCCCCGACACGTATCCGGCCAAGTTTTTCCAGCCATGCTTCCTCAGCGCTATCTTTGATCTCCTCGAAGGTCTTGGTTCCTATCTCCGCGGCCAGATTGGCCTTGGCTTGTTCGACGCTGATGAACGAGGTAGCGATCCTCATACCAACAGACTTGCTGCTGTTCGCCACATCAAACTGAACCCACAACCTGCCCGAATCTGCATTCTCTGATTTTGTCACTGGAGCATCGAAGACGGCATAAAAAAACATTCGCGGTGAACCGTGATCGGTAAATCCCGAGATTGCGCCATTATCTGGGTCGTACGCAAAGGTGCCATCGCCACCCATCGTGCTGAACAGCAGGGTCAGGACTTTTTTGTCAGCCGGAACCGTCACACGGAAATAGGCAGCATGGTCCGTAGGCGTAATTTCGGTTTGCGTTCCGTTGTCCAGTGTCAGGCTGTAATAATGCGCATGGGCAATCTCATTCTTGCGGTTAAATTCCTGCGCTACATCATGGAGACTTGAGACTGCCTCTGGCTCAATCGGCATGATGCCAAGTGATTGCCGGTTGCCGATCCACGGGCTCGGTTCGTGAACGACGGCAAAGGCCCGGACCGTATCAATCCGATTTCCGCCCTCACCTGTCTCGAACTGATAAAACCAGTTCGCATCTGAACGGTTGACCGGGCTCCACATATTAAAACCGAAGGGAACAGCCGTTGCTGGAAAAGTATTCCCTCGTGTAAAGTCGCCACTCGATAGAGCACCGCGCATCGTGTTGACGTAATCGGCGAGGCTGAGGCGGGTCCTGTTGAGCGCAAGTATCGCCTTGTCGAACACCGCCAATTCCTTCTGGAGCGGCTTCGCATTGCCCAAGAGCGCAGAAGACATATCCGTGATCTTGCCCGAAAGTTCCGCCACTTGCGCAACTGTTGCGTCTGCTGGCAGTTTATGGATGGCGTCCAGAACACCATCCGCTTTTGCAAGCGTTGCCACCACATCCGCCTGCTTGGCTGCGATATTTCTTTCCAAGGTTGCAAGCTTTTGCAGGTAACCATCGACAATGGCCAGATCCTCGGTCGACACTTTAGATTTGCCTGCCTTGGCCGCCCGGGCTTTCAACGCCAAAGTTTGCTTTGTCATGCTATCAAGCGTCGCTACTGCGGGGAGCGTCTTTTTCAACTCGGCTTGAAGCGTTGTTACGTGCGGTTGCATCGCTTCGAGTTCTAGCGTCTTTGTAATCTGCGATAGTGAAGACAGCGCTTGTTGAAGTTCAGCGATCTTCCCATCAGCAGCACCGCTGGCTTGAGCGATCAGACTTGCCAAATTCGTATTGGCATCCATTGCAGCTTCCGTATTAGCGTCTTTCAATCCCTCGATTTGGCTTCCAAGCGCATCAATGCGGCCATTCAGTTGATTGATAAAGGTTCCTTCCGACGTGACGGCGTCAGGCTTCTTGTTCTCGCCATCGTTGCAGCCTGAAAGCGTGGTGCAACCCAACAATGCAATGTAAACAGCCTTTCTGAAAATCATATAATCCTCCCAAATTATCCGACTGCCGAAGTACCGTGGCAATACCTGACACGGGTAGATCGCTCTAAAGCCCGGGCTTACGACAACCGTGGCCCAGCGGCTGTTAAACCGATTGAAATTCGGGGTATTTCATAGGCTTCCGGCGAAAGCGGGACAATTATGCGATGGTCTAACAGCTCAACAAAAAAGCCCGGCATTTCTGCCGGGCTTTTCATCATAGTGTGTGCTGCGGATTATGCAGACTTCTTCTTGCCGTTTTCGTCGATTTCTTCGAAATCAGCGTCGACAACATCCTCGTGGCCCTTGGCTGCGGCTTCGGTCTTTTCACCTTCGCCTTCGGCAGCCTGGGCTGCTTCATACATGGCCTGACCGAGCTTCATCGAGACTTCAGCGAGGGTCTGCGTCTTGGCCTTGATGACTTCGGCGTCATCACCTTCGGCCGCAGTCTTCAATTCGGCCAGAGCCGTTTCGATTGCCTGCTTGTCCTCGGCCGAAACCTTGTCGCCGTAATCCTTCAGCGACTTTTCCGTCGAATGGATCAGGGCTTCCGCCTGGTTCTTCGACTCGACCGCCTCGCGGCGCTTCTTGTCGGCCTCGGCATTGGCTTCAGCATCCTTGACCATCTTTTCGATATCGGCATCGGAAAGACCGCCGGATGCCTGGATGCGGATCTGGTGTTCCTTGCCCGTGCCCTTGTCCTTGGCCGACACGTTGACGATACCGTTGGCATCGATGTCGAAACCGACTTCGATCTGCGGAACGCCGCGCGGTGCGGGCGGAATGCCCACGAGGTCGAACTGGCCAAGCGCCTTGTTGTCGGCAGCCATTTCACGCTCGCCCTGGAAGACGCGGATCGTCACGGCGGACTGGTTGTCCTCGGCCGTGGAGAAAGTCTGCGACTTCTTCGTCGGGATCGTCGTGTTGCGGTCGATCAGGCGGGTGAACACGCCGCCGAGCGTTTCGATGCCGAGGGACAACGGCGTCACGTCGAGCAGCAGGACGTCCTTGACATCACCCTGCAGAACGCCGGCCTGAATGGCTGCGCCCATGGCAACAACTTCATCAGGGTTCACGCCCTTGTGGGGTTCCTTGCCGAAGAAGGCCTTCACGACTTCCTGGATCTTCGGCATGCGGGTCATGCCGCCGACCAGAACCACTTCGTCGATTTCACCGGCCTTGAGGCCCGCATCCTTGAGCGCTGCCTTGCAGGGCTCGACGGTGCGCTGGACCAGATCATCGACCAGGCTCTCGAACTTGGCGCGCGACAGCTTCATGGTCAGGTGCTTCGGACCGGAGGCATCGGCCGTGATGAACGGCAGGTTGATTTCGGTCTGCTGGGCCGACGACAGTTCGATCTTGGCCTTTTCCGCAGCTTCCTTGAGGCGCTGCAGGGCAAGCTTGTCGTTCTTCAGGTCGATGCCCTGTTCCTTCTTGAACTCGGCCGCAAAATATTCGACCAGGCGCATGTCGAAGTCTTCACCGCCAAGGAACGTATCGCCATTGGTCGACTTCACTTCGAAAACGCCGTCGCCGATTTCCAGAACGGAAACGTCGAACGTGCCGCCGCCCAGATCGTAGACGGCAATGGTCTTGCCTTCCTTCTTGTCGAGGCCATAGGCCAGGGCAGCTGCGGTCGGCTCGTTGATGATGCGCAGGACTTCCAGACCGGCGATCTTGCCTGCATCCTTGGTGGCCTGACGCTGGGCATCGTTGAAGTAGGCAGGAACGGTGATGACGGCCTTCTCGACCTTTTCACCGAGATAGGCTTCCGCCGTTTCCTTCATCTTCTGCAGAATCATCGCGGAAATCTGCGAAGGCGAATATTTCTGGTTGTGAACTTCCACCCATGCATCACCATTGTCGCCTTTGACAATGTGGTAGGGCACAAGCTTCTTGTCCTTTTCAACGGTCGGATCGTCAAAACGGCGTCCGATCAGACGCTTGACCGCAAAGACAGTTCCTTCCGGATTGGTGACAGCCTGGCGCTTGGCCGGCTGGCCAGCAAGGCGCTCATCGCTATCCGTGAAAGCGATGATCGACGGCGTCGTGCGCGCACCTTCCGCATTTTCAATGACCTTCGCGTTCTTTCCGTCCATGACGGAGACGCAGGAATTGGTCGTACCCAAATCGATACCGATAACTTTAGCCATTATACTTCTCTCCATTCAGCAGGCTGCCGGGACCTCTGCCGAGCATTCCATTCAGCAGCCCCTAGGGGGGTTAAACAATACAAGACGACCACAGCGAGCCGAACTTGCGTGTTGTGGGCTATATAAGAAGGCTGAAATTACCATGCAAGTCAGAAGCTGCGGCATTTACACGCCTAATTGCCTTAAAAGACTCGGCAAACCGGCTTTTTAGCGCCATATATCGCCTATGACCGATGATGCACTCCACTTCAACCTTCCCGAACACCGGCGCAGCCAGCTGATCAATATGCTGCATACATGGCTGCTTCTTGCCGGAAGCCTGGCATTGCTCGTCGTCTGCGCTTTTACGCTGGCGGGGCCCGTCGGCATTATCTACGCCTTTGTTTTCGGCGCAATAAGCCTTGTCGCCATACGGCGCATCAGTCCTCAGATGGTACTCAAAATGTATAAAGCAAGGGCTGTAACACGCGCAGAGTTCCCACAAGGGCTTGCCATCGTCGAGGAACTATCCCGCCGGGCCGGCCTGCCACGCCCGCCCGAACTCCACGTCATCCCCTCCCGGATGATGAATGCCTTTGCGGTCGGCCGGAAAGACAATTCCGTGGTCGCGGTGACGGACCAGCTGATTCGGGTGCTGACGGCGCGCGAACTCACCGGCGTGCTGGCGCATGAAATCAGCCATATCCGCAATGAGGACCTGAAGGTCATGGCACTGGCCGACACGGTGTCGCGCTTCACCTCGCTGATGTCGACCATCGGCATGGTATCGCTGCTCTTCAACATCACATTCCTGGCCAGCGGCGCGCATGCGCAGGTGCCGTGGCTGGGTGTCCTCGTGCTTTTGGTTGCACCGACCATCGGCGGCCTGCTGCAGATGGCGTTGTCGCGCACCCGGGAGTTCGATGCCGATCTCGGTGCATCCCTGCTGACGGGCGACCCGGACGGGCTGGCCCAGGCCCTGACGAAACTGGAAAAGGCCCAGGGCAGGCTGTGGGAAAATCTCATTCTGCCGGGCGGACGCATTCCCGATCCGTCGATCCTGCGCACGCACCCATTGACGGAGACCCGCGTGGCGCGACTGAAGGCCCTGAAGGATGCATCGGGTGTGGTTGCCCGCGGCGAAGCACTGCCGGATGACATCCTCGCGACGCTCATGGTCAAGCCGCAGGACCGGATACGCACCCGCCCTTCACCGGTTCCGCAGATCGGCCGCCAGCACGGGCGATGGAATTCCAGCAATCTGGAAATCCTGTCGCTGCTCAACACCCAGTCCGGCAGGCCGGTGGTATCCGGCCCGGAAGCCGAGTGCGAAGCCTGCCCGCGAAGCCTCAACACCCCGGATGGCGACCCGCACGTACATGTGGCACGCGGCGGCGTGTATTGGTGAACTAGGAAACGGCTTCCCAATTGCCGGTTTCCCCGGCGCGATAGATCGCATCGATGAGCTTCTGGTTGAGCACCGAGCTTTCCAGCGAAAACACGGCCGCGTCTTCACCCTTCGCCGCGCGGGCAAAGGCCTCGATCTGCAGGCGATAATGGTTCACGTCGCCGAAACTCCATTCGGTGGCACCCGTGTGGGTCTTGTCATGCAGCGTGATGCGGGCATGGTCATACTTGCCGGTGTTGAACGGTCCATGCACCTCGATAAACCCTTCATCGCCGTGGAAGACCATGGACTGGCGCGCGGCCAGCTGTGTGGCAACATAGAAGGACAGCTCGAAACCATCGAAATCGGCGCGCACGCTGGCATAGCAGTCCGTGCCGAAATCCGCATCGCGCTCGACATTGGCCGAAACCCTGACCGGCTCCTTGCCGGTGACGAAACGGGTGACAACCGTTGGATAGACACCGATATCCGGCAGTGCGCCGCCGCCGAGCGACAGCTGGTTGCGCATATTGCCCGCATCCCTGTTGAAATAGCTGAAGGCACCCTGCACGTGACGTAGGCGGCCGATGGCACCGCCGGCGATCAGTTCACGCACTTTCAGCCATTGCGGATGATAGGTCACCATGAACGCCTCGGCGATGAGAACGCCATGGGTGTCGCGGGCACGCTGCAAGGCTGCGATTTCGCTAGCATGCAGCGAAATCGGCTTTTCGCACAGCACGTGCTTGCCCGCTTCGGCGGCTTTCAACGACCACTCCACATGCTGCGAGGTGGGAAGCGGTATGTAGACGCCGTCAATATCGGCTGATGCCAGCATGGCCTCATAGGAGCCGAAAGCATGCGGCGCGCCGAATCGCCCGGCGACGGCCCGCGCTTTCAAGAGGTCGCGGCTGGCGATACCCGACAGGACGGAGTTCTCCGCGTCGCATATGGCGGGGATGACCGCCGTGACCCCGATTTTCGCTGTCGACAGAACACCCCAACGGAACATGATGACCTCTCCTCTTTGTCGTGGTGCAACCTAGACAAGACGGCGCTGAATGGGAAGAAGCCGCGGGTTCAGACTTTGAAAAAATCGATGAAGGCACGCAGGGCCGGGCGCATCTGGCGGCGGCTCGGATAATAGAGATAGACCCCGGGGAACGGGGCACACCAGTCATCGAGCACACGGAGCAAACGCCCATCGGCAATGGCTTCCGGCGCCATGTGTTCCAGCAGGAAGGCCACGCCAGCGCCGTCCAGCGCGGCCTGGATGACCAACCGGTCGTCACCGAGAATCAGCGGGCCGTTCACGTCCATGACGATTTCCTCGCCGTCCTTCTCGAACTCCCAGCGATAGACCTGCCCGCTGGCAAAACGGCGGCGCACACAGAGATGACCGGCAAGATCGTGCGGGTGCAGCGGTATCGGATGCCTGTCAAAATAGCCCGGCGCCGCAACGATGTTCGCCCGGATCGGATCGCTCATGCGCACCGCAATCATGTCCGGTTCCAGACTCTCACCCAGCCGCATGCCCGCATCAACGCCAGCCGCAACAATATCATTGAATGGCTCTTCGACGCGCAGCTCCAGCGTGACACCGGGATAGGCCGCGGCGAATGCAGCGATGCGCGGGGCCAGAAGCCTGTGCGCGGCAAAGGGCGGAACACTCAGCCGCAGGGTTCCGGCGATGCGGTTGTTGGCTTCCTTGGCCGCATCGAGCGCCAGGTCGATTTCCGCCAGGGCCGGACGCAGCCGCTTGAGCAGCAGCGCACCTTCTTCCGTCACCGCGACGCTGCGCGTGGTGCGGGCGAGAAGACGGACGCCAAGGTTCTGTTCCAGGGTTGAAATGGCGTGGCTGACAGCCGACGGCGCAATGCCCAGCTCCCTGGCGGCATCCCTGAAGCCGCCACAGGCTGCAACGGCGGCAAAAACGGAGAGTTGAGGCAGGTATGATCGGTCCATTGATCTATTATATAGAACAACCTGTGAAAAAATATGGGAATTATCGAACACTGATCCACAATCTAGGTTTCCGTCATCACAGCAAAAGGAGATCGGTGATGGAAAAGCGTAAACTCGGTGAACTCGATGTATCGGCCGTGGGTCTCGGCTGCATGGGCATGACCTTTGCCTATGGCGGACAGGACGAGGCCGACGCGATCCGCACGCTGCATCGTGCCGTGGATATCGGCGTGACCTTTTTCGACACAGCGGAAGTCTATGGCCCGTTCGACAATGAAATTCTTGTCGGCAAGGCCCTGAAGGACCGCCGCGACAAGGTGGTGATCGCCACGAAGTTCGGCTTCAAGATTTCCGACGAGGGCGTAGGCCCCTCGCGCATGGTCGGCGTCAACAGTCACCCGGAACATGTGAAAGCCGTTGCGGAAGCGTCTCTCGGACGGCTCGGCATCGAGCAGATCGACCTGTTCTACCAGCACCGGGTTGACCCGACTGTTCCCATAGAGGACACGGTTGGCGCGATGGCCGAGCTGGTCCAGCAGGGTAAGGTAAAGGCGCTCGGCCTGTCCGAGGCCAGTGCCGCCACGATCCGCCGCGCCCACAAGGTGCATCCGATTGCCGCCGTGCAGAGTGAATATTCGCTGTGGAGCCGCGAGCCGGAAGACGAGGTCTTTGCCGTCTGCCGTGAACTTGGCATCGGCTTTGTCCCCTACAGCCCGCTCGGCCGCGGCCTCCTCACCGGCACGATCAGCAAGCCGGATGAATTGGGTGCCGATGACTGGCGCAAGACCCTGCCACGGTTCCAGCCTGACAACATGGACGCCAATGCAGCGCTGATCGCCACATTGAAGGACCTGGCCGCGGACAAGGGCATCACACCGGCACAACTGGCGCTCGCCTGGGTGCTGCACCAGGGTGATTTCATCGTGCCGATTCCGGGTGCCCGCAAGATCAGGCATCTGGAGGAAAATGCCGCGGCAGCCGACGTCTCTCTCTCGCCGGCGGACCTGAAAAAGATCGGCGATGCGCTCTCACCCACGCGGGTTGCGGGCAACCGCTATTCGGATGCAGCGCTGGCTCTCGTCAACGGCTGATACCGGCTACGGGGCGCTGCGCGATCAGCGCCCCGCACTTTCCGCAATGGCCCGCGTTGCGTCATCCGCCGGAAAATACTGCTCGATGAATATGCCCTCGGTCAGCACCTCCTGCGCCGAGCCGAATGCTGTCAGCGTGGTGATCCAGCTGGTAACGGCATCGCCAAGATGCAGTTGCACGGTTATAACCGGCGGCGGGTTGCGCTCGCTCTGATCATTGCGCAACAGCGCTGATACTTCCGGATCGATTTCATATTGTGCGATGCGCCGCGCCAGCGCGCTGTGTGGACCGTAAAGCCTGGCTTCGTTGCGGGCACGCTTCAGGAACAGCAGGGCGACATCCGGCCAGTTGGCGATGGAATGGCGCACGGGGCCCGGCTCAAGCACCAGCGCCAGAATATTGACACCCGGCGCAATCGGAATGCCCAGCGCTTCGGCCAAGCCCATGAAGCCAACATTGGCAACGAGAATGTCGTGATCCGCATTGAAGGCCACCGCCGGCCACGGCACATGCCGCTCAAGGATCATGTGGAGCGTGTCGCGGATCAGTGGCGGCAGTCCGGCAACACCTTCGCGTTCCGCCGAGAGGTAGCGCGGCGCAAAACCGGCCGCACCGAACAGCTCATTCTGAATCTTGAACGGCAGCTCCAGCGCTTCGCAGATGCGGATGATCATGCCCTCCGACGGCCTTGCCCGTCCGGTTTCGAGAAACGACAGATGTCGCGACGAGATACCGGCTTCCAGCGCCAGATCCATCTGGCTCATATGCCGGTGCGAACGCCATTGTTTCAGATGATCGCCGAATTCCATCACCGCTCCTGATTCCCGCCAGACTGGCGCGGATGCTTCGCAATATCCATTACTCCAGAGGTAATTGTTTCGATTACCTTATGCCGACACTCTCCGTTCATCAACACAACGAAGGAGAATGACATGACCAAAATCACCTTGAAAAACGGGTTGACGATCAACGCTGTCCTCACCGGCATCACCGGGCTCGGCCTTGCACTGTTTGCCGAACTGGCGGCAGAATATCTCATCCCCGGCGCGCCGGTCTGGCTGATCGCGGCACTGGGTATCGCGCTCGTGCTGTTTGCCGCCGATGTCGCCCTGATCGCCCGATGGAAAGCCCAATCGAAACCATTGGTCGGTTTCGTTTTCATCGCCGACCTCGCATGGGTCATCGGCGTTCCGGCGATTCTTGTGGGGATGCCATCCGCCTTTACCGCCCTCGGCATCGCCGCCAGTCTGGCCGTCACGGCCGTGGTTGCCTGCTTTGCCCTGATCGAATGGCGGGGGCTCAAAACGATGGGAGCGGCAAAAGCGATCTAGCGCCCGGCTTTTGTTGACACCAGAATTCAGATTATAGAGCCTCGCGCTTGACAGACGGTACGGTGTGAGGCCTATTTCACGCCGTTGCCGGGGCCGAACACCGCCTGGGCAACGCTGCAATGTGCAGGCAATTTATTTGTTCTAACACGCCAAACCACCCCTGTTCGCTCATCGATGGTCAGGCCTTCTGAAGCTGGAATACAATGGAAAAAGCAACAAAAAAGTCGATTAGACGCTGGGCTGTCGGTTTGGTTCTCCTGGCAATTCTTGCCTATTTCGTTCCCTATCTCGTGATCTTCTACCTGATCTGCGGCATCTATGACCTGTCCCGCAACAAGAATATCGACCTGCAGATGGTCGAACAGTATTTCTGGGGCAACGGCCTGTTCACCTGGATCCTGTCACCGCTGAACATCGTTCTCGATATCCTGTCGCTGCCCTATATCAACAAGGGCGTCTACAAGCTGGAAGATCTGCCATCCGACTATCAGGCGGAGGTCAAGCGCCTGATCACCGCGACACAGAAGGAAGATCTGGTCGGCAAATTGCAGTCCCGCGCGGAACAGCAGGCCCGCAGCATGTTCTTCTTCAAATGGTATGGCAAAGACCAGCCCAGCTTCGTCAACGTGCCGTCCTTCTACGAAAAATATAATTTCGTGAAGACCATCGGCGTGTCGGTGTTCAACAAGAAGAACTCGACGTCAAAACATTTTGGCCCGATCCGCGCCACCATCCGTGTCCTCTACAACATCAACGACATGAATGACCGCACGGCCTATATCTGGTGCGGCGACACGACGAGCTACTGGAAGGACGACAAGCTGTTCATTTTCGACGACACGCTGATGCACCAGTCCGTCAACCAGACCGACCAGACGCGCTATTGCCTGTTCGTCGACATTCTCCGCCCGTCCCATCTGCCCGGCCTCTATGCCGCCATCGTCTCGTTCATGGGCCTGATCCTCAAGGGCAGCAATTCGATCTTCTACAAGAACTGGAAAGTCATCCAGAAATAGGTTCTGGTTTCAGACCGAATGAAAAGGGGCGCCGTGCGCCCCTTTTTTGTATCCGGATTTTTGCCGGCAAAGCCATGCCGCGTGGTTCGGTCTTTACCCGCGCAACACGGCGCCCGTCTGTTTGCCCACGCTTTCAACAATCCGTCTGGTCAGCGCATCGAGATCCTCGTCATTGAGCGTGCGCTCCTGCGGCTGGATCGCAACTTCGATGGCAACGGATTTCTTGTCGGCGCCCAGCGAAGGGCCTTCGAACAGATCGAACACCTGAACGCCCGTGATCAGCTTCTTGTCGCCGGCCAGCGCCGCACGAACGATCGAAGCCGCATCCACCGCCTTGTCGACGACGAATGCAAAATCACGCCGTACGGTCTGGAAATCCGACAGTGTCAGCGGCGGCTTGGTGCGTGTCGCCTTCTGCTTCGGCTCGGGGATCGCATCGATGTAGATTTCGAACCCGCACAGCGCGCCCGATACATCGAGCGTTTCCAGCGTCTTCGGGTGGAACTCGCCGAATGTACCCAGAATGACCTTCGGGCCGAGCTTGATCGTGCCGGAACGGCCGGGGTGATACCAGGCCGGACCGCCACTCTCGATCTGCAGCTTGTCGACGGGCGCACCGCAGGCTTCAAGCACGGCAAGGGCATCAGCCTTGGCATCGAACACGCCGACCGGCGCGGCATTTCCGGCCCAGTGGCGGCCGGAACCGTCCAGCTTGGCCGTACCGCGGCGCACGCCGGCAGCAACGCGGCGCTGGGTTTCCGGCGTATTGCCTTCGTAGGTGCCCGACACCTCGAACAGGGCAAGATCATTGAAGCCACGATCCGCATTGCGCTGCGCCGCAGCCAGCAGGCTTGGCAACAGCGAAGGGCGCATATCCGACATATCGGCGGCAATCGGATTGGCGAGCTTCAGCGACGGCTGGCCGCCGCCGAACAGTTTTGCCTGTTCTTCCGAAATGAACGACCAGGTGACGGCTTCCATCATCCCGCGCGAGGCCAGCGCCCGCTTGGCGTTGCGGGTGCGTATCTGCAGGGTGGTCAGGATCTTGCCGTTGACAGCAGCATGGCTTTGCAGCGGCTGCGGATCGATACGGTTGACGCCATGGATACGCATGACTTCTTCCACCAGATCGGCCTTGCCGTCGACATCGGGACGCCAGGACGGAACCAGCACATCCACCACCTCGCCCGTGCCTTGCGGCTGGAAGCCGAGACGGCTGAGAATGTCGAGGCTTGTCTCGACCGGCACATCGATACCGGTGAGGCGTTTGACCTCCGCTGCCGGGAATGTCACCGACTTCGGCGTGTGGCCCTTATAGCCGACAACCTGGGTTTCGGAAGGCGCCCCCCCGCACAGATCGAGGATCATATGGGTGGCAAGCTCGAGGCCCGGCTCCATGAATTCCGGATCGACACCGCGCTCGAACCGGTAACGCGCATCGGTGATAATACCGAGATTGCGGCCGGTGCGTGCAATGGTCATGGCATCCCAAAGGGCGGACTCAACCACGACATTCGTCGTGTTCTCATCGCAGCCGGAATGTTCACCACCAAGGACGCCGGCAAGCGACTCGACACCGTCCGCATCGGCAATCACGCCGATTTCAGGGTTCAGCGTGTATTCCTTGCCATTGAGACCAAGGATCGTCTCGCCGTCCCGCGCCCAGCGCACGGTGAGGTTGCCCTTGACCTTGTCGGCATCGAACACATGCAGCGGACGGCCGCGATCGAACGTCATGTAGTTGGTGATATCGACCAGCGCATTGATCGGACGCAGGCCGATGGCCATCAGGCGCTGCTGCAGCCATTTCGGGCTCGGTCCGTTCTTCACGCCCTTGACCGTGCGCAGGGCGAAACCTTCGCACATCGGCACGCGGTCGCCGAAATCCAGCGATACGCTGACGGACGGGCTGCCCGCGCCTTTCACCGGCTCGACGGCATTGCTTTTCAGCGTGCCGAGCCCGGCCGCGGCCAGATCCCGGGCAACGCCGTAAATGCTGGTGCAGTCGGGACGGTTCGGTGTCAGGTTGATCTCGATGACCGGGTCATCCAGCCCGGCATAGGCCGCAAAACTGGTACCGACAGGGGCGTCAGCCGGCAGATCGATAATGCCGTTGTGCTCGTCCGACATCTGCAGCTCGCGCTCCGAGCACATCATGCCGTGGCTTTCGACGCCGCGAATCTTGCCGACCGAAAGGGTAACATCAATACCGGGGACGTAGGCACCCGGCGCTGCGAACGCACCGATCAGACCGGCACGGGCATTGGGGGCGCCGCAGACGACCTGCAACGGCTTGCCGTCGCCGGTATCGACGGTGAGCACCTGCAGCTTGTCCGCATCCGGATGGCGGGCAGCGGTGAGCACCCTGGCGATGACAAAGGGCTTCAGTGCCGCCTTGTCATCCAGCGATTCCACTTCAAGACCGATCATGGTCAAGGTATCGACGATCTCGCCGAGCGAAGCCTCGGTCTCGAGATGATCTTTGAGCCAGGAGAGGGTGAATTTCATGATTTCACTCGTTTCTCGATTTCAGCGTTTGAGGGTTTCGACAAGGCGAAACCGCTCGCATAAAAGTTCCATGTCAGGCGAAAGGCCGTATCCGATCACGCGCTCAGGCCGCCGAACAGGGTCGGCATGTCGAGCGGGCGGAAGCCGTAATGCTGCAACCAGCGCACATCGGCATCGAAGAAGTCGCGCAGGTCCGGCATGCCATATTTGAGCATGGCGATGCGATCGATGCCCATACCCCAGGCAAAGCCCTGATACTCGTCCGGATCAAGCCCGCCATGGCGCAGGACATTCGGATGAACCATGCCGCAGCCGAGGATTTCCATCCAGTCCGTGCCCTGGCCGAACTTGACCTCATTGCCCGACCGGTCGCACTGGATATCGACTTCCAGCGACGGCTCGGTGAACGGGAAGAAGGACGGACGGAAGCGCATCTGCAGGGATGGTACCTCGAAGAAAGCCTTGCAGAACTCTTCCAGCACCCACTTCATGTTGGCGACATTCGCCGTCTTGTCGATGACCAGCCCCTCGACCTGATGGAACATCGGCGAGTGGGTGGCATCGGAATCCATGCGGTAGGTCTTGCCAGGGATGACGATGCGGATCGGCGGCTTCTGCTTCTCCATCGTGCGGATCTGCACCGGGCTCGTATGGGTGCGCAGGAGCTTGCGCTCGCCATTCTCATCCGGGTTGAAGAAAAACGTGTCGTGCATCTCCCGCGCCGGGTGGCCTTCGGGAAAATTCAGCGCCGTGAAATTGTAATAGTCGGTCTCGACATCCGGGCCTTCTGCAATTGAAAAACCCATGTCGGCGAAAATCGCCGTGATTTCGTCTACCACCTGGCTGATCGGATGGATGCGCCCGCGCTCGGCCGGCGCGGCGCGCACGGGCAAAGTGACATCCAGCTTTTCCTTTTCGAGGCGCTCGGCAATCGCCGCATCCTTGAGCATGCTCTTGCGGCTGGCCAGCGCATCGGTGACGCGGTTCTTCAGACCGTTGATGGCCGGTCCCTGCGTCTGGCGCTCTTCCGGCGACATGGACCCCAGCGATTTCAGCTTTTCCGAAATCGAGCCCTTTTTGCCAAGCGCAGCAACACGGACAGCCTCGATGGCCGCTTCGTCATTCGCTGCCTCAATCTGCGCGACCAGCGCGCTTTCCAGTTGTACCAGATCGTCCATGCTTCTCACCTGTTTCGCGTCTCGAGCGATTATGCGATCAATTCAATGCAGAAAATTGAAAAACCCGCGCCAGCCGAGCCAGCGCGGGTTTCCCAAGTCTATAATTCCGAATGTGCTTTGGGAGCGGCGGCTGGCTTAGTGGACAGCGCCTTCAAAAGCATTCGGTGTGGTGTTCTTCAGGTATTCCAGTGCCTTCTTGGCGGAAGCCACGAGTGCACCGAATGCTGCTGGCTCGTGGATCGCGAGATCCGACAGAACCTTGCGGTCAACCTCGATACCGGACTTGCTCAGACCGTCGATGAAACGGCTGTATGTCAGGCCATGCTCACGCACGGCAGCATTGATACGCTGGGTCCAGAGCGCGCGGAACGTGCGCTTCTTGTTCTTGCGGTCGCGGTAGGCGTACTGCTTCGAACGATCGACGGCAGCCTTTGCAGTCTTGATGGTATTCTTGCGGCGGCCGCGGAAACCCTCAGCCTGCTTCAGAACTTTTTTATGCTTGGCGTGGGACGTAACGCCCCGTTTGACACGTGCCATGATATGATCTCCTTAAAACGTCGCTGTCGGCTTAAAGGCCGTTGGGCAAGAACTTCTTCACGATTTTCGCATCGGCATCGGCGAGAACCATTGTGCCACGTGCGTCACGAATGAATTTGTTCGAACGTTTGATCATGCCATGGCGTTTGCCAGCGGCGGCGGCTTTAATCTTGCCAGTCCCAGTGATTTTGAACCGTTTCTTGGCGGCCGATTTGGTCTTCATTTTGGGCATTTTGCTACTCCTATTTCTAGGGTTCCCGTCACTCCGATGGAGCCTGAACCCTTCTGATTTCACTTCAGACCGACCAAAGTCTGAAAGCATGCAAAACCGCCACGGCATGCCCTGCCGGGCGGTTTGAACGCGGCCTTATACCCAGAAGCCGGAAAAAGCGCAACTGCTGAATCGTCTTCGATTCCGCAAAAAATCAGTAAAACCGAAAGAAGACGGGCAGAATATTGACCGATTGCAGATATTCGGCGAACTCAAGCAGGGGGTAGGAAATGAAAAAGACCAGTCCGTCCGCCAGCGTCTTGTACAGCATCGAAGACTTGACGCTCAGAACATCCGATTCCCGGTACAGCCTGAGATTGGGGAAGAACCGCGGTACTTGGCGTTTATAGGCAAGGTATGTCTCGCCGAAAACGGTCTCCAGATAACCTTCCTCGGCGATGATGACAAAATGGAAGGCTATATAGCAAAGCACCGCCAGGATCAGGGCGACGGTCAGGCTGCCCGTCATCATGCCAATACCGAAAGCCCCCACGGTGCTGAACACGTAAAGAGGGTTGCGGCTCATCGAATAAGGCCCCAGGCGGACGATTTCGGAACTCTTGCGCCCGCCGATGTAGAGCGTGCACCACATGCGGCCAAGGATTGCCAGAACAATCACACCGATGCCGAAATCCTCGATATATTCGTGGGTCCAGTTATCGGCCCAGGCGGATCGAACAGTCAACAAAGCGCCGAGAATCAGAAAAATGACGACTGCCAGCACAATTCGGCGGCGCCGCTGAAACCGGGCCATGTCCTTTGGAGATGTGAGCGCCATGTCAGCCCTTAAATCCGGATCGCTCAAGACAAAAGCCGCCCGAAGGCGGCCTTGGTTTCAAACTGTCGTTCAGCTTTAGCGTGGCGCCAGCACCATCATCATCTGGCGGCCTTCCAATCTTGGCTCGGCCTCAACTTTGGAAATATCGACCGTATCTTCCTTGACCCGGTCGAGCAGCCGCATTCCGAGTTCCTGGTGCGCCATTTCGCGACCACGGAAACGCAATGTCACCTTGACCTTGTCACCTTCGTCGAAGAATCGCTTGATAGCCTTCATCTTCACATCATAGTCATGCGTGTCGATGTTCGGTCGCATCTTGATTTCTTTGATTTCGACTGTTTTCTGCTTCTTGCGCGCCTCGGCAGCCTTCTTCTGTCCCTGGTACTTCAGTTTCCCGAGGTCAACAATCTTGCACACCGGCGGCTCGGCATTCGGCACGATCTCGACGAGATCGAGTCCGGCCTCATCGGCCATGGCCAGCGCGGCCTGAATCGTGACGATACCGTGGTTTTCACCTTCGGCATCGATGAGCTGTACCTGGGGTACCCGGATATCGCGGTTGGAACGCGGTCCATCTTTCTGGACCACCTGTGCTCTAAAGGGTCGGCGAATGGCAGTAGTCTCCTTGAATTATTTCGGTCCCGCAAATAGCACCGTCGGGGCCAGCCTGCAATGCTTTGTCTGCAGCGGTTAGCTCAATAACATCTTTTCACGGATAAATCATCTGGTTCAGATATAGGAATATTCGCATTCTATACAATGTGGTTTCCAGTTGAATGGGTTTCATCATCGAATTTTGCATGGCAAAAGCAAGCGGCACATCCTGGAGACTGACACATGACGGCCCACCCGCCGGTATTCCTCACCCTCAACGACATCGAGATCGCCGTGCGCCACCGCGAGGGCGCTGAGCCCGGCATCGTCTGGCTCGGCGGTTACCGTTCGGACATGCTCGGCAGCAAGGCCGAGTGGCTGGATCAGTGGGCTGAAGCCAACGGTCATGCATTCCTGCGTCACGATTACTCCGCCCATGGCGAGTCGGGTGGTGCGTTTCGCGACGGCACGATATCCCTCTGGCTCGAACAGAGCCTTGCGGTCTTCAAAAAGTTTTCGTCGGGGCCGCAAATCCTCGTCGGTTCATCCATGGGCGGCTGGATCGCCCTGCGCATGATCGGAGAACTGCAAAAGGCCGGTGAACACAGTCGCGTTGCCGGGCTGGTCCTGATTGCGCCCGCACCGGACTTCACGTCCGAGCTGGTCGAACCCGAATTGACGCCGGACCAGCGCCGCCAGCTTGCCGAACGGGGTTATATGGAAGAACCTTCCGAATATGCCCCCGAGCCCTATATCTACACCAAGGCCCTCCTGGACGATGGCCGGACCAATCAGGTGCTCAAGGGGGTGATCCGGACCGGCTGCCCCGTGCACATCCTGCAGGGGATGGAGGACAGGGATGTTCCCTACACCCATGCCCTGCGGCTGGTTGATCACTTGCCGGTTGACGACGTGACGATTACGCTGGTGCGCGATGGCGATCATCGTCTGTCACGCCCGCAGGATCTGGAGCTTCTCACCCGCACCGTGGCTTCGATGGTTAACCGCTCGAAAACCCGCCTGCCCATTCTGTAAATCCTCCCAACAGGTTTCATCCCATGCGCTCCTCCGTGATTGCTTCTGCCGTCGTCGCCGCCATTGTCGGGTTTGGCGGCACGCTCGCACTGATCATCGCGGCGGCACAGGCGCTTGGCGCGACACAGGCGCAGACGGCAAGTTGGGTGACGGCGCTTTGTCTTGCCATGTTTATCTCGACGGGTTTTCTCAGCTGGCGTTACAAGATGCCGATCATCACGGCATGGTCGACGCCGGGACTGGCCCTGATCGGGGCCAGCACGGGCTTTACCATGCAGCAGGGTGTCGGCGCCTTCATCGTCACAGCCATCGCCATCATCATCACGGGACTGGTCAAGCCGGTTTCCGGCCTTGTTTCCAAAATTCCGGCATCGATTGCCTCCGGCATGCTGGCTGGCGTCCTGTTCGCCTTCCTCATCGGCGCTGCACGAACGATCCCCGTCGATCCGATCTTCGTCCTGCCTTTGGTGCTTCTCTTCTTCGTCATCCGCCTGTTCAATCCGGCCATGGCAGTCCTCGCCGTGCTGTTCGGCGGCATTCTCTTCGCCTTCCTCAGCGGCCGTGTTGCCAGCGTACCGGATATCAGCCTCTCGACACTCACCCTCATCATGCCGGTCTTCGACACACGGGCGATCATCGGCATTGCCCTGCCGCTTTATCTCGTCACCATGGCGTCGCAGAATCTGCCCGGTTTTGCCGTGCTTCGTGCCGCCGGTTACGAGCCGCCGACGTCGGCGGCATTGCAGGTAACAGGGCTCCTTTCATTGCTGACGGCACCCTTCGGCGCACATACGAGCAACATGGCCGCCATCTCAGCGGCAATCTGCACCGGGCCGGATGCCCATCCGGATCCGGCGCAGCGCTGGCTGACCGGCCCGTTCTACGCGCTGTCCTACCTGATACTGGCCATCTTCGGCGCTTCGCTGGTGGCGCTGTTTGCCGTCCTGCCGGCACCCCTGATCGCGCTGGTCGCCGGTCTCGCCCTGATCGGCGCCTTTGCCAATGCGCTGACGATCGCGTTGAAGAATGAGACCGAGCGGCTAGCCGCCGTCGTCACCTTTGCCGTGACCGCATCGGGCATTTCCATTGCCGGAATCGGCGCTGCCTTCTGGGCGCTGGTGGCAGGCCTGCTTGTCGTTGCCTTCGATCACGCAAAGAAACATATCTGATTCCAAACCCTTACCGCATTCGAGCCCGACATTTCTTGAAAAGCCGCAATCCGTCTCCCATGTCGTAAACAATCGACCAATACTGCGCCGTGCGCCCTGCAGGGCGCACAAAGGACGCAGTATAACTTTTGGATTGGCACATGATCCTTATCCAAAAACCATTCCGGTTTTTGGGGTCATGTGCGGGTCGGGCTTTCGTGAGAAGGAAGGGCTTTTATGAACAATGCTGCTTTGATCCGGCCGGGCTGGACCCCAGCAACCATCGCCCTGATGGTTATTGGTTTCATGCTGTTCTGGCCGCTTGGTTTCGCCATGCTCGCTTACATCCTTTGGGGTAACCGGCTGGATGGTTTCAAGCGCGACGTCAGCCGCGCTACCGATGGCTTCTGCGGCGCATTCCGTCGCGGCAAGGGTCCGTCCTTCGGACGCGGTTCGTTCGGCACAGGCAATGTCGCCTTCGACGAATGGCGCGAAAAGGAACTGGAGCGCCTGGCCGAGGAACGCCGCAAGCTCGAAGAGATGCGCGCCGCGTTCGAGGACTACGCGCATGAACTGCGCCGTGCCAAGGACCGGGAAGAGTTTGACCGCTTCATGGCTGAACGCAATGCCGCGGCAAAGAAGCCGTCTTCGGGCGCCAACGACGCCGAAGAGGAATAACACCATCCTGCGGACGGTTCCCTCCAGTCCTGTCCGCATTTCTCCAGCGAAGCGGCGCCGGAGCGATCCGGCGCCGCCTCTGTTTTGTCTCACGGCTTTCACCCGAATCAATTAAAGTCCCGCCCATGATCCTTTCGCTGTTCCGAAGCCCGCCGAAAAAATCCGCGACGCTGAAAGCCGAGCGGAGCTACGAGGTTGCGGGCCGTGTCCTGCCGTTGCGCGTGATGGAAAACCCGCGCGCAACGCGTCTTACCCTGCGCATCGATGCAGGCGGCAAGGGTTTGCGGATCACCGTGCCGCCGGGGATGCCGGCGCGCGAAGTCGACAAATTCCTGGCGCGTCACGAGGGCTGGATCGAGACCCGCATTGCCAAGATGCCGGACCAGCCCAAAGTGCGGCCGGGGGTCAAGATTCCGATCCGCGGCGTCCCGCATCTCATCGTGCATGAACCGGACAAGCGTGGAACTGTAAGACAGGAGAACGGCGCGGAGGGTCCGCGATTGATCGTCCATGGCGACCGGCCGCATCTGGCGCGCCGGGTCGGTGACTTCCTCAAACGGGAAGCACGGCACGATCTGGACATGCTGGTGGCGCGGCACACCGCAACGGTCGGACGACGGGCCAAGATTATCCGCCTCAAGGATACCAAAAGCCGCTGGGGCTCCTGCACCTCGGACGGCACCCTCTCCTTTTCCTGGCGCATCATGATGGCGCCGCCACCGATCATCGACTATCTCGTGGCGCATGAAGTTGCCCATCTGAAAGAGATGAACCACGGACCAAAATTCTGGAAGCTTTGCGGCGAGCTCTGCCCGGATACGGAACGCTGCAAGGCCTGGTTGAAGCGCAACGGCAGCGCCCTTCAGGCGATTGATTTCAGCTGATGCCGGAACCAGTCACGCCTGCCATAGAAGCGGCCGCCCGAATCCTCTGGAATTTCCATCTCGTCTATGACCCGCTGGGCCCGGCCGACCTGATCATCGGCCTCGGCAGCTACGACCTGCGCGTGGCCGACCGCTGCGCCGATCTGTGGCATCAGGGGCTGGCCACCAAAATCCTGTTCACCGGCAAGGCCGGCAACTGGACCAACCATCTCTACACAACGAGCGAGGCGGAAGCATTTGCCGCGCGCGCCATTGGCGCTGGCGTCCCGGCCGACGCGATTCTGATTGAACCGAACGCGACCAATATCGGCGAGAATATCCGGTTTGCGCGGGAAATGGCTGGTGATACGGTCAAGCGCGTCATCATCGTCACCAAACCGCAGACGCAGCGCCGGGCCTTCGCGACGGTGCGCGCGCAATGGCCGGAGATAAACGCCGCGGTGACGGCACCATTGCACGGCTTTCAGGATCAACCGATCACGACCTATCCGCTCGACCGACTGATCCATGAGATGGTTGGCGACGTCAAGCGCATCGTCGACTATCCGGTCAAAGGCTTTCAGATTGCGCAATCGGTCCCTCCGGCTGTCGCAGATGCGTTCGATTTCCTTGTCAAAGCGGGCTATGACCACCACCTTTAGTATCGAAGGATAAACCGCGCAAAATCCTCGACTCTTGCGCGTTTTCGTGGCACTGGCACCGGTTATGAGCCTTGATATCAAAATATGCGGATTAAAGACCGACGAAGCCGTTGCGGCAGCGCTGGATGAAGGCGCGTCGCATATCGGTTTTATCTTTTTCCCCAAAAGCCCGCGCAACGTCGATGCGCAGACCGCTGGCCGCCTGCGCCGCGCCGCAGTCGGTCGGGCGAAGGCCGTTGCCGTCACCGTAAATGCAGACGACGCAACGCTTGATGCGATTGTTGCCGAGATGCAGCCCGACATGCTGCAGCTGCATGGCGACGAAAGTCCGGCCCGTGTCAGCGCCGTGAAGCAGCGCTACGGATTGCCTGTCATCAAGGCCCTGGCGCTGCGCGAACGCCGCGATCTTGACGCGATTGCCCCCTATATCGGCATTGCCGACGGCTTTCTCTTCGATGCCAAACCACCCAAGGGATCGGACCTTCCGGGAGGAAATGGCGTGTCTTTCGACTGGCAAATCCTCGGCGGCCTTGACGCCCCGGTCAATTACATGCTTTCCGGGGGCCTCAACGCCGGTAATATTGCCGAGGCGCTGGAAGCGACGAATGCGCGCGGCATCGATATTTCGTCCGGCGTCGAGTCCGCACCGGGTGTAAAAGATGTTAGCCTGATCAGAGAATTTTTCCGGGTTGCGCGCGCCGCCAAAAGCGCTGATGTGGCCTGAACAAACGGAGCGGAACGGTGGACAAGGCGGTAGAACCCAATTCATTCAAGACAGGCCCCGACGAAGAGGGCATGTTCGGTATTTTCGGCGGGCGTTTCGTTGCTGAAACCCTGATGCCGCTGATCCTTGAATTGCAGCAGGCCTATGACGACGCCAAGAATGATCCGGCCTTCAAGGCCGAGCTGCGTGAATTGTCCACCAATTACGCCGGGCGCCCGTCAAAACTCTATTATGCCGAAGGTTTGACCAGGCATGTCCGCCAGCTGGCGAAAGACAAGGGTCTTGATGGCGGCGCGAAAATCTACTTCAAGCGCGAAGACCTCAACCATACCGGCAGCCACAAGATCAACAATTGCCTTGGCCAGATCCTGCTGGCAAAGCGCATGGGCAAGACCCGCATCATCGCGGAAACCGGTGCCGGCCAGCACGGCGTTGCCTCAGCGACGGTCTCGGCCCGGTTCGGCCTGCCCTGTGTCGTCTATATGGGCGCAACCGACGTCGAACGGCAGGCACCCAATGTTTTCCGCATGAAGCTGCTGGGCGCTGAAGTGAAGCCCGTCGCCTCCGGCCACGGCACGTTGAAGGATGCGATGAACGAGGCGCTGCGCGACTGGGTCTCGAATGTCGATGACACCTACTACCTCATCGGCACCGCTGCAGGCCCGCATCCCTATCCGGAACTGGTGCGCGATTTCCAGTCGGTGATCGGCGAGGAAGCACGCGCGCAGATCCTCGAGCGTGAGGGCCGCCTGCCCGATACGATCATTGCGGCCGTCGGCGGCGGTTCCAACGCCATCGGCCTGTTCCACCCCTTCCTTGACGACAAGAGCGTCGAAATCATCGGCGTTGAAGCCGGCGGCCGCGGCCTCGACGGCGAGGAGCATTGCGCCTCCATGAGTGCCGGCAGCCCGGGCGTGCTGCACGGCAACCGCACCTATCTGCTGCAGAACAAGGACGGCCAGATTCTCGATGGCCACTCGGTTTCCGCCGGTCTCGATTATCCGGGCGTCGGGCCGGAGCATTCCTGGCTGCGCGATACCGGCCGGGTTTCGTATGTACCGATCCTCGATGACGAGGCTCTCGATGCGTTCCAGCTGACGACACGCGTCGAAGGCATCATTCCCGCGCTTGAATCGGCCCACGCCATTGCCCAGGCGGTGAAAATCGCACCGGAAATGGCACAGGACAAGATCATGATCGTCAACCTGTCGGGTCGCGGCGACAAGGATGTGCATACGGTCGGCAAACTCATGGGCATGGAGATTTAAGCATGGCGACCCGTATCGACAGAAAATTTGCCGCGTTGAAGGCGGAGGGGCGTCCGGCGCTGGTGACCTATTTCATGGGCGGCGATCCGGATTATGAGACCTCGCTGAAGATCATGAAGGCACTGCCCGGTTCCGGTTCGGATATCATCGAGCTCGGCGTTCCCTTTTCCGATCCGATGGCCGACGGCCCGGCAATTCAGACAGCTGGCCTGCGTGCCCTGAAAAAGGGCATGTCGCTGACAAAGACGCTCGCACTCGCTGCAAGCTTCCGCGAGAGCGACAACACCACGCCCATCGTGCTGATGGGGTATTACAATCCGATTTATATCTATGGTGTCGACCGCTTCCTCAGGGATGCGGTGGCCTCCGGTATCGACGGCTTGATCATCGTCGACCTGCCGCCGGAAATGGATGCGGAACTGTGCATTCCCGCCATCAAGGCCGGTATCAACTTCATCCGGCTGGCCACACCGACGACGGATGAGAAGCGTCTTCCCAAGGTGCTGCAGAACACATCCGGCTTTGTCTACTACGTCTCGATGAACGGCATCACCGGTTCTGCCCTGCCCGATACGAGCAGGGTGGCGGATGCGGTCAAGCGCATCAAGCAGCATACGGACCTACCGGTTGTAGTCGGGTTCGGCGTCAAGACCGCAGAGCAGGCCAAGGTGATCGGCACCGCGGCGGATGGCGTTGTCGTCGGCACCGCAATCGTCAATGCCGTTGCCAATACAATCCGTCCGGATGGCTCGCTTGTGGCCGATCCGGCCGAAGCCGTCGCCACGATGGTGCAGGGACTTTCCAGCGGCGTGCGCGCCGTGCGCCTTGCAGCGGCGGAATAGAAGCCCTAAATCACAATACCGACGAGAGAACAGGACCGATCATGAACTGGATCACAAATTACGTCCGGCCGAAGATCAATTCGATGCTTGGTCGCCGCGAAATGCCCGAAAACCTCTGGATCAAGGATCCGGTTTCGGGTGAGATGGTCTTCCATACGGATCTGGAAAAGAACCAGTGGGTCGTGCCGTCGTCCGGCCACCACATGCGCATTCGTGCCAAGGACCGCCTTCGCTACTTTTTCGATGATGGCGCCTACGAATTGCTGGAACAGCCGAAAGTAGTCACCGATCCGCTGAAGTTCCGCGACGAAAAGCGCTATATCGACCGCCTGAAGGAACATCGCGCCAAGTCCGGCGTCGAAGACACGATCATCAACGCGCTGGGTACCATCGAAGGCCTGCCGATTGTGGCAACGGTTCAGGATTTCAGCTTCATCGGCGGATCGCTGGGCATGGCGGCAGGCGAAGCCATCATCAAGGCGTTTGAAACGGCAATCGCCCAGAAGCGGCCGCTCGTTCTGTTCGCTGCCTCCGGCGGCGCCCGCATGCAGGAAGGCATTCTTTCGCTGATGCAGCTGCCGCGCACCACCGTTGCGGTGGAAATGCTGAAGGAAGCGGGCCTGCCCTATATCGTGGTCCTCACCAACCCGACCACGGGCGGCGTCACCGCCTCCTACGCCATGCTAGGCGACATCCATATTGCCGAGCCGGGCGCGCTGATCGGCTTTGCCGGACAACGTGTCATCGAGCAGACCATTCGGGAAAAGCTGCCGGAAGGCTTCCAGACCGCCGAATACCTGAAAGCCCATGGCATGGTCGACATGGTCGTGCCGCGCACCGAACTCAAAGCCACCATTGCGCGTCTGTTGAAGATGCTCATGGGCGAAAAGGCCACCGAGGTTCCCGTTGCCAAACCGAATGGCGCGGCGCTGCCGGCAACGATTGAAGCCGAAGCTTGATTCAATTGATGGTTCTGGAGGCCTTTGCCGTTGGCTTTGTCTGTGTCGTCGAAGGCTGAGGCGATTATCGAGCGTTTGCTCGGGCTTCACCCGAAGGGTTTTGACCTGTCGCTGGGGCGCGTCACGCGTCTTCTCCATGCCTTGGGCAATCCGCACCTGAAAATGCCTCCCGTCATCCACGTGGCGGGCACCAACGGCAAGGGGTCATGCGTTGCTTTCTCCAGGGCGCTTTTGGAAGCTGCCGGTTATACGGTGCACGTGCACACCTCGCCGCATCTCGTTCACTGGTATGAACGCTACAGACTGGGTGCACCGGGCGGCGGCAAGCTGGTCGACGATGAAACCTTTGCCGACGCCCTCACCCGAGTCGAGGAAGCCAATGCCGGTCAGGCCATCACCGTTTTCGAGATACTGACCGCCGTCACCTTCGTCCTGTTTTCCGAACATCCGGCCGATGCCGTGATCCTCGAGGTCGGGCTTGGCGGACGTTTCGACGCCACGAACGTCATTCCGGAACCTGCGGTCAGCGTCATCATGCCGATCTCGCTCGATCACCAGCCCTATCTCGGCGACCGGGTCGAACTGATCGCGGCGGAGAAAGCCGGGATCATCAAGCCGGGCTGTCCCGTTGTCATCGGTGCGCAGGAAGAAGAAGCGGCACGCATGGTGCTGATCGAAACGGCCGAGCGGCGGGATTGCCCCTTTGCCGTCTACGGCCAGGATTTTCTTGCCTTCGAAGAACGCGGCCGGATGATCTATCAGGACAATACGGGCCTCCTCGACCTGCCCTTGCCGGCCTTGCTCGGCCGGCATCAATTGTCCAATGCCGCAGCCGCCATCCAGGCGGTGAAGACGGCGGGTTTCACGCTGCCGGATTATGCCATCGAAACGGCCATGACAACCGTCGAATGGCCCGCCCGCATGCAGCGCCTGATCAAGGGCAAGCTGGTCGAGCTGGCAGTACCCGGTTCGGAAATATGGCTCGATGGCGGCCACAACCCCGGTGCAGGCCTGGTGATCGCCGAGGCGATCGCATCGCTGGAAGACCGCAGCCCGCGGCCGCTTTTCCTGATCACCGGGATGATCAACACGAAAGACCCCATCGGCTATTTCGAAGCCTTCACCGGCATGGCGCGGCATGTCTATACGGTGCCGATCCGCTCCAGCGATTCCGGTATTCCGCATGAACAGCTGGCGATTGCCGCCGGCGATGCCGGCCTTTCCGCCGAGCCGGTGCACTCCGTCGAGAATGCGCTGAAAATATTGCGGGACAGCTGGGACAAGTCCGAGCCCGCACCTCGCATTCTCATCGGCGGCTCGCTGTATCTCGCCGGCGACGTTCTGGCCGAAAACGGCACCCCGCCGCAATAAAAAACCCGGCACGAATGCCGGGTTTGATGAATGTCTATGACTTCGGCTTATGCGGCTGAATTACGGATCCAGTCGCTGAGCTTGCTCTTGGGAGCAGCGCCAACCAGATTGGCAGCCAGTTCGCCATCCTTGAACATCAGCAATGTCGGAATGGAACGTACGCCGAACTGGGCTGCAAGTTCCGGATTCTCGTCGATGTTGACTTTGGCAATCGTGACCTTGCCAGCCATTTCCGAAGCGATTTCTTCAAGGGCAGGGGCGATCATCTTGCAGGGGCCGCACCACTCGGCCCAGAAATCAACAACAACAGGCTGACCTGCCTGAAGTACATCGGACTGGAAATTGCTGGTGTCGATCTTGACGGTAGCCATCGGCTTTTCCTTATCGGTTATTGAATGTTGCCCATCATGTGGTGAGTCTACCCACCCGCGTCAAGCTCGGTCATCTCACGATGCGGTGAGACGGGCAAGGGCGGCCTGCATCTCATTCACCGGAATATCGATGAGATGGGGCCCTTCGGTGAACAGCAGGGCAGCCTCCACGCTCTTTCCAGGATAAAGCGGCTCCAGCAATTGCCGGTAGAGTGCCAGCTGCGCCACATAGGCGTCGGGCACCTCTTTCAGGTTGCGTGGCGCCGGGCGGTTGGTCTTGTAGTCGACGATCAGCACCCGGTTTTCGTTCACCGCGAGCCGGTCAATGACGCCGGATACGGCATGATCCTTGCCGCGCAGATGCAATGTGCCCATGACTGCGATTTCCGCGAGGGAACCGGGCGCGAAGACCGGCGCGAAGCGCTGATCGTCCATGACGGCGAATGCCGATTGCAGGGCGCTTTCGATTTCTTCCGGCTTCCAGTCAAAGGCAGCGCGGGAGAGATACCGTTCGGCGGCAGCGTGGCGGTGAGCGGCGGGCAGATTGGGCAATGTCTGCAACAGTGCATGGATGACTGTACCGCGCCGGATCGCAAAGGTGGGATCGGTGCCCTCCGCGCCGAGAACCGGCGAGCCGGTGACCAGCGGCTCTTCCGCCTCGGGCTCGATCAGAAGAGACACGCCGGACGGCGCCAGCGGGCGCGGCAGCCCGGCCTCCCTTGACATCGGCACACGATACCGGGACGGGAAAGGCATAACCGATGCCGCCGGCACCAATTCCGGCTCCTGCACCGGACCACCGGTCTGCGCAGTCTCGCGGTAACGTTTTGCGACGACACCTTCAACCGGATGATCGAACGGTTCGCTTACATCCGTCAGCGCAGCATCGACAAGACCGTGCCAGGTATCCGGAGACTGGCGGGCACCACGATAGCCGCAAACGATCAGACGATCTTCCGCGCGGGTCATTCCGACATAGAGGAGACGACGGTATTCCTCTTCTGACCGTACCTTCAGGCTGTCGACGATGGCGCCGGTAAAGGCGGTAGCATAGGATTTGGACGGCACGAAAAGGAAGCCCTTTCCCTGCCATCCCTCTTCTTCCCTCATTGGAAACGACAGAAGATTGGGCGTTCGCCCGCCTGACGAGGCCGAACTGCCGGAATCAACCAGGAATACCACCGCAGCTTCAAGCCCCTTGGCCGCATGCACGGTCATGATGCGCACTTCATCACGGCTCTGGTCGAGTTCGCGCTTGATCTCGGGGGTGGCCGCTTCCAGTGTTTCAAGAAAGGCCTGCAGTCCGGGAAGACCGGTCTTTTCCGTGGCGATGGCATAGTTCTGGAATTCGTCGATGACGTCGCCAGCCTCGTGCCCAAGCCGCGCCAGAAGCTCACGCCGTGCACCACCACTGCCAAGAATATCCGCGTAGAATTCGAACACCGGCACCGTATCGGCACGGTTGCGCCACTCCTGCAGGCGCTTGGCGACGACCGCCAGCGCAGGATCGCTCTTGGCCCGGATCGTCAGGCGCTGATGCAGGGTTTCGTTTTCCGCCCGCCCGTGCGCCAGATGGAAAAGCTGGTCATCGCCCCATTTGAAGATCGGGCTCTTGAGCAGTGCCGCCAGCGACAGGTCATCGGAGGGCAAGAGCATGAAACGGCCAAGCGCCATCAAATCCTTGACGGCGATATGGTCCGTCAGTTTGAGCCGGTCGGCACCGGCCACCGGCACATGGCGCTTCTTCAACTCACGCGACAGGGCGGGCATGAACTGATCGCGCTTGCGCACCAGAACCATAATATCGCGCGCCTGCAGACACCGGTTCTTGCCTTCGATGATTTCGCCGTTTTTCAACCAGAGATCGATGGTCCGGGCGATCTGTTCGGCAAGGCGAACCGGCGGGGCGGGGAGACTGTCGACCGGCGTGCGCCAATCCTCCTCCTGTTCCGTGGTTTCGGGTGTCAGCATATCCCAGATCTGCACTTCACCGGGATCGCCGGACCGGATCGCCGTGTGGACAGTCGCCCCGTGATCGGCACCAAAGCCGCGATTGGCTTCAGGCCGCTTGAACACTGCATCCACTGCGGACAGTACGTCGGGTACGGAGCGGAAGGAGAAGTTCAGATTGACCCTGGAGAAACTCAGTTCGGCATTTTCGGCGTTTTTCTGGGTTGCCTTGCCATGGCGGGCGAAATCTTCCGGGATGGCGCCCTGGAAGGAATAGATGGACTGCTTTTCGTCACCCACGGCGAACAGGGTACGCCGGACCGTGCGCGCGGTACTGCCGGAAAAAAACTCCTCGCTGAGCAGGCGGATGACCCGCCACTGGTTGGGGCTGGTATCCTGCGCCTCATCGACCAGAATGTGATCAATGCCCTTGTCGAGCTTGTACTGCACCCACGGCCCGGCATCCTGCCGCGCCAGCAGTGCCACCGTGCGCACGATCAGATCATCGAAGTCGAGCAGGCCCCGCGCCCTTTTCATCTGCTGGTAACGGCCGATCAGATCGTCGATCAGCACCAGTGCCGACAGGGTCAGCCGGATCTGCCGCAGCTGCTTCAGGCGGTCCAGGCCGCTGAAAACCCTGTCCGCTGCCCGGTCATAGCGTTCGATGAAATCGGGAATGCGGTCGGTCACGCCTTTCGACGCGACATAGCTGCCGCTCTTGGGATCGCCTGTCGCTTTGAGAAAGGCGGCGCGCAGCACCTCTTCACGCTGATCGATTTGATCATTCACCCTGGCAAACCGCAGCAGGAGCGCAAACTCCTGGGCTCGCGAAGCGCCCTTCGGCACCGCCATGATATCGTCCAGCGCACCCTGCGGGAATTCCGGAACCGGCCAGAGGGTGGACAGGATATCGTCCTCCGTCTCCTCGCCGGTAAAGCCAAACTGGGCAAAGAAGAGGGGACGCCGCAGCGCATCATGACCCACGTCACGAATGAACTGGGTCAGGTCATGGCGCTTGTTGACGGCTTCATCGAGCAGTTCCTGCAACCCGAATTCGCCGGCCGCGTCCAGGACATCGTTGAAGGCAGCCGCAAGTTCGACATTGCCGTCAAGCCGCGCTTTCTGCAGCAGCTGGCGGCGTGCTTCCCCCACCAGCGCCACCTGCATCATGTCATCCATCAGTTCGAAATGACCGGCGATGTTCGCTTCCAATGGAAACTGATGCAAAATGGCCTCGCAGAAGGCGTGGATCGTCTGGATCTTCAGCCCCCCCGGCGTTTCCAATGCCCGGGCAAACAGGCGGCGCGCCTGCGCCAGCCGCGCGGGTCCGGGACGCTTGCCGTCGATTTTCTCGATCGTTTGCGCCAGTGCCTCCTCATCCATGGTTGCCCAATCGGAAAGCCGGGCAAAGACACGGTTCTGCATGACGGCTGCTGCGGCCTTGGTATAGGTCAGACATAGTATTTTCGACGGATCGGTGCCGTCGAGCAGAAGGCGGATGACGCGCTCGGTCAGAACGTGTGTCTTGCCTGACCCGGCATTGGCGGACACCCAGACTGAATCCACCGGATTGGCGGCACTGTTCTGGTCGGCAATGGTTTCCCTGGGGATGTTGAGCGGCTTTTTCATTCCCCGCCCTCCCCGCCATCGTCAGCGCCACCCGCCGACCATTCCAGTACCCGCGCGAGATGATCATAATCCCCCGTCAGATCGCTTTCCTTGAACGGCAGGGCGCGCGACAGATAACCCTTTTGCGGATCGTGATAGGCAACAAGCAGTTCATTCAAGCGGAGCCACGCAAGCACACCGAGCTCAGGCGCAGTCTTTTCGCTCTTGCTGGCCGCTGTTCCCACCTTGAGGATCGATTCAGGATCCACCCGGCCGTTTGGCCGCAAGCGTATATAGAGCAGATCCGAGGCCTGACGCGCACCGACTTCGTGAAAGGCGCCGCGGGCGAGAAGCGCCGCTTCCAGCGCCAGCTGCGGCGAGAGCAGCACATGGGCCTGCTTGCGCGAGGGGGTGGAACCGGTCTTGTAATCGATGATTTCAACGGTTCCGTCCCGCATCAGATCAACACGGTCGGCACGGCCGGAAAGCGTGACGCCCGACGCCTCGACCGGGATTTTCTTCGAGGCGATTTCCGGATGGCGCTCGGCCAGCAGCGCCGCCCGTTCGCGCTCCCATTGCAGGAACTCGGGCACAAGGTTCAGGAAACGCGGCCACCACACCGCATCGATTTCCTCCGGCAAGGCGATGTCATCGAAATAGCGCCGGCCAATCTCCGAAAGCCGGGCAGCCGCATCGGCACGAACCGGATCGATACCCTGTTCGGTGAAATGCGCCAGAATGTTGTGAAACAGCGAGCCGCGCTCCGCCGCATCGGGATCGCGGATCAGCGGCTCGATGGGACGCAGGCGCAGGATGCGACGGGCGAAGATCGCGTAGGGATCGCGCCGCAGGGTTTCGATTTCCGTGACGGAAAAATGCTTTGGCCGCGCCTCGAGCGGCGGCTTCGGCTCCGGCCGTTTGACAAAGTCCTCATCCGGCGCATCGTCGATATCCCGGGCCCAATGCAGATATTGCGCACCGCGTGCGCGCAATTCATCACCTGCCTTCTTGCCAAGCACCGTTTCCAACCGCTGCAACCAGCGCGATGCAACGGTTGGCGCATTGGCCGAGCGCTGCGCCCGGCTGAGAATGACCCGCTCCATGCCGAGCGCCATCTGGAAATCATGCGCCGCAAGGCCGGTGCGCCGTTCCGGCGGTTCCAGGTTGATGACGGCTTTCATCGGCCGGGACATGAAGGGATCATTGCGGGTTTTGCCCGGCCAGGACCCCTCATTCAGCCCGCCGATGATGACGGTATCGACGGTCTGCAGGCGCGCTTCCAGTGCACCCCAGATGAACAGGCGCGGATGGGCACCGGCCTTGGGTTTCACCACCTCCCCCGCCATCAGGGCTTCGATCATTGCCGGCCATTCAACCGGCTTGAAATCGAGACCGGAATCGGCGGAGACGAGATTGCGCAGAAAGGCGGCGAACTGTTCTCCGGCAGCGCCGGTATAAAGCCCCGATATATCACCCCTGTCATCGCGGACCAGATTTTCGAGGCTGGCAATTGTCGCCCGGACGATATCCGATATTTCCACGGATTCGCCGACCTGCGTGAAGGCACTGAGCTCAAGCATGCATTGCCCGAGCGCCGCGCAGACGATCCGCGCGGCCTCAATGCGCTGCGCGGAGATCTGGCGCAGCCAGGCAGGCTCGAAGGGTGACGCACTGCCTTCGGCAAGACGCCGCTCAAAGAATTCAGCCAGTCCTGCCAGAGTCGCGCGTCCGGTGCCGCCGCGCAGGGCAATGAGTTCAATGGTTTCCGCCGCCTGCCGGACGGCGTTGCGGTCCATGGCGAGCCGCGTCAACGGATGCTTGAGCAAGGCCAACAGCACGACAGGGTCACCCGGATTGAACACCGTTTCCAGTGTGAGGCGCAACAGCGTTGCCGGCTGCGTCTCGCGCAGGGCGTGACCGCCGGAATCATCGGCGGCAATGTTGAAACGCGCAAGTTCACTGGCCACACGCCGGGCGAGATCCCGATCCGCCGTAATGAGCGCCGCCGTCTTATCGGGTGTTTCAATGGCATCGCGCAGGGCGATCGCCACTGCCAGTGCTTCCTCGCGTTCGTTGGCCGCCTCGATCAGGGCGACGGGCGCGACCGCCGCGGAAAACGCGTTGCTTTCCCGGTTGATAGCACTCCACGCCTCGCTTGTTTCGGCAGGGCGCATGGCTTCCGCCAGCAGATGCTCGCGTGCCCGCTTCTGCGGGCTGACCGTGCCAAGACGGACAACGTCCTGGCGCAGGACGCCAAGCTCGGCCAGAAGCTTCCTCAGGCCGAATTGCGGATGACCAAAGATGGACGGATTATCCTGCGTGTTGGCCAGCACCTGCCAGCTGATCTCATCCATGTCGCGATCAAGCCCCGGCAGGACCACCGCACCTTGCGGCAGGGCGGCGATTGCGCTGAGAAGATGTGCTGTGGCCGGGATCGAGCCGGTGGAACCCGCGGCGATAACAGGGCCATCGGGTGGGTTGCGCAGAAGCCGCTCTGCTTCAAGTTCGATCAGCTGATTGCGGTGGGCGGCGGGATTGGACCGGTGCCGCTCATTGAGAATATCCGGCCAGAGACTGGTGACGATGTTGAGGAAATCCAATGTCACCTGCCACCACTCCGGCAGTTCCTCCGAAATGATGTTCGACAGCGTGCTCCAGCCGCTTGCCTCTGTCTCCACCTGATCCATGAGCCCGGCCAGATCACGCGCCAGCCAGATGGCATCCGCCGTGGTCGCCGGAATGGCAATGTCCTCATTGCCGAACAGGGCACGGACATGCTGCGGCAGACGCTCCCGCCACGGCCGCACGAGCCGTGCAAGCAGAAGCAGCCGTTCCGTCGAACTGACCGGCGGCAGCAGATCGAAAAACGCGTCCGACCCCATATCGAACATCGCTGCATCTTCATCCACGTCACCGAGCGGCCGGATGACGGGAAGGATCGCGGATTTCACCGGACTCTTTTCAACAAGCAGCGAGCGCAGGGTCCGCGCCGCGCGGCGGGTCGGCACATAAATCGTCGCCCCGGCAAGCGCCAGCGGATCGGCGGGATTGGCCGGAAAACCGGGAATGAGATTGCCGGACAGAATCGCGTCGACCAGAGCGGGAAGAAAGGGGTCGCCGGGCGCTATCGAGAAAATGCGTGGACTGTGGCGCTCAACCATGGGTCTCCTGCCCGAGGCCGGCAATCACGGCTTCCGCCTCTCCGATCGCCTCGGGCGTGCCGACGGTCAGCCAACGGCCCTGCATCGGCATCCCGAAGAGACGCCCGGCACTGATGGCTTCATCGAAATAGCGATTGAGCGACGCGCGCGCCACCGGCTTTCCTTCAAAGAGACGCGGATGCGTGATCGCAGCCCCGGCATAAATATAGGGCGATGCGTCACCTTCGCGGAAGCGCTGCAGCCTTCCCTGGGCATCCACGGTGAAATCGCCGCGGCCTTCATAGCCGGTCGCCTGATCCATGCGTGCCACCATCACAAGAATGTCCATCTTCGAAGCATCCCATGCTTCGGCGAGACGGACAAGATTGGGACGAGGCCCGTCGATCCAGAATGTATCGGCGTTGAGAATGTAAAAGGCGCCCTGACCGATCAGGGGCAGGGCCTTGACGATGCCGCCAGCCGAATCGAGCAGTTCAGTCCGCTCGTCCGATATGGCGATTGCCGGCGAGCGCCGCGATCCGAGATGCTGTTCCATCTGGTCGGCGAGATAGTGAACATTGACCACCGCGCGGGCAACACCTGCCGCATTGAGAGCATCAAGTCCCCAATCGATCAATGATTTGCCGGCTACCTTTACCAGCGGTTTTGGCATCGTATCGGTAATGGGACGCAAGCGCTTTCCGAGGCCCGCAGCCAGAAGCATCGCCGTATCGGGTATGGTCATTCACTGCAACTCCAGGGAAAGAAGGTCCATCTTTTCGCACCATTCACGGACAGGCGTCAGCGACGGATGGCCGAGAGCGCCGGCCAGATAAGCCTGAATGCGCGGAAGGTGCTTGAGATAATAGGGTTTGCCGTCCCGTTCATCCAGCCGCACGAAGATTCCCAGAATCTTGGCATTGCGTTGCGCCGCCATGATGGAAAAGGCCTCCAGAAAGGCGATTTCATTGAAAGAACTGTCGCGGGACCGCCGTTCCTCGATATAAGCGGCCAGCAGGTATTGCTGAAGTTCAGGCTCGACCGTTACGCGCGCATCGAGCACCAGAGACGCCACGTCATAGGCGGATGGGCCAATCATCGCATCTTGAAAATCGAGAAGCCCGACGCGGTCGATGCCGCTGGCCTCGCTGCGCCAGAGAATGTTGGGGGAATGGAAATCGCGCTGAACGAGACTTTCCTCCGAAGAACGAAGCCGACTAAACACCTGATCCCAAGCGCCAACGTAGGCCGCCTTCTGTTCCGGCGCCAGCCGGAAGCCCGCCATCCGCGGAACATACCAATCGGACAGAAGCTCCACTTCGATCATCATGGCGTCGCGGTCGAAATCATGGATATGATGGGTATAGCCTTTGGCAATCTCGACGTCGCGCGCCCAGGTGCGCTCATGCATGCGCGCCAGCAGCCGCACGGACGCCTCGTACCGTTCGACGATGGGGGCGCCATCCGCATCGAGTATGCCTTCATTTCCAAGATTCTCGAGCAACAGGAAGCCGTTGTCGAGATCGTCGGACATGATCTGCGGAACATAGAAGCCATTGGACCGCAAGAGATGGTTGACCGCAACGAACGCCGTCACCGACTGGGAAAGATGGGCGATCTGCATATAGGTCCTGCCATCGCGCAGGATCGGTCCGCCGGGATTATAGGGCGAGTTCATGAGGATCAGCGGACGCTCGCAGCCGGTATCGATGGTCTCGTAGCCGCGTGCAGAGGCATCGCCAAGCAGATAGCGGCGGTCTGCGTCGGCATATCCCGCGCGGCCAAGGAATGTGCGTATGGCGAGCGAGCGCTGCAGCCTTGCAAGGGCGGCGTCTTCCCCCTCAATCTCGACCGTGCGGCCATTGCCATCATGGAGCAGATTGATGCGGATCGCCGGCTTGGCCAGCACCTCATCGGCCCGCTCCGGCCATTCCACCAGAACTGCGCCGTCCTCCAGTGCTTCGTCCAGCCCAAGCTCGTCGATTTCTTCGCTGGAAGACAGTCGGTACAAATCCACGTGACTGATCGGCAAACGCAGTTCCGGATAGGATTGCACGATCGTGAAGGTGGGGCTTGGAACCTCATAGGCACTGTCATTGGCAATGGTGCGGATCAGCCCGCGGGCCAGCGTCGATTTTCCGGCCCCCAGATCGCCGGACAGCGTGACAAGATCACCCTTGACCAGCGCCAGCCCGATGTCCTGACCAAGCCGTTCCGTGTCTTCTGCCGTTGCAAGCTGGAGTGTCAGGGACGTCATGGGCGCCTTATTCAGCAGCGATGCTGAAGGTGCGTGCTTCCAGCGGGAACCGGCAGGTCACCAGCGTACCCCTGCCCGCGGCACTGCTGATATCGACCTTGCCGCCATGCAGCTCCACAAAGCCTTTGACGATGGAAAGGCCAAGACCGGCACCGCGCTTGCGGCCACCGTTCGGATAGGGCTGGAACCGCTTGAAAATACTGTCGAGCACATAGTCCGGCATGCCAGGTCCGTTGTCCTGAACGCTGAAAACCATCTCATTCTGTTCCCGCCCGCAGGTCAGTGTAATCGTGCTGCCTTCGGGGGCGTAATTGGCGGCATTGCTGAGAAGATTGGCAAGCACCTGCTTGACACGGCTGGCATCGGCACGGAAAGAACCCGCGCCGGATGCAATGCGGGTGTCGAGCAGGATGTTATGCTCCTTGAGGCGTTCGGCTACTTTTTCAGAGGCAGTGGCGACGGCATCGGCGACGGAGACGTCACTGATGTCCAGCTCCATGATACCGGCATCGACCGTGGCAAGATCGAGAATATCGTTGACGATGGTCAGCAGGACCGAGGACGATGTGCCGATATGGTCAAGATAATCGCGCTGACGCTCGTTGAGCGGGCCGGTCATCGGCGTCTGCAAAAGCTCGGTAAAGCCCATGATGTTGGTCAGTGGCGAACGCAGCTCGTAGGAGACATGCTGGACGAAATCGTTCTTCAGTTCATCCGTGCGCTCCAGCGCCTCGTTCTTTTCCTTCAGCGCCCGTTCGACCCGCACGGAATCCGTCACGTCAACGAAGGTCAACATGGTCTGGCCGCTCGGCAGCGGCGCTGAGGCAAAATAGAGGATTTTTCCGGTCGTCAGCTCGACATGACCTGACAGGGACTCCCGTTTGTCGTCAAAGCCTGTGACGGTCGTCACAAAGCTTTCCCATTGGGTCGCATCGGAAACCGGCTCGCACAGGCGGCGGATCGCCGAGATATGCATGCCTTCGGCGACCTGTTCGGCTTTCAGTGACCAGAGCGATGCAAAGGCGGGATTGGACAGGCGAATCTTGCCATCGGAACCGAACACCGCCACACCTTCGGCCAGATGGTCCAGCGTCTGCCCCTGTACCTTGATCAGCGTGTTGTAGCGGCTTTCCAGCTGCAGCTTTTCCGTCAGGTTCTCGAAAACCCAGGTGACGCCGCCCTTGGGCTGCGGATTGACGATGACGCGCAAGGTGCGGCCGTCGGTCAGATGCCACAAATGCTCCTGCGATTCGACCGAATGATAGGCCGAAAGCATGGAATCCTTCCAGCGGCGCCAATCCGGCTGTTCCGGCAATGTGCCGTCGCTGCGGAAGCGGTCGAGCAGCATGGCATTGTCGGGCCGGCTTTCCAGCAGCGAGGTTTCCAGCCCCCACAGCTTGGCAAATGCCTGGTTGAAGAATTGCAGCTTTCTGTTCGCATCGAACATGGCGACTGCCGAATTCAACTGGTCCAGTGTGTCCGAGTGATTGAGGACGGTGCGCTTGAATTCCTCGCGCACCAGTTCAATGTCGCTGACATCATTGGCCAGACCGGCGGAACCGGCGCTGCTCGCGACATCCGTGACCCGGAACACGTGACGATCGCCGCCGACCACCGTCGACAGTTCATCATGGAAAGGCCGGCTTGCCGCCTTCTCGCGCTCGATACGCTCGCGTGCCTGCACCCCGAACAATTCGCGTGTCTCAGCCACGGCAACATGGACGTCACTGACATCGACCGCCTTGGCATAGGCCATGTTGACCCAATTGAGCTTGCCGCTCCTGTCGCGGCTCCAGGCCGGCATTTCCAGTTGTTCCAGCAGTCCTCGCAATGTGGTCAGGGTTTCGTTGAGCTGATAGTTTTCCGTCTTCAGCAGCGCCTGGGTGGCGCGCGCCTCGCCCAAGCTGATGAAACGAACAATGGCATAGCCGCCGGACGTGCGGCCCTGGACCTCCAGTGGCGTTCCCTTCGACGTCTCGACAACGATATCGAAGGCGCGCGCCTTGCCGCGCAGGGCCTCGACAGAGCGATCGAGCAACGTTGCGGAATCAATGCGCAACCAGCGGCCAAAAGCCAGAAACAGCGAGCGGTCTTCGGGAACACCGATTTCCTGCGGCAGGCTGCCGACGAGATTGGGCGCCGTGGAGTTGCCTTCCCACACAACCACCCGTTGATCCTTCAGATTGAGCAGCGCTTCGCCGCGCTGAACCGCGACATTGAGATCGGCGACCTTGTCGCGCAACTGGCGATTCTCGCTGGCAATGCGGCTGCGCTCGCGGATCAGCCAGCCCGCCGACAACAGGGCCGCGCCCATCGCGCCGAGGAACATGGCAAACTGGATGACTTCGAACGTGCCGAATGCAACCCCGAATGGGGTGTTGATCTTGCCAAGCGGATCATCGGCATGGGCGGCGGAAGACATGGCGCCAAGGATAGAAACAGTCGAGCCGGCTCCCGCCAGCACAGTCCGCAGTTTCTTCAGCACCCGCTTTCCGCGTGTTGCCTCTTTCCCGCGAACATCCCCATCACCAATCTTCATATCAACCGTCGTCGCCCCATCCTGACAGATATCTCATGTTCCAACCCATCTGATTGATCCAACCATTTGGCCCATCTGGAAGAAAGCTATCCCGAATCACTACAATAAACCCTTGACGAATCGACGGGAAGAACTCCGCGCAAAAAAGAAAGCCGAAGAATTTGTCAATCCTTCGGCTTCCATATATTGTGTGTACTGGTTAACAGATTAATATCTGTAGTGGTCCGACTTGAAAGGACCATTCGGTGTGACACCGATATAGGCAGCCTGTTCGTCCGAAAGGGTCGTCAATTTCGCACCAAGCTTATCGAGATGCAGGCGCGCCACCTTTTCATCGAGATGCTTCGGCAGGACGTAGACCTCATTCTTGTACTGCTCGCCGCGGCTGTAGAGCTCGATCTGAGCCAGAACCTGGTTGGTGAACGATGCGGACATGACGAAGCTCGGATGTCCCGTTGCGTTGCCCAGATTGAGCAGACGGCCTTCAGAGAGAAGCAGCATGCGCTTGCCGTCCGGGAACGAGATCATGTCGACCTGCGGCTTGATGTTGTTCCACTTGAGGTTGCGCAGTGCCGAGACCTGGATCTCGTTGTCGAAGTGACCGATGTTACCGACGATCACCATGTCCTTCATCTTGCGCATGTCATCGAGCTTGATGACATCCTTGTTGCCGGTCGTGGTGATGATGATGTCGGCGGTCGGTGCTGCATCTTCAAGCGTGACCACTTCGAAACCGTCCATCGCAGCCTGCAGCGCGCAGATCGGATCAACTTCCGTGACCTTGACGCGTGCACCGGCACCGAGGAGCGACTGGGCCGAACCCTTGCCCACGTCACCGTAACCGCAAACCACGGCAACCTTGCCGGCCATCATGACGTCGGTGGCGCGGCGGATACCATCCACCAGCGATTCCTTGCAGCCATACTTGTTGTCGAACTTCGACTTGGTGACGCTGTCGTTGACGTTGATTGCCGGGAAAGGCAGGAGGCCCTTCTTCTGCAACTGGTACAGACGGTTCACACCGGTTGTCGTTTCTTCCGTGACACCCTTGATCGCATCGCGCTGCTTGGTGAAGAAGCCCGGCGTTTCCTTCATGCGCTTCTTGATCTGGGCAAAGAGGATCTCTTCTTCTTCGCTGCCCGGATTGGACAGAACGTCTTCACCGGCTTCGGCGCGCGCGCCGATCAGGATATACATGGTGGCATCGCCGCCATCATCGAGGATCATGTTGGAAGGCTGGCCATCCGGCCACTGGAAAATCTTGTCGGTATAGGTCCAGTATTCTTCCAGCGTTTCGCCCTTGACAGCGAAAACCGGGGTTCCGGTGGCTGCGATCGCCGCTGCCGCATGATCCTGCGTCGAGAAGATATTGCACGATGCCCAGCGCACGGTTGCGCCCAAGGCCTGCAGCGTTTCGATCAGGACCGCGGTCTGGATCGTCATATGAAGCGAACCGGTGATGCGCGCGCCCTTGAGCGGCTTGGACGTGCCAAACTCTTCGCGGCTGGCCATCAGGCCCGGCATTTCGGTTTCGGCGATTTCAATTTCCTTGCGGCCCCATGCGGCCAGCTCAAGGTCCTTGACTATAAAATCCTGTTTATCGGCCATCTGTTGTCAGCTCCGTCTTTGTTTTTCGGTCCAGCCGCCATTCCGAGACGACCGGAGGTTGCTGTTGACTATCAGATTAGGGCGGGGCGCACAATGGGATATAAAGAAATCCTTATGCGTGCATATCCGAAGGGCGGTTGTTTTATTGCAATGGCAGCGAAACAGGACTGACAGGCAGGGCGATCCCCAGTTTTGCCAGCATCGCCCGGAATGCATCCAGCGTATATTCGGCGCTTTCGGTGGCAATGGCGATGGTGGTGCCGCTGCCCTGCGTCCCCGCGCCGATGGTCTGCACGATCGCCTCGGCCGGATCCAGGAACCGGCAGGACGGACGGCTGGCCTCAAAATAGGAACGGAGCCACGGCAGGTGCGTGCTCGACAAGGTAAGCACGTCGACATCTGGATGGCTGCGAAAAACCGCGCCGAGGAAATCATCGACCTTTTGCCGGGTCGCGGCGACATTGAACAGAAAGTCGCCATTCTCGACGAGGTCGACCATGGGCGAGGCATCGATCAGGGCGACGGCATCGGGATCACCGGTATGCCTGCCGACGAACTGCCGCAACTGCGGGCTTCCCGTCATCGACTGCACGCCCATGATGCCGACCTTGCCGGTTTGCGTCGTCGCAAGGGCTTCCGCCAGCGGCGGCACAACCCCGAAGAGCGGCACGTTCACCATGGATTTCAGGTCATCCATCACGGTTATCGACGGCACGTTCGAAGCGACGATAATGGCCGAGGGGCCATGCGCCATCAAGAACCGCATCGTCCGGTCCATGACGGACAGCAACGCGCTGCGCGGTTTTCTCCCATAGGGAAAGCTGGCGCGATCGGCGAAATAGAGGATATCCTGCCTGGGAAGCCGTCGCCGGAGCAGATCGACAATGGCATAGCTGCCGATCCCCGCATCAAAGACAGCAATCGGGCTGACGAGCGTCACATCAGGCTTCTTCGCCGAACTTATCGGCGATGAGTGCCCCGAGGGCCATCATCACATCGCTGGCCTGCCGGCCTGAAGCGCTGACCTTGATGCAGCAGCCCGGCGAGGCTGCAAGCATCATCAACCCCATGATGGAGGTTCCACCCACGGTCATGCCGTCTTTCTCGACGCGCACATGGGCGTCGTAACCATCGACGAGCTGGACGAATTTGGCGGAAGCGCGCGCATGCAACCCGCGCCGGTTGATGATCTCGAAAGATGCAACCAGCGCATTGTCCGGATCAAACGTGCCGGTCGTTTCTCCTGTCAGGCGCATGCGTGTTCAACCTCTATTTGGCTGTCAGCACCTGACTGGCCACATTGATGTATTTGCGTCCGGCATCCTGCCCCTCGCGCAGCGACGCCGCCATGTCATTGGTGACGCGTACACTCGACAGCTTGATCAGCATGGGCAGATTGACGCCGGCGATAACCTCGATCCGTCCTGATTCCATCACTGAAATGGCCAGATTGGAAGGAGTACCGCCAAACATATCTGTCAAAATGATGACGCCATTGCCGCTATCGGCACGCGCCACCGCATCGACAATGTCGCGCCTGCGTTGCTCCATATCATCATCGGCACCGATTGAGACGGTTTCCAAATATTCCTGCTGACCGACCACATGCTCAACAGCATGATGAAATTCCTCGGCCAGTCTTCCGTGCGTCACAAGCACGAGTCCGATCATTCTGAAACTGCTCCTGTTGCGCCAGCCCATTGGGTTTAGGCTTTTTTCTGCGCATTGAATGCCCCACTTGGCAGGTGTCGCATTTTGGCAGGACGAATCGCGAAGGCAAGCGGAAAAATGACTTGTGCGTGACTGTCAGTCATTTTATCGCAGGTCGTCTGTGCAACTTATTGAGTTACAACAATTATTTTTTCCATACCTGCTGAAACAGCCTGGCTTCGATGGCCCGGCAGGCAGCATCTATCTCCCATTTTGGCAGAATTAGATGCCCGATTGCGACGCCTTGCAGATGCGTTGCTGCATCTTCGCCAAACCGAACCGATTGGTTCGGTTCGACCAGATCAACCAGGAGATGGAGAATGGCACTTTCCTCGAAATCCGCCCGATGCAATCCGGAACCGCGCACTTCCAATCCACCCCGCAAAATGCCGGGAGCCGTGCAGAGCAGACGCCCCGACTTCTCCCCAACGGCGCATTGATCATCGCTGATCAAGGCGGCAAATATACCTCTGTAAGACGCGCGGTCCATCAGCGCCCGTACGACGGAGGATTTTCCCGAACCGGAGGCGCCACGGATGAGGACGCCGTGCTCGCCCACAAGCACGGCACTGCCATGGATCAATTCACCTTCGTCGTCCCGCATCAGATCTCGGCCGGGAGAATCGCGGTGAAGCGGGCACCGAGATAGTTGTCGGGATCATTGGGATCGATAATGTTCTCCGCATTCAACGTGCCGCCATGCGCCTCGATGATCTGGCGGCTGATGGAGAGTCCAAGGCCAGAATTCTGACCGAAAGCTTCGCCTGACGGGCGATCCGTGTAGAAGCGTTCGAAAATGCGGTCGATCTGTTCGACGCGAATGCCCGGACCGTTGTCTTCAACCAGAATACGCACCCGGTCGCCCATATGCTGCAGTGAGACGGTGATAATGCCATGCTCTTCCGGCACGAACGAACGCGCATTCTCGATCAGATTCGAAACGACCTGGCCGAGACGCAGATCATGGCCGACCACGAAGAAGCCCTTCTTGTTGGTCGGCAGCTTGCCGACGACAAATTCGATCTGCGTATCCTTCTTGTTGCGTCGCACTTCGCGCGCAGCGGTCACGAGATTGCCCAGCAGGAACTTGAGATCGACATGTTCGGAATCTTCGCGTGCCAGCTCCGCATCGAGACGTGACGCATCGGAAATATCCGTGATCAAGCGATCCAGCCGGCGCACATCGTGCTGGATCACATCCATCAGGCGCTTGCGCGAATCATCATTCCTGGCCAGCGGCAGCGTCTCCACGGCGCTTCGCAGCGAGGTCAGCGGGTTTTTCAATTCGTGGCTGACATCGGCGGCAAAGCTCTCGATCGATTCGATGCGGGCATAGAGCGCATTGGTCATGTCGCGGATGGAGGTGGAGAGATGGCCGATTTCGTCCTGGCGTTCGGAAAAATCCGGAATTTCCTCACGATTCTTCACGCCGTGACGCACCCGGTCCGCCGCCGCCGCAAGACGGCGCAGCGGATTGGCAATGGTCGATGCCAGAAACAATGAGAGAATGGCCATAACCAGCGCGGCAACGGTAAACACCCGGATAATGGCATAACGTTCGCCCTGCACGATCTTGTCGATATCGCCGCCTTCCGTGGAAAGCAGAAGCACCCCAAGAACAGCGCGGAAGCGCTGGATCGGGACCGCAACTGAAACAATCTGCTCGCCCTTTTCCGTCATGCGCACGAAGGTGGCGGGCTGTCCCGTCAAGGCTTTCACAATTTCAGGAAAGGAAGCGCCATTGCCGCCGGGTTGTTCCTGATAGATCGGCAGATCGCTCCGGCGCAGCAGCCGGGTCATCCGGTTGGTCAACCGCTCGAGAAAACTCGGCTCATCGCCATCGATCGGCGGCAATTCGTACCTCAACACCTGCCCGCGGGAGTAGAGATGGCGTGAATCCAGCAAAAGATTCGAATCGCGGTCATAAATGCGTGCCCGGGTGCGGGTCGGCTGGATCAGCTGGCGCAGGACAGGCGCCACGCGCTCGGGATTGATGGGAAAATCGAGATTATCCAGCACATCGGGCGACGGCGTTATGCTCTGTCCAGCCTGCAATTCCAGCAATTTTTCAGGGTCGACGGTGATGGAATTCGTATCGACCGTCGCTTCCGACGCGATGGCGGCCGCGATGATCTCGCCCTGCGTCATCAGGCTTTCAACGCGGGCGTCGATCAGCCCGTCACGGAACTGATTGAGATACATGATGCCGGACAAAAGCACCGCAAGACCGGCAAGGTTGAGAAAGAGAATGCGGCGGGTCAGGCTGGAAAACAGGTAATTGCCGAAGAGCCGATTGAGCGGCTGCAGCAACCGCCTCAAGGCGAGCGAACGCTTCCGGCGCATGACGGCGCTCTTGCGCGTAACATTGCTGCCCTGGAGTCCGGCTACCATTTCTGCCTCAGAGTATCGTAAATTGGGCTGTCTCATCGCACTCAAAATGCGCTGAGACAATCTTATTGTACCGCGGATCACGCATGGTTGACATTCCTACGCGTGATCGCCCGCCCATTTACACGCAAACAACAGGAACAATCAGAATCAAGTTTCGCGGAAGCGATACCCGACACCATAGAGTGTTTCGATCATATCGAAGTCATCGTCGACAACCTTGAACTTCTTGCGCAGGCGCTTGATGTGACTGTCAATGGTCCGGTCATCCACATAGACCTGTTCGTCATAGGCTGCATCCATCAGCGCATCACGGCTTTTGACGACGCCCGGACGCTGCGCCAGGGAATGCAGGATAAGGAACTCGGTGACCGTCAGGGTCACCGGCTCACCCATCCAGGTGCAGGTATGCCGTTCCTGGTCCATGACAAGCTGACCGCGCTCCAGCGACTTGGCCTGAGGGCTGCCAGGCTTTGCCACACCTTCGCGCGCAGCGACCCGGCGCAGCACCGCCTTGACGCGCTCGACCAGAAGCCGCTGCGAGAACGGCTTTGTAATGAAGTCATCGGCGCCCATCTTGAGGCCGAAGAGCTCATCGATCTCGTCATCCTTGGACGTCAGGAAGATCACCGGCAAATCGGATTTCTGGCGCAGGCGACGCAGGAGCTCCATACCGTCCATCCGCGGCATCTTGATATCGAAAATGGCCAGATTGGGCGGACGTGCCATCAACCCATCGAGTGCAGACGCGCCATCGGTGTAGGTCTCGACGCGGTAACCTTCCGATTCAAGCGCAATCGATACGGACGTCAGAATGTTGCGATCGTCATCAACGAGCGCAATGGTCTGCATTGCGGGTACTTCCCTCATGCCCTGCTTTTCCTTGTTTAAAAGGTTAAATCCGACCGTGCTTGTGCCGGACAAATTGGGTACAAAATGTGGCACAGATCAAAACTCGTGTCACCCTTTGTGATTTCCGCATGACGGCCGCAGGCAATTGCCCGCGTCATCTGCAGTGATTTCTTCCCGGTATATGACGACAAAAGTGCATGCCATTACCGGGTAACAAGCTGCTTGTATAAACCTATTCGGGGATACACGCCTTGGGTGTATTTGGTTTCTGGCCCTTGGCGGTCAATTGCCATGACAACGCTGTTCGTCGTAAACATTCCACCCGCTCGACTTCAGAGGAGGTGCAGCATGGACCGGTTCACCGGTGGTTGCCTGTGCGGCAACGTTCGGTTTGTAGCGTCAGGGCTCCCGTATCGGGTCGGCCTTTGTCACTGTCTCGACTGCCGCAAGCATCATGGAGCCCTTTTTCATGCGTCGGCGATATTCCCCCGGGATGCGGTGACGATCGACGGTGAAACGCGCGACTACGCCGGGCGGTTTTTCTGTCCCCGCTGCGGCTCGTCCATATTTGCGTGCACCGCAGACGAAATCGAAGTGAACCTCGGCTCGCTGGATGCCCCCGACCAACTGAAGCCAACCTATGAACTCTGGACCGTCCGTCGCGAGTCCTGGTTGCCACCATTTCCGCTCGCGAAACGATACGACCGTGATCGCGACACAGCGAGCCGTTTCGAGGAATAGGTCGCACGACCGGCGCGCGGACGAAACCAGTGGTAGCGCTGCCCTGTGGATTTTGCCGATTTAAAACGATTTAAAAGAAATTTAAATTCTTTAAATCGATTAAACATTTGATACTGCTCATTTTTTCTGCTTTTGACCAGATGTAACCGCATTCATGCTGGAAGATGCATGAGGCGGCACATCTGAATTCGACCCCTGAACCTTCTTAAACAACGGCGGACACATGACTAGAGAGACCGGTATCCATAACGCGGCGATCGCGCTCGGCACCTCAGGCTTGAAGGAGCTTTCGGCGGTCTATTATAATTTCGGGGCCGCTGAGCTCTATGAGGAGACATTGCGGCGCGGCGAAGCGCAGCTGACCGCACAGGGAGCGCTGGTCGCAAGAACAGGCCAGCACACCGGCCGCTCGCCGAAGGACAAGTTTGTCGTGCGCGATGCATCGACGGAAAATCACGTCTGGTGGGACAACAATGCCCCGATGACCCCGGAAGCTTTCGCCCTGCTTTATGCGGATTTTGCCGAGCATGCCAAAGGCAAGGAAGTGTTCGTCCAGGACCTCATCGGCGGTGCGGACACTGATTACAGCCTGAACACGCGCGTTATCACCGAATTCGCCTGGCATTCGCTGTTCATCCGCAATCTTCTGATCCGGCCGGATCGTGATGCGCTGGCAAGTTTCGTGCCCAAGATGACAATTATCGACCTGCCGTCGTTCCGCGCCGACCCCAAGCGGCATGGAACACGCACGGAAACGGTCATTGCCGTCGACCTGACGCGGATGATCGTTCTCATCGGCGGTTCGGCCTATGCCGGCGAAATGAAGAAATCGGTTTTCACCGCGCTGAACTATCTCCTGCCTGCAAAGGGCGTCATGCCCATGCACTGCTCGGCCAATGAAGGTCCGGCTGGCGATACAGCCGTCTTTTTCGGCCTTTCCGGCACTGGCAAAACAACACTTTCGGCTGATCCGTCGCGGACATTGATCGGCGATGACGAACACGGCTGGGGCGAGCACGGCGTTTTCAACTTCGAGGGTGGCTGCTATGCCAAGACAATCCGCCTTTCGGCCGAAGCAGAACCGGAAATCTACGCAACGACGCAGCGTTTCGGTACGGTGCTTGAAAATGTCGTGCTTGATGAAAACCGGGTTCCGGATTTCAACGATGGCTCCCTGACTGAAAACACCCGCTGCGCCTATCCCCTGGATTTCATCCCGAATGCATCCAAGACCGGCAAGGCAAGCCATCCGAAGAACATCATCATGCTGACGGCGGATGCTTTCGGCGTCATGCCGCCCATTGCCAAGCTGACACCTGCACAGGCCATGTACCACTTCCTGTCCGGCTACACCGCAAAGGTCGCCGGCACGGAACGCGGTGTTACGGAACCGGAAGCCACCTTCTCGACCTGCTTCGGTGCGCCGTTCATGCCCCGCCACCCCTCCGAATACGGCAATCTGCTGCGCCAGCTCATCGCCGAACACGGCGTTGACTGCTGGCTGGTGAACACCGGATGGACTGGCGGCGCCTATGGCACAGGCAAGCGCATGCCCATCAAGGCAACCCGCGCGCTTCTGACCGCAGCGCTCGACGGTTCGCTCAAAGGTGCCGAGTTCCGCACCGATCCGAACTTCGGTTTTGCCGTGCCTGTGGCCGTTCCAGGCGTGGACGAAGCCATTCTCGATCCGCGCTCGACCTGGGCGGACAAGCAGGCCTATGACTTGCAGGCCAAGAAACTGGTTGACATGTTCGTCGTCAACTTCGGCAAGTTTGAAAGCCACGTCGATAGCGATATCCGCGCTGCCGCGCCGCACACGCCGGTTGCTGCCGAATAATCCAACGCCCGTTGCGCGATCGAGGCCCCGCTGTTTACCAGCGGGGCCTTTTGCTTTTCCATGCCTGGAAAGAACCTTTCCGCCCGGAAAAGATTAGGGTACCAATCCCCTATGGACGAGAACCGCAACCAAATCAAAATCACCAACCGGATCTTCATTCAAGAGGATGATCTTGAGGAGAGTTTTATTCGTTCGGCGGGTCCCGGCGGCCAGAACGTCAACAAGGTCTCAACCGCCGTGCAGCTGCGTTTTTTTGCGGCACGGGCTGGATTGCCCGAGGATGTACTGGCGCGGCTGCTGAAACTGGCCGGGCAGAGAGGCACCAAGGACGGCGATGTGCTTATCGAGGCCAGCCGCTTTCGCACGCAGGAGCGCAACCGGGAAGATGCGCGCGAGCGCATGGTTGCATTGATCGCCAAAGCGGCAGAACCGCCACCGCCGCCACGCAAGAAAACCAGGCCGACAAAAGGATCTGTCGAGCGCCGTCTCAAAGTAAAAGCAGGACGATCCGATGTGAAAAAGATGCGTGGACGAGTCAAAGGAGATTAGGGTCAGGAACAGAACGTGAGCGACTGTCGTTATTCTTTGCTTTTCAAGATCGATGGGGAATGTAACAACGCTATTCGTCGGTTTGAACAATCAACAAGGAGAGCCAGACATGGGACTATTCGATTTTGTTAAATCAGTCGGCAAGAAAGTCGGCATCGGCAATGACGAGCCCCAGGCGGGCGATTTGAAGAAAGAGCTCGATTCGCACAATCTCGGAACGGACAAAGTTGACGTCGTCATCGAAGGTGACAAGGCTATCCTCAAGGGCAGCGTTACCAACCAGGAAATTCTGGAGAAGGCCATCATTGCCGTTGGCAATTCGCTGGGCGTTTCCAAAGTCGACACGGGTGCGTTGACCGTTGACAACACAACCACCGGTTCTGTGGCCAAGGATCCCGTCTTCTACACGGTCAAGAGCGGCGACAATTTGTGGAAGATCGCGGAAGCGGTCTATGGCAAAGGCAAGGGCGTGAAGAACACCGCAATCTTCGAAGCCAACAAACCCATGCTGACCAGCCCGGACAAGATTTATCCCGGCCAGGTTCTGCGTATTCCGTCCATCGACTGATAGCGCCGATTTCTGCAAAGACCCGGCTTGTCCATAAGTCCGGGTCTTTGCCTCCCTCCCGTCAGGTTATGTCATGCTCCAGCTTGCGCCCGGCATTCGCTACTTCCCCGATTATCTCGACCTGACCGAACAGGCCGCCCTTGTGGACGAAATCAGGTCCATCGTTGCCGAGGCACCGCTTTATATTCCCGCCATGCCGAAAACCGGCAAGGAAATGAGCGTTCGGATGACCAATTGCGGCGCGCTCGGCTGGGTAACGGACAAGGAACGGGGTTACCGCTATCAGGCCGTTCACCCTGTTACGCAAAAACCCTGGCCTGCAATACCGTCACGCCTGTTGACCCTCTGGGAAAAGGTCGGAAACTACCCGCTGGCTCCGGAAGCCTGCCTCGTGAATTTTTACGCTGAAACGGCCAAGATGGGATTGCATCAGGACCGCGATGAGCAGAATTTCTCCGCCCCCGTTGTCTCCGTATCACTTGGTGACAGCTGTCTCTTCCGCTTCGGCGGCGTGCAACGCAGCGAGAAGACCCAATCCATCCGCTTGAAAAGCGGCGATGTCATCGTACTGGGAGACGAAGGCCGGCTGGCCTTCCACGGTGTTGACCGGATCTATCCCGGCACGTCGACGCTGCTGAAAACCCCGGGCCGGATCAACCTGACATTGAGGCGGGTCACAGCTTCCTGAGCGCCACTTCCTCGATGAGGTGATTGCCACCCTTGCGCAAGATCAGGTCGGCGCGCGGCCGGGTCGGCAGGATGTTTTCCTTCAGGTTCTTCAGATTGATGCTGGTCCAAAGGTTTTCGGCAATGGCGAGAGCCGAATCATCCGAGATCGTGGAATAGCGATGGAAGAAGGAGCTGGGGTCCTTGAACGCGGTTTCGCGCAACCGCATGAAACGGTTGATGTACCATTTGTGGATCTGGTTTTCGTCCGCGTCGATATAGATCGAGAAATCAAAAAAGTCAGACACGAACGGCACCATCTTGCCGTCTTCCGGCAGGTCGCGGACCTGCAGCACATTGATACCTTCGAAAATCAGGATGTCGGGAGCATCAACGGTCTGGTATTTGCCCTGCAGCACATCATAGGTCAGATGCGAATAGAGCGGCGCATTGACATTGCGCTGACCGGCCTTGATCTGCGACAGGAAGCGCAAAAGCATGCCGACGTCATAGCTCTCTGGAAAACCCTTGCGCTCCATCAGGCCCTTTGAGCGCAAAACCTCGTTCGGGTAGAGAAACCCGTCCGTTGTCACCAGATCGACCTTGGGGCTCGACGGCCAGCGGGCAAGCAGTTCCTTCAGAATGCGCGCTGTTGTCGATTTTCCCACGGCCACCGAGCCTGCAATGCCGATGATGAACGGCGTCTTGAAGGCATCGCCGGTGTTGAGGAACTGCCGCCGCTGATAGAACAGCAGCTGGCTTGCCTCCACATGGGCCGACAAAAGCCGCGACAGCGAGAGGTAAATCCGGTTCACCTCATCAAGATCGATGGGGTCGCCGAGCGACCGCAGGCGCTTGACCTCGTCATAGGTCAGCGTCATCGGCGTGTCGGCACGAAACTCCGCCCAGCGCTCCGCGCTGAAAAACCGGTAGGGTGAAAATTCGCTGGGTGCCAACTGATCCATGACGTCCCCATCCCTTTGCCGTTCAATCGCCTGTGATTTAAACATGGATGCGCTCAACCATGTCCACGGGCGGCTTTTTCTTCAAGTCCGGTCTGTGCCGTACGCCGTTCGAGCTCCGCCAGGACGTCATCAAGCCTGACGCCGGAAAGTCCAAGAACAACAAGAAGATGATAGAGCAAATCGGCGCTTTCCGAAACAACACCTTGCGTGTCGCCGGATACGGCGGCGATAACGGTTTCAACCGCCTCTTCGCCCAGCTTCTGGCTCGCCTTCCCGATGCCCTTGGCATAGAGGCTGGCGGTATAGGATTTGGTATCCGATGACGCCGCGCGTTGCGCGACGATCCGTTCCAGATCCGCAAGAGTGAAGCTTGTCATCACGCAACTCCGGTGAATGGGCGAATGGGGTCAAGCCGCATCGGGATACCGGCCGCGGCCATATGGGCTTTCGCCTCGCCAATCGTGTAGGTGCCAAAATGGAAGATGGATGCGGCGAGCACGGCGGTGGCATGACCTTCGAGAATGCCTTCGACCATGTGATCGAGATTGCCGACACCACCCGACGCGATCACGGGCACGCGCACCGCATCGGCAACAGCCCGGGTCACCGGAATATCATAGCCAATCTTGGATCCGTCGCGATCCATCGATGTCAGAAGGATTTCGCCGGCACCGAGATCGACCACCTTGCGGGCAAACTCAATCGCGTCGATGCCGGTTGCCTGCCGGCCGCCATGGGTGAAAATCTCCCAACGATCGGTCTCACCCGGTTTTGATACTTTCTTGGCATCAATTGCCACGACGATGCACTGGTTGCCGAACTTGTCCGCAGCCTCGGCGATGAATTCAGGGTTCTTCACCGCTGCGGTATTGATCGAGACCTTGTCCGCACCGGCAAGCAGCAGCTTGCGGATGTCGGCAACCGTGCGCACACCGCCGCCGACGGTCAGCGGCATGAAGCACTGTTCGGCCGTGCGCGCGACAACGTCAAAGATGGTTTCGCGGTTGTCGGACGAGGCCGTGATGTCGAGGAAGCAAAGCTCATCGGCACCGGCGGCGTCATAGGCCCTGGCCGCTTCGACGGGATCGCCGGCATCGATGAGATCGACAAAGTTCACGCCTTTGACGACACGTCCGTCCTTCACGTCGAGACAGGGAATAACACGGGCTTTGAGGGTCATGCGGCGCGCTCCCTGGCTTCCCGCAACACCGTCAGGGCCTCGTGCGGATCGATGCGCCCATCATAAAGCGCCCGGCCGGAAATGGCCCCCTCCAGCTTGCGGGCATCCGGCATGGTCATGCGGACGATATCGGCGATGGAAGCAAGACCGCCTGACGCAATCACCGGTATCGACACCGCCTCCGCCAGTTGCAGCGTTGATTCCCAGTTTATTCCAGCCAGGACACCATCGCGGTCAATATCGGTGTAGATGATTGCCGCGACCCCTGCCCCTTCGAATTTTTGGGCAAGTTCAGCAACACCCAGGGTGGAGGCTTCAGCCCAGCCTTCAACTGCCACCTTGCCGCCCTTGGCATCAATACCAACGGCCACCTTTCCGGGGAACCTCTTGCACGCTTCAATCACGAGCGCCGGGTCGCGCACCGCGACCGTCCCGAGAATGACGCGGGAAAGCCCCTTGGCCAGCCAGTTTTCGATGTGGTCCAGGGTGCGGATGCCGCCGCCAAGCTGAACGGGATTTTTCGTTGCCTTGAGAATGGATTCGACTGCCGCACCATTGACGGACTGGCCGGCGAAAGCGCCATTCAGATCGACCACATGCAGCCATTCAAATCCTTGATCTTCAAAGGATTTTGCCTGCGCGGCCGGATCTTCGTTATAAACGGTCGCCTGCTCCATATCACCGAGCTTCAGCCGCACGCACTGGCCATCTTTCAGATCAATCGCGGGAAACAAAATCATGGCTGCCACCTCAGAAAATTGGCGATGAGAGCAAGCCCCAGAGCCTGGCTCTTTTCCGGATGAAACTGCGTGCCAGCCATATTGTCATTGGCAACGGCGGCCGTTACCGGCCCGCCGTAATCGGTCACTGCCAGTACATCATTCTCGATTTCAGCGTCGAGAAAATAGGAATGCACGAAATAGGCATGCAGCCCATCCGGGCCGGTCCTGATTCCATCAAACAGCGGGTGCGGCCTGGTGAGCCGAAGGGTGTTCCAGCCGATCTGCGGAATTTTCAGCGTGGGATCGGACGGCACCATTTCGCGGACATCGCCCTTGATCCAGTCGAAACCGGCAGAGACGGTCTTTTCCAGCCCGCGCGATGACATGAGCTGCATGCCGACGCAAATGCCGAGAAACGGTCGTGCCTTCTCCACCGCAACCTCATGGATCGCTTCAGGCATGCCCGGCACCGCATGCAGCCCGCGACGGCAATCCGCATAGGCGCCAACCCCCGGTAAAACAATGCGATCGGCGGTACGGACCCGTTCAGCGTCGGCGGTCAAATCGATGGTGGCGGCGATGCCGCTTTCCCGCGCCGCCCGTTCAAACGCTTTCGTGGCAGAGCGGAGATTGCCCGACCCGTAATCTATGATAGCAACACGCATGATCAACGCTCTCCCCGGTAACCGACAAGCCCCAGCATGCCACCGGCAACCGGCTTTCCCGGCGCAGGGGCGGGTGAAGGCACAGCCAGATCGATTGCCGGCAGAACCGGCTCAGGGTCTGCCATGAACGCCTCACCATGGAAATAGACCGTCTCGGCATCGGCAGCAGAGCGCGCATCGATGATCGCTGTCTGATCAAAACCGCGCCGTTCAAGGGCCCTTATCCGCCAATTGTTGGCTTCGAATGCCACCAGCAGGGCAAGCAGCGCTGCGACGATTTCCGCAAGGCTGCCGTGCCCCGTATAGGAACCGACAATGGAGATGGCTGCAACAGCCGCAAACACCAGAGCCGCTTCGAACCACAGACGATTGAACAACAGCCAGGGAACCGGCAGGAAAAACGCGATGAGTGCAAAACCATCCCGGATGAAGACGGTCTTGTCATCTTGCCGCTGGTTGCCCTGCAACGGCGGTACCAAAACAATGTAACTGGTCATATCCCAGCCCTTCTTCTCAGCCGTTCAACGAACCCTTGGTTGAAGGGATGACGCCCTTCTGGCGCGGGTCCGTCTCGATGGCCGTGCGCAGGGTGCGCGCGACCGCCTTGAAACAGGTTTCGGCGATATGGTGGTTGTTGGCACCATAGAGATTGGACACGTGCAAGGTGATGCCCGCATTCTGCGCCAGCGCCTGGAAAAATTCGCGCACCAGCTCCGTATCGAATGTGCCGATCTTCGGGGCGGAAAACTGCACCTGCCAGACCAGGAAAGGACGGCCGGAGACGTCCAATGCTGCGCGCGTCAGTGTTTCGTCCATGGCAAGGTCGAGCGAAGCATAGCGGTTGATACCGCGCCGGTCGCCAAGCGCCCTGGCAATCGCCTGGCCGATGGCAATGCCGGTATCTTCGACCGTGTGGTGATCATCGATATGCAGATCACCCTTGGCCTTGATATCCATATCGATCAGCGAATGGCGGGACAGCTGTTCCAGCATATGGTCGAAAAAACCCACTCCGGTGGAAATGTCAAACGAGCCCGTTCCATCCAGATCGACCGAAACGGCAATGCTGGTTTCCTTGGTGGTCCGCTCTACTTTCGCAGTCCGCATGCTGGCACTGGTCATCCCTGTTTCCCGTCGTCTGGGTTTCGCAAAAACGGCATTAATGCTGGCCTTCTAGATCAGGATTGACGAATCTCCAAATGCTTTGATGGCGCAGGTTCAACTCCAGATTTGCAATTCCAGAGCGGCATCATACATAAGTTGCACAGAAGGGGTTCGATCTGCTGCCATTTGGGGCATAGTCGGACCTGCTTGAAGGAGAATCGAATGCAAGAACACAACCCCTCCACCATGTATGGCACCACGATCGTCACGGTCCGCAAGGGCGGCAAAGTGGTCATCGCAGGCGACGGCCAGGTCAGCCTTGGCAACACGGTCATGAAAGGCAATGCGCGCAAAGTGCGCCGTATCGGCAAAGGCAATGTCATTGCCGGATTTGCCGGTGCGACCGCCGATGCCTTCACCCTGCTCGAACGGCTTGAAAGCAAGCTGGAGCAGTATCCCGACCAGTTGATGCGCGCCTGCGTCGAGCTTGCCAAGGACTGGCGCACCGATCGTTATCTGCGCCGCCTCGAAGCGATGATGCTGGTGGCCGACAAATCCATCACGCTTGCGCTGACCGGCAATGGCGACGTGCTTGAACCGGAACACGGTATCATGGCCATCGGCTCGGGCGGCAACTATGCCCTGGCAGCCGCGCGTGCGCTTGTCGACACCGACAAGACCGCCGAAGAGATTGCCCGCAAGGCCATGGAGATAGCCGCCGATATCTGCATCTTCACCAATACGAGTGTAACGCTCGAGACGATCGATGCCGAGTGAGCCATCCTACCGCTTCAGGCCGTTGGAGCCGGCTGATCTGGATCTGATTTCAGGTTGGCTGGCTGAGCCGCACGTGGCGCAATGGTGGGGCGATGATCCCAAGGAAGAGTTCAACGCCATTGCGGCGCATATGGACAGCATATCCGTCGAGCCGTTCATCATCATGCTGGATGAACGGCCCATCGGCTACCTGCAAACCTATGATCCGCATTTGGAAGATGATCATCCCTATCAGGATCAACCAACAGGCACGCTGGGCCTTGATCAGTTCATCGGCGAACCGGATCTGCTCAATGCAGGACATGGGTCGCGCCTGATCAACGAGTTTGTTTCCCTGCTCTTCGAAGAAGGTGTGCCGCGCGTGATCCTAGATCCGGACCCGGCCAATGCGCGCGCGATCAAAGCCTATACCAAGGCGGGTTTTATCCCTTTCGATACCCGCACATCCATTTACGGCCCTGCCCTGATGATGGCACGGGACAATCCAGATGAAATGAGACCATGATGACAACCTTTTCTCCCCGCGAAATCGTCTCTGAACTCGACCGGTTCATTATCGGCCAGAAGGACGCAAAACGTGCTGTCGCCATTGCCCTGCGCAACCGCTGGCGCCGCCAGCAGCTCGAAGGCCAGATGCGCGAAGAAGTCATGCCCAAGAACATTCTGATGATCGGACCCACCGGCGTCGGCAAGACGGAAATCTCCCGTCGCCTGGCCCGTCTGGCCGGCGCGCCGTTCATCAAGGTGGAAGCCACCAAATTCACCGAGGTCGGTTATGTCGGCCGCGATGTTGAACAGATCATCCGCGATCTGGTTGAGGTTGCCATTGGCCTCGTTCGCGAAAAGAAGCGCGAAGATGTCAAGGCGAAAGCCCACCTCAATGCGGAAGAACGCGTTCTCGATGCCCTCGTCGGCAAGACGGCCAGCCCGGCAACCCGGGATTCGTTCCGCAAGAAACTGCGCGATGGTCTGATCGATGACAAGGAAATCGAAGTCGAAGTGGCTGACACCGGTTCGGGCATGCCCAATTTCGAACTGCCGGGCATGCCAGGCGCCAATATCGGCGTGCTCAATTTGAGCGACATGCTGGGCAAGGCCATGGGCGGACGCACCAAGACCGTCAAAACAACGGTCAAGGAGTCCTACGGCGTTCTGATCAATGACGAGTCCGACAAATTGCTCGATCAGGACCAGATTACGCAGGAAGCACTGCGTTCGGCGGAAAATGACGGCATCGTCTTCCTCGACGAGATCGACAAGATCGCCGCCCGTGACGGCGGCATGGGTGCCGGCGTGTCGCGCGAAGGCGTGCAGCGCGATCTGCTGCCGCTCGTCGAAGGCACAACCGTTGCAACAAAATACGGTCCGATCAAAACCGACCATATCCTGTTCATCGCATCCGGTGCCTTCCACGTGTCCAAGCCATCGGACCTTCTGCCGGAATTGCAGGGCCGCCTGCCGATCCGCGTGGAACTGAGCGCCCTGACGCGCGATGACATGCGCCGGATCCTCACCGAGCCGGAAGCCAGTCTGCTCAAGCAGTACATTGCCCTTCTGGCAACGGAAGAGGTGAAGCTTGAAATCACCGACGATGCGATCGATGCACTGGCCGATATCGCCGTTGATCTCAATTCGACGGTCGAGAATATCGGCGCACGCCGCCTGCAGACGGTCATGGAGCGCGTGCTGGACGACATCTCGTTCAACGCCCCTGATAAGGCTGGCGCCGAATATACCATCGACGCCAAGTATGTGCGTGAAACGGTCGGTGATCTCGCCAAGAACAGCGACCTGTCGCGGTTCATCCTCTAACCGTGTGACAGATAAGCATCGCTCCGGGCTTATTTACCGATGCCCCCTCGACTTCCGAGGGGGCATTTTTTATTTTCGCGCACCTCCGGCTGGAACCTGTTAAGGGAGGTTGTGCTTAAGCATCTCCCCGGACGGGCCACCGTTCATCTGACTTGATCGAAATTCTGGGCTGACAATGAAACGACATCTGATCCTTTTCGCGACCACCTGCCTTCTTTCACTGTCCGCCGCCCTTCACCCAGCCTCGGCCGTGATCGTTGTGCCGGAAGGCAATCGCAATGCGACCCAGCCCAATATTCCCGTCGCTTCGATCAAGCGGACGGGCGAGCTGAATACAACGCATGAAGCGAAATACCAGAAAATCTACAACCTGCTGAAATCGGACCCGAAGCTGCGTTCGAAGATATCGAGCGTTGCCAGAACCTATGGCATCGATCCGGTTCATATCGTTGGCGCCCTTGTCGGCGAACACACCTATAATGTCGATGCTTACGACCGTCTCCAGACCTACTATGTCAAGGCTATTTCCTATGTAAAGCAAGGGCTTAGCTTTGATTATCAGGGTGAAAGCATTGGCGACTTCATCAAGCGCCCGCAATTTTCCTCCTGCGCACAGTACAGGGACAGCCTGCGTCTGTGGACCTGCCGCGAAGGTGTGTGGGAATCGGACTTCCGCGGCAAGACGGCCGGCGGCAAACGCTTTCCCGATAACCGGTTCGCTGCGGTGTTCTTCCAGCCCTTCTATGCCGGCCAGACCTTTGGCCTTGGCCAGCTTAGCCCGTTGACGGCACTGCAGATGACGGACATGGTCAATCGCTATTCGGGTTTGCCGAAACTGGATGCGGACCATGCCACGGATGTCTACAAGACAATCATGGACCCGGACTTCACCCTTCCCTACATGGCGGCAACCATCAGGGAATCCATCGATGTCTACCGGCGGGTAGCGGATTTCGATATTTCAAAAAATCCGGGAATCACCGCGACGCTCTACAATACGGGCGGCGCCGATGCACGCGCGCGGGCTCTGGCCAAGACCAATGCAGGCCGTGCCGCGGCCGGACAGCCGCCGCAACTTCCGGAAGAAAACTACTATGGCTGGCTCGTCAACAACAAGCTCGATCAGTTGAAAGCCCTGTTTTAAGGCTCAACGCCGCCGCTTGCTGGCGGATCGCTTTATCTCGCCAATCAGGGATTGAACGACCTCCGCCTTGAGGTCGCGGATATGCGCCGCAACCAGGTTGGCCAATTCCGTCGATGCAGGCGGCAGGCCGGCGGTGTCAATCGTGATGCGCGGATGCGAGATCATGGCCAGCCGCTGCAATTCCTCGGCCTCGTCCCAGATGATGTTGAAATACTGGATGATGCGCTGCAGCTTGTCCCATGTCGGCTGTCCGCGCCTTCCGTGCTCCAGCGCCGAGAGATAGGCGGCCGAAACCCCGATGGCCTTCGCCATTTCTTTCTGGGAGATGCCGCGCTCGTCCCTAAGCTGGCGCAGCTTTTCACCGAACGGCGTCATGACACCTCCGGCAGCCGGCGCATGCGGACATAGATGGCACCCGTCCCGCCATGATTGCGGGCCGCATCTTCATAGCCATTGACCAGCACGCGGAACGGCGGCGTGGTAAACCAGAGCGGAACCGCCTGACGCAGAACCCCATCGCTTCCCATGGACGTTCCCTTGCCGGTGATGACAAGCACGTGGCGCAGCTCGCGCTGGTGTGCGCGGCGGAGAAAGCCGAGAAGCAGGCCGTAGGCCTCGCTTTGCGTCAGTCCGTGCAAATCGATCCGGCCTTCAATGACCACACGTCCGCGCGATATCTTCTTGTGGGTCGGACGGTCGATCGGATGCAGCCGATGCGCAGGTATCGCCGGTTTAGCCGGAGCCGGCACTGGCATTGTCTTCGACTTGATCTTTTCGGGTGCCGATGGCGTGACTGCCGGCTGATCCTGCACCGCGTCGAGCAGAAATTCCATCTTGTCCTTCCCCTTCAGGGGCCGGGTGGATTTTGCGACTTTCTCCCAGAGAATCCGGTCTTCAATGTTGGTGAACTCGTCCCTGGACCGCTTCATGCCCGATCCGCCAACAATGACCGGGGTACAAGCGCATAAAAAACGGCGTCGTGACGAATGCCTCCCGCGATGTCACCTGCCGCGTCGCCGGAGCCGGCAAAAAGGTCGCCGCGTGCCGGTCCTACGATGGCGGACCCGGTATCCTGCGCAATCATCAGCCGCGCAAACCCCTTTCCCCCGAACGCTTGCAAGGCAGGTGCCGAGATATAGAAGGGCGTACCGAAGGTATGCAGCAGCCGGTCGACAGCAAGGGAACGTCCGCCTGTCAGCGGCACCTTGGCTGCCGCAATCGGCCCCAGCGCGGCATCGTCGACCGCAGCTTCGCGAAAGAAAATATAGGATTGGTTGTTCCACAACAGGCTTTGAACCTGGTCAGGATTGTCAGCAAGCCATGCGCGGATAGCCCGCATCGACATTTTATCCAGCGGGATTTCACCGCGATCCAAGAGGATTTTTCCGACGCCGGTAAATCGGTGACCGGTCTTCGCCGCGTAGGTGATGCGGCGCAGGCGACCGTCAGTCATCTTCAACCTGGCGGCGCCCTGAACGTGAATGAAGAAGGCATCGACCGGACTTTCGACAAAGGCTATTTCCAGATTTTGCCCGTCGAGTGCACCGCTCTCAATGGCAGCGCGGTCAAAATACTCGGCAATCCTTGTCGGAGTTTGCCGGGCGAAAGCGAAATAGGGATCAAAACCCGTAGGCCGATTGCTGTCGTCCACATCCACCAGATCATTCGGGCGGCTGAGAAAAGGAACCGTGTAGCGTTCCGTTCGAACCGGAGAAGCAACCACCTCAGGTTCATAGAAACCCGTGACAAAACCATGTCCCGTCTCGGGGTTTTCTAGGCGTGCCGGACGGAACCATTTTTCAAAAAAACGCCGTGCCTCTTCGTCACTTTCGACCAATGTTTCACGTGAATCAGCGAAAATGGGTGCTAAAGCCGCAAAGGAGATGCCCAGCGATCCGCTTTTATAGGGCTTTTCCAGAACCCTGCTGGCAGAACGCACAAAGGCTTGAAACGCTTCAAGCTGGTTGTCATTCTCCCAACCGGGGCAATCGGTGAATGCCACCGGTTTGAAGAGAGGGGAAAGCATGGTCTGGCGCTCGCGACAGGAGAATCAATCTTCGGCTTCGGTCGCGACGAGTTTCCAGTTCGGATCCTTCGAACGGGTATCCCGCGCATAGGTCCAGACATCCTTGACTTCAGCCACCGCTTCCTTGTCGCCGTCGATCACGTTGCCGTCCTTGTCCAGGGTTGCCGAAATCAGCTCGCTGACGACGCGCACTGTCACGTGCGCTTCCGTGCCCTTCATTTCAGCGCCGGTAATGTCGGCCTTGTTGATGCCGACGAACGAGGATTGCACCTTTTCGCCGCGCGATTCACGATCGGCGATGGCTGAAACGAAACCATCAAATACTTCGCGGGACAGGAGCGATTTGAGCGTCTTGCGATCACCATCGGCAAAGGACATGACGATCATCTCATAGGCCATCTTTGAGCCTTCAAGAAACTTCGCAGGATCGAATGCCGGATCGGCGTTCTGGATGGTGCGAAGGCCTTCGTTCAGCGGCGTACCGGGTTTCGCCAGCGCATCCACCTTCTCAAACTGGTTTTCCTTCGGCTCGCCGCGCCGCGGCAGCGACACGACATTATCGCCGGGTTTGGCCTTGTCTTCGACCTCGGCTGTGCGCGATGATGCGTACGGATTGAATGGCGGACGCTCGTTGCCGGTGCGGCGACCAAGGACCTTGCGCAGCTGCAAAAAGATCACCACTGCTGCCACGAAGAAGAAAATCGTTCCGAAGTCCAGATATTCCATGTCGCCTGCCATTCATCCCTAAATTCAGTCGGCCGTTCATTGTACGGCCATTGCGCTTTTGTCGAATTACCAAAACATATAGATTGCTGAAGGCAATCATACAAATGCTCATGTTCATACCTATATAGGCATGAAATTGACGCCGGGTATGGATTATAACCGGATATGTCCTTCGAAAGGTAAATTAGTTGCGATCCTCTCTTGTGCCCCTGTTCCTGCTTGCACTGCCATTTCTTGAAATTGCCGGCTTCATTGTGGTTGGCAGCAAGATCGGTGTTCTGGCAACACTCGGCCTGATCATCCTGTCGATGTTCCTCGGTGTTTTTCTGTTGCGCCTGCAGGGATTTGGCATCCTGCAGAAAATCCGTTCGGAAACCGCCGCCGGCCGGACACCGAGCCGCGAACTCGTGCACGGCGTCATGCTGTTCTTTGCCGCGTTCCTGCTGATCGTTCCCGGCTTCATCACGGACATTATCGGCCTGCTTTTGTTCATACCCGCCATTCGCGATATTGGCTGGCGTTTTGTCCGGAGCCGCGTGGTCGTGGTCAATCCTGCAGCAACGGGCCATTCCCGGCCGGGTCGCTCCGCTGATCGCGTCATTGAACTTGACCCGGAGGATTATTCCAGGAAATCCGACCCCAACTCGCCATGGAGCCCGAAAGAATAGCGTGCGTGCATCAGGACGGTTCCTCCCGGCTTGCCTCGCTGGGGCTCTCATGCTAGCCAGCCATCATTCATTCGATAACCGCCGAAGCGGACGCAACGAGAGAAGGTTTCCAGACAATGGCTCAAAAGCCTGATGAAAATGCCGAAAACGGCAATGAAGCGACCAATGGCAATGGGAGCGTCCAGCAGCAGACACTGAACATTCTTGCTCAGTACGTGAAGGATTTGTCCTTCGAAAGCCCAGGCGCGCCTCTGTCGCTACGCCCACGGGACAAGGCTCCCGGCATCAGCATCAACGTGAATGTCAACGCCAATCCGATTGCCGAGAACGATTTCGATGTCGTTCTGACCCTCACGGCCCGTGCCGGTGAAGGCAAGGAAGTTCTGTTCAACGCGGAGCTCGTCTATGGCGGCGTTTTCCGTCTGGAAGGCTTCCCGCAGGAACATCTCCTGCCGCTGCTTTTCATCGAATGTCCGCGCCTGCTCTTCCCGTTCGCCCGGCAGATCATTGCGGAAGCAACCCGCAATGGCGGCTTCCCGCCGCTGATGATCGACCCGATCGACTTTGCACAGATGTTCCAGCAGCGCATGGCTGAAGAACAAGCCAAGTCGATGGTCAGCTAAGCCAACGGTTCTACTGGATAGCAAAAACCCGGGTTCGACCCGGGTTTTTTGTTGCCGCGATTTTTACCGTGCTGCTATCCGTTCGTTCCAGATCGCTTTTTCGCCAATCTTTTCGACCAGCTTTTCGTGCGCCTGCTTTTCCGAATCGGTGAGGCGGGATGGCAGCGGTACCGCGCGGCGCGCAATAACAACAACCGTTTCCGTATTGGCGGATTGCTTGTTGTCTGACTGTTCGGCAACGGTCAGACCGAGCGCTGCCTGTTTTCCGCCGATCAGTTCGATATAAACTTCCGCCAGCAACTGCGAATCGAGCAACGCGCCGTGCATCGTGCGGTGACTGTTGTCGATGCCGTAACGACGGCACAGGGCATCCAGGGAATTTGGGCCCATCGGATGTTTGCGGCGCGCGAGTGCCAGCGTATCGATAACCCGGTCATTGCTGATGGGGGGGTGCCCCAGGCGGTTCAGCTCGGCATTGATGAAGCCCATATCGAATGTGGCGTTGTGGGCGATCAGCTTTGCCCCGTCGATGAATTCGAGAAAACCGTCGACGATTCCGGCAAAGACCGGCTCATCCTTCAGGCGGTCATTGCTGATGCCGTGAACGGCCAGCGCATCCGGGTGGACCTGTTTGCCATCCGGATTGATGAAAACATGAAATGTGTTGCCGGTCGGGAAACGATTGACCAGTTCCACCCCGCCAATTTCGATGATGCGATCATCCAGCCGGTCGAGCCCTGTTGTTTCCGTATCGAATATGATCTCACGCATGGAATCTTCCTTTGACCCAAATTTCATGAATTGACCGGCCAGCGCAAGGCCGGAGCAGCGGTTTCCCCGCTTTCCGCCTGTCAGGAACCCGTGAGAATCCGGATTATCTCGTTGATCTCGGCCCGCGTCGCATCAAATGTCTGGTCCGTGTTGACGACAAAATCGGCACGGGCACGTTTCTCGGCGTCGGGAGTCTGGCGCTCAAGAATTGCTTCGAGTTTTTCGGGGGTCATGTCGGCCCTGGCCAATACCCGCCTTTTCTGCACATCTGCCGGTGCGCTGACAACAAGGATCTTGTCCACCCGCTTATCCCCGCCGGTCTCGAACAGCAGCGGAATATCGATAACGGCAAGCTTCGCACCTCGGGATTGAGCGCCATCGCGGAACGCGTTCTCTTCGGAGCGAACCATGGGGTGGATAATCGATTCAAGCTTCCGAAGTGCCTTGGGATTGCCAATGACCGCTGCCGAGAGCCTAGCGCGATCCACCACGCCGTTTTCCGTCGTTCCGGGAAAAGCCGCTTCAATCAAAGGGGCCGCCGCGCCGGAATATAGCCGGTGAACCGTTTCATCGGCGGAATAGACCGGAACGCCCGCATCCATGAACATTTGCGCGGCTGTCGATTTACCCATGCCGATCGATCCGGTGAGACCCAGCACGATCATTTTGCTTTCCCCGCCGCCATATCGGCCAGAATGAGATTTCGCAGCTCTGCCGTTACATCCGGCCGTTTGCCGAACCAGTGTTCGAAGCCCGGTACGGCCTGGTGCAGCAACATGCCCAGTCCATCGGCGGTTTCGAGACCGCGGAAGCGTGCTGCGCGCAAAAGCGGCGTTTCCAACGGCACGTAGACAATGTCGGTCACCAGCGCATCCGAATCAGCCTGGGTAAGGTCAATCACCAGCTCGTCTTTACCCGACATGCCGAGCGACGTGGTGTTTACAACCAGTGACGCGCCCTTCAGCAATTCCGGCACGGCGTCCCACCCATGGGCACCTCCGGAAATTCCAAACCGGTCTGCCAGTTCCTGCGCCCGCTCCATGGTCCGATTGACGATCCTGATGTCGGTGAAACCGCGCTGCTTCAACGCAAAGATCACTGCCCGGCTTGCTCCGCCCGCACCCAGCACCAAAGCGCTCTTGCGCTCACTCCAGCCGGGGCTCAGCGAGTCCAGATTTGCCAAGAACCCGTAAGCATCCGTATTACCGCCATGCAGAATGCCATTCTCGAACCAGAGCGTGTTCACCGCACCGATTTCTTCGGCGGCAGAATCACGCTTCCCACACAGGGAAAAAGCCACTTCCTTATGCGGGATGGTGACGTTACCGCCGACAAACCCATTGTCATTCAACGTGCCGATAAAGCCGGCAAAAGCGTCCGGTGCAACCTCTATCGCCCGGTAGGAGCCGTCCAATCCGAATTGCCTGAGCCAGTAACCGTGGATGAGCGGCGAGCGTGAATGACGGATGGGATAACCCGTTACGAAAGCGCTGGGATGATCAGCCATCGATCGCACCCTCCCGGCGCAGTTCATTCAGCAACGGCAATAGCGGGAGGCCGACAATGGTAAAATAATCTCCGTCTACCTTTTCGAACAGCTGCACGCCTTCGCCTTCATACTGATAGGCGCCGACACTTTGCAGAGCGACGGCACCAACCCGTGCCAGGTGCCGTCCAATGAAAGCCGGATCGAGATCACGCAATGTCATGCGCGCCACCGAAACGTGCCGCCACACCGTCTGCCCGCCCTTGACCAGAACAATCGCGCTGTTCAGGTGATGAGTCCTACCGGAAAGCCTGAGCAGTTGCCGACGCGCGGCCTCCATATCGGCAGGCTTGTGCAAAACCTCGTCGCCCAAGGACAGGGTTTGATCCGAACCGATCACCAATGCGTCCGGGTTGCGCTCACTGACATCGAGCGCCTTTGCTTCGGCCAGAACAAGCGCGACGTCCTCCGGCGTTGCACCGCTCTTATAGAGAGGCGCTTCTACCGCCCGCTCATCGATATTGGCTGACTGTGCGGTAAAAGCGATGCCGGCGTTTTTCAGGAGCATCGCGCGGAACGGACTTTTGGAAGCAAGAATAATCTGCATTTGTGTTCTTCTCTGATTAACAATGCGGCTATCGCCCCTGGGAACGCAGGGCGAGAACCGCCGCCGCCGTTTCTTCAATGGAACGGCGTGAGACGTCTATCATAGGCCAATTATAGCGATGGCAAATCTGCCGCGCATAGGAAAGCTCTTCAATAATGTTGGCCCGGTCAAGATAGTGATCCGTATCGAAGCCCGGGGTTGCCCCGAGAATGCGATGCTGGCGCACCTGTGAGATCCGCTCTGCCGAGGCAATCAGGCCAACAATCAGCGGCCGCTCCGCATTGATAATCACATCGGCAATGGGCACACCGGGAACGATGGGCACATTGGCGGTCTTGATGCCGCGATTGGCGAGATAAATGCTTGTCGGGGTTTTCGACGTCCGTGAAATGCCGATCAGAATGACATCGGCTTCTTCGATATCGAGCGGCAGCTGGCCGTCATCATGCTCCATGGTGAAATTCAGCGCATCGATGCGGCGGAAATATTCCGCATTGAGCACATGCTGTGCCCCAACCCGCCGTCCCGCCGGAGCACCGAGATAGGACTGGAATATGCTGAGGACCGGTTCAAGAACGGACACGCAGGGAACGCCAATCGTCGCGCAGCTTTCATCGATCATTGCCGCCAGCCGTTTGTCCACAATGGTATAAAGGACAATGCCAGGTTCTGCATCGATACCTTCAAGCACCTTTTTGATCTGCTTTTCCGTGCGAATGAGCGGGTAAACATGTTCAATGGCGCGCGCATGCACATATTGCGCCGCGGCTGCGCGGCCCGCCGCTAGGAGAGTCTCTCCGGTCGCATCAGAAATCATATGAAGATGGAAGTAGTTGACTGGCTTTGTCACAGAAAACTCGACTCCCTGTTGATGACTGGGGAGAATTCTCCCGGTTTTGAACAAGCAATGGCAGCCATGTGAATCATTGGCAAGTCATCCACAGCGAGCCCACTTGTGGATGACTCTTCCGCGCACCGCTGCGATCTGGGGATTGTTGCGACTCTTCGTCCGTTGTTCCCCGCATTCCCACATGGATATCCACAGATCGATATTATTCAACAGACTGATAATAAACGGAATTTTACTTTATTACCGCTTTTCCTGAAATTTGCTTTATGGTTTTCCCTGTTTCGCATCGCTCCGGTTGCCTGTGGGAAAAAGTTGGCAATCTGATAATTCCCGATACAAACAGACTCTAAGAATCAGAAAATCAGAAAATATCCAATTTTCTTTTTTGTAAGACAAAGCTGGAGAGAGACGGAATGGTCCGCAAAGTGATGAAAGTCCTTAGAGGCGAGACAGTTTTTCCGCCTCCCATCTGGATGATGCGCCAAGCTGGACGCTATCTTCCTGAATACCGGGAAGTCAGGAAAAACGCCGGAAGTTTTCTGGATCTCTGCTATTCGCCGGATCTCGCCGTCGAAGTGACGCTGCAGCCGATCCGCCGTTTCGGATTTGATGCGGCAATCTTGTTTTCCGATATTCTTGTCGTGCCGCATGCGCTTGGCCGTGATCTGCGCTTTGAAGAGGGCAGAGGCCCTTTGATGACGCCGATTGATGCGGATGGCATTTTCTGGCTTGAACCCAATGGGGCTGTGGAACGCCTGGAGCCTGTCTACGAGACGGTTCGGCTGCTCCGGCATCAACTGCCACAGGAAACCACCTTGCTTGGCTTCTGTGGCGCTCCATGGACCGTGGCGACCTATATGATAGCGGGTCATGGAACACCGGATCAGGCACCGGCCCGCCTCTTCGCCTACCGCTATCCGGATGCCTTCCAGAAACTGCTGGACGAACTCGCCGATGTTTCAGCGGAGTATCTGATCCGCCAGATCGATGCCGGTGCTGACGCGGTGCAGATTTTTGATTCCTGGTCTGGTGTTCTCGACGAAGCCTGCTTCGAGCGGTTCTGTATCGCTCCCGTGGCCAGGATCGTCAAAAAGGTGCGTGCATCCCACCCGGATGTCCCGATCATCGGTTTCCCCAAGGGCGCCGGCGCGCTTTACGTGAACTATCGCGAACGCACCGGGGTGACAGCCTTGGGCCTCGACTGGACGGTGCCGCTGTCGCTGGCGTCTTCACTTCAAGGTGGAGGAGCAATTCAGGGCAATCTTGATCCCTTGCGTGTTGTTGCTGGCGGCCGGGCGCTGGATGAAGGCGTGGATGCCATTCTTGACGGGCTGGGTCATGGCCCGCTGATCTTCAATCTTGGTCATGGCATCACACCCGATGCTCCCGTGTCCCATGTGGAACAGATGGTTGCGCGCGTGCGGCAGGCAACGGCCAGGAACTGACGCGCTGAAAACCGGGGATTGATTATGAGCAGCAACGAGATGCCGGTCCAAAATTCAAACAAGACAGCATCGATGGCAAAGGCGACCGGTATTGCTCTTGCCTTGGTTGTTGTGACCCTGGTCTATCTCTATCCCGACAACGCCTATCTCTGGGTGAAGGCATTGCATGTGATTGCCGTCATCTCCTGGATGGCCGGGATGCTCTATCTGCCGCGGCTGTTCATCTATCATTGTGCCGCCGAAAAAGGCTCCGTCCAATCGGAAACGTTCAAGGTGATGGAGCGCCGGTTGCTCAAGGCTATCATCAATCCGGCCATGATGGTGACATGGGCCGCCGGACTTTGGCTCGCGTGGCGAACGGTTGCCTATATGGACGGCTGGTTTCATGTGAAATTCCTGGCCGTCCTGATCCTTTCCGGCATCCACGGCTACTTTTCCAAGGCTGTCCGCATGTTCGCTGAGGATAGAAACGCAAAGCCTGCCCGTTTCTGGCGGATGATGAATGAAGTGCCAACGGTTCTGATGATCATTATCGTGATCATGGTCATCATAAAGCCATTTTGACTCATCATTTTATTTTCTGCCTGATATCAATACCACTCATGAAACCCCTTGCCCTTGCAGTCATGATTGGCTAGATAGGGGCTCTTCTCTGGAAATACCGCCATAGCGATCTTCAGCCATTCATACATGGCACTGCATTCCGGCATCGTCATTTCCCTTCCCCATTTCAAACCTATAAGATTAAGAGTTCCGCACACATGCAGGAAATGAAACTACAAGAACTCAAGAACAAGACGCCGGTTGATCTTCTGGCGTTTGCTGAAACACTGGAAGTCGAAAACGCCAGTGTCATGCGCAAACAGGAATTGATGTTTGCGATCTTGAAGAAACTGGCCTCCCAGGATGTCGAAATTATCGGCGAAGGCGTGGTCGAGATATTGCAGGATGGCTTCGGCTTCATGCGTTCTGCCAATGCAAACTATCTCCCAGGCCCCGACGACATCTATATCTCCCCATCGCAGATTCGGCGGTTTTCGCTGAAAACCGGTGATACCGTTGAAGGTCCGATCCGTGGGCCCAAGGAAGGTGAGCGCTATTTCGCCCTTCTCAAGGTCAACACCATCAACTTCGAAGACCCGGAAAAAATCCGCCACAAGATCCACTTCGACAATCTGACACCGCTCTATCCGAATGAGCGTTTCAAGATGGAGCTGGAAAATCCGACCACCAAGGATTTGTCAGCCCGTGTCATCGATCTGGTGGCACCTCTCGGTAAAGGCCAGCGCGGTCTCATCGTCGCTCCGCCCCGTACCGGTAAAACCGTTCTCCTCCAGAACATTGCCCATTCCATCACTGCCAATCATCCCGAATGCTATCTGATCGTTCTTCTGATCGATGAACGTCCGGAAGAAGTCACGGATATGCAGCGTTCCGTAAAGGGCGAAGTGGTCTCCTCCACATTCGATGAGCCGGCGTCCCGCCACGTTCAGGTGGCCGAAATGGTCATCGAGAAGGCGAAGCGCCTTGTTGAACATGGCCGCGATGTGGTCATCCTGCTCGATTCCATTACGCGCCTTGGCCGCGCCTACAACACCGTGGTGCCGTCATCCGGCAAGGTTCTGACCGGTGGTGTCGACGCCAACGCGCTTCAGCGCCCCAAGCGCTTCTTCGGTGCGGCACGCAACATCGAGGAGGGCGGATCGCTGACGATCATCGCGACAGCTCTTATCGATACGGGCAGCCGCATGGACGAAGTTATCTTTGAAGAATTCAAGGGTACGGGCAATTCGGAAATCGTGCTCGACCGCAAGGTTGCCGACAAGCGCATTTTCCCGTCCATGGATATTCTGAAATCCGGCACCCGCAAGGAAGACCTGCTCGTACCGCGTCAGGATCTGCAGAAGATCTTTGTCCTGCGCCGTATTCTGGCCCCGATGGGCACCACGGATGCGATCGAGTTCCTCATCGACAAGTTGAAGCAGACCAAGACCAACGGCGAATTCTTCGATTCGATGAATACGTAACAGTCCTAGGATTGCGGTTTGAGCAGCGCTGCCAGCGCCTCGGCTGTTTCCACAGGCGCCAGACACACGAACCCGCGGCAGAGATAGGCCGCGGGTTTTTTTATGATGATTGCTCCGCTGCCGGGCACCAACTCGATTGTGGTGTTTTCTCCAAACTCCATCCAGATATCGGTACGGCGCGGATCCGGATAATCGTTTGCAAGCTGCAGGAGCGGATGGCTTTTGTCCGGAGTGACCAGGACAAGCTTCATCGGTTCCAACAGCAGGCTTGCGCTGTTGAGAACACCAGCCTGGCCATAACGTTGTTCAAGCACACGACCGAGCGCGTTTTCAGCGAGTTCCTCGGCCCGCTGTTGTAGTGCGTAGTCCGATGTTGCCGTTGCCAGACGCGAGATGGCTTCGATGATCTGCCCGGTGGCACTCGGTATGGCCTCATCCTGATCACCGCGCACGCGGATGATGACATCGGTGCTGTCGGTGGCGCTGAGGGCATGATTGCCATCTTCCGTAAGATGCCAGCGATCGAGAGACTGGAGCCAAAGAGCCGCGTCGTCGAGAAACGCTTTGTCCTGCGTCGCTTCGTGGAGGGAGACGGAGGCATTGATCATGGATGCATAATCCGATGACAAGCCGGGAAAAAGGCGGGATTGTTCCAGAACGGAATGCGGCAGACGTCCATCAACCATCGATTCGGATATGGAACGATATGCGCCCAATGCCAGATCCAGCCAATCCTTGCGCTGGAATAACCGCGCCGCTTCCGCGAGCGCACGGATCATCAGCCCGTTCCAGTCGGTGAGTGACTTGTCGTCGCGATGGGGGTGGACCCGGTTTTCGCGGCGGTTGAAAAGTATCTGCCTGGCCTTTGCCAAATGTGCCTCGGTGTCTGCATCTGATAAGCCGGGCGAGGTCAGGCGATTGAGAATGGTTTTGCCTTCCCAGTTTCCCTCTGGACGGACATCGTAAACCGTACGAAAGATATCGAAATCCGGCGTCGTCGGAATTTCATCCGCGGACCAAACGTAGAACCGGCCCTCTTCACCCTCACTGTCGGCATCCAAGCTCGAGGCAAAGCACTGACCATTCGCCAGCATTTCGCGCTCGAGCCAACCGACAGTTTCTTCGATTCGCAGGCGGAACAATTCATCTTTGGTTTCAGCATAGGCATACGTCGCGTGACGGATGAACTGGGCATTGTCGTAGAGCATCTTTTCAAAGTGCGGGACAAGCCAGCGATCATCGACGGAATACCGGGATAGCCCGCCGCCGAGATGATCGTAGATGCCGCCCTGCAGCATCATTTGCAGGCTCTTGAGAAAGGCATCCCGATGCTGGACATTTCCGGTGCGCAGCCAGGAAAGCCAGAGTGTGTCCATGAAAGGCGCATTGGGAAATTTGGGAGCGCCGGTCAAGCCGCCTTTCTGCATGTCGATCATGCCGGATATATTGGCGGAAAACTGATCAAAGATATATTTATCCAGCGCGGCCGGGCCCGCTTGGGCGTCAAGGCGGGCGCTGACATGGCTGGTTAAGGCATCGACGTTCTGGGTGACACGCGCGCGGTCTTCGCGCCATACCCTGTCGATCGACTGCAACACGTCGACAAAACCAGGGCGGCCATAGCGTGAGTTCTTGGGAAAATAGGTTCCGCCCCAAAACGGCTTTGCCTCCGGTGTAAGAAACATCGTCAGCGGCCAACCCCCCTGCTCTCCCATCGCACCAAGAGCTGCCATGTAGATCTGATCGATATCCGGCCGTTCTTCCCTGTCCACCTTGATATTGACGTAGTGGGCATTCATCAGGTCAGCAACGTCGCCATCTTCAAAGCATTCGTGTGCCATGACATGGCACCAGTGACAGGCAGCGTAACCAACGGACAGCAGAATGGGCTTGCCCGTTTCTTGTGCTTCCGCGTGCGCAAGCTTTCCCCATGGTCGCCAATGCACCGGGTTGCCGGCATGCTGACGAAGATACGGGCTGGACTCGTTCCCGAGCAGATTGGCTTGCTGATACATTGGATTACTCCGCTCTTCCCGAATGCCGGCTTGAGGGTTATCAAGACATCCAGTGTAGCCGTGGATAAATGCAAATGAAACAGAACCAGAATTTCAGCGAGACTATTTTTGCCCTGTCCAGTGGGCGGCTTCCGTCTGGTGTCGCCGTGATCCGCATGTCCGGATCGAAGACTCGATTCGTTATCGAAACAATTTGCGGTAACCTTCCTCAGCCACGGCAGGCTGAGCTGCGTACGTTCCGCGATGCGCTCGGTAGTCCTGTTGATCGGGGACTCGTGTTGTTTTTCTCCAATCCCCATAGCTTTACCGGTGAGGATTGCGGCGAGTTTCAGCTGCACGGCGGTCGCGCGGTTGTCGATGCAATGATTTCGCTTCTCTATACCTTTGACAATTGTCGCTTGGCCGAACCCGGTGAGTTCACGCGGCGCGCCTTTGCGAATGGAAAATTCGATCTGACGGTGGCTGAAGGTCTCGCGGATCTGATCGCCGCTGAGACTGATGGTCAACGCCGCCTGGCACTGCAGATCGCATCCGGTTCGCAAGTTCAGCTCTACTCATCCTGGCGCACCGAGATGATCCGCGCGCGCGCCTTGATTGAAGCGGAACTGGATTTTGCCGACGAATCCGACGTGCCCGGTTCCGTATCGGATCAAGTCTGGTCATCGATGCGTGATCTTGCGGAAAAGATTGAACATCACGTAGCCGATGGGAAACGTGGCGCGATGGTGCGCGATGGCTTCCGTGTCGTCATTGTTGGTGCGCCGAACGCCGGCAAATCGAGCCTGCTGAATGCCCTGGCGGGTACCGATGTGGCGATTGTCTCCGATGAACCGGGAACGACACGTGACCTGATCGAAATCAAACTCGATCTGGGAGGCCTGCCCGTCCTTGTCACCGATACGGCGGGTCTCAGGGAAACCGAGGGCAAGGTGGAACAGATAGGCATTGAACGGGCACTTGATCGCGCGCACGCCGCGGATCTGGTACTGTTGCTGACGGATATGGCGAACCCCCTTCCGGCACCATTCGTCGAGCTGGATGCAATCGATACGCTGCGAATTGGAACGAAGCTGGATGTTGTCGAGAGAACGACATCCGATAGTTATGATCTAAAAGTTTCAATCCGTTCGGGTGAGGGTTTGAATGATCTGATAGCGGCTTTGCGATCCAGGGCCGAATCTGCAGCCGGGAATCTCTCTGATCCGCTTCCTACTCGCCGCCGTCATATGGAGTTACTCGCCGAAACGAGCCGGGAAATCAATCACGCTGTGGCTGACGTAGCCGCGCCGCTGGAGGTTCGGGCTGAGTATCTACGCCGGGCCTCCCATGCATTGGGCCGGATTACCGGAGACGTGGATGTCGAGGATATTCTCGATGTGGTATTCTCACAGTTCTGTATAGGCAAATGATTCACGTGAAACATTGAAACTATAACGGTAATTTGTGCGTGCGAATTGTTTCACGTGAAACATTGTTCTTTGACTCACACTTGACTCAGGGCGTTGATTTGCTCATCAAGACACTGAATTCGAATCTCGGAAAGTTTGGCTCGTGGAAGACAATTTTGACGTCATCGTCATTGGTGGTGGACACGCCGGCTGTGAAGCCGCAGCGGCCTCAGCACGCTATGGCGCGCGCACGGCGCTGATAACACACAAGGCCGATACAATCGGTGTTATGTCCTGCAACCCCGCCATAGGCGGTCTTGGCAAAGGTCACCTCGTCCGGGAGATTGATGCGCTCGATGGCCTGATGGGCCGCGTTGCCGATGCCGCTGGTATTCAGTTCCGACTTCTCAACCGGCGCAAAGGCCCTGCTGTGCGCGGCCCGCGCACCCAGGCGGACCGGAAGCTCTATAGGCTGGCGATGCAGGCGGCGATTGCGGAACAGGAGAACCTGACGGTCGTTGAAGGTGGCGCCAACGATCTGGTTATTCACGACGGAAAGGTTGCAGGCGTTCAATTGATGGATGGCCGCGTTTTCTCCTGTGGTGCTGTAGTCCTGACGACGGGAACATTTCTTCGCGGCTTGATCCATATCGGTGAAAAGAAGATACCAGCAGGGCGAATGGGCGAGGCCCCTGCCCTTGGTTTGTCGGGTACCCTGACGAGACATGCATTCGCTTTGGGTCGGTTGAAGACAGGCACGCCGCCGCGGCTGGATGGCCGCACGATCGATTGGTCAGGGCTTGACGTTCAATCTGCGGACGAGGACCCGCTGCCGTTTTCACTGATGACGGATGTCATCACCAACCCGCAGATCGACTGCGGGATCACGCGCACGACACCGGAATCGCATGCCATCATCCGCGCGAATCTGCATCGCTCCGCGATGTACTCCGGATCGATTGAAGGCATTGGCCCGCGCTATTGTCCGTCTGTGGAAGACAAGATCGTCAAATTTGGTGACCGGGATGGCCATCAGATATTCCTGGAGCCCGAGGGTTTGGATGATCAAACGGTCTATCCCAATGGAATATCAACATCCCTGCCCGAGGACGTGCAGCTGGAAATACTCAAGTCCATACCGGGTCTCGAGCGCGCAACTATGCTGCAGCCGGGTTACGCCATTGAGTATGACTATATTGATCCGCGCGAGTTGGATCGAAGCCTGCAGGCGCGTCGCATCGGCGGCCTGTTTCTCGCGGGGCAGATCAATGGAACAACGGGATATGAGGAAGCGGCGGCACAGGGTTTGCTGGCGGGACTGAATGCGGCGCGGCTATCCGGCGGCGGCGAGCCCATGATCATTCATCGGACCGAAGCCTATATCGGGGTGATGATCGATGATTTGACATCGCGCGGCGTGAGCGAGCCCTATCGCATGTTTACGTCGCGTGCGGAATTTCGGCTTTCCCTACGGGCCGACAACGCCGACGAACGTCTGACGCCCATGGCGGACCGATTGGGGATACTGGGTTCGGATCGACGGGATCGCTTCGCGGCACGGACGGATCAATTGGATGCGGCGCGTCACCTGGCAAAGCGCTTGACCATCACACCAAATGCGGCAGCGGCCGTGAATCTGCATCTCAATCAGGATGGCGTTCGCCGTTCGGCGTACGAACTGCTTGCCTTTCCTGAGATAGACCTGGCGCGTTTGCGGCTGATCTGGCCGGAACTGGCTGACATTAACGGTCGTGTGGCGGAGGCTCTGGAGATCGAAGCGCAGTACGCGGTTTATCTCGAACGCCAGAAGGCTGACGTTGCCGCGATGGAACGCGAAGAAGCGCTGCTCATACCGCAGGGCATTGATTTTTCGGTGGTTTCCGGCCTGTCCAATGAGCTGAAGCAGAAGCTGAAGCAGCGCCAGCCGCGTTCGATTGCGGAAGCCCAGCGTATCGATGGCATGACGCCGGCTGCACTTGCCCTCATTATCACCCAAATTCGTCGCAACACTGTCGCAAGAGACGTGGCGTGAGCGATTGGCGGGAGAAGAAGCTGCGTGGGGTTATCCCCAATGTTTCACGTGAAACAGTCAAGGACCTTATTGACTTCGAAGATCTGTTTCGAAAGTGGTCAAAGGCGATCAATCTCGCCTCCCCTGCCACGCTGGATGAGTTGTGGGAACGGCACATTATCGACAGCGCACAGCTCCGCCCGCTTATGCCTGAGGCCAAGCGCTGGCTTGATCTCGGTTCAGGCGGCGGTTTTCCGGGTGTTGTTCTCGCTATTCTCCTGAAGGAAACGGAGGGTGCGGCGATTGATCTTGTCGAGAGCAATGGCAAGAAGGCTGCGTTTTTGCGCACCGCTCTGGGCCAGTTTCACACTCCTGGAACGGTGCATCCAGTTCGGATTGATGCGGTTTGGTCGAAAATCGCCGCACCTGATGTTGTTACGGCCCGTGCACTTGCGCCGTTGAAGGAACTTTTTGCGCTGACAGAGCCCTGGCTGACGAACGGCGCAACGGCACTTTTTCAAAAAGGTCGGGATTATCGCCGCGAGATCGAGGAAAGCCGTGACGGCTGGTCATTTGATCTGGTACAACATGCCAGTGTGGTCGATGTTGAGTCGGTGGTGTTGCAGATCAGCAATGTGCGGCGCAACCAAGCGGCGAAATAGGCCATTTTTCATTTTATCGCCGATAGTAATGGTTTGCTCGGGAAAACAGTGATGAACAGTCAGACTCGTATCATTACCATAGCCAATCAGAAGGGCGGCGTGGGGAAGACCACAACTGCCATCAACCTGGCTACGGCGCTTGCGGCCATTGGCGAGAATGTCCTGATTGTCGATCTTGATCCTCAGGGCAATGCCAGCACCGGGCTGGGCATCGATCGCAAGAATCGCGAATTGTCGTCCTATGATGTTCTGATGCAAACCGCTTCCGTGGATGAGGCCGCCATTGCGACAGCCGTTCCCAACCTGTCGCTGATTCCGTCAACGCTCGACCTTCTGGGGGTTGAGATGGAGATTGCCGGTTCTGCCGACCGTGCCACGCGTTTGCGCAAGGCATTTCGTGGCGATAATGCAGTATCGCCTTTTACCTATATTCTGATCGATTGCCCGCCATCGCTCAATCTCCTGACCATGAATGCCATGGCAGCGGCCGATTCAGTGCTTGTGCCATTACAATGTGAGTTTTTCGCATTGGAAGGATTGAGTCAGCTGCTCGAAACCGTCAACCAGGTACGGACAGCGCTTAATCCGGCCCTGAACATTCAGGGTATTGTACTGACCATGTTTGACGGCCGAAACAATCTGGCAACACAGGTTGTTGACGATGTCCGTTCGTTTATGGGCGACAAAGTCTACCGCACGGTCATTCCGCGCAACGTACGTGTCTCGGAAGCACCCTCCTACGGTACCCCTGCCATTCTGTACGACCTGAAGTGTGCGGGCAGCCAGGCTTATCTGCAGCTGGCGTCGGAAGTTATTCAAAGGGAGCGACACTTGCGTGCTGCTTGATCGATTCGAATACGAAACATTTATGAGAGCCTATGACAATGAATGAAGATCCGTCAAAAAAGCGCCTCGGTCGAGGTCTTGCTGCGCTCATTGGAGAGATGGACCGTCTGCCGGAAGAAAATGTTCCTCCGCGCATCGCCACTTTGGATCGTCAGGTTCCCATTGAATTTGTCACGCGCAATCCGCGCAATCCCCGGCGTTTGTTCACGGAAGCCGATCTGGAGGATTTGACCCAGTCAATCCGCGAACACGGCATTGTTCAGCCTGTCGTGGTTCGACCCGTCAAGGATTCCGCGGATCGCTATGAGCTGATCGCCGGCGAGCGGCGCTGGCGTGCGGCGCAACGTGCCGGTCTGACCACTGTTCCCGTGATCATTCGCGAAGTCGATGACCGGGTCGCGCTTGAGCTGGCGATCATCGAGAATGTTCAGCGCGCCGATCTCAATCCGATTGAAGAAGGCATGGGCTATCAGCAACTGATTGATGATCATGACTATACGCAGGCGGACTTGGCCCAGGTTATCGGCAAGAGCCGAAGCCACGTGGCCAATACATTGCGGTTGCTGAAACTGCCGGAAACGGTTCGCGACCACATCACGAATGGCGCTCTGTCGGCTGGACATGCACGTACGCTGATCACCGCGGAACATCCGGATGTCCTGGCCGAGCGGATCATTCGCGACGGCCTATCTGTTCGTCAAGCGGAAGCACTGGCTCAAGGCGGCGGCAAACCGGCTGCTCCGAAAGTCAAGGCGGACAATGATGAAAACAAGGACGCGGATACGCGGGCACTGGAAAAACTGCTGTCGGACGTGACTGGCATGCGTGTAACGGTCAATCATCAGGCCAAGGGCGGAGACGTGCGTATTCATTACGCAACGCTGGAGCAGCTGGATGAGATCTGTCGCCGCCTGCAAAGCTAAGTTGCAAGCGATAAACCGTTTTAATTCAAATGGTTAGCATGCTCTTGGGTCTTGCAAGGGCGGCAGGGATGCACGTTACCTAACGGCCGCTCCGCCCTGCCCGGGCGGCTTCTGCAGCCAGAGCGATCAGTGACTGACGAATGATTGGTATGGAAAGTGTCGCGTTGCGGCGGCTTTCCAGCACCGTTTTCTGCAACCGTTCGATGGCGCGGGCGCAGCTTTGTGTTGTCCAACGCTGCAATGCCGTTTCCACCAGCCGTCGCCGTGAGAAAAACACCGGCGGACGCGCGGATGCCACAGCCGATCCGGCATTCTTGCCCTCGTTTTCCATGCCGTAACGCAGGCTTTGCAATGTCTGGAACTGGCGTATTGCGGAACTCAGGATCAGAAAGCTCGAAGACCCGGAACCGATAACCCGATCGAATGCATGGGTAAAATCCGTCAGATTGCCCGTCATCATGGCATCGACAATTGTCTCGTAGGACGTGGCGCTGACATCGCCGATGATATCGCGGACATCCTCAATGGTTACCCGTTCGCGGCCGTGGGCATAAAGACAGATTTTCTCAAGCTCGGCGCGCGTGGCCAGCCGATCTCCCCCAAGGCTTTCTTTCAGCAGATTGCGGGCATCCAGCGTGATCTGCAGCTTGTTGCGGGCAAGCATGTCATCAATGGTTGCGTCTATGCCCTTGGCATCATCGCTGTAGCAAGGCAAAGCCATGGCGCTTGCGCTCTGCTCGACAATGCCGCGCAGACCTGCACCCTTCTTGAGGTCGCCCGCCTCGATCAGGATGAATGTGTAGACGGGCGGTGATTTGGTCAGATGCGTTACGGCATCGGCCAATCCCTTCTGTCCGGCTGCGTTACGGACCCAGATCAGGCGCTCGCCGCCAAACATGGAAATGGTGTTGGCCTCGTCGGACAGCCGCCCCGGCTCTGCCTGAACATCATCGGCATCGAGGCGGATGACGGCAAAGGGATCGTCCTGGGCGAGTCCGGTCAGCTTGATAAAGACGCCGGCCCGTTCGCTCACCAGCCCCTTGTCGGGGCCGTAGAGCAGTACGATCGGATAAGCCCTGTCGAGCCTCTTCAGGAAGGAATCAACCTCGTGTGCTTTCTTCTGTGCCATGTCGAAGGGTTTAGCGCATTGAACGCGGATTGCAATTGCGGGCCCTTTACCGGCTGACACAATCACCCATCAAGGAGACCGCATCGTTGCCAGCCGCAGTGAATATCGGGCAATCAAAGGTTTTTGACGACAATAGCGCAGTCAGGCTGAAAAGCAAAAAGGCCCGGTAAAAACCGGGCCTTTTGAACTTCGAACAACTGGAGCGGGAGAAGGGATTCGAACCCTCGACCCCAACCTTGGCAAGGGAGAAATTGAGCCGTTTAATGTGTTCGTAAGAGTGGACAGCAACGTACTCGGTTCCTTGCTACACCGGAATTCCAATAAACAGGATTTTGAATTCCCGTAGTGATTGGATACGCCATCGTAATAGTGGAGACCCGGATCAATGCGGCAGACCGTAACCGAGAAGTAACCAGCATATTTAAACGCTGGTTAGTAAGTGGAATTTTCTAGGCTTAGAGTGAACTCGTGCGGTAGAAAACATCGGAGAGTAGTCGGGGAAGTTGACTCGTGTTTGAAGGCAAATGTGTCCAATGAGTATCATGCAACAGTCTAGTAAGGCACAAGACAGAACGTTGGGCGTTTGGTTTCATCATATTCAGCACGGTATGGTGAAGCTTCCACGTTTTCAACGCTTCGAAGCGTGGGATCGTGGCCGAATAACAAGCTTCTTAAACACGGTTATCAACAATCTGCCCGTCGGCGTCACGCTTGCCTTGGAGGTGGCTGGAGTTGAAAAATTTGACTCAAGGTATATCGCGACTTCGAATCCTCCTCAATCCAGCGTGGTTTCACAACATTTACTTGATGGCCAACAAAGGTTAACGGCTTTTTGGCGATCGTTACACAATAACTACGAATGGGAAACGTACTTTATTTATATTCCTAGCTTTGATCTAGATGAAAACAAGGTGGGGGAAGTTGAGATTGAAGTACGTTGTATTCCGCGCTGGCTAAACCGATCGAAGCTTAGGATGCCTCGCTGGGCAGATGACGAAACACAGTGTCTCAAGAGAGGTCTGATTCCCCTTTCGTTACTGCGCCCCGGTGAAATATCTAGCGAGATCGACACGTGGTTAAACCGAGCAACAAAGTTATTGGAGCCACTTGATGACGACCCAAATGCACTAGCCAAATACAAAGCTTACACAGCGTTACGTGACGGCATTAAGAGCGAGATTGTCACGCTTCGTGAACGGGTTACACATTTTAATCTTCCTTATCTCTCTCTCCCAGCGGAAACGGGTAAAGATATCGCGTTACAAGTATTTATAAATATGAACACCAACAGTAAACCGTTGTCACTATACGATATTATTGTCGCTGAAGTAGAAAGCGTCGCTGAGAAATCGCTTCATTCGCTTGAATCCGCTCTCAAGGATAACTGTCCCGACGTCTCCCGTTTTGGAAATCTTTCGGACTTAATTTTATCCACGTCTGCTCTTCTCCAAGACAAAATCCCCAGTACCCGCGGAATGATTGAGATGGATAAGGGGCAACTTTTAACAAATTGGCCAAAGCTAGAGCGAGGCTTACAGCGAATGGTCGCATTCCTAGAAGAGCAGGGCGTCTTCGACCAAGCAAGACTACCGACAAATGCCGTTCTTGCGGTGACCGCTGCTGCGTATGAATTCATTCCTGAAAACGGTGACTATCTGGCGAAAGCCGAAAAGCTACTCCGCAGTTATTTATGGTCGTCCTTCTTTACAGACAGATACGAAAACAGTGCCACCTCAAGAGCATTTGCCGATTTCAGAGCGCTGAAATTGCTGCTTAAGACGCCAAATTTCCTAGAAAATCAAAAAGACAGTGTCCCCGCTCTAGATCGCAAGAACCATCCTCTCGCTGATGTTGATTCTCTAATAGTGGCTGGGTGGCCGAAAGGTGCCGGTATCGAGGCCAGAGGCATCCTTGCCGTGACAACCTATCTTGGAGCTATGGACTTCGCTGATCATAAGAAAGCAACATATGAGAGCATCCAAAAACGTGAGTATCATCATATTTTTCCTGATGCCCTGCTTTCAGAAGTTGGCATTCAAAGCAACTTTGCATTGAACTGTGCTTTGATCACATGGAAGACAAATAGGATTATAGGCAGAAAAGACCCTCTTGATTATCTTCAAGAGCGAATAGACTTGGCGGATGAGGGTGTCGTTAGGGAGCGATTGGCATCCCACCTTATCCCTTTTGAATTGCTAAGCGAAGCACATTACGAAAACCTTGTTGGCCCAGATTTGAAAGCTAAGCTTTCTATTGATTTTAACAGATTTTTGCGCTCTAGAGCCGAATTGGTGGTGAAAGCCATTTCATATCTCGCTGAAGGCAAAAACGTGTCTCTGGAGGTTATTTGGGGGTGAACCGTTGAAGCTACATTTGCTTCTAGCGCCGGTTTCCACGGGCCGGGAGACTTTACCGCAAGACACTATATTGATTCGATAGCCTTTTTTCGTTTATTTTTTTTGTCAAGGTCGTTCCAATGCCACGCCTAGTGATGCATTGTGGAACATAAATTTGTTGGCAGAAATACGGAATTGGGAGATTTTAAGTTGGGTTCTACACCAAAACTCCAACCTTATGGGGCTCGAGGCACTTCAACCCCATGGTACAGAGGATGGGACCTAACCGAATCAGAGCGAGATCGATTTCGTCAGACATCCAGAATAGCAAAAGAAGCCAAAGCTCGCGCTTTGCGAGGCGACTGCGTATTGCCCAAACACCCAATTCCGGTAGCTCGCCTCGCTCCATTGGAACTTATGCCATTACTACCGTCAAATAACCTCCGCGCTTTGAGCTTGTTTAGTGGTTGTGGAGGATTGGATCTTGGATTTGAAAGAGCTGGTTACACTCATGTCGCTTCCTACGACATATTGAAGGAAACTTCAGAAGTCCTATCTGTAGCGCGCCCTAATTGGGAGGTTTTCAGCGGTGCTGCTGGTGACGTCACAAAAGTTGATTGGCGACCGTACAAGAACAAAGTTGATGTCTTGCACGGTGGCCCGCCCTGTCAACCATTTAGTCATGCAGGAAACCGCAAGGGTGCGGATGACGTTAGAGATATGGTACCCGAGTTCGTCCGGGCCGTACTTGCGATCGTTCCTAAAGCGTTTGTTATGGAGAATGTTTCGGGGCTGGCAACAAAGAAATTTGTTGATTATCTGGAAGCCGTTTTTTTCCAACCGCTCTCACTAAAATTCACAATTAAGACGTTCATATTGCAAGCTGAGGATTTTGGTGTTCCTCAGCGCCGAAAGCGAATATTTTTCGTGGGCTTCCACAAGGCTCGATATGCAGCAAAATTTGAAGCACCCCAGAAAACGCACTCTTGGAAGCAATCGTTTGGCACTAATCTCCCTAAAACAATGGGAACTAGAGAAGCGTTGGGGCTGCCCCAAATTGGCTACGATGACATTGCGCCTACTATCCGTAGCGGATGGACAGGACCGCGCCATACTACAAGTGTTGTAAACAGCGCCACAGCGATGAAGGATTGGAATAGTCTTCAAATTTGGCCAAACGGCGTTGCCGCGACGAGGGACGCAGCTGCAGCGTTTGTTGCCAAAGACGGACATTTTAGGCTTTCAGTTCCCGATTGCATGGTTTTGCAAGGATTTCCCGATGATTGGCCAATCAAGCCACCGGTATATAAGGCCTTAGGTTTAATTGGAAATTCTGTTGCTCCTCCGGTTGGATATGCGGTGGCCAAAGCCGTGCAAGATGCGTTGCTTTAAAGGGGTGCCTCTTTCAGGTGCAGCCAATTTCGAATTAGCTTTCTCAATGTCTCAGCATGCTCCTCTTTGATATCTGGCTGATTGTTAAAATAAGAAGCTTGGATATGTGGATTGTTAAGCGTAGATCCTCGCTCGATGACATACCTTACTCGATCTTTAAAAATTTCCAGCATTCTAGCTGGCGAGTATCCGTCCTTTAAATCCATCGCATCAAGATATTTCTTGGCAGTATATTGCTTTTTATGAAGCTTCTTCGCATCCTCTAAAGTGTAAAGTTCCTTTGCACCCACCACATGGTGAAGCGCTTCCAGGTTACAAAAACCGGAACAGATTTCTGCGATCCTAAAATCAGGTTCAATGTAAGACCAAATCTGCTCAATCCATGGTGACATGTCGTCTGGAGTTGCGTATTTGCAGTTAGCTAATTGGCCGGACTTATCGTAAAAAGCTATTATCCAATGCTTCCCCCGCCACTTCTCAATATGGTTGCGGCCTAGGTCCCTTACCGTACTTAATCCTCCCTTGGCAGTTGTAACGGACTTCAGCTCAAACTCGATAAGTTGCCCATCAAGATTTAGAATTGCGTCAGTACCATGACGAACCCGATCTGGTTCTTGCTTAAGGTTAAATCGTTGGATGATCTCTTTTTCTCTAATATCGTCCTGCGCTGCCATATTATTTTATAAGCCCCCAGTAAAACACCCAGAATGCATATCTCGAGTCTCCGGTAGGCGTCAAAACGAAAAATAGGCGCTCGTATCACTATCGACGATAATGCTAATGCTTTTGGTTATTAAAAATTAACGGCAATTGAATAGGCAACCGGATGATAGACCGCATTCGCCCCGAAATTCGCTCAAATAATATGTCGAAAATTCGCGCAAAGAATACTAAACCTGAACTAATCGTCAGGAAATTAGTCTATAAGCTTGGTTATCGTTATCGCGTAAATCTTGCGGAACTGCCGGGTAGTCCCGATCTAGTTTTTTCCCGAAAAAAGAAGATTATCTTCATACATGGGTGTTTTTGGCATAGGCATTTTGAATGCAAATACGCGCAAACTCCCATGAGCAATATTGAGTTTTGGGAAGCGAAATTCGACAGAAATGTAGCACGAGATATCGAGGTAGACCAGAAACTTACCCGCCTAGGTTGGGAGGTGTTGGTGATCTGGGAATGCGAGACCCGCCATCCAACAATATTAATACCAAGAATCACAGCCTTCTTAAGTTGAGATACTGTAATTGCCAGCCCTTACTCCATAAGTGCTAAGTGGTTGGACGGCATATTTATTCCACCCCGGTGTTTCTCCGGTTACCCGCACATTTCCGGCATACCAGTATGCTTCCCGTTCTCCGCCGTTTCCAATTTTCCTCGTTTGTGTGGCGGCGCTGGCTACACGTGCGTGGGCGCGTAAAACTACCGAATCAGACTAATCAAATGAGAGCGCTACTTTAAGAATACTGATTGATCGTGAGCTCAGTCTCGCCCACGCGTTCATTGGTGCCGCATCGTATCTATTTGAATTTACTTAATTTTTTAAATCGTTCAGTGGATAACTCGGGGCGATATCACAGATGTATTGACTCTACGCCACACACTCGGCCACAAATATAGTTGATTATGAATTAAGAAGCCGCCGCAGTTTGGCGACACACGACGGCTTCTAAAGTTCATATCTCGCAAAGATTGGATGTCGAGTGCGGGACATGGCAAATATTCTGCAAGAGTGTTTTGAATCAAAAACACGCCGTGGTCAAGCTCGACGTTCTCTTTATTACGGAGAGCCAAAATGGCTGAACGGAACTATCCTTCTTATTGGTTGTACAAAGACAACGCTGGCGAATGGCGTTGGAAATACGATGCGTCTAATGGGAAAACCATCGCTGTAAGTAGCGAGAGCTACAAACGACGGGTCGATTGCGAACGTGGTATCGAAATAATGAAAGCCTCCCTTTCTAGTCCGGTTTGGTATCCAGCCAGTCTAGAAAACGCTGCATAAACCACTTGGAAGCCCGCTTTACAGCGGGCTTCTTTCTTTGCGTCTACGGCCGCGCTTTTCTTCACGAAGCGGACTTTCCACCATCAGTAGTGTTTTTGTTAACGAGAGACACTAGCCGTTGCATTGCATAAAAAACTGTGGCATCCAAAACGGGTGAAAGATCACGGGGAGTCTTTGCGTCGGAGAATACTAGATAATCTCCACTGACGCTCTGCATCGCGATGGAATTCTATCGTAGATGTTCAGCTCACAATACCGGGCAGTTTTCTAGTGCCGCACATAAAGACCCCAATGTTACTCATTCGGGCTGACTTCACGCTTCAAACCCAAATCCAATTGGGGGCAGGCGTGCGTCGGTATTCCCGTATTCACTGTCTGCCCTCGCAACAGGAAGTCAGTGATGAACATTTATCAAATTCCAAATGCACTACACACTAACGGCACGTATCCTGAAAAGTTGCTTACGCTCCAAGAGGCCGCAGAAATACTTGGCTGCCACTACTGGCAGCTGCAAAGGGCTGTAGGGCGGGGTGAGGTACCGAGTTATCGACCGTTCAATAAGCGCCGATTGGTGAAAATCTCAGAAGTCGTCGCCTTTATCGAGACCTCTCGCGAGGGCGGTGACAAATGAGTGACGAAAATGATTACTGGGTGGAGATGGAAAATGCCGACAACACCGGCGAAGCCGTTTCATTCTTAGAACGCATGTATCCAAATGGCCCTTGGCACCTTGTTGCTATCACTTACGATGGGAAGGTTGAGGCCTCTTCCTTTGTTTGCAATGAAGCGGGCGAAATGGCCGATTGGATCAATGTTCGCCAAGATGAGGAGAACGTGTATTTCCACGTTAATGGCCTACATTCTCAAGCCCGGAACAAAAAGGCCAGCAAGAATGATGTAAAGGAAGCGTTTTTCCTTCACGTTGATATTGACGATCTCAGGGGATTGGAGCGTTTGCAATCTTTCGCCGCTACGCCAACGGTAATCGTATTTTCAGGTGGTGGTTATCATGCTTACTGGAGACTCGCCAATCCGGCTACAGAATTGGAGCGAGTTGAACACATCAATCGCTCTATAGCGCGGCAAGTCGGCGGCGATAACTGTTACAACATTGATCGCATTATGCGCTTGCCTGGAACTGTCAATATACCCAATGCCAAAAAAGCTGCTGCTGGTCGAAAAGCTACGTTGGCCAAAGTAGTTAGTGCTGATTGGAAACTCAGCTATTCTCTTGATGATTTTCCAATCGGCAATGATCCGGAACCAGCAGGCCCCAAAGGGGCAATAGGTAACGCTGCCGTGATCAATCTGATCTCGATAGACGCAATCGGTATCGTTATTTCTAAGACAACGCGCGGTCTTATCGAAACAGGTGATGATATTGATCACCCCCGGTCCAGCAATACACCTCGCTATCGCTCTCGGAGTGAGGGTGTGTTTCGAGTGGCGTGTGATCTTGCGCGGCATGGCCTCGGCGAGGAAGCGATTGCCGGAATACTGATCAATCCGGCTTACGGGATTTCAGCATCGATACTGGAGAAAAAGAATCCCAAAGCCTACGCGCTGAAGCAAGCAAGGGCAGCCAAGGCAGCAAGTGGCAGCGGTTGGCCGGATGCAGATAAGTCGGGGAAGCCACAATCGACAATGCGCAACACTATTGTTGCACTACAGCGATTGGAATTGGCGTTTGCGCATGATCTGTTCCGGCAGCGAAAGATAATCAATGGAACCCAGTTGGAAGAGCACGCTGGCGAGATCAGTGACGATGCATGCAGTAGGCTTCGGGGAATAGTAATTGACCAGTTTGATTTTGATCCTCGGGCGGAGAATGTCCGCGACGCTGTAACCCAGCTTTGCCTTGAGAATTCCCTACATCCGATCAGGCAGATGTTGGACGATTTGGTCTGGGACGGCACCCCGCGCTTGGATCATTGGCTGGCGACGTATCTGGCAGCGGAGGACACGGAGCTCAATTTGGCCATCGGAGTGACAATGCTGATTGCCGCAGTCAGACGAGTGCGGGAACCCGGCGCAAAATATGACACGATCCCAATTCTTGAGGGTAAGCAAGGAACGGGTAAATCCACTGCATTGCATATTCTCGCCGGTGACGGCTTCCATTCCGACAATGAAATACTAACCCTTGATACTAAAGCCCAAATGGAAGCCATGGAAGGTGTTTGGATCTACGAACTGAGCGAAATATCGGGTCTTAGAAAAGCAGAAATTGAACGAACCAAGGCGTTTGCTTCACGGCAGATTGACCGTGCCCGAATGTCCTACGGAAGGTTCTCTGAAAGCAGAGGCCGCCAGACAATTTTCGTTGGAACCACAAACGACGAAAAGTATTTGCGCGACACAACCGGCAATCGTCGCTTTCTTCCCATCAAAACGGGCCAAATTAATCTTGGAGCGCTCGCCCTTGATCGAGACCAGCTTTGGGCAGAAGCAGCGCATAGGGAAGCGCTGGGCGAGAGCATAACTCTGCCACCCGAACTCTGGGGTGCTGCTGCAGCCGAGCAGGTAGAGCGTTTGGAAGACGACCCATGGCTTGAAAAACTCGCCAGTATTCGAGGCAGAGCCTTTGACGACGAAGTCAGAGCCTTCACGCACGAACTGTTGGGTATAACTCTCAACATTGAACTGGATCGCCAAAATAATGGCCATACCAAGCGGCTCTCGGGGTTAATGCGTTCCCTCGGATGGGAGCCGGGTAAGTTCAAGATGTCGGGGAAAACGTTGCGTGGCTTCCGGCGGATGAAAGCTGACGACCACGTGGACGATCCTGATTTCTCTGGGGAGAACAGAAAGTTCTAGCGGGTGGCGGTGGCAGCGGTGGCGTGTCCTATAGGAGCTCCGGGAGTGCAGCATACTGCGGTGGTAAAAGCCTCTACATGTGTAGCAGTGGTCGCAGCCGGGCCACGCGCCGGTGCGTGCCACCGCCGCCACTGCCACCAGCTGCGATTTCAACCCAAGTAAGGTCTGAATTCGGATTGCTTTCGAGCCCGTTTGGACGGGGTCTTGAATAGTTCCAAATACTTGCGGTTACGCGGCTGGTTACAGCGCGACCTCTCATAGCTCATTCCGATAAATTGTGCGCGAATTTTCGCAGTGTTTTTTGGTTGTGATTTCAACCAACGGAGAATGTGATGAATACCAAAATCAATGTGACCAAACGAATGCGCAAGCGCACTCTGCAGGATGGCAGCGTGGTTCTGCAGCTTCGTTATGTGGTTAATTATAGATGCCCTAAGACTGATCAGCGCAAACAGGAATTCTTCGAACGGCAGAAGGATGCGCAGGCAAGGCAAAGTACCCTTATTGTGTCCATGAGCGCTGGGTCATATGTCAGCGAACGGACGGTGCCAACTGTAAACGAAGCATGTGATCATTGGCTTGCCGACCGGAAGCGCAATGTAAAGGCAAGTACCCATACGGGGTATTCAATTGTCGTTGCTCATATCAAGGGGCCATACCTCGTGGGGACGCAAAGGCAGAAAGCAGAATACACTGCGACCGATGTAAAGCCCAAGGGAACGCACCTACTACCCATGCTCGGCAAAACTAAGCTTAACGAGCTTACCACCGCAGATATTCGAGCGTGGCACAGACAACTCCTTGAGCATTCCGGAACGTACACGGCGAACCGTGCAAAATCCCACTTGAAAGCTATTCTTGCCTTGGCGGAGGAGGATTTTGGCGTCCGCGCTCCTTCTATGCCGACGGGCTTGGGTCGCGGCAAGGCGAAGCTGAAAAAGTCCATCCTGACCACAGAGGACATCGCCAAGCTGGTTGAAGCGGCAAAACACGATAAGGATCGTGGAATCTACTGCGTGTTTCCGTTTCTCGTAGGGACGCGTCCAAGCGAGCAGTTCGGGCTCCTTTGGGAGGACGTAGATTTCGACGCAAACGTCATTCACATTCGGCGCATGCAGGAGCGCGATGGCACGCTTTCTGATATGACTAAAACTGAGGCCGGAACCCGTGATATCCCGATGGGGAAGACACTGCGAGGAATGCTTCTGGAGTGGCGGGCAAGGTGTCCGCGCAAAGATGGGAAGCTGTACCGTGTCTTTCCGGGGCCAGGTCGGCTACAAGCGTGGCCAAAGCTGCGTATCGGTGGCGGCGGTCCGCTCGTCTATCAGAATTTTCGCAAGCGTTATTGGGTTCCTTTCTTCACCGAACTGGGTCTGCCTTATGTAACGCCACATAGTGCCCGGCATTCATTTATCTCAACGATGCAGGCGCAAGGCATTGAGATTGGGCTGGTTGCCCGCCTCGCCGGACATGCCAATGCAACGGTTACCCTCGGGCATTACACCCAAGCTGTTCGGGGCGGAGAGGTGGCAATTAACGCACTGGAACGGGCTTACGGCAGCGCTAGCTAGCCTGCCGGTGGTACCGCCCTGCCACGCCGTGGCATCACGGAAGCTCACTGTACCGCTGGCCGCGCTAGTTGCGCGGCTACGGCGGCGGCGTGCACGGGAGTGCCACTTCCGGCCAGCTGTGGCAAAAGATTATGTGGGTGTTCTTTTATGCAACTTCGACAAGACAATAATCTCGACAACTGTGTGCCGTATTGTCTCGTAGATCCCGTGCTCAGCCAGCATCATTTCAAGATCATCGCCGCTCATTTGAGCAAGGTGTAACGCCTCGGTGAGATCGGCAATGCGTGTTTGCTTTGTGACGACGTCTGTTATGAGAAACTGTTGCATTTCACTATCCCGATTGCTCGAATTTAGTAAAACACAGCGAATATAGTGAGCGCAATTATCTGAGTAATATCAATGACTTGCGTCATGGCTATCGAATTAGATCTGGGCGGGAAGTGTTAAAACCCTCCCCCTATTAATTTAGGGGCAGACTTAGGCTGGGACCCAATGACGCCTGTGATCAGTTAGAAAATGAATACGCAGTACGCCGCAGGTTAATTTGAAGTCGGCTTCTTGCCGGAAATAGCCCATAGTTTGTCGTCAATTTCGCTTAGCCATACGAGTGCAATTGTGGATGCAATCAGCAGGGCTGTGGCGATTGACGTATACTGAATCGCAGTAGCGACGATGATTATACAGATGGCGCCGACATACTGCCGAAACCAATGCCGCTTGGGTGCTTGTGTTTCTTGCTTTGGCTTTGGTACCAATGACTTTGTGACACCAATTCCATGGCAAATGAGCCCGACATTTTCACCTTGTGTAATGAACAGGTTTGGTAAGCTTTGTTCCGCAATGACACCATTTTTTACAACGTTTTGTAGGCGATCCAGTTTAAAGTCGGCAATGATGGTTTCATTAGGTGTGGAGGAATTCAAAATTTGGTCAAAGAGATCATCAGGCAAGAAAATATTTGCTGGATAGCTTTTGACTTTATCGCGAAGCGGCTCCATCCATATCCGGCTTGAGCTAACAATGAATTCGTGAATGTCCCTAGTTTGCCTATCATCTTTACCATGGGGGAAGCTCAAGGGATCTGATGCGCGATAAAAGTGAATCTGCAGGTGCGAACAATTATCCAACCTTTTGCCTGCAACGTCGATAATATCAATCAAATCCTCGAGCTCGCATGTCGCCAATAGCACTTCCGACTTCTGTATTTGATTTGGTGTGGGGGCTTCGACAACACCCATTACATCGCTCACATGATGATAAGCAGAGGACGTATATTGTATATTGGATAAGGTGCCGCGAACTCGCCAAAACCTCTCTCTAAAATCCTCGCTTATCATTTTGCCCCCTGCAGTCAATCAGCTCATGTTATAGTCAATGAGAACATGCCGTGAGAATTTTTGTCAATTATTTCAGTATGATGAGGCGATCAGAGGGCTTTTAAATACTCTCTCGAATCGACTCGTCTAGGCAGTATAATCAGAATACCCGATTTTGGGGTACTGTAAATTCGGGTTTCTAAAGAACGCTGGTTTTAAATCGGCGCTTCATCGTGACATCTATCCATTCTGATCTTTATAAAAAGATGATCGAGCTTCTCGTTGAGGCTCGAAAGGATGTCGGCGTGACCCAAGTTGAATTGGGAAAACGGCTCGGGTTGCGTCAAACCTTTATTTCAAAAGTTGAGCTTGGTGAGCGTCGCTTGGATGCCGCCGAGTTTATTGTTATGTGCAGAGCAGTACCGATCGATCCCTACTTACTTATGCGAAGAGCAGAAGGAAACTCCGACTAGAGGCGAACTGCGTTGAATGCGGTGTAGCGGCGAAACGCTGCGATTTTAAACTTGTTGGCGCAGAACTCTGTGTAACCGAGAAGTAACCGACGCCCCGAAAGGGTTTGCTCTTTTGCAGGATATGGAGAGCTCAAAAGCAAAAAGGCCCGGTAAAAACCGGGCCTTTTGAACTTCGGACAACTGGAGCGGGAGAAGGGATTCGAACCCTCGACCCCAACCTTGGCAAGGTTGTGCTCTACCCCTGAGCTACTCCCGCATGTGCCAGTTTGTCTTGCGAAGCGGGGCCTATATGACCCAAGGACAGACCAATTGCAACAGTGAATTTTTGACTTTGTGACGATATTCGAAAAAAAATTCAACGGGTGGATCGGCCCGGCAATGAAATGTCCGATTAAACCAAGGTGCGGCTGGGTTTTCGCTTGAGAGCGTGCAGTGAAGCGATTAGGACAACAAAAGCATATTTTCCGATTGCCGGTGCCGCGAGAGCCAGAATGCCCAAGACATACGCAGAACTGATGCAGAAATTCGATGATCTCGGAATCAAGGTGTCAACGATTCGGCATGCGCCGGTGTTTACGGTTGCCGAAGCGCAGGATTTGCGCGGGCAGGTTCCCGGGGCCCACACCAAAAACCTTTTCCTGAAGGACAAGAAGGACAAGTTCTTTCTCGTTACTGTGGATGAAGAGGCGCAGGTCGATCTTAAAACAATCCATACCAAGATTGGTGCATCTAGCCGCGTTTCATTCGGCAAACCGGAAAAGCTGATGGAGTATCTTGGGCTTGTTCCGGGTTCGGTCAGTGTGCTTGGCATTATCAACGACGAGGAGCATCAGGTGAAGGTCGTGCTTGATGAGGCTCTCATGCACAATGAGATCATCAATGCCCACCCGCTGAGCAACGATGCCACGACATCCATTCGACGAGACGATCTGTTACGGTTTCTCGCATCCACCGATCACGAGCCCCTGATCTTGAAAATTGATGAATCCAACCCAACCTGAGTGCAGGCTGTAAACCGGTCCAAGTGGATCTGGAAAACATGTAACCAGCGGATACGGGAGAATTTTGATGAGCAATACTGATAACCCGTTCGGTGGCGGCTACGGCAGTGCAGCTGCGACAACGACGGTATCCTATGGCGGCGCGGCTCCCGCGGCCGCCTCAACCGCGGCTGGCGCATTGATCAAGGATACCACCACGGCGGGATTTGCCGCGGATGTGATCGCCGAATCGAAGAGCCAACCGGTTCTGGTCGATTTCTGGGCCCCCTGGTGCGGGCCCTGCAAGCAATTGACACCGATCATTGAAAAGGTGGTCAATGCCGCCGGCGGGCGGGTAAAGCTGGTTAAAATGAATATTGACGAGCACCCTGCCATTGCTGGGCAGCTCGGTATTCAATCAATTCCGGCGGTGATTGCCTTTGCTGATGGCAAGCCGGTCGATGGTTTCATGGGCGCATTGCCGGAATCAAAGGTCAAGGAATTCATTGATCGCATTGCGTCACCGGATGGCGGCAGGGATGCGGCCATTCAATCGGCGCTGGATGCGGCTACCCAGGCTGCAGCAGCGGGAGATATGGAGCAGGCGGCCCAGATCTATTCGGCCGTTCTGGCGGAAGTGCCCGATCATGTGGCGGCGCTTGCCGGACTTGCCAATTGCCTGATCGATCTGGGTGATCTTGACCAGGCCAAGGCCGTTCTGGAGCAGGTTCCCGCGAACAAGAAAGACGATGCCAGTGTGCGTGCGGCGGAAGCAAAGGTTGCCCTGGCTGATCAAGCGGCCAAGCTGGGTGACCCTGTTGCGCTGGCAGCAAGACTTGCGGCGAATCCCAAGGATCATCAGGCGCGGTTCGACCTTGCCATGTTTCTGAATGCCACCGGACAGCGGGATGAGGCGGCCGATCATCTTCTCGCCATCATGAAGGCCGATCGTACCTGGAATGACGACGGAGCCCGCAAACAGCTGCTGCAGTTTTTCGACGCATGGGGTCCAGCTGATCAGGCTTCCCTGACCGCGCGCCGGAAACTATCTTCCCTGCTGTTTTCCTGAGTGAAATAGGGCACAATAGCGATCGATCCATGATGCTGCGGATCAATCACTGGAGCTGGTGATGCAAGCAGGCAATGTTCGTTATCGGACGCTGGACAATATTCCGGAAAGCGTGCCGATTTTCCCCCTTTCGGGAGCCCTGTTGCTTCCGGGTGGTCAGTTGCCGTTGAATATATTCGAACTGCGTTATCTGGCCATGGTGGACGCGGCTTTGAGTGGAAAACGCGTCATCGGCATGATTCAGCCACGCTTCGACGAGGGCGATACGGACGCGGATGAACTGTGTGAAGTGGGATGCCTTGGCCGCATCACATCGTTCGCCGAGACCGGTGACGGGCGCCTTCTCATCACATTGCAAGGCATTTGCCGCTTTCGGATTGTCAAAGAACTCTCCACCCGGACACCGTTCCGTCAGTGCAAGATTGCGCCGCTTCTGGCGGATCTGGATGAGGCAGACGACTCGGAAGTCGACCGGCCGGCGCTGCTGCGCGTCTTCCGGGATTATCTCGATGCCAACAACCTCGAAGCGGATTGGGATGGTATTTCCCGCGCGGGCAATGAAACGCTGGTCAATGCCCTCGCCATGATGTCGCCTTTCGGTGCCGCGGAAAAGCAGGCTTTGCTGGAGGCTGCCGATCTGAAGACGCGGGCCGAGACTTTGATCGCGATCACCGAAATCATGCTGGCGAAAGACCAGGATGGTTATGAGTCGAACCTGCAGTAATCCCCGAGGAAGCGAGCCATGATCGAACCAAAACGCGACCCTGCCATTGATCGCAAGCTGCTTGAGCTTCTGGTTTGCCCGCTGACCAAGGGGCCGCTTGTCTACGATCAGGAGAGATCCGAGCTGATCTCGAAGTCGGCTCATCTCGCCTATCCGATCCGGGACGGGATACCGATCATGCTGCCATCGGAAGCGCGAACCATCGAAGATTAGTTTATTTTTACTGCAATCATTGCCGAACCTGCCAAAATACGAGTCAGTTGAACAACTGATAATCGAAGGCGGTGCGATGGCCAGGCGGAACGACAAACGTGATATCCTTGTTGCCACGGCTGCCGGCTTGTTCTGGCGACGGGGCTTCACTGTGACAAGCCTTGCCCACATCGCGGCGGAATCGGGAATTCCGCTTGGAAACATCTATTATTATTTCAAGACAAAGGCCGACCTGGCGCGCGGCGTTGCCGATATTTTCGTTGCTGAAACCGAGGATATGCTGACGGCCATTGTCGAAGCGGATCAGGATCCGCGCAAGCGTCTGTTGCTGCTGATTGAAAAGCTGTCGCATTCGCTCAAAAGCCGTGTGGAGAATGGATGTCCGATCGCCTTGGGAATACGGGATTTCCGCCATGAATCGCCGGAAGCCGCCGAACGGGCGGCCGAAGTTTTCAGTCTCCTGATCGGATTCATTGGAAGAGAGCTGGGGCGAACCGGCATGCGCCCCTCTGCGGCACTTGGAACCGCCCGCAATGCCCTGGCCGAATGGCAGGGCGGCATCATGCTCGCGCATGGTCTCAAAGACGCGACAGTGCTTGCTGAAAGCTTCCGGCGCATGGAGCGGCTTCTGGTACCAATGCGGGGTTAGTCTGCATGCCACTCGCATCCTTGCTGCAAAGGCACTATATGAGGCCGGAAAGTGCTCCAGGAGTTTTAATGGCCAGAAGTAATCAAACCGCCGATTGGGGCAATCGCTTGTCACCAGCTTTGAGTGAGATCGAATCACTCGCGATAGAGGCTTATGCGCATCTGCCCGACGATTTTCGCAGTTTGTGCGGCGATATCACCATTCAGGTATCGGAATTCCCCGATGATCAGATTGTCGAGGACATGGGGCTGGAATCGCCGTTTGATTTGCTTGGATTGTTTGAAGGGCGGGGTATCGGAGAACGGTTCTCGCTTCAAACCGGGGAAAGACCCAATATCATCACGATTTATCGCCGCGCCGTGCTGGATTACTGGGCGGAGTATGAGGAGGCCTTGGGGGATATCGTTACCCATGTCCTCATCCATGAAATCGGCCATCACTTCGGCCTCTCGGACGAGGATATGGAGCGCATTGAGGCAAGCGTCGAATAGTCGGCCGACGGGACCCTGCCATCAGCCGGTTTGACCGGCCTATTCCTTTTGAGGACAGGCCGGCCTCGCGCGAAGACGCCATGGCGCGTACATCAGAGCAGCAATATCAAGCGCTCAAACGGCATCCTGTGTGGAATGCCGCTACCGGTCAGTAGTCGCCGAGCTTGATACCCGGCTCATAATCGACGCCATCGACATCCTTTACAACAGCCTGACCGCACTGCATCACCCCAGTAACGGTGTTGAATGCATAGGTGGGGGAACCATAGATATGCCAGCCCTTGTTGATGGCCGCCGTCACCTTGTGGCAGAAGCTGGCATCATCCGGTCCGGTCAAAAAGCGATATAGTTTCATGCTTTGTCTCCTGTTATTTGCGCTTTGGCCATGATCTTCTCCGCGTTGGCAAGATGCAGGCGTTCTATCATTCTTCCGTTCAGGGCAATTGCGCCCTTGTCAGCATTCTCCGGAAGGGAAAATGCCTCGATGATCGATCGGGCGGCGGCAAGCGCTGCCTTATCCGGTGAAAAGGCGTGATTTGCAGCACCAATCTGTGCGGGATGAATGAGCGTTTTGCCGTCAAAACCCATCCTTGCGCCCTGGTCGCATTCAAGCGTGAAACCCGCCGCATCGGCAAAGTCATTGTAGACGCCGTCGATCACATCCAGCTTTCCGGCTTTGGCACAAAGCACGATCTGCATCAGCCACGGGACGAGATGGGCGCGATTGCCATCCGTGCTCACACCGGTTTCCTTGGCGATATCGTTTGTCCCAACGACAAAGCAATCCAGACGCCCGGTGGATCGCAGACCCAGCTCGGCGATCTCGTCCGCATTGAGAATACCACGCGGTGACTCAATCATCGCCCACAGCCGAATGTTTTCGGATGCATCGGTTTCCTCAAGTATTTCAGTCACGCCAGTCACGTCCTGTGGTGTTTCCACCTTGGGGAGAAGGATGGCGTCAGGCTTGCAGGCGCGCGCGGCGAGAAGATCCTCGGCACCCCATTCGCTTGCAAGCGCATTGATGCGGATGATCCGTTCGGCCTTGTTTGCCGGATTGGCGCGAAAATAATTGCGCAATGCTTCGCGGGCATCGTCCTTGGCCTGCGGAGCGACGGCATCCTCCAAATCAAAAATGACCGCATCCGCGTCAAGGCTCGCAATCTTGGCAAGAGCCTTGGTATTCGAGGCGGGAACATAGAGAACCGAGCGGCGAGGGCGAAATGTTTTGCGCATGGCACTTTTTTGCATTGATCGACGGGCCAAGACAAGCGCAATCATGCGGCGTGGCATGCCCCAATCTGCCACAGGGGGAAAGTCTTTGATTCGCCGTCAAGCTGGTGTAAAGCGAAGATACTCATATTACCGAACACTACAGGCAGAGATCATGGACAAGTTTACCAAGCTCACCGGCGTTGCCGCACCGTTGCCGATCATCAATATCGACACGGATATGATCATTCCGAAGGACTATCTGAAGACGATCAAGCGCACCGGACTTGGTACAGGGCTTTTTGCCGAAATGCGTTACAATGAAGACGGTTCGGAAAATCCGGATTTCGTCCTCAACAAGCCGGCCTATCGCAAAGCCCAGATTCTGGTGGCCGGCGACAATTTCGGCTGCGGCTCCAGCCGTGAGCATGCGCCGTGGGCATTGCTGGATTTCGGCATCCGTTGCGTCATCTCGACCAGCTTCGCCGATATTTTCTACAACAACTGCTTCAAGAACGGCATCCTGCCGATCCGCGTCAGCCATGAGGACCTGGACAAGTTGATGGATGATGCGCAGCGCGGCGCCAATGCAACGCTGACGATCGATCTGGAAGAGAAGACGATCAAGGGCCCGGATGGCGGCCAGATCAGTTTCGATCTTGATGAATTCCGCCGCTACTGCATGCTGAACGGTCTTGATGACATTGGCCTGACCATGGAAAAGGCGGCGAAGATCGACAGCTTCGAGGCGGCCAACGCCCAAAGGCATCCCTGGGCCTGAGTTCGGGCGCGGCAATTGCTTCAGCGAAAAAGGGCGCAGAAACTGCGCCCTTTTCTATTTTGGCGGCATGCCGGGTTTCAGGCTGCGAGCTGCTTGGGCTGAATCAGCCCGCGCGCGACCAGAAGCTCGGCGATCTGGATGGTGTTGAGGGCCGCACCCTTGCGCAGATTGTCCGAAACAATCCAAAGCGACAGGCCATTCTCGACAGTGATGTCCTCGCGGATACGCGAAATATACGTGGCGTCTTCGCCCGCTGCTTCATAGGGGGTGATGTAGCCGCCATCCTCATGCCGGTCGATAACCAGGCAGCCCGGTGCATCCGAGAGAATCTCACGGGCTTCTTCGGCGCTCATCGGGCTTTCGAATTCGATATTCACGGCTTCGGAATGGCCAATGAAGACGGGAACACGGACACACGTCGCCGTGAGCTTGATCTTGGGATCGAGCATCTTCTTGGTCTCGGCGACCATCTTCCACTCTTCCTTGGTGTAGCCGTCTTCCATGAAGACGTCGATATGCGGGATGACGTTGAAGGCGATGCGCTTGGTGAACTTCTTGGCTTCCACCGGATCGGCAACGAACACCGCCCGTGACTGCTGGAACAGCTCATCCATGCCATCCTTGCCGGCGCCGGAAACCGACTGGTAGGTGGCGATCACAAGACGCTTGATCCTGGCCTTGTCATGCAGAGGCTTCAACGCCACCACAAGCTGAGCGGTCGAGCAGTTCGGGTTGGCAATGATGTTCTTCTTGGAGAAACCAACAATCGCATCCGGATTTACTTCCGGCACGATCAGCGGCACGTTGGAATCGTAGCGCCAGGCGGAGGAATTGTCGATGACGACACAGCCCTGCGCCCCGATCTTCGGCGACCATTCCTTGGATATATTGCCGCCAGCCGACATCAGGCAGATATCGGTATCGGAAAAATCATAGGTATCGAGGGCTTTGACCTTCAGCGTGCGGTCGCCAAAGGAGACTTCGGTGCCCTGGGACCGGCGTGAGGCGAGCGCCACGACTTCACTGACCGGAAAGCCGCGCTCTTCCAGTATTGTCAACATTTCGCGGCCCACATTGCCTGTGGCGCCTACAACCGCAACCTTGAAACTCATCTGTGTTATCTCCTGTCCCTCACCGCTCTTTGCGAAAAACCCGCTGGCCATTGCGGGTCTTTTCCCCCGGGCCGGACCCGGGAGGGGGCGAGCAGGCCAAGGGAAATCAGACCGTTTTGGTGGTCGTTTTGGCCGGCATTTTGGTGGAAAGAACAGACGCGCCTGCGCATCCGGCATGAATGCCGGAACCGCTCGTCAAAAAGTGTGCAGTTGATTCGCTGCTCACGGGGCGTCTCCTTAACCTGACATGCTTGTATCCGCTTTCCAAAAAGAGTCAATTGTCCATTCGAAAGAGAAGAATATGTCGCGTTACGCACAATTTTGAACTTTTGCCGTAAAATGCGGTCTTTGCTTTCGCGAATATTTGTTCAACACTTGAGCGGTGCATGGGGTGCATGACCTTTGGGGGGAGAGTTCCGGAGGACATTCACCGGCGTAAGGTCAGTCGAAGTCCCGCAGGACTTTGCCGTTGATTCATACGCAGTGACAAATCCGAGGGACGTGAGCGGTTGCTGAGCCGATCGGGTCCCGGCGTAAATGCTGTTTTCTGGGAGGAATACAAATGGCGACCACTTCTGTGGCTGGTACTGCCAGCCGGGGTATGACGAGAGAGGAGAAGAAAGTTATCTTCGCTTCCTCACTCGGAACTGTTTTCGAATGGTATGATTTCTACTTGTACGGTTCATTGGCTGCCTTCATTGGTGCAGCGTTTTTCAGTGAATACCCTGAAGCGACGCGTAACATATTTGCGCTTCTGGCGTTTGCCGCGGGCTTTCTTGTCCGTCCCTTCGGCGCGCTGGTCTTCGGACGGATCGGCGATCTCGTCGGCCGCAAATATACCTTCCTGGTGACCATTCTGATCATGGGTCTGTCGACGTTTCTGGTCGGTATTCTTCCAGGATCAGGCAGCTGGGGCATCGCTGCACCGATCATCCTGATTGCGCTGCGCATGTTGCAGGGCTTGGCTCTCGGCGGCGAATATGGCGGTGCTGCAACCTATGTGGCGGAACATGCGCCGAACAATCGTCGCGGTTATTACACATCATGGATCCAGACGACCGCAACGCTCGGTCTGTTCCTGTCCCTGGTGGTTATCCTCATCGTCCAGAATTGGCTTGGTAAGGACGCATTCGCCGCCTGGGGCTGGCGTGTGCCTTTCATTCTCTCATTCGTTCTTCTGGGAATATCGGTGTGGATTCGGCTCTCGTTGAGTGAATCACCGGCTTTCAAGAAGATGAAAGAAGAAGGCAAGGGCTCCAAGGCACCGCTGTCGGAAGCTTTCGGTCAGTGGAAAAATGCCCGGATTGCGCTGCTCGCCCTGTTCGGCCTTACCGCGGGTCAGGCTGTTGTCTGGTATTCCGGCCAGTTCTATGCCCTGTTCTTCCTGCAGAACGTGCTGAAGGTGGACGGGCAGTCCGTCAATATCATGATTGCAATCGCGCTCCTGCTTGGCACGGGCTTTTTTGTCTTCTTTGGCTGGCTCTCCGACAAGATCGGCCGCAAGCCGATCATCATGGCAGGTCTTGCCCTGGCAATCCTGACCTACTTCCCGCTGTTCAAGGCACTCACGCACGCTGCAAATCCGGCATTGGCCCAGGCGGAGGCAACAGTCCGCGCTACGGTGACCGCGGCACCGGGCGACTGTACCTTCCAGTTCAACCCGGTTGGTACAGCCAAGTTCAACAATTCATGTGACATTGCGACAGCGTTCCTGGCCCGCAGTTCGGTGCCCTATGAAGTGGTTGCCGGTCCCGCCGGTCAGCCCGCCACCGTCAAAATCGGCGATACGGTCATTCCATCCTATGATGCCGTGGCCGCTGGTCCCGATGCTGCTGCCAAAAACGCCGTGCTCACCCATGACCTGAACCTGGCGTTGCAGAAGGCCGGTTTCCCGCTTGTGCGGGCGCCTGCCAAGGTTGCCGATGCCAAACTTGACGGCTTCATCAAGGCCAATCCCGAATTGAACCTTGATGCGGCCGCGGTTCGTGCCGGCGAAAAGGCGGTCACCCCGGTCGCTGATCTCGTCAAAGCAAAGCTGATCACCACGGAGCAGGCAGCCGGCGCCACGGAGATGGCGGTTTATTCCATTCCCAATGGCGGTCTCTTCACCATGGTTGCTGACCCGAAGGCAGTTAACTGGCCGATGACCATCGCCATCCTGTTCGTCCTGGTGCTCTATGTGACGATGGTCTATGGCCCGATTGCCGCGATTCTGGTCGAGATGTTCCCGACCCGCATCCGGTATACCGGCATGTCATTGCCTTATCACATTGGCAATGGCTGGTTCGGCGGCCTGCTTCCGGCAACGGTCTTTGCGATGAGCGCCGCCAAGGGCGATATCTATTATGGCCTTTGGTACCCGATCGTCATTGCAGCCATGACATTGGTGATCGGCCTGATCTTCGTTCGTGAAACCAAAAACGAGGATCTGCACGACATCAAGTAGTCGACGGCTCAATAAAAAGCCCGGCGCGATTCCTCGCGCCGGGCTTTTCTTTGTCCGTATGAGTGTGATCAGGCAGCGAGCGCCTTGAATTTTGCAAGGATCGCATCACCCATCTGGGTGGTACCAACCTTGGTGCTGCCTTCCGACATGATGTCGGCGGTGCGGATGCCGTCGCCAAGCACACCCGCAATCGCCGCTTCCAGCCGGTCCGCTTCTTCCACCATGTTGAATGAGTAGCGCAGGCACATGGCAAAGGAGGCGATCATGGCAATCGGATTGGCGGCGCCGGTTCCGGCGATATCGGGAGCCGACCCATGCACGGGTTCGTAGAGCGCCTTGCGGCTGCCGGTTTTGCCATCTGGCGCGCCGAGTGAGGCTGAGGGCAGCATGCCGAGAGAACCGGTCAGCATGGCGGCGATATCGGAAAGCATGTCACCGAAGAGATTGTCCGTGACAATCACATCGAACTGCTTGGGCCAGCGCACGAGCTGCATGCCGCCGGCATCGGCCAGCATGTGCTCGAGCTGAACGTCGGAATAACGGGCTTTATGGGTCGCTGTAACGACCTCGTTCCACAGCACGCCCGATTTCATAACGTTGCGCTTTTCCATCGACGTGACCTTGTTCCGGCGCGTGCGGGCCAATTCAAAGGCGACGCCCGAAATACGCTCGATCTCATAGGTATCATAGACTTGGGTATCGATGCCGCGCTTCTGGCCGTTGCCGAGGTCAATGATTTCCTTCGGTTCACCGAAATAGACACCGCCGGTCAATTCCCGCACGATCAGGATATCGAGACCTTCAACCACATCTTTTTTGAGGGACGAGGAATCGGCTAGCGCGGGATAGCAGATGGCAGGGCGCAGATTTGCAAACAGTTCCATGTCCTTGCGCAGACGCAGAAGACCGGCCTCCGGGCGAACGTCATAGGGAACGCTGTCCCACTTCGGTCCGCCGACGGCACCGAAGAGAACCGCGTCGGCGGCCATGGCCTTGGCCATGTCGGCATCTGAGATCGCCTTGCCATGGGCATCATAAGCAGAACCGCCGACAAGGCCTTCTTCAAGTTCAAAGCCACTTTTCAGTTCAGCATTCATATAGGCGATGATCTCGCGAACTTCGGCCATTGCCTCAGGTCCGATGCCGTCGCCGGGAAGAAGAAGGAGCTTTTTCGATGCCATTTCGGGGAAACCTCTAGGAGTGTTTGAAAGGGATGGCGGTTCCTTAGCGCAAGTTCAGCAAAGATGGAAAGCTTTCTGCGAAATTTTCCGATAGCTGATACGCCCTGCAATGAATTGTGAAGCAGCGGCCAGCCCCCGCAACCCTCCGGTAATGTCGGTGCAATCTTCGCAGCCTAGTTGCCGCTCATGAATATTTTTGATGGGAATCTTCCACATGTCGACACGCAATGCTCGTAATTGCAAGCGGGCAATCGGAGCCGGTTTCGTACTGGCTGCAGCGGTTCTGGCCGGGTGTGCGTCCGATATCATGAAGAATTATATCGGACAGCCGCTGGAATCCGTGGTTATCGACTACGGACCGCCGACCGAAGTCCTCGATCTGGGGCCAGGCGAGCGCGCGTACCAGTGGCGCAAGATATCGACCAATGCCGTATCCGGTACATCCACTGGTGAAGTTCGCGATACAAGGCATGGCAGGCGATATATCGAAACGGAAACGCCAAGCTATGTCGAACAGAAGGAGTGTTTCTATACGTTCTATGCGCGGTCGTCGGGCGGCCGCTGGTACATCACCAACTTCCGTAAACCAAAACTGGAGTGTGAGTAAGCATCCTCGCCGGCGGCCGTGCCGAGTGAGCGACACTGCTTTTACTTGCGAGGCATGGTAGAGATTTGACCGCCACAATCGGCATTGCTGCCGACTTTCTACGAACGGAGAATTCAAATGCGCATCTTGCTGCTTGAGGACGAGCCGGAAATGGCTTCGGTCCTGAAGGCCGCGCTGGAGCGTCGCGATGTGGTCGTCGATCATGTATCGACATTGGCCGACGCCGAGGCCATGGCAAAATTTGGCCCTTATGATGCTGTCGTGCTGGATCGGCGATTGCCTGATGGCGAAGGCCTCAGTCTGATCCCAAGACTGCGGGCGCTGCATGTCGATGCCCCGGTCATCGTGCTGACCGCCATGAGCAGCTTGAACGATCGTGTTGCCGGGCTCGATGCGGGGGCTGACGATTACATGGTGAAGCCCTTCGCAACGGAAGAGCTGATGGCCCGGTTGCGGGCATTGCATCGGCGGCCGTTCACGCTGCGCGCGGAACAAACGGTTGTCGGGCGCCTTACCTATGATTTTCGCCACCGGGAGGCGCTGATAGAAGATCAGCCGCTGGAGTTGCCGCGGCGCGAGCGATTGGTGCTTGAGACGCTGATCCGCCGCCCCGGCCGGACAGTTCTGCGCGCGACACTTGAGGAATCCGTCTATGCCATGGACGATGAAATCGGATCCAACGCGCTTGACGCACATGTATCGCGGCTGAGGCGCAAGCTGGAGGATGTGTCGGCAGGTGTCGAGATACGGGCTATACGCAATCTCGGCTATCTGTTACGGGCAATTGTATGAAGAAAATCCGCCCGCGCTCATTGCAATGGGTTCTGGTACGCAGGCTCATTTTGCTGCAGGCGGCGACATTGCTCATCTTTATCGGCCTGTTCACATTGGTGTTGTGGGTGGCCAATCCGCGGCTGCTCATCGACAATGAGGCGGCGGTTGCTATTCTGAAGAGCGCAATCGACAGGGATGCCGATGGCAAACTGATCGTTCATGAGACGGAAGAGCTGAAGACTTTTCTGCAGGAATTTCCGAAACTTTGGTACATAGCACGCGACACGAATGGTCAGGCTGTCCAACGTGGTGACGTTCCCATCGGTTATGGCAATGATACCGGTGATCTCGTGAAAGCTGTGGATCATGCGACGCTCGGTTTTCGAGAGGGTGATCTGCGGCCCGAAGCGGTGGTTTCGAAGATTGATACCAAGGCGGGACCGATACAGGTCATTACCTCAACCCGTGCATCACGGGATGAGAACGAGGGGCTGGAAGTCAATATCGACATGCAGGTCGATATGGCACGCAATCCGGATGGAACCACAGCCTGGATCAGGGTTATTCCTGTTCTGATCATCGTCATCATCGCACTGCTTCTGCCCATCATCATTGTCATGGGTGTGACGACGCTGGTGACAACGCCGGCGGTCGTGCGCCGCTCGCTGGCCGGTCTGGTTGCCATCGCCAGCCAGGCCGGACGTATCGACATCAACAACCGTGCCATGCAACTGCCGATCGAACAGGTGCCGTCGGAAATCACACCGCTGGTCCAAGCCTTCAATCACGCGCTTGCGCGCCTTGGCCAGGGATATGATCAGCACAATCGCTTCCTGACGGATGCAGCGCATGAGTTGCGAACTCCTATCGCGATTCTGCGTACACGCGCCGAGCTTCTGACAGAGGATCCGCAAAGCGCCCGTTTGCTGCAGGACATTGAGCGTCTCTCTCATCTGGCGCAGCAATTGCTCGACCGGCAATTGCTCGACCAGCCGGTGGGGCCGGGTGAAGTTGTCGATCTGGTCGAACTCACGGGGCAGATCGTGGCGGACTTCGCGCCATTGGCGATTGCCGCTGGTTACGATCTTTCATTCGAACCGGCACCCAAAAGCGTTCACGCACAGGTCAATGCCCTGCAAATCGAGCAAGCCGTGGCCAACCTTATCCGCAATGCCATCGAACATTGTGATGGGACGGGAACAATCACCGTACTGGTGGACAACGCGGGTGGCATTGAGGTTCGCGATGAAGGGCCGGGTATTCCCGAGGAAGAACATGAACACGTGTTCGAGCCGTTTTATCGCTTGCGGCCGCGTTCCAGCGGTGCCGGTCTTGGTCTTAACCTAACGCGGCAGATTGCGCGGCTGCACGGTGGTCGCGTTGACATACTGACCGGGCCATGGCGCGGCGCCCGAATCCGCCTGCAGTTGCCCCTCTACAGGCCGGCCTGAGACAATAGCCGGACGGCTACTTCACCTCTTCAATGCTTTCAATCAGATTGTCCCGCATGACGATCAGTTCCGATCGCAGGGACTTTGCTTCGTCCATGGTACAGCCGAAAGCCTTGCCCATGGCGACCGGTACTGCCTCAGCGCGGGCGCGCATAGCGCGCCCGTCTGCGGTCAAGCCAATCAAGACCTGCCTTTCGTCCACCGTGTCACGGCGGCGTGTGATCAGACCAGCCGTTTCCAGGCGCTTAAGCAACGGCGTGAGCGTGCCCGAGTCCAGGCTGAGCTTCTCGCCGATTGCCTTGACGGTCTGGTTTTCCTCTTCCCAGAGAACAACCATGACAAGATATTGCGGATAAGTCAGGCCCAGCGTCGCGAGGCGGGGTTGATAGGCCCGCGTCACCGCATTGGCCGTGGAATAGATGGCAAAGCACAGGAAGTTTTCCAGGCTGAGGAGGGATTCCTGATCGTTTAAACCTGTCTTCTCCATCGTCATCACTCCATTTGTATTCCCGCTTACAATACACAAAGCAATTAAATTGCGCATCATTTAATTTTTCAAAATCATATGCGATTTCATATTGCGTACAATTTAATTGTGTGCAATTTAATATGTATCGAACAACCTAACTCAACCTAAGGAGCCGACGATGAGCATTCTCTACACAACCAAAGCGACAGCAACAGGCGGACGTGACGGCACTGCATCGAGTGAAGATGGCCGCCTGAAGGTGACGCTATCGACACCGAAGGAACTGGGCGGCAACGGCGCCGAAGGCACCAATCCGGAGCAGCTCTTTGCGGCGGGCTATTCCGCCTGCTTTATCGGCGCAATGAAGTTTGTTGCCGCGCAGAAGAAGATCAAGCTCTCTGATGATACATCGGTCACGGCAACCGTGGGTATCGGCCCGCGCGACGATGGCAAGGGTTTTGGCCTTGATGTGGCTCTGGCCGTATCGCTGCCGGGAATCGAGGCAGCCACCGCCCGTGAGATCGTTGATGGTGCCCATATCGTTTGTCCCTATTCCGAAGCCACCCGAAGCAATCTGAAGGTCCGTATCTCGATCAATTAAGACGCTGCAGGTGTTGGCAGAGGAATGAAGACCATGGGCAAGACCGGACTGACATCACGCCGATCCTTCCTGACAGCGACGGCGGCATTCGTCGCGGCTGTCAGCCTCAAGGTCGGCGACGCAGACGCAGCAGACAAGATCAGCAAAACCAAATCCAAGGAAGCCGTGAAAGGGCACAAGACCATGAGCACGTTTATCACCAAGGATGGAACCGAGATTTATTTCAAGGACTGGGGCAAGGAACAGCCCGTCGTATTCAGTCATGGATGGCCACTCAATGCCGATGCCTGGGAAGACCAGATGGTCTTCCTCGCTTCAAATGGCTACCGCGCCATTGCCCATGACCGGCGCGGCCACGGCCGTTCCAGCCAACCTTGGAATGGCAACGACATGGACACCTATGCGGATGACCTAGCTGAACTCTTCGAGAAGCTTGATCTGAAGGACGCCATCATGGTCGGTCATTCCACGGGCGGTGGTGAAGTCGCCCGCTATATCGGCCGCCACGGCACCAAGCGTGTTGCCAAGGCCGTACTGGTTGGGGCCGTTCCGCCTTTGATGCTGAAGACCGCCGCCAACCCCGGGGGCCTGCCAATGGAAGTGTTCGATGGCATTCGTGCCGGTGTGACTGCGGACCGCTCGCAGTTCTTCAAGGATCTGACAGCGCCGTTTTACGGAGCCAATCGCCCCGGTGCCAAGGTCTCGCAGGGTGTACGCGATGCCTTCTGGGCTCAGGGTATGCAAGGTGGTTTGAAGAATGAACTCGATTGCATCAAGGCATTTTCGGAGACTGATTTCACCGAAGATCTGAAGAAGTTCGACGTCCCGACCCTGTTCGTCCACGGCGACGATGATCAGATTGTGCCGATCGATGACTCGGCCAAAATCGCCACGACGCTGGTCAAGGGTTCGAAGCTTACGATTTATCCGGGCGCTCCGCATGGTCTGGCAACGACCCACAAGGATCAGCTTAACAGGGACCTGTTGGCTTTCGCCAAGGCATGATCCGCTGATGTGAAAAACCCGCCGTGTTTTCAGCGCGGCGGGTTTTTACTTGGGTCAGGCAAGACCGCGCTTCTCGATCATCGCATCGGGTGTTGGCATCTTGCCGCGGAAAGCCTTGTAGAGCTCTTCCGGGTCGCGGCTGCCGCCAGCCGAATAGATATATTGCTTGAGCTTCCTGGCGAGGTCGGTATTGAACACGTCGCCGGTTTCCTCGAATGCCTTGAACGCATCGGCATCCAGCACTTCCGACCACATGTAGGAATAATACCCGGCGGAATAGCCGTCGCCGGAGAAGACGTGCGTAAAATGTGGGGTGCGATGACGCATGATGATCGCGTCGGGCATGGACAGACTTTTCAGCGTGTCAGCCTCGAACTGGATCGGGTCGGTTGGCGGTGTGCCGTCCGCATGGAAAGCCATGTCGACCAGCGCTGACGAAGTGAATTCCACCGTGTTGAACCCGGCATTGAAGGTGTTGGCAGCCAGCACCTTGTCGAGGAGCGCCTTGGGCATCGCCTCGCCGGTACGGTAGTGGACCGCATATTTTTCCAGAACTGCGGGTACCGTCAGCCAATGTTCGTAGAGCTGCGAAGGCAGTTCGACAAAGTCGCGCGAAACCGATGTGCCGGACACGGCCGGCCACGTCACGTCGGACAATAGGCCGTGCAAAGCATGGCCGAACTCGTGGAAGAGAGTGCGTGCCCCGTCCAACGAAAGAAGCGCGGGCTCACCCTTCGGCGGTTTGGCGAAATTCATCACGTTGTAGATGATCGGCGTCTGGCCGCCGTCGAGCTTGTGCTGCGATTGCAATGCGCTCATCCAGGCGCCGGAACGCTTGGATTGACGGTTGAAATAATCGCCCAGAAAAACACCGCGGCGGGTGCCATCCGTATTCTGGACCTCCCACACCCGTACATCGGGATGCCAGGTCGCAATGCCGGTCTTCTCTTCAAAGCGGATGCCAAAGAGCCGGGTTGCCACATCGAAACAAGCTTCGATGATCTTTTCCAGCTGCAGGTATGGTTTCAGTTCCGCCTCGTCGAATGCAAAGCGCTCATTGCGCAGTTTCTCTGCGTAGAACCGCCAATCCCATGGAGCAACCTTGTGGTTGCGCCCCTCGGCGGCGATCAGGCGTTCCAGATCAATCTCTTCTTCGGCAGCGCGGTTGCGCGCCTTGTCCCACACCGGTTCGAGCAGGTCCATGACGGCCTTCGGTGTCTTGGCCATGGTGTCGTCAAGTTTGTAGGCGGCAAAACTGTGATAACCGAGCAACTTGGCCTTTTCCGCACGCAGCGCCACCATCTCGGCAACAATTGCACGGTTGTCGCTTGCTCCGCCGTTCTCGCCGCGCGCGGCCCAGGCCCGAAACGCCTTTTCCCGCAGGCCGCGATCTTCAGAGAAGGACAGGAAAGGCTCGATGATCGAACGCGAAAGGGTGACAGCCCAGGCGTCCGGCCGATCGCGCTCCTCGGCAGCACCGCGCATGGCAGCACGCACGAAGTCCGGCAGGCCTTTCATCTGCGCTTCATCGGTGATGAAAAGCGCCCAGTCGGCTTCATCCTTCAGGACATTCTGACCAAACTGTGCGCCAAATCCCGCAAGCTTTTCATTGATGTCTGCAAGGCGTGCTTTGCCCTGCTCATCCAGCCGCGCGCCGCTGCGTACGAAGCCCTTCCATGTCTTCTCAAGAACGCGATCCGTTTCGGCGTCAAGGCCGAGGAAATCGCGTTGTTCGTAGAGCGAGTCGATACGGGCAAACAGCTGCGGGTTCATCATGATGGACGAATAGTGGCGGGACATCTTGGGCGCGATGACGCGCTCCAACGCCTGTATGGTGTCGTTGGTATTGGCCCCGGCCCGCATCCAGAAAATGGAAGAGACGCGGTTGAGACCTTCGCCGGATAGCTGCAAGGCCTTCAGCGTATTGTCGATGGTCGGTGCCTCGTGATGGTTGATGATCGCGTCAACATCGGCAAGATCGGCCGCAAGTGCCGCATCAAAGGCCGGGGCAAAATCGTCGTCGGTAAAGGCAGTGAAGTCGGGAAGTCCGAGCGGTCCGGTCCAGTCCGTCAGTGCGGGATTGATGGCTGGTTTCTGTGAGGACATGGGAAGGCTCCGTCATGGCTGATGAACTCTGGCTTTAACATCTAAGCTCGCAACTGAGGGATCACAAGTCGGCAGGCACAGAAAGCGCGGCACGAATGTATATCCAATAGTCAGCCAACAAAAAACGGGGCTTGCGCCCCGTTCTCAGTCGATATTTGCAGGATCAGCTGTTGCGCTTGCGGGCAGCCAGCGTGCGCAGGCGCAGGGCGTTGAGGCGGATAAAGCCCGCCGCGTCCTTCTGATCATAGGCGCCGCGATCATCCTCGAAAGTCACGAGCGCATCGGAATAAAGTGACTTTTTCGACTTGCGGCCGGATATCATGACATTGCCCTTGTACAGCTTCAGGCGCACGACGCCCTCCACATCTTCCTGGCTCTTGTCAATCATGGCCTGCAGCATTTCGCGTTCCGGCGAATACCAGAAGCCATTATAGATCAGTTCCGCATAGCGTGGCATGAACTCATCCTTGAGGTGCGCCGCACCGCGATCCAGTGTGATCGACTCCATGGCGCGATGGGCAGCGAGAAGAATCGTGCCGCCGGGGGTTTCATAGACGCCGCGTGATTTCATGCCAACGAAACGGTTCTCGACCAGATCAAGGCGACCGATGCCGTTGTCGCGGCCGAGATCGTTGAGCGTTTTCAGCAATGTTGCCGGAGAAAGCGGCTTGCCGTCGATAGCGACGGCGTCGCCCTTCTCGAAGGCAATTTCGATTTCCGTGACCTTGTCGGGCGCTTCCATCGGCGAAATCGTGCGCTGATGCACGTATTCCGGCGCTTCCTGCCACGGATCTTCCAGAACCTTGCCTTCGGATGAGGAGTGCAGCAGGTTTGCATCGACGGAGAAGGGGGCTTCGCCGAGCTTGTCCTTGGCGATCGGAATCTGGTGTTCGCGGGCGAATTCCAAAAGATCGGTGCGTGACTTGAATGTCCAGTCGCGCCACGGGGCGATAACCTTGATATCAGGATTCAGCGCGTAGGCGGAAAGTTCGAAACGAACCTGGTCATTGCCCTTGCCGGTCGCCCCATGGGCGATGGCATCGGCTCCGGTGCGGGCGGCAATCTCAACGAGGTGTTTTGAAATCAGCGGCCGTGCAATGGACGTGCCGAGCAAATAGACGCCTTCATAGACGGCATTGGCACGGAACATCGGGAACACGAAGTCGCGCACGAATTCTTCACGCACATCTTCGATATAGATTTCCTTGATGCCGAGCATTTCGGCTTTCTTGCGCGCTGGTTCCAGCTCTTCGCCTTGGCCGAGATCGGCAGTGAAGGTAACGACTTCCGCACCCAGTTCCGTTTGCAACCATTTGAGGATAATCGATGTATCGAGACCGCCGGAATAGGCCAGCACGACTTTCTTGACGTCTTTCCACTTGTTCATTCTGTTTCCCTGACCGCTGTGCAGTCTCGCTGTCGTTTGGTGAAGATGGAGGTTCTTTTATCAGGTGAGGGGATGTTGGCAAGATCGGCGTTGGCTGCAGCGGACATGCACGGGAAAATCAGCTGCGGATGGCCACGTAACCGTGCTCGCCATATCGCTCACGGGCCTCCTGCAACGTGCCCGTTTTCAGCGCGGAAATGAAATCCTGCATGTGAATGCGCCGCCAGCCGGCTGTAACCTCTTCCACAGCAAAACCCTGTTGGGCCAATGCATCTGCAATGTGCTTGTCTGTCGAAAGAACAACTTTCACGCCGGGATCAATCTCTGCAGGCGGAAACACGGTCGTTTGCCTGAATTGTGCATCAAAATTGGCGTGAAGCCGGATTTTCGCAGCGTCCAGCACGGGTCCGACGAAGAGGACCTGGTTCTCGGGGAGGTGCAATGTGTTGATCCTGGCCGCGAGCGGCTTGCCGATGTCCGGTACAAGCAGAGCCTTTGCAACGGGGGTAACGGCTAATGTGCTGGCCATGGCAAGCACGGCGGCGGAGGCTGCCAGACCAGGCATTTTCAGGCGGGCGTTAACGACCCACAGCGTCGTCATGACGCCTGCGATCCCGGCTGCCAATCCTGCCACATATAGTGGCGACAGCAATTGCATCCCGACCAAGAATACGCCGGCGATAGGGATGGCTGCAAACAGGATGATGATGCGCAATACCTGCCGGACCAATTTTTCGAAGCGGGGATTTGTCACTTCCTGAAACCCGCAGGCGAGAAGCACGCAAAGCAGCGGTATAACGGGAATGACGTAACGGTGAGAGGGAAGGCTATTGAGGGAAAAAATAATCGAAACGGCAATGATCCAGCCGAGGAAGAAGGGGGCTATGCCGTTGAGTGAATCCCTCTCCAGTCTCCGTCCCGCTTTCCGCGCACCATAGAAAAGCAACCCCAGCCAGACAAATGTCGGACCGATGAGGCCGGCGAAGCTGTGGATCAATCCCATGGCGATGATATCCGGATTGAAATTGATCTTGTCTGAAATCTGGTCGGCAACGAAATCGGCAGAAAGCATGCTTGGTGTGTGCAGAGACTGATAGATGAACCAGATGCCGACGATGCCGAGGCACACGGCGATTGTCAGGGGCTGCCACAGGCGATGGCTGCGCTGGCGCAGCGCCGGCACCGCCATGCAGTAGACCAGGATATAGCCGAGCATCGCCACGGGAAGGAGACCCTTGGCAAGAATAGCCAATCCCGTACCCGCATAGGCAAGAATGCCGTAGACATGATGGTGGTCATCGCGGAAGAGAAGGCCGACAAAGCCAAGCATGCCGACAAGCATGAACATGGTCAGAGGTATGTCGGGGATGGCGTTGATACAGGCGCGCAGGAAGACTGCATTCGTTGCCAGGAGCGAAGCCGCAAGCAATGCCGTCCGGTCATTGCGCGTGATAGTGCGGGCCAGGCAGAACGTGATCAGCAGCGTGGCCGCCCCGCCGATCAGCCACAGGAAGCGCGATCCGAGCACGGAGATCCCGAAGATTTTCATGCCGGCTGCGCTCATCCAGTATGTGAGGGGCGGCTTCTTCAGCCGGACATCGCCCTCGGCCGTATGGGGTGTCAGGTAATCACCGGTGTGCAGCATGATGACAGCACCATTGGAGTAATGGCGCTCGTCGGGAAAATGCGTGATGAGGTTGCTGGCAAGAGGGAGAAGACTGACGATCAGGGCCAAGGCCAACATGAGAACAAAGCGCCGGCATGCAGTCGAATCCACCGCATCGTCCGAAATGCTCAGGCTTGAATTCTTCTGAAGCATCGTTTGATTGTCGCGCTTGTTGTTGTCCCCTCAGTTTTAATAACCCGAACGAACAGTAGCGCCAATAAAAATTTATGTCTTCAACAGGGGACGTACTATGCGGGTTCGGCGGTTACTTGATTCTCTGTTTGGATGTGCCACGCCAATGCGCAGTCCATGACTCGCAAATCGTGGTCAGCACGCAGAAGACAATCACGGTTGAAAGAGACCCGAGGACGACGTCGGAGAGATAGTGCCGGCCAAAAGCAACGCGAAGGAAATCGGTGGTTATGATGATGGCAGCGATGGGCCACATGAGCTTTTTCCTTGTCTGATGGGGCCACAAGGGCAAAAGGCAGACAAGCCAGGCTATCCCGGCAGCTTCCCCGGAAATAAAGGAGCAATTGTGCTGGCAGACGTGCGACCATTCAGCCGCCGCCACGAAGGGCTGCTCCCCCCCGAAAAGCCATGTGTTTGCGGGCCGCGGACGTCCGATGAATTCCTTCATGAATGCGTTGACCAACAGACCGGGGCCAATGGCCAGCGTAAGAAGTGATACGATTGATATGCGAATGCGCTCGTGATTCCAGCGGAGACCGGAGGCAACATCGCGCAGCGCGATGGTAACGACCACCGAAGCGGCCACGATGGGCAGGGCATAGAAGACACGCCGCAGCGTCTTGAAAAGCGGCACCGATGCGGCGGGAAAATCCCCGCAAATTTTTGCGGCCGCAGTGGCGATGCAGTCAGAGCTCAGGAAGAAAAACGACGAAACGGCCTTGTCGATCTCAGGCGCGCGGTTAAACAGGATGGCCAGGGCCGCCCACACGAGGATAAGGCTGATCGCAAGGGCTGGCTGGCTCCAAACGCCGAAGCCATAGAGCGCTTTACCGCATGAAGCAGATGTTGTTCGGTAATAGACCATGCGGCTCTCAAAGGCTGAAAAACTTGCCTGTTCTGGCTTGCGATGATTGCAGTGTCATTACAGAGCATATTTTTCCAGTGACTGCAGAAAAGTATTTAATTAAGGCCGCGCAATGTCAGTATTTTGATGTCCTAAATGCAAATAGCGGCCGTTGGGCCGCCATGAGTATGGAAAATCCGTGCCTCAGATAGGGCGTGAATGCCGCCTTAGCGGGTAGCTACCATGAAGAGCCGCGGGAAAGGCAGCAAAACCGTGCCGTCAGGCAGAGCCGGATAAGCTTCCGCAACCGCGTTCGTATACCGTTCAAGATAGGACGCCCGTTCGGTTTCATTGAGCGGGTCCAGATATGGCCGCAGGCCCGTTCCTTTAAACCATTCGACCACGGCTGCAGCTCCTCCGGCAAGCGGGTGGTGGTAAGTGGTTTGCCAGATATCAACCCTGGACGCGATCGGCCGCAGGATTCGGTAATACCACTCCGCGCTCTGCCGCGGCGACCGTTGCCCCGCTGATTCCGCCAGTTTGGCAGCCCACGGGCCATCAGTGGCTATTTCCCGCATCAGACGGTGCGTGGGTTCATCCAGATTGTTCGGAATCTGGATTGCGAGGCTGCCGTCCACGGCCAGTTTGCTGACAAGGGCCGGCAACAGGGCGGCGTGGTCTGGAAGCCATTGCAGCACCGCATTGGCAAGAATGACATCATAGGGTCCTTGCGCATCCCATCGTGCGATATCAGCGACGTCGAAGCGGATTTCGGGAAGCCGTTTGCGGGCTGCTTTGACCATATCCTCGGAGCTGTCCATTCCAGTTGCGACTGCCCTGGGAAAACGGGCAATGAGGACTTCCGTGGAATTGCCGGGACCGCAACCGATATCAATCACGGATCGGGCGTATACGCCGGGTACCGCCGCCAGGAGATCGCGGACCGGACGTGTCCGCTCATCTTCAAATTTCACATATTGTTCGGCTGACCAGCTCACAACGGGTTTCCTTTTTGTTGCCCGCCGGATAGGCGGGGACGATAGGGACAAGTCATGGCGCATCGCTTGGCCCCAAAGCAGTGCATTGGCAGAATAGGCCTTCTGCCTTATGATTTCCAATGCATGCTTTTTACAATTTCAATACTTTTAAGGTATGGTAATGATTGATCTGCGGCGTCTTCGCGCTTTTGTTGTCTTGGCAGAGGAAGGCCATGTGACGCGGGCTGCCGAGCGGTTGGGCATCCAGCAGCCGCCCTTGACGCGGCTCCTGCAGGGGCTGGAGGCGGAACTGGGTGTACTCCTGATGCACCGCATGCCGCGCGGCGTTCGTCCCACCGAGGCTGGGAAAGTGCTGCTCGATGAAGCGAAAATCATCCTGGAGCGCGCCAATGGCGTTGCCGATATGGTTCACCGGGCGGCACGCGGAGAACAGGGCCGTCTGGCCATCGGCTTCACCAGCTCTGCTGCCCTGCATCCTTTCGTGCCGAAAGCGTTGCGGGCTTTTCATGAGAGCCTGCCGAAACTTTCCGTCGTGCTGGAAGAAGCCGGTACGGCTGAGCTGGTGGATGCGCTCATGCATGAGCGGCTCGACGCAGCCTTCATTCGCTCTCCCGTCGGACGGACGCCGGGCCTGCGGATTGATGCCGTGCTGGAGGAACCGATGCTCGTCGCGCTGCCGGTGGGGCATAGGCTGGCGCGGGATACTGCCTCGCGGCTGCTGCTGACAGAATTGGCCACCGAACCCTTCATTCTCTATCGCCGCACCGCAGGGCCAGGCCTCTATGACACCATTCTGACCGCATGCCGGGAGGCGGGGTTTAGCCCGGTTGTGGCGCAGGAGGCACCGCGCTTGACCGCAACGCTGAGCCTGGTGGCTGCAGGATTCGGTATTTCCCTCGTGCCTGCATCGATGCGGCGCCTTGGCGGCGACGATATCGCCTACCGGGCGGTTGCGGGCAGTTCCAAACTGATGGCCCCGTTGCTTCTTGCCATGCGGCAGGCGCATCCGGCGCCTGCGCTCGCGCAATTTCGCGGTCTCGTGCAGCGCATGACAGCGGAAATGCGCGCAGCGAATCTGGCTGATGCCGCGGCGGATCGGGGAAATCGCTAGACCCCTCAGAATCGGGTGGCCAAAAGGACGGTTCCGCGTTAGCTTCCCCCAGTTTTTCGACGGAGCCTCCCATGACCTTCATTCCCGAATGGCCGATTATCCTGCAGTTCGCGATTGCAACCTTTGTTCTTTCGATCACCCCGGGTCCCGATATGACGCTTTTCGTGGGGCGGGCTCTTTCCGAGGGAAAAGCGGCTGGGTTTGCGTGTCTGTCCGGTGCCAATTGCGGAATTGTGGTGCATACGACAATGGTCGCACTAGGCCTTTCCGCGTTGATTATCGCATCGCCATCCGCATTCCTTGCGCTGAAAGTCGTTGGTGCGGGTTATCTCGTGTGGCTCGCCTTTCAGGCTATCCGCAAGGGATCGGCCTTTTCTCCGGAGAAGAAGAGCGGCCAGTCGCACACATTGTTCCAGAACTGGCTGACGGGGATCGGCATCAACCTGCTCAACCCCAAGATCATCCTGTTCTTCATGACGTTTCTGCCGCAGTTCGTTTCTGCAAGCGACCCGCATGCGCCGGGCAAGCTTTTCTTCCTTGGCCTGCTGTTCATTCCGCTGTCGCTGCCGGTGGTAACGCCGATGATTCTTGCGGCTGACCGGTTTGCAGGTCTCCTGAAGAAGAACCCGACGGTTACGCGGGTGACCGATTGGCTGTTTGCCGGGGTGTTTTCGGCCTTTGCGACAAAAATCCTGATGGCTCAGGCGAAGTAGGCGCCTCTATGCGGCGGGGCCGCCGGAGGAGCGCGGGGGCATCACCAGCCCGGCGCTTCGCCCGGAAACAAGCCAATAGACAAAGCCTCCGACAACGCCGGTGGCGAGGATGGCCGCGAATGTGTCGATGTCTTCAGTCTGCGGCCGCCATTTCCAGACGATGATGACAACGGCGGTCGCTGCGCCGCCAAGAGCGTAGAACAAAAGGTCCCGCCACGCGGTCAGTTCTGCAAACAAGATGAGGATACAGGCGGGAATAAAGACGCTGTAGCCAATCATCGTGGCAAAGATCGGAACCGTGGAATACAGGAATGGGCCTTCGCTTCCGATGGCTTCCGAGCTGCCAAGCCAGAGAAGGTTGAGAAACAACGATGCGGCGAAGGTCGCGCAAACGAAACCGAAAACGATCAGGGCAAAGCGGAAGATATAGAAGGTGATCTGGCTCAATCTTCACCGTGCCCGGCGATCATGGCAGCCTCAAATGCCAAACGCTCTGTCTTCTTCATCCGTTCCGATTCCGACTTCAGCTGACCGCACGCCGCCAGAATATCGCGGCCGCGGGGGGTGCGGATGGGTGAAGCATAACCGGCATTGTTGACGTAGTCAGCGAATTTCTCGATCTGCTCCCATTCCGAGCACTGGTAATTGACGCCAGGCCAGGGGTTGAAAGGAATGAGATTGATCTTGGCGGGAATGCCTTTCAGCATGCGTACCAGTTCCTTGGCATCGGCGAGCGAGTCGTTCACACCCCTGAGCATCACATATTCGAAAGTAATGCGCTTGGAGTTGGACAGGCTTGGATAGGCCCGGCAGGCATCCAACAGTTCCTTGAGCGGATATTTCTTGTTGATCGGCACCAGCATATCGCGCAGGTCGTCGTTCACCGCATGCAGGGAAATGGCAAGCATGACGCCGATTTCCTCACCGGTGCGGTAAATCTCCGGCACGACGCCCGATGTCGACAGGGTGATGCGGCGCTTCGACAGCGACAGGCCGTCACCGTCTGATGCAATCAGCAGTGCCTTCTTGACGTTCTCGAAATTGTAGAGCGGTTCGCCCATGCCCATCATGACGATATTGGAGACCTTGCGGCCTTCTGCCGGAACGATGGCACCGTCCGGTGTGTTCCGGTCCGGAAAATCACCAAGCCGGTCACGGGCAATCAGAAGCTGCGAGAGGATTTCTTCCGCCGTCAAGTTGCGCACCAGTTTCTGGGTGCCCGTATGGCAGAAGGAGCATGTGAGCGTGCAGCCGACCTGGCTGGAAATGCACAGCGTGCCGCGGCCTTCCTCGGGAATATAAACGGTTTCAATCTCGACAGGCCGGCCAGCACCGCGCGGCGGAAAGCGAAACAGCCATTTGCGCGTGCCGTCAGTGGAAATCTGTTCCTCGACGATTTCCGGCCGGGCAATGGTGAAATGCCGGTCGAGGAGCTCGCGCATATCGCGGGAAATGTTGAGCATATCGGCAAAATCCGACACACCGCGGACATAGAGCCAGTGCCAGAGCTGGGCGACGCGCATCTTGACCTGACGCTCGGCCACGCCGATTTCGGCCAAAGCCTCGCCCATCTCGGCACGGGACAGGCCGATCAGTGTCGGCTTGCCATTCATGGCGGCAAGCATGGCATCACGGGATTTCTCCCGGGCGAAGGACTGTGTCTCAGGCAAAACGGACATTGGGTTTTCTAACGTTCTCTAGCGAAGCGCGGCTCATATCATGTTCTGGCCGTTCCGTCACCTCCACAAGCAAAAAGGCCGGACACGTGCTGTCCGGCCTCTGCAAAAGGAGAAGATTCAGGCGGTTTACTTGCAGGTGGCGATGGCTTTGAGCGCCGCCGATACGCCCTTGAGCGAATAGGTGTAGCTGGTCTTGGTCCCGCGCTTGGAAACTGCGGCGATGGACATGGTATGGCCGGTACGCAGCGCCGCCACAAGCTGCGGCTCTTCCGCTGCGTTTTCCATCCAGCCATGGCTGCCATTGGTGAACATGGAGAAGCTGCGTGAATCGATGGTGACCGTCACTTTCGAATTGACTTGAAGGTCGTACCCAGCCTTGAATTGCGGTTCGAAGCTGACGTTCTGGCCGGGCTTCTGGCTGACCATGAAGAAGTTGTCGCCGTGATCAATCTTTGCGGGCTGCTTGTCGACCGGTACGGACAGGACATAGCAAACCTTGCCCTTGCCCTGCTGGTAGCTATAGGCGCCCCATGCGTTGAACTGGCTGATCTGACTTGGGGTCTGGGCAAGAGCCGTCCCTGTCAGCCCAAGCATGAGCACAGAGGTTGCTGCGATTGATTTTCCAAACATGTTACCTACCAGTTTTTATCGTTCATTTCATAACTGACGAACTGGCAAGAGCCGCCAGGCCCCACTGTCCAGTTCGCTTTCTCTTAATTTGACTTAATCTGGGTTACCAAACGGTGAAGACGGGGTCAAAAAAGCGATTTTGTCAGCGAGAAGATCACGTTGTCCGTGCAAAATCCCACGGTGGCACTCCAGCGGAATAAAAGCGGCGACACTTTGACAATTCATCCCATCACGCGGATGTGATGCAAAAACGACTGGTAACGGTTCCGGATTCTCCAGAACTACCGCCCGATATCCTAGTTGTCCTTGTCCAGGCCCTCGATTGCTTTCTTTGCCGCCTCACGATGCGCTGGTGTCACATGGTTGCGAATGGCATTCAGTGCAGCCATCAGCACCGCAGCGTCGTCGGTAAAGCCAAGGCCAACAATAAAATCGGGAATGATGTCGAACGGCATGACAAAGTAGGCAAGCGCGGCAAGAAGCGTACCGCGAACCCATGTCGGAGTTGCGGGGTCCAAGGCACAGTAATACCCGGCAATCACCTCGTCGAGAAAGGGGATGGACTTGGCGGCCTTGCGCGCAGTTTTCCAGAACCGGGCGCGCACGGTTTCTTCGCGGGCACGCTGTTCATACGCGCTGCCCGGCCGCAGAATTTCACCAATCTTGACGTCGTCCATTCCTCTTCCTTCAGGTCCGTTCAGGAGACAACATGGGAAGACACGCCTGATGCTGCAAGAGTTTTGTCGATATTATCGTCAAAGGGCGGCGAAACGGTCCATCGCCCGAGCCATTGTGACATCAAGTTCGGTGACGCCGTCGGCGTCGTGGGTGGCAAGAGTGACGTCAACGCGATCGTAGACGTTGAACCATTCGGGATGATGGTCCATCTTTTCGGCGATAAGGGCCACACGGGCCATAAAGCCGAATGCTGCGTTGAAATCCTTGAATTTGAATGATTTGTTGATTGCCTCGCGGTCTCCGGTCCTGGACCAGCCGGTCAGCTCCTGCAATGCCTTGTCGAGTTCGCTGGGATTTAACCGGTTGCGCGCCATGCTGTGTTTCCTCATATACGGTCATTGCTTTGCTTCCAACCATAGTGCAACGGCCCATGAAAACCCATCCACTTCGCTCTGTCCTTTTTGTCTGTCTGGGCAATATCTGCCGGTCGCCGCTGGCAGAAGGTGTGTTCCGGTCGGTTCTTGCGGAAGAGGGAAAAGACCGGGGCATCCATATCGATTCCGCCGGAACCAATGGCTATCACACGGGCGAGGCGCCCGACGAGCGCTCCATCTTGGCGGCCAGGCAACACGGGATCGATATCTCCGACCAGCGTTGCCGACAGCTCAAGGCGGAGGATTTCGTAAGTTTTGATCTCATCCTTGGCATGGACCGCGCCAACGTCGCAGCTATCCAAGCCCGGCGACCTGCCAATACGACCGCCGAGACCGGGCTCTTCAGTGAAATCGCACTTGGCGAAGCCAGTCAGATACCCGATCCCTATTACGGCACAAAGGCCGATTTCGAACGGGTTTATCGGATGGTTCTTAAGGCCTCCAAAGGCCTCTCGAAGCGTTTCTGATAGGTGCGTGCCGATTCCAGCGGCCATGCTTCCTCGACGATGTAGGGGCCGCCGCCGACGGAATCGCGTGATGACATCAGGACAAAGCGCCCGATGGTGAAGGGCATGGTGGAAAAGTTGCCGCGCGAGGCGAGATAGTGCGCCACTTCTTCGTTGCGGGCATTGCGCAAGCGCGCCAGCGTGACATGCGGTGTGAATTTCCGCGGATCGGCCGGCAGCATCAACCGCTGGCAAATGCGCTCGATTTCCGCGTGCAACGCCTGAATATCAGGGGAGGGCGAAACGGCGGCAAATACGCTGTGGGGTTTCTTGGACCCGAACGCGTTGACGCCCGAAAGCTGCAGGGTGAATTCCGGCCGCCTTATCCGATCAAGCGCGTTGGCGACCTCGTCGGCCACGTGGCCTTCGACATCACCGATGAAGCGCAGCGTGATGTGATAGTTTTCAACATCGATCCATCGGGCACCTGGCAAACCACCGCGCAAGAGCGACAGTGAGAGAGCGGCGTCCCTCGGGATCTCGAGGGCAGTAAAGAGACGCGGCATAAGGCATCCTCCCCGAATCGAGTTGTAACCTCAGGGAATCATTGAATGAGTCCAAGAGCAAGGCACAATTTCACATTCTTTTGCGCCGCGACAAATAAGACACGCAAGATGTGGTGTGAAGATGACAACAATGTGGATGGGTTGCCCTTGAGGTTAAGGGCATCGGGATGATCAAATAGGCCCTGGGCCTGTCTTGCCCAACGGCTCTACAGAGAAAGCCTCATTGCTCGGTGTCGGATGTGTCCGAGGTAACCGTTGGTTGCTTGATGGTCTTCTGCATGATGGGAAGGAACCCCTTCACCATGACCGCAACGCCTTGGGTGGTCGGGTGCATTCCATCCGCCTGCAGCAACGAGGCCTGTGTCGCAATACCCTCCATGAAGAACGGATAAAGCGGAACATCGTATTTCTTGGCGAGATCAGGGAAGATTGCGTTGAATTTCTCTTCGTAGTCGCCGCCCATGTTCGGTGGGGCGAGCATTCCGGCGAGAATGATCTGAATTTTGCGCTTCTGCAGCTTCTCGATCATTTCAGCCAGGTTCTTTTCGCTGATCTCCGGCGAGATGCCGCGCAATGCGTCATTGGCACCCAGCTCGAGGATGACGAGATCGGTGCCATCCGGGACGGACCAATCAAGGCGTGCAAGGCCCCCGGTCGTGGTATCTCCGGCGACACCGGCATTGGCGATCGAAATTTCGACGCCCTTGTCTTTCAAGGATTTTTCCAGCTGTGCGGTGAAGGAATCCTGCACGGGAAGCTCGAAACCGGACATCAAGCTGTCGCCGAACCCGACAACGGAGAGAGCGTGGCCGGACACAGGATTTTGATTAGCCAAGGTCAGAGAGGGCAGGGCAACAAGGCCGAGCGACACAACGATCTTTATCAATGGTTTGAATATCATGTTCGGGTACCCATATCTGACCGGATGCGACTTAAGTCAGTGTCGACCATAGCGTAAAGGATCTGCATTCGTGACTAAATCTGTCATCACACTCGATCACATTGAGTTGACTCTTGGGACGGGTGCTTCCTCGGTGCATGTACTCAAGGGCATATCCCTTGCCATCGTCGGCGGGCAATCGGTGGGCATCGTCGGGCCTTCGGGCTCGGGAAAGTCGACCTTGCTGATGGTGCTGGCCGGACTTGAGCGGATCGATTCCGGCTCAGTCGAGATTGCCGGGCAAAAACTGGAAACGATGAGCGAGGATGCAACGGCAGCCTTTCGCGGCAAGAACATCGGGATCGTTTTTCAGTCCTTCCACCTCATTCCCAACATGACTGCGCTGGAAAATGTCGCTGTTCCGCTGGAGTTGGCGGGGCATCCGGACGCCTTTGAGATCGCTCGGCGTGAGCTGGCCGCAGTCGGCCTGGCAGACCGGGTCACCCACTATCCCGGCGAGCTGTCCGGCGGTGAACAGCAGCGGGTGGCAATCGCCCGTGCCCTTGCGCCTTCACCGAAAATCCTTATCGCCGATGAGCCAACCGGCAATCTTGATACGACGACCGGCCGGCAGATCGCCGATCTGCTCTTCCAGAAACAGAAGGATCTCGGTCTCACCCTGGTGCTGGTCACCCATGATCCGGCGCTTTCGGCCCGCTGCGATCGCGAGATCAAAGTCCGTTCGGGACTGATCGAGGCGGATGAAGACGCCCCGCAACTGAAGAAAACCGCATGAGTGTCAACGGTTCTGCTGCTTCGCCGTCGCTCAAGCTGGCCCTGCGTTTCGCATTGCGCGAAATGCGCAATGGCCTGTCGGGATTCTATATTTTCCTTGCCTGTATTGCCCTGGGTGTAGCCGCGATTGGTGGCGTCAATTCGGTAGCCAATTCGGTCACATCGGGCATTTCCACGCAAGGGCAGGGCATACTTGGCGGAGATATCCGCTTTCAGCTCAATCAGCGTGAAGTCAATGCGGAAGAACGTGCCTTTGTTGAAAGCAAGGGCCGTGTCGCGGTCGCCGCCAACATGCGTTCCATGGCCCGGCTGGCCGATGGTTCCGATCAGTCTCTGGTGGAGGTGAAAGCCGTCGACAATGCCTATCCGCTTTACGGATCGCTGGATACCGCGCCGAAGCTGGACAAGGGCGCTCTCTTTGCCGAAAGAGAGGGTGCATTCGGTGCTGCCGTTGCCCAGATTTTTCTCGACCGGCTCAATCTGAAACTCGGCGACCGGGTCTTGCTTGGCTCAGCCACATTTGAATTGCGGGCGGTGATCGACAACGAGCCGGATGTATTGTCGGACGGTTTTGGGTTTGCGCCGCGTTTTCTTGTCTCGCTTGAGGGATTGCGCGCGGCCGGTCTGGTTCAACCGGGCAGTCTGGTCGAACACAGCTACAAGATTGCCCTGCCAGCGGGTGCCAGCGAGGCAGATATTGCACGCATTCGCAATGAAGCGCAGGAAAAATTCCCGCAGGCCGGCTGGACCATCCGCAGCCGCTCCAATGCCGCTCCGTCACTGAGTGCCAATGTCGAGCGGTTCTCGCAGTTTCTGACATTGGTCGGGTTGACGGCACTGATCGTCGGCGGTGTCGGCGTGGCCAATGCGGTCCGGGCTTATCTCGACGCAAAACGCGGGGTCATTGCCACGTTCAAGTCGCTGGGTGCGCCGGGCTGGTTTGTTATCGCCGTCTATCTCATTCAGATCGTGCTGATTGCCCTGCTCGGTATCGCCGCTGGCTTGATCCTGGCTGCAATCATTCCCTATGTCGCAGGCTACGCCCTGCAGAGCGTGCTGCCCATTGCGGCCAAGGGCGGCTTTTATCCGGGCGCGCTGGCGTGGGCCGCACTGTTCGGCCTGTTGACCACGTTGGCGTTTGCCATCCTGCCCCTGGGCCGGGCACGCGATATTCCGGCGACGGCCTTGTTCCGCGAACAGGGTTTCGATCAGCGCGGCTGGCCAAAACCTGTCTATATCGCGGTGGCGGCTGTTCTTGTCGCCACGCTTTGCGTCCTGGCGGTGATGTTCGCCTATGACCGGCGTATCGCCATTACGTTCATCGGTGCGGTCGCTTTTTCGTTCCTTGTGCTACGCGCTGTCTCCAGCCTTGTGCAGTGGCTGGCGCGCCGTGCGCCGCGGGTTCGCTCCACGGCGCTTCGCCTTGCCATCGGCAATATTCACCGGCCCGGCGCGTTGACGCCGTCGGTCGTCCTGTCGCTCGGATTGGGGCTGACACTGCTGGTGACGCTGGCGCTGATCGATGGCAGCTTGCGCCAGCAGCTCGCCGGCAACTTGCCGGAACGGGCACCGAACTTTTTCTTTGTCGATATCCAGAGCACGCAGGTCGACCAGTTCACCAGCCTTTTGCAGAAAGCCGCACCACAGGGCAAGATTGTCAGCGCGCCAATGCTGCGCGGCCGCATCGTTGCGTTCAACGGCACGGATGTCGGCAAGCTGACCATACCGCCGGAGGGGGCATGGGTGTTGCGTGGGGATCGCGGCATCACCTACGCCAAGAAGATACCGGAAAACTCGGTGCTGACAGCGGGTACCTGGTGGCCCGAAGGTTACACCGGCGAGCCGCTGGTATCCTTCTCGGCCGAGGAAGCGCGTAACCTTGGCCTCAAGCTTGGCGATACGGTCACCGTCAATGCGCTCGGCCGCAACATCACGGCGCGCATTGCCAACTTCCGGCAAGTGGAGTGGGAATCGCTTGCGATCAATTTCGTCATGGTGTTCTCGCCCAATGCTTTTGCCGGCGCCCCGCATGCCTGGCTTGCCACGCTCACCGATCCCTCTGCGACAACACAGGAAGAGGCCACGGTCATGCGTGATGTGACCCGGGCTTTTCCTGCCGTCACGTCCGTGCGGGTGAAGGATGCCATTAGCATTGCCAACGAGCTGGTCGGACAGCTGGCGGTTGCAATCCGCGCTGCGGCGTCGGTAGCTCTGATCGCCTCCATCCTTGTGCTCGGCGGCGCGCTTGCGGCCGGCAACCGCGCCCGCGTGCATGACGCGGTGGTCCTGAAAACTCTTGGCGCCACGCGGCGCACCCTGATCAAGGCGTTCAGTTACGAATATGTCATTCTGGGGCTGGCGACAGCAACTTTCGCGCTCCTGGCTGGCGGATTGGCGGCCTGGTATGTGGTTGTGCGGGTGATGAAGCTGCCTGCATCATTCCAGCCGGAAGTGGCGGTTTCCACGCTGGTCTTGGCGCTGGTTCTGACCGTCGGATTTGGCCTTGCGGGAACCTGGAGAATCCTTGGTCAAAAGGCGGCTCCGATCCTGCGAAACCTCTGAAATCGTTAAAAAAGCGTAATATGCGAGCGCTTTGCCCGCATTTGCCCGCCAAACACGCGATCTTGAGTAAAACAGGTCTTGTTATCGCCCTGCTGAATCCCCATAATTCACCGCATGGCATGCTGGGGTCCCGCCAGCGGCGCCTGGGAATAACCCCCGACACCCGACGGGACGAAGCAATGAGGAAAACCATGGCTGACTATCGCAACATCCAGGCCCGTACATCGGCCGGAATGCGTGTGGACGCGGGGATCGATCAAGGTCTACGCAGCTACATGCTGAAGGTCTACAATCTGATGGGGATCGGTCTCGCAGTGACCGGTCTTGCCGCGCTTGCAATTGTTTATCTCGCAACCACCAATGACGCATCACTTGCCGCGCATCAATTGCCGAATGGCAAGATGCTGACCAGCCTTGGCGTGGCGCTTTACGGCTCGCCCCTGCGTTGGGTTGTTATGCTCGCACCGCTCGCAGCGGTGTTCTTCTTGAGCTTCCGCATTGAGAAAATGAGTGTTTCGGCGGCCCAGACAACCTTCTGGGTTTATGCAGCGCTCGTCGGTGTTTCTCTGTCGTCGATCTTCCTTGTCTATACGTCGGGAAGCATCGTGCAGACATTCTTCATCACCGCTGCATCCTTTGGTGCGCTGTCGCTCTACGGCTACACGACGAAGCGCGATCTATCCGGAATGGGTTCGTTCCTGTTCATGGGTCTGATCGGCATTCTCCTTGCCGGTGTGGTCAACATCTTCCTGCAGTCCAGTGCTTTGCAGTTTGCAATCTCTGCGATCGGCGTTCTGGTCTTTGCGGGTCTGACGGCCTATGACACCCAGAGCATCAAGGAAATGTACTATGAAGGCGACAGCTCGGACACCTATGGCCGCAAGGCGATCATGGGTGCGCTGCGCCTCTATCTCGACTTCATCAACATGTTCATGTTCCTGTTGCAGTTCCTCGGCAACCGCAACTGATCCTGGACGTTATGAACGAGTGAAAAAGGGCGGCGGAAACGCTGCCCTTTTTCTTGGCGGCATTGCATTCATCCGGTATTTTTGCGATCGATTGCGGTCATGACCAGCATTCATATCCGCCCGGCACAGCCCACTGACCTGCCCGCTATCACCGCAATCTATCGCGATGCAGTTCTGCATGGTACGGCCACCTACGAGATCGAGCCGCCCGCGCTGGCGGAGATGACCAAGCGGTTCCATACGATCACCAGTGATGGTTTCCCCTACAGCGTGGCAGAGATGGACGGCGTCGTGAGCGGCTACGCCTATGCCAGTTATTTCCGTACCCGCCCGGCCTATTGGTGGAGTGTCGAGGATTCGATCTACATTGCGCCGCAGGCCAAGGGTAAAGGCATGGGCAAAGCCCTGCTTCAACGCTTGATCATCGATTGCACAGCGCTTGGATTTCGCCAGTTCATCGCTGTTATCGGCGATGGTCACGCTGCGTCAGCGTCGGTGCGCCTGCATACCAGTTGCGGTTTCAGGCATTGCGGCATCATTGAAGGATCGGGTTTCAAGCATGGCCGCTGGCTGGATACGGTTCTCATGCAGCTTGATATGAATGGCGGGACCACGACCCTTCCGGGGCCGGCACCTTTGAGAGGTTGAGCAGCTTTAGCTCCGCACGACCTGCAGCGATTTGTCGAATATCCTGAGTACCCTGTCGAGTTCCGTGCCGCGCTTGAGAATAAGACCGCTCGCGGCAATCACGCTATAGGCGCCTTGCTTGCGGGCCAGCCGCGGATTTTTCTCAATCCGGAACATCGGCACTTCACTGGTTCGGCGAAATACAGAAAACACAGCCCGGTCATTCAGATGGTCAATGGCATAATCGCGCCATTCGCCTGCTGAAACCATGAAGCCGTATATTCTGAGGATTTGATCAAGTTCCCGCCGATTGAATGTAACGGGGAGATCACGTGCGCCGGAGAGTGAAATGAGTTTCGCCTGCTGTTGCGATTCGTCGCCACCTGCATTGCTGTCCATCAATCAATCCGCCCTTAGATTTGCCGTATGACAACTGGATGACAGAAGGGTGACCTGTTCCGCCCGCATTTACAAGCCTGTAAGTGTCCGGGCGCGCGCAATTGAACGCAAAAATGTCGTTGTCATTGTGCCTTTCACAAAGGAATACGCCCTGTTTCCATTGGTGATGTCTGGCCACAGTTTCGCCATGTTGCACTCGCATTGCCGCCGGATTTCAGACCCACCTTCAGCCCGTTGTCTGAGACGGTTCGGTCTTGAGCGGTCCGATACCCCAAGCCCCCCGCCCAAACGGGCTGTTCTGGCCGAACCATTCAGTCTCTCAATGGCAACAAGCCCCAAGACTTCAGGCTGGTTTTACCAGCCTTTTTTCTTGTCTGCAGAAATGCTCTTTAAAATCAGGGCTTTGTCATGATCGAGGCGCCAATGATAGGCCCCGGTTTGCCTTCACCAAGCATTTCCTGCAACAGGACAGCGCAGCCGGAAGCCTTCTTGCTGGCGATTTCGGTCAGCGGGATTTCGATCTTCTGCGATTTGCCATCCCACATGCCAACGGTTTCCATCGCGCGGACGCTGTTGGCGTAGCTGACATTGCGCCCGCCATTCTCGCCATCGGGTATGGAAACAATGGTTTCCTTGTTGAAATAGGCGAGAAGAACACGCACAGGATTTTTTGCGGCAGCCCCCTCACCAATATTGATGACCAGGCGATCCGGAGAGGTTTTTTCGATCGATACGGGAATTGTCAGTCCAGAATCACCATTGCGCATCTCATCGATTCGGCGACGGATTTTAGCGCCGTCCTGACCGTTTACATGCTCGCGGCCATTGAGGATTGCCTGCGGTGTGTAAACACCTGTCAGTCCAAGTGCCTTGCGATAGGCATTCTGCCGCGCGGTGTTTTCGGGCAGCGCAAGATTGTCCACCCACCCGCGATAATCCCAATAGTCAACATGGAAGGCCAGTGCGACGACTTTCCCTTCGGCGACCAACTGCTTGAGGACGGCATCGGCAGGTGGGCACGAGCCGCAGCCCTGCGAGGTATAAAGCTCAACCACGCCATCCGGTTTCGTGCCGATGCTCCCGGCATAAACCGGCCACGTGAACCCCGCCGCTACAAGGAGCGGGCAGACGATCAGAATGGCTTTGAGCAGGGTGCGCAGGGTCAAGGGTACGAGCTTTCTTCCCGAATTTTTCTTTGATCTTGTATGAGAGTGATTGCCAGACAATTGATAAGGATGCGTTTTATCAAGAGGAAGTCACTTTGAGGTGAATTCGATCACGTTTACAGGCAAAACCATATAATTATTGGCGAAATCGCGAAAAAAAGACCGCCGGTTGCCCGGCGGTCTCCGATTTCAGAGCTTTTCGCTGCTTTAAGCGGCGAGATCGCGCAGCACGTACTGCAGGATGCCGCCGTTCTTGAGGTATTCCAGCTCATCGATTGTATCGATACGGCAGATCAGCGGTACCTGCTTGACCGTACCATCGGCGAACGTCACAGTGGCATGGGTCTTCTGGCGCGGCTGGATCGTGGCAAGACCTTCGATGGAAACGGTCTCATCGCCCTTCAGGCCAAGCGACTGCCAGCTCGTGCCCTCTTCCAGCACGAAGGGGACGATGCCCATTCCCACGAGATTCGAACGATGGATGCGTTCGAAGGACTGGGAAATCACAGCGCGAACGCCGAGAAGGTTCGTGCCCTTGGCCGCCCAGTCACGCGATGAACCATTGCCGTATTCGATACCGGCAAAGATGACGAGCGGGACATTCTCGCTGCGGTACTGCATGGCGGCATCATAGATCGGCATTTCCTCTTTCGAGGGGTAATGGATCGTGTACCCGCCTTCGCGGCCATTTTCACCAAGCATGTGATTGCGGATGCGGATGTTGGCGAACGTGCCGCGCATCATCACTTCATGGTTGCCGCGACGCGTACCGTACTGGTTGAAGTCCAGGGGTGCCACACCGTGATCAGTTAGGTACTTGCCGGCAGGCGAGGCCGCCTTGATCGAACCGGCCGGAGAGATGTGGTCGGTGGTGATCTTGTCGCCGAAGAGACCAAGGATACGCGCACCCTTGATATCGTTGACGATGCCCGGTGTCTTGCCCATGCCGACAAAGTAGGGCGGGTTCTGCACATAGGTCGAGTTGTCATCCCATGCGTAGGTCTGGCCAGCCGGCACCTTGACGTCCTGCCAGTTCTGGTCGCCCTTGAACACATCCGCGTATTTTGATGCGAACAGCTTGCGGGTGACGTTCTTGGTGATGAACTCCTGGATCTCGTGCGAAGACGGCCAAATATCCTTGAGGAACACCGGGTTGCCGTCCTGATCTTCGCCAAGCGGCTCGGTTGTCAGGTCCTTGGTGACCGAACCGGCCAGGGCATAGGCAACAACCAGCGGCGGAGAAGCCAGGTAGTTCGCCTGGACGTCCGGCGAAACGCGGCCTTCGAAGTTGCGGTTGCCGGAAAGCACGGCTGCAGCGATCAGACCCTTGTCATTGATGGTCTTGGAGATCGGTGCAGGCAGCGGGCCGGAATTGCCGATGCAGGTGGTGCAGCCGAAACCAACGAGATTGAAGCCGAGCTTGTCGAGTTCAACCTGCAGGCCGGCATTTTCAAGATAGGCGGCAACAACCTGCGAGCCGGGCGCCAGCGACGTCTTCACCCAGGGCTTGGACTTCAAACCCTTGGCAGCGGCGTTGCGGGCGAGAAGGCCGGCGGCAATCAGCACGCTCGGGTTCGAGGTGTTGGTGCAGGAGGTGATCGCGGCAATGGCAACATCGCCATGGCCGAGATCATAGTCTTCGCCTTCAACCGGATAACGGGCATCAAGCTGCGTGGTCTTCTTGTATTCCTTCTGCAGCGATTCGTGGAAACCGGAGGCAATGCCCTCGAGGGCAATACGGCCTTCCGGACGCTTCGGGCCCGCCATGGACGGCACCACGGTGCCGAGATCGAGTTCCAGCGTGTCGGTGAAAACAGGATCGGCCGAGCCGGGTTCGCGCCACATGCCCTGCGCCTTCGAATAGGCTTCGACCAGTGCCAGACGCTCTTCGTCGCGGCCGGACATATGCATGTAGTTGATGGTTTCGCGGTCGATCGGGAAGAAGCCGCAGGTGGCGCCGTATTCCGGACCCATATTGCCGATGGTGGCACGATCAGCCAGCGTCATGCTCTCGAGGCCGGGGCCGAAGAACTCGACGAACTTGCCGACGACGCCCTTCTTACGCAGCATCTGAACCACGGTGAGCACGAGATCGGTTGCCGTGACGCCTTCCTTGACCTTGCCGGTCAGGCGGAAGCCGATGACTTCAGGCAAGAGCATGGAAACCGGCTGACCCAGCATGGACGCTTCCGCTTCGATGCCACCAACGCCCCAGCCCAAAACGCCAAGGCCGTTGACCATGGTCGTGTGCGAATCAGTGCCAACGCAGGTATCGGGATAGGCGACGGTGACACCGTCTTCTTCCTTGGTCCAGACTGCCTGGGCCAGATATTCAAGGTTGACCTGATGGCAGATGCCCGTACCCGGAGGAACGACGCGGAAATTCTTGAATGCCTGCTGGCCCCACTTCAGGAAGCGGTAACGTTCGCCGTTGCGCTCATATTCGAGATCGACATTGCGCTTGAAAGCCTGCGGATTGCCGAACTCGTCAACGATCACCGAGTGATCGATAACCAGATCAACCGGGACGAGCGGATTGATCTTTTCCGGGTCGCCGCCAAGGTTGACCATGGCATCGCGCATTGCTGCAAGGTCCACGACCGCAGGAACGCCAGTAAAGTCCTGCATGAGGACACGGGCCGGGCGATAGGCGATTTCAGCGCCGGCACTGCCGCGATCGACAAGCCATTTGGCGACGTTTTCGATGTCCTTCTTGAAAACCGAGCGATTGTCTTCAAAGCGAAGCAGGTTTTCGAGGAGGACTTTCATGGAGAAGGGAAGCTTGGAAATGCCTTCCAGGCCGTTTTTCTCAGCTTCGGTCAAGCTGTAATAGACATATTCCTTATCCCCTACGGATAGGGTTTTACGGCATTTGAAACTGTCGATTTGAGACATGTTGCGTCGTCCTTATGCTACTGGCCTCACCCGGGACGAACGCCTTTGCCGCGTTTCAAGGACGCGCTAAGGTGCGGGTGCAGTCATTTCCGCTGTCCGTCCCGCTACAGGTCCGAAAAGGCGCCCGTATTGAAGATCGGCCAAAAATGGTTTCCATGCCGACCGCTGGCATGGTTGACTGCTATATAGAGATTTTCATCGATCTGTGCCAGACCGACATTCGTCAAAATTTGAGACTGCGTCGAAATGCACATGGGTCATTCCGGGCGGCACGTCGGGGTTAACAAGAGCGGGAACTTCATGCGGCTAGTCGCCGAAAATCTGGCAGGGGAGCGGGGCGGGGAGATTTTGTTTTCCGGGCTGAACTTTGCCGTCGCGGGTGGAGAGGCGCTGATGATTACGGGGCCGAACGGGGCCGGGAAATCAACGCTCCTGCGAATCATCGCCGGACTTCTGGACAAAGCCGAAGGCCGTATCCGGCTTGATGCTGCGCCAGCGGGTTTCGACGGGCTTGTTTCGGCCTGTCATTATCTCGGTCACCTCAATGCCATGAAACCCGTCCTGAGCGTCGAAGAGAATCTGCGCTTCTGGCAGTCGTTCAGCGGCATCGGGAACCATACGATTGATGAAGCGCTGGACCGCGTGCAGCTCGGTGATATCGGCCATCTGCCGTTCGGCTATCTCTCCACTGGGCAAAAACGGCGTGCCAGTATCGCGCGGCTCCTGATCAGCCATCGCCCGGTCTGGCTTCTGGATGAACCGACAGCGGGCCTCGACAAAGGATCGGAGGATCAGTTCGCCGGCGTCATGCGTGCGCATCTTTCCGGCGGCGGTATCGTCGTCGCCGCAACCCATCTGCCGCTGGGATTGGACGGGGCTCAGGAACTCGTGATGGGAAGGGGCGGCTTCTGATGCTTTCGCTGTTTCTCCGCGACACCCGCTTGGGTCTGCGTGCCGGTGGAGGCGTGCTGATCGGGATATTGTTCTTTCTCGCCGTTATCGCCGTCGTGCCGTTCGGCGTCGGGCCGGATTTGAAGCTCCTTGCACGAATCGGACCCGCGATGCTGTGGATCGGCGCCCTTCTGGCGACGCTGCTCGGTCTCGACCGGCTGTTTCAAGCCGACCGCGATGACGGATCTCTTGATCTGCTGATCATGGCTTCGGACCGACACATATTGGCGTTGACCGTACTGGTGAAATGTCTGGCACATTGGAGCACGTGTGTGCTGCCGCTGGTCATAGCTTCCCCTTTGCTCGGCCTGTTCATGAACATGGAGCCCGCAGCCATCGGCGCGACAACCCTGACCCTGCTCGTCGGCACACCGGCCATAACGCTGATCGGCGCCGTCGGCGCCGCGGTTGCCGTCGCACTGCCGCGCGGCGGCCTGCTCGTGTCGGTGATCATCCTGCCTTTGACCATTCCCGTGCTGATCTTCGGCGTGTCTGCAGCCTACGGGGCAGTGCAAGACCCCGCGCCTTTTGTCGCGCCCTTTCTTATTCTCGTTGCAATTACACTGTTCTTTGCGGTCATTGGACCGCTGGCAGCCGCCGCAGCGTTGAAATCGTCGGCTGATTGACATGCGCCGCGCGACGCACGATCCTTTCGGGCTTGGGAGGATCATGTGATGGTGAATTGCGAAACAGAGCCCGGGAAGCTAAGAAATCGCCATGACTGAAGCTGTTTCAAAAGCCGGACGCTGGATCGATCTGGCCAACCCAACCCGGTTCATCAACTTTGCCGGGATCGTGCTGCCATGGCTTGTCGGGATCACATTGCTGGTTCTGGCTGCCGGATTGTGGATGTCATTTCAAGCGCCTGACGATTATCAGCAGGGTTCGACCGTCAAGATCATGTTCATCCATGTGCCTTTCGCATGGCTGTCGATGATGTGCTACACGGTCATGAGCATTTCAGCCATCGGAACGTTGGTCTGGCGCCATCCATTGGCGGATGTCTCCGCCAAGGCAGCAGCACCCATTGGCGCTGCTTTCACTGCTCTCGCGCTCATTACCGGCTCTTTATGGGGCAAACCCATGTGGGGCACCTGGTGGGTGTGGGACGCACGGCTGACTTCGGTTTTCGTGCTGTTCCTGATGTATCTCGGTATCATTGCGTTGACCCGGGCGATGGACGATCCGGCAAAATCCTCCAAGGCGACGGCTATCCTGACGCTGGTCGGCTTTATCAACATTCCGATCATCAAGTTCTCCGTCGACTGGTGGAACACATTGCATCAGCCCGCATCGGTTATCCGCATGGGAGGACCAACCATTCATCCTTCATTGCTCTGGCCGCTTCTGGTGATGGCCGTCGGCTTCACGCTGCTGTTCTTCACCCTGCACATCATGGCCATGCGCAATGAGATCTGGCGCCGGCGGGTTGTCGCCATGCGCCGTATCGCGGCACGCAGTGCGGAACGGAGGGGGGTGTAATCATGACCCATACGGCTTTTGTCCTCGCGTCCTACGGCGTGTCCATAGCGGTCCTCGCGGCGCTCGTCGGCTGGATACTGATCGATCAGCGCACGCAGCGTCTCGCGCTGCAGGAGCTGGAAACCCGCGGCGTACGCCGCCGCTCCGAGGCGCGAACGGATAACGCATCGTGAGCGGACCGGATATCAAAGGACAGGCTCCACACCGACGCTTCTCGCTGTTCGCCTTCCTGCCCCTGCTGCTCTTTGTGGTTCTGGCCGGTATTTTTGCCTTCCAGCTCGCGCTCGGGCGGGACGAAAGTGTCATCCCCTCTGCATTGATCGGTAAGCCGGCCCCGTACCTGACCCTTCCGCCTCTGGCAGGATTGACCAAGGGCGGGCAACCGGTTCCGGGTATGGAACCGTCCGCCTTCAAGGGTCAGCTGACACTGGTCAATGTCTTCGGCTCGTGGTGTGTGCCGTGCCGTGCGGAACATCCGCTGCTGATGCAGCTCGCCAAGGACAAGCGGTTTCGCATCGCCGGTCTCAACTACAAGGACAAGGACGAAAATGCGCTGAAATTCCTGGGTGAACTTGGCAATCCGTTCGACATGATCGGTGTTGATGCGAGCGGCCGGGCCGGGATCGAATGGGGCGTCTACGGCGTGCCGGAAACTTTCCTTGTCGGTCGCGACGGCACCATTCTCTACAAGCACGTCGGGCCTTTCAGCGAGGCATCGATCCGCGATGATCTGATGCCTGCTGTCGAAAAGGCGCTGAAGCCTTAGAGCGGCTATTTTTCCTTGCCTTGCGTACCTTTGCCGGCCAAGGGTTCAAGCGAGTGTTTCATCACCAGAGGCATTTGCGCGAAGGTGAAAAGCAAGGTTATGGGCATGGTACCCCAGACCTTGAAAGCAACCCAGAAATCCGTCGAGAAGCTGCGCCAGACCACCTCGTTCAACACGGCCAGGAACAGGAAGAATATGCCCCAGCGCAGGGTGAGTTTGCGCCAGCCCTCGGCATTGAGCTTGAAGGCGCTGTCGAAAACATAGCCGAGAAGCGATTTGCCGAAGTAGAGGCCGCCCAGCAGGATCACCCCGAACAGGGCATTGATGATGGTCGGCTTTATCTTGATGAAATTTTCGTCGTGCAGCCAAAGTGTCAGCGAACCAAACACCAGAACCACGATGCCTGAAACCAGCGGCATGATCGGCAGGCTGCGGATCAATATCCACGACACGGCCAGCGCCAGTACGGTTGCGACCATGAACAGCGCGGTGGCGATGAAAATCGGCCCGCCGATGTTCGCCAGCGCGGGAAAGCGCTCGATCAGCCATTCGCCGCGGGAATTGGCGAAGAAGAAGACCATCAACGGTCCAAGTTCCAGCACCAGCTTCAGAAGGGGTGTAACTTCCTTGCGCTTGGGATCGGATGGATCCCGTTCAAATACGGATTGGTCCATCATGCAACTCCCGCGATGGCTTTGGCAAAATCTTTGGCGGCAAAGGGCTCGAGGTCATCGACCTGTTCGCCCACGCCGATGAAATAAACCGGCAATTTGTGCCTGGCTGAAATGGCAACGAGGATGCCGCCGCGTGCCGTGCCGTCGAGCTTGGTCATGACCAGACCGTTGACGCCGGCGACATTCTTGAAAATCTCGACCTGATTGAGGGCATTCTGGCCGGTGGTGGCATCCAGTGTCTGCAGCACGGTATGCGGTGCATCGGGATCGTTCTTGCCGAGGACGCGGACAATCTTGGCAAGCTCGTCCATCAGCTCGGTCCGGTTCTGCAGGCGTCCGGCCGTATCGATGATCAGGACGTCGCTTCCGGCCTCCTTTGCCTGTTTCCACGCATCATAGGCAAGCCCGGCCGCATCGGCACCGAGCTTCGACGAAACCACCGGTGCGCCGGTGCGCTTCCCCCAGATATGCAATTGCTCGATCGCCGCAGCGCGGAATGTATCGCCGGCCGCCAGCATGACGCTGAGACCACCCGCTGTGAGTTTGGCCGCGAGCTTGCCGATGGTCGTGGTCTTGCCGGTGCCGTTGACGCCGACAACCAGAATGACATGCGGCTTGTGCGAAAGGTCAAGTTCCAGCGGCTTGGCAACCGGCCCGAGCACCTTTTCGATCTCAGTCGCCATGATGGTGCGGACTTCTTCCGAACTGATATCCTTGCCGTAACGCGTGGCATTCAGGGAACCGGTAATGCGGATGGCGGTTTCCATGCCGAGATCGGCCTGAATCAGCACATCTTCGAGATCCTGCAGCGTGTCTTCGTCGAGCTTGCGACGGGTGAAGATTCCGCCGATGGAATCGCCCAGCTGCTGGGATGAGCGGGCCAGGCCCTTGCGCAGCCGCTCGAACCAGGTAAGGCGTTTCTCCGGCTCGGCGGCAACCTGCTCTTCGGCCTTCTTTTCTTCGACGGTCCTGGTGACTGTTACCTTTGACGAGGCCGGCTTGGGCGCCGCAACCGGCTCCACCGGTGCAGGCATGTCGACAATGGGTTCCGGCACATGCACGGGCGGGGTCAGCGCTTCTGCCAGCGTCTGTTCAAACGGCTCTTCCGCTGCGTTGAACGGAATGGGCAGCTCTTCCTCGACCGGTAAGATAACTGGCTCGGGCTCGGCCAATGCCGTTTCCGGGATAACTGGGGTTATGACCGGTTCGGGTTCGGGCTCGATTGCAACCGGCGCTGGTTCTTCAACGGGCACCGGCTCAACCAGCTCGGTCTCGACAGGTTCCGCCTCGGCTGGAAGGGCTAAGGCTTCCTGTGCCGTTGTGTCCTCATAAACCTGTTCGGTGGTCGGTTGAACGGGCGCCTCGAGCGCGGGGACAGGTATTTCGGCCGGAACCTCGTCGACTTCCTTCTTGCCGAATGAAAATATCTTTTTGATAAAACCCAGAGCCATGAATGCTGCTTTGCTCGTTGTGATTACGCTGCGTGCCGGTCGCTGTCTGCGGCCAGCAGCCTGTCGCCGTCATGCCCGCTGATCGGCCGTTCAATGATTTCGCCGGGCGCCCCGCCGTTCAGGCCGACGAGGGTAAACCCTTCGGTTCGGCCAAGCCCCTCGCGTTCGACGAGTATGCGCTGGTTCGTGCCGACAAGACGGTCGAGATGGGAGCGGTAAGCCGCGTTGCCCGCCGCCCGCAGCCGGGCAGCGCGGGTTTTGACGATCTGCCGGTTCACCTGCGGCATGCGCGCTGCCGGCGTGCCTTCGCGCGGGCTGAACGGGAAGACATGCAGATGGGTGAGTCCGCATTCCTCGACAATCCCGATGGAGTTTTCAAACATCTCATCGGTCTCGGTGGGGAAACCGGCAATGATATCGGCACCGAACACAATATCGGGGCGGATCTTGCGGACGTTTTCACAGAACTCGATGGAGTTCTCGCGCAGATGGCGGCGTTTCATCCGCTTCAGGATCATGTTGTCGCCCGACTGCAGCGACAGATGCAAGTGCGGCATCAGCCGGCTTTCCGTCGCCAGTGCCTCCATCAGATCATCATCCGCTTCGATGGAATCAATAGAGGAGAGGCGCAGACGTTTCAGATCAGGCACTTGGCCGAGAACGGTCTTGACGAGCTTGCCGAGGCGCAAGGAGCCCGGCAGATCGGGTCCATAGCTGGTCATGTCGACGCCGGTGAGGACCACTTCGTTATAGCCGTTGCCAACGAGCCGTTTGACCTGTTCGATCACGCCGCCCATCGGTACGGAGCGGGAATTGCCGCGGCCATAGGGGATGATGCAGAACGTGCAGCGATGATCGCAGCCGTTCTGCACCTGTACAAAGGCCCGTGCCCGGCCCTCGATGGCATCGACCATGTGGGATGCGGTTTCACGCACCTCCATGATGTCGTTGACGCGCACCTTCTCGAACTGGTTGACACCGAAATCGGGCAGCATGCGGTACGAATTGGATTTCAGCTTTTCCTCGTTGCCGAGAACGAGATCGACCTCATCCATGGCGGCAAATTCGTCAGCCCCGGTCTGGGCGGCGCAGCCGGTGACAATGATGCGGGCCTGCGGATTGTCTCGCCGTGCCTTGCGGATTGCCTGCCGTGCTTGCCGTACGGCTTCGCTGGTTACGGCGCAGGTGTTGAAGATGATCGCACCATTTTCCAGCGCACCAAGCCCGGCAGCGTCGGCCTCGCGCCTCATCACCTCGGATTCGTAGGTGTTGAGGCGGCAGCCAAACGTGACGACATCCACAGCCATCAGGCGGCTCCCTGCGATGGCGTTGTCTCGTCCCGCTGCCATTGACCACTCTGCGGATCAAACGAGCCGGAAAATTCCCATTCGGCGGGTCCGGTCATCATGACATGATCATTGTCCAGCCATTCAATCACCAGCGGACCACCGGGAACGGTCACCGTCACTGTTCGTTCGGTGCGGCCCGTGCGGGCACCGGACACGGCAGCTGCACAGGCGGCCGAACCGCAGGCCCGGGTCAGCCCGGCGCCGCGCTCCCAGGTGCGCAGGGTCATGGCATTGCGGCTGGTCACGTGGGCAATCGAGATGTTGGCGCGTTCGGGGAAAATCGGGTGATTTTCGAGCAGCGGGCCAAAGCGCTCAAGATCGTAGGTCCAGACATCCTGCTCGACCCAGAAGATCGCGTGTGGGTTGCCCATGCTCGCGACGGAGGGGGAGTGCAGGACAGGCGCATCAATCGGTCCGATCTGCAACTCGATCTGGCGTGTGTCGTGGAAGGCTTCAGCCAGCGGGATTTCCTGCCAGCCGAAACGCGGCTTGCCCATATCGACGGAAATCATGCCGTCAGCATGTTCATGAGCCGTCAGAATTCCGGCAATGGTTTCGAAGGTGAATTCCCGTTTGCCGGTTTCGGCGGCAAGAGCCTGCACGACACAGCGCATGCCGTTGCCGCAGGCCTGTGCCTGAGTGCCGTCGGAATTGATGATCTCGATATAGGCTTCCGTACCCTGGGTGCGCGGCGCATGGATTGCCATGATCTGATCGAACTTGGTGGCTGGATCGCCATTGAGCGCAATGGCCGCCCCCGGGGCAACATGATCCGCACGGCCACGCATGTCGGCAACGATTATCTCGTTGCCAAGCCCGTTCATCTTTGCAAATTGCGCGCGCACTGCCATGCTTCTGTCAGCCTGTATAGCCATTCCGATGTCGATAGAGGGCTTATATGGCGGAAAAGGTGAAGAATTGCCAGTGCCAGCCGTATCAAAGCTGTGTCACCGGCATTCAATCCTGTCCGGCGTCAGGCGACCCGGATCACCAGCTTGCCGAAATTATGCCCTTTCAACAGCCCCATGAAAGCTTCAGGGGCATTGGCGAGCCCATCGACAATGTCCTCGCGGTATTTGATTTCGCCGCTGCGCAACCAGCCGCTCATGGTTTCAAGGAAGACCGGACGCTGATCGATGAATTCACGCTGGATGAAGCCGCGCACGGTCAGGCTCTTCTTCAGGATGTCGCGCATGAGCGCCGGCAGGCGATCCTTGCCGGAAAGATCGAGACCGTCATATTGCGCGATCAGGCCGCAGACCGGCACGCGCGCGAAGGTGTTGAGCAGCGGGAAAACCGCGTCCCAGACCGCACCGCCGACATTTTCAAAATAAACGTCGATACCAGACGGGCAGGCCTGTTGCAGCTGTTCGGCAAAATCGGGTGCGCGGTGGTCAATCGCGACATCGAACCCCAGTTCGTCGCGGACGAATGCACATTTGTCTGCGCCACCGGCAATACCGACCGCCCGTGCGCCCTCGATTCGGGCGATTTGGCCGACCGTCGATCCCACCGGTCCGCTGGCCGCGGCGACGACGACGGTTTCCCCTGGCTTGGGCTGGCCGATGGTCAGGAGTCCCGCATAGGCGGTAAAACCCGGCATGCCGAGAATGCCGACAGCCGTTGACAGCGGCGCGGCATCCGGATCGAGCTTGCGCAGACCGGCACCATCGGAGAGGGCATAGCTCTGCCAGCCGGAATGGGAAAGAACGATATCGCCGGGCTGGTAGCCGGGATGTTTGCTCTCGATTACCTCCGCAACGGTTCCGCCTTCCATGACCCCGTCAACGGCAACCGGGGTCGCATAGGACACAGCGTCGTCCATACGGCCGCGCATATAGGGATCGAGAGACAGGAACAGAATCTTGAGCAGGATCTCGCCGTCGCCAGGCGCGGGAACCGGTACGGCTTCGATGCGGAAATTGCCCGGTTTTACCGGTCCTTGCGGCCTGGATGCGAGGACGATGCGCGTGTTTTGCGGCTGAGACATGTTGTTGATCCTTATGGGGAGGGCATAAACCCTACCCCAGCGCCGTCAGACCGGCAACGCAAAGATGATGTCAGTGGGGTTCGTGCGCGTCCGCCACGCCGCGCAACCAGTAACCGGCCGCTTTCACCCATTCGCCGTTGAAGCCGCGCTGCTCGACCAGATGGGTTCGGATGGATTTGGATATGCTGCTTTCGCAGGCGATGAAAGCGTAGCAATCACCCTCGGGCAAGGTCAGGCTTTCAATCGTTCGCAGCAACAGGTCATTGTTGCCGGCTTCCGCACCATTGCGGTGAACCCAGACAATTCCGGCGTTGGCGCTGGTCTTGATTTCCTGTTCTTCGGCTTTGTCCTCAACCTCGATCACCGCGACGACGCGGGCCGTGGCCGGCAGTTCTTCGAGGCGGCGCCCGATAGCGGGGAGGGCCGTTTCATCGCCTGCCAGAAAATACCAGTCATAGGCATCGGGAATGATCATCGAGCCGCGTGGTCCGCCAATGACAATCTGCTGACCGGGCTTAGCCTGTGCTGCCCATGTGGATGCGGGGCCATCGCCATGCAGCACGAAATCGACATCGAGGGTTTTGGATGCTGCATGATAGTTGCGCGGTGTGTAGTCCCGCATTTCCGGACGCGGCGTGTCTTCCGGAAAACTGATCCCATCGGGGCCGAGAACGGGAACAATCGGCCCGCTTCCGGCAGGCGGAAAGAAAATCTTGATGTGATCGCCATAACCGGCGCTGACAAAACCTTCCAGCTGGTCGCCGGCAAGGGTGACGCGCACCATGCGCGGTGTCAGATGTTTGACGTCCTGCACATCGAGGAGGCGCAGGCGGGTTTCGTGGCGAATTCGTTGAGGTGTTTTATTTATGAGTGTCATGCTCAAGAAATATCCTTGCCGTTGACGGACTTCAATGGGGCGCCTCACACATTTCCGTCATTACCGCGTATCGCCATCATAAGACTTTATTCACCTTAAAATGGTTGACTTGCGCAAGGTTATGGCTTCCAGCCAAACGGGAACGGCTCTGGATAGTGTGGCGATATTGCCAGTTCAGGGAGTTTTCGATGCTTCTGCCGCGGCGGCAGGCCGGAAACAGGCTTGTTTTGCCGCCTGGCGGGTTGAAATTTCGCCGCGATATCCTTTGTATCGTGGGTAACAATGCCAAGTCGAATCGCATTTTTTCTGTTGGATGCGTAGATGGAGAGTAAGACTATGGGGACTTTGAACGTCAATTTGCTGGCCGTTGCCGCTGTCGGCATGGTTCTGGCAGGCTGCCAGAGTACGCGCTTTGACAATGACGGTATGGACCGCGTTACGCCCCGGCCTGCGCCCTTGCAGTCTGCGCCGTCCGGATCCGTGACCCAGAGCCAATTGCCGCCACCCGGCGGAGCCAATCAGTTTCCGACCGCACCAACCACCGGTAGCGGTGCTGCGCCTACTGGCCAAGGCACGCAGGTCGCGTCGCTTCCGCCGGCAAACGCTCCTGACGTCACCGCCGGCAGTGTTGCCGGTGTCTGGAACGCCTCACTGGCCGGTCAGTCCTGCAAGATCGCTACGCCGCAGACCAAGTTCGGTCAGGGTTATCGCGCCGGTCCATTGCGTTGCCCGGGTGAACTGGCAAATCTTTCGTCCTGGGCCGTGAGCGGCAAGCAGCTCACCCTGTACGATGCAGCAGGCGGCACGGTTGCCCGGCTTTACTCCTCAGGGTCTTCGCGCTTTGATGGCCAGACCTCCGGCGGGCAGAATCTGAGCCTGTCACGTTAAGCCTGAAAGGGGAGTGTGCAGCGCGAATCCAGCTGCTGCACACATCCGGAGACTGCAATCCGCATGTCGCACGATAATCTGAAAGTGTTTCCCTCCGTGCGCGAGCGCTACGATTCGCTGGTGCAGGCGGGGGATATTGCTGTCGATCCGGCACAGGAGCAGCTGGCGGATCGTTTCGACCGGCTGATACGCGAGCTTGCGACAAAGCGGCTTGCCACCAAGTCGAGTGCGCTGGGCTGGCTGTTCAGCCGCCGCTCGCCGCGGCATGAAGTGATCAAAGGTCTCTATATCTTTGGCGAGGTCGGGCGCGGCAAGACCATGCTGATGGACATGTTTCACCAGCTTGTCCCGGCCAAGCGCAAGCGCCGGGCACATTTTCTCGATTTCATGGCTGATGTGCACGAGCGCATCAATGCGCATCGCAAAGCGCACAAGAACGGTGAGACGAAGCAGGACGATCCGATCCCGCCCGTTGCCGATGCTCTGGCGGAGCAGGCTTGGGTTTTGTGTTTCGATGAGTTCACTGTCACAGATATCGCCGATGCGATGATCCTGTCGCGCTTGTTCAGGGCGCTGTTCGAGCGTGGTGTCGTGCTCATTGCCACATCCAACGTGGAACCGGACGATCTTTATCGCGATGGTCTCAACCGCCAGCTGTTCCTGCCGTTCATCGACCTGCTCAAGACCCATGTCGATGTGGTCAATCTAGATGCCCGCACGGATTACCGGCTGGAGAAGCTCAACCGCATGCCGGTTTACCTCTCGCCTTTGTCCGACGATACAAAGCAGAAAATGGATGAAGCATGGCATACGGCAACCGAAGGTGCCGCCGTTTCAGAGGAGCATTTCAAAGTCAAAGGCCACAATGTGGTGGTGCCGCGGGCAGCACGGCATGTCGCGCGTTTCGGTTTTGCCGATCTCTGCTCAAAGCCTTTGGGTGCGCTGGACTATGCGGCCATCATTTCGCGCTACCAGACCATCTTTATCGATGATGTGCCGATTCTCGATTATGCCAGACGCAACGAGGCCAAGCGTTTCATTATCCTGATCGATATTTTGTACGATCATCATGTGCATGTGGTGATTTCCGCGGCAGCATCACCGGACAAGCTTTATGAAGCCAAGCGGGGTACCGAAGCTTTCGAATTTGACCGCACCGCATCCCGGCTTTTTGAAATGCAGAGCGAGGAGTACCTGGCTGAGGCAGCGCAGGCGCAGGAAATGCCGATATCCTCGGAAGCCTGAATGGCTATCAAATGACTGTGATACGGGTCGCCCTTATTTCATCATTTTGATATGTTGCCTATGTTAGATAATGCCAGAAAAACCTTCCCCAAGCTAAATTCAATTGACGTTTACGTAAATCCCATCAAATCTAAACGATTGAATTTATTGAGGGGAAAATTTTTGGTTGAGTTATTTTTGAAAGAGGAATATTCGAACGTCCCAACGCAAAGGCGCATGATCGCGGGCTCTGCCCGACGTCGTCGATGTCCTTTGGCGTCCGTCCAGACTTCAGATCAGGGAAGTAACCAGCATGGCACGTAACAAAATCGCCCTCATCGGTTCAGGCATGATCGGTGGCACATTGGCACATTTGATCGGGCTCAAGGAGCTCGGTGACATCGTGCTCTTCGACATCGCAGAAGGCATTCCTCAGGGCAAAGGGCTCGATATTGCCCAGTCGTCACCGGTTGACGATTTTGACGCCAAGCTCGTCGGCGCCAATGATTATTCGGCGATCGAGGGGTCGGATGTGGTCATCGTGACCGCCGGCGTACCGCGCAAGCCCGGCATGAGCCGTGACGATCTGCTCGGCATCAACCTCAAGGTCATGGAACAGGTTGGCGCGGGCATCAAGAAGTATGCACCCAACGCCTTCGTCATCTGCATCACCAACCCGCTCGACGCGATGGTCTGGGCATTGCAGAAATTCTCCGGCCTGCCGAAGAACATGGTCGTCGGCATGGCCGGCGTTCTCGACAGCGCCCGCTTCCGCTACTTCCTTGCTGACGAGTTCAAGGTTTCGGTGGAAGATGTTACCGCCTTCGTTCTCGGCGGCCATGGCGATTCGATGGTGCCGCTTGCCCGTTATTCGACCGTTGCCGGCATTCCGCTGCCGGACCTCGTCAAGATGGGCTGGACCAGCCAGGAAAAGCTCGACCAGATCATTCAGCGCACCCGTGACGGCGGCGCGGAGATCGTTGGCCTGCTGAAGACCGGTTCGGCCTTCTATGCCCCGGCATCTTCCGCCATCCAGATGGCTGAAGCCTTCCTCAAGGACAAGAAGCGCGTCCTGCCTGTCGCAGCGCACCTCTCCGGCCAGTACGGCGTCAAGGACATGTATGTCGGCGTGCCTGTCATCATCGGTGCCGGCGGCGTCGAGCGCATCATCGAAATCGATCTCAACAAGACCGAAGAAAAGGCGTTCGAAAACTCGGTGGCCTCTGTCGCCGGTCTTTGCGAAGCCTGCATCGCCATCGCGCCGAATCTCAAGTAATTCGGCCTGAACGTTCTGAAACGATCCCGTGCACGCACCGGATTTTTCGTAGAGGAAGTTAACTGATGAATATTCACGAATATCAGGCCAAGCGCCTGCTCCACTCCTTCGGTGCGCCCATTGCCAATGGCGTTGCCGTCTATTCCGTCGAGCAGGCGGAAGAGTGGGCGAAGACGCTGCCCGGTCCGCTTTATGTGGTGAAAAGCCAGATTCATGCGGGCGGCCGCGGCAAGGGCAAGTTCAAGGAACTCGGCCCCGATGCGAAGGGCGGCGTCCGCCTTTCCAGGTCGGTCGAAGAAGTTGTTGCCAATGCCAAGGAAATGCTCGGCAACACGCTCGTGACCAAGCAGACCGGCCCGGCCGGCAAGCAGGTCAACCGTCTCTACATCGAAGACGGTGCGGACATTGATCGCGAGCTCTATCTGTCGATCCTCGTCGACCGCACGGTTGGCCGTCCGGCTTTCGTGGTATCCACAGAAGGCGGCATGGACATCGAAGCTGTCGCGCACGACACACCGGAAAAGATCATCACCGTGGCGATCGATCCCGAAAAGGGCGTGACCGCAGATGATGTAAAGAAGATCAATGACGCTTACGGTCTGACCGGCGAAGCCCGGACCGACGGTGAATCGCTGTTCCCGATCCTGTACAAGGCTTTCACCGAGAAGGACATGAGCCTGCTCGAGGTCAACCCGCTGATCGTCATGACCAATGGCCGCCTGCGCGTTCTCGACGCCAAGGTTTCCTTCGATGGCAATGCGCTGTTCCGTCATCCTGATGTGGTCGAGCTGCGTGACACCACGGAAGAAGATGCCAAGGAAATCGAAGCTTCCAAGTATGACCTTGCCTATGTTGCTCTCGACGGCAACATCGGCTGCATGGTCAATGGTGCAGGTCTTGCCATGGCAACGATGGACATCATCAAGCTGTATGGTGCTGAGCCTGCGAACTTCCTCGACGTTGGCGGCGGCGCCAGCAAGGAGAAGGTGACGGCCGCATTCAAGATCATCACGGCCGATCCGGCGGTTGAAGGCATCCTGATCAACATTTTCGGCGGCATCATGAAATGCGATGTGATCGCCGAAGGTGTGATCGCTGCGGTCAAGGAAGTGGGCTTGAAGGTTCCGCTGGTTGTCCGTCTTGAAGGCACCAATGCCGAGCTCGGCAAGAAGATCATCAATGAAAGCGGCCTCAATGTCGTTTCCGCCGATGATCTCGATGACGCCGCTCAGAAGATCGTCAAGGCAGTCAAGGGCTAAAGAGCACGCCGATGACAACCCCATCGCCCCTTCGACCGGAGCATCAGCGCCTTCAGGCCCTTCTGGGTTCGTTTGAAGGCGAAGAGCAGGTTTCGGCGACGCCCTGGACACGTGCCGGGGCGGCGAAGGGATATCTTTCCGCCGAGAGCGATCTCGGCGGATTGTTTCTGAACCAGACCTATCGTCAAGTTCGCGATGGCCAGACGACATTCGAAGCCCGGAACATTTTCGGCTTCGATGTCAATGACGGCACCTACAAGCTGTATCAGTTCGATACCGTCGGCTTTGTCCCGCCCGCTCCGGCGACGGGGACGTGGTCCGGCGATGAACTGGTTCTGGAAAAGTCGTCACCGCGCGGCAGGGCCCGCAGCCGCTATCAATTCGAAGATCAAGACCGGTTCCGGTTGCGTGTGGAATTTGCACCGGCCGGAAGCGACATCTGGCAGGACGTTGTCAGCGGTATTTACCGCCGCATCGTGCCCGTCGATCACCAATAGAAAAGGTCTCGTATGTCCATTCTCGTCAACAAAGACACCAAGGTTCTCGTGCAGGGCCTGACCGGCAAGACCGGAACATTCCACACCGAACAGGCTCTGGCCTATTACGGTACCCAGATGGTTGGTGGTATCCACCCGAAAAAGGGCGGCGAGACCTGGGAAGGCAAGTTGCCGACCGGTGCCGGTGCCCAGCTCCCGATCTTTGCCTCGGTTGCCGAAGGCAAGGATCGCACGGGCGCCAACGCCTCGGTCATCTATGTGCCGCCGGCAGGTGCTGCCGAAGCCATCATTGAAGCGATCGATGCGGAAATCCCGCTGATCATCTGCATCACCGAAGGCATTCCGGTCATCGACATGGTTCGCGTCAAGGCCCGCCTCGAGCGTTCCGCCTCACGCCTGATCGGCCCGAACTGCCCTGGTGTCCTTACCCCGGAAGAATGCAAGATCGGCATCATGCCGGGCAATATCTTCCAGAAGGGTTCGGTGGGTGTTGTATCCCGCTCCGGCACACTTACCTATGAGGCAGTGTTCCAGACAACGAATGAAGGCCTTGGCCAGACAACCGCAGTCGGTATCGGCGGCGATCCTGTAAAGGGCACCGAGTTCATCGACATCCTGGAAATGTTCCTGGCTGACGAAGCAACCAAGTCGATCATCATGATCGGCGAAATCGGTGGCTCGGCCGAGGAAGATGCAGCTCAGTTCATCGCGGATGAAGCCAAGCGCGGCCGCAAGAAGCCAATGGCCGGTTTCATTGCCGGACGTACGGCTCCTCCCGGACGCACAATGGGCCATGCCGGCGCGGTTATCTCCGGCGGCAAGGGCGGTGCGGAAGACAAGATCGCTGCCATGGAAGCAGCTGGCATCCGTGTGTCGCCATCGCCGGCGCAGCTCGGCAAGACATTGGTTGAAGTCCTCAAGGGCTAATACCCAAGCGGGCGGATTTCCGCCTGTGGCAAAGACCAAGACGGATCGGGGCGGCTGTTCGCCCTGATCAATTCAGGGGGATTTCCCGGCAAGGGCCGGAAACCTCAACCCAGAGTGTTCCGGGGCACGATGTCCTGGACGCTCTCATCAAGGGAGACGGAGCGGGTGCTCCGGTCACACACATGGCACGTCAAGAACAGGCCAACGACATTTTCGCGCTCACATCATTTCTCTATGGTGGCAATGCTCACTATATCGAGGAACTGCATGCGCAGTATGAGCAGGATCCGAATTCGGTCGGTCCCGAATGGCAGGAATTTTTCGCCAATCTCAACGACAGCAAGGCCGATGTCATCAAGAATGCGCAGGGCGCGTCCTGGGAGAAGCCGAACTGGCCGATTGCCGGCAACGGTGAACTGGTTTCGGCGCTCGACGGCAACTGGGGTGAGGTCGAAAAGCACATCACCGACAAGCTGAAGGCAAAGTCGGCCAACGGCGCGGCTGCACCAGTTGCCAAGACTGCTTCCGATGCGGACATCATTCACGCCGCCCGCGACTCGGTGCGCGCCATCATGATGATCCGCGCCTACCGCATGCGCGGCCACCTGCATGCCAAGCTTGATCCGCTGGGCCTGGCCGAGGTCAAGGAAGATTACAACGAGCTGTCGCCCGAGAGTTACGGTTTCTCGCCCGCCGACTATGACCGCAAGATATTCATCGACAATGTGCTGGGTCTCGAATATGCGACGATCCCGCAGATGCTCGACATCCTGCAGCGCACCTATTGCTCGACCATCGGCGTCGAGTTCATGCACATTTCTGATCCCGTGGAAAAGTCATGGATCCAGGAACGCATCGAAGGCCCGGACAAGGGCGTCGCATTCACGCCTGAAGGCAAGAAAGCCATCCTTTCCAAGCTGGTCGAGGCCGAAGGTTTCGAACAGTTCATCGACGTCAAGTACAAGGGCACGAAGCGTTTCGGCCTTGATGGCGGCGAATCGCTGATTCCGGCCCTCGAACAGATCGTCAAGCGTGGCGGATCGATGGGCCTCAAGGAAATCGTTCTCGGCATGGCCCATCGTGGCCGCCTGAACGTGCTCAGCCAGTTCATGGCTAAGCCGCACCGCGCCATTTTCCATGAATTCAAGGGCGGCTCCTATACGCCTGACGACGTCGAAGGTTCGGGCGACGTGAAGTACCATCTGGGTGCGTCGTCGGACCGCGAATTCGATGGCAACAAGGTGCATTTGTCGCTGACCGCCAATCCCTCGCACCTCGAAATCGTCAATCCGGTTGTCATGGGCAAGGCGCGTGCCAAGCAGGATCTCCTCGCCGGTCGCGAACGTGATGATATGGTGCCTTTGTCCGAGCGCGCCAAGATCATGCCGCTGCTGCTGCATGGCGATGCTGCCTTTGCCGGCCAGGGTGTGGTTGCGGAATGTCTTGGCCTTTCCGGCCTGCGCGGACACCGCGTTGCCGGCACGGTGCATTTCATCATCAACAACCAGATCGGCTTCACCACCAATCCGCGCCTGTCGCGTTCCTCGCCCTATCCGTCCGATGTGGCGAAGATGATCGAGGCGCCGATTTTCCACGTGAATGGCGACGATCCGGAAGCCGTGGTCTACGTGGCAAAGATTGCCACGGAGTATCGCATGACGTTCCACAAGCCCGTGGTCATCGACATGTTCTGCTACCGCCGCTTCGGCCACAATGAGGGCGACGAGCCTGCGTTCACGCAGCCGCTGATGTACAAGACGATCCGCGGCCAGAAGACCACCGTACAGCTCTATTCGCAGAAGCTGATCGATGAAGGTCTGGTCAATCCGGCGGAAGTCGATGCCATGCGTTCCGCCTGGCGCGAAAAGCTCGAACAGGAATTCGAAGCCGGACAACACTACAAGCCCAACAAGGCCGACTGGCTGGATGGCGCCTGGAGCGGTCTGCGTACGGCCGACAATGCCGACGAGCAGCGCCGGGGCAAGACCGGGCTCCCGTTGAAGACAGTCAAGGAAATCGGCAAGAAACTGTCCGAGGTTCCCGGCGGTTTCAATGTGCACCGGACGATCCAGCGTTTTCAGGACAACCGCGCCAAGATGATCGAGTCGGGCGAAGGGTTCGACTGGGCAATGGCCGAGGCTCTTGCCTTTGGTTCGCTGGTCATCGAAGGCCACCCGATCCGTCTTTCCGGCCAGGATGTGGAACGCGGTACGTTCAGCCAGCGTCATTCGGTTCTCTACGATCAGGAAACCGAGCAGCGCTACATCCCGCTCAACAACCTGCAGAAGGGTCAGGCCATCTACGAAGTCATCAATTCGATGCTTTCGGAAGAAGCCGTGCTTGGTTTCGAATACGGCTATTCGCTGTCCGATCCGCGCGCGCTGACCCTGTGGGAAGCCCAGTTCGGCGATTTCGCCAACGGCGCCCAGGTGGTGTTCGATCAGTTCATCTCGTCGGGTGAGCGCAAGTGGCTGCGCATGTCCGGTCTCGTCTGCCTGCTGCCGCATGGCTACGAGGGTCAGGGTCCGGAACATTCGTCGGCCCGCCTCGAGCGTTATCTGCAGCTCTGTGCGGAAGACAATATGCAGGTGGCGAACTGCACCACGCCTGCCAATTACTTCCACATCCTGCGCCGCCAGATGAAGCGTGACTTCCGCAAGCCGCTGATCCTGATGACACCGAAGTCGCTGCTGCGCCACAAGCGTGCCGTGTCTTCCATCAGCGATTTCACCGGCGATTCTTCGTTCCACCGTCTGCTGTGGGACGATGCGCAGCTGCTGAAAGATCAGCCGATCAAGCTGCAGAAGGACTCCAAGATCCGCCGTGTCGTGCTCTGCTCGGGCAAGGTCTACTACGACCTCTACGAAGAGCGCGAAAAGCGCGGCATCGATGATGTCTACCTGCTGCGCGTGGAACAGCTGTATCCGTTCCCGGCCAAGGCGCTGATCACGGAACTGTCGCGTTTCCGCAATGCGGAGATGGTCTGGTGTCAGGAAGAACCCAAGAACATGGGTGCCTGGGCCTTCATCGACCCCTATCTGGAATGGGTTCTGGCGCATATCGATGCCAAGCATCAGCGTGTCCGCTATACCGGACGTCCTGCCGCTGCATCGCCTGCAACGGGCCTCATGTCCAAACACCTTGCACAGCTCGAAGCATTCCTTGAAGATGCCCTCGGCGCCTAAACCACAACAAACAGAAGTCATCTGAAGATCAACGGAAGAGCAAGATCATGGCAACCGAAATCCGCGTCCCAACGCTGGGCGAATCCGTTTCCGAAGCGACCATTGGCAAATGGTTCAAGAAAGTCGGCGATGCGATTGCCGTCGACGAGCCTTTGGTGGAACTCGAGACCGATAAGGTAACAATCGAGGTTCCGGCCTCCGCTGCCGGTTCCCTTGAGGAAATCACCGCCAAGGAAGGCGATACGGTCGAGGTTGGTGCCTTGCTCGGCATGATTGGCGGCGCCGGTGCCGCTTCTGCGAAAAAGGAAGAGGCCAAGCCCGAAGCCATTGCCCAGGCATCGGGTGCCGCCGGTGCGTCGTCAACGGCAGAAGCCGAGGACAAGGCTGCTCAGGTTGCCGGCAACACGCCGATCACAGAACGCAAGGAGAGCGAGATGCCTGCGTCCCCCGCAGCATCAAAGCTGCTGGCAGAAAAGGGCGTTTCGGTCTCGCAGGTCGAGGGTTCGGGCAAGCGCGGCCAGGTTCTCAAGGGCGATGTGCTTGATGCTGTCGCCAAGGGCATTGCCGCACAGCCTGCCGCTGCTCCTGCCCCGCAGGCAGCGCGTCCCGCCTCTTCGGCTGATGATGCATCGCGCGAAGAACGCGTGAAAATGACCCGCCTGCGCCAGACCATTGCGCGCCGCCTCAAGGATGCCCAGAGCACGGCAGCGATGCTGACCACTTACAATGAAGTGGACATGTCGGCCGTGATGGACCTGCGCAACCGCTACAAGGAAATCTTCGAGAAGAAGCACGGCGTCAAGCTCGGCTTCATGGGTTTCTTCACCAAGGCGGTCACCCACGCACTGAAGGAAATCCCGGCGGTCAATGCCGAGATCGATGGCACTGACATCATCTACAAGAACTTTGCCCATGTCGGCGTTGCCGTCGGTACGGACAAGGGCCTCGTCGTGCCGGTCGTGCGCAATGCCGACCAGATGTCGATTGCGGAAATCGAGAAGGACATCGGCCGCCTCGGCAGAGCTGCCCGCGATGGCGCGCTGTCCATGGCCGATATGCAGGGCGGTACGTTCACCATTTCCAATGGCGGCGTCTACGGTTCGCTGATGTCTTCGCCGATCCTCAATGCGCCGCAGTCCGGTATTCTCGGCATGCACAAGATCCAGGATCGTCCGGTTGTCGTTGGCGGCCAGATCGTTATCCGTCCGATGATGTATCTTGCCCTCAGCTATGATCATCGCATCGTTGATGGCAAGGAAGCTGTGACCTTCCTCGTGCGGGTCAAGGAAAGCCTGGAAGATCCGGAACGTCTGGTTCTCGACCTGTAAGATTGCGAAGAACGGCCTTGCCGGCAAGGCGGGGCCGTTTTTGCAGTGTGGTGAATTGCACCGGATTGACTTAGTCTTGCGGCCCAATCACAAAATGACGTGATGAAAGGCGATTCAAAATGGCTTTTGCACCGAATTTCCCACCTGTCGAACCCCATATCTGCGTGAAAGGCGGCCTCGAGGCGATCGCCTTCTACGAAAAGGCCTTTGGTGCCGAAAATACCTTCAAGCAGCTGACCGAGGATGGCAAACGCGTGCTGCATGCCAATCTGTCGCTGTTTGGCGGCTCGATCATGCTGCACGACGAATTCCCCGAGTACAAAAACCCGGACGGTGAGAACGATGTCATGTCGCCGGTCACCCGCGGCGGGGCGAGCATTGCGCTGAACATCAATCTCGCCAGGCCTGCCGATGTCGATGCGGCGGTGAACCGTGCGGTGGCGGCCGGTGCGGCACTGATCATGCCCGTCGAGGATACGTTCTGGAATGCCCGCTATGGCCGTATTCGTGATCCCTTCGGTCATGTCTGGGCCTTCAACGCCGCGCTTGAAGCGCCTGCCGGAGAATAAGCATGTCACACTACATGTATGAGTTCCTCGGCCTGATGGCCGTCTTCTCGATCATGATCGTCTCGCCGGGCGCTGACTTTGCCATTGTTGTGCGGCAGAGCATCGTGCATGGCCGCCGCAGTGCCATCATGACCAGCTTCGGCATCGGTGCCTCTTTGCTCTTCCATATCAGCTATACCATTCTTGGCCTTGGCCTCCTGGTGTCCAAATCGCTGTTTCTCTTCGGCATGCTGAAATGGGCCGGCGCTGCCTATCTCTTTTATCTGGGCATCAAGGCTCTACGCGCTCCCGGCATGGAAGCATCTGGGGAAGCACCGGGAGATATCTTGGAAGACGCCGCGGAAAAGAACATTTCCGACTGGCGTTGCTTTCTCACGGGATTTGTCACCAATGCGCTCAACCCCAAGCCGGTTCTTTTCTTCCTGTCGCTGTTTTCAGCGCTGGTTAGCCATGAAACCCCGGCGCTGGTGCAGGCGACCTATGGCCTGTTCATGGCAACCGCGCTGATTGCCTGGTTTGTTGCCGTATCGACGTTCTTCACCATGCAATCCGTACGGGATCGCTTTGTTGCGTGGGGACGCTGGTTCAACCGCGTGACCGGTCTGGTTTTCATCGGCCTTGGTATCAAGCTTGCTACCCAGCAGGCGAGTTAGGAATACCGATGACCGCGTTGCTTCGCCTCCGTCCCGCAAAAAGTGTCACCCTGCTTGCAGCACTCGGCATCATCCTGTCGTCGCCAGCTTTCGCGGCGTGTTTGCAGGACCATGCGGTCTATACGGATCGGGACGATGATTACACGCTGACCTTCAAAAGTGTTCCCGACGATGGCGCAGCGGTCACCTCCGATGAATTCACGATCAAGATGAATGACAGCGATCTGAAGATGGATGGTGTTGTCATGTGGGACAAGGATGGCGGTAGGCCCAATGCCACCATCAGATACAAATGCCCGGCGGGCGATGCGACAGGTGCAGAGCTGCAACAATGCACGGTCTGGAAAGGTGTGGTTTATGCCTTGAAGGAAGGTGCCGATGCCGAGCTCCTGCCAAAGGCCAAGGAGCCTTCGGCCCAGGCATTGCTCTTGCCGGATTTTTCCGGCGCCATGAGCAGCTTCAATTTCAAACTTGAAAAACCCTTGGAGGCTTTCCCGTGGGAAGTCTTCCGTTTCAAAGAATGCGTGCCCGAACAATAGTTTCGCGTTGCGTCAGAACAGAAGGATTGAATCATGTCATATGACGTCGTCATCATCGGAACAGGCCCTGGCGGCTATGTCTGTGCGATCAAGGCTGCACAGCTCGGCCTGAAGACTGCGGTGATCGAAAAGCGCGATACATTTGGCGGCACCTGCCTCAATATCGGTTGCATTCCCTCCAAGGCATTGCTGCATGCTTCGGAAGTCTTCCATGAGGCTGGCCACACCCATGCAAAACTGGGCGTCGAGGTTGGTACGCCAAAGCTCAACCTGAAGGCGATGCTTGCCCATAAGGACGCAACGGTTGAGTCCAATGTCAGCGGCGTGGCCTTCCTGTTCAAGAAGAACAAGATCGACACCTTCAAGGGAACCGGCAAGGTTGTGGCAGCGGGTAAGGTGTCCGTCACCGGCGACGATGGTAAGGTGCAGGAAATCGAGGCGAAGAACATTGTCATCGCCACCGGTTCCGATGTCGCCGGCATTCCGGGTGTCGATGTCAAGTTCGATGAAAAAATCATCGTATCTTCGACCGGCGCGTTGGATTTCGACAAGGTTCCGGAAAATCTGATTGTTGTTGGCGGCGGTGTCATCGGGCTTGAGCTGGGCTCGGTCTGGGCACGCCTCGGCGCCAAGGTTACCGTTGTCGAGTATCTCGACAAGATTCTCGGACCGATGGACGGTGAAGTGTCGCGCCAGTTCCAGCGCATGCTGGAAAAGCAGGGAATCGCATTCAAGCTTGGCGCCAAGGTGACGGGCGTCGAAAAGTCCGGCAACGGAGCCAAGGTGACGTTCGAGCCGGTCAAGGGCGGTGAAGCCCAGACCATCGCGGCTGATGCCGTTCTCGTATCCACCGGCCGCCGCCCCTACACGGACGGTCTGGGGCTCAAGGAAGCCGGCGTTGCCGTCGATGATCGCGGACGGGTGGCAATCAACGAGCATTGGCAGACTAACGTCGCGGGTATCTACGCCATCGGCGACGTCGTCCAGGGCCCGATGCTGGCGCACAAGGCCGAAGACGAAGGCATTGCCGTTGCCGAGATTCTGGCCGGACAGGCGGGACATGTGAATTTCGATGCCATTCCGAGTGTCGTCTATACGCAACCGGAAGTGGCTTCGGTCGGAAAAACTGAAGAAGAGTTGAAGGCAGCCGGCATCGAGTACAAGGCCGGAAAGTTTCCGTTCACAGCCAATGGCCGTGCCCGCGCCATGCTGCAGGCCGATGGCTTTGTCAAAATCCTCGCTGATAAGGCGAGCGATCGTGTGCTTGGCGTTCACATTGTCGGCTTTGGCGCCGGCGAAATGATCCACGAAGCAACGGTCCTGATGGAATTTGGCGGTTCGTCAGAGGATCTGGCACGGACAACCCATGCCCATCCGACAATGTCCGAAGCCGTCCGCGAAGCTGCCCTGGCAACCTTCGCCAAGCCAATTCACATGTAATCTCCAAGCACGAAAATGAGAAAAGGCCCGAAATTTCGGGCCTTTTTGGTTTCCAAAGTACTTTGGAACTAGTTGTTGCTTGGGGCCGAATTGGCGGGAGCAGGCGCTGCAGGTGCTGGCGCCTGCGTTGTTGGTGCTGCCGGTTCCGGGCCATCCATGGTCGAACTGTTGTTCAGATAATAATAACCGCCGATAATCAACGCTGCGATCAGAATACCTGCAATCAGAAAGCCGCTGCCGCCCGATGGAGTTGCGTTGGGCTCACGATCGGACTGGGTATCCACCGGACGCTGCAAATTGGGATCATAGGTCATCATGTCCTCCGTCACACTCTTTGCATTCAGAATGATAAACGGCTCAGAACAGCCTAGGTTCCGAAATCGCCCATCATCTGGCTGACCAGCCTTATATAAGGGCTTGGAATCACTCTGCCAGATGTGACAAAATTTAAGGTTATTGCGCCTCGACCGTAAAGCCCTTGCTGCGCAGCAGAGACACCAGCCCCTTTTCTCCGGGAAGATGCAAGGCTCCCACCGCTATAAAGGCATTGCCCTTGTCGATGATGGGAACCGCATGTTCCGCCATGACGCGGTTGCGAGCATTGACCATCTTTTCCTCGAACGCGGCATAGTTTTCGCCGCTCGTCGTGCCATCGGGAGAGATGGACCGTATCACCGGGAAAATCATGGCTATGTCGCCCCGGGTGTAAAGCAGGGTCATGGTTTCAAACATGTCGGGCAGTTTCGGGGCAAGTGTCAGTGTCTCGACAAGTCCCTCGACATGGAATTTCAGCGGCAGGGATGCCATGGCGCTGAGCTGATCCTTGATGGTTTCAAGCCCCGTGACCGTCTTGCCCTGTGCCTTGGCGTCCTGGGCGAGCTTGACGTCGAGGAAGGCTGTGCCGCTTTTACTGCGCGTCAGCTCGCAGGGAGGCATGGCCAGCATGCTTGTCACGATCCATGGCTGCATCTTGTTGAGCGCCGTCAACGACAGGCCGCGTGCGGCGAGGCCCGCTTTCACATCCTCGAGCTTGTCAGCTGGAATGAGCTTCTCCAGCGTGTTCTCGTCGGTGAACATCATCAATCCCGGATCCTGCGCCATGACTTTCAAGGGCGCTTTTGGATCAAGCACCTCGTCGGTTTCAATGACGACCGTTGCCGCGCCCTGATAGGCTGTTTGAGCCGCGTCTGAAAGCTTGAGCACGCGCGGATCCGTCAAATGCATGGTGCCAAAGAGCCAGGAAGGTTTGGTTCCCGGCTTTCCGATCTTCCAAAGGATGCCTTTGCCGTTCACCGTTGCGGCTGCTTCCTTGCGCAAGGCGGCCAGCTTTGCAGGGTCCGACTTGGCCATTTCGGCGACGAGATCGCGTCCGCCACAGGAGGCATCCTCCGCACGGGCCCGGGTTGCGCCAAACGCCACGACAAGAAATGAGGCGAGCAGAATCCAGCTCAGGAAAGCCAGGAGCCTCAGTGCGCTCTCAGCAATGCGATCAAGAGAAGTGGTGGGGCCGGAATGGGTCATCATCAATGCATATATGGGGTTTGACAAAAAGGCGTTAAAGCTAGTGGAACGAATTTGACATTCGCATCTCATTTGACATCACGCGCAACAAGCGAATGTCAAATTCAAAGTTCCACTAGAATTATATGCTTGCTAGTGGTCCTTTGATTCTGACATTTGCCTGAATGGCTTGTATCGAAGGGATGCAAATGTCAGAATCGGACCACTAGTTTGCAGATTGTTTGTAACAATCAATATGGGACCGTTCAGGCGCGGGGATGTGCCTTGTCGTAGATTTCCATCAGTCTGTCGGTATCAACGCCGGTATAGACCTGCGTCGTTGACAGGCTTGCATGGCCGAGCAGTTCCTGGATCGTACGCAAATCGCCGCCGCGCCCGAGCAAATGGGTCGCGAAGGAATGGCGCAGGGCATGCGGCGTCGCGGTCCCCGGCAGGCCGAGCGCGCCGCGCATTTTCTGCATGTCGCGCTGGATGATGGCCGGATGCAGTTCACCGCCTCGCGCGCCGCGAAACAGCGGCTTGCCCGCTTCCAGTTCGTATGGGCAAAGCGTGCGGTATTCCTCGACCGCCCGGTGCACTATCGGCAGGAGCGGCACCATGCGTGTCTTGCCGCCCTTGCCTGTGATGGGGATGGAACGCGCCGAGGCATCGCGCAAGGCGGCGCCGTCCAGGTTAAGTGCTTCGGAAATGCGCAGGCCGCAACCGTAGAGCAGGGTCAGCACCGCCGCATTGCGCGCGGCAATCCAGGATTCCTCATTGAGCTGTTCGCCTTTTTCCACCACGCGGCGTGCATCGACGGTCGTCAGCGGCTTTGGCAGGGATTTCGGCTGCTTCGGCGCGCGCATGGCAATGGAAGCTGCTGCATTGGCCATGCCCTGCTTTTCCAGATGGCGCAGAAATGAACGAATGCCCGCAAGACCACGCCCGAGCGTGCGCGCGCCGGCACCGTCATTCCGCCGCCGCGCCAGGTAGGATCGCAGATCGGCAATCCGCAAGGTTGCCACGTCCTTCAGGGACGGCGGCTCAGCGAGATGACCGGTGAGAAACTGGAAGAACTGACGGGTGTCGCGCTCATAGGCTTCCAGCGTGTTGGCCGCCAGACGCCGGGTGCTTTTCAGTGATCTGAGCCATTCTTCCCGCGCCGCGATGAGGTCTGGCCGGGCCGAAACAAGAAACTCGGCATTCTGGGGCTGCGCCACCATTGCCATACTCCTTACCGTGTATCGGAGTAGACCATGCCACGACAGTCCTTACGGAGTCGTTTCGCTTTCCCTTGGGGGCTGATCCTTCGCACTTGGCGTTTGGCCAAAGACAGAGTAATTCGTCGGGAAGAGAAGATAGGAATGGAACAGCCCGATGGCAAAATTGAATGATCCAGTGCAACTCGCCGTTATCGGTGCAGCACACGGAACGCGCGGCGAAGTGCGGGTCAAGACGTTTACCGGTGATCCGCTGGCGCTTGCCGATTATGGCCTGCTTTACGATGTGACCGGCAGAAGCTTCGAGATTCTGGCTATCCGCCCGGCCAATACGGTTGTCGTTGTGCGGTTCCGCGGGGTCAATGACCGTAACATGGCCGAAGCGCTGAACGGCACGACGCTGTTCATTGACCGCTCGCAGCTGCCGGAAGAGCTTGAGGAAGATGAGTTCTATCATGCGGACCTGATCGGGCTCGATGCCGTCGACGCAGCAGGCAATCCCTATGGCAAGGTTTCGGCCATGTTCAATTTCGGTGGCGGTGATCTCATCGAGCTGACAATACCGGGGCGCCGGCCGATGCTGATTCCGTTCACCCAGGCCGCCGTGCCACATATCGACATCAAGGCTGGACAGGTCGTTATCGATCCCGCGGCCGCCGGGCTTATTCCTGACGAGAACGAAGAAGAAGACCGGCGCAGGCAGCTGGGTGGTGATGGCGGGAAAGAGCGGCCATGAGCGGCAAGGCTGCCGGTTTCCGGGCGACGGTGCTGACGCTCTATCCGGAAATGTTCCCCGGGCCGCTCGGCGTCTCTCTTGCCGGAAAGGCATTGGCCGATACGGCATGGTCGCTTGAAACAGTACAGATTCGCGATTTCGCCACGGATCGGCACCGCATGGTGGACGACACGCCAGCCGGCGGCGGGGCTGGTATGGTGATGAAGGCAGATGTCCTGGCGCGTGCCGTCGATGCGGTGGCGGATGAGCGGCCGCGGCTCTTCATGAGCCCCCGCGGCAAGCCGCTGAGCCAGGATCGCGTGCGCGAACTTGCTGCGGGCCCCGGTGCAATCATTCTGTGCGGCCGGTTCGAAGGCGTCGACGAACGGTTGATCGAAGCGCGCGGCTTTGAAGAAGTTTCAATCGGCGATTACATCCTTTCCGGCGGCGAGACGGCAGCTATCGTTGTTCTCGATGCGATCGTTCGCCTCTTGCCCGGTGTGATGGGCAATGCCCAGTCGGGCGAAACGGAGAGTTTTGAGACCGGGTTGCTGGAGCATCCGCAATACACCAAGCCGCAGGAGTGGGAAGGGCGCCGCATTCCCGACGTGCTTCTCTCCGGAAACCACGGGGCCATTGAGAAATGGCGCAGGGCCGAAGCGGAAAAACTGACGCAGGAACGGCGTCCGGACCTGTGGGATCGTCATCCGCAGGCCAGGAAGCCGCGTAAATAACAGGATCAGGACAATGCAGTTTCGCAGCGGTGATGCAGGGGATGTGCCTGCTGTCCAGGCCATTGAACGGGCCTCCGCGGTGCGGTTCCGCGCGGTCGGCATGGAAGACATCGCCAATGACGATCCTACATCCGCGTCCCTTCTGCTTGAACGGATAAGTCAGAATCGCCTTCTTGTTGCGGTTGACAAACGGCCGGTCGCCTTCGTGATTTTTGATGTGGTTGATGATCATCTCTATATCGAACAGGTCGATGTGGATCCGGCCCATGCCGGCAAACGCATCGGATCGGCACTGATCGGGCTGGTGGAGGATCGCGCCCGGAACGAGGCCAGGATGGGGCTGCTGTTGTCCACGTTCCGGGATGTTCCGTGGAATGCGCCCTATTACCGGCGGCTTGGATTCACCGATGTTCCCGACGATGCTCTCAGTGCTGCGCTGTTGCATATCCGCCTGGATCACATCGAAAGGGGCCTTGACGAGACACAGCGGGTCTTCATGCGGAAACCGCTTCGTCTCGACTCGGGTGGCAATCGGCGCTAAAAAGAATCGCTGCCAGAGGTGACAAACGGACTTTTATGGTGTATCTGGCCGCGAACTCGGGAAAATCCCAAGTCCGATAATCAATGGATGGTGAATTCGCTCCTGCCTCCTCAGAGGCATAGACATGCGGCCAGGATGCTGCATTGCAAGTGTTGAGCGCTCTGGCTGTTTGAAAAAGAAAAGGATGAAGACGATGACCGTCGATATTATTCGTCAGCTCGATCTCGAACAGAGAGCAAAAATCGAAGCCAAGCGCGTGCTTCCGGATTTCAAGCCAGGCGACACAGTCCGCGTTAATGTTCGCGTGACGGAAGGTACACGTACCCGCGTTCAGGCTTATGAAGGCGTCTGCATTGCCCGCAACGGCGCTGGCATCAACGAGAACTTCACAGTTCGCAAGATTTCCTACGGCGAAGGCGTTGAACGCGTATTCCCGATCATTTCCCCGCTGGTTGAAGGCGTAGAGATCGTCCGTCGCGGCAAGGTTCGCCGCGCGAAGCTCTACTACCTGCGCGGCCTGACCGGTAAGGCTGCCCGCATTGTCGAAAAGAAAGACAACCGCAAGGGCAAAGCCGCTGTTCCGGTCACCGGTACAGCCGAAAAGGTAACGGAAGAAACCGTTGCTAAGGCACCCGCTGCTGAATAAGCGCGATTGTTTTGAGTTTGAAAAGGCGGTCTTCGGACCGCCTTTTTTGTTTCGGGCAAGGCTGTTTCCATTTCCTTGCCCGGTTGAAAAAATCGTGCTTGCGCGATAGCGAATAAAGCAGTTGCATGCCGTTCGGGGATTGACGGGGCCTTCATAAAATGAAATTTGTGCTTCGCTTGATCAAAACGCAATATTAGAGGTCTGACATGAATTTGCGATCCGTTTTTCTTGCGGGGCTTGCACTCGCCATGGTTCCATTTTCCGCGTTGGCGGCTCCCCTTCCCGACCTTGGCGGCAAGAAAGTTGCGGTTGTGACGGAGAATGCCTATCCGCCGCTGCAATTTGTCGATCCCAAAACCGGCAAGCCGGTCGGCTGGGAATATGATGCCATGAACGAAATCGCCAAACGGTTGAATTTCAAAGTGGAATATCTGAATACCAGCTGGGATGCGATGATTCAGGCCGTGGCCGACAATCAGTACCAGATCGGCATGACCGGCATCACCATCAATGACGAGCGCAAGCAGAAGGTGGATTTTTCCGAACCCTACATGCGCTCAGAGCAATTCATGCTGGTTCGCGCTGATGAAAAGCGCTTTTCTGATGCAAAGACCTTTGGTGAAATAAAAGACGGTCTCGTCGGCGCCCAGCCGGGTACGACCAATTTCTACGTGGCCGTCTACAATCTGCTTGACGGTAACGAGCAAAATCCGCGTATCAAGCTGTTCGAAACGTTTGGCGCGACGATCCAAGCTCTCAAGACCGGCGACGTTGACGTGGTCTTGACTGACAGTACGGCAGGCAAAGGCTATGTGGATGCGTCCGGCGGCGCGCTGAAGCTCGTTGGCGGCCCGTTGGGTGCTGAGGATTTCGGTTTCATCTTCGCCAAGGGCTCGGATCTCGTCGGTCCGGTGAATGCCGCCATCGAAGTCTTGAAGGCCGACGGCACGTTCGACGCCCTCAACAAAAAGTGGTTCCTCGACTACAAGCTCGGCCAGTAGGCGGCCGGTTGTCAGTTCCCTCACAGAACAGAAGTCCTTTCGTCAGGAAGGACTTCCCCTGGTGGTTGGCCGTTGCCGCGGCCATCGCTGTTGTGCTCGGCATAGCCATCCTGGTCAGCGATATCTACGGGCAGGTGTTCTCCACGGTCTCGCAAGGCATCTGGATCACCGTCTGGGTCTCGCTCCTGGCATTCCTGCTCGCATCGGGGCTCGGCCTTCTGCTCGCGCTGATGAGCCTCTCGGAACATATCGTCCTGCGGCAGACCGCCCGGTTCTACGTCGAAATCGTTCGCGGAATTCCTCTGCTGGTTCTCCTGTTCTACATCGCCTTTGTTGGTGCGCCGGCAGTTGTCGCCCTGTGGAATTTCCTCACCCATCCGCTTCAGAGCGCCGGCCTGTTCGAGCCCTTGCAGGTGCGGGACTTTTCGCTTCTGTGGCGGGCGATCATTGCCCTGACACTTGCCTATGCGGCATTTCTGGCGGAAATTTTTCGCGCGGGGATCCAGGCCGTCGATGCGGGACAGATCGAGGCGGCCAAGGCACTCGGGCTGAAACGGTTCCAGCGCTTCCGGCTGATCGTGATGCCGCAGGCATTGCGCACCATTCTGCCACCCTATGGCAACGACTTCATCTCGATGGTGAAGGATTCGTCGCTCGTATCGGTGCTTGGCGTTGTCGACGTGACGCAAATGGGCAAGGTCTACGCCTCGGGTTCGTTCCGCTTTTTCGAAACCTATTCCGTCGTTGCCTATGTCTACCTGATCCTGACGATCAGCCTGTCCCTGAGCCTGCGTTGGCTTGAAACGCGGCTGAATGATCGGACATGAGCTGCGCGTGGCTCATAACGATGCCGGGAGAATCGCCTCAAAATCATGGAGAATCGGGTGCCGGTCGCGGCGCTTTGTCGCCGAAATATTACTTTTATCGCTTGTTTCTTGACGTAAGTGGGCACCGAGTGCATATGTCCACGACATAATCTTACAGCACCTACCATTGCCGAGGATATCGCGATGACTGCGCCACGTACACTCTATGACAAGATCTGGGATGATCATCTGGTTGATCAGCAGGCCGATGGCACCTGCCTTCTCTATATTGATCGTCACCTTGTGCATGAAGTGACCAGCCCGCAGGCTTTCGAAGGCTTGCGCCTTACCAACCGCAAGGTCCGTCACCCGGAAAAGACACTGGCTGTCGTCGACCATAATGTGCCGACCTCGCCGGATCGCGTCAACGGCATCAAGAACGAGGAAAGCCGTATCCAGGTTGAAGCATTGGCCAAGAATGCTGCGGATTTCGGCGTCGAATATTATTCCGAGAAGGACATCCGCCAGGGCATCGTCCACATCATCGGACCGGAGCAGGGCTTCACGCTTCCGGGCATGACCATCGTGTGCGGCGACAGCCATACATCGACACATGGTGCCTTCGGTGCGCTTGCCCATGGCATCGGCACGTCGGAAGTCGAGCATGTTCTGGCCACCCAGACGCTGATCCAGTCAAAAGCCAAGAACATGCTGGTGCGTGTTGATGGCGTTCTGCCGGCCGGCGTCACCGCCAAGGACATCATACTTGCCATTATCGGCGAAATCGGCACCGCCGGCGGCACCGGCTATGTCATCGAGTATGCCGGCGAAGCCATCCGCGCGCTGTCGATGGAAGGCCGTATGACGATCTGCAACATGTCGATCGAAGGCGGCGCCCGCGCAGGCCTGATTGCGCCCGACGAAACAACCTTTGCCTATGTGAAGGACAAGCCGCGCGCCCCGAAGGGTGAAGCGTTCGATCAGGCGGTCGAATACTGGAAGACACTGAAGTCCGACGAGGGCGCCCATTTCGATAAGGTGGTCGTGCTCAATGCCGCCGACCTGCCGCCAATTGTTTCCTGGGGATCGTCGCCGGAAGACGTGATCTCGATCACCGGTGCCGTGCCTAATCCTGACGAAATCACCGACGAGAACAAGCGTACGTCGAAGTGGCGTGCACTGGACTACATGGGCCTGAAGCCTGGCACACCGATGACCGAGATCAAGCTTGATCGGGTCTTTATCGGCTCGTGCACCAACGGCCGTATCGAAGATCTGCGTGCTGTCGCCAAGGTTGTCGAAGGCCGCAAGGTTGCGGAAACGGTCGATGCCATGATCGTTCCGGGTTCGGGTCTGGTCAAGGAGCAGGCGGAAGCGGAAGGCCTCGACAAGATTTTCAGGGCTGCCGGTTTTGACTGGCGCGAGCCGGGCTGCTCGATGTGTCTTGCCATGAATGACGACCGGCTGAAGCCGGGCGAGCGCTGTGCGTCCACGTCGAACCGTAATTTCGAGGGCCGTCAGGGTTTCAAGGGCCGTACGCATCTCGTTTCGCCGGCCATGGCCGCCGCCGCCGCAATCGCTGGTCATTTCGTTGATATTCGCGAGTGGAAATAGGCTTCGGCCATTTCTTGTGAAACTCTACAAAAAACGGGGCCACTGGCCCCGTTTTTATAACCTTTTTACCGCGCATTCTCGCCGGAAGGCGGATTAGCTCAGTGTTGTCGTGAAGGCGGGATCGCCGCGCAGCGTATTGCTTACGGTGCAAATCTCGTTTTCTGCGGCCTCGACGATCGCATGCTTTGTCGCGTCATCAATATCGCCGGTGATGGTGAAGGCTATATGGAAATGGTCAACGCGCGAAAGACCGTTCTTGGCCTTGTCGCCCGTAACATGCGCTTGAACCGCCTCCAGCTTGTCGGCAACGCCGAGCCGCGACGCCGCCATTTTGGCGCTGAGCACCAGGCAGGCGGAAAGCGATGCATAGAGCAGATCAAGGGGTGCAAAACCCTGCTCCGAAACCGCGTGGGCGACGTTCAGTACGCCGCCCGTATGGGATGTGACAACGGGTTGACCGCCTCGCTCCAGAACGGCCGTGGCGCCGACATCCCGTGTTCTTACCCTGAGCTCAGCCATTGGATCGTCTCCCTCTGTATCCTGGTCAGCCGCGGCCGCGATAGGTGGGCACGCCCTGGTCCGGCAGCCACAGACCCTCCGGTACCGGCCCGGTCTGCCAGAAGACATCGATGGGGATACCGCCGCGCGGATACCAGTAACCGCCGATGCGCAGCCAGAGCGGCTTGACCGCCTCCACGATGCGTTTGCCGATATTCACGGTGCAATCCTCGTGAAAGGCGCCGTGATTGCGGAAGCTGGTCAGAAAAAGCTTCAGCGACTTGGATTCGACCAGGGCCTGGTCCGGCGCGTAATCGATAACCAGATGGCCGAAATCCGGCTGGCCGGTTACGGGACACAGTGAGGTGAATTCCGGGCAGGTGAAGCGTGCCAGAAACAGTGTCCCCGCCTGCGGGTTGGGGACAGCGTCGAGCAAGGCTTCATCGGGATGATGCGGGATGGGAACATCCTTGCCCAGCATCGTTGCCTGTTCTGCGTAATGACTCATGCCGCTTCCTCCAGTGTTTCAAACTCGCCCTGATATTCACAGCCTTCACCGCAGCTGTCGCGGTAAATGCCGATCTCGGCCAGCGCCGGAAGGTCCGGAGCAATACGCCGCCACAGCCATATGGCGATGGTTTCAAGCGTCGGCAACTCCAGTCCGGCAATTTCGTTGAGATAGCGATGATCCAATGCGTCTTTTGCGCTGTCGACCGTGATCTTGACCGCACCAAGATCGGCGATCAGCCCGGTTTTGGGGTCCGGCCGGCCCTGCAGGCTGACGCGGACGCGAAAACTGTGTCCGTGCAGGCGCTGGTTGACATGCCCGTCCGGAAAAGAGTGCGGCAGATGGTGAGCCGCTTCAAAATTGAAGTCGATAAAGATTCTCATGGTTTTTCCCGTCAGCTCTGGCGCAATACAGGCGCCCGCCAAAAAAGCCTGCCCTCAGGGCAAGCCGATCAGTTTATGTGTCTGCGTGCTCAGCCGCCAAAGCGGATGGGCGAGGCAATAGGCCGCTGCAGATGCCACATGCCGGGCGGTTTGCGCCGGATCACCGATGACGTCAAGAGGCTGCAAATAGAAATGCTGAAAGGAAAGGCGTTCGAAATGGGCCGGATCGGTTCGGGCTTCCGCCTGGGGATAGACAAGCTTGAGCTCGTGACCGCTGGTCTGGACAAGTGTGGTATCGGCCTTTGGCGACACGCAAATCCAGTCAATGCCATCAGGCGCTGCAATCGTGCCGTTGGTCTCGACGCCGACTTCGAAGCCTCTCGCGTGGAAGGCGTCGATCAACGGCTTGTCCAGCTGCAGCAGCGGTTCGCCGCCGGTGCAGATGACATAGGGCTTGCCCTTGGAGCGAGCGCTTTTTGGCCACGCGTCGGCAACGGCATCGGCAAGCGCGTCGGCGGTTTTGAACTTCCCGCCGCCGGGGCCATCCACGCCAACGAAATCCGTATCGCAGAACCGGCACTGGGCGTCCGCCCGGTCGCGTTCAAGCCCGGACCAGAGATTGCATCCGGCAAAGCGCATGAACACCGCGGCGCGGCCGGTATGGTTTCCCTCGCCCTGCAGCGTCAGATAAATTTCCTTGACGGCATACGTCATGCGGCTTCCGCCTTGAATTTGGACCAGCCGCCGGAACGCAGGGCGCAGGCCGGGCAGGTGCCGCAGCCATAGCCCCAGGCATGGCGGGCCGAGCGGTCGCCGAGATAGCAGGTGTGGGTGTTTTCAATGATCATATCGAGCAGCGGTTCGCCGCCTATGTCGCGAGCCAGTGCGAAGGTTTCAGCCTTGTCCAGCCACATCAGCGGGGTTTCGATGGTGATGCGGCGATCCAGTCCCAGCGAAAGGGCGACCTGTTGTGCCTTGAGCGTGTCGTCGCGGCAGTCGGGATAGCCGGAATAGTCCGTCTCGCACATGCCGCCGACGATGACGCGCAATCCGCGCCGGTAGGCGAGGGCAGCGGCAAGCGTGAAAAACAAAAGGTTACGGCCGGGCACGAATGTGTTGGGCAGGCCGTTCTCTGCCATCTCGATGGCAATGTCTTCGGTCATCCCGGTAGCGCCGAGCTGGCCGATGACGCCTGCATCAAGCCGGTGATCGTCGCCAAGGCGTTCCGCCCAATCGGGAAACCGGTGGATCACTTCGGCGCGGAAATCATTGCGCACATCCAGTTCCACCCTGTGGCGCTGGCCATAGTCGAAGCCGACCGTCTCCACCCGGTCAAACCGGGAGAGCGCCCAGGCAAGACAGGTTGCAGAATCCTGCCCGCCGGAAAAAAGGACGAGTGCGCCGTCAGCATTACGAGCCATGAATGAACCTCTTCAATGAAGCGGCCCCCTTACAGGGCGCGGACCAGCGAGGCAAATCAAATGTGGGCTATTGGCAGCCTGGAAGCCCGAGAATGGGCGTTTCGCCACGGTTGATACCATACATGTAGCCGCGACCGCGCACGACAATCGGGCCATCACAGCGTGTGTTGGGTGGCGGAATAACCCCCACGACATAGGGATCGCCGGGTGGAGAGATGATCGCCGGTCCCTTGGCCCGCTTGTAGACGGCAACCTTCTTGCGGAGTTCGCGGGCGAGCCTGTCCGATTTGGCGGCTGTCGCGCCGACAAAGATCATCTTCGGTCCATTGGGGTCCTGCACGATGATGTTGCCATATTCGTCGCCATAGGCATCACGCAGGTTGATGTCGTAGGCAGCAGCGCTGTACGTGGCTGCGACAACAGTCAGGCCCGACAACAAAAGCGCGGCCGTGTGTTTGCGGAAGGCGAACATGGACAAGCTCCTTGGTTGAATGGGCTGCAGCAGTCCAAGCATTAACCTTTTATTAACGCTTGTCATCCGTCAAAACGCCTTTGAATCGATTTTTGCTGCGGTCCGCCGGTTGACGTGCGGTGCGCAATCAACCAATCCTCAACACAGCGAGGCAGCCGGAAGTGCTGCCGGAGTGAAAGGGATGATGCGACCATGACGACAAAGAGCCCGGATGAACACGCCGTCGACATTTCTCTGCTGCATCTGAACGATGCCCACGAGTTCGCACCTCTTCTGGCCAGCTATGCCCAGGCGCTGAAGCGCGGCGCGCCCCGCCGCCCAGACGATTACTACGCGGAAAACCTGCTGCGGGACCGTGCCGCGGAGATAGCCGGAGCGCGACTCGACGGCCACCTGGTGGGCTTTGTGATTTTCTATGATCTGCCCGAGCCTGTCTCCGGCATGCGTGCCGGGCAGGTGGATCACATCTATGTGCATCACGACCATCGCGGCAAGGGTATCGCCAAGGCGCTGATCGATGTTCTCGCCGACAAGGCGGAAGAACGCGGCTGGACAAAACTGTCACTCAACGCGCCGCGTCTGCCGGAAGATGGCCGCAAACTGTACGAACAGATTGCGGCGCCTGCCGACTGGACCAGTTTCATCATCCGTTTTGGCAATCAGTAGAACGGACCTGTCCCTGCACCCTGAAGATGCGCGGGACATTCTGGGAACGACTCGGAATGTCCCGTTCGCGTTGCACAATTGAGGGTCGCGATGCACTGAAACCGGTTAAACCGGACAGACTCACTCAAATAAAATTGATTGCCGATTTGACGTGAAATACGGGCCTTTGGGGCTCTCTATGGCGCTTTAAACGATTGAATTTTCTAAAGAAACCTTATGGACTTGCGTTTGTTGCCAATTCGCCGCATGAGGGGGGTGAATGGGCCTTTGACGCAGTGCAAAAACGGGACTAAAACCCTTCTAAATTTGCCTCTATCCAGCCTTTCGGCCCTGCCCGTCAATCAAGGTTCAAATGGCGCGGCGCTTATCATTGGGGACGCTATGAGCAAGACAAACCTGCATGCAAACCGGCCGCTGTCGCCGCATTTGCAAATCTACAAACCAATTCCCACCATGGTCATGTCCATCGTTCACCGCATCACCGGCGGCGCGCTGTATTTCGGCACGCTGCTGGTTGCCTGGTGGTTGATCGCGACCGCGACCAGCGAGGCGCAGTTCAACCTCGTCAGCTGGGTATTCGGTTCATGGATCGGTCTTCTCGTTCTGCTCGGCTACACCTGGGCGCTTGTTCACCACATGATCGGCGGTATTCGCCATCTCATCTGGGATACGGGCCGCGGACTCGACAAGAACACCACCACGAAGATGGCCATCGCCTCGCTCGTTGTCTCCATCGCGTTGACGATCCTGATCTGGATCGCGGCGTTCACGGTTTTGTAAAGGAGGCGGGACAATGAGTGAAATGCGCACACCGCTCAAGAAAGTCCGCGGACTGGGTTCCGCACACGAAGGGACCGAGCATTTCTGGCGCCAGCGGCTGACAGCCGTTGCCAACGTGCCGCTTATGCTGTTTTTCATCGGTCTGATCATTTACCTGCATCGCGCAAGCTATGCGGAAACCCGGGCTGCTCTTTCCCATCCGCTGACCGGGCTGGTGCTGTTGATGGTGATCATTTCGGGTCTCTATCACATGCGCCTCGGCATGCAGGTCATTATCGAAGACTACGTAACCAGCGAAGGCAAGAAGATCGCCTGTCTGATGCTCAATACGTTTTTCACCCTTGTGGTGGGCGTTGCCTGCGTCTTTGCGATCATCAAGCTGAGCTTCGGAGGCTAATCTTGGCAACTACAGACAAGAACGGGACCGCCGGCAAAGACGGCAAGGCCTATACATTCGTTGACCACAAATTTGATGTGGTTGTGGTGGGTGCCGGCGGCGCCGGTCTGCGCGCGACGCTTGGTATGGCCGAGCAAGGCCTGAAGACAGCCTGCATCACCAAGGTTTTCCCGACTCGCTCGCACACCGTTGCGGCACAGGGCGGTATCGCTGCTTCCCTGAGCAATATGGGCCCCGACTCCTGGCAGTGGCACATGTACGATACCGTCAAAGGGTCGGACTGGCTCGGCGATACGGACGCCATGGAATATCTCGCGCGTGAAGCGCCGGCGGCGGTCTACGAGCTGGAGCATTACGGCGTGCCTTTCTCGCGTACCGAAGCGGGCAAGATTTACCAGCGCCCCTTCGGCGGCCACATGATGAACTATGGCGATGGTCCGCCCGTCCAGCGCACCTGCGCGGCTGCTGACCGTACGGGTCACGCCATCCTGCATACGCTGTATGGCCAGAGCCTGCGCCACAATGCGCAGTTCTTCATCGAGTATTTTGCACTGGATCTCATTCAGGATGCGGACGGCACCATTACCGGTGTCGTCGCCTGGAACCTCGATGACGGCACGATCCATCGTTTTGCCGCCAAGATGGTGGTGCTGGCAACGGGCGGCTACGGCCGGTCCTACTTCTCGGCAACGTCAGCCCATACCTGCACCGGTGATGGCGGCGGCATGGTGGCGCGCGCTGGTCTGCCCCTGCAGGATATGGAATTTGTTCAGTTCCATCCGACCGGCATTTACGGTGCCGGCTGCCTGATTACCGAAGGCGCACGCGGTGAAGGCGGCTATCTCGTCAACTCCGAGGGCGAGCGCTTCATGGAGCGTTATGCGCCATCGGCCAAGGATCTGGCATCGCGCGACGTCGTTTCGCGCTGCATGACCCTGGAAATCCGCGAGGGCCGCGGTGTTGGCAAGAACAAGGATCACATCTTCCTGCATCTCGACCATCTCGATCCGGCCGTGCTGCACGAGCGTCTGCCCGGTATTTCCGAATCGGCCAAAATTTTTGCCGGCGTGGATCTGACCAAGGAACCGATCCCGGTCCTGCCGACGGTTCACTACAACATGGGCGGTATTCCAACCAACTACTGGGGTGAAGCGCTCAATCCGACCAAGGATAATCCGGACCGCATCCAGCCGGGCCTGATGGCTGTCGGCGAAGCGGGCTGTGCTTCGGTGCATGGCGCCAACCGGCTTGGCTCGAACTCGCTGATCGATCTCGTGGTCTTCGGCCGGGCGGCGGCCATTCGTGCCGGTCAGGTGATCGATCGCAATGCCAAGATCCCGACGATCAACGAGGCGTCGGTTGAGAAGATCATGGAGCGCTTCAACCGCCTGCGTCATGCCAATGGCAGCACGCCGACAGCGGTCCTGCGTGAAAAGATGCAAAAGACAATGCAGGAAGACGCTGCGGTGTTCCGCACGTCGGAATCGCTGAAGTCAGGCGTCGAGCGCATGGAGAAAATCTGGAGCGAACTGCCTGATATCAAGGTCACGGACCGCTCGATGATCTGGAATTCCGACCTGGTGGAAACGCTGGAACTGGAAAACCTGATGGCCAATGCGCTGACCACGGTGGTTGCCGCCGAAGCGCGCAAGGAAAGCCGTGGTGCCCACGCCCATGAGGATTTCCCCAACCGCGACGACATCAACTGGCGCAAGCACAGCCTTGCCTGGCTCTCGCCCGAGGGTGAGGTCAAGCTCGACTATCGTCCCGTTCACCTTGACCCGCTGGTCAAGGAAGAGGACGGCGGCATCAGCCTCGCCAAGATCGCGCCGAAAGCGCGTGTGTACTAAGGGATCAGAGCATCATGGTTGAACTTGCACTTCCCAAGAACTCGAAGATGCGTCCCGGCAAGACCTGGGACCGCCCGCAGGGTGCCAACAATCTTCGGGAATACCGCATCTATCGCTGGTCGCCCGATGATGGCGAGAATCCGCGGATCGATACTTATTACGTCGATCTCGACGATTGCGGCCCGATGGTTCTCGATGGCCTTTTGTGGATCAAGAACAAGATCGATCCGACGCTGACGCTGCGCCGCTCCTGCCGCGAAGGCATTTGCGGCTCCTGCGCGATGAACATCGACGGAACCAACACGCTCGCCTGCACCAAGGGCATGGACGAGATCAAGGGCGCGGTCAAAATCTATCCCTTGCCGCATCTTCCCGTGGTCAAGGACCTGGTGCCGGACCTGTCGAATTTCTATGCCCAGCATCGATCGATCGAGCCATGGCTCAAGACGGTTTCGCCGGAGCCGGCCAAGGAATGGCTGCAGAGCCACGATGATCGCGCCAAGCTTGACGGGCTCTATGAGTGCATCCTGTGCGCCTGCTGCTCGACATCCTGTCCTAGCTACTGGTGGAATGGCGATCGCTATCTCGGACCGGCGGTTCTGCTGCAGGCCTATCGCTGGCTGATCGACAGCCGCGACGAGGCAACGGGTGAACGCCTCGACAATCTGGAAGACCCCTTCCGGCTCTATCGCTGCCACACGATCATGAATTGCGCACAGACCTGCCCGAAGGGATTGAACCCCGCCAAGGCAATCGCCGAGATCAAGAAGATGATGGTCGAACGCCGGGTCTAGGCGATTGGTCACGCAAGATGATTGCATAAAAACGGGCGCTTTGAGCGCCCGTTTTGTTTGGCACGTTTGACGTGTTGCTCAGGCCAGCTTTGCGTCGAGTGTGACCTGAATGGCGCCGAGTGCCTTTGACAGCGGGCAGGACGCCTTTGCCTGTTCGGCCAGTTTTGAAAAGGTCGCGGCGTCGATACCGGGCACGTCGCCAATGAGCGTGATGGCGCTCTTGGTGATTTCGAAACCGCCACCAGCAGCCGGATTGATACTGACGGTTGCCTTGGCATCGAGTTTCGCGGCCGGTGTGCCGTTTTCAGCCAGGAAATGCGAAAGCTGCATGGCGAAGCAACCGGCGTGGGCGGCGGCGAGAAGTTCCTCCGGATTGGTACCCGCTGTGCCGCTTGCGTCCTCGAAACGGGCCTTGAAATTATAGGGAAGCCCCTTCAGTGCGCCGCTTTGCGTATCAAGGGTACCTGCACCGTCTTTCAAGGCGCCCTTCCAGATTGCAGTTGCCTGTCTGTCCATTGAACACTCTCCCTCGGTTGATTGATTAGGTTAAGACTGCTTGCATCCTGTCCGTAACGCCGCAGGGTTGCAGCAGTTCCGCATCATAGGCCCGGCGGCGGAATTTGCCAGAATTGATCGTTTTGTCGTGCTGTCTGCGAAACGATATGGAAAAGCGGGATTTGATTGCTATGGTGGCGGGGTCCACTGGCGCCGCTCAAACCTCCCTTGCTGCGGCCAGTGTGTCCGAAAGCTGCAGCAGAAGCTCGGCTTCGAAATCGAACATTCGTGAATTCAAAACAGGAAAATCCCCGTGAAACTGAAAAAGCTTGGCCGGACGGATATTGACGTCACGGAAATTTGCCTTGGTACCATGACCTGGGGCGTGCAGAACACCGAAGCGGATGCCCATGCGCAGATCGATCATGCGCTGGAAGCCGGAATCAACTTCATGGATACAGCCGAGATTTATGCGGTTCCGCCGACCGCCGAAACCTATGGCAAGACCGAAACCTATATCGGCAATTGGTTTGAGAAGACCGGCAAGCGCGACCGCTTCGTGCTGGCGACGAAAATTGCCGGCGGCGGACGCAACAGCTGGATCCGCGGCGGCAGCCTGATGAGCAAGACCACCATCGCGGAAGCGGTTGAAGGCAGTCTGAAACGTCTGCGGACGGACTATATCGACCTTTACCAGGTGCATTGGCCGGTTCGCGGACATTATCACTTCGGCAATGGCTGGGAATATGCGCCGCATCAGCAGAACCGGGCCGAGGTGGCTCAACAGATCGAGGAAGCGCTCGATGGCCTTGGTGACATGGTGAAGGCGGGCAAGATCCGCCATATCGGCCTTTCCAATGAAACGGCCTGGGGGATTGCGCAATGGCTGAAGCTAGCCGAGCGCAACGACCTGCCGCGCGTTGTCTCTGTTCAGAATGAATACAGCCTCCTGCAGCGGGCCTTCGACCTGGATCTGGCGGAAGTCAGTCACCATGAAGACGTCGGGCTCCTTGCCTATTCATCCCTGGCCTCAGGTGTCCTGACCGGCAAGTATCTGGATGGAAAGGTGCCGGCGGGAACCCGCGGTGCGCTGCAGGATCTTTGGCGGAACAACGTGCATGCCGATCCGGCCGTCAGGGCCTATATTGCGCTTGCGCACAAGCACGGTCTTGATGTTGCGCAACTGGCGATTGCCTTTGCATTGAGCCGGCCGTTCGTCACCTCGGTCATCATTGGCGCAACATCGCTTGAACAGCTGAAGACCGATATCGGTGCTGCGGATGTAACGCTGACGCCGGACATCCTTGGTGAAATCCAGGCTATCCATCGCACCTATCCCCGCCCGCTCTGAGCGGGGAAAGCTGCTTCAGATCGGTTGACCCTGAAGCAGCTTCGGCGATGTGGTCGACAATCCCGCGGCTTGACGGATGAAAAATCCTTTGAGCCGCGGCATGCGTTCGACAAGGCCCAGCCCGAAGTCGCGCAGGGCCCGCACCGGCACATTGTCGTTGGAGAACAAACGGTTGAGGACGTCGGTGGTCACGCCCATCTGCACCGTGTCGAAACGGCGCCAGGTCTGGTAGCGTTCGAGCACCGCGATGGAGCCGATGTCGAGACCGAGACGGTCGGCATCGACAATGGTCTCGGCAATCGCCGCTGCATCCTTGAAGCCGAGATTGAGGCCCTGACCCGCAATGGGGTGAATGCCATGGGCCGCATCGCCGATGAGCGCAAAGCGCGGTTTGACGAAATCGCGTGCCAGTGTCAGACCAAGCGGGAAGGCCTTGCGCGGTCCTTCGATCCGCAATTCTCCCAGTTTCAGGCCAAAACGCTGTTCGAGCTCGGCTTCGAACACGAAATCATCTTCCCTGATCAACCGCTCCGCGTCCGCAGTGCGCTCGGTCCAGACAAGCGAGGAACGGTTGCCGCTGAGTGGCAGAATGGCAAACGGGCCCGCGGGGAGAAAATGCTCTTCCGCGCGACCGTTGTGCGGCCGTGCATGGGCGACCGTGCAGACGATACCCGACTGGCCGTATTCCCAGTTCACGGTTTTGATGCCCGCCATATCGCGCAGCCGCGATTTGACGCCGTCGGCCGCGAGCAGCAGGCGCGTGCGCAGCGTCTTGTCATCGCCGTAGCGCACCGTGAGGTGCACGTCGCCATTGTCAAAACCATGGACGGGTGCCCCCTCGACAAAGGTGACGCCGATCTGTTCGGCTTTCGAACGCAAGGCGGCGTTGAGGTCGCGGTTTTCCACCATATGGGCGAAGGGTTCACCAGGCTCGACTTCGCCATTGAAGGTCAGGAAGACCGGGCGGACCGGATCGGAGGTGCGCGAATCCGTGACTATCATCTCGTTGATCGGTTGTGCCTTCGGCAGGATTTCCTCCCAGCAGCCGAGCCGGTCGAGCATGCGGCTCGCAGCGGCGGCGATGGCCGAGGCGCGGGTGTCTTTGCGCCAGACACCGGCCGGCGCCGCGTCGATCACCGTGACAGACAGGTGCGGCGCAGAGGATTTGAGTGCAACGGCGGTCGCCATGCCGACATAGCCGGCGCCCGCAATCACGATATCGGTGCTGCCAGGGACTTCTGTTGTGTGTGTACGGGTTCTTTCAGCCATGATTGCCTCCGGTTTCCCTTTGCTCTTGCGCCGACGTGGCGCTTGACTTGTTCACCTGTTCCTGTTGCAAGCGGATTCAGGCACTATTATGCCGACCGTACGAACAGGAGTCGCGCCCGTCATGTCTGATGCCATGAAAGAGCTTTTGTCCATACTCGACCTTGAGACACTTGAACACAACCTGTTTCGAGGTCGCAGTCCGCAGGTCGGTTGGCAGCGGGTGTTTGGCGGGCAGGTCATCGGTCAGGCTTTGGTGGCGGCGCAGCGCACGGTCGATCCCGAGCGTCACGTCCACTCCCTGCACAGCTATTTCATGCGTGCGGGCGATCCGAAAGTGCCGATCATCTACGAGGTGGATCGCATCCGCGACGGCGCGAGTTTCACCACCCGGCGCGTGGTGGCGATCCAGCACGGGCATGCGATTTTTTCGCTGGAGGCTTCATTCCAGATCGAGGAAAAAGGACTTGAGCACCAAAAGCCGATACCTCTCGATGTTCTCGCGCCGGAAAAGCTGATGAGCGACAAGGACCTCAAGGAGCAGTATCTGCAGAATGCGCCAGCCAATGTGCGCAAATATTGGGAGCAGGACCGTCCCATCGAGATGAAGCCGCTGTCCCTGACCCATTACTTCACGCGGGAAAAGCTGCCGCCGGAGCAGAACGTCTGGATCAGGACAACGGGCCCGGTTCCGGATGACCGTGCCCTGCAGGCGGCGGTTCTGGCCTATCTCTCGGATATGACATTGCTGGATACCTCGCTCTATGCCCACGGCCGCTCGATTTTCGATAAAGATTTGCAGGTCGCGAGCCTCGATCACGCCATGTGGTTCCACCGCCCCTTCAATTTCGATGATTGGCTGCTTTATACGGCAGACAGCCCGAGCGCTGCCGGTGCCCGTGGCTTCAATCGAGGCGCCTTGTACAGCCGCGATGGCACTCTGATTGCCTCCACGGCTCAGGAAGGCCTAATTCGTGTGCATCCGGCCGAGTGAAAATCGACCACGCAGATTGAAATGCCTAATTTTTAGGCATGTTGCCGGATAATGTATTGTGCACTGCCGAACTGATAAAAATATCCATATATAATCAATGCCTTAGTATTATCTTTCGAGTCTGGCACGGAACTTGAATACTCCTCACCAGTCGCCAAGGGCCATCAAGGCTTAGGGGATGGGTTCAACGCGGGTTGCTGCCGTTCAGGTAATTCCACCTGAGGGGTGCCGCGCTAGCGCAGGGGTATAGTCAATGAAAATTGTGATGGCCATCATCAAGCCGTTCAAGCTGGACGAAGTGCGCGAAGCACTTACCGCTGTCGGCATCCAGGGCCTGACCGTCACCGAGGTGAAGGGTTATGGCCGCCAGAAAGGACACACCGAGATTTATCGTGGCGCGGAATATGCCGTCAGCTTTCTTCCCAAACTGAAGGTGGAAGTGGCTGTCGCGTCAGAGCTCGTCGACACCGCCGTTGAAGCCATCACCACGGCCGCCAAAACCGGCCAGATCGGTGACGGGAAGATTTTCGTTCTCAGCATTGATCAGGCCGTCCGTATCCGTACGGGCGAAACTGACACCGATGCGCTTTGAGTAATTTGGGGTTTAAGGAGAAAATAATGAAAATTCCAACCAGTCTGACATCCGCGGTGCGCAGTACCCTTCTGGGTTCGCTGGCGCTGACCGCATTCGGTTCGCTGGCCGCACTCGCTCAGGAAGCGGCGCCTGCGGTAGCGGATGCCGCCGCAGCCGCTGCGCCGACTGTCAACAAAGGGGATACCGCCTGGATGATGATCTCCAGCGTCCTCGTCCTGTTCATGATCGTTCCGGGCCTTGCCCTGTTCTATGGCGGTCTCGTCCGTGCCAAGAACGTGCTTTCCGTCCTGATGCAGTGCACCGGCATTGCTGCCGTCGTCATGATCATCTGGGTTTTCTACGGATACTCCTTCGCCTTCGGCGGCGGCACCAGCCCTTACTGGGGCGGTCTTGGCAAGATTTTCCTTTCCGGCGTGACGCCGGCTTCGGTTGCCGCAACCTTTACCAAAGGCGTTGGTATTCCCGAGTATGTGTTCATCTGCTTCCAGATGACCTTTGCCGCCATTACGCCGGCACTGATCATCGGTGCTTTTGCCGAACGCATCAAATTCTCGGCAACGATCCTGTTTGTCATTCTCTGGGTCACATTCGTCTATTTCCCGATCGCCCATATGGTCTGGGATTCCAATGGCCTGATCTACGGCTGGGGCGCGCTTGATTTTGCCGGCGGCACGGTCGTTCACATCAATGCCGGTATTGCTGGTCTCGTTGGTGCTCTCGTCATCGGCAAGCGTGCCGGTCTTGGCCGTGACATGATGGCGCCGCACTCCATGCCGCTCACCATGATCGGTGCCTCGATCCTGTGGGTCGGCTGGTTCGGCTTCAACGCCGGTTCGGCTCTCGAGGCCAACGGTATTGCGACGCTGGCGATGATCAACACCTTCACGGCAACGGCCGGTGCGATTGTTGCGTGGGTTGTGATCGAAGCGCTCGCCCGCAAGACGGCTTCGATGCTCGGTGCCGCATCCGGCGTTGTTGCCGGTCTGGTTGCAGTAACGCCTGCTGCCGGAACCATCGGTCCGGTTGGCGCCATCCTCCTTGGCGCCATTGCCAGCATCATCTGCTATTACATGGTGGCCGTGGTGAAGCCGAAGCTCGGCTATGACGACAGCCTCGATGTCTTCGGCGTGCATGGTATCGGCGGTATCATCGGCGCCATCGGCACCGGCTTCTTCACCAGCACGGCGCTTGGCGGCGTCGGTTATGCGGAAGGCGTTACCATGGGCGCGCAGGTGTTCGTGCAGATCAAGGCCGTGCTTGTCACGCTGGTCTGGAGCGGCATCGGTTCGCTGATCCTCTACAAGATCGTCGATGTCGTTGTTGGCCTGCGTCCGACCGCTGAAGCCGAATCCATCGGTCTCGACCTCACCTCCCACGGTGAAGCGGCCTACCACAATTAATGGACGGCTTTTGACAGGAACTGAAAAGGGCCCGGTTTTCCGGGCCTTTTTTGTTGCGGCTGGCAAGCTTGTCGAACCCGGGATGGCAACTCCGCCAATGTAATTTCGCTCGGGCTCGCCATGGTTAATGCCCCCTTAACCATCCGCGCCGTAACGTGGGAATCGAATCTGCGGTTACTCACGACCGCCGTGCGTGCGTTTACTTAGGGCGAGATTTCATGCGTCAAGGATATTCAGCCTCCTATGCGATCGAAGAAAACCGGCACGGGTTGACGACCCTTTTCCGCAGACAGATCCAGATTGTCTGGGGATTGGCGCTGTTTTGTTTCGTTGCCTTTGCCATTGGCAGTCTTGCGACATGGAACGTGATCGATCCGAGCTTCAGCCACGCCACTTCCAATCCGGTTCGTAATGCCCTTGGCTATGCCGGCGCGGTCTTTGCCGACCTCGGCATGCAGTTCTTCGGCCTTTCGACGGTTGTCGCGCTCATGCCGGCCCTGTTCTGGGGTGGTCTGATGCTGACCGGCCGTGGCGTCGACCGTTTGCCGCGGCGGGCGATTGCCTGGTTCGGCGCATCGCTGATGGCGGCGGCCATTGCCGGCTGTTTCACCATTCCCGCAAGCTGGCCGATGCCCATCGGCCTGGGTGGTGTTTTTGGCGACATGGTTCTCAAAATCCCGGCGATCTTCACCGGAACATTTCCGCGCGGCGGTCTGGCCATGATCCTGGTCGCCGTTCTCGCTTTGCCGACGCTGTGGGTGTTCGGCTTTGCCTGCGGGCTGACCTATCGCGACAGCGAGCCGGTCGTCGCCAAGAAGTCCGGCCGTCATGTGGCGCAGGAAGAGGACTTTGACGACGAGGACGAGGATGACGAGGAAAGCGAAGGCGGCCGCTGGCTGGCGCTTGGCGCATTGACCCACTGGTTCCTCAGCATCAAGGCGCTCTTCCGCCGTCTGTTCGGGCGCAGCGCCGGGCTTTACAGCAGTGCGCGCAGTGCGGCGGCACGGCACAATGATGACGATCTCTTCGCCGATGCCCCTGTTGCGCGGCAGAACGGGGCACGCCGCGAGCCAGGTTTTTATGACGAAGCGCCACGCATTGAGGCGCCGTCAATCGACATCGGCAATGACGGTTTCGGACACGAACCCGATGACTACGATCCGATCGCTTTCAGCGAAGACGATGAGGTGGACGATTGGGCGCCGCAGGCAGCGCCCGCGCGCCCGACAGCAATACCCGGCGGCAAGGCGCGGATCGCCACGCCAGCCCCGGCACCCCGGACCGGCGCGCGCGTGCAGCGCGAAGCCCAGACATCCCTGATCAAATCCGACGAATTTGAAATGCCGCCGCTGCATTTCCTCAGCGAACCGAAGAACGTTGTCCGCAACCCAAGCCTTTCGAAGGAAGCGCTTGAGCAGAATGCACGGCTGCTGGAAGGCGTGCTTGAAGATTTTGGCGTCAGGGGTGAAATCATCCATGTGCGCCCGGGTCCCGTCGTAACGCTGTATGAGCTGGAACCGGCTCCGGGCATCAAGTCGTCACGTGTCATCACGCTGGCCGATGACATTGCCCGCTCGATGAGTGCCATTGCAGCGCGTGTTGCCGTCGTGCCGGGCCGCAATGCCATCGGTATCGAACTGCCGAACCAGACCCGCGAAATGGTCTTTCTGCGGGAATTGCTGGCCAGCCGGGATTTTGAGCAGACCAAGACCAAACTGGCGCTGGCGTTGGGCAAGACCATCAATGGCGAGGCGGTCATCGCCGATCTGGCGAAGATGCCGCATCTGCTCGTTGCAGGTACTACCGGCTCGGGTAAATCCGTTGCCATCAACACCATGATCCTGTCGCTGCTTTACCGCATGACCCCGGAACAGTGCCGCCTGATCATGATCGATCCGAAGATGCTGGAGCTGTCGATCTATGACGGCATTCCGCATCTGCTCACGCCCGTCGTGACCGATCCGAAGAAGGCCGTCGTAGCGCTGAAATGGACCGTCAAGGAGATGGAAGACCGCTACCGCAAGATGTCCAAGGTCGGCGTGCGCAACATCGACGGCTTCAACCAGCGGGTTGAACAGGCGCAGAAGAAGGGCGAGCGGATTGCCCGGACCGTGCAGACCGGCTTCGACCGGGCAACGGGCGAGGCGGTTTACGAGACGGAAGAACTCGATCTGCAGCCCATGCCTTACATCGTCGTGATCATCGACGAGATGGCCGATCTGATGATGGTCGCGGGCAAGGATATCGAAGGTGCGGTGCAGCGTCTGGCGCAAATGGCGCGTGCAGCCGGTATTCACGTGATCATGGCGACACAGCGTCCGTCGGTCGACGTCATTACCGGCACGATCAAGGCGAACTTTCCGACCCGCATTTCCTTCCAGGTCACATCCAAGATCGATTCGCGCACCATTCTGGGTGAGCAGGGCGGCGAACAGCTGCTCGGCATGGGCGACATGCTCTACATGGCGGGCGGCGGGCGTATCCAGCGCGTGCACGGACCGTTTGTCGGTGACGACGAAGTGGAAAAGATCGTCAATCATCTGAAACTGCAGGGCGTCCCCGAATATCTCGATGCGATCACGGAAGAGGACGACGAAGACGATATGGGCGGTGGCCCGGCCGGGACATCCAATCTGGAAGATTCGGATGATCCTTACGATCAGGCTGTTGCCGTGGTGCTGCGCGACAAGAAGGCGTCCACCAGTTATATCCAGCGCCGCCTCGGCATCGGTTACAACAGGGCGGCCTCGATCATCGAGCGCATGGAGCAGGAGGGCATCGTCGGCCCTGCCAACCATGCGGGCAAGCGCGACATTCTCGTGCCGACACAGGACGATGATTTTTAAGCGCCGTTACGTAGCATTTTCGCCTGCGCGTCCTGTAACGGGCGCAATGAATGACTACATAACGGCATGATCCAGCGTTACGTAACCGACGTGTATGCCGATGCGTCACGAATTTGAGGAACAAGTTGCGGTTTCCCGCCGTTTCTCGGCCATAGTCAGGTCAAACTGACCGGGTATACAGCAAGAGAATAAGACAGGAGACATAACACCATGACAACGACCAAAGCTTCGTTTCGCACGATTGGCACCTTTGCCCGGACATGTGCTGCGGCTTCCGTGGTTGGCATGGGGCTGCTTCTTGGCGCGACTGGCATTTCCGGACAGGCAAACGCTCAGGCGGCACCTGCCGCCATCAATGGCGCCCAGCAGATCGCCAACCAGTTTTCCAGCGTGAAGACGATGACCGGTGACTTTGTTCAGTTCGGTCCGCGCGGTGAGCAAACCGAAGGCACGTTCTATATCGAACGTCCAGGCAAGATTCGCTTCACCTACAACAAGCCATCGCCGATCCGTGTTATTTCCGACGGTGAATCCGTCGTGATCAACAACCGCAAGCTCGACACATGGGATCTCTATCCCCTGTCGAAGACACCGTTGAAGCTGCTCCTCGCCGACCAGATCGACCTGACCGGCGACCGGGTGAAATCCGTGAAGGAAGAGCCCGACATGACCACGATCGTCCTCGGCGACAAATCTGTCTTCGGCAACTCGACCATCAAGATGATGTTCGATCCGAAGACCTATGAGCTGCGCCAGTGGACGATCACCGATGCGCAGGGCCTTGATACGACGGTCATGATCACCAATGTCCGCAAGGACGTGAAGTTCGCCAAGGACATGTTCACAATCGACTACACGCGCATCGCCATGAAGCGCTGACCGCGTTCACCGTTCCCAGGGCCGCATCGTTGCACCAATCGCGTGTGGACGAGCGGCCTTTCGATTTTCAATCGCAGCAGAGATGGTCTAGTCTCGCGTCAATCCATTCTATCGCGAGATTCCTTCCCCATGCCTTTCTCCGTTGCCACCTGGAACATCAATTCCGTGCGCCTGCGTCTTGATCTGGTCCTGCAATTCCTGCGGGATCACCAGCCGGACGTTCTGTGTCTGCAGGAGACGAAATGTCCCGATGATCTCTTTCCGCGCGAGGCCTTCCATATGGCCGGCTATGAACATATCGAGATCAGCGGCCAGAAGGGATATCACGGCGTTGCCACGCTCTCACGCCGGCCGTTGTCGGAGCCGGCGCGGGTGGGTTTCTGCAACATTGCCGATTGCCGTCATCTGAGCACGATTGTCACGGCCGGATCGAAGCGGCTGCGCATCCATAATTTCTATGTGCCTGCGGGCGGTGACGAACCGGATCCGGTCATCAATCCGAAATTCGCGCACAAGCTCGGCTTTCTCGAAGAAATGAAGGCGATGAATGCCGTTTATGGTGATGGCCATGCCTCGTTGCTCGTGGGTGATCTGAACATTGCACCGCTCGAAACCGACGTGTGGTCGCACAAGCAACTGCTGAAAGTGGTCAGCCATACGCCGATCGAGACGGAAACCTTCGAGGCCCTGCGCAAGAACGGCGGCTGGAGCGATCTGATGCGCCATTACATTCCGCCGCACGAAAAGATCTATACGTGGTGGAGCTACCGCGCCGCTGATTGGGCTGCGGCTGATCGTGGTCGCCGTCTCGATCACATCTGGGGGTCACCGGATCTGGAAAATGATCTTGCCAGCATCACCGTCCTGCGCGAAGCGCGCGGCTGGGACCGTCCGTCCGATCACGTGCCGGTCATTGCCCGGTTCAATCTGGATTAAAGATTGCTTGGGCCGTTACTGGCTGCCGAACAGATGCTCATATCGGCTGATTGCCGCGATCATCTCGCTCAGATCTGCGGAAATCTGGGTATGGAGTGCGGCGGCAATTTCCGGGTACTCCTCAAGAATACGCCGGAACAGCGAGCGATTGAGCCGGATGACTTCGGTTTCCGTGTCCGCCATGGCGCTGGTGAGGCGCTTGGTCTGGGCAATGATCGCCATTTCGCCGAGAACCGCGCCTGGGCCCACACTCTTGAGCACGACACGCCCGGACTGGCCTTCGCGGAACAGCGAAATGGTTCCCCGATCGATCACATAGGCGCAGTCGGCGGACTGGCCTTCGCGGTAGAGCTCGCGGCCTTCCCTCAGGACGAGGCGTTCTGTCCCAAAGGCAAGCAGACGCAACTGGTCGCGGGTGAATGTCCCGAACAGTCCCACTGTTTCCAGAATGCGAATATCATCTTCAATTGCCATGTAAGAACAGACATATACCTAGATTGACCTGATCGGCATCAAGGAATGAGTTTGTATCCCCCGCTTTCGGTAACAAGTATGCTTGAATTCGACGGGTCGTGCTCGATTTTTTGTCGCAACCGGTAGACGTGGGTCTCCAGCGTGTGGGTCGTCACACCGGAATTGTAGCCCCAGACCTCTTCCAGCAGCACGTCACGGGTGATGACCTTGCCGCCGGCACGGTAAAGATACTTGATAATCGCGACTTCCTTTTCCGTCAGCCTGATCTTGCCGCCCTTGGCGTCGATCAGCATTTTCTGGCCGGGTTTGAAAGTGTACGGGCCGACAACGAAGGTCGCGTCCTCGCTCTGTTCGTGCTGGCGCAATTGCGCGCGGATGCGTGCCAGCAGCACGGCAAAGCGGAATGGCTTGGTGACATAGTCGTTGGCGCCTGATTCGAGGCCGAGGATCGTATCCGAATCAGTGTCGTGGCCCGTGAGCATGATCACGGGTGCCTTGAACCCGCCTTTGCGCAGAAGCTTGACCGCTTCCCGCCCGTCCATGTCGGGAAGGCCCACATCCATGATCAGGAGATCGACGACGCCGTTGCGCGCGGACTGGATACCCTTGGTCGCATTGTCTTCCTCGATGATCTGGAACTCTTCATAGAGGCTCAGCTGCTCGACCAGGATGGCGCGAAGATCAGTATCATCATCGACGATAAGAATGGTGCGTGCTGTCATATGGTTTCCCGCCCGTGCAAAGAAGTGGTTGGAATTTAAGTCGAATTGTTCCGGAAAGAAAGAGGACTGGCTTGATATTGCTTATGCGGCGCATCAGTCTGACATAAAAATGCTTTTTATGAGGCAAGTATGAGTCGCACTGCGTTGAAAATGATCGATGTTCGCCGCAAACCCGGCCACCGCAGCCGCGGGCAATTGATCGCTGGCCAGATGGTTTTGCATTGCGCCCTGGGAAAGGGCGGGATCACCGCCTTCAAACGCGAGGGCGACGGGGGAACGCCATTGGCGCGCATGCGGCTGCTCTATGGCTTCAAACGCCCCGACAAACGGGTGATCGCGCCGACTGGCCTCAACTTGCACGCATTGCGCCGCATCGACGGCTGGTGCGAGGTGGGTGATGACCGCAATTACAATCGCAAGGTACGCATTCCCTACGACGCCAGCCATGAAACCATGTGGCGCAAGGACGATCTCTATGACGTCTGCATCGTCATGGACTGGAACATCAGGCCAAGGCGGCGTTCCCGCGGCAGTGCCATCTTCTTTCATCTGGCGCGGCCCGGTTATACCCATACGGAAGGCTGCATCGCCCTGAACCGGCGGGATATGGACCGGTTGCTGCCATTTCTGTCACGAGAAACGGTTATCCGGGTCTTGCGCTAGAGCGCTGCTAGCGGCGGAATCGCCAGACAGTGGTGCGTTTCACTTCCGAATCTTCGAGAATGCGCGTGACCGGCACCGCATAGACCGCCAGTTCTTCCAGCAGGTTTTTCGGGAAATATGAGCGGCCGGGATCGCCGACAATCACGGTTGCCCCGCGCGCGGCGAGCGCGGTGAACCATGGGACGAGCCGGTCCGCCAGCGGCTTTTCATAGAAGACGTCGCCGGCCAGGACGACGTCCCAATCATGGTCCGTATCGATCAGGTCGTGAATGAGGGTTTCGACCGCGACGCGGTTGGCATCGGCATTGAGAAGGATGGCCGGGCGGGTAAAGGGGTCGATGTCGCAGGAGGTGACACGTGCCGCACCGGCCATTGCAGCGGCGATGCCGACAAGACCGGAACCGGAAGCGAAATCGAGAACGGTCCTGTTCTTCACCGTATCAGGATGATCGAGAACGTAACGTGCAACGCCCTGGCCGCCAGCCCAGGCAAATGCCCAGAACGGTGGCGGCAGGCCAATGGTCGCCAGTTCCTCCTCCGTCTTGTGCCAGAGATCATGGGCTTCATCGGCCAGATACAGATTTATCTCCGGCACATGTGGCGGCGCCTGCAGCGTGGTATTCGCCCGAACAAAGCGCCGGTAGCGTTCGCTGTTGGGATCAAGCGCCTGCTCATCCATGACGGGCGATCATTGGGGCGCGGGAACAAGCCCGGCCATACGGCAGACTTCCTCCCATTCGTCCGGAGTAACCGGCTGCACGGAAAGGCGCATCGAGGTGACGAGGGCCATTTTTTCCAGCTTGGGGTTTGCCTTGACGTCCTTGAGCGTCACCGGTTTCGGCACGTCCCTGACCGCACGGATGTCAACGCACTCCCAGCGGGGATCGTCCGTGGTCGAATCATGATGCACCAGCGCGCAGACCTCGACGATGCCGACGACTTCGAGACCTTCATTGGAATGGTAGAAGAAACCCTTATCGCCCAATTGCATGGCGCGCATATTGTTGCGCGCGAGATAGTTGCGCACGCCGGTCCATTCGGTACCCTTGGCGCCCGCTTCCTTCTGTTTCTCCCAGGACCATGCATCGGGTTCGGATTTGAAAAGCCAGAATGCCATGTTTGAACCTATTTGCTGTCTGGATTCTTGATAGCCCAATTCCATGGGCGGATATCGACCGATGCAAACAGACCAGCCTTCGCATAGGGGTCGTTTGCGGCGATTTCCCGGGCACCGGCGACATCAGAAGCTTCGATCACAACCAGACTGCCGTTGGGCTTGGAATCTTCCCCGAGGAAAGGCCCTGCGAATTTCAGGCGGTCGCCAAGGCCATTGAGATAGTCAAGATGCGCGGCGCGGGTATCGAGACGCACCTGCAGATGGCCGGGCTTGTCGTTGCAAAGTAGAGCGTAGAGCATTCGGTTTCTCCGATACGGACAATCAGATTTCTAATCTTCGTTTTTCAGTGGTCTTGCAAGCAGAGCTTCGACCGCCTCGTCAATGGTAATACTGCGGTCCAGAATGCGAGCAACCGCTTCGATGATGGGAGCTTCGATGGAGTGCCGGGCGACCAGCTCCGCGGCAATAGCCGCCGTCGCCACGCCTTCCGCCAGCGGCCTGCCGGTTAGGTCATCGCCCCGGCCGAGGGCCAGGCCGTAGGAATAGTTTCGTGACTGGGAGGTCGAACAGGAGAGCAGCAGATCGCCGAGGCCGGACAGGCCCATGATCGTCTCCGGCCGGGCACCCAGTGCATGACCCACCCGCCGCAATTCGACAAATCCGCGCGTGACAAGCGCCGCCTGCGCGCTGGCGCCAAAACCCCGGCCAATGGCCGCACCGGCGGCAATGGCAAGCACGTTTTTCAGGGAGCCGCCGATCTCGACGCCGACAAGGTCGTCCGTTGAGTAACAGCGAAATGTCGGACCCGAAAGGGCCAGCGCAATGCGGTCTGCCACGGCCTGACTTTCGGCAGCAACGGTTACGGCGGTTGGCAGGCCGCGGGCGACATCGCTGGCAAAGCTGGGCCCGGACAACGCCGCGATCAGTTGATCCGGGATGATTTCCCTGACCAGACTGGACATCAGCAGCCCGCGTTTGCGATCAATGCCCTTGGCGCAGATGATCAGCGGCACTGCCCTCGGGATCAGGGGCTTCAACTCCTCGAGAGCGCCCGCCATGGCCTGCGCCGGAATGACGCAAAGAATGAAATCGCTGCCCGAAAGAACGCTCGCTGCGTCTGTGCTGGCAGTCAATGGCGCTGGCAGGTCAATGCCCGGCAGGTAGGTTTCATTGCGGTGAAGCGTATTGATGGAATGAACGATGGCGGCGTCGCGGGCGTAAAGGCGCACATCATGTCCATTGTGCGCTGCCATGGCGCCAAGAGCCGTGCCCCAGGCACCTCCGCCGAGGACTGCAACGTGATGTCTGGAACTCATGCCTTGGCTCCCCGGCGCCCGGCACCGATCAGAGGAGCGGATTGCATGTCCAGCGGCCAGCGCGAACGCGGCGCGATATCGAGCGAATCAGCGGCCATATGCCCGGCCCGTTCCACCCCGGCCCAGGCGATCATCGCCGCATTGTCGGTGCACAGCGCCATAGGCGGCGCAATGAAGCGGAAGCCGTTGCCGGAGCACAGGTCCTGCAGGCAGGTCCGCAGGACCTTGTTGGCGGCAACACCACCGGCGACGACCAGCGCGGGTTCCTTCACATCAGGAAATCTGGCGCGGAAACGGGCAAGCGAGCGCGATACGCGGTCACTCAGCGTATCGGCAACGGCCGCCTGAAACGCGGCGCAGATATCGTTCACATCCGTCTGCGACAGCGGTTCCAGCGTGGTTGCCAGTTGGCGCACGGCCGTCTTCAGGCCGGAGAAGGAGAAGTCGAGCCGCTCCTCGCCCTTGAGCGGCCTTGGCAGGGAAAAGCGGCTGGAATCGCCGGATTGTGCCGCCTTTTCCACTTCGGGACCGCCGGGATAGGGCAAGCCAAGCAGTTTTGCTGTTTTGTCAAAGGCTTCGCCGAGGGCATCGTCGATGGTCGTGCCAAGCCGTTCATAATCGCCGAGGCCCTTGACCAGCACCATCTGGGTATGGCCGCCGGAAACAAGGAGAAGCAGATAGGGAAAATCGATCTGGTCGGTCAGACGGGGGGTCAGGGCATGACCTTCGAGATGATTGATGGCGTAAAACGGCTTTTGCGCGGCCATGGCAATGGCCTTGCCGGTCATGAGGCCGACGATCAGCCCGCCGATCAGGCCGGGACCAGCGGTTGCTGCCACCGCATCAACCTCATCCAGGGTCATGTGGGCCTCATGCAGCGCCTGTCCGATCAGCCGGTCGAGCACTTCCACATGGGCACGCGCGGCAATCTCCGGCACGACGCCGCCATAGGGCGCATGGTCGTCAATCTGGCTCAGAACCACGTTGGAGAGAATCCGTCCGTGACCGTTGTGATCGCGCTCAACGACCGCAGCAGCCGTTTCGTCACAGCTTGTTTCTATGCCCAAAACCCGCATCGATGACCCTGACATCCTTCGCCGCATTGCCCGTTGCACAAAAGCCCGTTAGTTAGGGCCGGATAATTCAAACTCGCGTAACACGGACTGCGACTAATGCAAACAAAAACGCTCAAGATCGGTACACGTGGGAGTGCGCTTGCACTCGCACAAGCCCGTGAGACGTGTGATCGGCTGGTTAAAGCCCATGGCCTGCGCGAAGACGACATCGAGATCGTGGTGATTTCGACCAGCGGCGACCGGATTCAGGATCGTCCGCTGTCGGAGGTTGGCGGCAAGGGGCTGTTCACCCTTGAAATCGAAGAGCAGCTGGCGGATGGCCGCATTGATCTGGCCGTGCATTCGTCCAAGGATATGCCGACTTTCCTGCCAGAGGGGCTGCATCTCTCGGTTTTTCTGGAGCGCGAAGATCCGCGCGATGCCTTCATCGGCCGTACCGTGAAAACGCTGGCGGAATTGCCTTTGGGCGCGGTTGTCGGCTCCGCCTCGCTGCGGCGCCAGGCCTTGATTCTCAAATCGCGGCCGGATCTGAAGGTTGTGAACTTTCGCGGCAATGTGGAAACGCGCCTGCGCAAGCTGGCCGATGGTGATGTGGATGCCACTTTCCTGGCCTATGCGGGTTTGCGCCGCCTTGGTCTTGGCGATGTGGCGACCGCCCTGATGGACGTGGCAAGCTTTCCACCAGCACCCGGACAGGGGGCGATCACGCTGGAAACCCGAATCGGCGATGCGCGAATTGACGCGCTGGTCGCGCCGCTCAATCATTTTGCAACCTCGACGGCGCTGGCCTGTGAACGCGCGTTCCTCGGTACACTCGATGGTTCCTGCCGCACACCCATCGCCGGTCTTGCGACGATTTCCGGCAACACCCTGAGCTTCCACGGCATGATCCTGCTGCCGGATGGTTCGGAAGCGCATGAAGTGACCGGCGAGGGCGATGTGGCGGATGCAGCCGCCATCGGGCGGGATGCGGCTGCCCGCGTCAGGGCAAAGGCTGGAGCGCATTTCTTTACGGATTGGCTCTGATGGAAAAAACTGTTCTGGTTACACGGCCCCTGCCAGCTGCGACCAGAACCGCCGACCGGCTGCGCGTGCAGGGCTATGTACCCATGCTGCTGCCGCTCACGGAAATTGTTCCCCTGAACCCGGCCGTGCCTGAAGGCACGTTCAATGCGTTTGTCGCGACAAGCGCCAATGCGCTGGTCCACGCGAGCGAAGCGTTGCTTGCGCCGTATCTCCAATTGCCCTGTTTCACCGTGGGTGAGGCAACCGCGGATGCGGCACGTGCCCGCGGCTTTGAGACGGTGACAACGGGCGATGGCGATGGAGAATCGCTGGCGGAAACGATCATTGAAGAGCTGTGTTCAAATGACTCCCTGCTTTATCTGACTGGTCAGGTGAGGTCGCCGGGCTTTGAGCGCGCCGTGGCGAAAGCAGGGTTCCGTTGCGCTACCATATCGGTCTACGACACAATTTCAGTCAGTTATACAACTGAGTTTCTGAGCAAAACGCTCGGCTCAAGAAATATTGATTGCTGTCTGCTGTATTCGCGCATGAGTGCAGGCGTCCTGTCAACTCTAGCCGAAGCCGCCGGATTGACGCATCTCTTTGATAATACGCTCTTTTTATGCCTGTCTCAGCGTATTGCCGATGATCTCAAGGGCTTCAACAAACCGTCGGTCAGGATCGCCCGCAGGCCGGATGAAGGCGCACTGTTTGACCTCCTGGAAGAGATGCAGGACGATAGGTGAATGGCATTCGTCGCTGCATGACGTTTCCGAAGCGGAACTTCCCTGCTAGCTTGGGGTTTCAGTCAACCCAATTGTTCTGAAGAGAGTGTCCATGGCCAAATCATCCGTTCCCCGTCATTCCAAGTCAGCCCGGAAGCCTGTGACGATAGAACTGGAGCCATCGGATATTGTGAAAAGTGCCCCGGCCGGTGCGAATGTGCCACCGCCGGAGCCGGTCGGCTTCAGCCCGAAGACGGATGCCAAGCCACAGCCGCGGAAAGACGAGCCGGTAGAAGCGGCTTCCACAGCCAGCGCTGAAAAGGTGAAGGCAGAAGAGACATTGCAACAGGGCACGTCGTTCGGCCGGTCGCCATCTGGCGAAGCGTCAACACCAGCGGCTCCTGCATCTGCGGCCGTGCCGCCCAAGACGGGTGATCCGCTTGGACGTTTGACGGCCGGACTCATCGGCGGCGTGGTGGCCTTGCTTGGTGCGGCCGCGCTGCAATGGGCTGGCATATTGCCATCGCCCAAAGCCGACCTTTCAACTGTGGAGCAACAGATTGCCGAATTGCGCACCGCCGCTCCGGCGAAGCCCAGTCTCGATGAAGGTGCACAGGTTGCATTGAACGGCGCCGTGGAAAATGCCAAGCAGGCCCTGGGTCAAGTGTCTGGCATTGCCGCCGACGTAAAAGCCCTGAAGCAAAATCTGGCGGATGCCCAAACTAAGGCCGCAGGCACAGGTGGTTCTGTTGACACCAGTGCTATCGATGCGCGTATCGCATCGCTCGAAACGCAACTGACCGCCAGTCAGCAGAAGGCAGAGCAAGCCGCCGGCGCACTCGCGGGGGAGGCACAGACATCAGCAGCCTTGCAAACGCGGCTCAATGCGCTGGAAACCAGGGTGCAGGACAATGCCGGCCAGAACACCATGGCACTGGCTATCGCCGCTACCGGCCTGAAGTCGGCGATTGACCGGGGCGGGCCTTTTGCGGCGGAACTCGACACATATCTTGCTGTCGCGCCGGCCTCGGCTGACGCCGAGGGGTTGCGTAATGCCGCTTCGGCTGGTGTTCCGACCGTCAGCATGCTGGCGAGCCAGTTCGGCGACGTGGCAACAAAAATCATTGCGACGACGCGAACGGTTGATCCCAATGCGGGTATTGTCGACCGGCTATGGGCAAGCGCCAGCGCGCTGGTGGAATCGCGCCCTGTGGGCCTTGTCGAGGGTGAAGGCGTTGCTGCCATCACCGCGCGCATAGAGGCGTATCTCAATGGCGGTGATCTGCCTGCGGCCATTGCCGAATGGGACAAGCTGCCCGAATCGGCCAAAGCCGTCTCGACCGATTTCGCCAATGCAATGCGCGCCCGTCAGAAGGCAGGCGAGATCGTTTCCAAGGCGCTCTCCAATGCATTGACCGGCATGAAGACGCCGGCGACGGCGCAGTAAGGGAAGATGACCATGATCAAAGTTCTGTCCTTCCTTGTCGTCGTTCTGGTGCTGGGGTTTGGTTTTGCATGGCTCGCCGACCGGCCCGGCGATCTCGTCGTCACCTTTGCCGGGATGCAGCACAAGGTCAGCCTCATGGTGGCCGCGTCCGCCATCGTGGCGCTTGTAGCCGCTGTCATGCTGGTCTGGTGGATCATCAAGAGCGTTATTGGCTCGCCTTATGCCCTGCGCCGCCATTTCCGGGCCCGCAAGCGTGATCGCGGCTATCAATCCCTGTCCACCGGTCTGATTGCAGCGGGTGCGGGGGACGGGCAAACGGCCCGGCGCATGATCAAACAGGCAGAAAAACTCCTTAACGTCGATCAGGAGCCGCTGATCAAGCTTCTGGACGCGCAGGCTGCCATGCTGGAAGGCCGTTCGGACGATGCCAGGGCAAAATTCCAGGCGATGCTGGATGACCCGGAGACCAAGCTGCTCGGCCTGCGCGGGCTTTATCTCGAAGCGCAACGCCTTGGTGCGCGGGATGCGTCGCTGCAATATGCCGAACAAGCAGCGCTTCTGGCACCCAACGTCGAATGGGCCTCTACGGCGGCCCTTGGCCAAAAAACCGCCCATGGCGATTGGGATGGTGCGCTGGAATTGCTGGAGAGCCAGAAAGCCACCAAGCAGATCGACAAGGATACGGCAAAGCGGGAACGTGCCGTTCTTCTGACCGCCAAGGCGCTCGACACGTTCGAAAGTGATCCGGTCGGATCGAAACCCATTGCCATCGAGGCGAACAAGCTTGCGCCCGATCTGATCCCGGCCGCCATTATCGCAGCAAAAGTGCTGTTCCAGCAGGCCGATCTGCGCAAGGGTTCGAAAATTCTGGAGCATGTGTGGAAGAAGCAGCCACACCCGGAAGTGGCGGAAACCTACGTGCATGCGCGCCTGGGAGATTCCGTGTTCGATCGTCTGAAACGCGCCCGCCATCTGGCTTCGCTCTATCCGCACCATGCGGAATCGAACCTCGCCATAGCCCATGCGGCGCTGGCCGCCGGCGAGTTGAAGGAAGCGCGCGAGGCCGCCGAGACCGTGTTGCGCACGGCGCCGCGCGAAAGTGCCTATCTGCTGCTGGCCGATATCGAAGAGGCGCAGACGGGCGATCAGGGCCGCGTGCGCCAGTGGCTGTCACGGGCCGTCAAAGCGCCCCGCGATCCCGCCTGGACCGCTGACGGCTACGTTTCGGAGCGCTGGGCTCCCGCTTCGCCGGTCACCGGCAAGCTGAATGCGTTCGAGTGGAAGGTTCCCGTTGAGCAATTGGGAACGGTAGTCGATGCACGCGATGATTTTGACAGCGCGCTGGCAGCCAAACCCGTCCAGTCTCCGCCCGGGCGCGAGGCCGCAGAGCCATTGATCCCGGCGAAGTCCGTGGTGGTATCTGCCGAAAAACCGGCGGCACGTGTCGTTGAAGCGGATGCCGATATTGTGGACGCGGAAATTGTACCCGTAGAGCCTGCGGTGAAGCCCGTGGCGGCAAAACCGGAAGAGCCGCATGCCCATGAACGCATTGCGTCCGTCCTGCCGTCTTTGACGGAAACGGCGCCTGCTGCTATGCAGCGTGAGGAAGAAAAACTGGTCATTCCGGTGCCGGATGACCCGGGTGTGCTGGCTGAAGACGAGGAAGACCGGCCCAACAAGAAGTTCCGTCTTTTCTAGAGCTTTTTCCGGTCGGCGTGGCCGGAAATGCTCCGGTGTGTCGATCCTAACACATTAATTTCAATAGCGGTCTTTGCGGCAAGATGCACAATGGCAGGGCCGTGTCAGCCAAGCTATCAGTTGATTCGGCTCATTGATAACAACGCTGAGAGATCTTTATTGATGCTGGACCGCCTTGTCACCTTCTTCAAAGCTTTGCCTTCAGGCGAAAGCGGGAAAGGCCATTTTTCCAGGAATGATCCGCGCCTTGCGGCGGCCGCGCTGATGTTTCATGTCATGGATGCGGATGGCGAGCGGCGCAAGGTGGAACGCAAGCGCCTGTCACAGCTGATTTCCGAAGCCTACGGGCTCAAAGGCGAAGCCTTGAAGCGTCTGCTCGAGGACAGTGAGCAGGCGGATCAGGAAGCCGTCGATCTCTACAGCTTTACCAGCGTGCTCAAACGCAATCTTGACGAAGCGGCTCGAATTCACTTCATTGAACTGATGTGGGACGTGGTTTTCGCCGATGGATCCGCGCATGAGCTGGAAGAAAATGTTGTCTGGCGGGTTGCGGAACTGATCGGGGTCTCGTCCCGTGACCGGGTCACGATGAAGCAGAAGGCAGCCCATCGCGCCAAGCAGGCGGTGCAAGAGGAATAGGATCAGAAGCATGTTCCAGACAGGCTGGATGGAGAACAGGCAAGTGAAACGCCCGAAAATCCTCACGGTACTGCATCAGGAACGTTCAAGCCCCGGCCGCGTCGGCCAGTTGCTGCTGCAATCCGGCTTTGATCTCGATATCCGCCGCCCGCCGCTTGGCGATGAGCTGCCCGAGACGCTGGAGGACCATGCGGGCGCTGTCATCTTTGGCGGCCCCATGAGCGCCAACGACCCCGATGAATTCGTTGACCGGGAAACCGACTGGCTGTCCGTGCCGCTTGCGGAAAACAAGCCATTTCTTGGCATTTGCCTTGGTGCGCAGATGCTCGCCAAGCATCTTGGCGGCACGGTCGGTCCGCATCCGGAAGGACTGGTGGAAATCGGCTGGTATGAACTCGAAGCCACCGAGGCCGGCAAGGCTCTGATGGACTGGCCACCCATGGTGTATCATTTTCACCGCGAGGGCTTTGACCTGCCGCGCAGCGCCACGCTTCTGGCAACGGCCAAGGCCTACCACAACCAGGCTTTCCGCTACGGCGAAAATGCCTGGGGGGTGCAGTTTCATGCGGAACTGACCCGCGCCATGATGCAGCGCTGGGTGGTGCGTGGCTCGGAACGCTTCACCATGAACAATGCCCAGCACGGCCGCCAGCATCTGGAAGGCCGACTGGTCTATGACGCGGTGCTGAAAGCCTGGCTCCAGCGCTTCCTTGGCACGATCTTCGGCGCGCCGGTTCCGGCTTAGGCCGTCTATGTCCGGCCCTGCAGGTTGCGTGCCTTGCGCAATTGCGGGAACCGGTAAGCCCACAGGCCCGCGACGGCAATCGTGCCGACACCGCCGAAGACGACGGCAGGGATCGTGCCGATCAGCGATGCCATGATACCGGCGCGGAACTCACCCAACTCGTTGGACGCGCCGACAAAGACCATGTTGACCGCATTGACGCGGCCGCGGACGTGGTCTGGTGTCCAGAGTTGCAGGAGGGTTTCCCGGATGTAGACGCTGATCATGTCAGCCGCGCCCATCAGGGCCAGCAGGGCGATGGAGAGCCATGCGAGGTTGGATACCCCGAACATGACGGTGAGCAAGCCGAACAGCGCGACAAACAGGAACATGATCATGCCGGCATGGTCGCGAATGGGATGGCCGGCCAGCCAGAGCGCAGTCAGAATGGCGCCGATGCCCGGCGCTGCCCGCAACATTCCAAGCCCCCAGGGGCCAAGCTGCAGGATATCGCGGGCATAGACCGGCAGAAGCGCCACGGCACCGCCGAGCAGGACGGCAAACAGATCGAGCGAAATCGCGCCGAGAACGACTTTCTCTTTCCAGATGTAGTGAAAGCCTGCCAGCAGCGTCTGAAGCGATTTTTTCTCGGTAAGCGTATGCTGGGCGGGTTTTGGGATGGAGAAAATGCAGATCGTGGCGGCAGCCAGCAGGACCGTCGCGATGCCGTAGGCAATGGCGGGCGACAGGCCGTAGAGCAGGCCGCCGGCCACTGGGCCCACAATCGTGGCGATCTGCCAGGCGGAAGAGTTCCATGATACGGCGTTCGAAAATACTTCGGTTGGCACCAGATTGACGACCAGCGAGGCGGAAGCCGGTCCAAGAAAGGCGCGCCCCACGCCGAAGCCGGCGAGAATGGCAAAGACGGTGAGCGGGGTGAACGTGTGGGTGAGGGTCAGCAGCAACAGCAGCGCCGCGCAGATCACTTCCGCACCCAGTGCAAGCCCCATGATGAAGCGGCGGCCAAACCGGTCTGCGGCGGCACCGGTGACGAGAACCAGCAGCAGTGATGGGGCGAACTGGACGAGCCCGACGAGGCCCAGATCAAAGGGATCGCGCGTCAGATCGTAAATCTGCCAGCCGACGGACACGCTGATGATCTGGATGGCAAAGGAGCCGAAAAAGCGTGCCAGCCAGTATCGCGTGAAGGATGAATGGCGAAAGGCGGCATAGCGATCATGCGCCGCATTCATTTCTGGGAGGGACATTGCGATGAAAGGCTCCGGAATCTGGAAACCTCTTCTAGAACAAATCCGGACGAAGGGGGATCAATAAATATGAATTATTATATCGTTTGAGCAGGGTGAAAAAATGGGCCGGATCAACCGGCCCAAAATCACGCTTGGGGGATTGAGCATTCAGTCCTTGCCGGGAAGAACCTTCCGGGTGATTGCCTGGTAACAGCGCTGCTGGCGTCAGCCATGGCTGGGACCGCAAGTCCAAACGCAACTCCAAGAGAGCTGCTGCCTCTTGCTCGAAAGCACGCCAATCGCTACATGTCGTGATTATCAGGAGAAACCCATGCTCGCCCTTCTCGAAACCATCAATCTGGCGCTAACGCTTTATTCCTACGTCATCATTGCCAGCGCAATTTTCTCATGGCTCTATGCGTTCAACGTGATCAATACAAGCAATCACTTTGTCGCTTCGATTGGTGAGTTTCTGTATCGCGTGACGGAACCGGCGCTGCGCCCCATACGCAGGTTCATTCCTGATCTGGGCGGCATCGATATCTCACCGATCATCCTCCTGCTGATCATTTTCTTCCTTCAGCGGTTTCTCGCAACGACGATTGCGCCAGCGCTGTTTTAAGTCAGCGCCTTGGCTTTGCACGCGGGCTTCTTTCGCAAAGAGCGCGATGGCATCACGCTCTTTGTCCGGTTGACGCCAAAGTCAGCCAAAGACGCGGTGGAAGGTGTTGAAGCAACGGATGACGGCAGAGCGCATCTGAAAGCGCGCGTGCGGGCAGTGCCGGAAGATGGAAAGGCCAATGCGGCGCTGGAAAAGCTGCTGGCAAAATGGCTTGGCATTGCAGCACGGGATGTTTGCATTGGCGCAGGCGCCACATCGCGGCTGAAGCAGGTAATGATTTCGGGCGATCCCGAGGCGCTGGCAATGAAGCTGGCCGCACTTGGATCGCCCGAGGAATAAATCAGGCCTTCTTGGCGTTGTGACGCTCGATGGCTTCGGTGATCAGCTTGCGGGCCGCATCTTCATCGCCCCAGTCACCGATCTTCACCCACTTGCCGGGTTCCAGATCCTTGTAGTGTTCGAAGAAATGCTGGATCTGCTTCAGGGTGATGTCGGGCAGGTCCGTGTAGTTGTGGACCTTCTCGTAACGCAGTGTCAGGTGCGGCGACGGCACGGCGATGATCTTTTCATCCTGGCCCTTGTTGTCTTCCATAACCAGAACACCAATGGGGCGCACGTTGATCACGCTCGTGGGCATCAGGGCGCGGGTGTTGCAGATCAGAACGTCAATCGGATCGCCATCATCCGACAGGGTGTGCGGCACGAAACCGTAATTGCCGGGATAGGTCATCGGGGTGTGCAGGAACCGGTCGACAAACAGGGCGCCGGAATCCTTGTCGAGTTCGTATTTGATCGGCTGGCCGCCGACTGGAACCTCGATGATTACGTTGACATCTTCAGGAGGATTATTGCCGACCGAAATGGCATCAATGCGCATATTTTCAGAGTCCTTGTTGGTTTGGGAGTGCTGTAAAGATTTTTACGGCCTGGCGCAAGAATTGCATCGCATATCTACGTCCCGAAAACGCGGGAGCAGGCTGAATTGACCGAAATAAGCGCCGGCAAGGCCATGCAATGGCGGGCAGCACAACAAATAGTGCACTTCGAAATGACGGGAGGACCCGCCGCTTCGCGGGTGGGAGGAAGCATTTCCGGTGATCAATTCCAGACGAAGGCGATTTTCTTCAGTGTCTTGCCTTCGAAACATTCGACGCCTTCGGCCACGTCCTTGCCGCCTGCGCTGGCATAGAAGCTGACCGCAAGATCATTGTCCTCAAGCGCCCAGACGACCATGCCCTTCAGCCCCTGATCGATGAGGCTGCGGCGCGAGGCGCCCAGGAGCCGTGTTCCAAGACCCAGTCCCTGATACTCGGGACGGATATAGAGTTCGTAGACTTCGCCTTTCTGCGGCAGCTGCCGCGCCCGGTTGGGGCCCAGTGTGGCATAGCCGGCGACAACGCCGCCAATGTCGGCGACGAGAATTTGCGTGGAGCGGCGAATGGCTCTTGCCCACCAGTCCGCACCGCGGCGATGCAGCATGGTATTGAGCGAACGATGCGGAATGATACCCGTATAGGCACCTTGCCAGGCAGCCAGATGCACGGCGGAAATTGCGCCCGCATCGGCCAGTTCTGCACGTCTGATCTCGGTCACATGGGTGTTCATGGTTTCTTAACCATAGACCCGGGCACCGGGACTTCGCAACTGGCTTTCAAAACGATTTTTCGTGTCGTGCACCAAAAAGAAAAAGCGGCGAAAATCGCCGCTTTCTCTGATTATTAAGCTGTCACATCTTCGCCTTATGCGGCGCCGGCTGTCTTGTTGCTCTTTTCAAAACGCTTGCGTTCGTTTGGATCGAGGTAGAGCTTGCGCAGGCGGATGGACTTCGGCGTGACTTCCACCAATTCGTCATCCTGAATCCACGACAGGGCGCGTTCCAGCGTCATGCGGATCGGCGGTGTCAGCTTGACGGCTTCATCCTTGCCGGCAGCGCGGATGTTGGTGAGCTTCTTGCCCTTGAGCACGTTCACTTCCAGGTCGTTGTCGCGCGAGTGGATGCCGATGATCATGCCGGCATAGACCTTGACGCCGGCTTCGATAACCATCGGGCCGCGATCTTCAAGGTTCCACATGGCGAAGGCAACGGATTCACCCTGGTCATTGGAGATCAGAACGCCGTTGTTGCGGCCGGAGATTTCACCCTTGAAGGGCTCATAGGCGCGGAACAGGCGGTTCATGATCGCCGTACCGCGTGTATCGGTCAGAAGTTCCGACTGATAGCCGATGAGGCCGCGGGTCGGCGCGTAAAAAACCATGCGGACGCGATTGCCGCCGGATGGACGCAGCTCGACCATTTCGGCCTTGCGCTCGGACATCTTCTGCACGACCGTGCCGGAATATTCCTCGTCGACGTCGATCAGCACTTCCTCGATGGGCTCGAGCATGTTGCCGTTCTCGTCCTTCTGCATGACGACGCGCGGACGCGATACGCCAAGCTCGAAACCTTCGCGGCGCATGTTCTCGATGAGAACGGCGAGCTGCAATTCGCCGCGGCCCGATACGAAGAACGAATCCTTGTCGCCGGATTCCTCGACCTTCAGCGCAACATTGCCTTCAGCTTCCTTGAGGAGGCGGTCGCGGATGACGCGGCTGGTAACCTTGTCGCCTTCGGTGCCGGCCAGCGGAGAATCGTTGACGATGAAGGACATGGTCACTGTCGGCGGATCAATCGGCTGCGCATGCAGCGGCTCGGTGACTTCCGTCGCGCAGAATGTATCGGCAACCGTGCCCTTCTGCAGGCCGGCAATGGCCACGATGTCGCCCGCATGGGCTTCATCGATCGGCTGGCGCTCAAGACCGCGGAATGCGAGGATCTTGGAGATGCGGCCGGTTTCAAGCTGGGTGCCGTCGCCGTGCAGGACCTTGACCTGCTGGTTCGACTTGACCGTGCCGGAATGGATGCGGCCGGTGATGATGCGGCCAAGGAAAGGATCGGCTTCGAGAATCGTGCCGATCATCTTGAACGGGCCTTCGCCGACGGTTGGCGCTGGCACATGTTCGAGAACCATGTCGAAGAGGGCGGACAGACCCTGGTCCTGCGGACCTTCCGGGTTGCGTGCCATCCAGCCATTGCGGCCTGAACCGTAGAGGATCGGGAAGTCGAGCTGTTCGTCGGTGGCATCCAGAGCGGCAAAGAGATCGAAGACCTCGTTGACGACTTCCTCGTAACGCGCATCCGGGCGGTCGATCTTGTTGATCGCAACGATCGGGCGCAGGCCAACCTTGAGGGCCTTGCCGACCACGAATTTGGTCTGGGGCATCGGGCCTTCGGCAGCGTCAACGAGAACGATCGCGCCGTCGACCATGCTGAGGATACGTTCGACTTCGCCGCCGAAGTCGGCGTGGCCGGGCGTATCGACGATGTTGATGCGTGCGTCCTTCCAGACAACCGAAGTGGCCTTGGCGAGAATGGTGATCCCGCGTTCCTTTTCGATGTCGTTCGAATCCATCATGCGTTCGGCAACGCGCTGGTTGTCACGGAAATTGCCGGACTGTTTCAGAAGTTCGTCGACAAGCGTGGTTTTGCCATGGTCAACGTGTGCGATGATCGCGATGTTGCGCAGTTTCATGAGTTTCTCTTTTGGAGGATTGAGGACGCACACATGCTGGCGCCGCTTTGCATTTGCGCGCTCTTTACATGTTTTTTCGCAAATGCGAAAGGGGGGATGCGCGTTTGGATGGCCGCTGTCTGCATTACAGCTATGCGGATGTAACGGTTCTCGGGCGGTCCCGCGCGCGGCAAATCCGGGAATTTGCCGCGCGATTGGTCAAAGAAGGGTGCCGGAAAGAAAGACCAGCGCAATCGAGAAATAGATCACCAGCCCGGTCACATCGACCAGCGTGGCCACGAAGGGTGCGGAGGCACTGGCAGGGTCGAATCCGATCTTCTGCAGGATGAAGGGCAGCATGGAGCCGACAAGCGAGCCGAAGGTCACGATGCCGATCAGGGCGGCGCCGACGGTCGCTGCAATCAGCATCCAGTGCGGGCCGTAATCATAAAGACCAGCCATCTGCCATGTGGTGATGCGGATAACACCGATCAGGCCGAGGAAAGACCCAAGCGCCAGGCCGGTCGGCAGTTCCCGCAGCGCAACGCGCCACCAATCCTTCAGACGCAGTTCCTGCAATGCTAAGGCACGGATCAGCAGGGATGTGGCCTGGGAGCCGGAATTGCCGCCCGAACTCATGATCAAAGGAATGAACAGGGTGAGAACCACAGCCTTTTCCAGTTCGCCCTCGAAATACTGCATGGCGCTGGCCGTCAGCATTTCGCTGAGAAACAGCACGCCGAGCCAGCCGGCGCGCTTGCGCAGCATCTGGACGAACCCGATCTGCATGTAGGGCTTGTTGAGCGCCTCCATACCACCGAATTTCAGGGTATCCTCGGTCATTTCCTGGGTCATGGCGTCGATCACATCATCGACGGTCACGATGCCGATGATGTGATTGTCGTCATTCACCACGGGAACGGCGAGCAGATCGTGCTTGCGGAACAGCCGGGCCACGTCTTCCTGATCGGTGAGCGGACCAACCGTGACCGGTGCCACGTCGCGGCCGACACTCATGATGGAGTCGTTCGGTTCGCTGGTGATCAGGCGGCGCAAGGCGACGGCGCGCCGCAGACCCTTGGTCTTCGGATCGGTCACATAGATCGCATAGATCGTTTCGCGCGAGCGTTCCACCTCACGAATGTGCTGAAGCGTTGCAGCGACGCTCCAGTTGGCGGGAACGCTGACGAATTCCGTCGTCATCAGGCTGCCGGCCGTATGGGGCGGGTAATGCAGGAGTTTGCGCAGTGCTGCCTTGGTTTCCTGGCCGAGGCTGGCGGCAAGACGAATGCGGGTTTCGTCGTCGAACTGCTGGAAAATATCCGTCACGCGGTCTGCCGACATGGCATCGAGCAATTCCCGCGCAATAACGGGGGGAAGCGCGGTGATAATCTCGGCGGACGAATGGAGTTCCGGCTGATCCAGAATCAGAACCGCGTGATCCCGCGGCATTTCTGCCAGAATGCCGACTGCATCCTCGACATCGAGCTCATTGAGCAATTCGACAGCATCAGCAGCCTGCATGGACGCAAGCTGTTCAGCCACATTGGATGCCGTTGCCAAATCAGCATTGGCTGCATCCTGGTTTAAGCGAAGGTCGTTCATTTTAGCTCGCCTTTCCGTCGATCCGCCGTCATGGCTGATCGGGGCGAGCTGATCTCTTGAAATCAGGCCACGATCGCCGATGACGGCGCAAACAATCGACTGTAACTGTCGTCGCTGGGCATAAGAGATAGACTCCGGTTTGGTGATACGCGGTTGAAAATATATCAGCTGCGTGCTGCCATTTGGTCCCCTCTACGGGGAAAGTCAACCCCCCGGAAATTATGCCGCAGGGCGCTGATTTTCTGCTGTTTCAGCGGGCTTGTCTGACGGGGCGCCGGACGCTTCACGCCTTCACTTTTGCGTTGTGCGGATCATAGAGCGGCTCGAGATGGATCGCGGCGGGAAAGCGCTCATTGGCGACGACAAGTTCATAGGTTCCCCCGGTCAGAAAGTCATCCGTGACACCCTCGGCATGGCGCACATAGCCGAAGCCGATGGCCTTGCCGAGCGTATAGCCAAAGCCGCCGCTGGTCAGGTACCCGACCGCCTCGCCGTTGCGCAGGATTGTTTCGCGCCCGAGGAGAACCGCGTCCTCGCTCGTAACGGTAAAACCAACGAAGCGCTTCTTGAGTGGTGCTGCCTGAATGGCCTCGCTGGCCTTCCGGCCGAGAAATTCCGTATCCTTGCGCAATTTGACGGCCCAGCCCAGTCCAGCCTCGAAAGGCGAGTCATTGGGCGTGATGTCGGCGCCCCAGGCACGGTAACCCTTTTCCAGCCGCAGGGATTCCAATGCCCGGTATCCGACCGGCTTGATACCGAAATCGGCACCGGCCTGCATCAGGGCATCGAAGACGGCGCCGGTCGCGGCAATCGGGATGTGCAGTTCCCAGCCGAGTTCGCCGACATAGGTGACGCGCAGGGCGCGGACCGTTGCTCCGGCAATGGTGATTTCCCTGACGTGACCGAAGGGGAAGGCGCTGTTGCCGACATCGGTATCCGTGACACGGGCGAGAACATCCCGCGCCTTTGGCCCCATCAGGGAAAGCGTGCCGAAATGCTCGGTGATATCGGTGAGACGCGCCTCCAGCCCTTCGCCGATATGCTCCCTGATCCAGGCAAAGTCATGGGTGCGGAAACCGGTGCCAGTGACGATATAGAACTTGTCTTCGGCAAGCCGCGCGATCGTGAGATCACACTCAATGCCGCCGCGCGTGTTGAGAAGTTGTGTATAGGTCAGGCGCCCGACAGGCTTGGCGACATCATTGGCGCAGATGTAGCCCAGTGCCTTTAACGCGTCCTTGCCCGTCAGTTCATATTTGGCAAATGACGACTGGTCGAAAATGCCGACGTTTTCACGCACCAGCGCATGTTCCTTGCCGACCTGGTCAAACCAGTTCTGCCGGCCCATGGAATAGACATCAACGGGCTCTGTTCCTGCCGGGGCAAACCAGTTGGGCCGCTCCCATCCTAGCTTTGAACCAAAGACCGCGCCATGCTCCTGCAGGCGCTTGTAGAGCGGCGAGACGATGGCTGGCCGCCCTGACGTATATTCTTCGTGCGGGAAGCCGATCGTGTAATGCTTGCCATAGGCCTCCAGCGTGCGGTCCCGGACCCATTCACGGTCGCGATGCAGATTGGAAAAGCGCCTGATGTCGACGGTCCACAGATCGAGAGGCGCTTCGCCATCGACGACCCACTGCGCGAGGACCCAACCGGCACCGCCGCCCGAGGCGATGCCGAAGGCGTTGAAGCCTGCGCCGACAAACATGTTGGAGCATTCCGGAGCCCGGCCAAGGATGAAATTGCCGTCCGGCGTGAAACTCTCGGGGCCATTGATCATCTGTTTGACGCCGACGGTTTCGAGCGCCGGAATACGTTCGATGGCCTGCAGCATATGCTGCTCGAAATGATCGAAATCGTCGTCGAACAGGCGGAACTGCCAGTCCTCCGGCACATCGCCGGTCACCCAGCCCTGCGGATTGGGCTCATAACCGCCCATGACCAGCCCACCCACCTCCTCCTTAAAATAGGTACGCCGATCGGGATCGCGGATTGTCGGCGCGTTGGAGGACAGGCCATCGATCTTTTCCGTGATGATGTACTGGTGCTTGACGGGCTGCAGCGGCACATTGATCCCTGCCATCGCCCCAACCTGGCGTGCCCATTGGCCGGCACAATTGACCACCTTTTCACAGGCAATGTCACCCTGGTCCGTCTTGACCTTGACGATGCGTTCGCCGTCCATCTCGAATCCGGTCACGCGGATGTTTTCGATGAGTTTCGCGCCGTTCATGCGGGCGCCCCGCGCCAGCGACTGGGTGATGTCGGACGGGCTTGCCTGCCCGTCTGTCGGCAACCAGCTTGCGCCCACCAGATCGTCGACCCGCATCAGCGGCCACATGGCCTTGACCTCCGCAGGCGAAAGCAGGTGCATCTCCATGCCGAAGCTGCCGGCGGTCGTCGCCAGCCGGCGGAACTCGGTCCACCGGTCCGGATTGGTGGCAAGGCGCAGGCAGCCGGTCATTTTCCAGCCCGTTGCCAGACCGGTTTCTTCGTCGAGGCGCTTATAGAGATCGACGGAGTATTTCAGGACGCGTGTGATCGATGCGGAGGAGCGCAACTGACCGACCAGGCCCGCCGCGTGCCAGGTGGAGCCTGACGTGAGTTGCCCCTGTTCGAGCAGAACGACATCGGCCTTGTGATCTTTGGCGAGATGATAGGCGGTGGAGCAGCCGATGATGCCGCCGCCGATGACGACGATCTGGGCGTGACTGGGCACGGTCATGATCTGTTTCCATAGGTGGTTCGAAACCGGTCGAGCGCCTGATCCAGCCGCTCCAGATTTTCGTGGGTATAGGCGACGTAGTCGACGCCGGGTGCGTTGAGATACAATTCCGATACCATCGCCCACATCGCCTCGCGCAGCAGCGAGGCGCATTGCATGGCGGCATGGGCACGTTTCAGCGTGTAATCCGGCGCAGCCTCGAAATAGGCGGTGAGAAGCACGTCCGATTCGTCGTCGCTCAGGCCCGCATTGGAGGCGATGCCGGCGAGATCGAACATGGCCGTGGAAAATCCGGCATATTCGAAGTCGATCAGCCAGAGGCGTTTGCCGTCATCGAGGATATTGGCAGGCAAAAGGTCATTGTGGCTGAAGATGATCGGCAAGGGCATCTGTGCCGCCTCCATCTCCGTGGCTATGGCGAGGTAGCCGTCCAGGTGGCCGGCCATGCGGCTCCTGCCGTCCTTCAGGGTGCGGGCATAATCGCGGATCACGTGGAACACCCAGAACATGAAACCGGGGCCGGTGACATGCTCGGGCATTGCCGTGTGAAACCGCCGGATCAACTCTGCAACACCCACAATGTTGGTGCGCACGTCCTGGGAATCGTAGGTTTTCGCCCCGAGAAACGCCGATACCATGATGCCGTCTTGCGCGTGGAAAAGTTCCGGCGCGAAACCGGCGCGATGGGCCGCCTTTGCCGTCATCGCTTCGCGGTCGCGGAAGACATGGTGAAAGGGATAATCCTTGCCGAAGCGCACCACATATTTGCGGGTATCATCCTCGACGACATAGCTCTCATTGCTGATCCCGCCCTTGAGCATCGATATGCGGATGTTGCCATGCCAAAGCGGCAAGGCAGCAATTCGAGCTTCACTGGTCTGGGTCTGCGGCATGGGGCAATCCAGAAAACAAGGGCCCGGATTGGGCGCTCACTGCAGCAAATCTCATCCGCATGTCTGATGTTGTCAATCCAGATTTGTGAGATTTTGTGGTTTTTATGACTGTTTCATAAAATTTATGTGGTATTACTTTCGGAAAGCGCGTGAAGTTGCGGGATTGAAGAGGTGTTTGATGAGTTCCAAACGGCGTGGCGAGATTGCCAGAGTGCTGCAGGACGAGGGCACAATCTCGATTGCGGATCTCGCACAAAGACTGGGTGTCTCGCTTGAAACGATCCGGCGCGACGTCAAACCCCTGACGGATGAAGGGGTGATCGTGCGCACCCACGGCGCCGTGGGATTGCCGCAGCATCTGGGAGAAGCGCCGTTCGAGCGGCGTATGCGGGAGAACGCCAGCGCCAAACGGGCAATTGCCCGGCATGTGGCGGGCACGATCCGCGGCGGAGATTCGATCATGCTCGATACGGGGACGACCACCAGCTTTCTGGCGCGCGAACTCCTGCACCACCGTAACCTGACGGTCGTGACCAATTCATCCGATATTGCCCGGACGCTGGCGACCGTCAACGGCAACAAGGTGTTCATGGCGGGAGGCGAATTGCGCAGCGACAATGGCGCGGCATTCGGTGCTTTTGCCATCGACTTTGTCAGCCGGTTCAACGTTGCCCATGCGATCATCTCCATCGGCGCCATCGACGCGACGCACGGGTTGATGGACTATAATCTGGAAGAGGCCGAGTTCGCGCGCATGGTACTGTCGCGCGGCGGACGTTCGGTTGTGGTAACCGACGCTTCCAAGTTCGGCCGGCATGGTCTCGTTCAGGTCTGCGATTTCACCGGTTTCGACGAGTTGGTGACGGATTCATCCCCTCCCGCCGATATTCTGCAGGCGCTTGGCCGGGCCGGAGCCAAGGTCAACATCGTCGGCGAAGGTGCTCGGCAAGAAACGGGTGGCGGTCAAGTCGCGGGCGGATAAAATCACCCGGGTGAGTCGGGAGAGGATCGTGACAAAGACGCTGCGCTACAGGCATATACAGACACCCATCGGCCCCATGATCGCCATGGCGAATGATGAGGGGCTGTCTCTGCTGGAATTCGCCGACCGGCCGGCGCTGCCCGCGGAGCTCAACGAGCTGGAGCAGCGCTATCGCTACACGATCATACCGGGTGAGCACCGCTATCTCGATCAGGTCGACAGGGAAATGACCGCCTATTTCAACGGCGTGCTCACGCGGTTCGAGACGCCGCTGTTTTTGCCTGCCACACCGTTTCAGCGTACGATATGGTCGATGCTTCTCGCCATTCCCTACGGCGAAACGCGGACCTATGGCGGTATGGCGCAGGCGCTTGGCAGGCCGAATTCGAGCCGGGCTGTGGGAGGAGCGAACGGGCAGAACCGCATCGCCGTTGTCGTTCCCTGTCACCGGATCATTGGCGCGGACGGATCGCTGACCGGCTATGGCGGCGGCCAGCCGCGCAAACGTTTCCTTCTCGATCTCGAACATCGGATTGCGGCCCAGACATCCGGACAACCGGTGTTTCACCCCATCACGGCGCAGGGAAGCTTTCTTTAAACAAGGATTCCGGTTGCGAAACGCGGCTCGTGCAGCAGTCGGTCGAGCAGGACCAGTGCCTGCTCCAGTCTCGGCCTGTTCGGCGCCGCACCCAGTGACAACCGCACCGCTTCGGGGTGAGTGGATGCTATGCTGAAGGCCGAAGCAGGGACGATGCCGATGCCGGACCGGCGGGCCAATGCGGAGAATTCCGCAGCACTCCACTGAACCGGCACATCGAGCCACAGGTGATGCCCGGCGGGATGGGCGGCAAAATGCCAGTCCTTCAGCACTTTCCGTGCGATTGCCTGCCGGGCGCTGCTTTCCTCACGAATGGCCGCGGCGATTCCGTAAAGGCTGCTGTCATTGATCCAGGCGGTGGCGATGGCCATCAGCAGTGGCGATGCGGTGGGGTTGCTGGCGCGCAGGCTGGATGCGAGTTTCAGCACATCCAGCGCGGAAGGACAGACCACATAGGCGACACGCAGCGCCGGCGTGACACATTTCGACAGCGTGGCGATGTGCCAGGTGATGTCGGGCGCTATCGAGGCGATGGCCGGCAGCGACGCATCGAGAAGTTCCGCATAGGGGTCATCCTCAATGATCATCACGTCATTGCGCTGGGCAATGCTGACGATTATCTGCCGGCGCGAGAGCGGCATTGTCACTGTCGTCGGATTGTCGATGGACGGGCAGAGGTAGATCGCCTTCGGTTTCAGGGTTCTGCAGCAACTCTCGAACACATCGGGAATGATGCCGTTCCTGTCCATGGCGAGCGGGTGCAGGGGAATATCGAGCGCCGCGCACACGGATTTCAGGCCGGGATAGGTGAGGGTTCCGGTGCAGATGGAGCCGCGCCCGGCCAGAAGACTGCAAATGGCAAAGAGTGCGCTTTGGGCGCCTCCTGCCACCAGCAGCCGATCGGCCGACGGGGCTGCGCCAAAACGTGGTGCCAGCCATTTTGTCCCGGCGGCCCGCGCCGCTTCCGTCCCCGTGCTTTCCTGGTAGCTGAGAAAATGGCTTGACGCGCCGTTGAGCACATGACTGACACCGTGGATCAAGTGACTGTGGAGATCCGCTTCCGGGGGCTGCGGCGGAATGATCATGGTAAGGTCGAGATCCGTCAGAAGCGATGCCATGCCCTGGACCGGCGGTGTCAGGGCACCCTTTATGATCGTGCCTGACCCGACTTTCGCTTCAATGAGGTCGAGGCGGCGCGCTTCGGTCATCGCCCGTGTGACAGTGGTCAGATCGATTTCAAGCTCTTTTGCAATCGCGCGCTGCGGCGGCAGCGCATCGCCGGGTTTGAGAATGCCGGAACCAATGTCTGCGACCAGCGCATCGACAATCCCCTGATGCTTGTAGCGGGAACTGGCGGCGATACGGGGTTTCCAGGTGGTCATGATGGACTCTTTGTATGGGAGTGAACCATACAATTACCCATGATCTGTCATTAGAACAAGGACAAATCTTCCGTGTGACAAAGCGTCATGCTTGTTTACCCGCATACAATCCGTATATTTCTTTCAGATAGTATGCAGATTGTATGTGTATGTATATAAAATAGCATACAATGAGGCTTCACTCGAAAGGCATCAGCCATGTCACAGACAGGCCACTACCACCCGACCGACAATCCGATGAAGACCGGCATTCTCGGCCGCTGTCCACAATGTCAACAGGGGCGGCTGTTCCACGGATTTCTCAAGCTTGCTCCCTCCTGCGAGGTTTGCGGGCTCGACTATGCATTTGCCGATCCGGCAGACGGTCCTGCATTTTTTGCCATGACCATCGTGGCTGTTCCAGCCATGCTGTTCGCGCTCTGGCTGCAGACGACCTACGAAGTCTCAATCTGGGTGCATCTGTTCACCACACTGCCCCTGACCCTGTTCGGCAGCCTCATCCTGCTGCGGCCGCTGAAGGGCTGGCTGGTATGTTCGCAATTCTTCCACAAGGCCGAAGAAGGCCGCCTGGTGCGCAAGGGCGAGCAGTAAGAACGGCCCAGGCAATAAGGCCGGGGCCGTTCCCGTCGATCAGGTGTTGGCGCCGCCGTCGATCGTCAGCGACGTGCCGTTGATGAAACGGCCTTCCTCACCGGCAAGAAAGGCCACCAGACCAGCGATGTCCCTGGCTTCGCCGAAGCGCGGAATGGCCATACGGGCGCGCTGACCTTCGGCATGATCGCCATCGGCAGGATTCATATCGGTATCCGTCGAGCCGGGATGGACGATGTTGGCGGTAATCTCCCGCGGCCCGAGATCGCGCGCCAGTGCCTTGGTCAGGCCGATCAGAGCAGCCTTGCTGGTCGAATAGGCAATCAGGCCCGGGAAGGGAACGATTTCCGCCAGGTTGCTGCCGATGCTGATGATGCGGCCGCCAGCAGGCATGAATGCCGCGGCTGCCTTTGCCGCCACAAAACTCGCGCGGACATGAATCGACATCACCCGGTCGAACTCTTCCAGTTCCAGTTTATCGACAGTGTCCATCGTATAGACCCCGGCGCTGTTCACAAGAATGTCCAGCCGCCCAAGTCTGGCGTGGGCTTCATGCACCGCACTCTCGACAGCCTTCGCATCGAGATTGTCCGCCTTGATGGCGATTGCCCGGCGTCCAAGCGTCTCGATGGCCTTGACCGTCGCATCCGCCTTGTCCGGGGCGCTGGTGTAGGTGATGGCGATATCGGCACCGTCTTTGGCCAGTTTAAGGGCAATGGCTGCGCCGATACCGCGGCTTCCGCCGGTGATGAAAGCAACTTTAGGAGAGAGGCGAGGCATCGATTTTCCTTTATGTAATGATTGATACATAAATAACTGCCACTCTTGCACCGAAGCGTCAAGCGATTTATGTATTGATTGTTACAAAAGGAGATTGCCATGTTGCCGAAGGGCCGGCCCCGCGCCTTTGACCGTGATGCCGCACTGGAACGCGCGATGCGCGTTTTCTGGCAGAAAGGCTATGACAGCGCTTCCATGAGCGATCTGACGGAGGCCATGCAGATCAATGCACCAAGCCTTTACGCGGCTTTCGGCAGCAAGGCTGGCCTGTTCAGGGCGGCGGTGGAACTTTACACGGATCAGGTGGGGCGACGTATCAAGAACGCTTTGCCGACAGCGGCGACGGCAAAGGAAGGTATTGCCGATTTTCTCAAGCAAACCGCAATTTCGCATACGCATCCCGGCCAGCCGCATGGATGCATGGTCGTGTTGGGGGCGTTGCATGGTGAGGAGGGTGCGGACACACCGTGTTCTCTCTTGCGCGAGCGCCGCCTCGAGAATGTGATGCTTTTGCGCGAGCGGTTGGAACGCGGGGTGCGCGAAGGTGAGCTTTCCCCAAAGGCCGATCTGCAGCAGATCGCCGAATTCTACGCCACCGTACAGCATGGGATGTCGATCACCGCCCGCGATGGGGCAACGCTGGATCAGCTGGTGAAAACTGCACATGCGGCTATGGCAGCGTGGGAGGGGCTGACGTCAACCCCGGGATAGAATGATCGAAGACCGGCCTTCGTCAGGATTTAGACGTGCGCGGATGCGGGATTGTGATGCCCTTCGTGTTCTCCTCGTCCCAATTCTACGCCGGGGCGTTCGACAAACAAATGAACGGCCAGGGCCCAAAGTACCAAGCTGACAAGAACACCGAGGATAGCAATCCAAAAGTTGAGGTCAGACGCCATCGCAAAATCGCGGAAGGGCTGGACGGCAAACAGCGCATACAGAACCAGCCCCTGCATCATGTAAACCGCATAGCTGATTTCGCCGAGCCTGACGCAAGGCTTTGCAATGAGGAATCCGAATAAATCTGCGCCGCTGATCAGAAAATAAAATGCGAGGCCGAGAAGCAACGCTACCTCCGGCCGGTAAGCGCTGCCGTAAAACAATATAATGGCAATCAGGCATCCGGTGCACAGGACGGATAAAACAAACTTTGGCAACTTGAGCAGATAACCGGAGACCTCGAGCGAAGCGCTGACCATTCCACAGGCAAAGAAAACGTAAAAGACCAGGGTTGAACTGCCGCCCATGAGAACGAGAAGCAGTGCCGTCAACAATGTCACGATCGCAAAAGGCAGGTGGGTGTGCGCCTGTCTGGCGAAGATGGCTAGGGCAGGCAAAGCAAAATAGAACTGCCATTCATATTGCAGCGTCCACGTAACGCCTGCCAAAATTGTTGCTGAACTTGGCTCATTGTTCATCCCGGTGAACGGAAAGATTCCGATGGCCATGTTTTGGATGATCTGAAGAAGGTATTGCGACAGCGGCATCTTCAGGATACCGCCGGACTTCCAAACGATAATTGCGACAGCGAGAGAAACTGCTAGGCAATAAACGGGCGCAAGTCTGAAAAATCTGCCCTTCATCAGCTCGGCAAAGTCCAGACGTCCCTTTGAGCGGACAATTTTCGCCCAGAATAAATAGCCAGTTATCATGAAAAAACATGCAACACTGACCTGTCCGATAAGCGTGTAGAATCGTGAGGGGGGAACCTGCCATATACCCGACCGGACGAACTGATAGTAAATTACGGAATGGTGGATCGCCACTCCCAGCGCGAGAAATCCGCGGACACCGTCAATGGCATTCACACGAACCGCCGTTGATTTGAAGCCGGCCCGATCAAAGCCCGGAAGATATGTCAAAAGCATCAGTAGGGCGAGGCACACGAATGTCGGCCAAATCGAATATACGGTCATGAATGTACCCGCGTAATACTTGATCCAAGCACCCTGTGGTGGCTGGTTGTGATGCGTGAGAGATGATTGCCGTCAAACGGCAAAGAGGTGGGTAAATGATGTATCGGGCGTTCGCTGTTTTTTAAAGTCGTGTTCTTTCTTTGCAAGAGCAAAAACAAAAACGGGCGGCCGTGAGCCACCCGTTTTGCAGTCTTGGCGATGCAGTAAAGCTTACTCGCTGGCAGCTGCTTCTTCAGCCGGTGCTTCGGCAGCGGCCTTAGCGGCTTCTTCAGCGGCCTTTGCAGCTTCAGCTTCAGCGGTAATCTTTGCCTTCGCGTCTTCTTCGGCCTGCTTGGCCATGGCAACGCGTTCCTGAGCCTTCTTACCCGGAAGACCCTTTTCAGGGTTGCTGCGCGTGTCGCGCTTGGCAATACCAGCCTGATCGAGGAAGCGCAGAACGCGGTCGGTTGGCTGCGCGCCGTGGCCGATCCAATGCTGAATGCGGTCAGCATCGAGCTTGACGCGATCGCCGTCCTTGGGAAGCATCGGGTTCCATGCGCCAACCGTTTCGATGAAGCGGCCATCGCGTGGGGCACGAACGTCAGCAATGACGATGTGGTAGTAAGGGCGCTTCTTGGAGCCGGCACGTGCCAGGCGGATTTTCAGTGACATGGGGTATTCTCCTGTTGGTTAGTTCGCGGCGTTTTCTTTGGCCGCAGTTGTTTCGTGATGTCTGATCACTTCCTTGACGATGAAGTTGAGAAACTTCTCGGCAAAATCCGGGTCGAGGTCGGCCGACTGGGCGAGGGCGCGCAGACGTTCGACCTGTTGTTTTTCGCGAGCGGGATCAGCGGCTGCGAGACCGTTTTTGGCCTTCAGCACACCCACGGCTTTGGTGCAGCGGAAACGTTCCGCCAGCATGTGGATCAGCGCCGCATCGATATTGTCGATGGAGGCACGCAGTTCGAGCAATTCTTTTGGCAGAGAGGAAGACGTCATGATTATCCCTTCTTCTTCGGCAGGCCGGGAAGCCCGCCACCAAGGCCGGGCAAGCGCGGGAGGCCGCCGCCCAAACCACCACCGAGGCCACCCGGAAGACCGGGAAGACCACCACCCTTGCCGAAGCCTGCGGCTTCCGCCTGCTTCTGCAAGGCCTCAAGCTGTTTCGGGTCCATCTTCGAGAGGTCAGGCATGCCGCCCATACCACCCATGCCGCCGAGACCCATCTTGGCACCAAGACCGCCCATCATCTGTTTCATGATGCCGCCTTTGCCCTTGCCGCCCATCGCCTTCATCATATCCGCCATCTGGCGGTGCATTTTGAGAAGCTTGTTGATGTCGGCGGCATTGGTGCCGGAGCCCTTGGCGATGCGCTGCTTGCGCGAATGTTTGAGCAAATCCGGATTGGTGCGCTCGGCGGCGGTCATCGAGGAAATGATCGCGAGCTGGCGCTTGAAGATGGAATCATCAAGGCCGGCTGCGGCCATCTGATCCTTCATCTTGCCCATGCCGGGCATCATGCCCATGATGCCGCCCATGCCGCCAAGCTTCTGCATCTGGCCGATCTGGTCCGCCAGATCATTGAGATCGAACTTGCCGGACTGCATCTTCTTGGCCATCGCCGCAGCTTTTTCCGCGTCGATGTTTTCGGCTGCCTTCTCGACCAGCGAAACGATGTCGCCCATGCCGAGAATGCGGTCGGCGATACGGCGGGGGTAGAATTCCTCCAGCGCATCCATCTTTTCGCCGGTGGCAATCAGCTTGATCGGCTTGCCAGTGACGGCGCGCATCGAAAGCGCGGCGCCGCCGCGGCCGTCACCATCCATGCGTGTCAGGACAAGACCGGTGATGCCGACACGTTCGTCAAAGGAGCGGGCGAGGTTGACGGCGTCCTGACCGGTCAGCGCATCGGCGACGAGCAGGATTTCATGCGGATTGGCCTTCTTCCTGATGTCGGCCATTTCGACCATCAGCGGCTCGTCAATATGCGTGCGGCCGGCGGTATCGAGAATGACAACGTCATGGCCGCCGAGCTTGGCAGCCTGCACGGCGCGCGCGGCAATCTCGACCGGTGTCTGGCCGGCGATGATCGGCAGCGTGTCGACGCCGGTCTGCACGCCGAGCTGGCGCAGCTGTTCCTGGGCGGCTGGACGGCGCGTGTCGAGCGACGCCAGCAGCACCTTCTTCTTCGACCGTTCGGTCAGGCGCTTGCCGATCTTGCCGGTGGTTGTGGTTTTACCGGAGCCCTGCAGGCCGACCATCATGATGACGACGGGCGCCGGGGCATTCAGATCGATGGTGACGCCTTCGGCGCCGAGCATGTCAACGAGTTCGTCATGGACGATCTTGACGACCATCTGGCCCGGCTTGATACTTTTCAGGACTTCGGCGCCAACCGCCTTGGCGCGAACCTTGTCCGTGAACGAGCGGACAACATCGAGGGCAACGTCAGCTTCGATGAGGGCCCGGCGCACTTCGCGCAAAGCCGCCGCGACGTCGGCATCCGACAACGCGCCACGGCCGGTCAGGCCATTCAAAATCGAACCTAGTCGTTCCTGTAAGCTCTCAAACATCCGTTTTCCTTTATCCTTTCGGGAACCGTTTCCCCGAGAGGTAAGCATCCTCCGCGCCAAAGCCCATAGTTAAAATGCGGCTCAAAGCAAAATTGCACCCGAGGGCGCATCGCGCTGTCGGGTGTTGGCCTCCGGGATCGTCGAACCCTTGCGGGGTCCCGGTCGGCTGCTCGGAGTTTGGAACTCGTCGCGGATTGATGGGCGGCTTAAACAGGAAATGCGGCTCAAAGTCAAGACAAGTGCATTAGGCGCGCTTTTTCAATCCTGCCGCTTCGCGCAAGGCCTCGTCGATGCGGCTCTGCCAGCCAGGGCCGCCGGAACGGAAATAATCGAGCACATCGGGGCTGAGGCGGATGGAAACCGGCGTCTTGGTGATATCCGCGACCGGCCTGCCCGGCTTGCGCCTGCTCAATTCGGTGATGAGCACCGTATCCGGATCCTCCAGCGCAGCCTTGGTCAGCGCGGCATCTTCTTCGGGAGTAATCTTACCCAACGCCGCTTGAATGCGTGCCCTGTGTGCTGCGCGTTGTTTCTCAGTCATATTCGGTTGCATATCTTTTGATCTCGGTGGTTGTTGATCTGCGCAAGGAGATAACTCTGATCTGGTCACCACGCTCGGTATAAATAAGCGTAAAAAGGGCATGTCCGATGAAGCCTATCGCCACGATTCGCTCTTCTGCGTAATTTTCCCGATCGTCCAAGCTTTCCAAAGCCGTGCCGAACTGAAATCGCTTTGCAAGTTCGAAATCCACGCCATGTTTGCGCAAATTGCTCCTGGCCTTTTCGTTATTCCATTCGAATTTACGCATGAAAATCGCTGTGGTCAATAATTAATGTATATACAAAAATATATACGGCTCGGCCGGAAAATTGCGGCTATTTTACAATGAAAGCGGAGCGATGCTGCTTATCAATACGTCTAAAGCGGCCGCCGAATCAGGTTGTATGTAGCAATTCTAGGTTGTGACGAGTCTGGCGTTTCCGGACTTGCTCACTGTCTTCAAAATGCCTTCAAGAAGCGCCAAAAGCCCGAAACCGGGTCAAAATAAACGGAATTGGCGCGGTTTCGCCAAATGTCGCCGGATTCTGCCAGATGACAGCGGATCAGAAAAATGGCAGATAGGTTCAAAGAAGATTCAACTTTTAAGGAGATTTCCATGGCATTTGTTGCCAAAGCCAGGTTTTTTGCAGGAGTCGCCGCAGCGGTTTTTCTGACTGCGGGTGCGGCGCAGGCCGCCGCCCAGTGCGGCAACAACTCCGCCGGATTTCCGGCATGGGTTCAGCAGTTCAAGCAGGAAGCCCAGTCGCAAGGGATCGGCAGCAAAGGCCTCAACGCGCTCAACAACGTGACCTATTCCACGAAGACGATCGCGCTGGATCGCAATCAGAAGAGCTTCAAGTACTCGCTCGAAAAGTTCCTGCAGGTTCGCGGCGGTCAGACGATCGTGTCGCGCGGCAAAAAGCAGAAGGCGCAGAATGCGGCGCTCTTTGCCAGCATCGAAAAGCGTTATGGCGTGCCAGCCGGCCCGATCATTGCCATCTGGGGCATGGAAACGGGCTTTGGCGCCTATATGGGTGACCAGCACACACTGTCCGCCGTATCGACGCTCGCCTATGACTGCCGCCGCAGCGACTATTTCCGCCAGCAGCTTTATGCGGCTTTGAAGCTGATCGATCACGGTGATCTGGCACCCGATGCGCGCGGTGCTTTGCACGGCGAAATCGGCCAGACCCAGTTCATGCCCGCCAACGTGCTGAAGTACGGTGTCGATGGTGATAGCAGCGGTCACATCGACATGGTGCGCTCCAAGGCCGATGCCCTGGCTTCCACTGCAAATTTCCTGGTTGGTCATGGCTGGCAGCGGGGCGCCGGCTATCAGCAGGGCGAGCCGAATTTCGCGGCGATTCAGGGTTGGAATGCCGCCACGGTTTACCAGCAGGCGATCGCGATCATGGGTGCGCAGATCGACGGCAAATAAGGCCTTTCTTCCGCTCCATCACGTTCAAGAGGCCGGTGTGTTCGCACCGGCCTTTTGCTTTTAGAAGCCTTCACAGGTCTCACCGATGGCGCCTTGGGCACTGGCGCTGATCTTGCCATCGCGGAAGCTGAATATCTCACGCGTATAGGTGGTGTTTTCGGGGAATTCGTAGCAGACGAGCATGGTCATCCTGCCGTTCTCCATCCCCTCAAGCCGATGCTTCACCTTGGTGTCTTTTGCCGCACTCTCCCATTCGGTGAGTGAAGCGAGGAATTCGCTTTTGTTCAGTTCGACTTCCTGGTCTTCCAGCACAATTGTGGCATCATCCGTCAGAAGATCGGCGAATTCGGCCCGGTCAACCGTTGCAAGCGCCTTGTACCAGCGCTCGACAAGAATCTCTGGTGCATCCCCGGCAAGCGAAGGCACCACGAGGCTGAAAAGCAGCGCGACGGCGATCACCAGTTTCCGCATGGGCTACTGTCCCGGCTGCAGGTCGACCAGTTCAGGGTCCGGGCGCAGGAAATCCCCCGTTTCAGGGTTCATCACCCAGAGCTCGCCTGTCGAGATATCGAACCAGGCGCCATGCAACGTGAGGCGTCCCTTCTTTTCCAGGATATCGACACAGGGAAAGCTGCGCAGGTTCCGCAGGGAGTAACGGATGGAAATGCGCTCCAGCGCGGTCTGGCGTTCGAACGGGGTCATCAGCTCGTTGGCGGCGACCGCTTCGGCGGCGGGGGCCACGAGGCTCATCCATTTGCCGATGAAGTCACCGGGCGAAAGCGGCTTGCTTTCCGTATCGAGCGCCGCCTTGATGCCGCCGCAACGGCCATGCCCCAGAACGACGATATTTTTCACCTTGAGGCTTTGCACGGCAAATTCGAGCGCGGCCGACGTCGCGTGGTACTCGCCGTCAGGCTCATAGGGCGGCACCAGATTGGCGACATTGCGGATGACGAAAATCTCGCCGGGGCTGGTGTCGAAAATGATTTCGGGGGCGGCGCGGGAGTCGCAGCAGGCGATTACCAGCGTTTCAGGGGTCTGGCCTTGTTCGGCCAACTGGCGGTAGCGCAGGGTTTCATTGGCATAACGCTGCGCCATGAAGGTGCGATAACCGGTGAGCAGTCTCTCAGGAAGCATGGTCATGATGGTGCATTAATCCCGATTGAAGGGAAGATCAATTGGTCTTGTGTCGGTAGACGCAATGCTGAAATGCGAGACCCCAGAATAGGGCCATTTCACGGCATGTCACCGGAATTGCGGAACCACGCCCCGTGTCGAAACGGCGCAGGTCAGGCCCGGATGCCTTTGCTCGGGTGCGTAAGGCGGCGCATCTGGATCATCGCCATCGGGCTGGACAGGCTGGAAGCATCCGCTTCCAGCATCAATTCGTCGGCGCCGCGCTTGGCCGAACGCGCCATGATCTCAAAGACCGACGCGGTGGTCCGCTGCAAAATCTGCTCGTGGTCGAGGCCAGCCAGCATGCGCGCCAGGAAGAGTGCCGACGTCAGGTCGCCGAGCCCGTTCGTCGGGCCGGTGACAAGGCGGTGCTCTGCCAGCATGGCGAAGGAATGGGTGACCAGAAGATTGCCCGTGCCGCCAGCCAGCATCGGATGGGCCGAGGTTACCAGCATCGTGCCGGGACCGGCATGCAGCGCGGCTTGCATGATCGACTTGTTGTCGGGAAGGTCGGCTCCGGCGAGCCAGGCCAATTCGAAACGGTTGGGCGTGGAGATATCGGCGAGAGGCATCAGTTCATCGCGAATGCCGATGGCAGTGGCTTCGGGAACATAAAGGCCTTTCGTGTCGCCGATCACAGGATCGCAGAGGTAAAGCACATCTTTGTTCTGGCTTTTGACCTTCTTGACGAGGCGGGCGACGGATGCCGCCTGCGCGGCATTGCCGAGATACCCGGTCATGATGGCGCGCACCTCGCCCAGCCACGGCGCGCGCTCCAGATCGGTGATCAGATCGTCGAACTGCTGGGGTTCCGGCACAATGCGCTTGGCTGGCCCGTGCCCCGGATGCCATGGCAAGACGACCGTGGGTACTGCCCAGACCGGATGTCCGAGAGTCTCAAGCGCAAACACCGCCGCACGGTTGCCAACGGAACCGCGCACCACGTGGCTTGAAATGACGATGACAGCATTGGAGGAGGGAGCAACAGAACCGGTCATGGGAATACTCGTAAAGGAGTTCGGAAAAGCGGGATGAGTGCGCAGACTCAGCTTTTGCCGGTAACAGAACTGATCAACCAGATAAACATGGCGAGCAAGACAAGCAATCCCAGAAACCGGCCGATGCGTGTCCCCCAGATTTCTATCGGATCGCTGGCATCGGCATCTTGCGCGGTGAAATGCCCCTTGGTTCTGGCAACAGTGCGGTCGATCACGGTTCCGCTGCCGGCATTGGACTCGTGGTTGACGCGTTCCAGAATCCGCGCCGATTCTGTTACAGTCTGACGTTCTTTGTCATTGGCAGCCATGGCGATTCCGCTTGATCCCTGTTGCAAGGCAGCATAGCGCTTTGCCAGTTCCTTTTGCAGCAAAAAATGGCTACGCTCAGCCTGCTTCGTTCCAAAACGGCCAACCGGTCAGGAAAATGAGTGTTGAGGAGAGGGTTTTATGCAGAAAATGGCGTCGTCGTCAGGCTTTTTGCCACGCAATGTTTTTTCGGTTCTGGCGCTTGCCATCCTCATGCCGCTGCTTTCCGCATGCGGCTTCAATACAATTCCGACCAATGAAGAGCAGGCCAAGGCCGCATGGAGCGAGGTGCTCAACCAGTATCAGCGCCGCGCGGACCTGATCCCGAATCTGGTCGAAACCGTCAAAGGTTATGCGGCTCAGGAAAAGGACGTGCTGACATCCGTGGTCGAGGCACGCGCCAAGGCGACGTCGGTGCAGGTGACGCCCGATACGCTGAAGGACCCCAATACCTTCAAGGCCTTCCAGGACAATCAGGCCAATCTCACCGGTGCCCTGTCGCGGCTTCTGGCGGTTGTCGAAAACTATCCCGACCTCAAATCCAACCAGAACTTCCTGGCATTGCAATCGCAGCTGGAAGGCACGGAAAACCGCATAGCCGTTGCCCGCCGCGATTATATCGAGGCGGTGCGCGTTTATAACACCTCGCTGAGGACCATGCCGACGATCATCTGGACGTGGATCTGGTACACCGGCAGCCAGCCCTATCAAACCTTCACCATCGACGATTCCGCCAAGCAGACGCCTCAAGTCAAATTCTAGGCTTTCAGAATGCGCACCATGCGCCAAAGCGCGGTCAATACGATGCGACGTCCCATCTTGATGCGGATTTCGCATGGTCTGCTGTTGATTCCGGTTCTGCTTGGGCTGTTGCTGGGCGGTGCCTTTGCGGCTGCGCTGCCAGCCCTGACGGGACGCGTGGTCGACGGCGCAAATGTCATCGATGCGGCAACGCGGGATGCCATCACCCAGAAGCTGGCGGCATTCGAGGCGAAGTCATCTGACCAGGTCGTCGTCGTGACGGTTCCAAGCCTTGATGGAGAGGCGATCGAGCCCTATTCCAACCGGCTTTATCGCGCCTGGGCGCTTGGCCAGAAGCAGGAAAACAACGGCGTCCTTCTGGTCGTCGCTCCCAGTGACCGCAAGGTGCGGATCGAGGTCGGCTATGGGCTGGAAGGAACGCTGACGGATCTGTTGTCCCGGCTGATCATCGAGAACGCCATTATTCCGGGCTTCCGTTCGGGCGACTATTCCGGTGGGATTGCGCGCGGGGTCGACGATATATTGACCGTGCTCTCCGGCGATTCAGCCGAACTCCAGGCACGGGCAAAGCGGAATATCCAGAAGGAGTCCTCCAACATCGACTGGTTCGGGGTGATTTTCATCTCGATCTGGGTGCTAATCTTCTTCGGTGGTTTCGGCATGGCGATCATGGCTTCGGTTTTCGGCCAGAAGATCGGGCCCGGCCGCTACAAATGGCTTGGCATGACCATCGATACACGATCCTCCTCGGGCGGCGGTTCCGGTGGAGGATGGTCATCGGGTGGTGGCGGTTGGTCTTCCGGCGGTGGCGGAGGCGGCGGCTTTTCCGGCGGGGGCGGTTCGTCCGGCGGCGGCGGCGCTTCGGGAAGTTGGTAGGAGAGAGCATGTCAATGATGAGCGACGAGGATCACGCCCGCATCGCCGAGGCGATCCGTGATGCGGAAAGCCGGACCAGCGGCGAAATCTACGCGGTGCTCGCCCGCCGCAGCGACAGCTATTTCTTCGTCGCCGGTTTTGTGGTCACCGTTGCCATCCTCATTGCAGCCGTCGTGGTCGCACTGGCGGCACACTGGTACTGGTTCACGATTTCACTGCCGCTGTTCGGTCTGGCCATTCTCGCCGCGTTTCTCACCGCTATCCTGCTGATCCGGCTGGTGCCGGGCCTTGGCATGCTGTTCGTGCCCAAGCGCATCCTCTATCAGCGCGCGCACCTCAACGCGGTTCAGCAATTCCTGGCGCGCAATGTTCACCTGACGGAAAAGCGCACCGGCATTCTCCTCTTCGTGTCCCTGGCCGAGCATTATGCGGAAGTCGTGGCGGATGCGGGCATCAATGCGCGTGTGCCGCAGGAGGAATGGAACGGCATTGTCGCAATCCTGACAAACCATGCGGCGCTGGATGATCATGCCTCCGGCTTTCTCAAGGCCATTCGGCATGCGGGGCAATTGCTTGAAACACACTTTCCGGCAGGTCCCGACAACGTCAACGAGCTCGATGACCATCTGGTGGAACTGTAGCCGGTCCAAATGTCATGCGAATTTTACCTCCGACGTGCAGTTTGCAGTCGAAAATGCAATTTCAGTGGCTATGATGAGCCAAAATGCCTGTTCAGGGAGAGAATCTGATGGCTTCAACAACAAAATCGGGCGCGAAAGCCGCCCTGAAATCAAAAACAGCAAAAGCCACGAAAGAAAAGAAGCAAGCACCCGGTTTGTTTGAAGAACTGCTGTTTGCGCGGGCGCCGGCAGAAGACCTTGCTGACTACGATGCAGGGGCGCTGAGAACGTCTGCCAGGCTTGCCGAGGATGCACTGAGCCGGTTCAAATCGGGAAAGCCCCTGATCGACCTTTCCGATGGCAGTACCGTCTCCCGCGATGGCAGACCGGTTACGGTTGTCACCCTGATCAATGATAACATGCCCTTCCTGCTCGACTCGGTTCTGGGTGAGATCAGCGAACGGGTTAGCTCGGTCTATCTGGTGTTGCATCCGGTGATGGACGTGGACCGGAAAAGCGGCGCGGTTATCGGTGCTGCAGGACCCGATAAGCCGGGCAAGGATGAAGCCCGCGTCTCCGTGATGCAGATTCACGTGCCGGCGCTGGATGCACCCGTGCGTGAAATCATGGTCGAAGCGCTCAATCTCGTGCTCAAGCAGGTGCGCGAAGCGGTGAATGACCGCGCCGCCATGGTTGCGCGTCTCGGCGATGCGATCGAAGCCTACAAGACCGGCAAGACGCCGATGAAGAAAGCCGCCGCCGAAGAGGCGGTCGAATTCCTCGAATGGCTGCGCGACAACAATTTCACCTTCCTCGGTGTGCGCGAATACGATTATCAGGGCGACGGCAGCCAGGGCGAACTGGAGCGGTCGGGCAAACCCGGGCTTGGTATTCTGCGTGATCCCGATGTGCGCGTGCTCAAGCGCGGCAACCAGGGCGTGACGACCACGCCGCAGATCATTGCGTTCCTCACCGGTCCCGAGCCGCTGATCGTCACCAAGGCGAACACCAAGTCGCTGGTGCATCGCCGCGGCTACATGGACTATATCGGCGTCAAGACCTATGACGCCGATGGCAAGGTGAGCGGCGAATTGCGCTTCGTCGGCCTATTCACCTCCGGGGCCTATACGCGTTCCGTGCTGAAGATCCCCTATCTGCGCTCGAAGACGGAAAGTGTCATCAGCCGCCTCGGATTCAACCGCGAGGATCACTCGGGCAAGCAGCTCATCAAGGTACTCGAAAGCTATCCGCGCGACGATCTTTTCCAGATCGACGTCAAGACACTGACCCGCAATGCCGAGATCATTCTGGCCCTGGGCGAGCGCCCGCGTGTGCGTGTCCTGCCGCGCATCGATCCTTTCGGCCGGTTTGCGTCCATCATCGTCTACGTGCCGCGCGAACGTTACGATTCCATCGTGCGCGAAAAGGTTGGTTCCTATCTCGCGGCAACCTATGAGGGACATGTTTCCGCCTATTATCCGGCATTTCCGGAAGGCAATCTGGCGCGTGTCCACTTCATCATCGGCCATGCGGAGAATGACTTCCCCAAGGTCAAGCGCGAGGCTTTGGAAGAAACCGTCCGGTCGATTGTCCGCACCTGGGAAGACGCCGTCGCCGAAGTTGGCGACCGCAGCGGCCTGGCGGAGTTCTCGTCGCTCGCCGCGGTATTCCCCGATTCCTACCGCGAAAACTTTTCGCCGGATGAAGCGCTGATCGATGCCAGCCGGATTGCCGGACTGTCGCGGACCAATCCGCTGTTTGTTGATTTCTACCGTCACCGGACCGATGGCGCCAATGCGGCGTCGCTGAAAATCTATCACTACGGCTCGGCCGTCGCCCTGTCCCAGCGCGTGCCGCTGCTCGAGAACATGGGCTTCCGCGTGATCAGCGAGCAGACGTTTGCCTTGCCTGCTGCCGATGGCAGCCCGCTTTTCGTGCATGACATGGAATTGGTCAGCACATCCGGGTCTTCCATCGATCTGAGGGACAATGGCGACCTGTTCGAAGATGTGTTCCGCAACATATGGGGCGGCGCTTCCGACAATGACGGCTACAATGCGCTCGCATTGACCGGGCAGTTGACGGCACGCCAGATCATCATCCTGCGCGCCTATGGCCGTTATCTGCAACAGGCCGGTATTCCCTATTCGCAGGATTACATCGCCATTGCGCTCAACCGCTACCCGGCGATTGCCAAGCAATTGTTCGATCTGTTCGAGCAGCGGCTCAATCCAAAAAAGGGTGCCGCAACGCAATCGCACCGCAAACAGGCAACGATTCGCGCTGCCATTGAAGAGGCATTGCAGGGTGTGCCGAGCCTTGATGATGACCGTATCCTGCGCCGTTTCCTCAATCTGATCGAATCGACATTGCGCACCAATGCCTTTGCGCCTGAAGAGGATGGCAGCGAGCGTGTGACATTGGCCTTCAAGCTCGACCCGCGCGCACTCGATGATCTGCCGGAGCCGCGGCCCTATCGCGAAATCTTTGTCTATGGTCCCGAAGTCGAGGGTGTCCACCTGCGCTTTGGTCCGGTCGCGCGCGGCGGGCTTCGCTGGTCGGACCGGGCACAGGACTACCGCACGGAAGTGCTGGGCCTCGTCAAGGCACAGCAGGTCAAGAATGCCGTCATCGTGCCGGTTGGCGCCAAGGGCGGGTTCTATCCGAAGCGCCTGCCGACGGGCGGCGACCGCAACGTGATCTTTGAAGCGGGACGTTCCGCCTACATCACCTTCATCGCGACGCTGTTGTCGGTGACCGATAACCTGCACGGTGAAACCGTTGTGCCGCCAGAGAATATCCTGCGGCTGGACGGGGACGATCCCTATTTCGTCGTGGCTGCCGACAAGGGCACGGCGACGTTCTCAGACACCGCCAACGCCATCAGCCAGGCACATGATTTCTGGCTGGACGATGCCTTTGCGTCGGGTGGTTCGGCCGGCTACGACCACAAGAAGATGGGCATCACCGCTCGCGGTGCCTGGGAAGCCGTGAAACGGCATTTCCGCGAAATCGGCACGGATATCCAAAAAGTACCGTTTGTGGCGGTTGGCGTCGGCGACATGTCCGGCGACGTCTTCGGCAATGGCATGCTGCTGTCGCCGCAGACGAAACTCGTTGCCGCGTTTGACCACCGCGATATCTTCATTGATCCGGAGCCCGACGTCAAAGCCAGCCTGAAGGAGCGGCAGCGCCTGTTCAACCTGCCGCGTTCGAGCTGGCAGGACTACGACAAGTCGAAGATTTCGGCGGGCGGCGGCGTGTTCTCCCGTTCGCAGAAGTCGATTACTTTGTCGAAGGAAGCCGCCAAGGTGATCGGCCTTGCCAAGACCACGGCAACGCCGTTCGAAATCATGACGGCCATCCTGAAAGCACCGGTCGATCTTCTGTGGTTCGGCGGCATCGGCACTTATATCCGCTCCAGCTTCGAGACGGACGCCGAAGTGGGCGACCGTGCCAATGACGCCATCCGCATCACCGGGCTTGATGTGCGGGCCAAGGTGATCGGCGAGGGTGCCAATCTCGGCGTGACGCAAAAGGCGCGCATCGAGTTCGGTCTCGCCGGTGGGCGCTGCAATTCCGACGCCATCGATAATTCGGCCGGCGTGAACACCTCCGACGTCGAGGTCAACATCAAGATTGCCCTCGCGCAGGCCATGCGTTCGGGAAAACTGCAGCGCGACAAGCGCGATACGCTGCTCGAATCGATGACGGACGAAGTAGGGCATCTCGTCCTGCGCAACAATTATCTGCAGACGCTGGCGCTGTCGCTGGCGCAGCGGCGCGGGTTGACCGATCTTGCCTATCAGTCGCGGTTCATGAGCGAACTGGAAGCCCGGAAGCTGTTGAACCGCAAGGTAGAAACGCTGCCGGATGACAAGGCGTTGGCCGAAAGGCAGGCTGATGGCATAGCGCTTAGCCGCGCCGAACTCGGTGTCCTGCTCGCCTACGCCAAGATCGTGCTGTCCGATCAATTGCTGGCCAGCAACCTGCCGGATGATCCCTATCTGGAACGGGGATTGCTCGATTACTTCCCGAAGCAGATGAAGGAAGGCTACGGCGAGGAAATCCGCACGCATCGTCTGCGCCGGGAAATCATTGCGACGCAGCTTGCCAATGATGCCATCAACCGGGGCGGACCGACCTTTGTCAGCCGTCTTGCCGATCTGACGGGGCAGTCGGCTCCGGATATCGTCCGGGCCTATGTGATCGTGCGTGACGGTTTCGAAGTCGATGGGGTGCTTGCCGACATCGATGCGCTCGACAATGCTCTGCCCGGCGACGTGCAGAACGGGTTCTATGCCAAGGTGGCGCAGATGCTCAACTGGACAACGGCGTGGGTTCTGCGCAACCGGACCGGCGGCATCGGCCTGGAGGCGGCAATCAAGGAAATCAAATCGGCCCGCAGCACGCTCCAGCCCAAACTGGAGAAGCTGCTGCCGCCGTCCATGAGCAGCCAGCTGCGCGACGATACGGCCTATTACGCCGGACAAGGTGCACCTGCGGCCCTGGCGGCTCAGCTCGCCCGGCTGGAAATCGCGCCGATCATTCCGGATATCGCTGCCGTCGCCCAACAGGCCGGTACCGACATTGCCAGTGCCGCCAAGGCGTATTTCGATATCTCCGAAGCGTTCCGCATCGGCCGTATCGTTGAAGCCGCCCGGGGTGTTTCCGTCGCGGACTACTATGACGGTATCGCGCTGGCCCGTGCATCCGACCTGATTTCGCAGGCGCGGCGCGGTATTGCCGTGGCGGCACTCAGCGAGCATGGCAAGAAGTCCGATCCGGCCAAGGAATGGTTGGCCGGACGCGGCTCGCAGGTCGATGAGGTGCGTCAGCGTATGGCGAATATCGTCGAGGGCGGAGACCTCACGGTCTCGCGTCTCGCCGTTGCCGCCGGATTGCTTTCCGACCTGTCCTAGAACAGGCTGGGGGACCGGATCAGGGGAAGGAAACGACATGGCTGCGTCTAAACGGGGCATCTGGGGATGGATGCTCTTCGACTGGGCGGCGCAGCCATTCTTCACCGTTGTCACGACCTTCATCTTCGGTCCCTATTTCGTTGCGCGGATGGCGAGTGATCCCGCCATCGGCCAGGCCGCCTGGGGTTATGGCATTGCCATATCCGGCCTCGTCATCGCCGTACTGTCGCCCGTCCTCGGGTCGATTGCCGATCAGACCGGGGCGCGCAAGCCGTGGATCGGCTTTTTTGCCGTCATCCAGATCATTGCCCTGTCGATGCTGTGGTTCGCCGCGCCGGGTTCAAGTCTCATTGCTCCGCTGATCTTCTTTTCCCTGGCGTCGATTGCCGCGGAATTCTCCATTGTTTTCAACGACTCGATGATGCCACGGCTGGTGCCGGAAAAGGATATCGGGCGCATTTCCAACATGGCGTGGGGACTCGGTTATCTCGGCGGCATGATTGCCCTGATCTTTGTCGTCGCCTTCATGGCCGGCTCGCCGGAAACCGGAAAAACCATGCTGGGATGGCAGCCGATCCTGGGGCTTGATCCCGCTGCAGGCGAGGGCGACCGCGCTACCGGACCTCTGTCCGCACTGTGGTATCTGGTTTTCGTGCTGCCGATGTTCCTGTTCACGCCCGACAGCGCGAGGGGGCTGCCCATCGGCAAGGCGGTGCGCGGGGGGCTCGCGGAGTTGAAATCCACCATTGGTGAGGTGCGCCGGCGTCCGGGTATCTTCCGCTTTCTCATCGCACGCATGATTTACCAGGATGGCGTCAACGCCCTGATCGCCCTTGGCGGGGCATTTGCCGCGATCATGTTCGGCTGGGCAACCGTGGAGATCGGCATCTACGGCATCATCCTGAATGTCATTGCGATTTTCGGCTGCCTAGCCGCGAGCTGGCTCGATACGCGGATCGGCTCGAAGGCGGTGGTGGTGATCTCGCTGCTGCTATTGACCGTCGCGGCCATCGGCATCGTCTCGACTGGGCCTGGCTACACACTGTTTGGATTGTTGCCGCTGACCGGCGCCGATACGGGCGGGCTGTTCAAGACACCCGCCGAGAAGGCCTTCATCGTGTTCGGGCTTCTCATCGGCCTTGCCTTCGGCCCGGTGCAGGCATCGTCGCGGTCCTACATGGCCCGCAGCGTGTCGATCGACGAAGCGGGCCGCTATTTCGGCATCTATGCCCTGTCGGGGCGGGCAACCAGTTTTCTCGCGCCATTCATGGTTGCCACCGTGACAGCGCTGAGCGGATCGCCACGCCTCGGCATGGCGATGATCATCGTCTTCCTGCTGGCCGGACTGGCTGTCCTGTTGCGGACACCCTATCCCGCCGCAATTCCCGTCAAACCTAGTGCCTGAAATGGCGCATGCCGGTGAACACCATGGCAATGCCGTGTTCATCGGCCGCAGCGATAACGTCATCGTCCCGCATGGAACCACCGGGCTGGATAACGGCCGTGGCTCCGGCGGCAACCGCTGACAGCAAGCCGTCGGCGAAGGGGAAGAACGCGTCGGAGGCGACGACCGAGCCTTTGGTCAGAGGTGTCGCCAATCCGGCGGCTTCAGCAGCATCTTCTGCCTTGCGGGCGGCAATGCGTGCGGAATCAACGCGGCTCATCTGACCGGCGCCGATGCCGACCGCCGCGCCATCCTTCACATAGACGATGGCATTGGATTTGACATGCTTGGCGATGCGGAAGGCGAGCTTCAGGTCGGTCATTTCCTGTTCGGTCGGGGCACGCTTGGTCACGACCTTCAGATCGAGATCGTCGACCACGCCGCTGTCGCGTGACTGGACGAGAATACCACCGGCAACAGTCTTTGCGGTGATACCGGATGCACGCGGATCGGGCAGGCCGCCGGTGACGAGCAGGCGAAGGTTTTTCTTGGCGGCAACGATTGCCTGCGCTTCCGGCGTTGCATCCGGCGCGATGATCACTTCGGTGAAGGTCTTGACGATTTCTTCCGCCGCGTCCGCATCGAGCGTCTTGTTGAGCGCGACAATGCCGCCGAAGGCCGAAACGGGATCGCAGGCCAGCGCCTTGAGATAGGCTTCCTTCAGTGTCGCGCCCTCAGCCACGCCGCAGGGGTTGGCATGCTTGATGATGGCGACGGCGGAGGTGCGGGCCGGATCGAACTCGGCAACGAGTTCGAAAGCTGCGTCGGTATCATTGATGTTGTTGTAGGAAAGCTGCTTGCCCTGCAGCTGGGTTGCCGTTGCAACGCCCGGACGCTTTTCCCCGGTGAGATAAAAACCGGCGGACTGATGCGGGTTTTCACCGTAGCGCATGACGGAATGCAGATGGCCGCCGATGGCCCGGCGCGAGGGCGTCTCGGTCATCAGCGCTTCGGCAAACCATCCGGAGATGGCCGCATCATAGGTTGCCGTGCGGGCATAGGCCTTGGCGGCGAGGCTCTGGCGGAAAGAATAGGGCAGTGATCCCTCGTGCTTGTCGAGCATGGCAATCACCATCTCGTAATCACCCGTATCGGTGACCACGCCGACATAGGCATGGTTCTTTGCCGCCGCGCGGATCATGGCCGGTCCGCCGATGTCGATGTTCTCAACGATATTGGCGTAGTCGGCACCGGAATGGCGGACCTCTTCAAAGGGGTAGAGGTTGATGACTGCCAGATCGATGGCGCCGATGCCGTGCGCCTGCATGGCATCGGCATGCTCCGGATCGTCACGCACTGCCAGAAGGCCGCCATGCACCTTGGGGTGCAGAGTCTTGACGCGGCCATCCATGATCTCGGGAAAGTTGGTGATCTCGGAAACGTCAATGACCGGAATGCCTTCCGCCGCGATGGTCTTCGAGGTTCCGCCCGTCGACAGGATTTCGATACCGTGCCGGTGCAGCGCATGGGCGAGGGCTGTCAGGCCCGCCTTGTCGGAAACTGAAATGAGCGCACGCTTGACGGGATGAAGGTTCGGGGCGGGAATGGATTTTGCAGTGACGGCCATGGGAGAATTCGTCCTCAGCGGGAAAGTTTGGGGGATTTGGACAGCCGGTTAGCACAGGCAGCCAAGGAATCCTACTTCCGATCGCATATTCAGACGAATTGGGGCGGTTTTCCCCACCACAAGGGGTCAGCCATAGGCGCCGAGGGATGTCCGGGTGAATTGCCATTCCACTTCCGGCAGTTGCGCCGCACTCAGCGAAAGCGTGATCTGGCGCGTTTTGACCGGCCCGCGGAACCCGGCGAAGAACAGTGAGTCTTCGATGAAGGGCTGAACGGTGGCGGAAAACATCCAGATATCGTCATTGTCCACCTGCAGGATGATCAGGCCGTTATCATCGACACTGACATTGACCGCCGGATGGAGATGAAAGCGGATGACCACATTTTCGCGGCCGGTCCCGCGCAGCGGATTGCGGCCGGCGGCAAAGAAACTGTCGATGCCCTCGATGACGCTGCCATTGTGCGACAGGACGATCTGGCGTTCGTGGTAGATGCCGAATGGCCGGACATAGCCATTGTGGTTGGCGACGAAACCAACGGCCCCCGGCCGTTCGATCCGCTCGACATTGACCTTTGTTGGCCCGGCGATGATCGGCGTGCCGATCATTGTGGAAAGCCCGGAGGTCGCGCTGAAGCGGCATGACGAGGTGTCATTGATCGTCGCGGTGGAATGCGCGGCCGTGGAGCGTGCCAGCGGGCGGAATTCCTCCGGACCGTAGCGGTCGACACCGGCATTGACGATGTAGCGATTGCGCCCGGATGACATTTCGAAGGACAGGCACCCGGCATGGGCGTCGCGCGACGCGGTGACCGGCGGCGCAAGGCCGGTATCGGCAATGATGGTGGTCGAATCCATCGAGAGCCGCTCATAACCCGAATGCAGCGCATGGGTCAGGGGCAGGCCGCCAATATCGTCATGGCGCAGAACGGCGATGACGCGTTCCGGCATCGTCGCGCCGACGCCGTTGAACAGAGCCAGGTTGCCGTCGTGATGGCGGAAGAAACGCAACGCGGGCAGCATGCGCTCGATGGCTTCCATCAGCGCCTTCGGCGGTGCCTCGGTGCCGCTGGCATAGGTCTGTCGCAGCGGAAGAAGGTCGGCCAGAAGTTCGAGCACCGTCAGCGGATTGCGGGAGATATGCCCGCCATCCGGCAGGATCTGGTGAATGAGCTCAAACTCGAGATTGCGACGGGCCGAGCGCGCCGTATTGGATGAAACGGGCAGCGCCAGCGCGGCAAAGGCAAGCGCAATGCGGGCGCGCAGCTTCTCTTCGCCATCGTCCATCACGGCGGCCATGGTCCTGAGATAACGCACCTGGGTGGCGAGCGAACGCATGAATTGCCGGTATGCCCGCAGGTCGGCACCCGCCAGGATGAGGCTGGAATGCTGGAGCCAGGCAATAATGCGCTGGGCTGTGACCTCGGGAGCCCAGGCGGGGCCGCCGATCGAGCGCCCGTGGGTCGCTATCCAGTCGCTGAGCAGCGCGCGGGCATTGGCTGTTGCAAGCTCGGTGCCGGAAGCACGCATATGGCGCAGCCAGCCGAAATTGTGCAGCGCCGCCTGCCAGGCGGTATTGGGTGGCTCGACGATGAAGGGCGAGCGGCCGCCGGTCTCAACCACCCGGCCGGCAAGCGCAAAGCGGCCATGGTAAAATTCTTCTGCAAGCTGCGGGTCGGCTGGGCGCAAATCCTGCGGTGCAATGAGCACACGTTCGGGGGTGAACCCGGTGAAACGCCAGCGAAACAGCGGCCCCATGCGCAAGCGCCTGCGAAAACGGCGCCACAATTGCGCAGTCGCAAGTCCCCAAAGTTGCGGTGTTTCGCTAAAAGCGACCATCTCGCGGCATTTCCTCGCTTCGCCGCATTCCGGCGCCCTTCAGTCTGCTGTTACGCATGTTCGCGAAACATGTCCCGCACGGCGGAATCCTGTCCCGGCTCCCTGAAATCATTGCTTTGGTTTCAACCCATCGACGACAAATCGGGACTATGCAACCAAAACAGTTAAAATTTTAGTATTTGATTTTAATCTTTCCGGCGAAAACGTGCAGCGAAGAAACCATCCATGCCTGAGAGGGCCGGATCATCGTTGGCAAGGTCAGCCGGTGTGGAACGCACATAGCCCTCCGGGGTGATCAGTTCGGCAAGTCCGCCCACCTCGTCCTTGCTTACGGGCAGCAATTCGATGGACGGATTCTTGGCCAGAAGATCGTTGGCAACCTTTTCGCCTTCCAGCGGATCGAGCGAGCAATTGGAAAAGACCACGACTCCGCCGGGACGAACCAGGGTGACCGCGTGATCGAGCAGCTTGGCCTGAAGCGTTGCCAGCTTCTGGATATCGGCCGGCGACTTCGTCCACGGAACGTCGGGATGGCGCCGCACGGTGCCGGTGGAGGAACAGGGCGCATCGAGCAGAACCGCGTCGAACGGTTCAGCTGGAGTATAGACGGCGAGATTGGCTTCCACGGTTTCTGCCGTCAGTTGCAGGCGCTCAAGGTTGGATCGCAGGCGTTTCAACCGATTGGCCGACAGGTCAAGCGCCGTGACATGCGCACCAGCCTGCGCCAATTGCGCGGTCTTACCGCCGGGAGCGGCACAGAGGTCGGCAACACGCTTTCCCTTGATGTCGCCAAAGAGTTTTGCAGGAAGGCTAGCTGCCGTATCCTGCACCCACCAGTCGCCCTCCGCAAAGCCTGCAAGGCTGGTCAGCGCACCATCGACCTGGGCGATGCGCACCGATCCGGTTGGGAGGGCAATGCCGCCAAGGCGGTCTGCCCATTCCTGCGGATCGCCCTTGACGGTGAGGTCAATGGGCGGTTCTTTGCTCTGTATATCCAGGATAGCCTTGGCTTTTTCCTTGCCATAGGCGGCGATCAGGCCGTCTTCGAACCACGCCGGCACGTTGCTCGCATTCGAAACGAGAGTGTCTCTCTCACGCGACAGGCGGCGCAGCACGGCATTGACCATCGAAGCGAAGCGGCGGTTGCGCGGATCGTTGTTGGCGGCGGTCACCGCCAGATCGACAGCGGCCCGATCGGGGATATCGAGATAGAGAATCTGTGCAGCGGCCACGTGCAGCAAGTGACGCAGGGCAACGGCGTTTTCGGGCAGCGGCCGGTCGATCAGCTGACCGATGGCTGCTTCAATGGCGCCGCGATTGCGCAGGGCAGCACCCAGTATGGCGCGAACCAGCGACCGGTCGCGGTCGTCAAGCGCCATGTATTGCGGATGACCGTTGCTGTTGTCGGTCAGTCCATCCAGCGATGTCTGCTTTTCAATGACGGCACCCAGCAGCCGGGTCGCGCATTGGCGCGCCGCCAGCCCCGGCCGGTCTTCGGCCTCGTGGTAATTTGAGGCGCTGTTCTTCCTGCCAGACGGCCGCTTTCTCTCCTGTCCCGCGCTCATGCCCATGGGCCTTTACGCGAGGAACCGTCACGGCCCCAGGGGGACGGCGGCTCGTCCTGAGGCTCCTCCTGTGCGGAAGCAGCCGGCGTCGCCATTGGCTGCGGTGCGGCAGGACGCTGGCGAAACTCTTCAACCATGGCCTGCAAGGCCGCGATACGGTTTTCGGTGCTCGGATGGGTGGAGAACAAATTGTCAGCTCCTTGGCCGCTCAATGGATTGATGATGAAGAGCGACGCGGAGGCAGGGTTGCGCTCGGCTTCCTCGTTGACGATCTCCTTGGCGCCGGGGGCAATCTTGTTGAGTGCGGAGGCGAGCCACAGCGGGTTGCCGCAAATCTCCGCGCCGCGCCGGTCCGCCGAGTATTCGCGCGTCCGGCTTATGGCCATCTGCACGATCATGGCGGCGAACGGCGCAACGATCATGGCAACGAGAACGCCGATGAAACCGAGGGGATTGTTGTTGTTGCGATTGCCGCCGCCAAAGAACATGGCAAAATTGCCAAGCATGGAGATTGCTCCGGCGAGGGTGGCTGTGACGGTCATGGTCAGGGTATCGCGGTGTTCGACATGCGCCAGCTCGTGCGCCATGACAGCTGCAACCTCGTTCGGTGACAGGCGGTGCAGCAGTCCGGTGGATGCGGCCACCGCGGCGTTCTGCGGATTGCGTCCCGTGGCGAAAGCATTCGGCTGATCATTTTCGATGAGATAGACTCGTGGCATGGGCAAGCCAGCGCGCGCGGCGAGATCGCGCACGATGCCGTAATATTCGGGTGCGTTGTTCTGGTCGACTTCCACGGCGTTGTACATCCGCAGGACCATCTTGTCTGAGTTCCAGTAGCTGAAGAGATTCATGCCTGTCGCAACGACGAGGGCAATCAGCATGCCGCCGGTGCCGCCAATGAGAAAACCGACGCCCATGAACAAGGCGGTCATGAAGGCGAGCAGCATTCCAGTGCGCATTACATTCATGGTGTCATTCCCCGCATTGCGAACATTTCACGTATCAAGATCATTCCTTTTCTTCGACATCTTCCGGTATATGATGGTGTTTCACACAGCAAGCTTCAATGATGGACAGACCAGAATGACCAGCGACCAGACATCGGAGACGCCGCAGGCCGAGACCGGCGAGCAGCCGTCAGGCAAGCCTTTCGATCAACTGCCGCCTGCCGCACAGCGCGCATTGCTGGAAGCTGAGGCGCGCCGCACGGCCGAGGAACAACAAGCCGGACAGCCGCGGGAGATCGGCGGGCGCGGCGGCAAGGATCCCGCCCGCTTCGGCGATTGGGAAATCAAGGGCCGCACCATCGATTTCTGATCCCGTCGGCCTAGTGCCGGATGATTTCGATGCCCAGTTTTTCCCGCCGCAGCCAACGGCTCATCAGCAGAATGGCGGCGGCAGCCAGGCCGGACAGCAGGCCGAGCCAGATGCCTGCGCCTTCCAGCTTCAGCCAGAAACCGAAGGCGACCGAGAGCGGCAGGCCGATGCCCCAATAGGCAATGGCCGCATAGATCATCGGTATCGTCGTGTCATGCAGGCCGCGAAGCATGCCGCTGGCAACGGCCTGCCCGCCGTCAAAAATCTGAAAAAGCGCGGCAAAGGCCAGAAACGACACTGCGAGGGATACGACCGGCGCATTGGCCGGATCGCTGACATCGATGAATGCGCGGATGAGCTGATGGGGCGCCAGGAGCATGAGCAGTGCTGTGAGAACCATGAAGCCTGTGCCCGCGGCAAATGCCACCCAGCCCGCCCGCTTGATACCATCCCGGTCCTGTGCACCGTAGGCCCTGCCAATGCGCACGGTTGCCGCCTGACCGAAGCCCATGGGCACCATGAAGCTGATCGACGCGATCTGGATGGCAATGGCATGGGCGGCAAGGGAATCGGGCCCGATAATGCCCATCAGAAAGGCGGCCGCGTTGAAGATGGTCACTTCAAAGCTGAGGATCGCTGCAATGGGCAGGCCGAGGCGCAGGAGTTCACGATAGCGGGCCCAGTCGGCGCGCCAGAACCGGCCAAACAGCCGGTAGCGGCGAAACTGCCGGTCGCGCAAAACGACAATGACAAGACCGATGAACATCAGCGCGGAGGACAGCGTCGTGGCAATGCCCGAGCCGACGATGCCTAGTTTGGGGAAACCGAAATGGCCGAAGATCAGGCACCAGTTTGCCAGGGCATTGAACATCACGGCGAGGACGGCGATCACCAGCGCCCAGCCTGGACGCTCGAGTGCTGCCAGGAATGAACGGACGACGATGTAGCAATAGAACGGCAGGGCTGCCCATTGCAGGGCCCTGACATAGGCGCCTGCCTCGGCCGCAAGCGCCGGATCCTGCCCCATGGCCATCAGGATCGACTGGGTGTTCCACAGGACAAACCAGATGGGAATGGAGATCGTCACCGCAATCCACAGGCCCTGACGCACGGTGCGGCGGATTTCCCGTACGGTGTGTTTGTTGCGGCCCAGCTCGCGCGCCATCATCGGCGATGTCGCCAGCATGAGACCAAGGCCAAAGATCATCGGAACATAATAGAGATTGGTACCAAGTGCCCCGGCCGCCAGCGTGTGCGCGCTGACCCAGCCCATCATCATGACGTCGGTTGCCGTCATGGCGGTCTGAGCCAGGTTGGTGAGAATCATCGGCCAGCTCAAGGACAGCATTGCAATGATTTCGTCACGCCATGCACGCTTCAGTGCTGCGTTTGGGGTCGAGAGGGCGGACATCGTGGGTCTTTCCGAGGGAATTGCCTCGTATAGAGGCAGAGTGCACCATTTTCAGGCAGAAATCTTGGTATCATCAATTTCGGAAAGAGCAAAGTGCATCACAGATACAATCTGGCGTTGGTTTCATTTGGAATGTCATCCGATTAATACTTGGAGGAATTGACATTTTGTAATTTAAAAAATACATTTTTGATGCAGATCAAACAGACGGACACCTATCGGAGATGGGAGCGGAAGCTTAGAGACGACAGGGCAAGAGCTGCGATTGCTGCCCGGCTGTTCCGTTTGGCCAATGGTCTGGTCGGTGATGTTTTGTCAGTCGGACAGGGCGTCAGCGAGCTGCGTATTCACTACGGACCCGGCTATCGCGTTTATTTCAAACGGCACAACTCCGAGATTGTCATTCTCTTGTGCGGTGGGAACAAGAGCACGCAACAGCAAGACATACGCAATGCAAAACTGTTGGCTGCAGAATGGAAAGACGACAATGGCGACAAAGCTTTATGATTATGATCCAGCAGAGGCTTTGAAATCGGACGATGCAATCGAAGTGTTCCTGGCCGATGCGTTTGAAACGGGCGACGCAGGTCATATTGCAAAAGCGCTGGGTGTCGTGGCGCGCGCCAAGGGGATGACGAGCATTGCCCGTGCAACCGGCTTGGCGCGTGAACAACTGTACAGGTCTTTGAGCGAGGACGGGAATCCGACGCTTGAAACGACGATTGCCGTCATGAAGGCGATCGGTTTCCAGATTACAGGAAAACGGGCCGCCTGAACGGAAAGGGCCACTCCGAAGAGTGGCCCCGCAATTCCGTCTGGCACAAAGCTGTCGTTTTGGCCTTCTTACCCCTGGACCAGCCAGGGTGCTTATTCAACGGAGAGACGATCCCCGATGGAAAGCATCAGACGCCTTGTGGCAGTTTGCGAAATCACGAGACATCGGATCACCTCCTTTTCATTCGTTGAACACAAATTGAGAATGGGGTCTGCCGCGTCAGGTTTCAAGGAAAAATTTTCAATCGCCGTTTTCAGCAGCCCGTGAAAGTGCGTTGCCAGCCGGAAACGAAGCGCATAGGTTCTGCCGGACCTCCGGCAGCAGTGTGCCGGAGCCTATGATTTGGAGTTGTTGCATGGCGGCACAAGAAAGCGCGGCGCGGATCATCCGCACAGTCCTACACATGCTGGAGCCGCAATTTGCCGTGGAGCTATGGAATGGCGAGCGTATCGGCGACATGGACGGCCCGGTGCTTGCGATCAACGATCCGATGGCCGTGCGCCGTCTGGCGCTGAAACCCAACATCGGATCGATCGTCGAGCTGTGGATTTCGGGTCAGATCGACGTGAAGAACGGCACGCTGTTCGACCTGGTCGAGCGTGGGCCCAAAGGCAAGTTCAAGCAGAAGCTCAAGACCCTGCCCAAATGGCAACTGCTGAAGGACGTGCCGGCTTTGCTGCTCGGCGGCCGCGGCACGGATGCTTCGGGCGTCGATGGACAGAAGCCTTTCGTCAGCGGCTCGGACAAGGCGGCCATTACCCATCATTATGATGTGTCGAATGAATTCTACCAGCTCTTCCTCGACGAGCGCATGGTCTACACCTGTGCCTACTTCACCGACTGGGCCAACAGCCTCGATCAGGCGCAGGAAGCCAAGCTGGACCTGATCTGCCGCAAGTTGCGCTTGAAGCCTGGCGAAAAACTGCTGGATATCGGCTGCGGCTGGGGTGCGATGCTGATCCATGCGGCCAAGCATTACGGCATCACTGGAACCGGCGTGTCGCTTTCAGAAGCCCAGACTGCGCTTGCCCGCGAACGGATCAAGGCAGAGGGTCTGGAAGACAAGATCACGATTCACGTGAAATCCTACGAACACCTCGACGAGGAGTTCGACAAGATTTCATCGATCGGCATGTTCGAACATGTCGGCATCGCCAATTACGATACGTATTTTTCCAGCGTGCATCGTCTGCTGCGACCGGGTGGCCTCTACCTTCATCACGCTATCACCCGGCGCATGAAGCGCAACAAGAAGACGTTTGGCCGCAAGAGTGCCGAGCATCTGGCGCTGGTGAAATATATCTTCCCGGGCGGTGAACTCGACCATCTCGGCATGACCATCGAAAATCTCGAAGGCTATGGTTTCGAGGTTCACGATGTGGAAAACCTGCGCGAGCACTATGGCCGGACCTGCCGTCTCTGGGCCGATCGACTGCATGCCCGCTTTGACAAGGCGATTGCGGAAGTTGGTGCGCCAAAAGCCCGGCTCTGGCTGCTCTATTTGACCGGCTGCGCACTGGCGTTCGAGCGCGGGACCGTACAGATCAACCAGACGCTGGCATCCAAGCGCAAGCGCGGAATTTCCGCAGTGCCACAGACAAGAGCCGATCTCTACCGCTAGAGACCGGCTCTTGTTCGGGTTTTTGTAGCGGCTTGCCGCTCAGCCCTTCTTGTTCTGCCGGTTGGCGATCAGATCATCGACGACAGCCGGATCGGCCAGTGTCGACGTATCGCCCAGCGAGCCGAAATCGTCCTCGGCGATCTTGCGCAGGATGCGGCGCATGATCTTGCCCGAGCGCGTCTTGGGCAAGCCCGGTGCAAACTGGATCTTGTCCGGGGAGGCAATCGGCCCGATTTCCTTGCGCACATGCGCAACAAGTTCCTTGCGCAGCTCGTCGGTGCCTTCGAGACCGGCCATCAGTGTGACATAGCAATAGATGCCCTGTCCCTTCAGCTCATGAGGATAACCGACCACGGCCGCTTCCGAAACCGTGTCATGGGAGACCAGAGCCGATTCCACTTCGGCGGTACCCATGCGGTGACCCGACACGTTGAGCACGTCGTCGACACGGCCGGTGATCCAGTAATAGCCATCCTTGTCGCGGCGGCAGCCATCCCCGGTGAAATACTTACCCTTGTAGGTGGAGAAATAAGCCTCGATGAAGCGCTTGTGATCGCCATAGAGCGTGCGCATCTGTCCCGGCCACGAGTCGGTGATGCAGAGATTGCCGTCGGCTGCACCTTCCAGCACGTCACCTTCATTGTCGACCAGCTGTGGCTGCACCCCGAAGAACGGGCGCGTGGCGGAACCCGGTTTCAAGTCGGTGGCACCCGGCAGCGGCGTGATGAGAATACCGCCGGTTTCCGTCTGCCACCAGGTATCGACGATGGGCGAGCGCTTGTCGCCGACCACCTGATAGTACCATTCCCAGGCTTCCGGGTTGATCGGTTCGCCGACCGAACCAAGGATGCGCAGCGATTTGCGCGAGGTCTTCTTGACCGGCTCATCACCGGCGCTCATCAGCGCACGAATGGCAGTGGGGGCGGTGTAGAAGATGTTGACCTTGTGCTTGTCGATGACTTCCCAGAAACGCGAATTGCTGGGGTAGTTGGGAACACCTTCGAACATCAGGGTCGTGGCGCCGTTGGCAAGCGGGCCGTAGACGATATAGGAGTGGCCGGTGACCCAGCCCACATCGGCCGTGCACCAGTAGATATCACCGTCGTGATAGTCGAAGACATACTGGTGCGTCATCGAGGCATAGACGAGATAGCCGCCTGTCGTGTGCAGCACACCCTTCGGCTTGCCGGTGGAGCCCGATGTGTAAAGGATGAACAGCGGATCTTCAGCCTTCATCTTTTCCGGCTTGCACTCGGGCTTCACGCTGAGAATTTCCTCGTGATACCAGAGGTCGCGGTTCGGCGCCCAGCTGGTCTTGCCGCCCGTGCGGCGGACAACCAGCACGTTCTTCACCATCACATAATTCTTTGCAGCGATGTCGATGGCCTTGTCCGTATTGTCCTTCAGCGGGATCGGCTTGCCGCCGCGCATGCCTTCGTCGGCCGTGATGACGAAGGTGGATTCGCAATCGATGATGCGGCCGGCAAGCGCATCGGGCGAGAAACCGCCGAAAACGACGGAGTGGACAGCGCCGATACGCGCGCAGGCCAGCATCGCGTAGGTGGCTTCGACGATCATCGGCATATAGATCGTCACGCGGTCGCCCTTCTTGACGCCGTGCTTCTTCAGCACATTGGCAAGACGGCAGACCTGCTCATACAACTCGTTGTAGGTGACTTTCTTGTCGAGGTAGGGATTGTCGCCCTCCCAGATGATGGCGACCTGGTCGCCGCGCTTCTTCAGGTGCCGGTCGATGCAATTGTAAGAGACATTGGTCTGGCCGTCTTCGAACCATTTGATCGCGACCTTGCCCTCGAAGGAGGTGTTCTTGACCTTGGTATAGGGCTTGAACCAGTCGATGCGCTTGCCGTGCTTGGCCCAGAATTTCTCCGGATCCTTGATGCTCTGCTTGTACCAGGCGAGATATGTTTCATTGTCGATAAGCGCGTTCTTCTTCGCGCTTGGCAGCACGGGGTAGACCTTCTCGGACATCAATTTCCTCCAAACCTGAGCTGACGGGCCTCCACCCGGATGCCTCCCGGGGAGAGAGGCGCATGGCGTTCATTATCACCATGCAAATCGATGCGTAAATACAACAAATGCCCCGGAGGGAACGGCGTTCCGTCGCACACAAACCGCTACGCGTTGTAATATTACGTTACATTTTGTTATGGGGCGTGATCCATTTTGGACACATTTTGCCTTAGACCGTCTCTGCCTTGACTTGGGAGGATAATGTCGGCGCGCCGTGTGGACTGAAGAGCGTGCGCCCAATCAAGGACTGATGGATGACGATGTTACCCTTGCGCGGCGTTGTGTTTCGCGCAAAATCCGCCTCTCTGGCGATTGCCCTGTTCGGGCTCACTTTTGCAAATCCCGCCACTGCCGGCACGCTGCCGGAACCGGCCAATCCCTGGAAACGGCTCGGTGCACACCTCTTTGACGAAGAGCATGCGCATCTGCTCGGCGATTCCCTGTTCGACAAGATCGATCCGCTCGTGCTTGCCGCCATGCCGCGCGGCAAATCCTATATTCAGTACAAGGCCCCGGCCAATTGCGTGCCGGAACGGCTCAAGCATGTCTTGAACCGCGTTTCCGCGGCCTATGGCCCGATCACCGTCAATTCGACCGTGCGGTCACGCAACGCCAACCGCAGGGCAGGCGGGCGGGAAAAGTCCTACCACCTGAGCTGCCAGGCTGTTGACTTCCGCGTGCATGGAAGCGCGTCCGGCCTGCTGCAGCATCTGTCGGGCAGCAAGGAAGTCGGCGGCTTCAAACGCTATCCCGCCGGTTACTATCACATCGATACGGGACCGCGCCGCAGCTGGTGACGACAGCGTCTCAGGTCCGGCTGCCGAAGATAGCCGAGCCGACGCGCACGGATGTCGCGCCAAAGCCGACGGCGGTCTCGTAGTCGCCCGACATGCCCATGGAGAGCTTTTCCACGCCGGCTTCCTGCGCGATCTTTTCCAGAAGGGCAAAGTGCGGGCCAGGGTTCTCATCCGCCGGAGGGATGCACATCAGGCCTTCGATGGCCAGTCCGTGCACCGTGCGGCAGCGCTCGACAAAGGCGACGGCTTCCTTCGGCTCGATCCCGGCTTTCTGCGGTTCGGAGCCGGTATTGACCTGAACGTAGAGCTTGGGAAACCGGTTCTGCTTCTTCATTTCGCCGGCAAGGGCAGCGGCGATCTTTTCCCGGTCAACCGTTTCGATGACATCAAACAGCGCAACGGCGTCTTCACTCTTGTTTGATTGCAGCGGGCCGATGAGATGAAGGTCTATACCCGCATAGTCCTCGCGCAAACCAGGCCATTTTGATTGCGCTTCCTGAACCCGGTTTTCCCCGAAGACACGCTGTCCGGCATCCAGAACAGGACGAATCTCTGCTGCGTCAAAGGTTTTCGATACGGCAACGAGCGTCACCGAACCTTCCCTACGGTTGGCTTCCGCTGCGGCTTTCGCAATGGCATTGCGAACGGCAAGAAGGTTTTCAACGGCGGTCGACATGGTCAAGCGTGTCCTTTTTGATGCAGTTTCGGCCAAACCCTCATTGTCAATGGTTGACGCTCTGGTCAATCCATGGTGAAGGTCCGCCCATCACTATCCTTTGCAAGAGAATCCCGTTCATGGCAACCGAACGATACAATCCCCGCGTAGCCGAGAAGCATTGGCAAAAGGTTTGGGACGAAGCCAAGCTCTTCGAAACCGACAATGACGATCCGCGCGACCCCTACTACGTGCTTGAGATGTTCCCCTATCCGTCGGGACGCATCCACATGGGGCATGTGCGCAACTATGCCATGGGTGACGTCGTTGCCCGCTACAAGCGCGCCAAGGGATTCAATGTTCTCCACCCGATGGGATGGGACGCCTTCGGCATGCCGGCAGAAAACGCTGCGATGCAGAACAAGGTTCATCCCAAGGAATGGACCTACCAGAACATCGCGACAATGCGCAGCCAGCTGAAGTCCATGGGTCTTTCGCTGGACTGGTCGCGCGAATTCGCCACCTGCGATGTCGAATATTACCACCGCCAGCAGATGCTGTTCCTCGACTTTGTCGAGAAGGGGCTGGTGACGCGCAAGTCTTCCAAGGTCAACTGGGACCCCGAGGACATGACGGTGCTTGCCAACGAGCAGGTCATCGATGGCCGCGGATGGCGCTCCGGTGCGCTGGTGGAGCAGCGCGAACTGACGCAATGGTTCTTCAAGATCACCGATTTCAATGAAGAGTTGCTGAGCGCTCTGGATGGTCTCGATCAGTGGCCGGACAAGGTGCGGCTGATGCAGCGCAATTGGATCGGCAAGTCCGAAGGCATGCTGATCCGCTGGGCGCTGGACACCCAATCGCAGATCGGCGGCGAGACCGAGGTCGAGGTCTATACGACGCGGCCCGATACGCTGTTCGGTGCATCGTTCCTGGCCATTGCGGCGGATCATCCGCTGGCGAAAAAAGCGGCGGAGAACAATCCCGCCCTGGCTGAATTCAATGATGAATGCCGCCGCGCGGGTACATCTCTGGCTGCGCTGGAAACCGCGGAAAAGCGGGGTTTCGATACGGGCCTGCGCGTCAAACATCCTCTTGATGAGAACTGGACACTGCCGGTCTTTGTCGCGAATTTCGTATTGATGGATTACGGCACGGGCGCGATTTTCGGCTGCCCGTCCGGCGATCAGCGCGATCTGGATTTTGCCAACAAGTATGGCCTGCCTGTCGTGGCTGTTGTCATGCCGGAGGGCGGCGATGCCGCCACATTCCAGATCACCGAAACGGCTTATGTTGATGACGGCGTGATGATCAATTCGCGCTTCCTCGATGGGCTGTCGCCCGCAGCGGCCTTTGATGCGGTTGCCAAGCTTCTGGAAGAACAAACACTCGGCGGCCGTCCGCAGGGCGAGCGCAAGGTGAATTTCCGCCTGCGCGACTGGGGCATCTCGCGCCAGCGCTACTGGGGCTGCCCGATCCCGATGATCCATTGCGACGATTGCGGCGTTGTTCCGGTTCCCAAGGCTGATCTGCCGGTGAAGCTGCCGGATGACGTGGAATTCGATCGTCCGGGTAACCCGCTCGACAGGCACCCGACGTGGCGGCATGTCAATTGCCCGCAATGCGGCAAGGCGGCCCGGCGCGAAACCGACACGATGGATACATTTGTCGATTCGTCCTGGTATTTTGCCCGCTTCACCGCGCCGTGGGAGAACGAGCCGACCGATCCGAAAGTGGCCAATCACTGGCTGCCGGTCGATCAGTATATCGGCGGCATCGAGCATGCGATCCTGCATCTGCTCTATTCGCGTTTCTTTACCCGCGCGATGAAAGTTGCCGGGCATCTCGGTATCAGCGAGCCGTTCAAGGGACTGTTCACGCAAGGCATGGTCGTGCACGAGACCTATCGGCTTGGCACGGGCGCCAATGGTAGCTGGGTCACGCCGGCCGAAGTGCGGCTGGAGGAAAGCAGCGGCAAGCGCCGGGCGGTTCTGATCGCCACCGGCGACGAGGTCGAAATCGGCTCGATCGAGAAAATGTCGAAGTCGAAGAAGAACGTTGTCGATCCGGACGACATCATCGCTTCCTATGGCGCCGATACCGCGCGCTGGTTCATGCTGTCGGATTCGCCGCCTGAGCGCGACGTGATCTGGACCGAAGCGGGAGCCGAGGGTGCGCATCGCTTTGTCCAGCGTGTCTGGCGCCTGATCTCCGAAGCAGCGCCGGTCCTGCAGGGAGCGACGGCCGCACCTGCCTTCGACGGCGATGCGGCGGCGATTTCCAAGGCTGCCCACCGGACGGTCAAGGCCGTCGGCGAAGACATCGAAAAACTGGCTTTCAACAAGGCCGTTGCGCGTCTCTATGAACTCGTCAATGTGCTGGCTGCTCCCTTGCAGAAGATCGCCGCAGGCGAAGCCGATGCGACAATCATCGCTGCCTGCCGCGAAGCAACGGATATGCTGATTGCCATGATCGCGCCGATGATGCCCCATCTGGCCGAGGAGTGCTGGAAAGCCCTCAACGGCAGCGGTTTCGTTGCTGACAAAGCCTGGCCGCACCACAACGAAGCGCTGATCGTCGAGAACACCGTCACGATGCCGGTACAGATAAACGGCAAGAAGCGGGGTGATTTGACAATTGCCCGCGATGCGGATCAATTGACGGTCGAAAAGGCCGCTCTCGAACTTGATTTTGTCAAGGTGGTGTTGAACGGTATTCCGCCGAAGAAAGTCATTATCGTACCGCAGAGGATCATCAATGTCGTTGCCTGATCGTTTCCAGCCGGTGTCCGGCTCCAAGCGCTTGCTGTCCGTATGCGTTCTCGGCATGGCTCTGATCGCCGGCGGTTGCCAGGTTCGTCCGCTCTATTCCAATCCGGGTCCGGTGGCAGGCGCTGGCGTGAGCGGCAACGTGCAGTCGAAACTTGCCACCATCGCCATTGCAGAAGTGGGCAGCCGCGAAGCACAGCAGGTGCGCAACAATCTGATCTTCATGTTCAATCATGGAGCCGGTCAGCCTGCGAATGCCGCCTATACGCTGCAACTCGGCGTTGGCTACCAGGATCTGTCGCTTGCACTCATCCAGAATGCAACAAACGACAAATCCGGTCAGCCGACCGCCGGTTCGATGCGCATGACTGGCAGCTACACGCTGACGCGCATTGCGGACGGCAAGGTCGTCGGCAAGGGCACCCGTCTTGTGACGGCCGACTACGATGCACCAAGACAGCGCTATGCCGTTCTCCGGGCGCAGCGCGATGCGGTCAACCGGGCGGCCCGGGAAGTTGCGGAGGCTTTGAACCTCAGCGTTGCGCAGGACATGTCCAAGCTCTGAGGGCATAACGGGGCGGCCCCCATGCGTCTGATTTCCCTCTCGGCGACCGGTTACCGGTCGCTGCAATCGATCCGGCTGGATATCCGCCAGCTTGCCGTGTTCGTCGGCGAGAACGGTGTCGGCAAATCCAACCTTTATCGCGCCATGCAGATGATCAAGGCGGCGGCCGAGGGCACGCTTTCCTACGAGATAGCCCGCGAGGGCGGTATGCAATCGGCGCTATGGACCGGCAAACGCAAACCCGGGCCGGTGCGTATGATCTTCAGCGCTTCCTTCGACGATGACGAGGAAGCGATTCGGACCGGGCATGCGGTGCGCACGGGATTTGCGCCGAGCTACAGCATTGAGATCGGATTGCGGCCTCCGGTTGCGGCAGGCTTTGCCTTCGAACCGCAGATCAAGGAAGAAAGTCTGACAATCGATTCCGGCCGCCGCCCGGTCGAAATGATGGACCGCAAGGGCCCGGCGGTGTTTGCCCGCGACGACAGTGGCCGAAGAATTGAGCATCCGGTGCGCCTGCTTGATTCGGAAACCGCATTGGCGGCGCTCGGCAATGCGGGGCGATATCCCGAAATCGGTGATTTGCGCGCCACCATTCTGGGATGGCGGTTCTATCACGGCTTCCGGACGGACCGCGATTCGCCGGTCAGGCAGCCTGCTCTGGCAATCACCGCGCCGATGCTGGATGAGGACGGCCGGAATCTGGCTGCCGTTTTCGCCACATTGGTGCACATCCGCGGGGATACCGTTGATCTCGACCATTGCATTGCATCGGCTCTCGGCGGTGCGGTGCTTGACGTGCCTGTTCCCCGCGAAACCGCGACGTTCGGTTTGCAGATGCCGGAATTCCCGCAGCGGATTTTCCGGCCCGAAGAGCTTTCGGACGGGCAGATTCGGTTTCTCGCCCTGGCCGGTGCGCTTCTGTCCTATCGCCTGCCGCGGCTTATCGCGCTGAACGAGCCGGAGACCAGCCTGCACCCGTCCATGCTTCCCGCCCTGGCGGAAATGATCGCCAATGCAGCGGAACGGACACAGGTTTGGATCGTCACCCATTCACGTATCCTCGCCGATGAAATTGAAGCGCGAACCGGGGCGCGAGCCCTGACGGTGGTGCGCGACCATGGTGCTACGACCATCAAGGGCGTGCGCGTGTCGGGTAGCTATTCCGACGATGACGATTGAGCATCGTTCTCCTCGGATTCTCCGCGAATGCGCCGCCGGGGAAATAATTTTCTCCGTGGGATGGAAACTTGGCAGATCGTAACTCTACAATTCGGGTAGAGATGACCAGAGTTGGAACAGGATTGTTTCAACAGGTCAGGATCACCGATGTTCACTCGCCGTCATTTCCTTGCTGCGACCACTGTTCTTTTCAGTCTCGGAGCGTTTGCTTCCGCTCAGGCGGAGGATCTTAAGATCACCATCGGCTATCAGACCGTGGTCGAACCATCCAAGGTCCCGCAGGCCGATGGTGCCTATGAAAAAGCTGCATCCGCTAAAATCGACTGGCGGAAGTTTGATTCCGGTGCGGATGTCATAGCCGCTGTTGCTTCCGGCTCAGTTGACATCGGTTATGTCGGATCCAGTCCGCTGGCCGCTGCTGCCAGCCGCGAGTTGCCGATCCAGACCATTCTCGTTGTTGGTCTCATCGGCGAATCGGAAGCACTGGTCGCCCGCAATGGCTCCAATGTCAGCAAGATTGCCGATCTGGCCGGCAAGAAAGTGGCTGTGCCCTTCGTTTCAACGACGCATTACAGTCTGCTTGCCGCATTGAAGCATGAAGGCGTCGATTCAAAGTCGGTCAATGTCCTCAACCTGCGTCCGCCGGAAATCGCCGCGGCCTGGGAGCGCGGTGATATCGATGCGGCCTATGTGTGGGATCCGGCGCTTGGCCAGATCAGGACCAGCGGCAAAATCATCGTGGATTCATCCAAAGTTGCCGAATGGGGTGCGCCGACATTCGATGCCTGGATCGTCCGTACAGAATTTGCCGAAAAACACCCGGATGCCGTGCGTGATTTCGTCAAGGTGACCGGGGCGGCCTATGCCGACTATCTGGCAAAGCCGGATGCGTGGTCAGTGACATCGCCGCAGGCCGAGAAGATCAGCCGTCTGACGGGGGCAAAGGCTGACGACGTGCCACTTCTGCTGAAGGGCTATGTTTTCCCGACCCTGACGGAACAGGCATCCTCCAGGTTCCTTGGCGGCGATACGGTGAAGGCCATTGCCGCCACATCGCAATTTCTGAAAGAGCAGGGGAAGATTGACGCTGTCCTTCCTGATTACTCCAAATATGCAACGGCAAAATTCGTGGAGGCGGCGTTCGCATCGAACTGAGCTCAAAACCTTGTAACGCGGGGGTGTTCATGTGTTCTTTCCGGTCTTCGGGGTTCCCTCTCCCCCGAAGACCGGAAAGGCCGTGAACGCCGCCGTTCAACTGGTAGACCCCATGGCACATCTCTTTCTCGATCATGTCTCCGTGCACTATGACGGTCAGGCGCAGCCTGCTGTCACGCAGGCAAGCATTTCCGTCCAATCAGGCGATTTCGTCGTCCTGGTTGGCCGGTCCGGTTGCGGCAAGACCACCTTGCTGAATGTTGCGGCCGGACTGGTGCCGCCGACCAGAGGAACGGTGACCGTGGATGGGAAGACCATCACGGCGCCCGGTGCCGATCGCGCCGTTGTCTTCCAGAATGACGCGCTGTTTCCCTGGTTGAACGTGCGGGACAATGTCAGCTTCGCCCTGAAACTGCGCGGCGCACCCGCGCACGAGAGTGATGCTGCTGCAACGCGTCTGCTCGAACGGGTCAAGCTCGATGGCATCGGCGGCAAGGCGATCTGGGAACTGTCGGGTGGTATGCGCCAGCGGGTCGGCCTTGCCCGCGCGCTGGCGGCAGAACCGGATTTTCTGCTGATGGACGAGCCGCTGGGAGCGCTCGATGCGTTGACGCGAGAACGCATGCAGACCCTGCTTCTCGATATCTGGGCCGCCAACTCGGTCGGCGCTCTGATGGTGACCCACGGTATTGACGAGGCGCTGCTGCTGGCGACGCGGATCGTGGTGCTTGCCCCTGGTCCCGGCCGGGTTGTCAGGGAGATCGAGGCTGGTTTCGGCCGCCGCTATGTTGGCGGTGAACCTGTCCGGTCTATCAAGGCAGACCCGGCATTCAATCAAGCGCGTGCCGAGCTCGAAGATTCCATTTTCGAAGGAGAGGCGGCATGACGCTCTCCGTTGAAATCGGCCGGGATATTCCTGTTGAAAGCGCCACGGAGCGACCTGACGGCAAAAGGGCAAAGCCTTCGGCGAAAACGACGGCCCGCATTGCCAGCGCGGCAACCATTGTGGGCCTGGTGCTTGTCTGGATTGTCGCGGCGCATTTCAAACTGGTTTCTCCGGTTTTTCTGCCAGCGCCCTCGGCGGTGTTGTGGAAGTTCTATTCCGTCGCAACCAATGGCTTTGTCGACGCCACGCTGTGGCAGCACCTGCTTGCAAGTCTGCTGCGGGTGTTCGCGGCCCTGCTGCTTGCACTGATAGTCGCTGTTCCCGCCGGCATCGCCATCGGTGTCAGCGCCATCGGGCGCGGTATTTTCGATCCCATTATCGAATTCATCAGACCCATTCCGCCACTGGCCTATCTGCCGCTGGTCATCATCTGGTTCGGTATAGGCGAGCCGTCAAAAATCCTGGTGATTGCCATTGCCATGCTGGCACCGATTGCCATTTCCACCGCCGCCGGTGTCAAAGGCGCTTCGCTTGACCGGGTCAATGCGGCGCGCGCCCTCGGTGCCACGCGGTCGCAGGTCGTCCGCCACGTGATCTTGCCAAGCGCACTGCCCTCCATCCTCACCGGATTGCGCATTGCGCTTGGGGCGGGATGGTCGACGCTGGTTGCAGCGGAACTGGTGGCTGCCACGCGCGGTCTTGGCTTCATGATCCAGTCTGCCGCACAATTCCTGGTCACTGACGTGGTCATCATGGGCATTTTCGTTATCGCCATCGTCGCTTTCATTCTGGAAATCGGGATCAGGCGGCTGGAACGTTTGGTGGTGCCCTGGGCCGGCCGGGAATAGATAACTCCCGCCGGCGGAAAGGTGTTGCGGGAAACCGCTTGGCCTTTGCTTTGGCTTGCGTGACGCCAAGAAAACCAATCCGCATGCGGCTCATTATACGAAATATATTTTCTCTATAGAAATAGTCGAGTTGAATAGCATTGAGGCCATTCCTGATCACGGGAGGGCCCTTGGTATAATCCTGACGACGCTCTCCCAAACCAAAGAATTGCGAGAACCCATGCCCAACCTGACGCGCAGACTATTCGGTGCCCTTGTCCTTGCAGCAACGGCCATTGCGGCAACAGCATCCCATGCCGCCGAACCGCTGCAGGAGTACAAGATCGGCTTCCAGAAGACGAGCCTGCCGGTCATTGCCCAGCAACAGAAGGTGATTGAAAAAGTTCTGGAGCCCAAAGGTATCAAGGTCAAATGGGTCGAGTTTACCGCTGGCCCGCCCTTGGTCGAGGCGCTGAATGTCGGCAGCATCAATGTCGGATGGGTTGGCGATGCCCCGCCGATCTTCGGGCAGTCCGCAGGCTCGGCCATTGTCTATGTCGCTGCCCTGCCATCCAATGGCAAAGGCGAAGCGATCTTCGTCAAGCCGGCTTCCCTGATCCAGTCCCTGGCCGATCTGAAAGGCAAGAAGGTCGGCGTCGGCAAGGGAACCAGCGCGCATAATCTGCTGGTGGCTGCGCTTGAGAAAGCACACATCAGCTATGACGAGATTACCCCGGTTTATTTGAGCCCTGCGGATGCAGCAGCGGCCTTTGCCAGCGACAAGATCGATGCCTGGGCAGTCTGGGATCCGTTCTTTGCCATTGCCGAGACGCGCTATCAGCCGCGCATCCTCGCGCGCTCCAGCGACGTGCTCGACGTCAACACATATTTTCTGGCCAACCGCGACTTTGCAGCGGCACATCCCGATGTCGTGACCACGACCGTTGCCGCCCTGAAAGAAGCTGCTGCATGGGCCGAGGCGAACAAGGACAAGGTGGCAGCGGCACTGCATGAGGTCACCGGCGTTCCGCTCGAAGCCCAAACCATCGCCGCCAACCGGTCGGTGTTCGGCATCTTCCCGATCACGCCTGAGATCATCGCGCATCAGCAGGAAACAGCCGACCGCTTCTTCAAGCTGAAGCTGATCCCCAAAGCCATCAAGATTTCCGATGCCGTCTGGGCGGCCCCCGGTAACTGAACGGAACAACAGGGGATGCGGAAATCGCCCCGTACCATGGAAAGAACTGGAACCACGCCATGACGCAGCCAGCAAATACCACACCAGCCCCGCTTGATTTCTTCTGGTTCATTCCCACCCATGGGGACGGAACCTATCTCGGTTCGGAAACGCAGCAGCGGCCACCCGAATTTGCCTATTTCAAGGAGATCGCCCAGGCCGTGGACCGGCTGGGTTTCCCCGGCGTGCTGCTACCGACGGGGCAAAGCTGCGAGGATTCATGGATTACAGGGACGGGTCTTGCCGCCCATACGGAGCGGCTGAAGTTCCTGGTCGCGTTGCGTCCGGGTATTGTTTCGCCTGTTTTTGCCGCCCGGCAGACCGCCGCGCTCGACCGGCTGAGCAATGGGCGTCTGCTGCTCAACGTGGTCGTCGGCGGCAACCCGACGGAGCTGGCCGGTGATGGCGTGTTCCTGCCGCATGACCAGCGCTACGAACAGGCCGCCGAGTTTCTGAAAATCTGGCAGGGACTGGTGACCGGCGAGACCGTCGATTTTGAAGGCAAGCATTACCGGGTTCAGGGCGGGCGGCTCGATCTGCTGCCGGTGCAGACGCCGCCTCCGCTTTACTTCGGCGGCTCGTCCGACGCCGGTCAGGATCTCGCTGCCGAGCAGGTAGACATGTATCTCACCTGGGGTGAGCCGGTGGCGCAGGTCGCCGAGAAGATCGAGCGGGCACGCAGGAAGGCAGCGCTCAAGGGCCGCAAGCTGCGGTTCGGCATAAGGCTGCATTTCATTGTTCGCGAAACCGAGGACGAAGCCTGGGCGGCGGCTGACAGGCTGATCAGCCGCGTCACCGACGCCCAGATCGAGATCGCGCAACAGCGCTTCCTTAAGGAAATGGATTCCGTCGGCCAGCGCCGCATGGCGGAGCTGCATGGCGGACGCCGTGACAGGCTGCTTGTCGGGCCCAATCTGTGGGCGGGCGTGGGATTGGTTCGCGGCGGGGCGGGCACCGCCCTTGTCGGCAGTCCCGAAAGCATTGCCGCACGCATCCGCGAATATCAGGACGCGGGCATCGATACGGTGATCGGCTCCGGTTATCCGCATCTTGAAGAAGCCTACCGCGTTGCCGAGTTGCTGTTCCCGAAACTGGGACTGGGCGAGCGCAGAAACACACCCCGGCAGGAGATCGCCAACGAATTTGCCGTTGGTTTCCACGGTGCCAAACGGCTGCAGGCGGCCTCATGAGCAGGGCGCTTCAGTCCATTGGCCGCAGCGCCGTAGGCTGGCTTCTTCCGGCCCTTCTGCTTGTCGGGTGGGAAATTGCATCGCGTGCCGGTGTCATCCCGGCCAATGTCCTGCCGGCGCCTTCGGCCGTGGGCGCCGCCTTCTGGAAGCTGCTTCTGTCCGGTGAACTGCTGGAAAATATCCGCATATCGACGCTGCGCGCCTTGAGTGGCTTCGTTGTGGGCGGCGCCATCGGTTTCGGTCTTGGTCTTGCCAATGGCCTCTCCGCGCTCAGCCGCGGGCTCACCGATACCACCATCCAGATGATCCGCAATATTCCGCATCTGGCCCTCATCCCGCTGGTGATTTTGTGGTTCGGCATCGACGAGGAAGCAAAACTGTTTCTGGTCGCGCTTGGCGTTTTCTTTCCGATCTATATCAACACGCTCCTTGGCATTCAGGGCGTCGACCCGCAACTGGTTGAAATGGGCCGCATTTACGGCATGTCCCGTTTGCAGCTGTTCATGCGGGTTATCCTGCCGGGCGCCCTGCCGTCGATTTTCGTCGGGCTGCGCTATGCGCTGGGGATCATGTGGTTGACGCTGATCGTGGCCGAGACGATCTCCGCATCCTCCGGCCTCGGCTATATGGCCATGCAGGCGCGGGAATTTCTGCTGATCGATGTGGTTGTCCTGTCGATCCTGATCTATGCGCTCCTCGGAAAACTCGCCGATGCTCTGGCGCGTTCCCTTGAGCGGCTTTCCCTGCAATGGCACCCGGCCTTTCAAAACGCGTGAGGAACGACGATGACCGCAGCAACCATCACCGCCCGCCAATCCTTTGTTGAAACCACGGCCCGCGCTACCGTAACGGCACGCAAGATCGCCTTCTCGTTCCGTAACGTTACCAAACGCTTCGGTGACAAGACCGTGCTGCAGGGCATCGATCTTGACGTGCATGACGGCCAGTTCGTTGCCATTATCGGCAAAAGCGGCTGCGGAAAGAGCACATTGCTGCGGTTGCTGGCCGGGCTCGACAAGCCGACATCCGGCGAGCTGGTTCATGCCGATGAAACGAAGGATCAGAAGCGCACGCGCATCATGTTCCAGGAGCCGCGGCTGCTACCGTGGGCGCGAGTTGGTGCCAATGTGGATGTCGGGTTGACCGGCATTGCCCGCGGTTCGGAAGTCCGGCAGAAAAGCCTCGATATTCTCGCGGAAGTGGGACTTGCCGATCGCAGCGAAGAATGGCCCTCTGTGCTGTCGGGCGGTCAACGCCAGCGCGTGGCCCTGGCACGTGCGTTGGTTGGCCACCCCCGCATTCTGGCTCTGGACGAGCCGCTTGGTGCGCTGGATGCCCTGACCCGCATTGAAATGCAGCAATTGCTTGAGCGCATCTGGCTCAACAAGAAATTCACGGCGGTGCTGGTGACGCACGATGTGGCGGAAGCCGTAGCGCTGGCGGATCGTGTCGTCGTCATCGATAGCGGCCGGATCGCCCTTGATCTGGCCATTCCGGTGGAGCGGCCGCGGCGGCATGCCTCGCCGGAACTCGCTTTTTTCGAGCGTCAGATTCTGGACCAGCTTTACACGCAAAGAACATCTTGAAGTTGAATGCATCGGGATAGACAATCGGATTGCATACGGAGACCGGAACGATGAGCGCCCTACCCAAAACGGACACCTTGCCAACACTCGATTTCGGGCGTTATCGCGATCCCGAGGAACGGGAAGCCTTCTTCGAGGACTTGCGCCATGCAGCACGAACCTATGGCTTTTTCTATCTGAGCGGCCATGGCGTCGCCGAACAGCTGCAAAGGGATATCGTTGCTGTTTCCAAGCGGTTCTTTGCCTTGCCGGAGGAGGACAAGATTGCCGTGGAAATGGTCAATTCCCCGCATTTTCGCGGTTATACCCGTGCCGGCTGGGAACGGACCAAAGGACAGGCGGACTGGCGCGAACAGTTTGACGTGGGCGCGGAGCGGCCCGTTGTCCAGCAGGATCCGACAACACCTTCGTGGTCGCGGCTGCAGGGCCCCAATCAATGGCCCGATAGCCTGCCCGACCTGAAATCCATCGTGCTGGAATGGCAACGCGAACTGACGCGGGTTGCCATCGAGCTGCTGCAGGCCTTTGCGACGGCGCTCGGGCAGGAGAAGGATGTTTTCGGGCCCATCTACGAAAAGGCGCCCAACCAGCACCTGAAGATCATCCGCTATCCCGGCCGTGATGCAACCGGCAGCGATCAAGGCGTTGGCGCACACAAGGACAGCGGGTTTCTAACCCTGCTGCTGCAGGATGTGCAGGGCGGCCTGCAGGTGGAAAAGGATGGCGGCTGGATCGATGCCACGCCGGTACCGGGGACGTTCGTCATCAATATCGGTGAAATCCTCGAACTGGCATCGAATGGCTATCTCAAGGCGACCGTGCACCGCGTCGTCTCGCCGCCGTCGGGCAGGGACCGGCTATCGGTGGCGTTCTTCTTCGGCGCCGATCTCAACGCCAATGTGCCATTGCTGACACTGCCGGACGATCTGGCGCATGAGGCGGGCGGTGCCGATACGGACCCGGACAATCCCCTGTTCCGGGAAGTGGGGCGCAATTATCTCAAGGGACGCCTGCGCTCGCATCCCGATGTCGCGCAGCGCCATCACGCCGATCTGCTGTAGTCCCGCAGTACAGGCGGGAAGGACAGGATTTCCCAGCCTTCGCCAAATCAAAACGCCCGCAGGTTCATCACCGGCGGGCGTTCCGTTTTGAAAGCTATCTGCCTTGATCAGGCGATCTTCTGACCAGTCTTGGCCCAGTCGGCGAGGAAGGTCTCGAGACCCTTGTCGGTCAGCGGATGCTTGACCAGCGCCTTCAGCGTTGCCGGTGGGATGGTGGCAACGTCGGCACCGATCAGTGCGGCTTCCTTGACATGGTTGATCGTGCGGATCGAAGCCGCCAGGATTTCCGTCTTGTAGTCGTAGTTGTCATAGATCGTGCGGATTTCGGCGATCAGGTCCATGCCGTTGATGCCGATGTCATCGATGCGGCCGATGAACGGCGAGATGAATGTTGCACCGGCCTTGGCGGCAAGCAGCGCCTGGGTGGCGGAGAAGCACAGCGTGACGTTGACCATATGGCCATCGGAGGTGAGCGCCTTGCAAGCCTTCAAACCATCGAGTGTCAGCGGAACCTTGATGCAGATATTGTTGGCGATCTTGGAAAGAACCGCCGCTTCCTTCATCATCTGCTCATATTCGACAGCGGCAACCTCTGCGGAAACCGGGCCATCGACGATGCTGCAGATTTCCTTGGTGACGTCGAGGATACTGCGACCGGATTTGAGGATCAGCGACGGATTGGTGGTCACGCCGTCGAGCAATCCGAGATCATTCAGTTCGCGGATATCCTTCACATCGGCAGTATCGACAAAAAATTTCATTGGAGCAGTCCTCCTTAAATGGGGCTAAAGGGATGGTGTCCCGGAAAAGTGGCTTTTCTTTAACTGAAAGCCGCGCCAAGGTCACGAGGTTATGAAGCAAGATTCGCCTTCCGCGCAAAAAATTGTTCCGGTGCTCGTGCCTTTGCCGGCAGCGAAACCTTACAGCTATTCCGTGCCTGATGGAATGGATGTGAAAGCCGGCTCAATTGTTCGCGTTCCCCTTGGTCCCCGCGAGGTTGCAGGCATTGTAACCGAGGGCGCGACCGATTCGGTTGATGCGAAAAAGCTGCGGCCGATCTCGGAGCTTTTCGATTGTCCTCCGGTCGATGATGGCATGATGCGCTTCATGCGCTGGGCCGCCGATTATACGATCTCGCCGCCGGGCATGGTGGCCCGGATGACCCTGCGCGTGCCTGCGGCGTTTGATCCCGAGCCGCCGGTGCCGGGGTTGCGTTTTTCCGGCCAACAGCCTGAACGGATGACCGGTGCGCGCTCGCGCGTGCTTGAATTGGCCGGGGATGGTCTTGCCTGGACGCGCACTGGCCTTGCCCACGCGGCCGGGGTTTCCGCAACGGTAATTGACGGGCTTTCGGCGCAGGGCGTGTTTGAGGACGTCATGATCCCGGCGCGTCCCGTCGTTGCGCCGCCCGATCCGGATTATGCGCCCGCCGAACTCTCCGGTGATCAGGCCGATGCCGCAAGGCAGCTGGTGGATGCGGTTTCGGCGCGCGGGTTCTCCGTGTCCCTGCTGGATGGCGTGACGGGTTCCGGCAAGACGGAGGTCTATTTCGAAGCGGTGGCAAAAGCGATCGAGCAGGGAAAGCAGGTGCTGATTCTTTTGCCCGAAATCGCCCTGACACAGCAGTTTCTCGAGCGTTTCCACGATCGATTCGGCTCAAAGCCGGCGGAATGGCATTCCGATCTCGCCCCGAAGACGCGTGAGCGGGTCTGGCGCCAGGTGATGGAAGGACAGGTGCGGGTTGTCGCGGGCGCGCGCTCGGCGCTGTTCCTGCCCTTCCAGGATCTGGGTCTTATCATTGTCGATGAAGAACATGACCCTGCCTACAAGCAGGAGGACCGTGTGTTCTACAACGCCCGTGACATGGCGGTGGTTCGCGGCCATATCGGCAGCTTTCCCGTCATCCTGGCTTCCGCCACGCCGTCCGTCGAGAGCCAGGTCAATGCGCTGCAGGGGCGCTATACCCGCATCCGCCTGACCGGGCGTTACGCGGAAGCGGCAATGCCGGACCTGAAAGCCATCGACATGCGACGCTCGCCGCCGCGTCCTGGTGGCTTCCTGTCCCCTGCGCTGGTCGAGGCGATGAACCAGACGTTGCAGCGCAAGGAACAGTCACTGCTGTTTCTCAATCGCCGTGGCTATGCGCCCCTGACCCTGTGCCGGGTATGCGGGCATCGTTTTCAATGTCCCTGCTGTTCCAGCTGGCTGGTCGAGCACCGGTTTCGCGGCCAGCTTGTCTGCCATCAATGCGGCCATCACGAAGCGCGGCCGGAGGCCTGTCCCTCCTGCGGCACGCTGGATCACCTCGTTGCCTGCGGGCCGGGTGTTGAACGTATTGCGGAGGAGGCGGAAAAGACCTTTCCCGATGCGCGGATCATTGTCCTGTCATCCGATCTGATGGGCGTGAAGCGGCTGCGTCTCGAACTGGATGCCATTGCACGCGGCGAGGCGGATATTGTCATCGGTACGCAGCTCGTCGCCAAAGGGCACAACTTTCCCAATATGACGCTGGTGGGCGTTGTCGATGCGGATCTCGGCCTTGCCAACGGCGACCCCCGGGCGGCGGAGCGGACATTCCAGTTGTTGAGCCAGGTGACGGGTCGTGCCGGGCGTACCGGCAAGAAAAGTCTGGGACTACTGCAAACCTACCAGCCGAATCATCCGGTCATGCGTGCCATTGTCTCCGGCGATGCGGAGGCCTTCTATGCGCGCGAAATCGAGGAACGGGAACGGTCCGGCCTGCCGCCCTATGGCAGGCTTGGCGCGCTTATCATTTCAGCGGGAACGCGGGCGGAAGCGGAAAACCATGCACGCGCGCTACGCCGTGCGGCACCGCACTCTCCCGAGATCAATGTTCTGGGGCCCGCCGAAGCGCCGCTTGCCCTTATCCGCGGGCGGCATCGTTTCCGGCTGCTGATTCACGGAACGCGCAAGGCTGATATCCAGAACTTCATTCGCGCCATTCTGAGTGCCGGACCAAAAGAGCGTGGATCAGTGCGCGTGCAGATTGATATCGACCCGCAAAGCTTTCTATAAGCAAACAGCGGAAATGGTTAACGCAGCGGGGACGCGGAAATGATGGAATTGTATTGGCCAGCCAGTCAGGGCGAATGGATCGCCTGGAGTTCTGCCGCCGTTACGGTTGTCTTCGGCCTGATCCTGTTCTTTGCGCCGCGCATTGCATTCAGGATTCTGCGCCTGCAACCTGTTCCGGCGCATCCCGAAGCGCTGTCCGAGGCGCGTGCGACAATGGCCGGCTTCTATCTGGGGCTTGGACTTTGCGCCCTTGTCTTTGCACAGCCTTTCCTCTGGATCGCGCTCGGCGTCTCCTGGGGCTTCACGGTTTTCGGCCGCCTGATCTCGATGATGTCGGACCGCGGCAATACGCTTTACAACTGGATTTCCGTTCTGATCGAACTGGCGCTGGCAGCCGGCCCATTGCTGTTCGCCTTCGGCTTTATCGCCTAGATATAGTTGAGTAGGTCATTCATAAAATTGCTGCTGCGGCAATTCTGACGCCAGTTTTCGCGGATTCGCGTGTTGCGACTCCTGCTTCTCTATGCTAGACGGCATTCAAATCTCGTCGGGGGCAGTTTCAGGGTTGTTTCCAAGGCGATAAAAAATCAATAATGCCAAAGATTTGACCGAAAATTCCTTTTGGTTTCCCGATTTTTGGCTTCAACGCAGAGAGCTTGTCGTTCGTGGCAGAAACTTCGTCGCTCATATCCGGTGTTGCCCAGCGTTATGCGGGTTCGCTGTTCGACCTCGCGCTGGAAGCAAAATCAGTCGCTGATGTGGAAAAGAATCTGGGCCAGTTTGAGGCGCTCGTCAATGGCAGCGCCGATTTGAGGCGCCTCATTCAGAGCCCTGTTTTCTCCGCGGAAGATCAGGTCAAGGCCATTTCGGCGATCCTCGCCAAAGCCAAGATCGGCGGCCTCGTTGCCAACTTCCTGCGCGTCGTGGCGACGAACCGCCGGCTGTTCGCGGTGCCTTCCATGATCCAGGCTTTCCGCAACATCGCTGCGGAGAATCGCGGCGAGGTTTCGGCCGATGTTACTTCTGCGCATGCCCTGACGGCAGCGCAGCAAACTGAATTGAAGGCCACGCTGAAAAGCGTCGCCGGCAAGGACGTGACAATCAATGTCACTGTTGATCCGTCGATCCTTGGTGGTCTCATCGTCAAGTTGGGGTCCCGCCAGATCGACACTTCACTTCGCACAAAACTTTCTTCGCTTAAGCTTGCACTGAAAGAGGTCGGCTGATGGACATCCGCGCCGCGGAAATTTCCGCAATCCTGAAAGAGCAAATCAAGAATTTCGGCAAGGAGGCAGAAGTCTCCGAAGTCGGTCAGGTTCTGTCCGTCGGTGACGGTATTGCTCGTGTATACGGTCTGGACAATGTTCAGGCTGGTGAAATGGTCGAGTTCCCGGACGGTACCCGTGGCATGGCCCTGAACCTTGAAAGCGACAACGTTGGTGTTGTTATTTTCGGTTCGGACCGTGACATCAAGGAAGGTGACATCGTCAAGCGCACAGGCGCTATCGTTGACGTTCCCGTCGGCAAGGAATTGCTTGGCCGCGTCGTTGACGCTCTTGGCAATCCGATTGACGGCAAGGGCCCGATCAAGGCGAAGCAGCGCTCGCGCGTTGACGTCAAGGCGCCCGGCATCATCCCGCGCAAGTCGGTTCATGAGCCGATGTCGACAGGCCTCAAGGCCATCGATGCCCTGATCCCTGTCGGCCGCGGCCAGCGCGAGCTGGTCATTGGCGATCGTCAGACCGGCAAGACAGCGATCATTCTCGATACGTTCCTCAACCAGAAGCCGGCGCACGATGCCGGTAACGAGAGCGAACGTCTGTATTGCGTTTATGTGGCTATCGGCCAGAAGCGTTCCACCGTTGCCCAGTTCGTCAAGATCCTTGAAGAACGCGGCGCGCTCGAATACTCGATCGTTGTGGCTGCAACCGCTTCCGATCCGGCACCCATGCAGTATCTCGCACCGTTTGCCGGCTGCGCGATGGGCGAATACTTCCGCGACAACGGCATGCATGCACTGATCGGCTATGACGATCTGTCGAAGCAGGCTGTGGCTTACCGCCAGATGTCGCTGCTGCTGCGCCGCCCGCCAGGCCGTGAAGCCTATCCTGGCGACGTTTTCTACCTGCATTCCCGCCTTCTCGAGCGTTCGGCAAAGCTGAACGACGAAAACGGTGCCGGTTCGCTGACTGCTTTGCCGGTTATCGAAACGCAGGCGAACGACGTTTCCGCCTATATTCCGACCAACGTGATCTCGATCACCGACGGTCAGATCTTCCTCGAAACCAACCTGTTCTATCAGGGTATCCGTCCTGCCGTTAACGTCGGTCTGTCGGTGTCCCGCGTCGGTTCCGCCGCGCAGATCAAGGCGATGAAGCAGGTTGCCGGTTCGATCAAGGGTGAGCTGTCGCAGTATCGTGAAATGGCTGCCTTCGCGCAGTTCGGTTCCGATCTCGATGCGTCGACCCAGCGTCTCCTCAACCGCGGTGCACGCCTTACTGAACTTCTGAAGCAGCCGCAGTTCTCGCCGCTGAAGACCGAAGAGCAGGTTGCCGTGATTTTCGCCGGTGTGAACGGCTATCTCGACAAGCTGGCCGTCAATCAGGTCAGCAAGTTCGAGCAGGGCCTGCTCACATGGCTGCGCACCGAGAACAAGGATGTTCTCGATGCAATCGCCAAGGAAAAGCAGCTGAGCGACGACATCAAGGGCAAGCTGAAGGCTGCAGTTGACGCCTTCGCCAAGTCTTTCGCGTAACCACTGACGGGATGAACGGATGCCTTCGTTAAAGGATCTGAGAAACCGGATCGCCTCGGTCAAGGCGACGCAGAAAATCACCAAGGCGATGCAGATGGTCGCCGCGGCGAAGCTGCGTCGTGCGCAGGAAGCTGCGGAAGCCGCGCGTCCCTACTCACAGCGCATGGCTGCAGTGCTGGCCAATATCGCCGCCAATGTGGACGGCGATGATGCGCCCGTGCTGATGAGCGGAACCGGCAAGGACGATGTGCATCTGCTCATCGTCTGCACGTCGGAACGCGGTCTCTGCGGTGGTTTCAATTCGCAGATCGCCCGTCTGGCCCGCGAACATGCACGCCGCCTCCTGGCGGACGGCAAAACGGTCAAGATCATCACTGTCGGCAAGAAGGGTGCGGATATCCTGCGCCGCGATCTTGGCAAGCATATCATCGATCACGTTGATCTGCGCGATGTGAAGCAGCTCGGCTTTGTCAATGCTGATGCGATCGGTCACAAGATCATTGCGCTTTACAATGAAGGCGTGTTTGACATTGCCACGCTGTTCTATTCGGAATTCAAGTCGGTGATTTCGCAGATACCGACTGCCCAGCAGCTGATCCCCGCAAGCGCTGTCGGCGATGCCGAACCGGAAACGGCAGGCGATGCGGTTTATGAATATGAGCCGGATCCGGCATCCATTCTTGGTGATCTGATCCCACGCAATATTTCCGTCCAGGTTTTCCGCGCTCTCCTTGAAAACGCGGCATCGGAACAGGGTGCGCGCATGTCCGCCATGGACAACGCAACCCGCAATGCCGGTGACATGATCAACAAGCTGACAATGTCGTACAACCGCCAGCGTCAGGCTCAGATCACCAAAGAACTGATCGAAATCATTTCGGGCGCGGAAGCGCTCTAATCGCGAAGGTAAGGATCGATGGCAAAAGCAGCGACCCCGAAAACACCCGCAGCCGCCAAAGCAGCTGCACCCAAGGCAGCGGCTGCAAAGACCGCTGCTCCGAAGGCTGAGGCAGCGGCTGCTCCTGCAGCAAAGACGGCCAAGGCATCGGCAACGCCAAAGACGACCGTGAAGGCAACCGGCACTGCCGGCCGCATCAGCCAGGTCATCGGCGCCGTTGTGGACGTTCATTTCGAAGGCGAACTGCCAAAGATCCTGAACGCGCTGGAAACCGACAACCTCGGCAATCGCCTTGTTCTGGAAGTTGCCCAGCATCTCGGTGAGAACACTGTTCGTACGATCGCCATGGACTCGACCGAAGGTCTGGTTCGCGGTCAGCCCGTGTACGACACCGGTTCGGCCATCATGGTCCCGGTCGGCGAAGCAACGCTCGGCCGTATCATGAACGTTATCGGCGAGCCGGTTGACGAAGCAGGCCCGATCAAGACGAAGCTGACCCGCGCTATCCACCAGCCAGCTCCGGAATATGTCGAGCAGTCGACGGAAGCCCAGATCCTGGTAACCGGCATCAAGGTTATCGATCTGCTGGCGCCTTATGCGCGCGGCGGCAAGATCGGCCTCTTCGGCGGTGCCGGTGTTGGCAAGACGGTTCTGATCATGGAACTGATCAACAACGTGGCCAAGGCGCACGGCGGCTATTCGGTATTTGCCGGTGTGGGTGAACGTACCCGCGAAGGCAACGACCTTTACCACGAAATGATCGAGTCCGGCGTGAACAAGGCCGGCGGCGGTGAAGGCTCCAAGGCCGCACTGGTTTACGGTCAGATGAACGAGCCGCCAGGGGCACGTGCCCGCGTTGCGCTCTCCGGTCTGACGGTTGCGGAACATTTCCGCGATGAAGGCCAGGACGTTCTGTTCTTCGTGGACAATATTTTCCGCTTCACGCAGGCTGGTTCGGAATTGTCGGCTCTGCTCGGCCGTATCCCGTCCGCCGTGGGTTATCAGCCAACGCTGGCAACCGACATGGGCCAGATGCAGGAACGCATCACCACGACGCACAAGGGTTCGATCACATCCGTGCAGGCCATTTACGTGCCCGCCGACGATTTGACCGATCCGGCTCCAGCGACATCCTTCGCGCATCTGGATGCGACGACGAACCTCAACCGTGCGATCTCTGAAAAGGGTATTTATCCGGCTGTGGATCCGCTCGACTCGACATCGCGCATGCTCGATCCGCTGATCGTCGGTGAAGAACACTATCAGATTGCGCGTCAGGTTCAGTCGATCCTGCAGCGTTACAAGTCCCTGCAGGACATCATCGCCATTCTCGGCATGGACGAACTGTCGGAAGAAGACAAGATCACGGTCGCCCGCGCCCGCAAGATCGAACGCTTCCTGTCGCAGCCGTTTTTCGTTGCTGAAATCTTCACCGGCTCGCCGGGCAAGCTGGTTGATCTGGCTGACACCATCAAGGGCTTCAAGGGCCTTTGCAACGGTGACTACGATCACCTGCCGGAAGCAGCATTCTACATGGTCGGCTCGATTGACGAGGCGATCGAAAAGGCACAGCGTCTTGCAGCGGAAGCTGCCTGATCTGGAACATAATGGCGGGCTCCGGCCCGCCCTTTCTTGTCAAGGCCATCCCTTCTATCAGGTCAATGACCGCAGGAATTGAGTGAATATCATGGCAGAAGCCTTCCATTTCGAACTCGTATCGCCAGAACGTCTGCTGCTCTCGGAACAGGTCACCGAAGTTGTGGTTCCGGGCACGGAAGGTTACATGACCGTGATGGCCCATCACGCGCCACTGATGGCCACCGTCAAGCCGGGCGTTGTCACCGTGAAGACGCCGGATGGCAAGCCGGACAGCTATGTCGTGTTCGGCGGCTTCGTCGATGTGACGCCGGATGGCTGCACGCTCCTCGCGGAATCGGCGGTACACGTCACCGATATAAAGGCTGATGAACTTCAGAACCGTATCAAGGACGCCCGCGAAGACTTCGAAGACGCGACGACGCGCGAGCAGAAGGCCAAGGCGGAAGATCTTCTCGGCCAGCTGACCACACTGCAGGAAGCCATCAAGGCTGCCTGAGCGGCCTATCCGGATTGATAGTTCAGAAAGCGGGCTTTTGGCCCGCTTTTTTGTTGTTGCATAGCACTTCCCTTCTTGCGTGGTTCGACAAGCTCACCATGAGGGAGATTGAGGACTGCAGAGAGTTATACTCTGCAACGTCCAAGATTAGCTCTGCAGCCCACCTAGTTCCCTCATGGTGAGCTTGTCGAACCACGCAAAAAGGAAATGCAAATAAGGATGGCCGATCAACCCGCCAGATGCTTGAACGCAGCGACAACCTGCTCATAGACGGTGCGCTTGAACGGCACGATGAGGTCGGGCAGCTCGGTCATGGGTTTCCATGCCCAAGCGTCGAATTCAGCGGTGTGACCGCCGGGAGGCGGGTTGATCGCGATCTCGCTTTCATCGCCGGTAAATTCGTAGGCGAACCATTTCTGTGTCTGGCCGCGATACTTTCCCTTCAGGGCGATTCCGACAAGCGCGGGCGGCAGGTCATAGTTGATCCAGTTCGGCGCCTCGGCCAGCAGGGAAACGGTTTTCATGCCCGTTTCCTCGTAGAGTTCGCGGCGGGCCGCAATTTCCGCATCCTCGCCTTTGTCGATGCCACCCTGGGGCATCTGCCATAGCTGGGTCGACCCGTCCATTTCATCATTGGGTATGACAATGCGATGGCCCGCCCAGACGAGCTTATCGGCATTGAGCACCATAATGCCGACGCAGGGCCGGTAGGGGAGCGTCTCGGGGTCGACATGTTTTTTGCTCATGCGAATACTCCGCTGGATGATGGGATAGTGATGGGTGCCTAGCCCTTTTCAGGATCGCGGACAAGGGCGGAAACCGGTACGATCTCGATGCCGCGGGTCTTGGCTTCGTTGGTCCAGGCGGCCACGGCATCCACGGTCACGCTGAAGGCCGAACCGGTCCCGATTGCCGTGCCTTTGGCTCGGGCGATACGCTCCAGCTCATCCAGTTTCTTGAGGATGCTGCCCCGGTCCTGCGTACCATCAATCAGCACATCGGCGGCAGCAAAGGGCGTTCCCTGCTGACTGGCGATGGTGTCGGCCTGGCTGCGCGCGGAGCTGCCGTCATCGAGGTAGAGCAGCCCGCGTTTCGCGATATCCTGCATGACAGGCGTCATGGCCTTGGCATCGGCGGTAAAGCGGGCCCCCATGTAGTTTATGATGCCGGTGTAATTGGTGATGCGGCCCATGGCCTTGTGCAGATTGTCCAGTGTCTCGGCTGCGGGCGCATCGACCGTCAAGGTGTTGCGGCCGGGATTGACCCGCGGGTAGTCAAAAGGCTCAAGCGGCACCTGCATCAGCAATTCATGGCCATTCTGGCGGGCCGTCTGCATCCACCGGATGAGGCTGTTGCCTTCAGGCGCAAAAGCCAGCGTCACCTCCGCCGGGAGCGTTGCGATTGCCTGCTGTGTGCCGGTCTGGGACATGCCGAGCCCGCCAATGACGAGGGCGATCCGCGCGCCGCGGGCACCCGACCATGACCGCGCATAGACATCGAGCGGTCGTCGTCCGTCCGGCCCGATGACCGGCAGGGAGCCCAGCGCAGTCGTCTCCAGCAGATCACGGTCGGGGATATGGGCGGTCAGCGGATTCTGGCTCGCTCTGGCGGGATCGCCGACAACGATGATTTTCGGGCCGCCGGGACTGGTGGTGACATTCCCTTGCGTGACGACGCCTGCCGGGGCCTTGTCGGATGCTGGTATCGTCTTGGCCGGCGCTGGGGGAGTTACCGCTGCCTGTTCGGGCTTTTCCACTTCCGGAGGCGGATTGCGAAATCCGTGATTGCTGGTGAACGAGATCAGCAGTGCGGCGCCTCCCACCCCCAGCACGGCAATGGCTGGCAAGAACCAGCGAGTGCCAGCCTTCGGTTTGTCCTTGGGCCGTTTGCTGTTTTGTCCCAGCGGCCTGTTGATATCGGAATTCACGCGCTTTGGCCGATGAGGAGGATGAAACGGAAGGAATGATCGGTGGGAAATGAGGTGGGGACCAGGTGTGTAAGAGCCAGCCTGATCCCCTTTGTCATATCAGTTCGGTACGCCCTTGGACGGGTCTGCCGGGAATGCGGCATTGGCCTGTTCGCCGCGCAGCAGCTTCAGGGCTTCGATCAGCTGCAGGTCGTCCTTCGGATCCGGCGGGACATAGGCAATCGAGCCCGATCCTTCCGCATCCTCCTGAACGCCCTTGATGTGGCCCTTCAGGCTGGATTCGCTCATCGGTTCGGCCCGACCCTTCAGATCGTCCGGCAGCGGCTGTTCGACCGCGATATCCGGCACGATGCCCTTGCCCTGGATCGATTTGCCGGCCGGCGTGTAATACAGCGCCGTCGTCAGCCGCAGTGCGCCATTCTCGCCCAGCGGGATGATCGTCTGCACCGAGCCCTTGCCGAAGGACCGCGTGCCCAGCACCGTCGCCCGGCGATGATCCTGCAGCGCACCGGCAACAATCTCCGACGCACTGGCGGAACCGCCATTGATCATGACGATCATCGGCTTGCCGTTGATCAGATCGCCCGGACGGGCATCGAAGCGGGTGATGTCCTGCGGGTCGCGGCCACGGGTCGAGACGATCTCGCCCTTGTCGAGGAAGGCATCGGAGACGGCAACCGCCTGGTCGAGCAGGCCACCCGGATTGAGGCGAAGATCGAGCACGAAGCCCTTGAGCTTGTCGGCGGGAACCTTGCTCTGGATATCCTTGATCGCCTTCTGCAGGTCTTCAAAGGTCTGTTCGGTGAAGGAAATGACCCTGACATAACCGACATCGTTCTCGACGCGGTATTTGACGGCCTTCACCTTGACCACGTCGCGCACGATGGTCAGCTTGATCGGCTTGTCGGCGCCCTGACGGATCAGCGTCAGCTCGATGGGCGTGTTGACGTCGCCGCGCATCTTGTCGACCGCATCGTTCAGCGACAGGCCGCGGACATCGGTTCCGTCGATCTGCGAGATATAATCGCCGGCAAGAACACCCGCCTTGGAGGCAGGGGTGTCCTCGATGGGGGCAATGACTTTCACAAGCTCATTTTCCATGGTGACTTCAATGCCAAGGCCGCCAAACTCACCCTTGGTCTGCACACGCATATCCTGGGCCTGGTCGGCGTTCATGTAGGACGAATGCGGGTCGAGCGACGTCAGCATGCCATTGATGGCGCTTTCGATCAGCTTCTTGTCATCCGGCGGCGTCACATACTGGTTGCGCACGCGCTCAAAAATATCGCCGAAAATCGACAACTGCTTGTATGTGTCAGTGCCCGCAGCTTCTGCAACGGTTGTGGGCAGTGCACCCTGCACAACCACCATTGCCGTTGCACCCAACAGGGCTCCGGCCATGAGAAGCGTTAACCTACGTATCATTTGTGGTCCTTCCAGCGAGCCTATCCGCCCACCAGGGAGCGGGATTAACAGGTTTTGTATCTTTTCGGAACTCAATGTAAAGCATTGGCGCTCCATTTCCCAACGGAACGGTGCCGGTACTCGCAACAAGTTGCTCGTTCATCACACCAACCGGCTCTCCCGCCAAAACAAACTGATTCTGCGAAACATTGATTCTCTTCATTCCTGCCAACACGACATGATAGCCATTGCCGGCATCCAGGATCAAGAGTTGGCCATAGGAACGAAAGGCGCCGGCATACAGCACCACGGCGTCCGTGGGCGCGGTAATTGTTGCGCCTGCCGGGGTTTCCAGCGTGTCGCCCTGCACGACACCGCCCAATCCGTCCTCGTCGCCAAAATGCCGAACCAGTTTTCCGGCACCCGGCATGGGAAGATGTCCCTTCAGCGAGGCAAAATTCACCTTGGCTGACAGGCGTTCCTGGTTGGAGGCGAAATTGTCGGCTCGCTCCTTGCTGGCTGCAAGCTTCTGTTCTTCCTGCTGGTTCGCCGCGCTGGCTGCCTTGCGCGCCTCTTCCATGTCCTGTTCCATCGAGGCGATCAATTCGCGCAGGGATGTCGCCCGCCGGGCCAGTTCTTCCGCCCGCTGCTGTTCGGCCTTGCGCGTTTCCTCGGATGTTGTCTGCAGTTTCTGCTTTTCGGCCAAAAGCAGATCGAGGCGCTTCTTTTCCTCCGCCTGTCCGGACAGGGAAGCGGTCAGACGGGTCTGCTCATCGGAAATCGATGTCCTGATCCGCGAGAGCTCCTTGAGATCGGCAATCAGCACTTCCGTCTGTTCGCGCATTTCCGGAACGACAGCGCCCAGCAAGACGGCGCTGCGGACCGACGCAAGGGCATCGTCAGGGCGAACGAGGATGGCGGGGGGCGGATTGAGCCCCATGCGCTGCAAGGCGGCGAGGACCTCGGCGAGCGCCGCGCGCCGGCCCTTGAGAGAGAGCTTTATTCCGTCTTCCCGTTCATGCAGATCAGTCAGCTTGTCGCCGATAGCGGCTATATCTTCAGTCAGTTTTTTCTCGGTCTTGGCCGACTGGATCAACGCGGCCGTCAGGGTGGTCTGATCCTTCTTCAGATCGGCAATTTCCTTGTCGAGGGAAGCCAGGCGATCAGCAGACAAACTGATCTGGCCGGTGAGTTCATCCAGTTGTTTGACGGTTTCAGCGCGCTTTGCGTCGACCTGTTCCTGCGCGTGCACCGGCAAAACGCAGGCAAACAGCAGGACAAGGAGGCCAGCACCCATGCGGGAACTCTTCCTTGAACCAATGATTGCATCTGTAACCCGAAAATGCATATGCGGACCGAAATGAATTAAGATTAGAGCCCGACAATAGGAAGACTTCGATTAATGAACTATTAACCATAGAGCATCCACGCGGGATATTAGCGTGATGCTAGCATTTTAGTGCTGATCGGGATGGCGGAATTACGACGTCAGCTTCACTCTTGCGTGAAACCGCGGCGGGATCAGCCGGTATAAGGGGAAGCGGTTTCCGTTCGACGCGAACATTTGTTTTGCTTTCTTCTTTTGAGTGCTATGGGAACGGGCAGAGAACGTATCGAACATCCTGACGCATTGCGCCGATGCAATGATCTTTCGAAGCTGACCGGCATGGCCGGATTTTGATCGTAGTGCGGAAGGTTCACCTTGGTTTCTGGATTTTTCAAATGACCGATTTGTCAGTCGTAATTCCTGCCTATAATGAATCCGGAAACATCGGCGCCCTTGTCACGGAGATCAATCAGGCTCTTTCGGGTGTGGTCAGCTATGAGATCTTGATCATCGATGACGGCTCGAATGATGGCTCGGCGGAGGAAGCTTTGAATGCTGGTCGCCACGTTCGCGTGCTGCGCCATAAAAACCGTACGGGTAAATCCAGGGCTCTTGTCAGCGGTTTTCAGGCCGCAAGGGGACAATGGATCGCGACGCTGGACGGTGACGGGCAGAACAATCCGCTGGATCTGGCGCGCCTCTGGCCGCGTATTGCGCAATCCCAGCCTGCGCTGTTTGCCGGGGTCAGAAAACGCCGCAATGACGGGGTCGTGAAGTTGCTGACATCGAAATCCGCCAATTTCATCCGCAAGCGCCTTCTCAGGGACAATTGCCGCGATGCAGGGTGCGGATTCAAAGTTCTGCCGGCGTCCGTGGCAAGAGGACTGCCCTACTTCGACAACATGCACCGTTTTCTTCCGGCCCTCTCGATCCGGGCCGGTCTGGCCGTCGTCGAAGTCGATGTGGAGGACCGTCCCCGGCTGGCCGGCGTCTCCAAATACGGGTTCTTCGATCGCGCGGCGGTTGCGTTTCTCGACACTGTGGGTGTCTTCTGGCTTATCCGCCGATACTCTGATCCGGCAGGGGTAAGTGAGATGAATAACGCTGAAAGCTGAACGTCCTGATCTGGCCGTTGAAGTTTCTCAATGGGCTGTCAACGCGGGTCATGGGGCCGGCCGCGGCCGCATCGGCAGGCAGGAGTTCGAGCGTTTCTTTATCCGGTGCATCGCCGCCCTCCCAGACAAGGACGATATCGTCGGCGTTGCCGCTTGCCGGCGGCCAATGGAGCTGCACGGCAATGTTGGCGGCGTCATCCTGCCGCTTGGCTGCTATCCGCGCCGGGGTAGAATTTTGCACGTGAATGGCATTGGCAACCGCATCGAATGGTATCGACAGGCGATCGTCACCGAACAGCAGCACAATGGCGAAGGCAACGGGCGCCAATGCGTAGAAGCCGCCGGATATGATCAGCAGGTTTCGCGCGCCATGCTTCTGCGGAAAGTACAGCGCCAGCAAAATGGCAGTCGGTGCCAGAATGGGTGCCATATAGCGCTCTGCGACGGAATGGTAGTCGGCAAAAAAGACAATCAAGCCAAAGGCCGTCAAACCAAGCACGACGGTACGGAACAGGACTTTCCTGACGTCGGCGTCTCCGTCCGGAGCGGGTTTTGGATCGTCCTGCCAGCGGCCAATCAAAAAGATCACAAGAGCCGGGCCTGACCAGAGGAAGGTCGAGATGAAGAGACTGAGAAGCCCGTCCACCCCAAACCCAGGAAGATCAAAAGGCTGGAGCATCGGGATCAGGTGGTTGAGCTTGACCATTCGACCTGCCGTCGCAGCCAGGGGTGCATTCAAGGAGGCCAAGGCCACAGGGCCCATGGCAAGCAGGAAAATGCCAAGGGATATCAATGCGGGTCTGCAGAAAATCTGACGGCGAATGGTCCTGTTGAGCGCGCAGGCGATCAGAAAGCTGAACAGGAACATGAAGAAGTTGTATTTTGCCAGCCCGCCAATGGCGGCCCATAGACCTAGCCAGACATAGGCGCGGTATCCTCGTCCTGATCGGATCAGAGCCAAAGCATGGATCGTGCCGATGGATGCGACGATCACCAGAAGCGTATGCGCCGTTGTCTGGATCGACATCCAGACAATCTGCGGCAGAAGGGCGGATGCCGCCAGGGCCAATACCCCGGCGCGGTCGCCGCCCAACCGGCGTGCGGTATCGAATGAAAGCCAGTGATAGAGGCCGAGCAGGCAAAGACGGACCAGAACCGTCGCAACGACCCAGTTCCAGCCGGTAAGATCGAGGGCCAGCCGCACCAGCCAATTGTAAAGCGGCGGGTGCGAATTGCCGTAAATCCAGGAAAAATCAACCGATCCGACAAACTGGGCTTCATCGATGTCGAGGAATGGCGATAGTGCCAGCCTGAGTGCGATCAGGCCCGCTGTGTAGCATAGTATTGCAAGGGGGATTCGCCGGGCGAGGTAGGTCCAGTTGATCATCGGGCCGTCCAGTTTCAACGCTGCATGGAATCGAGAGGTGAATGCAGCCTGACCGTCAATTTCATATGTGCCGTATCCCACTACAACCAAGTGCCGGTCGCTGCAATGCTACAAATTTCCAATGAGAAACCGTGCCAATGAATAAGGCCGCCGGCTTGATGCGGGCGGCCTTTCACTTATTCAAATTGTTGTGACTACGCCCTGCGCAGCAGGCCCGCGATCAGGGAAATGACCAGGAGCGCCAGGAAGACAAAGAAAATAATCTTGGCTATCCCGACAGAAGCCCCAGCTATTCCGCCAAAGCCAAGTGCACCGGCCACGAGGGCAATAATAAGAAACACAACCGCATAATATAACATCATCAACTCCCTATCCTGTTGCATGCACAACGATCTCGGGGGTGCCTTTGTTCCATGCGGCAGCAGATACGAATGCTTCGCCGGCTTCTATGCCTTTGCCTTGCTGCTCTCTTTGAAGAACAGCGCCTGTGTAATCAGGGCTTTGACCATGTCAGGGTTGAAGGGCTTGGTGACAAGGAAGGTCGGTTCCGGCCGTTCGCCGGTCAGTAGCCGCTCAGGAAACGCTGTGATGAAGATCACGGGAACCGCGTCCTGGCTCAGGATGTTGTTGACCGCATCGATGCCGGAACTGCCATCGGCGAGCTGAATGTCGGCAAGAATCATGCTCGGATGTGTTTCCGCATAGAGTTTCACGGCCTCGTCGCGGGTCCGGGCGATACCGACAACCCGATGACCCAGACTTTCGACCATATGTTCGATGTCCATGGCGATCAGCGGTTCGTCCTCGATGATCATGATATCGGTGGCGATCTGCTTGGAGATGCCGACGGAAGCCTCGTCGAGGAGAGCATAAAGCTCCTGCTCGTCTATATCAAGAATATCGAGGGTTTCAGCCTGGCTGAAGCCTTCAAGGCTGATGAGAAGGAAAGCCTGACGCGCGCGGGGGGCGATGGCCGTCAGGTTTGCCGCCGCGTGCTTTTCCCAGCCGAATTCCGACTGCAGTTCGAGCGGACGGACATTGACGGAATTGAAGTGCTTGATCAGCAGCTTGTAGAGGCTGACCCGGTCAGAGGTGGCTTCAGGAAAAAGGGAGACATCGCTGATAAGGATTTCGAGCGTCGCCGCTACATAAGCATCGCCTGATGATTGCGACCCGGTAATGGCGCGGGCGAAGCGGCGAAGATAGGGCAGATGTGGAGCGATCCGAGTGGACAATGACATTATGGTGATTTCCCGTTCCCGTTTGGGCATTGAAGACTAGTACGAACCAAAACACATTGGCGAAAAAAAAGTTCCCTGGCATGGAACTTTTCCTTCTCCAGGGGATTATCGACATTAATGTGCCTGCCAAAAGCTTTTGCGACGAACGACCAGCAAAGATAGTAGAATGAACGCCAACAAAAGTATCTCAGACGGCTCCGAAAAGGGTCGTGTCCGTCGCCGCGACGTCAGAAACGCGGAATCAGAAATCGGTTTGAAGCTGCGTGCGCTTTATGCCTCCGTACAGGAGGAGGAAATACCGGCACGTTTCCTCGACCTTCTGGAAAAGCTCGACGAAGCTGAACGCAACCATGCTCAGTCGTCAAAATAACAGGCGGTCGGATGGTACATGAATCCCCTGATTTCAAGAGAAATCTGATTGCGTCACTGCCGAAGCTGCGCGCATTCGCAGTATCGCTGATCGGCAATCCCGACCGCGCGGATGATCTTGTCCAAGACACGATCATGAAAGCGTGGGCCAAGCAGGATTCATTCGAAGCCGGCACCAATATAAAGGCCTGGCTGTTTACGATCCTGCGCAATGAATTTTATAGCCAGATGCGCAAGCGTGGGCGCGAAGTGCAGGACTCGGACGGCGTTTTCACCGAACAGCTTTCGGTGCATCCCTCGCAATACGGCGCACTCGATCTGCAGGATTTCCGCAAGGCTCTGGAAAAGCTGCCCGACGATCAACGCGAGGCCATCATCCTTGTCGGCGCGTCCGGCTTTTCCTACGAAGAGGCGGCGGATATCTGTGGATGCGCCGTTGGGACAATCAAGAGCCGCGTCAGCCGTGCAAGAACACGCTTGCAGGAACTTCTCGATGTCCAGGGAGAGGTTGATTACGGTCCTGACTCCATTGCCACGCAGGTAACATCAAACAAGTTCGCCTGACGCGCCGCCTTCTTTCGCCGGCAGTGTTCCCGCAACCATTCTGGCAAAAGCGGTGGCGACGGCTTGCAGGATCTGGGTCTTGCCATAGGGCTTCAAAACCACGGGAACATCGGCAAAACCGGCAATGCCGCTCCTTTGCTGATCATAGGCGGTGGCAAAGACAACGGGAACGCCCCGTTGCAGCATGAGGCTTGCGGCGTCCAGAGAGGAGGTGCCCCGCGCCTTGACTTCGAGAATGGCGATGTCGCATGGCGGCTGGCTCTCAATCCAGAATAGAAGCTCGGCAACGGTCGAGACGACATGAACGGATTTCGCGCCACATTCCTCCGCAATGCGCTCCAACTCGAGTGCGATCAGATATTCGTCCTCCAGAACCAGAAGTCGCTTGCCGGTCAATTCCATATCAACTGCTCCTAAAAGCAGTGCTTATGCGCTGAACGGAATAGGGTGTCATTTAACTATGACATGTCGAACGCGAAGAATTATCGGTCATTTCAACGGCAGCATGTTAGCGTGCTCAACAACTCTCGATTGAGAAATCAAATGAAAACAGCAACAGCTTCAGCGGTACGGCAATTCCCCTGCGAAAAATGCCCCTTGCAGGATTTCCCGCATTTCCAACCGCACGACAAGGACGAACTGGAGTTCCTGTCGGGCTTCAAGACGGGCGAGCTTGTTGCCGATGCCGGGACGACATTTCTGGTCGAAGGTGCCAACAGCGCGCACCTTTTCACGGTTCTGTCCGGCTGGGCGTTTCGCTACAAAACCCTGGAAGATGGCCGCCGGCAAATCCTCAACTACGTGCTGCCCGGTGATCTCATCGGATTGCAGGGATCGCTGATGAAGGAGATGCAGCACTCCATCGAAGCCATGTCACCGGTGATTCTGTGCGTTTTCCAGCGTGACAAACTCCCCAACCTTTTCCGCACCTTTCCAAGCCTTGCCTACGATATTACCTGGCTGGCGTCCCGTGAAGAACAGATGCTGGATGAAATCCTGCTCAGTGTCGGGCGCCGCACCGCATTGGAGCGCGCGGCCTATCTGTTTGCCTTCATTTTTCAGCGTGCCAAGTCAGTCGGCATGGTCAAGAACAACAAGCTGTTTGTGCCACTGAGACAACAGCACGTTGCCGATACGCTCGGATTGTCCATCGTGCATACGAACAAGACGCTCAAGAAACTTGCGGCGCGCGGTGCGTTGCGCTGGGTTGACCGGGGCTGTGAAGTCCTCGATGAAACGACCCTTCTGGATATATCGGGATGGCAAGGTTTGCCGAAGGTGCCAAGACCCTTTATCTAGTTCGTGTATATGTCGGGCCGAGCATACAAGGCCTGTTTTGGCAGGAGCAGTGCAGTTGGTGCAGTGGCGCAGAGTTTTGGCAGGTTTTTCGGAAAGGCCCCGGCGCGGGTTGGCCATCATCATCTCGCTTGCCCTGATCATCACCGCTGCGACCTCGACCATCATCCTGACCCGCGGCTTCAACAACCAGATGGACGACGTCATTGCCACCTACCGGGTCCGGGAGCAGGCGGATGGCGCACTCGCCCTCTTGAACGAAGCGCATACCAGTCAACGCGGTTATCTCCTGACCCAAAACCCCGCCTTCCTCGATCTCTACCGCGCGGCCGCGTCCCACCTTGCCGAATCGCTGAATACGCTGAACGAGATGACAAGAGGCAATCCCCGGCAACAGGCCATTGTCAGCCAAATTCAGGATTTGGCGAAGAAGAAGCAGCAAAAAGTCGAAGCGGCCATATCGACGTCTCTTGCGGGGAACAACAGCGAAGCTCTGGCTTCACTCGGTTCCGATTTCGGCATCGGCCAGATGGATGACGTCAGGAAAACCATCAACAGTTTCCTGGGTGAAGAAGATCGTCGGCTAATCGCCCGCAACATAGCCATGGACAAGTTGCGCTTCTGGCTGACCATTGCCTCGATCCTCGCCCTCGCAGGTGCATTGATACTCGCCTATATCCTTGCCAGCCGCACCAAGCGCTATGTGCGCAAGCTGACCGAAGGTCAATCGACGCTGCTTTCTGAAAAATCGCAACTGGAAGAAATGGTTCAATTGCGCACCGCCGAGCTCGAAAAGGCCATGCTGATTGCCAAGCGGGAGAGAGCACGCGTGGAAACGCTCCTGCAGGATTCCGATCATCGCATCGGTAATTCGCTGGCGACCGTGTCATCGCTTCTTGGCATCCAGATGCACGGCGTTTCGTCGGACGAAATCCGAGTGGCCCTCGGCGCGGCGCGTGATCGAATCCAGACGATTTCTTCGGCACACCGCCGGCTCCGGCTGGGAAAGGATCATGAGACCGTTCGGGCCGATGAATATTTGCCGGAGATTATGGCCGACATCAAGGACGCGCATTTTCACGACCGGGATATCCGGATCGAAGCCCATTTCGAACCGATTGATCTGAGCTCCCGGGATGCCACAACCCTCGGTATCATTATCGGTGAGCTGACGATGAACGCGATCAAACACGCATTTCCGCATAATCGCGCGGGGTTGATCGAAATCGGCCTGCAGCGCGATGCCCATGGCATTATAGCCCTCACCATTGCTGACGATGGTATCGGCATCCAGAAAAAACTCCACAAGCGGGCGTCAGGTTTGGGCTCCGTGATCGTCGCACAGCTCTGCCAGCAATTTGGCGGCGCGGTGACCTATGGCGCCAAAGATGGTGGCGGCACGATCGTGACAGTCACGTTCCCCACCCTTCGCAGTGCCTCTGCGCCCGAGAACGCGAAGGCGGAAGACGAATGAGTGGCAGTCAGAGCGTTGCCGCCCCGGTTTCCGGCATGTCGGCTTTCAGCTGTTCCAGCGCAAGTTCGATGTCGCGCAAGGTCCGGGTAGAGCCGTCCTCATTGTCCATTCCGCCTTCCGTCGCTGCCCGCTGCAATCCCCTGGCTTCGCTGAGCAGTTCCCGCAGCTTTTCGATTTTCACGGTCCGGTCCAGACTAGTGTCCGATAGAATGTCCTTCGCGTCGCGCATAGATTTCTCCTTTGCATTCTTCACGCAACAGAAACGACGGGCGCTATTAAATGTTCCGGGCGGGGAACAAAGGGGTATGCGTTGCGTTGATAATCGAAGCTGTTTCAACGTTCAGAGTAAGGACGGCTCGATGAGGGGCGTCATGTGACTATGAAGTCAGACCAAATTTCAGAAAACATGTCAGGATTTCTGTCAGAACCCGCTCGTCTGGACGCTGTTTCCGTGCTGGGCAGCCTTGAACTTCAGCCTGAAAGCGAGCTTCACGGACTGGCCTCTCTGGCTTTGTCATTCTCGAATGCTGATGTTGCGCTGATCGTGGCAGTCGGTGAGACGCAAACCCGGATACTGGCGCAGGCTGGAAACGCGCCGGCGGGACGCACCGATTTCTGGGTATTCGGCGCAAATGCGCTGGTCTTGCCAGAGGGAGAATCGCTGGTCGTTCCCGATGTGACAGCAGACAAGCGATTTTCCGGGGGCGTGGCGGGCTCAGCCGGCAACGATGTGCGGTTTGTTGCAGCGACGTCGGTCGAGGTCGGCGGCGCGCGCGTCGCTGCGCTTATCATCGCCTCGGCGCAACCCGGACAAACGGCAAGCACGCTGCTGCAATCCCAGTTGAAGCAGGTGGCCAGGCTTGCCGGTTCCTTTCTCAAGATGAAGTGCGATGCACAAAGCAATGTTCGGTCCATCGAAACCCTGAACAGGGATGAACTGCGCCATGATATGGCGCTGGAAGTCGGGAATGTCGGCAGCTGGGTTTGGGACCTGAAGACCGGAAAATTCACCGGCAACAAGATGGCTTATTCCATGCTCGGCCTCAGCGATGACAAGCCGATAAGCGGAGAAGATGTTTTCCGCGCCATGCATCCGGATGATTTTCCGTTGATGAAATCGGCGTTCACCCGCGCTATGGCACATAATCAGGATTATGTCGGCGAATTTCGCGCCGCATCCTCCGGCCAGTGGCTGCTCGGACGCGGCCGTGTCTTTGAACGGGATGCCGCCGGCAGGCCGCTTGTAGCTGTTGGTGTCAATATCGATATCACCAGCACGCGAAATGCCGCCGAGAAAACCCGGCTGCTGTTGCGGGAATTGAACCACCGGGTCAAGAATACACTGGCCATGCTGCAATCGCTGGCGCGGCAGACATTGAACCGGACCTCGGATCCGGCGGAATTCATGGAGGCTTTCTCCGGCCGGCTGCGGGCGATCTCCGAGGCACACACGCTTTTGTCCGATCGTGAATGGAGCGGCATCAGTCTCGTTGACCTCATCACCAAGCAGGTCGAACCCTATGCGATCTATGATCCAGCCCAGGTCGTGCTGGAAGGCGAGGACATGATTCTCCCGCCCGATCACGCCTTGGGACTTGGCATCGCGTTGCACGAACTTGCCACCAATGCGGCCAAGCACGGCGCGCTGTCCTCCGCGCGGGGGAGGGTGCGTGTGTCATGGCAGACGGAAGCCGGGCTCGATGAATCCCGGGTTGTCATTCACTGGGTGGAATCCGACGGCCCCCGTGTCATACCTCCCGCCGCCCGAGGACTTGGCGAGCGGCTGATTGAACGCAGCCTGGACAAGGTTCTGTCGAGCAGTGTCCGGTTGAGTTACCCCGAAACCGGCATGGAAGTTCTGATCTCGATGCCGATAAAGGAAGGGTCAGCTGCTGTCGTTGGATGATGGTTTCTTCTTGGTGAGAAGCGAAAGTCCGGCAAAGGCGATGACCGGTACGGCCAGCATCAGCAACCCCCGCGATTTCAAGACGGTTGGTGCGGCGGCAAGTGCAGCGACGGTCAGCAGGGTTGATGTATCGACCTTTGACCGCTCGCGCTGCCGCTTGCGGGCAACCGTTTCAGCAACTTTCATGATGATGTAGGCCAGAAGCGCAAGGACGATCGCGCCGCCGGCCAGGATCAGGGCGGCGTACACATCGCCGAAATGCCGAGAAAGCGCGATATAGCCCGCGACGAGCAGGAAGACGCCGGCAATCGCCAGCAGAATGCCGATCAGCGCAAGGAAGACCGCACGGCGCTTTGCCCGACTCACAGCGGAACCGAGCTCTCCAGAAACCGCACTGGACAGAAGGGGGGCCAGCAGTTTCAGCATGTCAGCGGCGGGCGATCAGAGCCAGAAGAAATCCCACGCCCGCAGCAACCGCAACGGTTGTCAGGGGGTTCTCGCGCACAGTCTCTGTCAGTTGATCCTCGAGCGCCTTGGCCTGAGACCGTATTTCATCCAGAGCGTCTTCACCGCGTGCCCTGGCGTTCTCGAAGGTCGAGGATGCGTTGCTGCTCGCCTCTTTTGCCGAGGTCTTGCCAATTTTGGCGAGTGTTGCCGCAATGTTCGCGATGTCCTCTTTCAACGCGGCAACCTGAGCTTGCAGATCCGGGTTGGACTCTGTTGCATCGTCCACGGCTTTGCGAACTTTCGAAGAAACTGACGCCATTAAAGGAACTCCTTGAGAAATATAAGTTTCATAGGGATTGAAACGCCCCGCATGCGGTTTGGTTCCATGTGGAAGCGCAGACCGCTGCTCACGCAGCGGTCTGCCTGCATTGGGCTGCAAACACTGTTATTCGGCGCTGCCGCGCAGCAGAATTTTCTCGCTGTCGGCCTTGTAGGCTTCCTCGCTATAGGCGGGATGGGCCTGCAGCTGCTGCTTCGTGAAAGGCGTGTAGACGGCGATCTTGCCGTCCTTGTCCGACAGGAGATCGAGATTCTCGATGGAAATGGCGATGGGTTTCTTGCCCAGGCCAAGGAAACCGCCGACGTCCACGACAAAGGCTTCCACCTGACCGTCTGGGGTCATCAACGCGTCACCCACGGAACCAAGGGTCTCGTCATCCGAGCCATAGACGGTCGTGCCGATCAATTTTTCCGCGCTGACGGCGGTTGCCGGTACAGCTTTCAGCCCGTCACGCGTCGCCATCGTGGCTTGCGGTGCCGGCTTGGCAGGCGCAAGAGACGGCTTCAGAACATCCGCCGCGGGGTGCCCGTCGAGCAAGGCCGCCTTGTCAAAGGCAGGCGCCTTTTCCAGCTCTTCCTTGCTGGTGGCGATGACGAGCCAACGTGTGCCGTCCGCCCGGTCAGCCCAGGCCAGACCATCCAATCCAACGGCCACATCCTTCTCGCCGATGCCGACAAATCCACCAACGCCGATGATTGCCGCCTCAGCCGTGCCATTGGCGTCAAGCACCAGGTCTTTGACCGCGCCGATCGAGACGGAATCATCGTTGGCTCCGTTATAGACTTTCTCACCGATCAAGCCGGAAGCCAGGATTTGCCCGGCTGCAGATTTGACATAGCGCCCGGCATTTTGTGCCGGCTTGCTTTTGTCGTGGAAAATGCCGTGCGTTGCCGCTGAGCCCGGTTCCTGGGCCTGGGCGAAACCGGATGTCGCAAGGACTGTGATCAAGGCAGTGGTCATCAAGAGACGTTTGGTCATGCGAATAGGGTTCCTGTATAATATCGTGATGTGAAGAAGCGCCGGGACATTGGCCGGCATGAAGGCAGCGCTGCGCAACGTTCCTACGAGAGATAGCCGAGGAACCAGAGAATCAGGATGATCGGTAGTGGCAGGCCGATGAGCCAAAGTAAAACTCCACGCAGCATAGTGTGTCGATCCTTTCGTCAGGTCTGATCCGGGCAATCAGAGTGCAAACAGTTCCGTTAGATGCGGCCCAAAAGCAGCAAGATGAGCAGAATCACCAGGACAATCCCAAGCAAACCGGAAGGGCCGTAACCCCATGCCCGCGCGTGGGGCCAGCTTGGAAACACGCCGATCAGCGCCAGTATCAGAATGATGATCAGGATCGTTGTCACCGGCATTCTCTGCTTCTCTCCTTCGAGCGGCCCGATGCATTGGAAACTTCCGATATCGATTTTTGTTCCGGCCGCCGCAGCGTTTCGATGCTGCTCCATGCAGCGCGAAGGAACGTGTGGGCGTCGTTTTCGCAGGTCTTGGCGGGGGGCATGCAACCAAATTCAGCCGGCTTCGTTTCAGAGTGTCATTGAACGGAGAGGGATTTTCATGAATTCGGAGAAGCGGGCTGGCTATGCCGTCTGAGAATGTAAGGGAGGCGTCGCCGCGCGCCGTCGAGCGCGTCAGTCAGAGATCAATTTATGCGCCTGCTCCTCCCGAAACCGACGGGCGAATGCAGTTCCCGCCCATCATTGTGGCCATTGCAGTGGTCGCTGCGCTGTATTTTGCCCGGGATATTTTTGTCCCGCTGGCGCTGGCGCTGCTCTTGACCTTTGCCTTGTCGCCGCTGGTCACGCAGCTTCACCGCTTCGGCGTGCCGAAGATTCTTTCGGTTATCGCCGTGGTGCTGACCGCGTTTATCGCCATATTCCTGTTTGCCACGATTGTGGTTGGGCAGCTGACGGTTCTGGCGCAAAACCTGCCAAGCTACCAATACAACATCGAGGCAAAGATCAGGACCATCAAGGACGCGCAGTCCGGTAACGGTATTTTTGACCGCGGTGCGCGCATGTTCAAACGGCTCAATGAAGAAATAGGCCGCTCCGATGAAGTGGAGCGGTTTCCTGCACAAAACGGCGCGGGCACGCAGGCACAACAACCTCCTGAGAATGTGACGCCGAACAATCAGGCGGAAAACAAGTCTCCCCTGGCGAAAGGTGATCAGGATAAACCCGTTCCGGTTGAAATCCGTTATCCGGCCCCGGATCCCCTGCAATTGCTGCAAACCGTCGCCGTGCCCTTGATTCAACCGCTGGCAACGGTCGGCATTGTCGTTGTCTTTGTCATCTTCATGCTGCTGCGGCGGGAAGATCTGCGTGACCGCTTCATCCGGCTTGTGGGAGCCAGCGACATTCACCGCACGACCACGGCATTGCATGATGCGGGGAAGCGGGTCGGGCAATATCTCCTGATGCAGCTTGTGATCAATATCTGCTTTGGTGTTCCGATCGGCATCGGTCTTTGGCTGATTGGTATCCCCAATCCGATGCTGTGGGGCCTTCTCGCCATCGCCCTGCGTTTCGTGCCCTATATCGGACCATTCATTGCCGCGTCTTTCCCGCTCATGCTTGCGTTGGCGGTCGATCCCGGCTGGATGCTCCTGTTGTGGACCGCCGCCTTGTTCATCGTTCTCGAGTTGATCAGCAACAATGTCATGGAGCCTGTGCTCTATGGCTCGAGGACCGGGCTCTCGCCGGTTGCCATCCTGCTTGCGGCAATTGTCTGGACCTGGATATGGGGCCCGATCGGGCTCCTGCTTTCCACGCCGCTGACGGTCTGTCTCGTGGTGCTCGGGCGTCACGTGCCGCGCTTCGAGTTCCTGGATGTGCTGCTTGGCAACGAACCGGTGCTGTCACCGCCGCAACAGCTTTATCAGCGGTTGTTGTCCGGCGATCCCGACGAGGCGACGGAAAAAGCGGAAGACTATCTGCAGTCATCGGCGATTGCGGATTACTACGCGTCCGTTGCTGTCCCTGCGCTGTTTCTCGCCGAGCATGACCGGGGACGGGGCGTGCTGGATGCTGTGCGCCGCAGCCGGGTGGCACAAAGCATGATACGCCTTGTGGAAAATCTCTCGGAACATCAGGACGTGCAAGGCGAGGACGATGAAGATCATGTCGAACCGGCCAAGAGCAGGCGCAGCAAGAGCGAAGAGCCAAGGACGATCATTTCAGCGGGTGGGCGAGGCGATCTCGACGACGCGGCAGCGGTGATCATTGGCGATATCCTGGAGCGGGGTGACTTCGAGGTTCGCGACATCACGCATGACGAGCTTGAAGCCGTGAATATAGGCAAACTCGACCTTGCCGATGCGAGTGCGATCTATATCAGCTATCTCAACATGTCTTCGGTGGCCCATGCCCGTTATCTCGTTCGTCGTATTCGCAGGCGGAATGCGCGCATCAAAATCATTGTCGGCTTCTGGGCCGAGGATGCGGGCACTGTTGAGGGTGACAAGATCGTTGGATCAAGCCGAAACTGCTATTTTGCCTCGAACATCGAAGCGGCAATCAAACAGGTTGCCGGGTGATATCCGGGATATTCGGGAAAGCCTTCCCGCGGATGGGAACCAAGATGACTCTGTGACGTTTCGCAGAAGCTGGTCACACGTTGACCGGCACGTTCAGAACCCGGTGCCTGTTCCCCCGTGGGCACCGGGTTTTTGCTTTGATCTGAAAAATTATCCTTTTAATTCAATATTTTAAGTATTCTCGCTTTCACGGGAACCGGAGGCGTCACCGCCCGTTTACCTCTGGTGAGTGAACATTCAAGGAGTGTACCAATGGGTAGCACAGGTGACAAGATTTCCGGGCTTGCCAACAAAGCCGCTGGCAACATCAAACAGGCAGCGGGCAAGGTAACAGGCTCCAAGAAGCTGCAGGCCGAAGGCAAGGCTCAGGAACTGAAGGGCGATGCCCAAGAGATGAAGGGCAAGGCCAAGGATGCCGTGAAGAAGGTCGTTGACCGCGCTTGACTGTTCCAATGGCTGAAGTTTGAACCGGCTCGCAATCGAGCCGGTTGCTTTTTGCGCAATAGTCTGTCGTGCTGAGCTGCGATTTTCAAAAAGCGATATTCTTATAGGTTGATGGGGATGTGTTCATGAGACTGAATGTCGGGTGTGAATTGCGTTTTGATTTCGCTCAGGAAACACCCTTGATTGCCATCTTGAACGTGCACCATTCGCGCGTCGAGGACATTGAAGGCGTCGAGACATTCCAGTCGACATTCGGTTCGAGCGTTGACGGTTATCACGACCAGTTCGGCAACTGGTGCAACCGCATCCTGGCTGCGCCCGGCCCGTTCATCTGTTCGACCAATGCGATTGTCCGCGATAGCGGTATGCCGGATCCTGTTGTGCTGGAGGCTGTTCAGCACCGCGTGCAGGACTTGCCTGCGGAGACACTGGTCTATCTCCTGGGCAGCCGCTATTGCGAGACGGATGTCTTGAGCGAAGAAGCATGGCGGCTGTTCGGCAATACGCCAGAGGGTTGGCAGCGGGTGCAAGCCGTTTGCGACTACGTCCATAATCACATCACATTCGGCTATGCGTTTTCCAATCCGACACGGACCGCCGCATCGGGTTATGCGGAAGGCCGAGGCGTTTGCCGGGATTTTACCCATCTGGCCGTGGCTTTTTGCCGGTGTCTCAATATTCCGACGCGCTATAGCACGGGCTATATCACCGATATCGGCGTACCGCCGCCCCATTCGGCGATGGATTTCTGCGCCTGGATGGAAGTCTATCTGGGTGGGCAGTGGCATGCGTTCGATCCGCGCAACAACAAGCCTCGTATCGGACGGATCAAGGTGGCGCACGGAAGGGATGCGGCGGATGTTCCATTGACCAATATTTTTGGTCCCAATGTGCTGACAAAATTCACGGTTTGGGCTGAAGAGGCGGTGTGATATCCTGCTTTTTTCGCAACCTTCTCCGCTGCCAGCAGTTTTGACTGGTGATATACAGGAGGAAAGCATGAGCCAACGTGCGATCGATTTCGTCAATAGCTGGATAGAAGCCAATGTTCATGCCACGCGTCCGGCGGATATGGCGCATCATGATCCAAGGCCCAAACAACTGGTCGCCAAATGCACCGCCGCAGCGGAAGCCGCCGGTATTTCAAGGGAAGAGATTCTGGACGGATTGGGCGATCTGGAAATTTGCATGATCGCCGCCATTGACCGGGCTGCCTTGGCCAAGGATATCAAGCGGGCCTAGGCTGCGACTCAATGAAAATCCCGGGATTTTGGCAGAATCCGGACCTTGCGCGGATGACGGGCTCTCGGTTGATCGGGAACCGGATGAACCACTTCATCGGCATGCGATACCGGCAAGGGCGGCAGTTGTTCCGAAAGCCGATACAGATCCGCCGTGCGGTCAATCAGTTTGCGGGCAACGATATGCGTGACGTTATCGCTGCTCTGGACCGTTCCCTCGATCAGGATGAGGCGGGAACTCATCACTTCCTTGCGATAGGTGGCCATTGTCTTCGCCCAGACGATGATGTTGGCAATGCCGGTTTCATCCTCGATCGTCATGAAGACAACACCTTTGGCGCTGCCCGGCCTCTGGCGGACCGTGACCACGCCGGCAAGCTTGACGCGCCTGTTGCTGGCCAGAGCAGTGGCCTGTCTGCAGGTCACGACGCCTTCACGGCCAAGCATGTCCCGCAGAAACTGCATGGGGTGTCCCTTGAGCGATAGCCGGAAGGATTCATAGTCGGCAATGACATGCTCAGCCATCTGCATAGGCGGCAACCGTGTCTGCGCTTCGACTGCAAGTTCGTTGGTTTCGGCAATCTGGAAGAGTGGCAGGGTTGTATTGTCGGGAAATCGGCGCACGGCCCAGAGTGCTTCGCGCCGGTCAATGGCTAACGAGCGAAATGCATCCGCATCGGCGAGCAGGACAAAGGCGCGGCGCTCCAGTCGCGTCAGACGGCGAACCTCTTCAATGTCCGCATAGGGCTTTTTCCGCTTTGCGCAAATTTCGTCGGCCCAGGCTTTCGAGAAGCCGTCGACCTGCCGCAAGCCCATGCGCATGGCAAAATTACCGCTGTTACCCGTTTCCAGCGTGTTATCCCATTCGCTGAAATTGACATCGACAGGACGCACTTCGACATCGTGCTCGCGGGCGTCACGGATGATCTGGGCCGGGGCATAAAAACCCATGGGCTGCGAATTCAGGAGGGCGGCGGCAAACACTTCCGGATGGTGGTATTTGATCCAGGAGGAAACATAGACGAGAATGGCAAAACTCGCCGCATGGCTCTCCGGAAAACCATATTCACCGAAACCCTTGATCTGGTTGAAGCAGTTTTCGGCAAAGCTGCGCTCATAGCCGCGGCGCACCATGCCCTCGACCATCTGCTCCTGCATCTTGTGAATGGTGCCGCGATTGCGGAACGTTGCCATGGCACTGCGGAGCTTGTTGGCCTCATCGGGGGTGAAACCCGCCGCTTCAATGGCAATGCGCATGGCCTGTTCCTGAAACAGGGGAACGCCCAATGTTTTAATCAGAACATTTTTCAGTTCATCCTTGTCGCCATATTCGGGAGACGGCGATGGGTAATCGACGTTCTCTATGCGTTTGCGCCGCCGCAAATAGGGATGCACCATGTCACCCTGAATCGGCCCTGGCCGCACAATGGCGACCTCGATGACCAGATCGTAAAACTCCCGCGGGCGCAGGCGCGGCAGCATGTTCATCTGAGCGCGGCTTTCCACCTGAAACACCCCGAGGGAGTCCGCCGCGCACAGCATGTCGTAGACCTTCTCGTCAGTGGGCTCCAGGTCCGCCAACTCGTAACGTTTGCCCTTATGCTGATGAATGAGATCAAAAGCCTTGCGGATGCATGTCAGCATGCCGAGTGACAGCACATCGACCTTCATGATCCGGAGCGTATCGATATCGTCCTTGTCCCACTCGATGAAGGAACGCTTCTCCTTGGCTGCGGGGCCGATGGGAACGGTTTCATCAAGTCGCTCCCGTGTCAGGACGAAGCCGCCGACGTGTTGCGAGAGATGGCGCGGAAAACCGAGCAGTTCCGTCGCCAGCTTGACGGCACGACGGATCATGATGTTGTCGGGGTCAAGACCCGCCTGCTGCACATGCTGCCTGTCCACGGTGGAGCCCCAACTGCCCCAGACCGTATTGGCAAGCGCAGCCGTCACATCTTCGGTCAGCCCCAGGGCCTTGCCGACATCGCGGATGGCGCTGCGCGGGCGGTAGCTGATAACCGTCGCGACGATGGCTGCGCGGTCCCGGCCGTAGCGCTTGTAAACCCATTGCATGATTTCCTCGCGGCGCTCGTGTTCGAAGTCGACATCGATATCGGGTGGTTCCTTGCGCTCGGCCGAGAGAAAGCGTTCGAACAGCGCATTGCCGTTCGTCGGATCGACAGCGGTGATGTGCAGGCAATAGCAGACGGCTGAATTGGCGGACGAACCCCGGCCCTGGCACAGGATATTCTGCGACTGCGCATAGGTGACGATATCATGCACCGTCAGGAAATACGGCGCATATCCCAATGTTGCGATCAGCGTCAGTTCCTTGTTCAGGAGGTCGCGGACCATTTCCGGAATGCCGTCAGGATACCGTTTAGCCGCGCCCTTCCATGTCTCGTCAGCCAGATGCTGCTGCGGGGTTTTGCCCGGCGGCACGGGTTCATCGGGATAATGGTATTGCAGTTCACCGAGCGAGAAGGTGACCGGCGCGGTGAACCGGCGGATTTCCTCAAGGGCTAAGGGAAAATGCCGGAAGAGATGTTGCATTTCCTCCGGTGATTTCAGATGCCTTTCTGCGTTCTTCTCCAGCCTTCGCCCGGCCGTATCAATGGTGACATGGTCCCGGATGCAGGTCAGCACATCCTGCAGAGGGCGGCGGGAAGCGGTGTGGTAGAGCACATTGTTGACCGCCAGCAGCGGAACACCGGCTGTAGTGGCGATACGCTCCAGCTGTTCGCCATGACGCCGGTCAGCGCCTTCGTAAGACATGGCAAGACCAAGCCAGACACATCCCGGCGCAACGACGCTTAGCTTTTTCAGTACAGGTCCGAGATCTTCATCCGGCTGTCCTGATGGCATGACCACCGTCTGGAAATCCTTGGCGCGGAAAAGGAAATCCTCCAGCACCAGATGGCACTTGCCCTTGATCTCAGCCCGCTTTTTCCCCTCGCTCAAAAGGCGGCACAGCTGCCCATAAGCCGGGCGGTCGCGCGGATAGACGACCAGATCGGGCGTGCCGTCGATGAACATCAGGCAGCAGCCGATAAAGAGCTTGAGCTTTATTCCTTGCTCCTCCGTCATTTCCTGATGCGCTTTGTAGGCCCGGACAACCCCGGCAAGCGTGTTGCGGTCGGCGATGCCTATGCCGTCAAGGCCGAGCAATGCTGCTGCCTGCACCAATTCCTCCGGCTGCGAGGCGCCTTCGAGAAAGGAGAAATTGCTGGTGACGGCAAGTTCCGTGTAGCCGGGCATCAGGCAAAAAGCCCATGCAGATACCAGCGCGGGGTGGTCTGGCCGCGCTCATACAGGCCTTCGCGGAAGACCCAGAAACGGTGCCCATGATTGTCTTCGAGGCGATAATAATCCCGTGTCAGGGCGCCGGCATGTTCCCGCCACCATTCCGGCGCGATGCGCTCCGGCCCTTCGGCCAGGACGATATTGTGCCGGACCCGTCGCCAGACGAATTGTGCCGGGGCGCCGTCGGGAATTCCTGCCGTGGTTTCAATCTGTTCCGGCGGCTGGAACAGTCGGACCGGGCGCTCGGGCGGCTCGCCCGGGTGCTGAACGGGCGCCCATTCGACCTGCAGATTTGCGATGGTGTGAATAGCCGGTTCCAGTGAAACGGCGCGCTCGGGAATATGCGTATCGACGGAGTGCGGACGCAGAACCCGGCTGGTGCCGAGACGAATGGACAGACGGTCGATCAGCCCGCCGATCTCTTCGGTTTCCCGAACAGTGCTGTCGAGGCTTTTTTGCATGGTTTGGGTTCGCTCGGCCCGCACCGCCGCAAGACGGATGATGTCAAAGCCGTAACCGGCATCGAGCGGTTCTGCGAGGGTGGTGAGCCGCTCCTTCAGCAACCTGAACAGGGTTTTGGTGTCGGTCAGCGGCCGGCCGGCCTGAATGCCGATCCGCCTGACCTCACCATCGACGCGGAAAAACGAAGCCTCGACTTCCCGCGCGCCCTCGACACGCTGCTGCAACTGCCGGAAAAGTTCATCGCCCAGCGCATGCAGCACCAGCTCAACACTGTCCATGACAATCAAGGGTTCGGCCATGCGCCGCTCGACCATGCAGGCGGGAACAATACGCCGGGGGGAGATCGGGTGGTGCGCATAGCCGAAAAGGGCATCGAGGCGATCCACCAGCCCGGCGCCGAAACGCGCGGCAAGGGCAGCACGGGGAAGCACTTCGACATCGCCGACCGTGCGCAGTCCGGCTCTCTTCAGACCGGCCAGATGAACATCCTCGATCTCGAGGCTGACGAGGCGCAAGCGACGCAATTTTTCCTTAAGCGCGGAATCCCCGATCACGTCTCCCGGTGAATGACGGGCAAATGCGTGGGCTGCCGCCGCATTGCCTGTAATGGCCGAGCGGACCACAACGCCATGCTGGCTCAGGCGCTGGTGGATATCCCGGCGCAATTGATGCTCGTCACCGAAGAGATGCACGCAGCCGGTAATATCGAGCATAAGCCCATCGGGGCCGTCGAGTGCGACCAGTGGCGTGTAGCGGTCGCACCAGTCAGCGAGTTTCTCCAAGAGGGCAGCGTCCTTGCGCGGTGAAGCGAAGGCAATATCGAGATTTTCAAACTGCGCCCGGGCGTCGGTCAAAGCCATGGTCTTGAACAGGCCTGCCTTGGCGGCGCGTTCGTCAAGGGCTGTCAGGCGCAAGGCGTTGGCGACTTTGTCGACGACAATCAGGAACTGTCCGGACTCAGCCCTTTGCGGATTTTCGCGTTTGAGGCGGTCGGTGGGCAGGTGTGGAAACCACAGCGCCAGAAACCGGTTCGATCTGTCTGAAAACATGATTGTCACTCTCCCATTGCAGGATCCAATGGCCTGTCATGCCCTGCCTGTTGCGTATAAGGGTGGCGTCAAACACCGGGTGACCCGGCGCATTGGCGCCGCTCGACCGCGACGCGTTCGAGCGGATCATCCAGCGTGTCACGGCGGAATTGTCGATTGGAACGGCGCCGAGCCGCAGCAGGAAGGCGGGCACGCCCGTCTGCTGGGCGGTCAGCAGCAATTTGCGCGTGGCTGTCAGGTCGAGGCATTTCGGATTGCTCCACGGCGCTATGATGACCGCGCCCGTTCCGCGGATGCCAAGGCTGTCCGATGCGGCTTTCAGCACATCCTGCGGCGACGAACAGCGCACGATGACGAGCCGCTGCGGATCAAGCCCGAGATGCTTCAACCCCGGCGCATAGGGAAAACCGTGTTCCTGCGCGGCAAAATCCTCTTCCAGCCAGATAAGAGGGCTCCGGGCGCTGGATGAGCGCAGGGCAAGGGCGATGACGAAGCCCGTTGCTGCGCCCGCATCGTGCATTTCCGCCGAAAAGACCTCATGCAGCGCGCCGCGTTGCAATCCCTTGCCAAGCACCCTGTCGATGCTTCTGTCGCCAAAACCAAAGGCACTGCGCGGCGCCTGCGCTTCCAGCGCATTCCGCTCGCTTAAAGACGCGATGTCGCGCCGCAACGCCGTAAGGTCGACGGTTGTCACCACGGTTTCCCCTGAATGTTCATGATATGTTCTATTATGGAATCCATTCGGCCAAAGAGTCAAGCGGAGTCCATGGAGGGACGGATTATATGACTCAGCGGTCGATGCGCGTGGAAAGGATGATGGACGAAATGGTGCGTTCCACACCTTCCAACGCGCCGATCCGATCCAGCAATGTATCGAGCTCACTGATGGAGGGCGCTTCCAGGATGACGATCATGTCGTACTGTCCGCTGACCGAATGCAGGGTCCGCACCCAGGCAATCTCGCGCAATGCCGCTTCAACCCGCTTGGCAAATTTCGGCAGGGCCGTGACCAGCACATGCGCCTTGACCAGATCCCGCTCATATTCGGGGGAAAGCAGCACGCTGTAGCCGCGAATCATCCCGCGCTTTTCCAGCCGTTCGATGCGGCTTTGTACGGTGGTGCGCGACACGCCGAGCTTACGGGCAAGGTCGGCGGTCGAGGCGCGGGCGTTCTCGCGCAGCAGGGAAAGCAGGGCGTGATCGGCATCTGTCAGCATAATGTCAAACTCATACGGCGTATTGCCAAAAAATAGGGTGTTATATCGTCAGTTTACACACTTCATTTCGACGAACAAGGGTGAGAAAATAATGAAAGTTCTGAAATCCTGAGGGGAATCACATGAAAGAGATCGTCATCGTCGGTGCAGGCAAAATCGGCGGAACAATCGCCAACCTGCTCGCAAACACCGGGGACTACCGCGTAACGGTCGTCGACCGGGCCCAGGCACAGCTTGATGCCCTGGACGTTTCCCCGCTTGTCGTTACCCGTTGCATCGAGATTGCTGAAGAGGGCGCGCTTGAAAAGGTTCTCGCCGGCAAATTCGCCGTGCTCAGCGCCGCTCCCTTCCACCTGACCACGCGGATTGCGCAAGCCGCTGCGTCGTCGGACGTGCATTATCTCGACCTGACCGAGGATGTTGCCAGCACCCGCATCGTCAAGCAGCTTTCGGCGACGGCAAAGACAGCCTTCATTCCCCAGTGCGGTCTGGCCCCGGGCTTCATCTCGATTGTCGCCAATGATCTGGCCAAGCGCTTCGATACGCTGGAAAGCGTGCGCATGCGCGTCGGTGCGTTGCCGCAGTACCCGTCGAATGCGCTCAACTACAACCTGACCTGGAGCACGGACGGCGTCATCAACGAATATTGCGAGCCATGCGAAGCCATCGTCGACGGTGAGCTGACCGAAGTGCCGCCGCTGGAAGAGCGCGAGGAATTCTCGCTCGACGGCGTAACCTACGAGGCTTTCAACACGTCGGGCGGTCTTGGTACCCTGTGCGAAACGCTGCTCGGCAAGGTCCGTACGCTGAACTACCGCACGATCCGTTATCCCGGCCATGCCGCCATCATGAAGGCCCTGCTCAATGATCTTGGCCTGCGGGACCGCCGCGACGTGTTCAAGGACATCCTGGAAAACGCCCTGCCTTCGACCATGCAGGACGTCGTGGTGATTTTCGTTACGGTCAGCGGCCGCAAAAAGGGCCGTCTCTTGCAGGAAACCTATGCCAACAAGGTCTATAGCGGCCATATCGGCAACGTGCTGTACAGCGGCATCCAGATCACCACGGCGTCGGCCATCTGCGCCGTTCTCGACATGCTGGCCAATGGCGACCTGCCGCAGCAGGGCTTCCTCAAGCAGGAGGATATCGCGCTTGATGCCTTCCTCGCCAACCGTTTCGGCAAGGCCTATGCCCAGACCGAAACAGCAGGGCGCCTCGTCGCCTGATCGTTCCGCTTGTCGGCTAACCTTTAAAACAACGCGCCGGATCCCGTATCCGGCGCGTTTTTTGTTGCGGTGTTTCGTTCATTTCCTTGCCTTGCGCTTCCGGAATCGGGGTGGTAGCGTTTTGAAAACATGTGAAAACAGTAAACATCACGCGGCTCACCAGGGCGTTTCTATGTCTTGCTGAACGGGAGGTGATGCCGGGAGGAAGACAATGGAACGGCGTGAATTTCTTGTGGGCGCAGCGGCCCTGTCCATGCTGGCTGCATCGAACACGGGACTGATGGCACAGACAGGCGGGGCGCTGGAAAAAACCAGCCTGACGCTGGGTGTCGGCGGAAAGCCGCTCCTCTATTATCTCCCGCTGACCATTGCCGAGCGTCGCGGCTTTTTCAAGGATGCCGGTCTTGATGTGACGATCAACGATTTCGGCGGCGGGGCAAAATCCCTGCAGGCGCTGGTGGGCGGCTCCGTCGATGTGGTGACCGGTGCTTACGAGCACACGATCCGCATGCAGGCGAAGGGGCAGGATGTCCGTGCACTGTGCGAGCTCGGGCGTTTCCCGGCCATCGTGATTGCCGTGCGCAAGGAACTGGCCGACAAGGTCAAATCTCCCGCCGACTTTGCCGGCCTGAAGCTTGGTGTCACCGCCCCCGGTTCGTCGACGGCCCTGACCGTCCAGTATGCCATGGTAAAGGCGGGCTTGAAGGCCAACGATGCGCCGCTGATCGGCATTGGTGGTGGTGCCAGCGCTGTTGCTGCGATCAAGCAGGGCCAGGTGGATGTGATTGCGCATCTGGATCCCGTCATTGCCAAGCTCGAAGCGGACGGCGATATCAAAATCCTCATCGATACGCGTACCGAAGAAGGCACGCGCGCCCTGTTCGGCGGCTCCAATCCGGCGGCGGTTCTCTATGTGAAAAAGGACTTCGCCGATGCGAACCCCAACACCTCGAAGGCGCTGGTGGGTGTTTTCGTCAAGACGCTGAAATGGCTGCATAGCGCTACGCCGGAAGAGATCGCCGACAGCGTTCCCGCCGAATACCAGCTGGGTGACAAGCCGCTTTACCTCAAAGCCATCGCCAATTCGCTGCCGACCTACTCGCTGGACGGGGTTCTTCCCATGGAGGGCATGCAGTCGGTTCTCAATACGCTGAAAATCCTCGACCCCGAATTCGCCAATGCGACGATTGACCTTGCCGCGACCTATGATGACCGTTTCATCAAGGGGTGAGGCATAAGGGCCAATGATCATTGCACGGAAGACCACGCAGGCCCTGAACGAGGCCCAGGATGTCAATGCCGTTGAGCTCAACGGCATCCATATTGCGTTTCCCCTGCAGGGGGGCGGCACCTATGAGGCTGTCGGTGAGACGAACCTCGTGGTCAGCGACCGGGAGTTCGTGGCGATTGTCGGTCCCACCGGCTGCGGAAAATCGACACTGCTCAATGCCACGGCGGGTCTTCTCAAGCCGGCGCAGGGGCAGGTCCGCACGTTTGCCAAGCCGCTGTCGGGCTTGAACAAACATGCAGGCTATCTCTTCCAGCAGGATTCACTGATGCCCTGGAAGACCGCGATCGACAACGTGGCCATCGGGCTGGAGGTGGCGGGCACGCCGCGCCGCGACGCCCTGGAGCAGGCACGGGTCTGGCTCGGTAAAGTGGGTCTCGCGGCCTTCGCCGATCGTTATCCGCACATGCTGTCGGGCGGCCAGCGCAAGCGCGTCGGGCTGGCTCAGGTGCTGATCCGTCATCCCAAGATATTGCTCATGGATGAGCCTTTCGGGCCGCTCGACGCCCAGACACGGCTGATCATGGGTGACCTCCTGCTCGATTTGTGGTCGGCGGACCGCAAGGCGGTGATGTTCGTTACCCACGACCTTGATGAGGCCATCGGTCTTGCCGACCGAGTGATCATCATGTCGGCGGGACCCTCATCCCGTATCATCGGCAATTACACGATCCCGCTGGCGCGACCGCGCAACATGGCCGACATCAAGTCCGAGCCGCAATTCCACGAGGTGCACCGGGAAATCTGGAATGCCTTAAAAGAGGAAGTTTTGAAGGGTTATCGGCAGACGGAAGAGGTCCGGCCATGAACAGGCTTACACTGATCAGCCTGCAGGTGCTTGTGGCGGTTGTCACCTTGGTGTTCTGGCACATCGCCTCGACGACAACCCTTATCGGCAACCCGAAAACCATCAGCTTTTTCTTTGCCGAACCGCTCGCGGTCGGCAAGCGCATGATCCAGTGGTTCATGGAAGGATCGATCTGGTACCACCTCGGCATCACGCTGACCGAGGCGGCGCTTGCCTTCATCATCGGCTCGCTCGGCGGGGTCATCATCGGGTTCTGGTTTGCCCGCAAGCCCTTGCTCGCTGCGGTGTTCGATCCCTATGTCAAGGCGGCCAATGCCCTGCCGCGCGTCGTGCTCGCGCCGATCTTTGCGTTGTGGCTGGGGCTCGGCATCTGGTCCAAGGTGGCGCTGGGCGTGACGCTGGTGTTCTTCATCGTCTTCTTCAATGTCTATCAGGGCGTCAAGGAAGTCAGCCCCGCGGTTCTTTCCAACGCCCGCATGCTTGGAATGAACGAGCGCCAGCTGCTGCGGCATGTCTACATGCCGTCGGCCCTCTCATGGATGTTCTCGTCGCTGCACACATCCGTGGGTTTTGCCGTGGTCGGTGCGGTGGTGGGCGAATATCTGGGGTCCGCTGCCGGGCTCGGCTACCTCATTCACGAGGCCGAAAGCGTGTTCGATGTCACCGGCGTTTTCGCGGGGATGTTCGTGCTGATGGGCTTTGTCATACTGGTGGACTGGCTGGTGACGCTGGTCGAAAACAGGCTGCTCGTCTGGCGGCCCAGGACCTCGGTCATTACCAGCAGATAGGCGACCGCCACCGGCACTCCGGTGACGGTCTTTGCTCAGATAGCCGTCAGATCCGCTCCGCGCGTTTCCTTCGACAGGAGCACGCAGACAATGCCCGGTATGACCATGACCGCCGCGTAGATGATGACCGCATGCGGCGTGCCGGTTGCGTTGAGCAGCAGCGTTGCAATCAGCGGTGCAACAGAGCCGCCGACCACCGAGGCGACCTGATAGCTGATCGACATGGCGGAATAGCGCACATGAGTCGGAAACAGCTCCGTGAAGAACGGGGCCATGCTGCCGACGATTATGCCGTGGAATGTCAGGGTGAGCAGGGTTGCCTGCAGGACCAGACGCGGATCGGCCCCGTGCGGCAGGCTGAACAGATAGGCACCCGCAGCAAGGCCGCCAACCAGTCCCAGCAGCATCAATGGCTTGCGGCCAAAACGATCCGAGGCGTAGGCTGCGGCCATGATGACGATGACTTCAAGGATCGAGCCCCAGAACAGGGCGCCCACGCCGACGGACCGCGCCAGCCCGAGGAACTGGACGGTGAGAACGAGAAAGAAGGTCGTGAACAGATAGAACAGGGTGTTTTCGGCTGTTTTGACCAGAAACACCTGGCCCATGGGCTTGCTGAAATGCTTGAAGGCTTCCGACAGAGGGGCGGCCGGCACGGATTTGCGCTTCTCGACCAGCTCGATGAAGGCAGGAGATTCCTCCACCTTGCGGCGCATCCAGAAGCCAAGGACAACCAGAACGATCGAGAACAGGAACGGCAGGCGCCATGCCCAGTCGACAAAGGCCTGCTCGCCGAAGCGTAGGGTCAGGAAGCTGATCGTGGCTGCGGCCAGCACGTTTGCTGCGGGGCCGCCGATCATCGGGAAACTGGTCCAGAAGCCGCGCTGTTTGCCCGGCATGGATTCGGCGACGATGAGCAGCGCTCCTGTGGCCTCGCCGCCCACGGCAATCCCCTGGAAAATGCGCAGCAGCACCAGCAAGGCGGGTGCCAGAACGCCAACCGAGGCATAGGTCGGCAACAGGCCCATGGCAAAGGTTGAGCCGCCCATCATGGCGAGGCTGACCACAAGTGCATTCTTGCGGCCGATGCGGTCGCCCAGCACGCCGAAGATGATGCCGCCGAGCGGGCGGGCAATAAAACCAATGGCAAAGGTGCTCAGGCCGAGCAGAATGCCGATTGCCGGGTCGGCGGTCGGAAAAAACGCCTTGTCGAAAACCAGCACGGCGCAGGTGGCAAAAACAAAGAAGTCATACCATTCGATGATGGTGCCCACCGCGCTGGCAAAAAGCAGCCGCGCGCGTTTTCCGAATCCGTCCTGAGCCATGAATTTTCCTCCCAATGGCATGGTTGACCCCGGGAGGCGTTCTACTGGCTCATTTTGTAACCATCAACGCATGCGTTTCAGGTGTTTTTCAGGCCCATTCTCCCCGGCGCATGACGGGGACTGTGCTGCCGTCCGCATTGACGCCATCCACATCGATCTCGCCAGATCCGATCATCCAGTCGATGTGAATGAGGCTCTTGTTGCCGCCGCGTGCTGCAACCTCTTCGGGTGACAGCGTGTCGCCGTTGACGAAGCACTTGGAATAGCACTGGCCGAGCGCGATATGGCTCGCGGCATTTTCATCAAACAGGGTATTGAAGAACAGAAGGCCGGAAGCAGAGATCGGCGACGAATGCGGTACCAGTGCCACTTCGCCCAGGCGCCGCGCCCCGTCATCGGTGTTCAGCACCTTGTTGAACACCTCTTCGCCGCGCGAAGCCTTGGCCTCGACGATCCTGCCGCCTTCAAAACGCACCGAGATATCCTCGATCAGTGTGCCCTGATGGGATAGAGGCTTCGTACTGGAGACATGTCCATCCACGCGCAGGGCATGCGGCGTGGTGAACACCTCCTCCGTCGGGATGTTCGGGTTGCAGGTGATGCCATTCTTGGCGGTCGAGGCGCCGCCCTGCCACCGGTGCTCGTCGGCAAGACCGACAACCAGATCGGTGCCCGGGCCCTTGAAGTGCAGGGAGGCGAAGTTGAGGCCATTCAGCCATTCGCGGCGTTTGGCAAGCACGGCATTGTGCTCCCGCCATGCGGTGACGGGATCATCAATGTCAACGCGCGACGCGGCAAAGATGGCGTCGGCCAATTTGGCAACCGCTGCGTCCTCGGAAAGATCCGGGAAAACCTGCTTCGCCCAGGATGGATTCGGATACGAAACGATGTTCCAGTTGACGTCGAAACCGGCAATTTTCTCCAGTGCCGGCTGATAGGCCTTGGAGGTTGCCCGGTTGGCGCGGGCGACCTTTTCCGGGTCTTCCGCCGAAAGCAGCATGGGATTGTCACCGGCTATGGCAAGCCGCGCTGTGTTCGATGAAAAGGCCTTGGCCATTCCCTCGAAGAGCCATGTGGCGGCGTGGTCGAAACTCTCCGCGGGCGCATGGCGATAGCGCATCAGCGTCGCTTCTTCGTCCGCATAGAAGGAGGTGACCAGACCGGCGCCCGCCTTGTAGGCGTGCTCGGTGATACGGCGCACCAGCGGCAGCGCAGCCAGCGGCGCGGTGATCAAGAGGTCTTGCCCCGCTTGCAGTTGCAGGCCGATTTTGACGGCAACTTCGGCCAGACGGTCGAGTTTTGCGGAATCGATGGAGGTGGTCTTTGCGGATGTGGTCATGACGGTTCCAGAGTGACGGCGGAATGGAAAACGGGAGATAAGGCGGGGTCGCGCAACAGTCTGCTTCCCCGCCTGCCTGATCAATCCTCGTGGATCAGGCTGTGGTCGCGGCTGTCGCGCATCTTGATATAGACGATGAGGGACAGGCCGATCATGATGGTGACATACCAGAAGAACCAGGTTTCGTGGCCCTTCTCCTTGAATTTCAACGCCACCCATTCGGCAGTGCCGCCAAAGAGCGTGTTGGCAAGCGCATAGGGCAGGGCAACGCCAAGCGCCCGGATATGCGCGGGGAAAAGCTCAGCCTTCACGACAGCGTTGATGGATGTATAGCCCGTCACGATCAACAGACCGGCCAGCGACAGGGCAAAAGCGGTATAGGGGTTGGTTGTGACCGCCAAAGTCGAGAAGATCGGATAGGTGAAGAGAACGCCGAGAATGCCGAAGCCGACCATCAGCGGCTTGCGGCCGATCTTGTCCGAAAGAGCCCCGGCAATCGGCTGGCACAGCATGAAGATCAGCAGGGCAAGCGCGGTGATCTCGGTGGAGGATTCCTTGCTGAAACCGGAGGTGTTGACGAGGAATTTCTGCAGGTACGTGGTGTAGGCATAGAAGGCGAGCGTACCGCCCGATGTCAGCGCCAGAACGGTGAACGCTTCTTTCGGATAGTGCCGGAACAGGGCAAAACCGCTGGATTTCGGCTTGTCATCGTTCTTGGCGTTGTGAAAGGACTGGGTTTCGGCAAGGCCGCGGCGAATGTAGAAAACCGCGATGGCCAGGAAGCCGCCAATGGCGAAAGGAATGCGCCAGCCCCACGCACCGAGCTGTTCCGGTGTCAGGATGCGCTGCAGGATAAGCAGGACCACAAGGGCCACGAGCTGTCCGGAAATCAGCGTCACGTACTGGAAGCTTGAATAGAAGCCGCGGCGGTTCTTGCCGGCCATTTCGCTGAGATAGGTTGCGCTGGCGCCATATTCGCCGCCGACGCTCAGGCCCTGCAGCAGGCGTGCCAGGACCAGAAGGGTTGGAGCCAGAAGGCCGATCGATTCGTAGCCCGGCGTGATGGCAATCAGCAGTGAGCCCAGGCACATCAGCGTCACGGACAGGGTGAGGCCAGCCTTGCGGCCCTTGCGGTCGGCATAGATGCCCATGACCCAGGCACCGATCGGACGCATCAGGAAGCCGACGGCGAAGACCGCTGCGGCGCTCAGAAGCTCGGCGGTCTGGTTGCCGGAAGGGAAAAAGACGGGGGCAAAATAGAGCGTGAAAGCGGCATAGACATACCAATCATACCATTCGACAAGATTACCCGCTGAACCGCCGATGATGGATTTCAGTCGGGTTTTAACATCGGGTGCAACGGCAATGGGTGCGGTTTCGGCAATATCGCTCATGAAAATTCCTACCTTTGATTGTGGCTGACCGTCTGCGCGGCGCTGACTTCCGGCATGGCGTTTCTTCGGTGTGAAACAGGGACTCCCTGCCTCCAAGTCTTAGGGCAGCCCCCGCCAGAATTCAAATCCTTATCTGCCCGGCCGATTTTGACGCGATCCGCTGACGCGCAACTGCACCAAAGCGTGATCGCAAAGATCAGAAAATTGCCATGATCCGGGAACTCCCTCTGACCGGTGCCGTTTTTCACAATGGGAAGGACGCGAGACAAGACACGTTGCACTCGAACACCCCTGTCATTTTGCCGGCAACAATCCTCAGGAGAAGAAGATGGATCTCAACAGACGCGATATGCTTGTCCTCTCGGGCGCCGTGGCAGCCACAACGCTCTTTGCTCCAAACATCCAGGCGCGTGCGGCCGCCCCTTTCAAGCAGCCGGAACTGCCCTATGCTGAAGACGCTCTGGCGCCCGTCATCTCCGCGCGCACGGTCGGCCTGCATTATGGCAAGCACCATGCGGGCTATTTCAAGAAGCTGAACACCCTGGTGGAAAAGACGCCCTATGCCGATCTTTCGCTCGAAGAGGTGGTGGTGCGGGCGAAGAAGGAAGGCAATATGCCCGTCTTCAACAATGCGGCGCAGGCGTGGAACCATAACGTGTACTGGCAGCAATTCCAGGGCGGGTCCGCGCCCGCCAGGGGTGCCTTTGCAACGGCGGCAGAAAGCGGCTTTGGCGGGCTTGATGGCCTGAAGAAGAAGATCGTTGCCGAATCAGACAATGTCTTCGGGACAGGCTGGGTCTGGCTGGTCAGGGATGGCGACAAGCTTGCCGTGGCGGGCATGAAAGACGCTGGCGATCCGCTGGCTGAAGGCGGGAAGGCCGTGCTTGGCATCGACGTCTGGGAGCACGCCTATTATCTCGACTATGAAAACCGCCGTGCCGAGCATGTGGCAGCGGTTCTCGACAAGCTGGTTAACTGGCAGTTCGTTTCCGACCGGTTTGACGCCTGATCCGGTTCTTTGCCGCGATAGTTCGGAAAATAGCCTAGCCGAAATTCGGGACGCGGATATAGTGTTCGAGCGGGCTGATGTGTCCCTGCGGTTCATCATCCTGCCCGTCATCGGCCGCTTCCTGCGCCAGCGCCGCATCCTTCTCCAGGCGCGCCTCGCGGATTTCCTTTTCCGAACTTTCGCCCATGCACAGGGCGCCAAGCAGGATCATGCGCGCCTTGCCGGCAAGGCCGGAATGGTCTTCGTCCAGGGCGATATCGAGAATGACCCGGCTGAAATCGGTTGGCTCCGGCGCAATTCCAGCGGTGCGGCGGAGCCGGTCGCGGCGCATGTTCTCGGCATTGATCAGGCTGTAGAGCTTTTCGCGCAGGTCCGCGCCGACGTTCTCGTATTGAGCTGCCAGGCCCGGTGCAGCCGCGGCGAGCTTCTGCTTTTGCCGCTCCCGGTGCCGTTTCTGTCTCTCTGCGTTGGATAGTGCCATGGGTATGTCTGTGCCGTAACGAACGCGAATCACTTGCATGAACTAGATAGGGGTGCGTGCCCTAACGGGCAACATTATGGTCACGTAACATACAGACTGTGGATAACAATCGTTACGATTGCGTGCGTTACGTAACGCGAGGCGTTATGGCATTGGGCCCCGCCATAACGCCTGTGACGGAACCATAAGAACGTGGTGGCGTTCTTTGACGCGCAGGGTTAGGGATATTGCACGATAAGGTTGCAAATCTGTCGGCCTGAATGAATGGAATTGTAAATGGAAACCAAGGCCAATTATCTTGTGGTCAGTATTTTCACCCTGCTGGTGAGTGCGCTGGCCCTTGGTTTCGTCTACTGGATCGAGCGTTTGGGCGATACGCGGCCCACGGCAATGCTTGAGATCCGCATTCCGGGCTCTGTTACGGGACTGGCCGTGAAAAGCCAGGTTCTGTTCAACGGTCTGAAGGTTGGTGACGTGACCCGGCTTTTCGTCGATGCCAGCAATCCCGATGTGGTGATCGCCCAGACGCAGATCGATGCAACCACGCCAATCACGCGGTCGACCCAGGCGCAGCTGGCTTTCGTCCTTTTGACCGGGCAAGCTTATATCGAGCTGAAGGGCGGCAAGAGTTATGAGCCGAAGCTCCTTGAAGAAGCGGAAAAGGAAGATACGGTCGCGCGTATCGATATCGACCCGTCATCCCTGAAAACCCTTGTCCAGACGGTGCAGGATGTGCTGCAGCGCGTGGATCGTGCCATGGATGCAACCGAAAACTATCTGGACGAGATGAAAGGGCCGGCGCTCGACCGGGCGCACGAAGCCAAGGCGTTTACCCAGCAGCTTGCCGACAGCACGGATATGATCAACCGTTACGGACAGCGGGCGCAGGATGTGCAGGCGGTGATACAGGATGCGCGTGAAACCATGTCGCGGATCAACCAGGCGTCTGTCAAAGTCGATGATGCGCTGACGAAGCTGGACAAGGAACTCTCCGAAGACAAGGGCAGCACGGTCGCCAATATCCGCGAACAGCTGCAATCCTATCGCGATACGGCTGACAGCCTGCAGGCCCGGCTGGCGCCAATCCTGAAAACACTGGGAACCTATACCGGTGAAAAGCTGCGCAACGCGCAAAAGTTCATTTCCGACAGCCGGCGCTCGGTCGAGTCTATCGAACGGGCGATTTCGAACTTTGACAGCAATCCGCGGGACGTTCTGTTCGGTGGAGACAGCAAGGTTCCGGAGTATAACGGGCGGCGCTGAATCCGGGATCGCCGCCGCATAGGCGTTCAAGGTAGTGCTCGACACACCGGCATTCGATGGATAGCGTTGCAACCCTGTATGGGGGATATGATGCGGTTCAATGTGATCGGAACGGGACTTTTGATTGCGGCACTTGCGGGCTGCACAACGCCATCCGGCGGCAGGAGCGGCGAAGCCGCGCTTGTGGCGGATGTCAAGCAACTGGTGACCACATCCTATCAGTGCCAGAATGCGCTTGGCCGCGAGCCGCATTACTCCGCCATTGAAAGCAGCGAGACGATCCTCAAGGCGCTTGGCCGCTCACCTGAGGAGGCTGACCGGACCGTTCGCGGCTGGCTGAAAGGCCTGATCGCGTCACCGAGGCAGCCAACGGATATGGACCGCAAGTCGTGCAAGGATACGCTGCTGAAACTGGCGGAGAAAGTCAGGGTCGAATTCGAGGCGCGCAAAACCAGGGGATGATGCATGGCTGAGCCGGACCCCACGCAATCTGCCTCCCTGTCACCGGTATTGTTTGTTCTGGTGCTTGTGTTCGCTGCCGGTGTGAGTTCGGTTTTGTTCTATCCGGCAATGTCTCTGCTGGGCGGCATTGTCGGGCTGTTCCGGGCGACGGGTTAGCCCCCACATTTCAAACGGTCTTGACGCGTTGCGGACATGTTGCCGTAATCCGTGCGATGTATATTGCCGCGCCTATGGAGGCTTCGTAATGGCTCGCATGTCTGGCATGTTTCTGATTGTTTTGTTTTTCATTGCTCTGGTTTCCTTCGAGATTCTCAAGAAAGAGCAGATCGCCGGTTCGGGACATGTCATTGCCAAGACGATCGATATCGAGACATTCGATGGGATTACGCTGGAAGGTATCGGCAATATCCAGATGAAGCAGGGCGACGGCGAGAGTCTCGTCGTCACGACGGACGACAATATCCTCCCCCTGCTGGATATCGGTGTTCGCGGCGGCGATCTCGTGCTTGGCACCCGGGGCAGGATCGAAATCGTGCCGTCGAAAACGGTAGCATACGATATTACGGTCAAGGACCTCAGCCGGGTCACATTGTCCGGTTCCGGCAGCATCCGCGCCGGCGCATTCAAAAGCAGCACGGTGAAGATCGATTTGTCCGGCTCCGGCGACATCCAATTCGACGCGCTGAGCGCTGAGCAGATTCTGCCCCGGGTGACCGGCTCGGGCAGCGTAAAGCTGGATAACATAGCGGCCGGCGACGTCGCTGCCGCGATCACCGGATCGGGGCAGATCAGCCTTGGCGGCAAGGCGCAGACGCAGGAACTCGATCTGGATGGCTCGGGCGCCTATAACAATGGCGACCTGGCCACCGATGCCACGAAGGTGGATATTTCGGGAAGCGGCAGCGCCTTGGTCCAGGCAAAGAACACGCTGGATATTTCGGTGAACGGCAGCGGCAGGGTGGAATATTACGGCCAGCCGGCGGTCGAACAGCGCGGCCATGGTTCGATGCGCGTCACGCCGCTCGGGGAGAGGTAGGCATTTCGCCGTTTGCGTGGATCTGGTTGAACTGTCCGGCGAAGCGGACCGGGCTTAAGTCTGGAGACGCGTCTTCAGGAAAGTGATGGCGGAGAGGGAGGGATTTGAACCCCCGATGGAGTTGCCCCCATGCCGCATTTCGAGTGCGGTGCTTTCAACCACTCAGCCACCTCTCCGCGTAAAAGCGCCTGTCGTGGACAGACGCCTGATAAAGCCGGGATGTTCTCCCTGCCGGTGCCGCGATGTCCCGAAGGACTTGGCTTGAGCGTGCGACGCGCTAGATAGCGGGCAAAGCGCAAGGATACAAGAGCAATTTTGCGTTAAATTTCTTGACTCTCGCATAATCCTCACCTTATAAGCGCCCGACGACTGGCGTGGGGGATTCTCCGCGCCGTTTGTTTTTGAGTCCGGATGCCCGGATCCGCAAGGATTGCAGGCATCTTTCGATTAATATGTCACGACTGACAAAAAGACGGTTAGCGCCCTTCAAACGGCAAAAAACCGAACCGAACGCCGAAAGGGCATAAAATGTTCGCAGTCATCAAGACCGGTGGTAAGCAGTATCGCGTTGCCGCCAATGACCTTCTGAAGGTCGAGAAAGTTGCCGGCAATGCCGGTGATATCGTTGAATTTGCCGAAGTTCTGATGGTTGGCGTCGGTGCAGACGCTACGATCGGTGCTCCGACCGTTGGCGGCGCGCTGGTCACAGCCGAAGTCGTCGAGCAGGGCCGGGCACGCAAGGTCATCGCTTTCAAGAAGCGTCGCCGCCAGAACTCCAAGCGTACACGCGGTCATCGTCAGGAACTGACGACGATCCGGATCGCCGAGATCCTGACGGGTGGTGCCAAGCCTTCGAAGACTGCCGCTGACAAGCCGGTCAACAAGAAGCCTGCTCCGAAGGTGGAAGCTGCCGCTGCGGAAGCAACCGAGACGAAAGCCGCCCCGAAAGCCAAAGCTGCGCCGAAGAAGGCTGCTGCCAAGGCCGAAAAGCCCGCTTCGGGCGAGTAAGAACAGGTTTAAAGGAGCAATCCCATGGCACACAAAAAAGCTGGTGGTTCGTCGCGCAACGGTCGTGATTCCGAATCAAAGCGTCTTGGCGTGAAGAAGTTTGGCGGCGAGCGCGTGCTTGCCGGTAACATCCTCGTTCGTCAACGCGGCACCAAATGGCATGCGGGCGTCAATGTTGGCATTGGCAAGGACCATACACTCTTCGCACTTGAAGCCGGTGTTGTATCTTTCCGTACCAAAGCCAACGGCCGTAGTTTCGTGTCGATCGTGAACCCGATCGCCGAAGCAGCAGAATAGCTGGTCCTGCTTGAAGCACCGGCGTCCCCATCGGACCCGGTGACTGGCATCCAAGCCAAGAGATCAAAGGGGAGATGGGGTTTCACCCATCTCCCTTTTCGCATCTGGAGGATAGCAAAATGGTTGCCGAATTACTGGAAGACGATGAAGACAGGCTGGATCTGATAGACTGTCCGGTCCTCGTGACCGAACGCCTGGTCCTGCGCGCGCCGCACACCGAGGACGTTGACGCAATTGCCCGTCTCGCCGACAATCCCCGTGTGGCGGAAATGCTTTCCCGCATGCCCCATCCCTACACGCAGGATCATGCGGTGGACTTCGTGCGCCGCGCCAATGCGGGCGAGATCGGCAAATGCGTCTACGCGATTACCCTTGCGCAATCCGGCACCTTCATCGGCTGCTGCGGCATCAATTACCGCCGCAGCAAGGACTTGCGGATGAGCGAGCCTCGCCGGGATGAGCTGGAGATCGGCTATTGGCTGGGCGAACCTTACTGGGGCAAGGGCTATGCCACGGAAACCGCGCATGCGCTGGTGGATCTCGTGTTCCGCGCCACGCAGGTGGAAAAGCTGCATGCGTCGTGCCGGGTCTCCAACATCGGTTCGCGCCGCGTGCTCTACAAGAGCGGGTTCCAGTATGCCAATACCGGCATGATGGACTCACTCGCTGCGGGCAATGTGCCCGTCGAACGCTATATGCTGGATCGCCGGACATGGATCGGGCTTCGCAGCTGGAACGCATAAATTACAATTGGCCGCCGCGATCTCTTGCGACGGCCAGTTTTCTTCCCGCGTATTTTCCTGTAATGGCTCGGGACATCAAAAAGGACTGAACTTCCATGAAATTTCTCGATCAGGCGAAAGTCTATATCCGCTCCGGCGATGGTGGTGCCGGCTCGGTATCGTTCCGCCGTGAAAAATTTCTGGAATTCGGCGGTCCCGATGGCGGCGATGGCGGGCGCGGCGGTGACGTCTGGGCCGAGGCCGTGGACGGTCTCAACACGTTGATCGACTATCGCTACCAGCAGCATTTCAAGGCCAAGACCGGCATGCACGGCATGGGCCGCAACATGACGGGCGGCAAGGGTGCCGACGTGGTACTCAAGGTTCCCGTGGGAACGCAGATTTTTGAAGACGACAATGAAACCCTGATCTACGATTTTACCGCCGTGGGCCAGCGCTACCGTCTTGCCAAGGGCGGCAATGGCGGCTTTGGCAATCTGCACTTCAAGACATCGACCAACCAGGCGCCGCGCCGCGCTAATCCGGGACTCGAAGGCGAAGAGCGCAATCTGTGGCTGCGGCTGAAACTGATCGCCGATGCCGGTCTTCTCGGCAAGCCGAATGCCGGCAAGTCGACATTTCTTGCCAGCGTGACGGCAGCCAAGCCGAAAATCGCCGATTATCCCTTCACCACCCTGCATCCGAATCTGGGCGTTGCCCGCGTCGATGCGCGCGAATTCGTCATTGCCGATATTCCGGGATTGATCGAAGGCGCGCATGAGGGCGTCGGTATCGGCGACCGGTTCCTTGGCCATGTCGAGCGCACACGGGTTCTCCTGCATCTGGTTTCGGCACAGGAAGAGAATGTGGCCGAGGCCTACAAGACCGTGCGCACCGAGCTTGAAGCCTATGGTCATGGGCTCGCCGACAAGCTGGAGATCGTGGCGCTGAGCCAGATCGACACGCTGGATGCCGCGGCGCGCAAGAAGAAAGTGACTGCGCTGAAAAAGGCCGCGGGCCGCGAGCCGATGCTGCTGTCTTCGGTCAGCCGCGAGGGTGTCGAGCAGGTGCTGCGGGCCCTGTCTGCGATCATCCTTGAATCGCGCCAGTCAGAGGCCCCGGCAGAGGTCGATACCCGCTTCAAATATTGAGTGCATCATGTCCGTGCAGAACGAGCTCGCTTCTCCCGCCACCCTCAAGCTTTCCGCCTATCGGCGGATCGTGGTCAAGATCGGTTCGGCATTGCTGGTGGACCGCTCCAAGGGGCTGAAGCGCGACTGGCTGGAAAGCCTCGGTGCCGATGTGGCAAAGCTGGTGCAGGCAGGCGTCGAGGTGATGATCGTCTCATCCGGTGCCATCGCCCTCGGCCGGACGGTGCTTGGACTGCCGAAGGGCGCGCTGCGGCTGGAGGAAAGCCAGGCTGCGGCTGCGGCGGGTCAGATCGAACTTGCCAAAGCCTATTCCGAGGTGCTGGGCGGGCATCAGCTGCGCGCGGGTCAAATTCTCTTGACCCTGTCGGACACCGAGGAACGCCGCCGTTATCTCAACGCCCGCGCCACGGTCGGCACCCTGCTGCGGCTCAAGGCCGTGCCCGTCATCAATGAGAATGACACCGTGGCGACCACGGAAATCCGTTATGGCGACAATGACCGCCTTGCTGCGCGTGTGGCGACGATGATGGGGGCGGACCTTCTGATTCTCCTGTCCGACATTGACGGGCTCTATACCGCGCCGCCGCATCAGAATCCCGATGCGCAGTTCCTGCCGGTTGTCGACGCCATCACCCCTGACATCGAGGCCATGGCTGGCGCGGCCGCGTCGGAATATTCGCGCGGCGGCATGAAGACCAAGCTTGATGCCGGCAAGATTGCCAATGCGGCGGGCACGGCGATGATCATTGCCTCCGGCACGCGCATGCATCCGCTGGGTGCCATCGATGCGGGCGAACGGTCGACGCTGTTCAAGCCGAGCCTCAATCCTGTGAATGCATGGAAGACGTGGATATCGGGCAATCTCGAGCCGGCCGGGCGGCTGGTGATCGACGAGGGTGCGCTTACGGCGCTCAAATCTGGCAAATCGCTTCTGGCTGCCGGTGTCCGTGACGTTGCCGGTCAGTTCACCCGCGGCGATACGGTTGCGGTGGTCGGTCCGGACGGACGCGAAGCCGCGCGCGGCCTTATTGCCTATGATGCCGCAGATGCCGTAAGGATTGCAGGACGCAAGACCAATGAGATTGCCGCGATCCTCGGTTATGATGCCCGGTCGGCGATGATTCACCGGGATGATCTGGTTGTACGCGCAGCAAAACGTGCTGCGAAGGAGTGAGAAATGCTGGGACGGGTCGAACCGATTGACGACGTTGCTGAATTGATGGCCGGAATCGGCCGCAAGGCCCGTGCCGCTGCCCAGCCGCTGTCCATCGCTTCGCCGGAACAGAAGATGATTGCCCTGATCGCCATGGCGGATGCGGTGGATCGCCGTGCCCCGGAGATTCTGGACGCCAACCGGCAGGATATGGCCGATGGCGAAAAGGCCGGTATGGCCGCCTCGCTGCTCGACCGGCTGAAACTGGATGCCGGCCGTATCGCCGCGATTTCGGAAAGCATCCGCACCATTGCCGCCCTCAAGGACCCCGTTGGGGACATCATTGCCGAATGGGACCGTCCCAACGGCCTGCACATAGAGCGCGTGCGCACGCCGCTCGGTGTTATCGGCGTGATTTACGAAAGCCGCCCGAATGTAACAGCCGATGCGGGTGCCCTTTGCCTGAAGTCGGGCAATGCCGTCATCCTGCGCGGCGGGTCGGATTCCGCCCATTCCTCCCGCGCCATCCATGCGGCGCTGACCGAAGGGCTCGAAGCGGCGGGTTTGCCCAGGGATGCCATCCAGCTCATCCCGGTGACGGACCGTGCCGCGGTCGGTGAAATGCTGAAGGGGCTGGACGGCAATCTCGATGTCATTATTCCCCGTGGCGGCAAAAGTCTCGTCGCCCGGGTGCAGGCGGAAGCGCGTGTGCCGGTCTTTGCCCATCTGGAAGGGCTCTGCCACGTCTATGTCGACGCCTCCGCCGATCTCGACATGGCGCGCCGGATTATCGTCAATGCCAAGATGCGCCGGACCGGCGTCTGCGGTTCGGCCGAGACACTGCTGCTCGACCGGCTGATCGCCCCCGCCCGTCTTTTGCCGCTGCTTGAGGATTTGCAGGCAGCAGGCTGCGAAATTCGCGGTGATGCCGCAGTGGTCCAGCTGTTTGCCGCGGCAAAACCGGCGACGGAGGAAGATTGGTCGACGGAATATCTCGATGCCATCATATCCGTGAAGCTGGTTGACGGTATTGGCGACGCGATCGCGCATATCAATCACTATTCGTCCCACCATACGGAAGCGGTGATTGCCGAGGACATGCATGTGGTCGAGCGGTTCTTCAACGAAATCGACTCTGCCATCCTGCTGCACAACGCCTCGACACAGTTTGCCGACGGCGGTGAATTCGGCATGGGTGCGGAAATCGGCATCGCGACGGGCAAGATGCATGCACGGGGCCCCGTGGGTGTGGAGCAGTTGACATCCTTCAAATACCGCGTGCGCGGCAATGGCCAGACCCGCCCGTGACATCCATCGATGCGTTACGTCACGATTTTCCCGGCGTGAGCGATGCGCATCTGCGCATGCCTTTCGTTGAAAAGGGCATGACTGTCGGGCTGTTTGGCGGATCGTTCAATCCGCCCCATGCGGGCCACGCGCTGGTGGCGGAAATCTCGCTGCGCCGGCTGCAGCTCAACCAGCTCTGGTGGATTGTCACGCCGGGCAATCCGCTGAAGGACACGCGCCATCTGGCTCCTCTGGCGGAACGGCTGAAATTGTGCGAGCAGCAGGTGCATGATCCGCGCATCAAGGTGACGGCGTTCGAAGCAGCCTATAATGTGCGCTACACGGCCGACACGCTGGCTTTGATCAAGGCGCGCAATCCGGGTGTGAATTTTGTCTGGATCATGGGAGCGGACAATCTTGCCGATTTTCACCGCTGGCAGCGCTGGCAGAAGATTGCCATGACGTTTCCCATCGCCGTGATCGACCGTCCGGGTTCGACCTTGGCATTTCTCTCGTCGCGCATGGCCAAGACGTTTGACTATGCCCGTTTCGATGAGGATGACGCCCCGCTGCTGGCACGGGCACCCGCGCCGGCATGGACTTTCATCCACGGGCCGCGTTCATCGCTGTCATCGACGGCGATACGCAACGGAGCCGTAAAACGGCAGGAATGAAAACGTGAACAAAGGCCGTGTCGCGACGTCTTGAAAGTGTCATGCGACTCTGCCTATCTTAATAACGTGCAGCAAGATTAAAGGCTGCGGCGCGTTGTTCTTATTGGAAAGGAAATACACTGAGAACAGCAATTCAGAAGAAGGATGCCTTGGCACCTTCAACGGCGGAGATGAACGGTGCAACTTCCGTTTCTCTTGCCCTCCAGACGGTCCTTGCCAGTCTCGATGACTCCAAGGCTGAAAAAATTGTCCCCATCGATCTTCGCGGAAAATCTGTCATCGGCGACCATATGGTCATCGCATCGGGCCGTTCGCACCGTCACGTAACGGCGGTGGCTGATCAGCTCCTGCGTGCGCTGAAGGAAAGCGGTCACGGAAACAATGCGAAGGTTGAAGGTCTTTCCAGCGGTGACTGGGTGCTGATCGACACGGGCGATATCATCATCCATATTTTCCGTCCTGAAGTGCGCGAGTTCTACAACATTGAAAAGATGTGGCAGGCTCCCGAACTTGACGGGGAAACCGTACATTAGAGCAAGGTGTGCCGTTACGGCACACGGAGCCTGGTGTGAGAAAGTTCTGACGGATCGGGGCATCCCGGCATAACGCCAGCGGGGTGCTTCGGGCGGCTTACTGGATATGGACCGGTCATGCGCCGGAGAGTTATTCTTCGCGCCAAGTGATAAAGGACTGGACGTGCCATGCGTATCACCGTTTTTGCCGTGGGCCGGATGAAATCTGGCCCCGAACGGGAACTGGCAGACCGCTATTTCGACCGGTTGAAGAAAACCGGTTCGCCGCTTGGCCTCGAATTCAACTCCGTTACCGAAATCACCGAAAGCCGCGCCCAGCAGCCGGACCTGCGCAAACAGGAAGAGTCCGCCAAGGTGCTGGAAGTGCTGGATCAGGGCGGTGTGCTCGTTCTTCTCGATGAGCGCGGCAAGACCATGCCATCGGAAGACTTCGCCAATGCAATCGCCCGGTTTCGCGATGACGGTAAACGCCAGCTGCTCCTGGCGATAGGCGGGCCCGACGGCCACGATGCGGATTTAAGGAAGCGTGCCGATCTTGTGCTAGCGCTCGGCGCCATGACCTGGCCGCATCAGATTGTCCGGATTCTCGTGGCAGAACAGCTCTACCGCGCGACCACGATCCTTTCCGGGCACCCGTATCACCGGGTGTGAAGTGTTTTCGCCACCTCCGGCCGGAGATGGCGAAAAACGAGGCCCGTAATGCCGATCAATAATCGTCCGGCTGGTAGTAACGGTCATCGCGGTATTCACGCCGGTAGTCGCGGCGAGGATAGCGATCATCCCGCCAACGCGGGCGATCATTCTGATCCCGCCAGCGCGGACGCTCGGCACTGTCGGCAAAGACCGCTGAGCAGCCCTTGTCCACCCAGATGGTGCCGCGGCTGAAGCCCCAGCTCTGGCCGGGAATGCAGGCTGAACCCGAAAGCTGCCGGATGATCCGCGGCCGGCGCATGTCGGTCTCGCACTCATTGTAGCGGAAGCTGCGTGATTCGCATCTGATGGGCCGTTCCTGCGCCTGTGCGGCTGGAACCGTTACGAACTGCATACCCCCCAGGGTCACAGCCAAAGCTAGTATATATCGGTACATTTTCCCTCTCCGATATGATGTCAACACACGCTGAAAGCGCATGTGTTCAAGGCGCAATTGTGGTGTTTGTTCCGTGCTCGTCAATCACATTTCTACCGCTGCCTGTTATGCTTTGTCAGGTGAATCGTCCAGTCTCGCTGTTCACGAGATCGGAGATGAAGCTGGAGACCGCCGTGATGCGGCGCAGGGTGCGTACGGATTCGTGGTAGGCAAGCCAATAGGACCGGTGAATCGTCCGTTCCGGCAGGACCGGCACAAGGTCGGGATATTCCCGTGCGATGAATGTATGCAGAATGCCGATGCCCGCCCCGGCCTTGACCGCTTCCACCTGCCCGATGGCACTGGAAATCTCGAAAGCGGGGCGCCATTCGCGGGTGATTTCAGGCGCATAATTCAGCGAAGGGCTGATGACCAGATCATCGACATAACCGACCAGCCGGTGCGCCGCAAGATCTTCGATACTGCGGGGTGCCGGGTGCGCAGCCAGATAGGACCGGCTGGCATAGAGGCAGAGCGTGTAGTCGACGAGCTTTTTCGCCACGAGGCGGCCCTGATCGGGCCGGTCGACCGTAATGGCTATGTCAGCCTCGCGCCGCGACAGCGAGAAAGAACGGGGAACCGGAACAAGCTGGATCTTGAGATCGGGATAGCGGGCGGTGAGGGTGGCAAGACGCGGCGCGAGGAAGGAGACACCGAAGCCATCCGGCGCGCCAATGCGCACCGATCCGGAAATGGACACATCGGCATCGCCAAGCGAGGAGCGGATCGACAGCATTTCCGCTTCCATGCGCTCAGCCGACAGGAGGAATTCTTCACCGGCATGGGTCAGCTCGCAGCCGTTGGTGCGGCGGGTCAGCAGCTTGGTGTTGATGTCATTCTCCAGCGCGGTGAGACGGCGCGCCACCGTCGCATGGTTGACGCCAAGCCGTTTGGCCGCGCCGAGTATTTGACCCGAACGCGCGACAGCCAGAAAAATCCGCACATCGTCCCAGCTCATCGTTTGACCTCCTGCGCTATTCGTACTTCAATTTTTGCACAACGGATACGCTTTCGCTCGGCTTGCAATAAAAAATTTGAAGCGCGATGATGGGGCAACGAAATTCAGTCAATCCCAGGGAGGTTGCTCGCAATGCGTGAAGTCGGACATTTTATCGGTGGCAAGCATGTCGCCGGAACAAGCGGTCGCACGACCGAAATTTTCCAGCCCATGGACGGCACCGTTCAGGGCCGCGTGGCGCTGGCAACCCCCAATGAAGTGCGCGCTGCCATTGCCAATGCCAAGGCGGCTCAGCCGGCATGGGCCGCAACCAACCCGCAGCGCCGTGCGCGCGTGTTGCGCAAGTTCCTTGATCTTGTCGAAGCCGAATACGACTCGCTTGCCGAACTTCTGGCGCGCGAGCATGGCAAGACCATTCCCGATGCCAAGGGCGATATCCAGCGCGGTCTGGAAGTGGTCGAGGTTTGCCTCGGCTCAGCCCACATGCTCAAGGGCGAGTTCACCGACAATGCCGGCACGGGCATCGATGTTTATTCCATGCGCCAGCCGCTCGGCGTCGTTGCCGGCATCACCCCATTCAATTTCCCGGCGATGATCCCGCTGTGGAAGGCCGGTCCGGCGATTGCATCGGGCAATGCCTTCATTCTGAAGCCTTCCGAACGCGATCCGGGCGTGCCGATGCGTCTGGCCGAACTCTTCATCGAGGCCGGTTTGCCGGCGGGCATCTTCAACGTCGTCAATGGCGACAAGGAAGCTGTCGACACCATTCTGGATGATCCGGATATCAAGGCTGTCGGCTTTGTCGGCTCGACGCCGATTGCCCAGTACATCTATTCGCGCGCCACGGCCAACGGCAAGCGTGCCCAGTGCTTCGGCGGTGCCAAGAACCACATGATCATCATGCCCGATGCGGACATGGACCAGACGGTTGATGCCCTCATCGGTGCCGGTTACGGTTCAGCGGGCGAGCGCTGCATGGCGATCTCCGTTGCCGTTCCCGTCGGCAAGGATACCGCGGATCGTCTCGTCGAGCGCCTGATCCCCCGGGTTGAAAGCCTGAAGGTCGGCCCCTCCACCGATGCGTCGGCGGATTACGGCCCGGTTGTGACCCGGCAGGCGCTGGATCGCATCAAAGGCTATGTCGATCTGGGCATCCAGGAAGGTGCGAAGCTCGTCGTCGATGGCCGCGGCTTCAAGATGCAGGGCTATGAGAACGGCTTCTACATGGGCGGCTGCCTGTTCGATCATGTCACGCCTGACATGCGCATCTACAAGGAAGAAATTTTTGGTCCGGTTCTGGGCATTGTCCGTGCCGACACCTATGAGGATGCGATCCGTCTGCCGAATGAACACGAATACGGAAATGGCGTTGCGATCTTCACCCGTGACGGCGATGCTGCCCGGGATTTTGCCTCGCGCGTTCAGGTCGGCATGGTCGGTATCAATGTGCCAATTCCGGTTCCGATCGCCTATTACACCTTCGGCGGCTGGAAGGGGTCCGGCTTCGGCGATCTGAACCAGCATGGCCCGGATGCATTCCGCTTCTACACCAAGACCAAGACCGTCACGTCGCGCTGGCCGTCGGGCGTCAAGGACGGGGCTGAGTTCGTCATTCCGACGATGAAGTAAATCGCTTTGAGTTTTGAAATCGCCGTCCGGTTCCGCACCGGGCGGCGATTTTCTTTTGGGCCGAACCCGGTTTACGGGGCCATTGTCCGGAGATAGCCGATCAGCCGGGTCGCCTCGTCGGCGGCCTTGTCCGGTTCGCGGGCGATGATCGCCTTGATCAGCGCCGTGTGCGCCCCGGCGGATTGTTCGAGGCTGCCGGGCCGCTGCAGGCGGAACCAGAACCGGCGGCTATGGGTTTGCAGCGGGGACGCCAGACGGGCCGCATAGGGGTTTTCCGCCGCCTGTCCGAGCACCGTATCGAAAATCTTGTCGGCGTTGAGAAAGCTGATCACATCGTTGCCGGAGCGTGCAGCCATCATTGCATCGGATGCCGCTTTCAGTCTTTCATGGTGTAGCGATGCGCCGTAGAGCGCCGCATCGCGTGCAAGAACCCGCTCGACACCCTCGCGCGCATCGAGAACCTTGGTAAAGTCCTGCGGATTGAGCGCGGCAATGGCAATGCCCGAGCGGGGGCGAATTTCCATCAAGCCTTCCCAGGCCAGCTTCTGCACCGCTTCGCGCACCGGCGTGCGGCCCATATTGGTCACATCGGTGAGGGTGCGCTCGTTGACGACCGCGCCAGGCTCAAGCTTCAGCGTGACGATCATCTCTTCGATCTGGCGATAGGCCAGTTCAGCGAGACTTTCGCCCGTCTGGGCCATGGTGTGGACTGCGGTTTGATCCATCAGATAAACTTTCTGTTCAAGGCAATTGACAGCCACACGTCCTATAGATATATTTCTGATATATCAAGAAGGAGAAGAGACATGTGGTCAGGCGTTTTCCCTGCGGTTACAACCAAATTCACTGAAGATGATAAACTCGATCACAAGGAAATGGAACGTTGCTTCTCGCTCCTGATGGATGCGGGTTGCGATGGTTTGATTGTTGCAGGTTCGCTCGGCGAAGGCCCGATGCTCAGCCACGAGGAAAAACTCGCGGTGCTGAAAACGGCACAGGGTGTTGCCAAGGGCAAGCCGGTGCTTCTCACCATCAATGAAGCGGCAACCCGCGATGGCGCCGCGCTTGCCAAGCAGGCAGCCAAGGCCGGCGCGGACGGCCTCATGCTGGTTCCAAGCCCGATCTATCATACGGACCCGGAAGAAACGGTCACCACCCTGAAAGCCGTTGCAGCTGCCGGCGATCTGCCCGTGATGATCTATTCGAACCGCATTGCCTATCGCGTCGATGTGACCAGCGAAATCCTGGCGGAACTTGCGTCCGATAAGCACTTCGTGGCGATCAAGGAATCCTCCGACGACGTGCGCCGCACCACCGATATCATCAATACGTTCGGCAAGCGTTACGACCTCTTCACCGGCGTCGACAACCTCGCTTTCGAAGCGCTGACTGCAGGCGCCATCGGCTGGGTCGCCGGGCTGGTCACGGCCTTCCCGAAAGAGACCGTTGCGATCTACAAGCTCGTCGGTGCCGGCCGCTATGCCGAGGCACTGGATATCTATCGCTGGTTCCGCCCCTTGCTTGACCTCGATGTCTCCACCTATCTTGTGCAGAACATCAAGCTGGCGGAAGTCCATGAAATCGGAACCAATGATCGCGTTCGTCTGCCGCGCCAGCCTTTGCGCGGTGCGCGCCGGGCGGCTGTCGACAAGATCGTCAGGGATGCCATGGCGTCGCGGCCGAAGCTGCCTGTTCTCTGAGGCTGCGCCATGAGCGCCGCTCCGGAAAAGCACGATATTGTCATTGTCGGCGCCGGTATCATCGGCGTTGCCATCGCGGCTTTTCTGGGCGAAGCCGGGCGCAGGGTTCTGGTGATCGATCACCAGGGCATCTGCGAAGGGACGAGCTCCGGCAATGCCGGGGCCCTGGCTTTTTCCGACATATTGCCGATGGCCTCGAAAGGGGTCATGGCCAAGGTTCCGGGCTGGCTGATGGACCCGCTCGGGCCGTTCACCATCCGGCCGTCCTACCTTCCCAGGCTGGCGCCATGGCTCTACCGGTTCTGGCGCGCCAGCCGGCCGGACGTGCTGGAACGCACCATGGTGGCGCAGGGCGCGATGATGCGCCTCGCCGAGCCGGCAATGCTGGATCTGATGCAGCGCGCCGGTATCCGCCATATGGTGCGCGAGGATGGTTCGCTTGAGCTTTACGAGAGCGAGCATGAGCTCAATCTCTGTCTGCCCGGCTGGGCGGCACGGGAGAGGGCGGGCATCGCCTTCGAACATTTGCGCGGCGAAGCGCTGGCCGCATGCCAGCCAGGTCTGGCACGGCGCTTTGTCGCCGGAACGTTCGTTCCGGGATGGAAGACAGTCAGCGATCCCAAACATGTCGGCAAAGGGCTATGGGCCCATGCGGAAAAACTGGGCGCCCGCTTCGAGCGTGCAGACGTCGTTTCCGTCAGCGCGGACGATACGGGTGGTACAGTCACGCTTGCCGATGGGCGGACGGTCGTAACAGGCAAGCTCATCATTGCGGCCGGAGCCTGGTCACACCGGCTGGCGCGGCATCTCGGAGACCATATTCCGCTGGATACGGAGCGCGGCTACAACACCACATTGCCTGTCGGGGCCTTTGATCTGAAACGCCAGTTGATTTTCTCCGGTCACGGATTCGTCGTAACGCCGCTCGAAACCGGCGTGCGCGTTGGCGGAGCCGTCGAACTGGGCGGTCTCGACTTGCCCCCCAATTACAAGCGCTCGGACGTCATGCTGCAGAAAGCCAAGACCTTCCTGCCGGATCTTGATGTATCCGGCGGCCGGCAATGGATGGGATATCGTCCGTCGATGCCCGATTCCCTGCCGGTTATCGGCTATTCCAGGCAAAGCAAAAATGTTCTCTATGCCTTTGGTCACGGGCATCTGGGCTTGACCCAGTCCGCCGCCACGGGACGACTGATCTGCGATCTCATCGAGGGCCGGCGGCCGTCGATCCCGATCGATCCCTTTAATCCGCAACGCTTTTAGGACCCTGTACATCATGGCGCGTCATTCCTTCTTCTGTGTCGACGGTCACACCTGTGGTAACCCGGTACGTCTCGTGGCAGGGGGAGGGCCAAATCTCACCGGCTCGACCATGATGGAAAAACGCGCGCATTTCCTGCGCGAATTCGACTGGATCCGTACCGGTCTGATGTTCGAGCCGCGCGGCCACGACATGATGTCCGGTTCCATTCTCTATCCGCCGACCCGCGAGGATTGCGATGTGGCGGTGCTGTTCATCGAGACGTCGGGCTGTCTGCCCATGTGCGGCCACGGCACCATCGGCACGGTGACGATGGCGATCGAACACGGCCTGATTACCCCGAAGACTCCAGGCATATTGAGGCTGGATACCCCGGCCGGTCTGGTGGTCGCCGAATACACGCAGGAAGGCCAGTATGTCACCAGCGTGCGCATCACCAACGTTCCGGCCTTTCTCTATGCGGAAGGGCTGGAAGTGGAATGTCCGGACCTCGGGACACTGCATGTGGATGTTGCCTATGGCGGCAATTTCTATGCAATCGTCGATCCGCAGAAGAACTTCCGGGATATGGCGGATTACCGGGCGCTCGATCTTATCGGCTGGAGCCCGGTTTTGCGCGAGCGTCTGAACGAGAGATATACGTTCCAGCACCCGGAAAAGCCCGATATCAACACACTCAGCCATATCCTGTGGACCGGGGCGCCGACCAGGCCGGAAGCGCATGCGCGCAATGCCGTGTTCTACGGTGACAAGGCGATTGACCGCTCCCCCTGCGGCACGGGTACATCGGCCCGCATGGCGCAACTGACGGCAAAGGGGAAATTGAAGCCTGGAGACGACTTCGTGCATGAATCGATCATCGGCTCGCTGTTTCATGGCCGGGTGGAATCGGCCACCCATGTCGGCGATCGCGATGCAATAATACCCTCGGTCGCGGGGTGGGCGCGGATGACCGGTTACAGCACGATCTTTATCGATGACCGCGATCCCTTCGCTCACGGCTTTGTGGTCAAGTGAGCCTTGCCCGGCCCGTTCCGACAATAAGGCGGGGATAGGTAATTCAGTTAAATCAGAGGCATTTGCTGTAAATTTCGTCAACAAATGACGAAAATTTGGTGAAAAATTTCGCACGGAGTATGCAAGCAAATGTGATGCCGCTGTTTGTGCTAAAAAAGCTGTTGCTTTCTTTAACGCAGACGTTACGTGTAAAGAGGTTGGGGTAAACGGGAACCGGATAAAAAAACCGGATAAGAAACTTCCCAATGAAAATGAGGGGTATCGTTGCGATGGAGTACTTCATCCAGCAATCGATCAACGGTCTGACACTCGGTTCAATCTACGGACTGATCGCAATCGGCTATACGATGGTCTACGGGATCATCGGCATGATCAACTTCGCCCATGGCGACGTTTTCATGCTTGGCGCGTTCATGGCGATGATCGTTTTTCTTGCTTTAACCACGTTTATCGGCGGCGTCCCTGTTGTGCTGGCGCTGCTCCTTATGATGCTTGTCGCCATGCTGCTGACAGGGTTGTGGAGCTGGACAATCGAGCGTCTTGCCTACCGGCCGCTACGCGGATCGTTCCGCCTCGCGCCGTTGATCACGGCGATCGGCATGTCGATCGCGCTGTCCAATTTCGTGCAGGTCACACAGGGCCCGCGCAACAAGCCGATCCCGCCGCTCGTCAATGGCGGTGTGACAATCTACGGCACGGGCATCACCATCGCCTACAAGCAGATGGTGATCGTTATCGTCACCGCGATCCTGCTTGCCGCATTCTGGTATCTGGTCAACCGGACCACGCTCGGGCGGGCCCAGCGTTCCTGCGAGCAGGACCGCAAGATGGCCGCACTCCTCGGTATCGACGTGGACAAGACGATTTCCATGACCTTCGTCATGGGCGCCATGCTCGCTGCGGTCGCCGGAACGCTCTACCTCATGTTCTACGGTGTCATCTCCTTCACCGATGGTTTCACACCCGGCGTCAAGGCGTTTACGGCCGCGGTGCTCGGCGGTATCGGCTCATTGCCCGGTGCGGTGGTCGGCGGCCTGCTGATCGGGCTGATCGAAGCGTTGTGGTCTGCCTATTTCTCCATCGATTACAAGGATGTGGCTGCATTTTCGATCCTTGCAATCGTCCTGATCTTCCTGCCCTCCGGCATTCTTGGTCGGCCCGAAGTCGAAAAGGTCTGAGCTTATGGCTGATATCCAATCTTCAGGACAGGATTCCGTCTACGTGAAAGCCGTCAGGGAAGCGGTGATTGCCGGAATCATCGCGTTCGGCCTGTTCTTCCTTGTCATTGGTTTCCGCACCGACCAGAACATCAACAATGAACTGGTTCTCGCCCAGCGCTGGGGCTTGCTGGCGATCTTCGTGGCCGTGGCTGCCATTGGGCGCTTCATCTTCGCAGCGTTCATTACGCCGTCGCGGGAACAGGCGAAGCTGGCCAAAAGCAAGGTGCCAGCGGCTGCCAAGATTGACCGCCGCTCGCTCAAGGCGACGGTGTCGCGGTTTGGCCTTGCCCTGCTTTTCACCTACCCCTTCGTCGTCATCCTGATCCTGGCGCTGATTCAGTTCGCGGTGACCGGACAATGGTCGTTCCAGAGCGGTGTGCAGGGCTCGCTCAAATATGTCGACAATTTCGGTATCCAGATCCTGATCTACGTCATGCTGGCATGGGGTCTGAACATCGTCGTGGGTCTCGCTGGCCTGCTCGATCTTGGGTATGTCGCCTTCTACGCGGTCGGCGCCTATTCCTACGCCCTGCTCTCCGCGCATTTCGGCCTGTCCTTCTGGCTGCTCCTGCCGATGGCCGGTATCTTTGCCGCCACGTGGGGCATTGTGCTCGGCTTTCCGGTGCTGCGGCTGCGGGGTGACTATCTTGCCATTGTCACGTTGGCCTTTGGTGAGATCATCCGTCTTGTGCTGATCAACTGGACCGTTGTGACCAAGGGTACATTCGGTATCTCCGGTATTGCCAAGGCCACCATGTTCGGCATTCCCTTCACGCCAGGCCCCACCGGTTTTGCCGCCATGTTCGGCCTGCCGAACTCCGGCGTCTACTACAAGATTTTCCTCTATTATCTCATTCTGTTCCTTGCTCTCCTGACCGCCTGGGTGACGATCCGCCTGCGCCGCATGCCGATCGGCCGCGCCTGGGAAGCGTTGCGCGAGGACGAGATCGCCTGCCGGTCCCTCGGCATCAACACGACGACCACCAAGCTGACGGCTTTTGCCACCGGCGCGATGTTCGGCGGGTTTGCCGGGTCATTCTTCGCTGCCCGCCAAGGGTTCGTCAGTCCTGAATCCTTCGTGTTCCTCGAATCGGCGATCATTCTTGCCATCGTCGTGCTCGGCGGCATGGGATCGCTCATCGGTATCGCCATCGCCGCGGCGGTGATGATCGGCGGCACGGAACTCCTGCGCGAACTGGAATTCCTCAAGCTGATCTTCGGCAACGATTTTACGCCGGAACTCTATCGTATGCTGCTGTTCGGTCTCGCCATGATTGTCGTCATGGTGTGGAAGCCGCGCGGATTTGTCGGTAACCGGGAACCGAGTGCCTTCCTGCACGAGCGCAAGATGATCTCCAGCGAGTTTACGAAAGAAGGGCACGGCTGATGGTTTCGGAAGTGCGTAACAATCCCAGCGCCGTGCTGCGCGTTGAACATCTCTCGATGAAGTTTGGCGGGCTTATCGCCATCAACGACCTGAACTTCGAAGCCAAGCGCGGGGATATCACCGCCCTGATCGGCCCGAACGGTGCAGGCAAGACCACGGTGTTCAATTGCATCACCGGATTCTACAAGCCGACCGAAGGCATGCTGACCATGACCCGCCAGAATGGCGAGGAATATCTTCTGGAGCGCATGGCCGACTTCGTCATCACCAAGAAGGCGAAAGTGGCACGCACGTTCCAGAACATCCGGCTGTTCTCTGGGCTGACCGTTCTGGAGAACCTGCTGGTTGCCCAGCACAATCCCCTGATGCTGTCGTCGGGTTATACGATCCTCGGTCTTCTCGGCTTTCCCACTTACAAGAAGGCCGCCGCCGACGCGATCGAGAAAGCCCGTTTCTGGCTGCAGAAGATCAACCTCATCGACCGTGCCGACGACCCGGCAGGCGATCTGCCCTATGGCGCCCAGCGGCGTCTCGAGATCGCCCGCGCCATGTGCACCGATCCGGAGCTTCTCTGCCTGGACGAACCCGCCGCCGGTCTCAACGCGCGTGAATCGGCGGAGCTGAACCAGCTGTTGCTCAGCATCCGCGATGAAACAGGAACGTCGATCATCCTGATCGAGCATGACATGTCCGTGGTAATGGAAATCTCCGATCACGTTGTTGTACTCGAATACGGCACCAAGATTTCCGACGGAACGCCGGCGAGCGTGAAGAATGACCCGAAGGTCATTGCCGCCTACCTCGGTGTCGAGGACGAAGAGGTGGTCGAACTGATCGAGCACGTCGTGGCGACCGGCAATGATGATATCACTGCGGCCGTTGATCTTTTATCCACGGAGGCCATCCAGGAAATCACCGAGACGCACCCGGAAGCGCTGGCGGCTGCAACGGCCGAAGCTGCGGCAAAGCCCGCCGGTCCGGCAATCAAGGCGGGAGCGACCGCCAATGCGCTCGCCGCACCGCGCGGCGGCACGCCCGACAACCTGACCCTGATCAAGGGGATTGGCCCGGTCAACGAGCGCCGGCTCAACGAACATGGCATTTTCCATTTCGACCAGATCGCGGCCTGGAAGAAGGCCGATGTGATCGCCGCCGAAGCCTATCTGGCGTTTGACGGGCGCATCGCGCGCGAAGACTGGATCGGCCAGGCCAAAAAGCTGGCGAAAGAGAGCCAGGGCAAACCGGCTGCGAAGAAGACCGGAGGGGCGAAGTAATGTCGGAAACACAAACTCTTCCGAGGACCGGGGCCCTTCTCAGCGTCGAGAACGTTGAGACCTATTACGGCAATATCCGCGCGCTCAGCGGCGTCAGCGTCCATGCGGATGCCGGTGAAATCGTCACGCTGATCGGCGCCAACGGCGCCGGCAAGTCGACGCTGATGATGACCATTTTCGGCATGCCTCGGGCCCGCAAGGGCCGGGTGATGTTTGCTGGCCAGGACATCACGCAATTGCCGACCCATGAGATCGCGCGCCTGCGCATCGCCCAGTCGCCGGAAGGCCGCCGGATATTCCCGCGTATGACTGTGCAGGAAAACCTGCAGATGGGCGCCAGCCTCGACAATCTGGAGTTTTATGACGAGGACGTGCGCAAGGTTTTCGACCTGTTTCCGCGCCTGAAGGAACGCATCAACCAGCGCGGCGGTACCCTGTCGGGCGGTGAGCAGCAAATGCTGGCCATCGGCCGCGCATTGATGGCGCGTCCGCGCCTGCTGCTTCTGGATGAGCCGTCGCTGGGTCTTGCTCCGTTGATCATCAAGCACATTTTCGAGGCGATCAAGGAACTGAACAAGTCCACGGGCCTGACGGTGTTTCTGGTTGAACAGAATGCCTTCGGCGCGCTGAAACTGGCGGATCGCGGCTATGTGATGGTCAATGGTATCGTGACGATGAGCGGATCGAGCAAGGATCTTCTCGCCAATCCGGAAGTGCGCGCGGCCTATCTTGAGGGCGGACGTCACTGACAAAAATAGGGCCGGCTTTCCAGCGGGTCTGGAAAATCCGGTGCTGCAAGGGGAATACTGCCATGCAAGGCATTCTGTACGAAGAACCCTCATTCTGGCTGTTTGTGCTGGTAACCTGCGTCATGGGTGGCTGGGCCGCATGGATGGCGGGCCGCGCCTGCGCCAAGACATGGCGTTCCCATACAATCCTGATCTTCTATATGCTGCTTCTCGGCATCGGCGTCCGCTTCATCCACTTCGCGCTGTTTGAGGGCACGATGGTGACGCTGCACTACTACGTCGTCGACACGATCGTGCTGATCATCATCGGTACATTGGGCTATCGCTACACCCGGACAAACCAGATGGTTCAGCAATATCACTGGCTCTATGAAAAAGTTTCCCCCTTCTCGTTCAAGGAAAGAAAAGGGGCCTAAGCAATCTCGCTGACGCGAAATGAATCAGCGTGACAACCGCCGGAAAATCGGCAAATGTGGTCTTCAAGCGATGGGAAGATTTCATCGTTAGGGGTTTCGTAAGTACCTAGAAAATGGGAGTTTTCAAATGAAGAAGTCACTGTTCTCGGGTGTTGCTGTTGCAGCAATGCTCGCTTTGGGCGGTCACGCCTATGCTGATCTTCTGGTCGGTATTGGTGCTCCGTTGACCGGCCCCAATGCCGCTTACGGCGCGCAGATCCAGAAGGGTGCCGAAGCCGCCGCAGAGGTGGTCAATGCGGCTGGCGGCGTGAATGGCGAAAAGATCAAATTCGTTCTGGGCGATGACGTTTCCGACGCCAAGCAGGGCGTTTCGGTTGCCAACAAGTTCGTTGCCGATGGCGTGAAGTTCGTTGTCGGTCACTTCAATTCCGGCGTATCCATTCCGGCATCCGAAGTCTATGCGGAAAACGGCATTGTTGAAGTAACACCAGCCGCGACAAACCCTGTGTTCACCGAACGCGGCCTGTGGAACACATTCCGCACCTGCGGTCGCGATGACCAGCAGGGTGCCATTGCCGGTGCCTATATCGCCGAGCATTACAAGGATGCAAAGATCGCGGTCATCCATGACAAGACGCCTTATGGTCAGGGTCTTGCCGATGAAACCAAGAAGACGATTGAAGCAAAGGGCTTGAAGCCTGTTCTTTATGAAGGCGTCAACGTTGGCGACAAGGACTTCTCCGCACTGATCGCCAAGGCAAAGCAGGCCGGCGTGACCGTCCTTTATTGGGGTGGTCTGCATACCGAAGCTGGTCTGATCATCCGCCAGCTGGCTGATCAGGGCCTGAAGGTCAAGTTCATCTCCGGCGACGGCATCGTCACCAACGAGCTCGCAGCGATTGCCGGCGACGCCGTGGTTGGTACGCTCAACACGTTCGGTCCCGATCCGCGCAACAACCCGGCCAACAAGGAACTGGTCGAGAAGTTCCGCAAGGCCGGTTTTGAGCCGGAAGCCTACACCCTCTACGCTTATGCAGCCGTGCAGGCCATCGTCGAAGCAGCAACCGCTGCTAAGTCGAACGACCCTGAAACCGTTGCCAAGGCTCTGAAGGGAAAAGGCCCGTTCAAGTCGGTTCTCGGCGATATCTCCTTTGACGAAAAGGGCGATCCGAAGCTTCCAGGCTACGTCATGTACGAATGGAAGAAGGACAAGGACGGCAAGTACACCTACATCCAGCAGTAAGCCTTTCCGCTTGCTATCTCATGCGAAATGCCCGGCTCTCATGCCGGGCATTTTGCCGTTGGACATTTCACCGTCTTGTGATCAATATGCATTGTTTGCAGTGCAGCAATCACCCCGCCAATAGGGTTTTACCACTCATATTGCCTCTATGAGATTTCGGAGTTTTCGCCTTGCCTATCAAGAAGATCCTCGTCGCCAATCGATCAGAAATCGCCATCCGTGTTTTCCGCGCCGCCAACGAGCTTGGCATGAAAACCGTGGCGATATGGGCGGAGGAAGACAAGCTGGCGCTGCACCGTTTCAAGGCGGATGAGTCCTATCAGGTTGGGCGCGGCCCGCATCTGGCCAAAGACATGGGGCCGATCGAAAGCTATCTGTCGATCGAGGAAATCATCCGGGTGGCAAAGCTGTCGGGCGCCGACGCCATCCATCCGGGCTATGGCCTCTTGTCCGAAAGCCCGGAATTTGCCGAGGCCTGCGGTGAAGCTGGAATTATCTTCATCGGGCCGAAGCCGGAAACCATGCGCCGCCTCGGCAACAAGGTTGCTGCCCGCAATCTCGCCATCGAGATCGGCGTTCCGGTCGTGCCGGCAACTGACCCGCTGCCCGACGACATGGACGAGGTGAAGAAGCTCGCCGAGACGATCGGCTACCCCGTCATGCTGAAGGCATCCTGGGGTGGCGGCGGGCGCGGCATGCGCGCCATTTTCTCGCCGGATGATATTGCCCGCGAGGTCACCGAAGGCAAGCGCGAGGCCAAGGCCGCCTTCGGCAAGGATGAAGTCTACCTTGAAAAGCTGGTGCAGCGCGCGCGCCACGTCGAGGTGCAGATACTTGGCGATACGCACGGCAATGCGGTGCATCTGTTCGAGCGCGATTGTTCGATCCAGCGCCGCAACCAGAAGGTTGTCGAGCGCGCGCCGGCACCTTACCTCAACGAGGCGCAGCGCAAGGAGATTGCCGATTACGGCCTGAAGATTGCCGCGAAAACCGCTTATATCGGTGCGGGCACCATCGAATTCCTGATGGATGCCGACACAAACCAGTTCTATTTCATCGAGGTCAATCCGCGTATTCAGGTGGAACACACGGTGACCGAGGAAGTCACCGGCATCGATATCGTCAAGGCGCAGATCCGCATTCTGGAAGGCGCGACGATCGGAACACCGGAATCCGGCGTTCCCGCGCAAAAGGATATCAAGCTGAACGGCCACGCGTTGCAGTGCCGCATCACCACGGAAGATCCCGAACAGAACTTCATTCCGGATTACGGCCGTATCACCGCCTATCGCGGTGCAACCGGTTTCGGCATCCGGCTGGACGGCGGCACCGCCTATTCGGGCGCTGTCATCACCCGCTATTACGATCCGCTTCTGGAAAAGATCACGGCGTGGTCGCCGACGGCCGACGAGACGATCCAGCGTATGCACCGCGCCTTGCGCGAGTTCCGCATCCGCGGTGTTGCCACCAACCTGACCTTCCTTGAAGCCATCATCACCCATCCGAAGTTTGCCGATAACAGCTACACGACGAAGTTCATCGATACGACGCCGGAGCTGTTCGCACAGGTGAAGCGCCAGGATCGGGCCACCAAGCTTCTGACCTATCTGGCCGATGTCACCGTCAATGGCCATCCGGAAACCAAGGGCCGTGCCACGCCGCCGGCCGAAGCGGCGCTGCCGCGGGTGCCGTTCATTGAGGCACCGATCCCGGATGGCACCAAGCAGCTGCTGGATCAGTTGGGGCCGAAGAAGTTCGCCGAATGGATGCGCAATGAAAAGCGCGCCCTGTTCACCGATACCACCATGCGCGATGGCCATCAGTCCCTGCTGGCAACGCGGATGCGCACCTTCGATATCGCCCGGGTTGCCGGTACCTATGCGCGCGCCTTGCCGCAGCTGTTCTCGCTGGAGTGCTGGGGCGGCGCGACGTTTGACGTGGCCATGCGCTTTCTGACGGAAGATCCATGGGAGCGGCTTGCAGACGTGCGCGAAGCGGCACCGAACATCCTGTTGCAGATGCTGCTGCGCGGCGCCAATGGCGTTGGCTACAAGAGCTATCCCGACAATGTGGTCAAGTATTTCGTGCAGCAGGCCGCCCGCAACGGCGTCGATGTGTTCCGCGTGTTCGACAGCCTCAACTGGGTCGAGAACATGCGCGTCACCATGGATGCGGTGCTGGAGGAGGACAAGCTGTGTGAAGCCGCCATCTGCTACACCGGCGATATCCTGAATTCCGCCCGGCCGAAATACGACCTGAAATATTATGTCGATCTGGCGCAGGAAGTGGAAAAGGCCGGCGCACATATCATCGCGGTCAAGGACATGGCCGGGCTGCTCAAGCCGGGCGCTGCCAAGGTGCTGTTCAAGGCATTGCGCGAGGCGACCGACCTGCCGCTGCATTTCCACACGCATGACACGTCGGGCATCTCAGCGGCAACCGTGCTTGCCGCCGTGGATGCGGGAGTCGACGTTGTCGATGCTGCCATGGATGCCCTGTCCGGCAATACCTCGCAGCCCTGTCTCGGTTCGATCGTCGAAGCCCTCAAGGGCACGGAACGCGATCCAGGGCTTGATCCGGAATGGATCCGCCGCATCTCGTTCTACTGGGAGGCGGTCCGCACCCAATATGCGGCATTCGAAAGCGATCTGAAGGGACCGGCATCGGAAGTCTATCTGCACGAGATGCCGGGCGGCCAGTTCACCAACCTGAAGGAACAGGCACGCTCGCTCGGCCTTGAAACGCGCTGGCACGAAGTGGCGCAGGCTTATGCTGACGTCAATCAGATGTTCGGCGATATCGTCAAGGTCACGCCGTCATCCAAGGTCGTGGGCGATATGGCGCTGATGATGGTCAGCCAGGATTTGTCCGTCGCCGACGTGAAGAACCCGGACAAGGATATTTCCTTCCCGGATTCGGTGGTTTCGATGATGCGCGGCGATCTCGGCCAACCGCCGAAGGGCTGGCCCAAAGATATCCAGAAGAAGATCCTGAAAGCAGAAAAGCCATTCACCGTTCGGCCCGGCTCACTGCTGGCACCGGCCGATCTCGTGACCGAGCGCAAGGACATTGAGGAAAAGCTGGAGCGCAAGGTTAGCGATCAGGAATTTGCCTCCTATCTGATGTATCCAAAGGTGTTCACCGATTTTGCCGTGACGCATGGCACTTACGGTCCGACCAGTGTGCTGCCGACACATGTCTATTTCTACGGGCTGGCGCAGGAAGAGGAAGTCTTCCTCGATATCGAGCGTGGCAAAACCCTGGTTGTACGCAATCAGGCGGTGGGTGAGCCGGATGAGAAGGGCATGGTCACAGTGTTCTTCGAAATGAACGGCCAGCCGCGCCGCGTGAAGGTGCCTGACCGCACCCGTGCGGGCAGCGTCGGTGTCCGCCGCAAGGCAGAGCTTGGTAATGACAAGCATGTCGGTGCGCCGATGCCGGGTATTGTGTCCACCGTGGGCGTCTCGGTTGGCCAGAAGGTCAATGCGGGTGACGTGCTTCTCTCGATCGAGGCGATGAAGATGGAAACGGCCCTGCGCGCCGAACGGGATGGAACGCTGGCTGAAATTCTGGTCCGCGCCGGTGACCAGATCGATGCCAAGGACCTGCTCGCCGTTTACGAGTAAGGGCTATCCGGTCCGCATAGCCGGCCGCGTCGTGCCCCTGAGCTCAATCTTGGGGCGCGGCGGGATGGTCATGTGCTGATGGCCGTTTTCCTCGTGCGTGGTTCGACAAGCTCACCATGAGGGAAGTGGAGGATTGCAGGGAGCCTGTTCTGCAACGCTCCAATTGGCCTTGCAGCCCTCCACTTCCCTCATGGTGAGCTTGTCGAACCACGCACAAAGCTGCTGCCCATCACCCGATGTAACATGTTATGCCGATATGTGCGCATATCGGCATAAACAGGCATTGAATAGTGCGCATATGCGAAGTATGGTCGGGTCGTTGAGTTCCGCAGCCGATGCGGAATATGAGCGCGCACGTGCAGGGTATTCCCACAATGACCAAAGACCTGTCGCCGGAAGAGCGGAAGAGCATGATCCTCAAACGGGTCAATGAATCCGGCCGCGTTCTGGCGAATGCCGTTGCGACGGAATTCGGGGTTTCGGAAGATTCCATCCGCCGGGATTTGCGCGAATTATCCGAAGCAGGGCTTGTCCAGCGCTTCCATGGCGGTGCAGCGCGCAGCAGTTCGAGCTTTCGCAGCTTTCAGCAGCGCGCCAAGGATGAAACGGCCGGGAAAAAGGCGGTTGCCGCCGTTGCCGCTGAACGAATTGCCGCGAATTCCACCATGCTTCTCGATTCGAGCACGACCGTGCTTGAGTTTGTGCGCGCCCTGCCGGTCAACCTGCAGATGCGCATCATCACCAGTTCGCCGGATATTGCCTCGGCCGCTCTCGACCATCCCCTGTGCGAGGTTATTCTCCTCGGCGGCACGCTGAATCGTTTCACCCGCAGCGTCATCGGGCAGTCGCCGCTTGCCGAAGTGCAGCTCATGCACGTCGATTACTGTGTGCTCGGCGCCTGTGCCATCGACGAGAGCCTGACACTGCGCGCCGAGAACTACGAGGACGCGCATTTGAAACTGGCCATGAGCAGGGCGAGCAATGAAGTGATGCTGCTTGCCACGGCTGAAAAGCTGCTGAAGCAGGCGCCCTTTGCCATTGCGCCCATCTCGGCCATATCGACGCTGATTACCGACAGAACCGCCGACCCGTCGATTGTTGAGCGGATTCGCGGCGTGGGTGTCGAAGTCGTCATCGCCGACAGACGCGGTGCGTGATGTCCATCCTGTCCGAAATTCAAGCTGGTGATAAAACTATGGATGCCTCCGTCTACAGGAAGAAAGCCGTCTATGGCCGCTGGGCAGTTGCCAGCGCTTTCTTTTTCAATGGATTTCTGATCGGCAGCTGGGCGCCGCAGATCCCCGTGTTCATGACCCGCCTGCACATCAGCGAGTTCACGCTCGGCCTGATGATCCTGGTGTTTGGCCTTGGCGCCCTGGCGGCGATGCCCTGGTGCGGCTACCTCATCGGCCGGTACGGCTCGCGCGCGGTGGTGAAGGGCTTTGCCGTCTTCTGCAGCTTTTCCCTGCTCTTGGTGGCGCTGGCTCCGAATGTTTATATCGCGGCGCCCGCGCTTTTCCTCTTCGGTGCCGTCATCGGGGGCATGGATGTGGCCATGAACGCCAATGCCGTCGAGGTGGAGAAAAAACTGTCGCGCGCCGTCATGTCATCCTCACACGGGTTCTGGAGCCTTGGCGGCTTCGCCGGCGGCGCCCTAGGCGGTCTGCTGATCGAAGCACAGGGTCATCTGGTTCACGCGGCGGTGGTCACAGCCATTGCGGTTGCTCTGGGGTTAGCCGCGTTCCGCTACATGATCACAGAAGATGCGCCGGTGGTGCACGAGAAAAAGGGCAAGCTGGCTTTCCCGACCAACCCGCTGATTTATCTCATCGGCATCATGGCGCTTTTCTCCATGGTTCCGGAAGGGTCGGTTCTCGACTGGGCGGCTCTCTACCTCAAGCAGGAGCGCGGTGCCGATATTGCCACGGCCGGATTTGCCTTCGCCGCATTTTCGGGAACGATGTCCGTCATGCGCTTTCTCGGCGACGGCGTGCGCAACCGCTTCGGTGCGGTGAAGACATTGCGCATTTCCGCGCTGATCGGCGCGTCAGGTATGCTGGTTGCAAGCCTTGCGCCAAGCCCCTGGATCGCCATTCTGGCCTTTGCATTTGCGGGGCTGGGCATTGCCAATATGGTGCCCATCGCCTTCTCGGCTGCGGGCAACCAGAAGGGAACGTCTTCGGGCGTTGCCCTCAGCCTTGTCACGCTGATGGGCTATTCCGGCATTCTGGTCGCGCCGTCGGCCATTGGCTTTGTCGGCGGGCGCACGGGGTTCGGTCCGGTCTATATGGTGCTCGCCTGCCTGCTCGTTGTGGTGTTCCTGATGGCCAATCTTGCCGCCAGCGCCGACCGCAACGAAAACCCGGGCACCTGATCTATGCCCGGCGGCTTGCCGCGACCGCCGGTTTCTTGCGCTGCAGCAGAAAGTCGGTCACCCTCCGTCCGGCCTTGTGGGCTTTCAAACCGACATTCATTTCGGGAGAAAGCTCACCCGAGAGATCGAGTGTCGCGTGTTCGCCCACCGCATCGAAATGCTCTTCCAGCCAGTCATCGGCAGCGGCCTGGCCGAGGTCGCGCAGATATTCGAGAAAGGCCCATTCCGCGTTGATTTTCGATGAGGCCGCCAGGCCAGCCAGCGCCACATCGGCATCGATACGGTGCATGCGGATATGCTTGTATTCGCCGTGTTCGATCCGGCCTGCGTCGATCAGCGAATTGACGAAGGCAATCGAACGGAACTCACGCAGCAGCGCTGCATTGAAGGTGATCTCGTCGATACGGTCGGTGATTTCGCGGGCGGTCTTCGGCGCGCCGCGCCGTTCGATCGGGTTGATCTGGATAAGCAGCAGGTCTTCGCTCTTGGTCGAATAGAAGAAGGGATAGAGCGCCGGGTTGCCGCCATAGCCGCCATCCCAGTAGGGTTCACCTTCAATCTCAACCGCCTGGAAAATATAGGGAAGGCACGCGGAGGCCATCACCACATCGGCATTGAGCTCCGACTGGGAAAAGACCCGCAGGCGGCCGCTTTCCACATTGGTTGCCGAGATGAACAGCTTGAGCGCCGAACAGGCTTTCACCCGGTCGAAATCAATCTCACGCTCGACCACATCCCGCAGCGGGTTGAGGTTGAACGGGTTGAACTCATAGGGCGAAAACATGCGCGAGAACTGCTCGAACAGATTGTACCCGACGCCGTTCTCGACGGACCAGTTGCCAAAAAAGCGGTCCCAGGGCGTGCGCTGAACCGGGCTGAACTGCCCGGTGCGGCCCACCGCCCGCCAGAACTCATAGAGCTTCTCGCGGGCGCCATCGGGACCGTTGCGGCTCCAGCCATCAGCCAGCGCGACAGCATTCATGGCGCCGGCGCTGGTGCCGGATATGCCCTCGATGGTCAGTCGGCCATCTTCCAGAATGCGGTCGAGAACACCCCAGGTGAAGGCGCCGTGCGAGCCGCCGCCCTGCAGCGCGATGTTGATGACCTTGGGTTTGTGGTTCATCACTGCGCCGTCCAGCCGCCATCGACGGAGATGGATGTACCGGTGATCTGCGCCGCCGCATCGCTGGCGAGAAACACCACCGTCGCGCCGATCTGGTCGACCGTGGCGAATTCCTTGGTCGCCTGCCTGTCGAGCATGACTTCGCGGATGACGGTTTCGCGGTCCATGTTGTGCGCTTTCATCTGGTCGGGGATCTGAGCCTCGACGAGCGGTGTCAGGACATAACCGGGGCAGATGGCGTTGCTGGTGATATGCTTTTCCGCCACTTCCAGCGCGACGGTTTTGGTCAATCCGAGAATGCCGTGCTTGGCCGCCACATAAGCCGACTTGAACGGCGATGCGCGCAGGCCATGCGCCGAGGCGATATTGACGATGCGGCCCCATCCGGCCTTCTTCATATAGGGAAGCGCGGCAGCGGTGGTGTGGAACGCCGAGGTCAGGTTGATGGCGATGATCGCATCCCATTTTTCCGTCGGGAATTCGTCGACAGGGGCGACAAACTGGATGCCGGCATTGTTGACCAGCACATCGACGCTGCCGAATGTCGCGGCGGCCTGGTCGATCAGGGCACGGCATTCGTCACCCTTGGACATGTCGGCCTTGATATAGGCGACGCCGGTGGAATGCTGTGCGGCGATCTCCTTGGCAAGATCGTGGTCTTCCGGGCGGTCCGTGAAGGAATTGATCACCACATTGTAACCCGCCGCTGCGAGGGCGTGGGCGGAACCCAGTCCGATGCCGGAGTTGGAACCTGTGACGACTGCGGTCTTCTTGGCCATGAGAAACTTCCTTTGGTTTAACAACCGTGTTGAAGGCGTCTGGAATATATTGCATTGCAGCAAAAATACCAGCTTTGGAACGTGAACACTTTGTCATACGGTTCACTGTGGCGTGATCGGGAAGCGCATTTGCTTTGAATTTGCCGCGTTCATGTCACATGGTGTTGACACAAGGCGTTCCCTGCGCCACGTGAAGGGAATATCTGGAGTTTGACAATGTCTGACTATTATTCGCAGCCCTTTGCCCGCCGCGCCTCCGTTGGCGTCGATGTGGGCGGGGTCATGGTTGGCGGAGGCGCGCCCGTCGTCGTGCAGTCGATGACCAATACGGATACAGCCGATGTGGACGGCACCGTTGCGCAGGTGGCAGCCCTTTCCCGCGCGGGATCGCAGATCGTCCGTATCACCGTTGACCGGGATGAATCCGCTGCCGCTGTGCCGAAAATCCGCGAAAGGTTGGACCGGCTTGGCCTGAACGTACCGCTGGTTGGCGATTTCCATTATATCGGTCACAAACTGCTGACGGACCATCCGGCCTGCGCCGAAGCGCTGGCGAAATACCGCATCAATCCGGGCAATGTCGGCTTCAAGGACAAGAAGGATGCGCAGTTCGGCGCCATCATCGAAATGGCGATCCGCTATGACAAGCCGGTGCGCATCGGCGTCAACTGGGGTTCGCTCGATCAGGAACTGCTGACTGCGCTGATGGACCAGAACCATGCGGCCGGCGCGCCCCTGACGGCGGAACAGGTCATGCGCGAGGCCATTGTCCAGTCGGCGCTGATTTCCGCGCAGCTGGCCGAAGAAATCGGCCTGCCGCGCTCCAGAATCATTCTTTCCGCCAAGGTCAGCCAGGTGCAGGATCTGATCGCGGTTTATGCAGAGCTGGCGCGGCGCTGCGATCATGCGCTGCATCTCGGCCTTACCGAAGCCGGCATGGGCTCCAAGGGCATTGTCGCTTCCTCGGCGGCGCTCGGCATCCTCCTGCAGCAGGGTATCGGGGATACGATCCGCATATCGCTGACACCGGAACCGAACGGTGACCGGACACGCGAAGTGCAGGTGGCGCAGGAATTGCTGCAGACCATGGGCTTTCGCCAGTTCATCCCGATTGTCGCGGCCTGTCCCGGTTGCGGGCGCACCACATCCACCGTGTTTCAGGAACTGGCGCAGTCGATCCAGAGCGATATTCGCGACAACATGCCGGTCTGGCGCGAGAAATATCCCGGTGTCGAAGCGCTCAATGTCGCGGTGATGGGCTGCATCGTCAACGGGCCGGGCGAATCCAAGATGGCGGATATCGGCATTTCACTGCCGGGAACCGGCGAAACGCCGACGGCCCCGGTCTTTGTCGACGGCAAGAAAGTGGCGACCCTGCGCGGTGCGGGCATCGCCAAGGAATTCCAGAAGATGGTTGCCGACTATATCGAAAACCGCTTCGGCCAGGGCGCAGGCTCGCACGCGGCCGAATAGATTCAGCTCTGCCGCTCGGCAATGAACCGTGCGGCCTGCTTGAGCAGGGCAGCCTTTTCGCCGAAGGGCGCAAGCAATTCCTCGGCCTGTGCCACCAGCCCGCTCAACTGGCGCTTGGTCCAGTCGATCCCGTGCAGTGAAACCAGCGTAGCCTTGCCCGCTGCCGCATCCTTGCCGGTGGCTTTGCCCATATGGGCAGCATCGGCGGTGACATCGAGCAGGTCGTCGGCCAGCTGAAAGGCAAGGCCAATGGCCGAGCCGTATTCCGCCAGCCGTTCGCGATCCCGGGAATTGGCATTGCCGATCATGGCACCGGCCTCGCAGGCGAAACGGATCAGCGCGCCGGTCTTCATGGCCTGCAGGCGGATGATGCCTGCCTCGTCGGGCTTGACCTTTTCCGCTTCCAGATCGAGCGCCTGGCCGCCGGTCATGCCGCCGATGCCGGCAGCGCGTGCCAGAGCCGTCACCAGTGCAACCTTGGCGCCGGGATCAAGTTCCGTCGCCTCGGCTGCGATCAGTTCGAACGCGTAGGTCAGGAGGCTGTCCCCTGCGAGGATTGCCGCTGCCTCGTCGAATTTGCGATGCACCGTCGGCTGGCCGCGGCGCATATCGTCATTGTCCATGGCCGGTAGATCGTCATGGACGAGCGAATAGCTGTGGATGCATTCCAGCGCCGCCGCTACCCGCAAAGCCGCGGGGGTGTCGGCACCGAAGAGCGCGGCGCTTTCCAGGACGAGGAAGGGGCGCAGGCGCTTGCCGCCATTGAGAACGCCGTGCCGCATCGCTGCCATGAGGCGGGGCGGACGGCTGATCTCGCCGTCTTGCGGCTGATCCGAGAGCAGGTCGGCCAGCAGTGTTTCCACCGAGGCGGCGCGATGCAGCAATGTCATCTGAAACAGGGAAGTGTCTTGATCTGTCATCATGATCTGGCAATGAGCGAAAAATCGGCGCCCGGTCAATGATTAGATGCGCTGCTTTTGCATTTTTGCCTTGTTGTCATTGTGAACATGGCCGGAATGGCATGGAAATGGTTCCCTTTGGCGGATGGTTGCTCTATGTCCATGATGGGCTTTCAACGCAGGCGGCGGGTGTGACACGGGTTCTGGTCAGAAACAAAAGAGGCGGAGGCTATCTGGTCAGTCCGGGCGGCTCGCCTTTGGGGCGCATCGTGCGCTACCTGATTCTGGCGGGCATCCTCCTGATGATGATCCCCATCATCCTGCTCAGCCTGTACCGGCTGCCGTTCGTGCATCCGGTTTCCACCTTGATGGTGAAGGACCTCGTGACTTTTTCCGGTTATGACCGGCGCTGGGTATCGCTGGACGAGATTTCCCCGGTGCTGGTGCATTCCGTCATGATGTCGGAGGATGCGCGGTTCTGCTTTCATTCCGGCGTCGACTGGGATGCGATGAATCTGGTTGTGTCCGATGCCATGGATGGCGAGCAGACGCGCGGTGCGTCGACGATCACGATGCAGACCGCCAAGAACCTGTTCCTGTGGAACAGCCGGTCTTTCATCCGCAAGGGCCTGGAAATGCCGCTGGCGATGATGACCGATCTGATCCTGACCAAACGGCGGGTGATGGAAATCTACCTGAATATTGCCGAGTGGGGCCCGGGCATCTATGGCATCGAGGCGGCGGCGCAGCACCATTTCAAGGTGAGTGCGGCAAGGCTGACACCGCGGCAGGCTGCCTTTCTCGCGGTGACCCTGCCCAACCCCATCGCGCGCAATCCGGCGCGGCCGGGGCAGGGGTTGCAAACGCTGGCAAGGCTCAATGAACGGCGTGCGCGGGGCGCCGGTGCGTATATTGGTTGTGTCAAATAGACACTAAGTCGGCGCAAATCCCGGCATATCGGCATTTGCGACAAAAAATATGCGACTCATGCTGGTCAAAAGCTCTCAAGCCGTGTATAGCCCCAGCCGAACTTTCCGGAATTTTGTCCATTGTGACAGGCTCGATCGGGCCAGCGCCGGATTTTGACTGATTACTGGAGCAGGAACAATGGCTGTACCTAAAAGAAAAACTTCTCCGTCGAAGCGCGGCATGCGCCGCTCCGCCGACGCGTTGAAGGCCCCGACTTACGTCGAAGACAAGAATTCAGGCGAACTGCGCCGTCCGCACCATGTCGATCTGAAGACCGGCATGTATCGCGGCCGTCAGGTTCTGACGCCGAAAGAAGGCTGATCCCTTCCTGGATTTCGTGATAAAGAGGACCGGCCTTGTGCCGGTCTTTTTTGTTTATGACATGCCGATGGGAGACAGATGCCGTGATTTCCAATATTCCATTGATGATCGTGCCGCTTGTTGTGTTCAATCTGGTGGTTGCCGGATTGACGGGTATTGGCGGCGCCGATCCGTGGGCGACGCAGCTCTATTCCATGCAGATGCTGTCGGGCGGCGTATGGCGGATGACATTGGGCGACCTGATGATCGTGCTGTCGCTGGCGCTGCTGTTCTTCGAGATCATGAAGTCGACGCGCACGAGCAATGCCTCGGTGGTCGACCATCTCCTGTCGACCTTCGTGTTCGTGGCGTTTCTGGTGGAATTCCTGCTGGTTCCCAGCGCCTCGCATTCGCTGTTCTTCATTCTGATGGCAATGGCGTTTTTCGATATTCTGGCGGGATTCACCGTTTCGCTCCGGTCTGCCGGGCGCGACGTCAACTTTCGCTGACATCATGCAAAAACCCCGGCAAATGAGGCCATCTGCCGGGGCTTGATATCGCTGGGCCGGTCAGGCGGCGATGACTGCCTTGTCCGGTATGCGCATGACGATGAAGATGGCGAGCGCCGTCACAAGGGTGATCTCCGCCAGAATCTGCAGGAGCTGGCCGAAGGCTTCGCCATAGGTCTGCAGCACGGCTTCCGGGCTGACCGGACCCAATAGGCCCATGGCTGAGGCGATATTGCCGGTTGCCAGCTTCTGGGCCGCCTGCGCGACATCAGGACCCGCACCCAATTTCCAGTTGAGAAGCGCGGTAAGCAGGGCGCTGACAATAGCGAGGGCAATGCCTTCACCGGCAATGCGCGTGGTGCTGAAAATACCCGTTGCCATGCCGGCCCGCTCCTTTGGGACGACGCTGACGGCGAGGCCATCCATCAATCCCCAGGGCAGGCTGATGCCAAGGCCGATCAAGACCAATGCCGGGAGTGTCAGTTCCACCGGCTGGCCCGGCATGCAGCGGCTGAGCCAGAACAGTCCACCTGCCGAGAGGAGAAGGCCGGCACTGCACAGGATCGCGGCGGAGAACCAGCGCGTGAGCAGTGCTGCCAGAAATGGCACGATGAGCAGCGGCCCCGACAGGGCAATCATCATCTGCCCGGTCTGAACCTCGCTGAGGCCCTCCACGCCGATATAGCGGATGGGCAGGAGAATCAGCAGGACGACAAAGGAATAGGCGGGAGCCGCGGCGAGGATCTGCACGCCGACAAAACGCGGATAACGAAACAGGCTGAGGTCCAGCATCGGCCGTGCCGCGCGCTGTTCGATGATCGCGAAGAGACCGAACACGAGCAGGGCGGCGGCGAGCATGCCGATGACGAGCGGGTGGCCCCAGCCGATATCCGGCGCCTGCAATATGCCGCACGTGAGCAGCGTCAGCGCCAGCGTGAAGCTGATGGCGCCCGGCCAGTCGATGCCCCTTGCGTCGGGGTCGCGCGATTCCCGCAGCCGGAAAACACCAAGGCTAAATGCGACAAGGGTGATCGGCAGGGTGACGAGGATTGCTGCCTGCCAGCCGAAATGACTGATCAGCATTCCCGAGAGAATCGGCCCGAAAGACAGGCCAATGCCGAATGTGATGCCGATCATGCTGAAGGCGCGGGTGCGTTCCTGCCCGTCGAATTCCTGGGCGAGCGCAGCCATGCCACCCGAGAAAGCCAGGGCACTTGAAAGACCCTGTGCCGCGCGCATGATGTCAAACCAGACAAGGCTGGTGGCAAGCGACAGCGCCAGCGAGAAAACGGCAAAAAGCACAAGGCCTGTCAGGAAGACGCGTTTGCGCCCGTAATTGTCGGCGAGCGCGCCCGCCGCCATCAGGCTGCTGCCGAAGGCCAGCATGAAGCCATTGGTAACCCAGTTGAGTTCGACCGGGCTGCCGCCAAGGGCGCGGGCAATGGCAGGAAGTGCGACGGCAGGGCCGGTAAAGCTGACGGGCATGGCGAGAGCCGCCAGGCAGACAGCGGTCAGAATCATCAGCTTCTCCGCTGTACTGTGCGGATGTGTGTGGGCAGTCATTTTTCACCTGCGGTATCTAAATGTGGGAGGGAATGGTTGAATTCATGATACACAGGCTTTAATCGTTGAAAATTACGCCATACTTCCCGACATAGCGGACAATATTTCTCTAATAGAGTGACCATGGATAATCTGAATGGTTTGTTTGCTTTCGTGCGGTCTGCGGAAACGCTGAGTTTCGTTGCGGCGGGCCGGTCGCTGGGTATTTCCGCTTCGGCGGTTGGAAAAACGATCGCCCGGCTGGAGCAGAACCTGGATGTGCGCCTGTTCCAGCGCAGCACGCGCCGCATCAGCCTCACCGAGGAGGGGCAGCTGTTTTATGAGCGCTGCCGCCGCATCATTGATGATCTCAATGACGCCGAATCCATGCTGTCGCGCACCAAGGAAGCCCCGCGCGGGCGCTTGCGTGTGAGCCTGCCGACGATCGGCTATCGTTTCCTGCTGCCGCACCTGCCCGAATTCGAACAGCTCTATCCGGAAATCGAGCTTGATCTCGATTTCAACGACCAGATCGTCAATGTGATCGAAGAAGGGTTCGACGCCGTCATTCGCAGTGGAGATTTGCCGGATTCGTCGCTGATGGCGCGCCGGCTTGGACCGTTCCGGCAGGTGCTTGCCGCGTCGTCAGCCTATCTGCAGAGGCGCGGCAGACCGAGGGAATTGCGCGATCTGCAGCATCACGCCTGTCTGCGCTACCGCTTTCCGACAAGTGGCAAGCTGCAGGATTGGGTCATGGGAGGAGCAGCTTCGGACATTGACCTGCATCTGCCCTCGGCGCTGGTGTGCAACAATATGGAAGCGCTCTATGGCGCGACGGTCCGCGGCCTCGGCATTGCCTATATGCCGGATTTCCTGGTGGCCGATGCGGTGAAGGCCGGCGAACTGCACACACTGCTTGACGAATGTCTGGTTCAGACAGGCCAGTTCTGGGTGCTCTGGCCTTCAAACCGGCATCTGTCGCCGAAGCTGCGGGTGTTCGTCGATTTCATTGCGCCCCGGCTGTTCGCCGGGACACGCCTGTAGCGCCGCTGCCCTGTTCCAGAACAGGGCCGGTGATCAGCTCTGGCCGCCGTCGGCGATGAAACCGGCCGCCTGAATACCGGCGATGGCAGCAATCTCGTCATTGTCGGAGGTGTCGCCGGTGATGCCAACCGCGCCGAGAAGCTCCCCCTTGGCATTCTTGATGAGAACGCCGCCTGCCACCGGGATGACGCGGCCGCCCGATGCTGCCACCAGCCCCTCAACGAAGTGCGGGCGTTCCTTGGCGAATTTTTCAACGGTGCGCGATCCCGTGCCGATGGTCAGACCGCCGAACGCCTTGCCGAAGGCGATCTCGAAGCGCAGCAGGGAAGCGCCGTCCTGCTTCTGGAAGGCCTTGAGGTGGCCGCCGGCATCGAGCACGGCGACGGAGAGTGGACGCATGCCGGCCTCGGTGCCCTTGGCAAGCGCTGCCTTGATGATGGTGTTGGCTTTGGAAAGTGAGAGTTGGGCCATGGTGTCCTCTTGGGTTCGTATGGTCATGGAATGCAAAAGCCGATCCGCCGCGCGAGCCGGATATTCAGTCAAAAATGGATGTGGCCTGGATTATTTGTCGAGGGAGTCCAGCTTGCGCTGCATGGCGGCGATCTGTTCTTTCAGTTCGTCCAGCCCGGTATCCTTCTTGGCGGTTTCGGCGGCGGGCGTTTCGTCGGCCTCGGCCGCTCCGGCCGTCTTGTTGAGCGGGAATGGCGTGAACATGCGCATGGCGTGCTGCAGCATTTCCGTATTGCGGCGAACCTGCTCCTCGACGAGCTTGACCGGCGCACTGATGTTCATCATGTCGATCGGCGATTTGCCGAAGGCGGCCGAAAGCTGCTCGCGCATGCGCTCCTGTTCCTTGGCAAAGGCACTCATGGACTGTTCGAGGAATGTTGGCAGCACCACCTGCATCTGGTCGCCGTAATAGGCGATGAGCTGGCGCAGGAACGGGATCGGCAGCATGTTCTGCCCATCCTTGTTTTCCAGTTCGAAGATGATCTGGGTCAGGACGGAATGGGTGATGTCTTCGCCGGTCTTGGCGTCCTGAACGGTGAAATCCTCATTGCGCTTCACCATCTCGGCGAGATCTTCCAGCGTCACATAGGTGCTTGTGCCGGTATTGTAGAGGCGCCGGTTGGCATATTTTTTAATGACGACGTCGCCGGTTTTTGCTGCCATCAGAGAACTCCCCAACTCATGTCATCAGACTCAAATGGTCTGAATTTGCGTGCCCGCTTACTGATATATCCGCGAGGATAGGGGGAAAGCAGCACAAATCAAAGTGATTTGTGCGCCGCATCCATCGCGCAGAGCATTCCAGCCTTTCTCTGCCTTGCAGGCGATAAATTTGGCTTCGCGGCGAATGCCCCTTGTCAAACTGCCGCAGGGAGGGAATTCTGTCCGGGAAGCCAAGCTGAATGAATTCAGCATCTCAATGATAAGGAGACGTCTATGACCCAATCCATCGTTATCGCCAGTGCAGCGCGAACCCCCGTGGGGTCGTTCAACGGTGCTTTTGCCAACGTCCCGGCCCACGAACTCGGCGCTGCGGTGATCAAGGAAGTGCTGAGCCGCGCCGGTGTCGATGGTGCCGATGTCGATGAAGTGATCATGGGCCAGGTGCTCAGCGCCGGCGAAGGGCAGAACCCGGCCCGCCAGGCCGCCATGGAGGCAGGCATTCCGCAGGAGGCGACGGCCTGGGGGCTCAACCAGCTCTGCGGTTCCGGCCTGCGCGCCGTGGCCCTCGGCATGCAGCAGATCGCAACCGGCGATGCCGATATCATCGTGGCGGGCGGACAGGAATCCATGTCGATGGCGCCGCATTGCGCGCATCTGCGCAGCGGCGTGAAGATGGGCGATTTCAAGATGATCGATACGATGATCAAGGATGGCCTGACCGACGCTTTCCATGGCTACCACATGGGCAATACCGCCGAGAACATCGCCCGCAAGTGGCAGTTCACCCGCGAAGATCAGGACAAGTTCGCCCTTGGCTCGCAGAACAAGGCGGAAGCCGCGCAGAAGGCGGGCAAGTTCAAGGATGAAATCGTGCCGTTCACGGTCAAGACCCGCAAGGGCGACGTGATCGTTGCGGATGACGAGTATATCCGTCACGGCGCGACACTCGACTCCCTTGCCAAGCTGAAGCCCGCTTTCGACAAGGAAGGCACCGTTACCGCAGGCAATGCCTCCGGCCTCAATGATGGCGCGGCTGCCGTGGTGCTCATGAGCGAGGACGAGGCCAAGCGCCGCAATGTCAAGCCGCTGGCCCGCATCGTTTCCTGGGCAACGGCCGGTGTCGACCCTGCCATCATGGGCACAGGTCCAATCCCCGCGTCACGCAAGGCCCTGGAGCGGGCCGGATGGAAGGTGGAGGACCTCGATCTGGTCGAAGCCAACGAAGCCTTTGCGGCGCAGGCGCTTTCCGTCAACAAGGATCTCGGGCTCAATCCCGACATCGTCAATGTCAATGGCGGTGCCATTGCCATCGGTCATCCCATCGGCGCATCCGGTGCCCGGGTGCTCAACACGCTGCTTTATGAATTGAAGCGCCGCAATGGCACAAAGGGCCTTGCCACGCTGTGCATTGGCGGCGGCATGGGCATTGCCCTGTGCGTTGAGCGCGTCAAGGACTGATCTGCAAGAATGAACACGGGTTCGGCCTTTGCCGAACCCGTGTTCCGGCAGCACTAAATTTCCAGGCTGCTGCCACGTCTCTTTTTCAACAACACTAACTTTGATCCAACATGAATTAGGGAGGGGAAATATGACCAAAACGGCAATCGTTACGGGCGGAACACGTGGTATCGGCGCAGCCATATCCGTGGCCCTGAAAGCGGCAGGGTACAAGGTCGCGGCAAATTACGCCGGCAATGACGACGCGGCGAAGAAATTCACGGAAAAGACCGGTATTGCCACCTACAAGTGGGATGTTTCCAACTATGAAGAATGCGCTGCCGGTATTGCCAGGATCGAGGCCGATCACGGCCCCGTCGCCGTGCTGGTCAACAATGCGGGCATCACCCGTGATGCCATGTTCCACAAGATGACCCCAGGCCAATGGGGCGAAGTGATCAACACCAATCTGACCGGCCTGTTCAACATGACCCATCCGGTATGGACCGGCATGCGTGACCGCAAATTCGGCCGCGTGATCAATATTTCCTCGATCAACGGACAAAAGGGCCAGGCCGGGCAAGCCAATTATTCCGCGGCCAAGGCCGGGGATATCGGCTTTACCAAGGCGCTGGCGCAGGAGGGTGCGCGCGCCGGCATTACGGTCAATGCCATCTGTCCCGGTTATATCGGCACGGAAATGGTTCGGGCCATCGACGAGAAGGTGCTCAACGAGCGCATCATTCCGCAAATCCCGGTCGGACGTCTGGGCGAACCGGAAGAAATCGCGCGCTGCGTGGTGTTCCTCGCCTCTGACGATGCCGGCTTCATCACCGGCTCGACGCTGACAGCCAATGGCGGGCAGTATTTCAGCTGATCGGAAGCAAATCAAAAGACGCCGCGGGCTGGAAACAGCCGGCGGCGTTTTTGTTTTGTGCGGCGGCGATTCCCGATATTCGCGGCCAAAGGTTAACGGCGTTTCCTGAATCTTGTCCTATTTCCTTCCCGTGCGTTCGGGGATTGGTGCGACTCCCGCGCCTTCAGCACAAGATGTAGCCGTGAACAAAACAGGAAAATGGACAAAGCGCTGATTCGTCGCTGATTCGTTCTTCCTTTGATCGGAGTGTTAATGAAACGGGGCGCCCGGACCTTGGATTCCTTAACTAACTATAAGGAAATATTGCGATTTTCTTAACAGAGCAAAAAATCGGTTGACGGCGGACTGCCCGTTTTTGTGCGGAAAAGCCAAAGGTTAACGGTGATGAGCCGATTCGTTGAAATCCTGTTCCCGCTGATTCAGCATCTTGTGCGACTCGCACCCGGGAAAGCTAGATGTGGCCGTGAACAAAGCAGGAATCTGATCCTATAGCTGATTCGTCGCTGATTCGTTCTGCTCGCGTTCTGTTTCTTAATGGAACACTCCGTGAATCGGTTCGCAATTGTTTATCTTGAGGTCGCCGCATACTTTCTGTCTGATGCCGATAATGCTATCGGATAGTGCATGCCCGGCATGCCTTGCTGGTTCTGGTAAGGCCGTCGTGCCGGTGTTGGATATTTTTGATGAACCTTATGCCTACTCCCGAACTTCCCTTGATCCTGAGCGGTCGTGACGTCACCGCCGTTCTGGGGCCGACGAACACGGGGAAGACTCACCTCGCCATTGAGCGGATGCTGGCGCACCAGACGGGCATGATCGGCCTGCCGCTGCGCCTGCTGGCGCGCGAAGTCTACAACCGTGTTGCCGAACGGGTAGGGCTTGCCAATGTCGCGCTGATCACCGGTGAGGAAAAGATCATGCCGCCCGGCGCGCGCTATGCGGTGTGTACCGTCGAAGCGATGCCGCGCCAGACGGATATGGATTTCGTTGCCATCGACGAGGTCCAGCTTGCCAACGATCTGGAGCGTGGCCACATCTTTACCGACCGCATCCTGCATCTGCGGGGCCGTCAGGAAACCTTGCTGCTTGGTGCGGCCACCATGCGCGGCATACTGGAAAAGCTGCTGCGCGGCATCTCCGTCGTCACGCGTCCGCGCCTGTCCAATCTGACCTATGCCGGCTCGAAGAAGATCACGCGCCTGCCGCCGCGCACCGCCATCGTGGCCTTTGCCGCGGACGAGGTTTATTCCATCGCCGAACTGATCCGCCGCCAGAATGGCGGCGCCGCCGTGGTCATGGGGGCATTGAGCCCGCGCACCCGCAATGCCCAGGTGGATCTCTATCAGTCGGGCGATGTGGATTATCTGGTCGCCACCGATGCCATCGGCATGGGGCTCAACCTCGATGTCGATCACGTGGCTTTTGCGCAGGACCGCAAGTTTGACGGCTATCAGTTCCGCGATCTGTCGCCGGGCGAAATCGGCCAGATCGCCGGGCGCGCCGGGCGGCACCTGCGCGATGGCACGTTTGGCGTTACAGGGCAGGTCTCCGGTTTTTCAGAAGAACTGGTGCAGCGCGTGGAATCGCATGCCTTCGATTCCGTCAAGATCTTGCAATGGCGCACCGCCCGGTTTGATTTCTCCAGCCTCGATGCACTGAGACGGTCGATCGACACGCCCGCACCGGTGGAGGGATTGACCCGGGCACTGCCTGCGGTGGATCAGCAGGCGCTCGAATATCTGTCGAAAGATCCGGATATCGCGCCGCTGGCCAACACGCCGGAACGGGTGGCCCTCCTGTGGGATGCCTGTGCGTTGCCGGATTACCGCAAAATTGCGCCGGCGCAGCATGCGGATATTATTGCATCGATCTATACAGATCTCGTCGAACATGGTCATGTTAACGAAACATACATGGGCGAACAGGTGCACCGGGCTGATACGACCGATGGCGATATCGATGCTTTGTCGCGGCGGATTGCCCAGATCAGAACTTGGACTTTTGTGTCGCATCGGCCCGGATGGCTGGCAGATCAGGCACATTGGCAAGAAAAGACGCGTGAAATTGAGGACAGATTATCAGATGCACTGCATGAACGGTTGACGAAACGCTTCGTAGACCGCAGGACAAGCGTGCTTATGAGGCGCCTGAGAGAGAATACAATGCTAGAAGCCGAAATTAGCCCTGCCGGGGACGTTGTTGTCGAAGGGCACCATGTTGGACGTTTGGATGGATTCCGTTTCACCACGGACAGCCAGATCGATGGAACCGATGCAAAAGCCGTGAAGGCCGCTGCACAAAAAGCCTTGGCGACAGAGTTCGACAATCGCGCCGAGCGCTTTGCCGCTTCCGCGAACGGCGACTTTGCCCTGGGATCGGACGGGACGCTGCGCTGGATTGGCGCTCCGGTCGCCTCGGTCGTCTCAGGCGAGCAGCCATTGAAGCCCCGTGCGGTGCTGCTGGCCGACGAGCAGTTGACGGGACCGGCACGCGACAAGGTCGCCGCGCGGGTTGACCGTTTCCTTGCCCATCATGTGGATACGGTGCTCAAGCCGCTGGTTGATCTTGCCAACGCGGATGCGCTGGTCGGGATCACGCGGGGACTGGCGTTCCAGCTCGTCGAAAATTTTGGCGTGCTGCAGCGCCGTGATGTGGCTGAGGATGTCCGCGGTCTCGATCAGGATTCGCGCGCGGCCCTGCGCCGTTTGGGCGTGCGCTTCGGCGCCTACCACGTCTTCCTGCCTGCATTGCTCAAACCGGCGCCTGCAGGTCTGCTAACGCTGCTGTGGGCACTCAAGGAAGATGCCAAGGATCGTCCCGGCTATGGCGATGTGGTGCAGGTGCTGTCCGCAGGCCGCACGTCGGTTGTCACCGATCCGGCCTTCGATCCGGCCTTCTACCGCCTTGCGGGCTACCGGCTGCTCGGACGCCGCGCCGTGCGCATCGATATTCTCGAGCGTCTGGCCGATCTCATCCGTCCGGCACTGGCATGGAAGCCGGGAAGCGGAACACGACCCGACGGTGCCTATGACGGCACGCGTTTCGTCGTCACCCCGGCCATGATGTCCATTCTCGGCGCAACAGCCGACGATATGGAAGAAATCCTGAAGAATCTCGGCTACCGCTCGGAAGCAACCGATGCAGCCGTTGTGTCGGCCAAGGTTGCCGAACTCGATGCGGTTGCCCAGGCGCCTGCCCCGCAGGAAACGGCTGCCGTTGCGTCGGAAGGCACCAAATCCGTGCCGGCTGCCGAACCGGTTGGTGATCCCATCGTCAAACCGGTTGTCGAGGCTGTGGCAGCCGTTGCGGCTGCCGAAGATGCGCCTGCGGCTGTTGCTGAAACCGCGACCGCTCCAGCGGCGGAAGAAGCACCCAAGCCGGTGCTGCTCTGGCGCCAGGCTCCCCGCTTCGAAGGCCGCAACAACAACCGCCGTCCACAGGGCGGGCGCGAGAATCAGCGTGAACCGCAGGCCCGCAATGGCAACAGCCAGGGCGAGGAGCGTCAAAGCCGTCCGAACCGCAATGCCGGTCCTCAGGGCGAGCGCGGTGAGCGCAAGGATTTCCGCGGCAAGGGCGGCAAGCCCGGCGGCGGCGACCGCGCCCGGCAGGAAGGTGGCAAGCCCTCCGGCAAGCCGCAGAATCATGGCAAGCGTCCGGAGCGGGAAGAACGCCCGGTCAAGATCGACATGGACTCCCCCTTCGCCAAGTTGCTGGCGTTGAAGGAGCAGATGAAGAAGTGAGGGTTTGACCCTAAATGACGGGAACCGACAGACAGCGCATCGACAAGTGGCTGTTTTTCGCGCGGGTGGTCAAATCCCGTTCCCTCGCTGCAAAGCTGGCATCGGGCGGCAACGTCCGGGTCAACAAGGACAAGATCGACCAGCCATCACACGGGGTCAAACCCGGTGATGTGCTGACGATCACGCTGGACCGGCGCATTCTCATTTACAAAGTCCTGTCCGGCGGCACCCGGCGCGGACCCGCCGAGGAGGCGCGGACGCTGTACGAGGACATTTCGCCGCCGCCACCGCCGAAGGATGCCATGAGCCGCTTCGACATGCTGCCCAGACGCGATGCGGGCAGCGGCCGTCCCACCAAGCGCGAACGGCGGGACGTCGACCGGCTGATGAAGGGCCGGGACAACGGCTCCGATGATTGACGCATCCGCGTCGCGGGTTGCGGGGCAAAACGCGGAAACATCGAAATTATCTCCAAATTCGTCGGCGGGGCTAAAATATTATTTCCGCAACACCTATATTAGAGCACAATGGTTGCTTGTCGGCAGGTCATCGCGATGCGATGAATGGCACGCTGCGGACTTGGACAATGGCTCGGTCCTGATGTGATGAAGACAATCCTTTTGCACGTCGAGATTTTTCGGGCCGCGTTCTGGTGCCGCAGTCCGTTTTCCCCTCTTGTCAGGCCGGTGCCAAATCGTTACCTCAACCGCTGACACGCTGACTATGGTGTCTTCAGGAGCCAGTAAATGACATATGTTGTGACCGACAATTGCATCCGCTGCAAATATATGGATTGCGTTGAGGTCTGTCCGGTCGATTGTTTTTACGAAGGTGAGAACATGCTCGTCATCCACCCGGATGAGTGCATCGATTGCGGCGTGTGCGAACCGGAATGCCCTGCGGAGGCCATCAAGCCGGACACCGAGCCGGGCCTCGACAGCTGGCTGCAGCTGAATTCGGAATATGCGGAAAAATGGCCGAATATTTCGGCGAAGAAAGATGCGCCCAGCGATGCCAAGGAAATGGACGGCGTCACCGGTAAACTCGAGAAATACTTCTCCCCGGAACCGGGCGAAGGCGACTAAACTTATTCGGGGTACCGCAGTTGCCCGCAAGACTGATTTGCCCTGAAAATCAAGTCTTGCAATGCGTTTAGTTTGCGCTTGTGCAGCAAAAAGTTGATTCTGATCACTTTTCGTGTTATGGTGCTGCGATATGTTGATCATTGGACGTCAATTTCGTGGCGCTAAAGCATAAATCACCAATCGGCTAGATTTTTTCCGGACTTAACAGTTCAGGTTGAGGTTCTTTGATTGTGACCCGTCCTGCTGTTTGGTCCGGATTGCTTTGCGTGAAAATATTGGCGGCCGACAAACCGGGTTCCGGTTTCCAGTGATTGGTTTAACCGGTGCGTTTTGCCGGGCGCAGCAGGGAGTAATGAAGCGCATGACAGCAGTTCCGCAGAAAAAGACCGCCCAGCGTATCGGATTTAAGACGGGTGAGTTTATTGTATATCCGGCTCACGGCGTAGGCCAGATCGTCAATATCGAAGAACAGGAAGTTGCGGGCCACAAGCTCGAACTTTTCGTGATTGACTTTCAGAAGGACAAGATGCGCCTGAAGGTACCGGTTGCAAAGGCAACCGCCATTGGTATGCGCAAACTCTCAGAAACAGATTATGTCGACCGTGCGCTGAAGGTAGTTCAGGGACGGGCCCGTATCAAGCGCACCATGTGGTCCCGCCGCGCGCAGGAATATGATGCGAAGATCAACTCGGGCGATCTGATTTCCATTTCGGAAGTTGTCCGCGATCTTTTCCGTGCCGACAATCAGCCGGAACAGTCCTATTCCGAACGCCAGCTCTATGAAGCAGCGCTCGACCGCATGGCCCGTGAAATTTCCGCCGTCAACAAAATGTCGGAAACCGAAGCCGTCCGTCTGATCGAAGTCAATCTCGCCAAAGGTCCCAAGCGCGGCGCGAAGACTGAAGAAACCGAAGCTGATGCGGACATTTCCGTTGAAGACGAACAGGAAGAAGCCGCGTAACAGCGGGTTCATCCCTTTCAACAAACAGCCCGGTTCTACCGGGCTTTTTGTTATTCGCTGATGATCTTCATCTTGTCGCCGACGGAAACCGTGCCGCCGGGCGGCAGGGCGTTGATCAGCCGGAAGAGATCCAGCTTGCGGTCCGTGCCCATGATCTGGCTGGAGAGGCTGGCGAGCGTATCGCCCGCCTTGACCGTGACAACGCGGATCCGCAGCGGCTTGATGTTGGCCTTTTCCTGCGCCGTCAGCAAATGGAAGCTCTGCGTCACCGTTTGCGCTGCCGGCATCAGAGCCGTGCTGCCCGTGGGCGCTGCCGTCAGGAAGCGATAGATGCGGTCGCCGGAATTCACGACGAAAATATCAAACTCCCAGCGGTCCGCCTTGGCTTTTGCCGTGGCGGCAGGCATGCCGTTGAATGTCGTCGCCTTGACGCTGGCATTGTCCAGGCCGGTTACCCAGCCGCTGCGCATGTAGTCGACCATCGATGTCTTGCCGGAAACCTGGGTTCCATCAAAGCGGATCGCGACTTCGCCGGGTCCGGTTGCCATGACGGCGGCTGCGGAATTGTCGATGACAAAGCCGTCCGGCACGGTGAAGCTGACGCCGAGCAGCGGATGCACGAAGGTGCGGCCGCGGACATAGCCTTCTTCCGGCGTGTCGCCATAGAGCAGCCCGTCGATCCCTTGCAGGAAGGAATCGCGGTCCGTCGTGCCGACACCGGGCGCACCGATCTTGCGGGCATGGCCGCGCGCCAGCTCGATGCGCTGCGGCGCGGAGGGATGGCTGGCAAGGAAGTCGAGGCTGGCATCGGTGGCGCCGGAGACGTTGCGGAAGTCCGCATAGGAGGCCATCGACTGCAGGAAGCGCGCAGCCGCAAACGGATCATACCCGGCTTCGCCGATCATCTTGATGCCGATGGCATCCGCCTGCAATTCCTGATTGCGCGAGAACTGCGCCATGCGCAGCTTGCCGCGAATGAGCGCCTCGCGGCCCGCCTGGTCGTCCTGCAGCACTTCCGACACAACGCGGCCGGCGATGACGGCTTCCGCTTCGCGCTGCTGGCGTTCGATGCCGTGATTGGCGATCACATGGCCCATTTCATGGGCAATGACGGCGGCAAGTTCCGCGCTGTCATTGGCCAGCGCAAGCAGGCCGCGGGTGACATAGAGATAGCCGCCCGGCAGTGCGAAGGCATTGATGTTGGGCGAATTGAGGATGGTGATGCGATAGGTATGGGTCGGATTGTCCGATACGGTGGTCAGATTGCCGACGACCTTGGCAACCATGCGTTCGAGCTTCGCGTCCTTGTACTCGCCGCCATAGGTGGCCAGGATGCGGGGATGCTGTTCGGCACTCAGTTTGGCCAGCCGGTCATTCTTCGAGACATTGTCGACGATGACAGGGCTTGAGGACGGGCCGAGCGCATCTTCCTTGGTAACGTTGAGCACCTGGCAGCCCGACAGAAAGGCGAGCAGCAGGGTCGTCGAAACCACGGTCGTGCTTCGTACTGCCGGATGGAACCGTCGATTGCCGATGGGGAGAATGTGCGAACCCAGAATCATGTCCTCATGTCGTGCGGCGCCAGTGCAAACGCTAAAGCCAAGTTCTCACTCGTCTTTTGCCTGCGGAATCGGTGTGCTTACTTTCTAGCTAGCCCGTTGAGCAGGCTGGGGCAAGAATTACATTGATTTCTTATGAGACCCATTGAGTACAAAATATGTCAAAGTGATAACTCTTGCGAGCCGAGATATTTTCGCAACAGGGAGGGGCCTTTGGCCGAGAGCAATTCGCCCGCGGGCCCCGATGCTGCCACATGGCCATTTTCGAGAAAGAACAGCGTTGATGGTAAACGCAAAGCATCGTCCGGATGGTGGGTGACCATCACAACAGTCATTCCAGTATCTTTTTGCAGTTGTCCGACCAGATCAAGCATTTCATGGCGCAATGCTGGACCAAGTGAAGCAAAGGCTTCATCAAGCAACAGTACAGGCCGGTTGCGCACCAGCGCCCGGGCGATGGCAACGCGCTGGCGTTCCCCGCCCGACAGTGCCGCCGGTTTGCGCGTCTCCTTGCCCGCAAGCCCAACCTTGGCGATGGCGTCGTGGACCGCCTGCTGATCCGCCGCGTCGAGGCGCAGGCCCGGCCTGCGGCCAAGACCGACATTGGCGGCAACGTCGAGATGGGCGAAGAGATTGTTGTCCTGAAACACCATGGAAACCGGGCGCCGGGATGGTTCGACATGCGTGACATCGGCATCGCCGATCAGCACGCGGCCGGAGAGCGGTGCCTCGAAACCGGCAATGAGATTGAGAACCGTGGATTTGCCCGCGCCGCTCGGCCCGATGATGGCGGCAATGGACGACGGTGCGATGGCAAGGTCGAAACGCATGGCCATATCGCCGTAATCGAAGCGAACGGCATCAAGCCGGATCGCGGCGCCGCCGGTTGTGATCTTTTCCGTTTGTTCAGCCATCTCTTGCATTGTCCTGTCGGGCGAGGCTGGCCGCACCGCAGTCGGCTGCGAACATCAAGAGCAGGCACAGGACCCCAAGGATCAGCGCAAGTCCCGCTGCATCCTGTGTGCGATAACTTCCCATGCGCTGCAAGAGCAGGAAAGGCAGGGTCTGGATGGAATCATTGCCGAACAGCGCGATGGTTCCAAGATCGCCCAGCGACAGGGCCATGGCAAAGGCGAAGGCAACACCCATGGGCAGGCGCAAAGCCGGCCAGTCGATCAGGCGCAGCCGGTCCCAGCCGGTGATGCCGAGCTGGAGGCAAAGCCGGTTGTGGCGGCTTGCAGCCGTATCCCAGGCCGGGCGCAGGATGCGGAAGGCGAAGGGCACGGCCATGGCGGCATTGACGCCGATGACCATGACGGGCGCAAGGCTGAACGGGTCGATGGCATGGCGCGAGAGGATGAACCAGCCGGCGCCGATGACAATGGGCGGCACCACCATGATCAGGCTCGCCCCCAGATCCAGTGACCGTTCGAACAGACCCGGCGAAACCGTTCGCCGCCGGCTCTGCTGATACTCCCGGGCGATGACAAGCGACAGCGACAGCGCGAGGGAGAGCAGGGCCGCGGCCGCGCCAAGCACGATGCTTGTGGCAATGGCGCGCCAGACGATGGATTCGCTCATCAGGCGCGCCAGGTCGGCGCCAAGCCCGGAGACAACGGTTCCGCCCATGGGCAGGCCGACAAAGAGCAGTCCGAGGAGAATGATCGCTGTATTGACGCATTGCGCTGCACGGCCCGGCCGCTCGAAGCGCCGCGTGGTCGTCTGAAGACTGAAGCCTTCGTCTGCCGGTTTGCCCGTCAGGCCGAGCAGCAGCAGCACGGCGATGGTCAGGCCCAGTTGCAGCAATGTGAGCGAGACGGCGCGGGCAATATCGAAATCGAAATGCAGGGACTGGTAGATCGCCACTTCCAGCGTGGTGGCACGCGGTCCGCCGCCCAGAGTCAGCACGATCGTGAACGAGGTGATGCAGAGCATGAAGATCAGCCCGGCAATACCGGACAGATTGCGGCGGATGACCGGCCATTCGATCAGGCGGAAGCGTGCCCAACCGCCCATGCCGAGCTGCGCGGCGAGTTTCCAGTAATCCGAAGGAATGGAATCAAGGCTTGCAAGCACCAGCCGGGTCGCCAGCGGCAGGTTGAAAAAGACGTGGGCGAGAAGGATGCCGGGAAGCCCGTAAATATTGGGTATGGTGTCCATGCCGAGGCTGCTGAAAGCAAAGGCCAGCAGGCCGTTGCGGCCATAGATGCTGGTGATACCCAGCACCGCAACAAGTGCGGGTAAGGCCAAGGGCAGGGCAAACAGGCGCAGAATCAGCGCGCGGCCGGGAAAGGCGGGATGTTCATGCAAGGCGCGCGCGAGTGGAATGGCAAGGGCAACCGCAAGCAGCATGGACAGGAGCGCCTGCACCAGCGTGAACCGAGCCACCCGCCACAGATAGCTGTCGAATGCGGCAAAACCTTCCACGCCGCCGCGCAGCGCTTCGGATGCGAGACTGAGAAGTGCGCCACCCGCAAGTGCCGCCAGAAAGGCGAGGGCGCATGCCCCCGCCCATGGTCTGAAACTGCGGATGGCAATCACAATGCTACAGGCTCATGGCCGCGAGCCATTCGTCGATCCAGGCTTTACGGTTCTTGGCGACCTCTTCGGACGGGAAGGCCAGGGTCTTGACGGGTTGAACAAGGGTTTCGAAGGCCGGGTTCAGCGCGTCGGTGGTTTTCGCAGCCGGATACATCCAGTTGTTTTCAGGAATCGCGTCCTGAAACGCCGGGCTGGTCATGAAGGCAAGAAACTGCGCCGATAGCGGGTTTTTCGCCCCGTTGACGGTCTGGGCAGCGACTTCGACCTGCAGGTAATGGCCTTCGCTGAACGAAATGGCCTTGTAGCGGTCCACGCGCTCGGCGATCAGGTGATAGGCAGGCGACGTCGTGTAGGACAGCACCAGCGGCGCTTCGCCCTTGGTGAAGAGGCCATAGGCTTCCGACCAGCCGGGCGTGACGGTCAGCACGCGGTCTTTCAGCTTTGCCCAGGCTTCCCCCGCCTTGTCGCCATAGACCGACTTGACCCAGAGCAGCAGGCCGAGACCGGGCGTCGAGGTGCGGGGGTCTTCGATGACGATCTTCTGCTTCGGGTCGCCTTCGACCAGTTCCTTCAGGCTTTCCGGCGGCGTCTTCAGCTTCTCGGAATCATAGATGACGGCGAAATAGCCGTAATCGTAGGGAACGAAGGTATCATCCTTGTAGCCGCCGGGGATGCTCACGGCGGAGGTGTCGATGCCATGGGGGGCAAACAGGCCGGTTTGCCTGGCCTCATAGGTCAGGTTGGTGTCGAGGCCGAGCACCACATCCGCCTTGGTTGACTCGCCTTCCAGCTTGACCCGGTTGAGCAGGGCAACGCCATCGGCAACCGCCACGAATTCGACCGTGCAGGCACATTGCTTTTCGAAGGCTTGTTTGACCTTCGGGCCGGGACCCCATTCGGCGGTGAAGCTTTCATAGGTGTAGACGGTGAGTTTGCCTTCGGCATGCGCGGTGCCAAGGGGAATGACGGCGAACAGAGCGGTCACAATGGCCGCTGTTTTTACAATAGTCTCGAATGGCCGCATCGGCGCCTCCTATCAGCAGTGTTCAAAAGGATTGGTGCGCCGGCAAATCTGCCGCGTCTAATCCCTCCGCCGGTACAAACCGGATCAGGTTCCGCGGGTTGGCAGGGTTTCCCCGTGCGCCTCTCAGCCGGTCCATGCGACCGGCACCCCGTTAGAGCGTGACAAGGATAGAGGTTCGGCCGAAGCCGTGCAAGCGGTCGATGCTTATGAAATCTTTATGTTTTGCCGGTTCTGCCAAATCGAAAGCTGATACTGGCGCGCCTATTGTCCCCAGCGAAAACATCCCGTGCGGCTGTTTTCCGATGGAAAGGGTCAATCATGTTTCGTGGTCACGGTTTTTATCATTCCCATGTCAGGGCGCAGCAGAACCCGGCTTCCCAAAACGCCCGCCGCAAGGCGATCCTCCTTCGTCCGCGCCGGCAGAAATTCATCCCGGAGCTCTATCCGAGCCTGTTTCTGGCCATCGGCGTGGCGATTGCCGGTATGGCCGCGATTGCACTCGGGCGCTTCGTTTAACCGAGAAACACGGATGCCCTGTGCGACCGGCTTGTGCCATGCTATGGCCGGTGCATGAGCAAATTCGTCCTTCTTCTTGGTGGAACCGTTCACGTCACCGACCGTCTTCGGCATCTCATTGCCGGGGCGCGCGTTCTTGCCGCCGATGGCGGCATTGCCCATGCGCAGGCGCTGGGCGTTGAACCCGAGTTGTGGCTGGGCGATTTCGATTCGACATCGCCTGAACTTGCCGAACGCTATGCGCATGTGCCGCGTTCGGTTTTTCCGGCCGCCAAGGACATGACCGACGGCGAACTGGCACTCAACGAGGCCTACCGGCTGGGCGCCACCGAAGTGATCCTGTGCGGCGCCTTTGGCGGTGAACGCACCGACCACACCCTGCTGCACCTGACCATGGCCACCCGCCATGCGGCGGAAGGCCGGAAGATCATTCTCTCCAGCGGAAGCGAGGAAGCGCATCCCCTGGTTGCAGGAGACTATGCGTTCGATTTTGCCGATGGAACGGTATTCAGCATTGTGGCCTTTACGTCCCTGCGCGGATTATTTATCCATGGTGCGCGATGGCCGCTGGAAAATATGGAACTTTCTTTCGGTTCATCGCTTACAGTGTCGAATGCCGTGTGTGGAAATCTCCACGTATCGCTTCGTTCAGGCAATGCAGTCCTGATTGCTGCGCCGTAAAATTGCGAACCGCTTGTAAAACAACGCGGAAAGTGCAATTCTTGCGGCACAGCATTGGGGACGCAAGCTGGTTAGTTTAGTTTTGAAACGGGAGAGGTCTTCCATGTTGAAAAGTTTGTCGACAGTAGCAGTTGCCGCACTTCTGGCATTTTCGGTAGCCGGTTGCACAACAAGTGAGCAGCGTACAGCGGGTTATGGCGTTGGCGGTGCAGCACTTGGTGCTTTGGCTGGTGGTGCAATCGGTGGTGGCCGTGGCGCACTGGCTGGTGCTGCCATCGGTGGTGTTGGTGGTGTGGCTGTTGGTGCCGCAACGGCCAACAATGATGGCCGCCGTTACTGCACATATGAAAACCGTTACGGCGAGCGTTATCGCGCGCCTTGCCGCGGTTACTAATCCTTCCCCATCAGGGAAAGCGGAACAGGCCGGGAAACCGGCCTGTTTTTGTTTGAGGCGCTGGGGTGCATGGGCTGATCTTTGTTCTGCCGCATTAAGCCCGCACGATATGGCCGCTATATTCATGTTGAGAGGATTGACTAATGAGTTTTCGTTTGACCGCCATTGCGGTTTCCGCGCTTCTGGCCATGTCATTGGCCGGTTGTGAAACGAGCGAACAGAACCAGCGGGCCGGGACGGGCGCGTTGATCGGCGGCGGTGTCGGCGCACTCGCCGGACAGGCACTCGGACACAATACCAAGAGCACCGTGATCGGTGCGGCCGGCGGCGCGCTTCTCGGTGCTGCTGTCGGTACGGCAACGACGCCAAGCGGTGGCGGCAACGGCAATCAGAATCTTTGCCGTTATCAGCGGCCCGATGGCAGCATCTACAACGCCCCCTGCGAAGGCAATGGCGGCCGCGGCGCTGCCTATGGCGGATACAACAACAACGGTTACAACAACGGCGGCTACTGAGCGGCACGTTGCTGAACGGATCCAGACAGGCCGGTTTTCCGGCCTGTTCTGTTTTATGCCATAAAGATATTTGACAGCGGCGCCAATCTCGCCGACAAGCGCCCGTCGGCACTGATGTCCGGCAATTGCGCTCCTTTTCCAGAACTGAAAAACCCATGGCTCCACCCCTTCTTCGTCTTGACCGGATTGCATTGACGTTTGGCGGCACGCCGCTCCTCAGCGATGCGGCGATTTCCGTCAGCGAGGGCGATCGCATTGCCCTTGTCGGCCGCAACGGGTCCGGCAAGTCGACGCTGCTCAAGATCGCGGCGGGCTTCATCACGCCGACCGACGGCGAAGTGTTCCGCCATCCCGGCGTCACCGTCCGCTATCTCGCCCAGGTGCCCGACATGGAAGGTTTTGCCAATGTCCGCGATTATGTCGAGGCGGGTCTGGGACCGGCGGACGATCTCTACCGCGTCAGCTACATTCTTGAACATCTCGGCCTGACCGGCGAGGAAAAGCCGGACAATCTGTCTGGCGGCGAGGCGCGGCGTGCGGCGCTGGCCAAGGTTCTCGCCCCCCAGCCCGATATCCTGCTTCTCGACGAGCCGACCAACCATCTCGACCTGACAACAATTGAATGGCTCGAAAGCGAATTGCGCCAGATCCGCTCCAGCATCGTGGTCATCTCCCATGACCGGCGGTTTCTGGAAAACATCAGCCGCTCGACGGTCTGGCTTGACCGCGGCGTTACGAAACGGCTCGACCAGGGCTTTGGCGCCTTCGAGGAATGGCGCGACAAGGTGCTGGAGGAAGAAGAGCGCGATCTGCACAAGCTCGGCCGCCAGATCGTGCGCGAGGAACACTGGTTACGTTACGGCGTTACGGCACGGCGCAAGCGCAACATGCGGCGTCTCGGCGAACTCCAGTCCATGCGCGGGGAATTCCGCAATCATCGCCGTGCGCAGGGAACCGCCGTCCTGAAGGCCAGCGATGCCAGGGAATCCGGCAAGCTGGTGATCGAGGCCGAGCATCTGGTCAAGGCCTATGGCGAGCGCGTGCTGGTCAAGGATTTCTCCACGCGCATCCAGCGCGGCAACTGCGTCGGCTTTGTCGGTCCGAACGGTGTCGGCAAGACCACGCTTCTCTCCATGCTGACAGGCCTGCTTGCCCCGGACAGCGGTTTCGTGCGCCTTGGCACCAATCTTGAAATCGCCGTGCTGGACCAGAAGCGCGACAGTCTCAACCTTGACCAAACCCTGTCCGATTATCTGACCGACGGGCGCGGCGAGAATGTCATCGTCAACGGCGAACAGCGCCATGTGGCGTCTTACATGAAGGACTTCCTGTTCCAGCCGGAGCAGTTGCGCACGCCGATCCGCGAACTGTCGGGCGGCGAACGGGCGCGGCTCATGCTGGCGCGCGTCCTGGCCCGCCCGGCCAATCTGCTGGTGCTCGACGAGCCGACCAACGACCTCGACATGGAAACGCTCGACCTCCTGCAGGAGCTGGTGTCCGGTTTTGCCGGAACCGTGCTCCTGGTCAGCCATGACCGCGATTTCCTCGACCGTACCGTAACATCGGTGATTGCGCCGGAAGGCGACGGGCGCTGGCTCGAATATGCCGGCGGCTATACGGACATGCTGGCGCAGCGCAAGGAAGCGCTGGCGACGCGCAAGGAGCTGAAGACGGCCAGGTCACCGGCCGCAACCGAAGCCGCCGGAGAGAAAACCGCAGTGCAGCGCGAGGAAAAGCGCAAACTGTCGTACAAGCAGAAATTCGCGCTGGAAAACCTGCCGGGCAAGATGGAAGCGCTGCACGCCGACATCCACAGGCTCGAGGCAAAACTTGCCGATCCGAACCTCTTTGCCAAAAACCCGCAGGTCTTCAACAAGACCGTCGAGGAGATTGGCAAGAAGCGGCACGATCTCGAGCGCTTTGAGGAAGAATGGCTCGAGCTGGAAATGCTGCGCGAGGAAATCGAGGGCTAGAGCCTCACCTGTTCGGCCAACGCGGCAGGATCAGGTCGCCTTGGGCGCAATCTTGGCAGCGAGGTTTTCGATCCGCGTGGTGACTTCGGAAAGAACGCCGGTGATGGCCGTGTCGTTCTTGTCCGCCCTCTGCAAGGCTTCATCGCGGCTCTTGCGCAGGGCGTCCGCCTCGTTTTCAAGCCCTTTCACCCGCATCTGCAATTCATGCAGCTCGTCCGTGATCATGATGCCGGCCATGACGGTCAGGCGCAGGTCGCCGATCTCACCGAACGACGATTTGAGGTGCGTCACGTAACGGTCGAACCGCTCGGCCAGGCCGGTCAGATGCTGTTCCTGGCCTTCGTCACAGGCCATCCGGTAGGCTTTGCCGTCAATCGTAACTGTTACAGTGGCCATGGGCGTCTCTTTCAGCTGATAGCGGTATTACCGGTCCAGTACGGTGCGAATGGATTCCATCGCCGTTACGAGACGGCGGGAGACTTCCTTGTTGGCTGCTTCCAGACGTTCCGCACGTCCTTCCGATGCGTCCAGCTCCTGGGCCAGCCTGCGCCGGTCCATGTTCATGCGCTGGACCTCTTCCTCGGCTTCGGCAAAGTCACCCTCCTGCTCAAGGCGCATGTCAACCGCGTCCTCGAGATGAGCCAAGGCTTTTGCCAATCGTTCCAGAACCTGCTTGAGGGTGGCTTCCGGTGCCATTTTCGCGTTTCCCCTGTGTGTCGCTCTTTTACGCGAATCGCAAAAAGAAGAACAGCTTATGCGCCGAAGTCTAGAGGGCACATCAACGTCGCGTCAATCAATCCGCGTTGTCACAGTCCAGTCATGCACCGATAATAAGCGTCTGCGACGAAAGAGCCTGCTTTTCGAACGCCTCAATTTGACTTAGGTTTTATTGACTCCCTGATGACACCTGCTATGTGTCGCGTGCCTTTTGGATCTTGTCTGAACCGGCGTCCAGAAACGGCATTTCCTATCCTCTTCGAAAGACGGTACACATGACCAATTCTGATAAATCCAACCAAATGGCCAATGCAATCCGCTTTCTGTCGGCCGATGCAGTGGAGAAGGCCAATTCCGGCCATCCCGGCCTTCCCATGGGCGCAGCTGATATTGCGACCGTTCTTTATACCCGTTTTCTCAAGCACGATCCGAAGGCGCCACATTGGCCCGACCGCGATCGCTTTGTCCTTTCCGCCGGACATGGCTCGATGCTGCTCTATTCGGTGCTTTACCTCTCGGGTTACGAAGACATCACCATCGACCAGATCAAGAATTTCCGCCAGCTCGGCTCGCGCACGGCCGGTCATCCCGAATATGGCCACGCCGCCGGCATCGAAACCACCACGGGCCCGCTCGGCCAGGGCCTGGCCAATGCCGTGGGCATGGCACTGTCCGAACGCATCATGAATGCCCATTACGGCGACAAGCTCGTCGATCACCATACCTATGTGATCGCCGGTGACGGCTGCCTCATGGAAGGCATCAGCCAGGAAGCCCTCGCGCTTGCCGGTCATCTCAAGCTGAACAAGCTCATCGTTTTCTGGGACCACAACAATATTTCCATCGACGGCCCGGTGTCGCTGGCCGACAATACGGATCAGTGCGCCCGTTTCGAGGCTTCCGGCTGGAACTCGATCAATGTCGACGGTCATGACCAGGATGCGATTGCTGCGGCGATTGAAAAGGCCCACAAGTCCGACAAGCCGACCCTGATCGCCTGCAAGACGACCATCGGTTTCGGCGCGCCGACCAAGGCCGGCACCAACAAGGTGCACGGCTCGCCGCTCGGTGCGGAAGAACTTGCCGGTGCACGCAAGGCACTCGGCTGGACATCCGAGCCATTTGTCGTTCCCGCTGATATTCTCGATACCTGGCGCGCCTCCGGTCTGCGCTCCGCCAAGGAGCATGCGGCATGGGAACAGCGCCTTGCGGCGACCGATGCGGAAACCCGCTCGGAGTTCGAGCGCCGTATCCGCGGCGATCTGCCCGGCAATTTCGAAGCCACGATCACGGCCTACAAGAAGAAGCTTTCGGAAGACAAGCCGAAGGTCGCGACCCGCAAGTCATCGGAAATGGCGCTTGAGGTCATCAACGGTGTCGTTCCCGAAACCATCGGTGGTTCCGCCGATCTGACCGGTTCCAACAACACCAAGACCAGCCAGACCCAGAACATCAGCCCCGATGATTACGGCCAGCGTTATGTGCATTACGGCATCCGCGAGCATGGCATGGCCGCTGCAATGAACGGCATGGCGCTGCATGGCGGCCTCATTCCGTATTCCGGCACATTCCTGACCTTCTCGGACTATGCCCGCGGCGCCATGCGCCTTTCCAGCCTCATGGGCATCCGCGTCATCTATGTGATGACGCACGATTCCATCGGTCTTGGTGAAGATGGTCCGACGCACCAGCCGGTCGAACATCTGGCAGCCCTGCGCGCCATTCCGAACAACTACGTCTTCCGTCCGGCGGATGCCGTGGAGACGGTGGAATGCTGGGAACTGGCGCTGAAATCCCGCAAGACGCCGTCGACATTGGCGCTGACACGCCAGAACCTGCCGACGGTCCGCACCGACCACGTCGACGAGAACAAGTGCGCCTACGGTGCCTATGAACTGGCTCCGGCCAGCGGCAAGGCTGCGGTGACGATTTTCGCGACCGGTTCGGAAGTCGAAATTGCTCTGGCGGCCCGTGCGCAGCTGGAAAAGGATGGTCATCCGGCCCGCGTCGTTTCCGTGCCCTGCTTTGAACTCTTCGAACAGCAGAGCGAAGACTACAAGCGCGCGCTGATCGGCGATGCTCCGGTCAAGGTTGCGGTGGAAGCTGCGATCCGCCTCGGCTGGGACCGTTTCATCGGCCTCGATGGTATCTTTGTCGGCATGACCGGTTTTGGTGCCAGCGGCCCGATCGAAGAGCTCTACAAGCATTTCGGCATCACCGCGGAAGCCATCGTCGCGGCTGCGGAAGGCAAGTTGAAATAATCGGCGGGTTTACCGCTTCATCACGTTCATCAAGGGCTCCTCACTACCCCCAAGGAGAAACTAAAAAATGACAGTTCGCGTTGCAATCAACGGGTTTGGCCGCATTGGCCGCAATGTTCTTCGCGCCATTATCGAATCCGGCCGCACCGACATCAAGGTTGTCGGCATCAACGATCTGGGTCCGGTCGAGACCAATGCTCACCTGATGCGTTACGACTCCGTGCACGGCCGTTTCCCCGGCACTGTAACGGTTTCCGGCGATACCATCGACGTCGGCCAGGGACCGATCAAGGTCACTGCCGTGCGCAACCCGGCAGAATTGCCGTGGAAAGAGCTCAACGTTGATATTGCGCTGGAATGCACCGGCATTTTCACGGCGCGTGACAAGGCGGCGGCCCATCTTGAAGCCGGCGCCAAGCGCGTCATCGTGTCGGCGCCTGCTGACGGTGCCGACCTGACGGTTGTGTTCGGTGTGAACCATCACAAGCTGACCAAGGAACACCTGGTCATTTCCAATGCGTCCTGCACCACCAACTGCCTTGCCCCGGTTGCATTTGTGCTCAACGAAGCTGTTGGCATCGATCATGGTTTCATGACCACGATCCACAGCTATACCGGCGACCAGCCGACGCTCGACACCATGCACAAGGATCTCTATCGCGGCCGTGCGGCTGCGCTGTCGATGATCCCGACATCGACCGGTGCCGCCAAGGCTGTCGGCCTCGTCCTGCCGGAACTCAACGGCAAGCTCGACGGCAGCTCGATCCGCGTCCCCACGCCCAATGTCTCGGTTGTGGATTTCAAGTTCGTTGCCAAGCGCGCGACGACGGTCGCCGAAATCAACGATGCCATCAAGTCCGCCGCCAACGGCAAGCTGAAGGGTATCCTCGGCTATACCGATGCTCCGAATGTCTCGATCGACTTCAACCACGACCCGCATTCATCCGTGTTCCATCTCGACCAGACCAAGGTCATGGAAGGAACATTCGTGCGCGTCCTGTCGTGGTACGACAATGAATGGGGCTTCTCGAACCGCATGGCCGACACGGCCGTCGCGTTCAGCAAGGTCATCTGAGGCGCTTGCTCCGATATGAGTTGAACGGCAGGCGTTTACACCCCCCTCTGTCCTGCCGGACATCTCCCCCACAAGGGGGGAGATCAGCTTTCAGATTTGTTGATGCACATCATCGAATGTGACGATGAGCGATAACACCAATGCCAATGTGATCTCCCCCCTTGTGGGGGAGATGGGCGGTAGCCCAGAGGGGGGTGCTGGCAAATTCAGATGAGGGGTAATCACCATGCCAGCTTTCAAGACACTCGATGATGCCGATGTTGCGGGAAAACGCGTTCTTCTGCGCGTCGACCTGAACGTACCGGTTGCCAATGGCCACGTGACCGATGCCACCCGGATCGAGCGTGTCGCGCCCACCATCCTTGAATTGTCGAAAAAGGGCGCCAAGGTTATCCTGCTTGCGCATTTCGGCCGTCCGAAAGATGGGCCAACACCGGAATTCAGCCTGAAGCCCATTGCGCATGCGGTTGCCAAGGTGATCGGCCAGAACGTGCATTTCGCCGAGGACAGCATCGGCGCGAAGGCGGCCGAAGCCGTCGCCAAGCTCGGGAACGGCGATATCCTGCTTCTGGAAAACACCCGTTTCCACAAGGGCGAGGAAAAGAACGATCCGGCCTACGTCAAGGCACTGGCCGCCAATGGCGATATCTACGTCAACGACGCGTTTTCTGCCGCGCACCGCGCCCACGCCTCGACAGAGGGTCTGGCGCATGTGCTGCCTGCTTATGCGGGCCGTACCATGCAGGCGGAGCTCGAAGCGCTGGAAAGCGGTCTCGGCAATCCGAAGCGTCCGGTGGTTGCGGTTGTCGGCGGTGCCAAGGTGTCGTCCAAGCTCGATCTCCTCGGCAATCTCGTCGAGAAGGTCGATGCGCTGGTGATCGGCGGCGGCATGGCCAATACATTCCTGGCGGCGCAGGGCGTCAAGGTCGGCAAATCGCTGTGCGAGCATGACCTCGCCGACACGGCCCGCGAGATCATGGGCAAGGCGCAGGCGGCCAACTGCACCATCATCCTGCCGGTCGATGCCATCGTTGCCTGGCATTTCGAAGCCAATGCACCGTTCCATGCCTACGGTCTGGATGCCATCCCCGAGGATGGCATGATCCTCGATGTCGGGCCGCAGTCGATCGAGCGCATCAAGGGTGCCATCGACGACGCGGCAACGCTGGTGTGGAACGGTCCGCTGGGCGCGTTCGAGCTGACACCGTTCGACAAGGCAACCGTTGCAGCGGCGCGGCATGTGGCCGAGCGCACCAGGTCGGGCCATCTGGTTTCGGTTGCCGGCGGCGGCGACACGGTGGCGGCGCTCAACCATGCGGGCATTGCCAATGACCTGACCTATGTGTCGACCGCAGGCGGCGCCTTCCTCGAATGGATGGAAGGCAAGCCGCTTCCTGGCGTCGACGTCCTCAAGCGCTGATGGCCTGTTCAAGGCGTGATCCGGGGTCTTTGCGGGCTCCGGATTAACGAAGAACAGAAAATGTTATCCTGTTAAATCGGTTGAAAAAATTTCAATCGTTTCAAAGGCTTGAACTGCCATTCCGTTTGATATGAGCTTCTGGTATGGGCCAGACCACTAGAAACGGAGTGCATGATCTATGAGCGAACGCCTGGAAGATATCGCGATTGCAATGGTTGCCAGCGGCAAGGGCCTGCTTGCTGCGGATGAAAGTACCGCAACGATCAAGAAGCGGTTCGATACGATTGGGCTGGAATCGACAGCCGATAGCCGCCGCGACTATCGCGAAATGCTGTTCCGCTCGGACGATGCCATGAAGAACTACATCTCCGGCGTCATTCTTTACGATGAAACCCTGCGTCAGAACGCCAAGGACGGCACGCCTTTCGTGCAGATCCTGAAAGCGGCCGGCAGCATTCCGGGCATCAAGGTCGATGCCGGTGCCAAGAACCTCGCGGGTTTTGCCGACGAGACCATCACGGAAGGCCTTGATGGGCTGCGTGAGCGGCTGGCTGAATATTACAAGCTGGGTGCGCGCTTTGCCAAATGGCGCGGCGTCATCAATATTTCCGATGCCCTGCCAAGCTGGGGTGCGGTCAAGCAGAATGCACAGGCTCTGGCCCGTTATGCCGCCCTTTGCCAGGAAGCCGGCATCGTGCCGATCGTCGAACCGGAAGTGCTGATGGACGGCAAGCCGGGCACCCACACGATCGAGCGCTGCTACGACGTGACCGAATGGGTGTTGAAGACCGTTTTCACCGAGCTCTACGATGCCCGCGTCGTGCTGGAAGGCATGATCCTCAAGCCGAACATGGTCATCGACGGCAAGAATGCCCGCAAGGCGTCGGTTGAACAGGTTGCCGAGCAGACCCTGCGTGTCTTGAAGTCGACGGTTCCATCCGCCGTGCCCGGCATTGCCTTCCTCTCCGGCGGCCAGTCGGATGAAGAAGCAACGGCGCATCTCTCGGCGATGAATGCCGCCCATGGCCTGCCGTGGAAGCTGACATTCTCCTATGGCCGCGCCCTGCAGGCTGCTGCGTTGAGCGCCTGGAACGGCAAGTCGGAGAATGTTGCAGCCGGTCAGCGTGCCTTCACGCACCGCGCCAAAATGAACAGCCTTGCCGCAACCGGCGGCTGGAAAAAGGACCTGGAAAAGGCCGCTTAAGCGTTTTTTATACAAAAACAGCTCTCATAGAGCCCGGGCCGGAATCAGGTCCGGGTTTTTTGTGTGCTGTGAGGACCGTTTGACCAAACCATCGGCTTTCCATCCGCTTGTCAGCTGGCTGCTGTTTCCGGTCTATGCGTGGCAGGGCATTGCCGTGCGGCTGAAGACCGAACGCATGCTGCCGCCGCCAGCCTTCCCGGTGGGCGAGATCGCAGGCAAGGAGCCGGCCATCCGCCTGCTGGTGCTGGGCGATTCCTCCGCGGCCGGTGTCGGGGTGAGCGATGTCTGGCAAAGTCTCTGCGTGCGGCTTGCCGTGCACCTGCAGGGACGGACGGGACGCAAGATCATCTGGCGCGCCGCCGGGTTCAATTCCGCCACGTCAGGCCAGCTGCGCGATCATGTGGTGCCCAATATCGAGCGGGGCATGTGGACCCATATCGTTCTGACGACCGGCACCAACGACACCAAGAATTTCCACTCGGTCGCCCGTTTCAAAAGGGAATTCGGCGGGTTGCTCTATGCACTGAAGGCAAAGTGGCCGGAGACCTCGGTCGTCTGGTCGCCGGTCATCGATTTCCGCGACGTGCCGGCGATGCCGCCGCTGCTCGGGCGCATTCTGGAAGGGCGGGCCAGTGCCATCAACGCCATGGGCGAGCGGCTCTGCCGTGAACGTTCAGCAATAGCGGCACCGCGCCTGCCGGTCGAGGGGCCCGAGGGCTTTTCCAGCGACGGTTTCCATGCCTCCGCCCACGGCTACGACGCCTGGGCGAAACATCTCGTGCCCTATGTGCTTAATCTTCCAAATGGCGAGAAGGCGGCGGGCCCGTTGATGCAATGAATCTTGAGAAGAAATTTGGCCAAAACGTACGATACTGGCGTAAAAAACGCGGACTCTCACAAGAAGAGTTTGCTGATCGGGCACATCTGCATCCCACCTATGTGAGCGGGATCGAGTCGGGACACAGGAATCCAACCATAAAGGTTATTGAACGCATTGCCGATGCGCTTGACGTCGAGCCCGCAGCGCTGCTGTCTCTTCTCTTGGATGAGTGACCTGACGGACTCGAGGCTTACCATTGGCAAACATACTGGAAGCTGGCATTCCCATCGTGCGTGGTTCGACAGGCTCACCATGAGGGAGAGGGGTTGATTGCAGGGAGTTCCATCCTGCATCGTTTCCGATTGGCCTTGCAGCCCATCCAACCTCCCTCATGGTGAGCCTCCTGAGCTTGTCGAAGGGCGAACCACGGCATGACAGTTTTGCAGAGTGAAGAAACAAACCCAGTTTGAACGGGCATGGTGTTGTCACTTAAGGGAACAAAACTCATAATCCGCTGTGGCTCAGCACCACGACCACCAGCATCGCAAATATCGCTCCGGCGGCGATTTTCCAGAAATCCCCGCGCTTCTTCATGCCGGGCCAGCCCAATGGCTTGATCAAGTGCAGCGCCATCAGGAGGATCAGCAGCAGCGGCAGAATCTTGAGCATCGTCGTTACAAAGCCTGCCGCCTGAGGGGAACGGGTGAGTGGAGATTCGACAAGTGTGTGATCCCGCGCCAATTGTCAAATCGGCCTTTGACTCCGGGGCGCACATTGGGGAAGGTACGCCATCTGGGAGGATATTCATGACATCACGCTATGCACAGGTCTACCGGGATTGGCAGTCCGATCCGGAGGGATTTTGGGCCAGGGCCGCCGAGGCCATCGACTGGTCGCGGCCGTGGGAACAGGTCTTTGATGCCACGCATCAACCCTATGGCCGCTGGTATCCGGGAGCGGAGTGCAACACCTGCTATAACGCCGTCGACCGTCACGTGGAGCGCGGCCGGGGTGATCAGGTCGCCCTGATCTATGACAGCGCAGTGACCGGCACGGGACGCAAGATCACCTATGCCGCCTTGCTCGACGAGGTGAACGCGCTGGCGGCGGTGCTGACCGACAGGGGCGTCGCCAGGGGTGACCGCGTCATCATCTACATGGCGATGGTGCCCGAAGCGGTGGTGGCGATGCTGGCCTGCGCGCGCATCGGCGCGGTGCATTCCGTTGTTTTCGGCGGGTTTGCCGCCCACGAGCTGGCCACCCGCATCGACGATGCCAAGCCGGTGATGATCATCGCCACCTCCTGCGGCCTCGAACCGGGCCGGGTGGTGGCCTACAAGCCGATGCTGGACAAGGCCATCGAGCAGGCGGCGCACAAGGTTACCTCCTGCCTCATTCTCGTGCGTCCGCAACAGCCGCACGAGCTGGTGACCGGGCGCGATATCGACTACGCCGCAGCTGTCGCGGCCGCCAGCGGGCGGAAAGTGCCCTGCGCGCGCGTCAAGGCAACGGACCCGCTTTATATCCTCTATACCTCGGGCACCACGGGCCAGCCCAAGGGCGTGGTGCGCGACAATGGCGGCCATCTCGTTGCGCTGGCATGGTCGATGGGCGCGGTCTACGACACGGCTGCGGGCGAGGTGTTCTGGGCCGCCTCCGATATAGGCTGGGCGGTCGGCCACTCCTACATCGCCTATGCGCCGCTGTTCATCGGCGCGACAAGTGTCCTGTTCGAAGGCAAGCCGGTGGGAACGCCCGATGCCGGCACATTCTGGCGGGTGATTGCCGACCACAAGGTCAAGGTGCTGTTTACCGCGCCGACAGCGTTCCGCGCCATCAAGAAGGAAGATCCGAAGGGCGAGTTCATCGGCAAATATGATCTGTCCTCGCTGCGATATCTGTTTCTGGCGGGCGAGCGGGCGGATACGGACACGATCAAATGGGCCGAGGAAAAGCTCGGCGTTCCCGTCATCGACCATTGGTGGCAGACGGAGAGCGGCTGGCCCATGGCGGCCAATCCGGCAGGTCTCGGCATGCTGCCGGTCAAGTACGGGTCGCCGACCGTGCCCATGCCCGGCTATGACGTGCAGGTGCTGGATGACGCCGGGCACCCGGTCAAGCGCGGCGAGCTGGGCAATATCGTGGTCAAGCTGCCTTTGCCGCCCGCCTGCCTGCCGACGCTGTGGAACGCCGACCAGCGGTTCCGCGAGGCCTATATGGCGGAATTCCCCGGCTATTACAAAACCGCCGATGCCGGGATCATCGATGAAGACGGCTATATCTACATCATGAGCCGGACCGACGACATCATCAATGTCGCCGGACACCGCCTGTCGACGGGGTCGATGGAGGAGGTGCTGTCAAGCCATCCGGATGTGGCGGAATGCGCGGTTATCGGCATTGCCGATCATCTGAAAGGGCAGGTTCCCTGCGGGTTCATCGTGCTCAAATCGGGCGTCACCCGGGCGGCGGCGGATATCGAGCAGGAATGCGTCGCCCTGATCCGTGACCGGATCGGCCCGGTTGCGGCCTTCAAGATCGCGGTGACAGCCAAGCGGCTGCCGAAAACCCGCTCCGGCAAGATCCTGCGCGGGACGATGCAGAAGATTGCCGATCAGGAGCCGTGGAACATGCCGGCCACCATCGACGACCCCGCGATCCTCGACGAGATCAAGGCCGTGCTCAACGCCAGGGGTATCGGCATTCCCGTTGGGTGACCGCCCCCAAACGATCCTGTCCCGGTCAAATCCATGCCCGCATCTTTCCTGCCCCTGCTGACAGGCTCCTGACAGAAGGTTGTCAGGAGGGGTGTGCGATAGTGTCTTCGTAAGCAAAGGAGACAGGGTCATGAATATGGTTGATTTTGGAATCGTCGGAACAGTCAGGCGCCTGTGGTCGCGGTATGCACATCTGCGTGACGAAATGCGGACTGAACGCTCCGTCGGCGCACTCCCGGACTATCTGCTGAAGGACATCGGCTGGCCCGATGCCTATGCGGAACGTCTGGCACGGCGCAATTCAATGAAGGACGCCGCCGGCAGCGAAAATGCCGGCGCCGTTCGCCAATCCGGCCGTTCGCGGCGTCCGGCCCATGCGGCAACCGGAAAAACGAGCCAAAACGGACATTTCAAGCTAGAATACTGATCAGTGACGCCGAAAGGGAGCATCGCGATGGACCAGAAAAAGACGATCGGCCTCGTATTCATCGATGAATTCGCCGATTGGGAGTTCGGTCTGCTTTCCGGATCAGCCGTCGAATGGTTTGGTGCGCGGGCGGTTGCTCTGGCCCCGACGGCAGGTCCCCTCAGGTCCATTGGCGGATTGCATCTCGTGCCGGACCGCGGACTTGATCCGCAGGAGAACGCGGATCTGGATGCGGTTGCGGTGATCGGCGCCAACACCTGGCCGTCGGAAGATGCTCCTGACATTGCACCCCTGCTGCATTCGATTTTGTCACGCGGCGGCATTGTCGGCGGCATCTGCGGCGGGACGCTGGCTCTTGCCCGCGCGGGTGTTTTCGAAGGCCGCAGACACACCAGCAACGGCGCAGGCTGGATACAGTCCCAGATCGGGGACTATGCCGATTCCTCCCTGTATCAGGATGTGCCCCATGCGGTGCGTGACGCGCAGATTGTCAGCGCGGCCGGATCGGCGCCGGGCACTTTTGCCACGGAATTTCTCGAAGCGTTCCTGCCGGAGCAGGCGGAACAGATTGCCGGGATGCGCAGCTTTATTGCGCGCGAGTACCAGGCGGCCGGTTGAGCCGGCCCCAGGGAGGGTGCGATGAAAACATGGACAGACAAACTGGATTCAGGCGCGCCGCCCCAGGTCAAGCCCGCGCCGGTCAGCATCGCTGGTATGAAGGCTGGTGAGATCATGCTGGTACCCACGGCCCGTCAGGTGGACGATTTCATCCGCACTCTCCCCAAGGGCAAGCATATGGATGTGAAAGTCTTGCGGCAGACCATGGCCAGGCAGCATGGGGCGCAGGTGACCTGTCCCATCACGCTGGGATTTCACCTGCGCACGGTCGCTGAAGCCGCGTTCGAGGATTACCAGAGGACGGGCGACATCAGCGCTGTGACGCCGTTCTGGCGGGTTCTCAATTCCAGTACCCCCACTCTTTCCCGGCTGTCATTCGGGGCGGCATTTGTAACCGAACAACGCCTTAGAGAAGGCTTGAAGGATTAAGCAGCATGCGGCGTGCAGATCGTCTCTTTCAGATCGTACAGAAACTCCGGGGCGGGCGGCTGGTTACCGCGCGCCAGCTGGCGGAAAAGCTCGAAGTGTCCGAACGGACCATCTATCGCGATATTGCCGACCTCCAATCCACCGGCGTGCCGATCGACGGCGAGGCGGGGGTGGGCTATATCCTGCGGGAAGGCTTTGACCTGCCGCCGCTGATGTTCACGCGCGACGAGGTGGTCGCGCTGGTTGCCGGCGCCCGGCTGATAACGGCCTGGGGCGGTGCCTCCATGGCGCGCGCAGCGGAAGAGGCCATCATCAAGATCGGGGCTGTTCTGCCCAAGGATGATCGCCCGCGCATTGCCAACACGCATATTCATTCCTCCGGAACCAATATCAGCAGCCATGACCGGGCGATGATCGATCTTGCCGAGAATGCGGCGGACCAGTGCCAGGTGCTGTCCGTGGCCTACAAGGACATGGACGGCAAGGAAAGCCTGCGGGACATCAGGCCGCTCGGACTGTGGTTCTGGGGCAAGGTCTGGACCGTGATCAGCTGGTGCGAATTGCGCAATGATTTCCGCACGTTCCGCATCGACCGGATCACCAGGGCCGAGAAGGCCCAGCGCATTTTCCGGCAGGAGCGCGGCAAGACGCTGGCCGATTTCTACCGGCGGATGGAACTCAGCGAAGCGCCCGATGCCAAGAAGGCGTCTTAACCAGCTGTCTGGCCCGTCATGAGCGAGGCGGCAAAATCCTCCCGGTTCAAGGCAAAGTATCTGTATGGGGCGCCGTCGTGCGTGGCTGTGAGGCCGATCTTTTGCGCCACACGAATGGACGCCGCATTGTCCGGATGGATTGCGGCAACGATGCGCTTGATGCCAGCCTGCCCGAAGGCGTGCACGACGAGCGGCCGGGCAGCTTCCGTCGCATAGCCCTTGCCCCAGGCGTGGCGATTGAGCCGCCAGCCGATTTCAATGTCCGGCCCCACCGCATCGTCCGGGATCAGCAGGACCCAGCCGAGAAACCGTTGCGGCTGGTCGCGCGCAAAGATCGACCAATAGCCGAGATCCGGGCCGAAATCCGCCTCCATGCGCGCGGTGATGAAACGGCGATGCGCATCGGGATTCGTCCAGGGCCCCGGTATGAACCGGGTCACCTCCGGATCGCGGTCCATGGCCATGCAGTCTTCCAGATCAGCCATGGTGCGCGGGCGCAGGAAAAGCCGTTCCGTCTCGAATGTCGGCAGCAAGGCTGTATCTCCCGTAAAAGAAAAAAGCTCCACCGGAGGAGGAGCTTTCTCGATTCAGGGACTACCCGTCAAGGCAATCAAATGGCTTATTCTTCCTCGTCTTCGTCCGTATTGCGGCCCTTGAGCGAGGAAAGCTTGGCGAAAACCTTGTCCGCATCGAGCTCTTCGTCCTCTTCGCGGACGGCTGGCTGGATGTCCAGGTTTTCCGTGGCCGATGCCGGCAGCAATGTATCGCCGCCTTCGCCGGGCTGGACCGGGCGGTTGCGGGAAGAACGCTCGACCTCGAGGTCAAGGTCGATCTGCGAGCACAGGCCGAGGGTGACCGGGTCCATCGGCTGGAGATTGTTGGAATTCCAGTGGGTGCGGTTGCGGATCTGCTCGATGGTCGACTTCGTCGTGCCGATGAGGCGCGAAACCTGCGCATCCTTCAGTTCCGGATGGTTGCGCACCAGCCACAGAATGGCGTTGGGGCGATCCTGGCGCTTGGAAAGCGGCGTGTAGCGCGGTCCCTTGCGCTTGGCTTCCGGCACGCGCACCTTCGGCTCGAGAATCTTCAATTTGTGATTGATGTCGGCTTCGCCCCTGGCGATTTCCTCACGCGACAGCTGGCCGGTCATCAGCGGATCCAGTCCCTTGATGCCCTGGGCCGATTCACCGTCGGCAATCGCTTTCACCTCAAGCGGGTGCAGTTTGCAGAAGGCGGCAATCTGGTCAAAAGACAGAGCGGTGTTGTCGACAAGCCAGACGGCCGTTGCCTTTGGCATGAGAAGCTGGGTGGCCATTGAATATAGTCCTCTCGTTCGTCCGCTCCGGTGAGGCGGGACGTGGGTTCAACCACAATTTCCGGGAATTCGAGGCGTTATATAGCGGTAAATTCTCGATTGGGCAAGAATCGGTTTTCGTCGCAACCGAATGCAATTACCGGTTTCACCAAACTGTCATGAAATTGTCATGCCGCTGCAACGCCCGCGGGCAACTGATCCCTTGTAAACAAGAGGAGATTCAACAATGCCGCGCAAGACCCTTTGCATCGGACTGTGGACCGCCCTGGCCGCTTCCGTCGCCCTGCCAGCCGCCGCCGAACCGGTTTTCAACCGGATCGCCAGCTTCCCGGTTGCTGACAACCTGCCCAAGGATGCAGACAAGTCGAAGCCGACATCGTCGGAAATCATCACGGCCTCGGAAGACGGCAAGACGCTGGTCTATTCCGACAGCCCCTACGGCGCCATCGGCTTCATCGATATCAGCGATGCCGCCAGGCCCAAGGCCGCCGGCCTGCTCAAAGTCGAAGGTGAGCCGACCTCCGTTGCGGTTGCCGGCGCCATGGTGCTGGCTGCGGTCAACACCTCCAAGGATTACAAGAATCCCTCCGGCCGGCTTGACGTGATCGACCTTGCATCGCGCACGGTGCTGACGAGCTGCGATCTCGGCGGTCAGCCGGACTCGGTGGCCGTCTCGCCCGACAGGACCATTGCCGCCGTTGCCATCGAAAACGAGCGCGACGAGAAGCTCAATGATGGCGAACTGCCGCAGCTTCCCTCCGGCGATCTCAAGATTTTCTCGCTGAAGAACGGCGCGCCGGATTGCACAAGCATGAGGACCGTCGTTCTGACCGGCCTCGCCGACATCGCCCCGGAGGATGCCGAGCCGGAATTCGTGTCGATCAACGCGAACAACCAGATCGCCGTTACCCTGCAGGAAAACAACCATATCGCGATCATCGATGCGGCCAGCGGCAAGATCACCTCGCATTTCTCCGCCGGCACGGTCGATCTCGACAAGATCGACGTCAAGAACGACGGCGCGCTGAAGTTCGATGGCAGCATGAAGGGTGTCCTGCGCGAGCCGGATACCGTGAAATGGCTGGGTAATGACCGCATTCTCACAGCCAATGAAGGCGACTACAAGGGCGGTTCGCGCAGCTTCACGATCTTCTCCACCGACGGCAAGGTTCTCTATGAATCCGGCCCCTCGCTGGAACACAGGATTGCGGCAGCCGGTCACTATCCCGACAAGCGCAACAAGAAGGGCGTGGAACTCGAAGGCGCCGAAGTCGCGCAGTACGGCGATACCAGCTACATCTTCGTTGCCAGCGAGCGCGCTTCCGTCGTCGGCGTCTACAAGGATACCGGCAAGGACCCGGAATTCGTGCAGCTGCTGCCATCGGGCATCGCCCCGGAAGGCATTCTTGCCATTCCCTCGCGCAATCTGTTCGTCACCGCCAATGAATCCGATCTGGTTGCGGATGGCGGCGCGCGCTCCCATGTCATGATCTATGAGCTGAAGGACCAGGAACCGGCCTATCCGAAGATCGTGTCGGCGTCGAAGGATGATGGCACGCCGCTGGGCTGGGGTGCCCTGTCGGGCCTGGTTGCAGACCTGAAGGAGCCGGGCAAGCTCTATGCGGTCTCGGACTCGTTCTATTCGGCCGCGCCCACCATCTTCACCATCGATGCCAAGCAGACGCCGGCAAAGATCACCCGGGCGCTGGTGGTCACGCGCGGCGGCCAGCCGGCCCAGAAGCTCGATCTTGAGGGCATCACCACCGATGGCGCAGGCGGCTTCTGGCTTGCCAATGAGGGCGACCAGTCCAAGCTGGTGCCGCATGCGATCTTCAACGTCAACGAGAAGGGCGAGATCAAGAAGGAAATCGCGCTTCCTGAAGAGCTGCTGCCGCATCAGACCCGTTTCGGGCTGGAAGGGATCACCCGCGTCGGCGAAGGCGATGCCACCATTCTGTGGATGGCCGTGCAGCGGGAATGGAAGGATGACGAAAAAGGTTTCGTCAAGCTCCTGAGCTACAACGTCAAGGACAAGAGCTGGGGTGCCGTCTCCTATCCGCTGGACAAGAAGAGCGGTGACGGCTGGGTCGGTCTTTCCGAAATCACCGCCCATGAGGGCCAGCTCTACATTGTCGAACGCGACAATCTGATTGGTGACAAGGCGGTCAACAAGAAGCTCTATCGCGTGGCGCTGGACGGCCTCAAACCGGCAAAGCTCGGCGAAAAGCTGCCGGTTGTCGAGAAGACGCTGGCACGCGACTTCATCGCCGATCTGAAGAGCACGAATGGTTATGTCGTCGACAAGCTGGAAGGCTTTACCGTCGACGTCGCCGGCAATGGCTATGCGGTCACCGACAATGACGGCGTCGACGGCTCATCCGGCGAAACGTTGTTCTTCGGCATCGGCAAGGTCAGCGCGGCAAACTGAGCCGTCCGCAACGTTTGCAGGAGGCCGCGCTTGCCGCGCGGCCTTTTGCTTGACGCTTGTCAGCTGACGTCGAGGACGATCTTGCCGACATGCTTGCCTTCCTCCATGCGCTCATGCGCCCGCCACGCCTCGTGGAACGGATAGACCATGTCGATGACCGGGGCGACGCGGCGCTGCACCAGGAGAGGCCAGACTTTCAGCTCCAGTTCCCGGGCAATACCGGCCTTGAACTCGACCGGCCGTGCCCGCAGGGTCGATCCCGTATGGGTCAGCCGCTTGATCATGATTTTGGATATGTCGACCGTGACCTTTGCGCCATTGAGATGGGCGATCTGCACGATCCGCCCATCGATGGCAGCAGCGTCGTAATTGCGCCCGGTGTAATCGCCGCCAACCATATCGAGCGTCAGGTTGACGCCCTTGCCGCCGGTGGCCTCCTTCACCGCCTCGACAAAATCGTGCGTGCGGTAGTTGATCGCCCGGTCGGCGCCAAGCTTCAGGCAGGCTTCGCATTTGTCGTCGGAACCGGCCGTGGTGATGACATAGGCGCCGAACGCGCTGGCAAGCTGGATCGCCGTGGTGCCGATGCCGGATGTACCGCCATGCACGAGGAATGTCTCGCCGCTCTTCAGGCCGCCCCGTTCGAACACATTGTGCCAGACGGTGAAAAAGGTCTCGGGCAGGGCGGCGGCTTCGATGAACCCGTATCCCGCCGGGATCGGCAGGGCCGTGGTCTCGTGCACGGTGCAATACTGGGCATAGCCGCCGCCTGCCACCAGTGCCGTCACCCGGTCGCCGACGCGGAAGCGCGTGACGCCGCTGCCCACGGCAACGACGTCGCCGGCAATTTCAAGGCCGGGAATGTCCGATGCGCCCGGTGGCGGCGGATAATGACCCTGGCGCTGCAGCACGTCAGGCCGGTTGACGCCGGCCGCATGCACCTGAACCAGAAGTTCGTTCGGCCCTGCTTCCGGAACGCCGCGCTTTCCCGGCTTGAGGACCAGCGGACCGCCCGGCTGGGTGATCTCGACCGCGGTCATCGTCGTCGGAATTTTACTGGCCATGGGTAGCTCCTTCAGTTGATTCGCTTGAATGATTTGCAATTCGAAGCGGGTGGACTGTATCCTTTCAGCACAAAGCGGCAAGTGGAGGACATGATGTCACTTTTCGACGAGGAACCGAAACGCAGGGTTGCCCACGAGATCGGGCAGGAACTTTCTCTGCTTTCCGTCGCCGAGCTGGACGAGCGCATCGGCATCCTGCGGGCGGAAATCACCCGGCTTGAGGAAGAGCGCACGCGCAAGGGCAGCAGCAAGCTGGCGGCGGAAGCACTTTTTCGCTGAAACGGAACGTAAATGATGCGGATGTCATGATGTCTCCGCATTGCTGATCGAGACGGGCCTGTACCGGCTTGTTGCCGGCATCCGTCCAAGCATTGGGGTACCGCTGTGTTCCGTTCGTTCGTACAGGTCTTTGCCCTCTTGTGTGGCACGTCATTCCTGGTCATGGCCTCGGGCCTACACGGGCTCCTGCTGCCGCTGCGCGGCGGGGCGGAAGGTTTTTCCACGACGTCCCTCGGTCTTCTCGGTACCGCCTGGGCCGGCGGCTTCATAACCGCCTGCCTGCTGGCGCCGCGCCTGGTGCGCCGCGTCGGCCACGTCCGGGCATTCAGCGCCTTTGCCGCCATTGCCGCCATTGTCGCGCTGATGACCGGTATCCTGGTGCATGCCACGGCCTGGATTGCGCTGCGGGCGCTGACCGGCTTTGCCATGGCCGGCGCCTACATGGTGATCGAAAGCTGGCTGAACGAGCGGGCGACCAATGCCAATCGCGGTCAGATCTTCGGCCTCTACATGGTGGTGAACTTTGCCTCCATCACGGCGGGCCAGATGATGATCGGCTTCGGCGACGTGCACAACGGCACCTTTTTCATGCTGACCGGAATCCTGTTCTGTCTGGCGCTGATTCCGACGGCCATTTCCACCGCCAGCAGCCCGAAACCGCTGACGGAAGTGCAGCTCGACCTCAAGGCGCTCTACCGCAATTCGCCGGTTGCCTTTGTCGGCTGCATGCTGATCGGCGTTGCCAATGGCGCGTTCGGCACGCTGGGCGCCGTCTATGGCGCGGCGACGGGCATCACCACCACGGAAATCGCGCTGATGATGAGTGCCTCCGTCATGGGCGGTGCCCTGATGCAGATCCCGGTCGGGCGCATGTCCGACCGTACCGACCGGCGCTATGTCCTGGCGTTCGTCGCGGGTGCTGCGGCCATCATCGGCATCCTGATTTTCCTGATCGGCTCGCGTCAGGCAACGGTCATCCTGTTCATGACGGCGATCTATGGCGGACTGGCCTATACGCTCTATCCGGTGGCCGTGGCCCATGCCAACGACTATTCGGACTCGCAGAATTTCGTCAAGGTAACCGGCGGCCTGCTGCTGCTCTATGGCTTCGGCACCATGGTCGGGCCGATCCTCGGCGCCTGGGCCATGGAATATGTTGCGCCCGAAGGCCTGTTTGCGATCACGGCGCTGGCACATGTCTCGATCATGACCCACGCCATCATCCGCTCGCGCATGCGGGCAGCCATGCCGATTGCGATGCGGGACAATTTCCAGACCGTTCCCTCGGAGCGGGCAACGCCCGAGGGCATCAAGCTCGATCCCCGGGCGGAAGCCCAGCCGGACTGAGGTTCGCAACGTTTTTCGTACAAAATGCGTTGACATTGACGGCAGTTTAAAACGACTATTCGGCATGGCCGAAACCGACGCATTTGCCGCCATTTCCGATCCGAACCGCCGCTATCTGTTGGAAGAGTTGCGGCGCGGTCCCAAGACCGTGAATGAACTGGCGCTTGGCCTGCCCATTTCGCGCCCGGCGGTATCCCAGCACCTGAAGGCGCTGCTGGATGCGCAACTGGTCAAGGTCAAGTCCGAGGGGACACGCCGGATTTATGCCGTCGACGACAGTGGCTTCTTTCACCTGAATTTGTGGCTGGATCAGTTCTGGAGCGAATGATGGCCGCACGACGTCCGGCCAATAAAAAAACCCGGTCGCAGACCGGGTTTTTGTTTTAGTGCCAGCCCAGCGGCCTCTCCGGCAACCGGCTGAAATTCTTCTTCTGTCGGCCAAAGGCTCTAATGGCGCGTGGCGGTCGATCTCAGTTTTTCGATTTGCTCTTTCAGCATGAGCTTGCGACGTTTCATATCGGTAATCTTCAGGTCGTCGGTGGCAGGACTTGCCAGCGCTTCGGAGATTTCCTTCTCGAGTGCACCATGCTTACGTTCAAGCGTTTCAAGATGAGACTCAATGGCCATCCGGCTTCTCCCTTGGTTGGTTTCCTACTCGTTCACGCTCTGTCGGCCAAAGGGCGAGATTATGACAGAGCCGTGACACTCTGCCACCACTTGAAGCAATTGTCGAATTTGTTTCGTAGGATTTTCTTGTCATGTAAAATATGGTATTGCCACGTGCTGATCCGGTATTCTCGAACGCCGGACCAGACATTGGATTCTTCTAAAGCAAAATACCGGGAATCACTGCATGTCCGACCAGGATCAGGCTGACATTCGATTGGCAGTCGCACGATTGAAACAGGAGCATCTGGATTTTGATGCCGCCATACAAGCGATGATCCAGGTTGGTTGTGACCAGCTTCGAATCCAGCGGATGAAAAAGAAGAAGCTCATCATCAAAGACAAGCTCATCGAGCTTGAAGACAAGATCATCCCGGACATTATTGCCTGATTTTCAACAGCTTGTGACCGGTGGGCTGCCGATAACTTGCAGCGTCCCCACTTTTCCGTTAATCCCTGCACGCTCCGCTGATCAGAGGATGTTCAATGGCCGATAAACGCGCTGACGTCGCAATCATCATGGGTAGCCAGTCCGATTGGGCAACCATGCGCCACGCCGCCGAGACGCTCGATGCGCTCGGCATTTCCCACGATGACCGCATCGTTTCCGCCCACCGCACGCCGGACCGTCTGGTTGCTTTTGCCAAGGGCGCGCGCGATGCCGGTCTCAAGGTTGTGATCGCCGGTGCCGGCGGTGCCGCCCATCTTCCCGGGATGGCCGCTTCCATGACGCCGCTGCCGGTGTTCGGCGTGCCGGTGGAATCGAAAGCTCTTTCCGGACAGGATTCCCTCCTGTCCATTGTCCAGATGCCGGCCGGCATTCCCGTCGGCACCCTGGCGATCGGCCGTGCCGGTGCGGTCAATGCCGCCCTTTTGGCTGCGGCTGTTCTGGCACTGAACGATGCCGCACTGGCAAAACGGCTTGACAACTGGCGCACGGCGCAGAGCGAAAAGGTCGCCGAACGGCCATCTGACGAGGCATGAGATGATTGCAGCAGGATCGACTATCGGCATTATCGGCGGGGGACAGCTCGGCCGCATGCTTGCCATGGCAGCCGCGCGTCTCGGCTATCGCACCGTCATTCTCGAACCGCAGGCGGACTGTCCGGCCGCGCAGGTTGCCAATGAGCAGATCGTGGCGGCCTATGACGATCCCGATGCGCTGGAGCGCCTGGCTGAGCTGAGCGACGTCATCACCTACGAATTCGAAAATGTGCCGGTCGATGCGGCCGAGACATTGAATGAAAGCACGCCGGTCTTTCCGCCGCCCGAGGCGCTGAAAGTGTCGCAGGACCGGGTGACCGAAAAGCGCTTCCTCAACAAGGCCGGCATCCCGACAGCGCAATGGCGCATTGTCGAGAATGAGGGCGATCTGGAAGCGGCGCTTCTCGCCTTCGAGGGCAAGGGTATCCTCAAGACCCGCCGCTTCGGCTATGACGGCAAGGGCCAGGTCAAGTTTTCCGGCGCCAAGGGCGAAGAAGCCAAGGCGGGCTTTGCCGCCATCGGCAGCGTCCCGGCCATTCTGGAAGGTCTGGTCGATTTCACCCGCGAGATTTCGGTGATCGCGGCGCGTGACGAGGCGGGCAATATCGGCATCTACGACATTGCCGAGAACGTGCACAGGGACGGCATTCTGGCGACGTCGACCGTGCCGGTGTCCGTATCGTCGACGATTGCAGGGCTTGCGGCCGATTCGGCGCGCAAGCTGCTCGAGGCTCTCAATTATGTCGGTGTTCTCGGCATGGAGTTCTTCGTGCTGGCCAACGGGACACTGCTGGCCAATGAATTTGCCCCGCGCGTGCACAATTCGGGTCACTGGACGGAAGCCGCCTGCACGGTCTCGCAGTTCGAACAGCATATCCGTGCGGTTGCCGGGCTGCCGCTGGGCGATACGCGGCGCCATTCCGATTGCGTGATGGAAAATCTCATCGGCGATGACGTGGCCAAACTGCCGGCGATTTTGGCGGAAAGCGGGGCCGTCGTGCATCTCTACGGCAAGGCCGATGCACGTCCCGGCCGCAAGATGGGCCACGTCACGCGCATTACAAAGCGGCTGTAGGGGCAAATAATTTCACTCCCGATGCATGAATCGCCATATGAATCATGAGTCGGGAGTTGACAATCGGGGCAATCCTTGGCTATTTCCCCGCAACGTGTTTCCGGCGCGCTCCAGAGGCGCGCTTTATTATTGGTGCCCGGTTTCGGGCGTAAAGATACCGGTGCTGAAATGAAGATCAAGAATTCGCTCAAGGCTCTCAAAGGCCGTCATCGTGACAATCAGCTGGTGCGCCGCAAGGGCCGCATCTACATCATCAACAAGACTGCGCCGCGTTTCAAAGCGCGCCAGGGCTGATTTACCGTTTCACGGTTATTTGCATTTGACGTTTCGCTGATACGGACTACGATCCGTATCATGCGGAACGTTTTTGCGTTTTTTATCGGATCTGTCCTGATGATGTCGCCGGCGCTGGTACTGGCGCAGGAAACGTCCGGGACTGACGTCCCTGCGGCTGCACCGCAGGCAGCCGCGCTGCCGGGCAAGACCCTGGCCGAAAAGCGCGCCGCCCGCCTCGATGAGCTGTTCTTTGCCCTGAAGCGCGAGCGCAACGAAGCCAAAGCCACCCGCATCGCCGAACAGATCCAGGCGCAGTGGCAGAATTCCGGCAGTGCGACCGTCGATCTGATGATGCAATGGGCGGCCCTCGCCATGACGGAAAAGAAATATGCCGTCGCGCTGGATTTTCTCGATCAGGTCACCGTGATGAAACCGGATTTTGCCGAGGGCTGGAACCGGCGTGCCACGGTCAATTTCCTGATGAATGATTACGGGCGGTCGATGGCCGATATCCAGAAGACGCTGTCGCTGGAGCCGCGTCATTTCGGTGCGCTGGCGGGGCTGGCGGCCATCCTGAAGGATACCGGCAACAAGGAAGGCGCCCTGCATGCCTTTGAGCAGGTTCTTGCGGTCTATCCGATGATGCGGGAGGCGCAGAAGCAGGCGGGCCAATTGGCCGAGGACCTGACGGGTCAGCGTACCTGATTTTTTCGGTGTTTCCGGGTCGGCGGCTGATCACCGCCAACCCGAATGATCTTTTTCAGATCCCTGTCAGCCCGTCCGAGCCGATATAGGCAATGCGCAGCATGTTGGTCGAGCCGGGCGTGCGCAGCGGCACACCGGCCGAGATGATGATGCGGTCACCCGGATTGCCGAACTCTTCCTGATAGGCGATGTGGCAGGCGCGGTCGACCATGTCGTCAAGGTCGGTTGCATCTTCCGTGACAACGCAGTGCAGGCCCCAGACGAGCGAGAGCTTGCGTGCCGTCTCGACAACCGGCGACAGGGCGATGATCGGCAGCAATGGCCGTTCACGCGCCGCGCGCAGGCCCGTGGTGCCTGATGCCGTATAGGTGACGATGGCGGACAGGTTGAGCGTTTCGGCGATCTGCCGGGCGGCAAGCGAAATGGCGTCCGCGCCGGTGGCATTCGGCTCGGGGCGCTGCGCATGGATGATGCCGGGATAGTTCGGGTCGCGTTCGACCTCTTCGGCGATGCGGGCCATGGTGGAAACCGCTTCGACCGGGTAGTCACCGGCAGCCGATTCGGCTGATAGCATCACGGCATCGGCGCCTTCGAACACGGCGGTTGCCACGTCGGACACTTCGGCGCGGGTCGGGACCGGCGCGGTGATCATCGATTCCAGCATCTGCGTGGCGACGACGACCGGCTTGCCGGCGCGGCGGCAGGCGCGGATGATCTGTTTCTGGATGCCGGGAACGGATTCCAGCGGCATTTCAACGCCAAGATCGCCACGGGCAACCATCAGCGCATCGGAGAGCTCGATGATCTCAGCAAGGCGGGTGACGGCCTGCGGCTTCTCGATCTTCGAGAGCAGGGCAACGCGGCCGCGCGAGATCTTGCGCACTTCGGCAAGATCCTCCGGCCGCTGGATAAACGACAGGGCCACCCAGTCGACCTCTTCCTGCAGCACGGCATCGAGGTCGCGGCGGTCCTTTTCCGTCAGGGCGCCGACGCCCAGCGTGGTGTCGGGCAGGCTGACGCCCTTCTTGTCGGAAATCTTGGTGCCGGACACGACGCGGCAGGTGATCGACTTGCCATCGGACGATTCGGCGACCAGCGCTAGCTTGCCGTCATCGATCAGCAGGCGGTGGCCCGCTTCGACGGCTTCGAGAATTTCCGGATGCGGCAGGAACACGCGGGTGTTGTCGCCCAACGCTTCATTGTTGTCGAGGGTGAAGATCTGGCCGGGAACGAGGTCGACCTTGCCCTCGGCGAACTTGCCGACGCGCAGCTTTGGTCCCTGCAGATCGGCGAGAATGCCGATCGGGCGGCCCACTTCCTTTTCGACATTGCGCAGGCGGCGCACGAGTTCGCGCATGAGATCATGGCTGGCATGGCTCATGTTGATGCGGAACACGTCGGCACCGGCTTCGAACAATTTGCGAATCATCGCTTCGTCGGATGAAGCGGGACCCAGTGTGGCGAGGATTTTGACCTTACGGCGGCGTCTCATCGAGGAGGGGTATCCGTTACAATTGGAGCTGAGGGAGGATTTTCTTCCGTAAGCTGGACCATCCAGCTTGATTGTTCGCCGGTATCATACTCCTGAAATCCCGCCCGCTGAAACCCGCGTGCAAAACAGTCATTGATACCGGTAATCTTGAATTGGTTTTCCGCCACGCACATGTTGACCTTGCCATCCCAGCGGCCGCCGCTCTGGGCGTCCTCGGCATAGAGGTAGTAATAGCGCGACGTCAGCGGACCGACGACCAGCGTGGTGCAGGAGGATGCGTTGACATGCCACCAGCCCTCGGTGATCCAGCCGGTCTTCGCCCGGTAGCCAAGCGCGACGCCCACCAGATTTTGCGTGGTGTTGCACACGCGGAAATCCGCATGGGCCTCATCCGGTGCAAAGACACTGCCTGCTGCGAAAATGAATAAAAAAGCCGCTAGAAAGCTGCTCCATCGCGTCCGCTGATGCTGGTCAGCGCGGAAAATGATGCCCCTGCGCAATATTGCCTCCGTCCGTCTTAGACTCCTTTTCCGCAGTTTCACATGCATTGTCAACGCGCTAATGGGCGGAACATGCCGTTCCTGCTGACCTGTGACAAAAGATTGATGGTTGCATTCCCGATCAGGGCATGAAACACAAAAAATTCTCCCGAATAATCGCGCAAGAGAACGTTCCAATGCCGTTTTCCCCCTTTCATCTCGTCCATGGCAGCAATGACAGAGGACTGGTGCTTCTGGCCGATCATGCCCACCGGGATCTGCCGGAGGAATACGGCTCCCTCGGGCTGCCGCCGCAGCAGTTCGAACGGCATATCGCCTATGATATCGGCGTCGAGCCGTTGACGCGCAAACTGGCGGCAATGCTCGGTGTTCCGGCCGTGCTGGGCGGGTTTTCCCGCCTGCTGATCGATCCGAACCGCGGCGAAGACGATCCCACGCTGATCATGCGCCTCTCCGACGGGGCGATCATTCCGGGAAACAACCCGATGCCGGACGCCGAGCATCAAAGACGCGTGAATGATTTCTATCGCCCCTATCACACGGCTGTTTCGGACATGATCCAGGCGGTTGCCGGGGCGAGCGGCAAGGCGCCGCTGGTCATTTCCATCCATTCCTTCACCGCCTTCTGGAAAACGACGCCGCGGCCATGGCATGCGGGCATTCTCTGGGACAGCGATCCGCGCGCGGTTCTGCCGCTCATAAAAGCCCTGGAAGCCGATCCGCAGCTGGTGGTCGGTGACAACGAACCCTATGACGGCGCACTGCGCAACGATACGATGTTCAAGCATTGCATCGTGCCGGGGCTTGCCCATGCGCTGATCGAGGTGCGGCAGGATCTGATCGCCGACGAGAAGGGTGTCGATGAATGGGCAGACCGGCTTGCCCCGATCCTTGACGCAATCAACGCCGATCCCGATATACATGTTATCAGGCAATACGGCTCGCGCACCGGCCCACTGGAAGAGGTTTGACCATGAGCAATGTCAGCGAAGAACAGCGTATCGCCCTTGAAGCCGCTGCGTTCCGGCGGCTGCTGGAGCATCTGCGCGCACGCAGCGACGTGCAGAACATCGACCTGATGAATCTGGCCGGTTTCTGCCGCAACTGCCTGTCCAACTGGTATCGGGAAGCGGCGGATGCGGCGGGCGTGCCCCTGTCAAAGGATGAATCGCGTGAGATCATCTATGGCGAACCCTATGCGGAATGGCAGGCCAAGCACCAGCGCGAGGCCAGCGATGCGCAGAAGGCCGCCTTTGAGGTCACTAAGCCTTCGCATTGACGAACCACGCCGCAGCGGCGGCCGAAACCGCCCTGATCCCGACTCTATTGTCTTGACTCATTGCGCTGTGGTCGGGCATCGGAACCGCAGAGGCGGCGTTCGCGAGTCGCACAATCAATTTTTACGGAGCAAGATATGAGCATGGATGATGTAGCGCCACAGGGCGGTGTCGAAGGTGTTGCGGCTGCGGAATTGCGGCAGTTCATCGAGCGCATCGAGCGCCTTGAGGAAGAAAAGACCACGCTTCAGGACGACATCAAGGAAGTGATGGCGGAAGCCAAGGGCCGCGGCTACGACACCAAGATCATCCGCACGATCGTCCGCCTGCGCAAGAAGGATGCGAACGAGCGCAAGGAAGAGGAAGCGATCCTCGAATTGTACATGAACGCCCTCGGCATGGTCTGAGCCTTCAGGACAAACGACAGCTGAAACGGGATTGGATGTGCAGACGGTGCTGCACCCTATCCGATCCCGTTTGGTCAGCTGCTCGCTCGAGACTACCCCCGCGAAGTCCTGCCCGCGGGATTTTCCCCGAGAAGATATCCAAGCAGTTCAAGCATGTTCGCCCGGACATCGGCGAGGCCCTGCGATGCCAGAATTTCCAGGCCGATCAGCGCGCCGTAGAGAATCCGGGCATTTGTTCCGCTCCGGTCTGCGGACTGGCCGCACGTCCGGAAAAGCTGCGCGAGATAGGCCAGGCGCCGTTCATCCACCGATTTGAGGATTGCCGCGGTCGCGGCATCATGGCGGGCCCATTCGCGGATGGCGCTTTCCGTCCGGTCGCCGCCATAGGCCGAACTTGGCACGCCGGTTGCCTCGATCACCAGTGCCTGCAGCTGCTCCCGCGGCGTTGTCCCGATGGCCTCGACATCGCTGATGATGGCATCGGTCGCCAGATGCTGCCAGTGCGCCAGCATCTGCGCCTTCAGCGCCGGCACATCCCTGAAATGCCAGTAGAACGAGCCCTTGCTGACCTTGAGATCGCGGGCAATCGCCTCGGCCCGGATCGCTTGCGCGCCGCCCTGGCTCAGGGCGCGGAAAGCGGCGCTGATCCAGTCTTCGGCTGAGAGGGTCTTTCGGGTCGGCATTGCCATTCCATACGCTGCCGTATTGACCGGGGCAAGCGGCAATGTTTATATACGCCACCGTATGGTCGACTGGATTGAAGGACGTATCATGAGCAAATGCACTGCCGCCGCTGCAATCGTGTTCCCGGTCACGCTCCACATCCGGGCGGGCAGGCCATGATGTACACTCTGGCATGGCTCGTGTTCATCGTGCTGACCATCGTCGCGGCGCTGCATCTCTACTGGGGGTTCGGCGGTCTGTGGCCGGCGCGCGATCAACTGTCCCTGGCTCGGACCGTGGTCGGCTCGAAGGGAATTTCCGCAATGCCGTCACGTGGGGTGACCGTTGTCGTTGCCGCCCTGATCTTCACCGCCGGTGCTCTCGCCCCGATGCAGATGTCCATCATTCCGGCGCTGTTGCCGGCCGGGCTGCTCCGTCTCGGCATGCTGGTGCTGACGATCATATTCCTTGCGCGCGGCGGCCTCAGCTTCACGGCGTTTTTCCGCAACCGGCAGGCCGAGGAGCCCTTCCTGACACTGGACCGCCGCTATTACGGTCCGCTGTGCCTCGTCATCGGGGCGGGTTTCGGTGTGTTGCTGTTCGCCTGAATGCGCCCCGCTTTTTTGGTTTTGAACGTTTGACGGGCATTGCGCGATATTAAACTTCACATGAAGCATCGTGAACGGCTTTAAATTTCTTGAACTGGCCCGGCGACGGGTATAATCGTCTCGCTGCCCACCTATCTTTTCATGATCCATTTCTCTTCCGACTGATGTGATCTGCCGGCATTCGCGTTGGGGCAGCCGCCTCAGCCGTCAGGGAGTAAAATCAATGTCCGTATCCACAGCGCAGCTGTCCATCAAGGCGCCCGCCAATTCGCGGTCCCGCGTCATTCTGGCCAGCCTGATTGGCACCACCATCGAATTCTACGATTTCTACGTCTATGCGACCGCCGCCGTGCTGGTTTTCCCGCATCTGTTCTTTCCGCCCGGCAACGAAACGACGGCCCTTCTGTCGTCCTTCGCCATTTTCGGCGCGGCCATGGTGGCGCGCCCGCTCGGCGCGATCTTCTTCGGCCATCTCGGCGACAAGCGCGGCCGCAAGATCACGCTGGTCGGCGCGCTTCTGACCATGGGTATCGCCACCTTCCTCATCGGCGTCCTGCCGACCTTTGCAACCGTGGGCTGGTTTGCCCCGGCCATGCTGGTCGTGCTGCGGCTGGCGCAGGGTTTTGCGCTTGGCGGTGAATGGAGCGGTGCGGCGCTGGTTGCCACCGAGAATGCACCCGAGGGAAAGCGCGCGATCTTCGGCACGTTTCCGCAACTGGGTGCGCCCATCGGCTTCATCATCGCCAATGGCCTGTTCCTGATCATCGCGGCCATCCTGCCGTCGGATGATCCGTCGCGGCCCTCCCTCGCATTCCTCGACTGGGGCTGGCGCATTCCGTTCCTGTTTTCCGCCGTCATGGTGATCGTCGGCCTGTGGGTCCGGCTCAACCTGGTCGAAAGCGCTGCCTTCGAGAAAACCGTCAGCAAAGGCGAGATCAAGAAGGTGCCGCTGGTGTCCGTGTTCCAGTCGCATTGGAAGCAGCTCGTGCTCGGCACGTTCTACATGCTTGCCACCTATGTGCTGTTCTACCTGATGACCACGTTCTCGCTCAGCTATGGCCGCGCCGCCGCGGCCGGACCGATTGCGGGTCTCGGCTATGACTACACGACCTTCGTCCTGATGATGATTGTCGGCGTGGTGTTCTTCGGCATTTTCACCCTGGTGTCCGGACCATGGGCGGACCGCTGGGGCCGCCGCAAGACACTGATCTGGGTGACGCTCGCAATTATCGTGTTCGGCCTCCTGTGGGTGCCGATGCTGTCTCTGGGCAATGTTGGCGTCATGGCCTGGCTGATCCTCGGCTTCACCCTGATGGGAATGACGTTTGGTCCGATGGGCGCCCTGCTGCCGGAACTGTTCCCGGTGAGCATGCGCTATACCGGCTCGGGTATTTCCTACAATGTCTCGTCGATCCTCGGCGCTGCGGTTGCCCCCTTCATAGCGATTGCGTTGTGGAAGCTCGGCGGCGGCAGCCCGTTCTGGGTTGGCGTCTACCTCTCGGCCATGGCGGTCCTGACATTGATTGCGCTGATCATCGGCAAGGAAACCAAGGACGTCGATATCGAGGCCTAGTTTTCCGGTCGCGAAATACAAAAGGCGCGGCCCGCTGAAAAAAAGGGGCGCGCCCTTTTTTTCT
>NZ_JBXAFE010000002.1:525837-715671 GCF_058792715.1 Phyllobacterium sp. MT110
GGAAAAGCGGCCCGCGCCTTGTTTTTATGATGACTCATTTAGTAGTTCGGATCGTAGACCAGGCGGTCGCGGCTTGCCGGGCGGTCATAGACCGGCGCGCGGTTCTGATTCTGCTTGGCAAGCGATCCGATGATCACGGCACCGAGCGCCAGTCCGGCAACACCGGCAATGATGGCCGTGTCGCGGTTCTTGTGACGGTCGGAACGCTCGGACCGGTAGTCCCGGTTGCGGTAGTAATCCCGTTCGCGATAGTAGTCATCGCCGCGGTCGCGGTAGTAGCTGTCGCGATAGGAGCGCTCGCCGGACCAGCCGCCATCATCGTAGGAAGAATAGTAGTCGCCAGCCTGCGCCGGAGCCGATTGGAGGCTGATTGCGCTGATCGAAACGGCAGCAACCAGAAGAGCAGCGAGTATCTTTTTCATCATGCGGTCCTCAACGTTAATTCGTTGAGCACAGATATAGAGCCCGCCGGCTGAACCGGCGATGAATGCTGCCGTTAGCTGTCGTTCACAGGGTGATGGTCCGGGCCTGCACCTGCAGGGCGCGGCCGGCGCCCCAGCCAAAAATGGCAACGCCAATGCCGAGCAGCACAAACAGGATGGCCGTTGCCGCATAGCTTTCCGTGACGCTGTGGATCAGGCCGACAAGCAGCGGACCGATGGCGGCAAGCATGTAGCCGACGCATTGGGCCATGCCGGAGAGATGCGAGGCGACATGCGAGTCGGGCGAGCGCAGCACGATCATGGTCATGGCGATGGCGATGAGCCCGCCCTGGCCGATGCCCTGGACGACAGCCCACAGCCAGACCGTGGAGAGCGGCGCAAACAGCAGGCCGAGCAGGCCGGCAACGGCAATCGTGACCAGCGCCACATTGATGAGGCTTTGATTGCGGCAACGCACGGCAATCGACGGCACGAGCAGGCAGGTGAAGACCTGTGCCATGACCGACACGGAAACCACGACACCGGCGGTCGTCCCGTCAAGGCCGCGATCGCGCAGGATGGGCGCCAGCCAGCCGAAGACGCAGTAGGCGAGTGCCGACTGCAGGCCCATGAACAGGGTGACCTGCCATGCCAGACGGTCGTTCCAGAGGCCGATCACCTTGAAGCCCGCATGTTTGGTGCGGACCTTGCGGGCGAGGGCCTGCGGCAGCCAGATCGCGGTGACAACCAGCGCCGGCAAGGCCCAGGCGCTGAGCGCCAGCGACCATGAACCGCCCAGCATCTTCTGCACCGGCAGGGTCAGGCCGGCGGCACTGGCCGCACCCGCGCATAGCGCCATGGTGTAGAGGCCGGTCATCATGCCGGTACGGCTGGCGAAATCGCGCTTCACCAGACCGGGCAGCAGGACATTGCCGATGGCGATGCAGCCGCCCGCCAGCGCCGTGCCGATGAACAGCAGCGGCAAGGATTCGAGCCCGCGCAGGGCGGTGCCGAGCGCCAGCAAAAGGAGAACGCCGAGGAGCGTGCGCTCCGCGCCGATGCGCTGGGCGAGACGCGGCGCCAGCGGGGCAAACAGGCCAAGGCAGAGCACCGGCAGCGTGGTGAGCACGCCCGCGCCGAAGGACGACAGTCCGGTCTGGGCGATGATTTCCGGCAAAAGCACCGACGCACTGGAGAAGACCGGGCGCAGATTGTAGGCGATGAGAACGAGGCTGAGGCCGAACAGGATCTGCGCGCCAGGGGTTTTGAAATCCGGCACGCGCGGCTGGGGAACGCTGTCCACCTCGGCATCGACAAGCTGTTCGGCGGCAATGTTCAGATCCGCTGCCAGGCGGCTGGGGTGTTCAGGCGGAAGATGCTGGTTCATGATGCGAGCAACCGATCGAGTTCGATGAGAAGGGGGGCCATGAAGGCGCGGGCGGTGGATGCCGCCCTGTCCGGATCGCCGGATTCAATCGCGTCGATGATGGCCGCATGGGCCGCCATGTCCGGTTCGGGCAGTTCGCCCGTGACCGTGGCCCGGATGACTTCCTGGGTGGAAACCGAGAAGAATTCATACACTTCGATGAGTGCCAGATTGTTTGATGCGGCCACCACCGCCTTGTGGAACGCGAGATCGTGCTCGACGTAGTAATCGTGCCGGGCCGTAGCGTATTCGCCGCGATCGGCCAGCAGCTGGCGCAGGTCGGCGACGACCTCCGGAGTGTGGCGCAGGGCCGCCAGCCGCGCTGCCTCGACTTCCAGCGCGCAGCGCGCCTCGACCTGGTCGCGCAGGCCGGTGCGCCTGATCCGCAACAGGCTTTCATCCGGGTTGATGATCGAGCGGACATAGGTGCCGGAGCCCTGCTTGGTCTCCAGAAATCCCTGCGCAACGAGAACCCGCACCGCTTCGCGCACGGTCCCGCGGCTGACGCCGAGCATGTCGGCGAGGGCAGCCTCGTTGGGGATGCGGTCGCCGACCGGCCAGCGATTGCTGACGATTTCGGCGCGTATATTGTCAATCGCCGTATCGGCAAGATTGGTGCGGGCGGCAGGCTGCATCGTGTGGAAGTTCCAAAGTCATCTGATGACTTGATAACTAAGGGACTGCAGGGCGCCTGTCAAGGCGCCCCAGATGGACAGAGACTGGCGACGTCTGGCGTCTTAGCGGTAGATCACGATCGGCCGGCGATGAACAATGATGGGAGCCGGGCGTTCGATGATCACGGTTCTTGGCCCGAATGCTTCGAGCGGGAACCAATAGCCGCGATAGAAGCGGTAGCCCGGCCGGTAATAGCCGTAGCCGCGGTGGCCATTGTAGTAATAGCCGTCGTGCCAGCCGTAATAGCCGTGCCGCCAGTAGACGGGCTCGGCCTGGGATTGCAGGTGTTCGCCCTGTAGCGGCAGGAGCGGCAGGGCGCTGGCGTTTTGTGCTCCGGCAAGCGTGGCAATGGCGACAAGACCGCCGGTAATCATGCTCAGGATGGTTCTCATGATAGCCTCTTCAAAGGGTTGGTTGGTGGTTCACGTTCTGATCAGCCCTTGCAGGGACCGGTCAAAGGGGCGGTTCGGAAAGAGCGTTTGCATGGTGCGCTCGGGTTCGAGACCAAAGGTTTCCGCGGCAAGTGCCGCGATCAGCGCGTCGAGATCCATGGTGGGTTTCAGGTCGCGGTTTTCATAAAGTGCATGCGGGGCAAGGCCCGGCCAGTCGGCCAGGATGCGGCCGCCGTTGACGGCGCCGCCGAGGATGAGTGCGGTTGTCGCCGTGCCATGGTCGGTCCCGCCGGTGCCGTTGGCGGCGGCGGTGCGGCCGAATTCGGTAGCCACCAGCACGGTCGTCTGCTGCCAGACGTCACCAAGCCCGTCGCGCATCGCGTCGATCATGGCATCGAGCGCCTTCAACTGGTTGGCAAGCCGGTTCTCCTGGCCGCTATGGGTATCCCAGCCGCTGGTTTCGATCATGGCGATGCGCGGACCGTCAGGCCGCACAAGCGCCTCGGCGGCGGTTCTGCCGGCGGTGGCGGGATTCTGGCGGGTTTCCATGTCGTGGAACAAGCCGCGCGCCTCCATCGCCGCGCTCCAGACCGGATGAAACTGCTGGTCCCTGTCGTAGAGCTGCGCCACCCGCAGCAGGAGATCGTCGGATGCTTCCGGCAGGTTCGAGGGCGCGTAGGAGGTAACATCCGCCGGGCCGCGCAGGGCTGCCGGTATGGTCGGGGCGAAGGCAATGGCCTTGTCGGCCGATTTCGGCAGCAGCGTCACCAGCCGGTTCAGCCAGCCATCCCGGATCTGGTAGGGGCTGGTGCCGCCGGTCTCCAGGACATTCTGGCCGTCGAAGTGTGAACGCTCCCGGTAGGGCGAGGCCACGGCGTGCACGAACAGCGCCTGCCGGTTGCCGTAGAGCGTGCCCATGCCGGCGAGCGCGGGATGCAGCGCGAACATGCCGTCGAGCTTGATGGCGTCGGCCGTCTGGATCGCGAGGCCGCCGCGCAGCTGCGCATAGGCAGGGTCGGCATAGGGCACGACGATGTTGAGGCCATCGGCGGCGCCGCGCTGAATGATGAAGACGAAGCGGCGGTCGCTCGCCACATTGGCAAAGACGATACGCGGCGCCACGAGCATCGATCCCGCCCCGATGGCGGCCAGACGCAGAAAATCCCGGCGGTTGGTCATGCTCATCTCCGTTGAAAATCAGGTGAAACAAGCAGAAGGGCGATGCCCGTCTGGACGGATTCGGCGCGGTTGATTTGCGTTGCCGTGCTGTCGGTCAGCGCGTTTCCGAGCAGGTTGTTCGCCAGCTCTTCCGGTTTCAGCAACCGGTCCGCCCTTGCCGCCAGCCTTTGCGAAACCTCCACCCGCCGCACCAGCGCATCGGGAGCCAGCCAGCTTGCCGCGATATCGTCGTAACCCGCGGGTGAACGCGGCAGCCAGACGGGCTGGCCCAGCTGGTTCAACAGGTTGGCGGCGTTGGCTTTGCCAAGGTCGGGATAATCCAGCCCGCGCATGGCTGAAACCAGCCATTCCCAGGGAGTCTTGATCTTGGCAGACGGCACTGCCCATGCCTCTGGTGCTTCGACGAGGGCTTTATAAGCCGCGGGCAAATCGCCGCCGGAGGCAAGGAACGCCTTGCTGACCCGGTTCACGGCGTCCTGGGGCGGGGTATCGGCGATGAAATGGCGGCAGAGCTTTGTGGCGATGTGGTTTGCCGTTGCCGGATCGCTGGCCAGATCTTTCAGGACTGCGCCTGCCTGATCCTCACCGGTTGCGCCGTAGACGCGGCGGCGGATCAGCCGCTTGCCCGGCTGATGCAGGCCGGGGCGATACTGAAATACACCGGCCTGACTGGCATCGGCCTTGCCGCCCATGCGTCCGGCGGACCAGCCGGTGAGGGCCAGGGCGAACTCCGTGACATCCTTCTGCGTATAGCCGGACCCGACGCCGACCGTGTGCAGTTCCATGATCTCGCGGGCCAGATTCTCGTTGATCCCCGGCAGTTTGTCGGCATTGCGCCGCTTGGCGCGCGTGGCGAGGGGGCTGTCGGGACCCGCCGAACGGATCTGGTCGAGATAGATCAACATGGCCGGATGCTGCTCGGCGGCAAACAGCAGGTCGGTGAAGCGCCCGGTGACATGGGGGCGGATCGCGTCCCGCTCGAAAGCGCCGGCAAGGCTCAGCATTGCGGGATTGTCGGCCGACACGGCAAAATGGTTCGACCAGAAATGCACGAGCGCTTCCAGGAAGGGCGTGGGCGTTGCAAGGGCATTGCGGCTGCGCGCGTCGATCTCGCCGCGGTAAAGCAGGCGGGCCGCCTTGTTCAGCTCCTTGCGCAGGGCGATTTTCTCGTCGCCGTCGAGTGCCTGCAGTTTTTGCCGGTCACTGGCATACTGCGTCGCGATTTCGGGTGTGGTCTGGAGCTGGGCAAAGGTTGCCGGGCGCGGTTCGTAGCGGCCGATCTGATCGAGCAGCCAGTGCCTGGGGTCGGCTGGAAGCGGTTCGCTAGCCCGCTTTCCCAAGCCGAAGCGATTGACCGCAATGGCGGCCGTCGCATCTGTTGCCGTTGTAACCATGGTCTTCTCCGTTCGCAGCCTGTCTGGCATTGACAGTCATTGAACGGGGGCGCCGGAAAATTCCGTCGCGGGCATTCATTGTTTTTTTGCCGGCGTCTGCCGCAAAATGACATTGCGCTTTTTCAAACCCTCGACAAGCGTCTTGCGGTCCTCCGGCGACAGGCTTTCGGCAAAGGCGACGATGGTCTGTTCGATGCGCGTCCGCAAGGCGAAATCGGCTTCGCGGGCTTTGGTCAGTTCCGCGTTGACCGCAGCGGGATCGATGGCGTCCTGTGCCAGCAGCCGGGCAATCTCGGCACGGCTTGCCCGCCCGGCATCGGCCAGCGGTCCATTGTCCTTGCGGGCCGCTGCCAGATTTTGCCGCAGGGTCTTTTGCTGCTCCGGCGTCAGATATTCGGCGGCAAAGCGAACGCCGCGCCGGTTCTCCGTCGTCCAGGGATGACCGAATGTGTGCCAGATGTAGCCGCCGCCGATCACACCGCCGGCAATGAAGACATTGAGGGCAAGCGAAGCGACGAGAAGGATGTTGCGTGACCGTTCACTCATTTACTCGTCCAGTTCATCAGAGATGTTGAAGGCGGTGACCGCATAGGCCTGGTCCTCATATCCGCGCGATTCGGCGGAATGGATGACGCCGATGAGAAGGGCGCCGGTGATCGCGCCCGCCAATCCGATGCCGGCGAGCCCGGTGCCCTGCCACCAGAGACGGGCGCGCTTCCAGCCGGACCAGGACTTGCCGGAGGAGGCGATGATGCGTTCGCGCAGCGCGGCCTGCGCCGGGGCGGTCCGGTACTGCGCCAGCATCCCGTCGAGTTCCGCCGCCAACCTGAGGGCCGGCTGGGCGATATCGGGATGCTCCCGGATGAAGGCGACTGCACCGGCCTGTTCGGGCGGCGGCCAGCGCCGCACCTCGGCACCATAGATCTCGGTCAGTTCCTGAAAGCGTTGCGGGGTCATTTTGCCTTCTCCTGTTGGGCAGTCTCTTCCAGGGCTGTCCGCAAATTGCGCCGGGCACGGGCCAGAAGGCTCTCCAGGGCTTCAATGCTGATATCCATGATCTGCGCTGCCTCGATATTGCTGAACTCCTGATAATATTGAAGCACGATGGCCTCCCTCTGCCGGTCGGGCAGGGAGGCGAGGGCCCGTTTGATCCGGTCGCTTTCGTCCCGGGTTGCAAGCGACTGTTCCGGGTCGGGGGCTGGATCTGCCCTTTCGGGCGTCTCGGCCACCGGCTGTTCCCGGTGCCGGCGCAGGCGGTCGTAGCAGAGATTGAGCGTGACCCGGTGCAGCCATGTATCGAAGGTCGCCCGGCCGCCCTGCCAGCTGCCCGCCTGCCGCCACAGCCGGATAAAGGCTTCCTGGGCGACATCCTCGGCTTCATTCCGGTCGCCAAGCATCCGCGCCGCCAGGGCGAGCAGGCGCGGCAGCTTGCGTGTCACCATGGTTCGGACGGCCGCATCGTCATGCTGGCCGATCTTCACCAGCAGTTCTTCATCCGTGTTGCGATTGTCCAAGGTTTTGCACGCTTGCCGTTACTCCTGTGAACTGTCGGTGGCGCCCTTCCTGTGTCCGCGGCGTTCCTCTTTGGTCAATTGGCCATCGGAATTCGTGTCGAGACGCTCAAACCGCTTCTTTGCTACAGTATCCATTTCCGCCGTATCGATGAAGCCGTCATGATTTGTGTCGATCCGGTTGAACACCGTGGTGGGATCGCGCTTGGCATTCTTTGCAGCGGGGCGCTTCAGCCACTCCTCGAGCGAGAGTTTGCCGTCGCCGTCGGTATCGAATTTGAGCAGCCGCGCCCGGGCGGCGGCCTGATACTCGGCCAGTGAAATTGTGCCGTCGCCATTGGTGTCGGCCTTGGGTGCCGCCATCGCCAGGGTTGCGGGCAGGGACAGTGGCACCATGGCAAGAAGAACCGCAGCTACTCTCGATTTCATCAAACTTTTCCTTTCAGCAGACTGTCATTTGTCGTGACTTAAACGGCGGGAGCGGGACAATCCGTCGCTTGCGCGGATTTTTTTTGAAACCGCGGTGGGGGGACGGTATTGTCCCCCTGCGGCCTATGGCAGGGATGCCTGCGCGAGTGTCGCAATTGAGCGTCATGAACCCACTGGAATCGTTGAGCTTATCTTCACTGTGCCAAGCTGTGCAAAATCCATAGACGGTTAACTTGATGGTTTTAGAAGGAATTTTGATTCCGCCGCGGGCGCGGCTCATGCACAGGCCGCGCTACAGAACTGTAACAATAGTGTCATATGACTGTTATATTGGTTCTATAGACGGCAGACGACGTCGGAGGCGTCACACAGTTAATCCAACAGGAGCTGCTCCTATGAACAAGCTTATTTCCACCACTGCTCTGATTGCGATCTCGGTGATTGCCACGACAGTTGGCGCATCCGCTCGCGACCAGATTCAGGTCAGCGGTTCATCCACAGTGCTGCCATATGCCAAGATCGTCGCGGAAGCTTTTGGCGAAACATTCCCCAAGTTCAAGACCCCGGTCGTTGAATCCGGCGGTTCGGGTGCCGGCATCAAGGAATTCTGCAAGGGCGTTGGTGAAAACACCATCGATATCGCCAATTCCTCGCGTCCGATCAAGGACACCGAGTTGAAGTCCTGCGTTGACGCCGGCGTCAAGGACGTTGAAGAAATCCGCATCGGTTATGACGGCATCGTGTTCGCGACCGACATCAAGGGCCCAGACTGGGCGCTGGAGCCAAAGGACGTCTATACCGCTCTTGCTGCGCAGGTCGTTGTCGACGGCAAGCTGGTTGCCAATCCGAACACCAAGTGGAACCAGGTTAACCCGAAGCTGCCCGATTGGGACATCGCCGCCTACATTCCTGGCGAAAAGCACGGCACACGTGAAGTTTTCGAAGAGAAGCTGATGACTGGCGGTTGCAAGGCCACCGGTGCAGCCGATGCGATCAAGGCTGCCGGTCTTGACGAAAAGGCCGCTGCCGCCGCCTGTATCGCTGTCCGCAAGGATGGCAAGGCCATCGACATCGATGGCGATTATCCGGAAACACTGGCTCGCATCGATGCCAACAAGACCGGCGTTGGCGTCTTCGGTCTGGCCTTCTACGAAAACAATGCGGACAAGCTGAAGGTTGCAACCGTCAACGGCATCAAGCCAAGCACGGAAACCATTGCCACCGGCAAGTATCCGGTATCGCGCCCGCTGTTCTTCTACGTCAAGAAGGCGCATCTCGGCGTCATCCCCGGCCTGAAGGAATATGTGGACTTCTTCCTTGCTGACCAGATGGTCGGTCCGGAAAGCCCGCTGGTAGAATACGGTCTGGTTGCTGCACCGGACGCAGAGCGTGAAGCTCAGCGCACGGCATTCACCGCCGGCAAGACCATGGCTGGCAAGTAAGCCGATAACCGGCGCGGACAGAACCCTGTCCGCGCCGGATATTTCTCGGGGCCTAAGCTCTCGTTGCAGGACAGATCGGGGAAGCGTTGATGTCCACCTTGTTGGTTTTAGTGATTGTCGTTGCGATTGGTCTTGTCGGGTTCTTTCTTGGACGCCAGCGTGCCATCAGCAAAGATGACAGAAGTGTCAAAGCCCATTCCCTGCCGCATTATCACGGCTGGTGGGTTTTTCTGGTTTCCGTATTGCCAGCAATTATCTTCATCCTGGTCTGGGCCATCGGGTCGAGCTTCTATATCGAGCGCCAGGCCATCAACAGCCTGCCGGTGCACAACAGCGAAAGCGTCATTGCCAGCCAGAGCCTCGAGCTTGGCATGGTCGGCGGCATCGCGCGGGGTCTCGACAAGCTGACGGACCAGGAACGGGCGAACCTTCCAACCACTTTCTCCGAATTGCGGCCGCTGCTGTCGAGCAAGGGCGTGGCCCTGGCGACGGAAGGTCAGGACTTCATGATCCCCGTTGCCGTGCAATGGAACAAGAGCACGGCGCGCGCGCATAATATCGGTGCCGTGGTCGCCATTGTCCTTGCCGTTGCCGGTGCGATCTTCGGTCTGTCCGGCGTCAACGTCCGCACGCGGGCCCGCAACAATGTCGAGCGGATCATCCTCTGGGGACTGCTCGCAGCCTCGACCATCGCCATCCTGACGACGGTCGGCATTGTTCTGTCGATGCTGTTCCAGACCATCACCTTCTTCCAGTCCGTAACCCCGTCGAGCTTCTTCTTCGGCACCGTGTGGGATCCGCGCTTCTCCGCAGCCGGCGGCAATGGGGCGCAGGGTCAGTTCGGTCTCATTCCGCTGCTTGCCGGCACGCTCTATATCGCGCTTGTCGCCATGCTGTTTGCCGTGCCGGTCGGCTTGTTCGCCGCCATCTACATGGCCGAATATGCCAGCCGGAGCGTGCGCTCGGTGGTCAAGCCGCTGCTTGAAGTGCTGGCGGGCATCCCGACGATCGTCTACGGCTTCTTTGCCCTTGTCACCGTCGGACCGTTCCTGCGCGATATCAGTGCGGCCATATCGGGCGGCTATCCCTTCATCATGGCGCAGAGCGTGCTGACCGCCGGTATCGTGATGGGCGTGATGCTGATCCCTTTCGTTTCCTCCCTGTCGGACGACATCATTACCGCCGTTCCGGGGTCGCTGCGTGACGGCTCGCTCGGGCTTGGATCGACGCGTTCGGAGACGATCCGCCGCGTCGTGCTGCCTGCCGCGCTGCCCGGCATCGTCGGCGCACTGCTGCTCACCGCATCGCGTGCCATCGGCGAAACCATGATCGTGGTTCTGGCGGCCGGTGTTGCGGCGAATCTGAACATCAATCCGTTCGACGCCATGACGACCATCACCGTCAAGATCGTCAACCAGCTGACAGGCGATCTCGAATTCAATTCACCGCAGACGCTGGTGGCATTCGCCCTTGGCCTCACCCTTTTCTTCATCACGCTGGCGATGAACATTTTCGCGCTTTACATCGTGCGTAAGTACCGGGAGCAGTACGAATGACCGACACAACACTCAATCCTGCTGCAGTTGCTCCGGCAAAGGTCGTCCGGCGCGACATCGGTCTGAAGCGCCGCTATGCCGCCGAGCGCCGGTTCAAGATTTACGGCATCACGGCGATTGCCATCGGCCTGTTCTTCCTGGTTGCACTGCTCTACTCGGTGATCTCCAACGGCTACACGGCGTTCTGGCAGACGGAGGTCAGCCTCTCGGTCAAGCTCGACGAGAAGGTGATCGACCCCACGAACAAGCGTGCGACCGACCCGACCGTTCTGCTGACCGCGAACTATCCGATCCTGGTGCGCAATGCCCTTGCCGAAAAGCTGGGCGTCAGCCTTGACGACAAGCCGGCGATCCGCGAACTGAGCAAGCTCGTCTCCGACGGCTCGCGCAGCCAGCTGCGGGAACTGGTTTCAGGAAATCCGGCACTGATCGGCACGACGCAGAACCTCTGGGTGCTGACCGGCGGCGACATCGACTCGGCTTTCAAGGGCCAGATCGACCTGAGTGTCGATCAGGCGAACCGCAAGGTATCGGACCGCCAGGTTGCCTGGATGAACACGCTGGCCAAGGAAGGCGCCATGGCGCAGCGCTTCAACAGCGGCCTGTTCACCTTCGGCGCATCGAGCCGTCCGGAAACGTCGGGTCTCGGTGTCGCGCTCATCGGCTCGCTCTACATGATGCTGATTGTCCTCTGCCTTTCCCTGCCCATCGGCGTGGCCGCATCGATCTATCTGGAAGAATATGCCAAGAAGAGCCGCCTGACCGATATCATCGAGGTCAACATCAACAATCTGGCTGCGGTGCCGTCGATCGTCTTCGGTCTGCTCGGGCTGGCCGTGTTCATCAATTTCTTCGGCCTGCCGCGCTCCGCATCGCTGGTCGGCGGCCTGGTGCTGACGCTGATGACGCTGCCGACGATCATCATCGCCACCCGTGCGGCCCTGCGCGCCGTGCCGCCGTCCATCCGCTCGGCGGCGCTGGGCATCGGTGCCTCGAAGACACAGATGGTGTTTCACCATGTGCTGCCGCTGGCCGCCCCCGGCATCCTGACCGGCACGATCATCGGCCTTGCCCATGCGCTGGGCGAGACCGCACCGCTGCTGCTGATCGGCATGGTGGCCTTCGTCGCCAATTATCCGGTCACGCCGCTTGATCCGTCCACGGCGCTGCCGGTGCAGATCTACATGTGGGCGAATGAAGCGGAGCGGGCCTTTGTCGAGCGCACATCGGGCGCTATCATCGTGCTGCTTCTGTTTCTTGCAGTCATGAACATCGGAGCCATCATTCTGCGCCGCCGCTTCGAACGGCGCTGGTAGGTAAAACGGGAGCGAACAATGAATCTCATGACAGAACGATCTCTCGAAAAAGCGGTAAACGACAAAATGAGTGCACAGGTCAATACGATCAAAATGCAGGGCAAGGATGTCACCGTTCACTACGGTGAAAAGCAGGCCCTGTTCGGTGTCAGCCTCGATGTGCCGGAAAAGATGGTGACGGCGCTGATCGGCCCGTCCGGTTGCGGCAAGTCGACCTTCCTGCGCTCGCTCAACCGCATGAACGACACGATCGAAGGCTGCAAGATCGGCGGCAAGATCACGCTCGATGACGAGGATATCTACAATCCGAAGATCGACGTGGTCGAGCTGCGCGCCCGCGTCGGCATGGTTTTCCAGAAACCCAATCCGTTCCCGAAGTCCATTTTCGAGAATGTGGCCTATGGCCCGCGCATCCATGGTCTTGCCAAGAACCGGCACGAGCTGGAGGAAATCGTCGAGAAGAGCCTGCGCCGCGCCAGCCTGTTCGACGAAGTGAAGGACCGCCTGCATGAAGCCGGTACCGGCCTTTCCGGCGGCCAGCAGCAGCGCCTGTGCATCGCCCGCGCCATTGCCGTCAGCCCGGAAGTCATCCTGATGGACGAACCCTGCTCGGCGCTCGATCCGATTGCCACGGCAAAGGTCGAGGAACTGATCGACGAACTGCGCCAGAACTACACCATCGTCATCGTCACCCATTCGATGCAGCAGGCGGCCCGCGTTTCGCAGCGCACCGCCATGTTCCATCTCGGAAACCTCGTCGAGGTGGGCGATACGGAAATGATGTTCACCAATCCGACGGAAAAGCGCACGCAGGACTACATCACCGGACGCTTCGGCTAATCACGGGAAACAGGGATAAGAATATGACCGAGTCGCAGCATACCGTCCGTTCCTATGACGACGAACTGAAGTTCCTGACGCACAAGATCGCCGAAATGGGCGGCCATGCCGAACGCATGGTCGAACAGGCCGTCACCGCCATGGTGAACTCCGACAACGCGCTGGCCCAGCGCGTCATTTCGGACGATCTCATCCTCGATGCCGGACAGCGCGAGATCGACGAGAAGGCCATCACCATCATCGGCAAGCGCCAGCCCATGGCGATCGATCTGCGTGAAATCATCGGCGCCATCCGCATTTCCTCCGACCTTGAACGGGTCGGCGATCTCGGCAAGAACATCGCCAAGCGCGTTGTCGCCGTCACCGATACGCGTCAGACGCTGTCCGTCTATCGCGGCCTGCAGACCATCGCGGAACTCGCCCTGACGCAGCTCAAGGACGTGCTCGACGCCTATGCGACACGCTCGGTGCAGCAGGTCAACATCGTGCGCGAGCGCGATGACGAAATCGATGCGCTGTACACATCGCTGTTCCGCGAACTTCTGACCTACATGATGGAAGACCCGCGCAACATCTCCGCCTGCACGCACCTTCTCTTCTGCGCCAAGAATATCGAGCGCATCGGAGACCATGCGACGAACATTGCTGAAACGGTCTACTACATCGTGACGGGTGCCCAGCTTCCGGCCGAACGGCCCAAGGAAGACCAGACCCACAGCATCATCGTCGATGAAGCCAGACAGCCTTAATTAGGATTCCAGCAATGGCGATCGCTCCCAAAATCACTGTTGTCGAAGACGAGGAAGCGCTCAGCGTCCTTCTCCGGTACAATCTTGAAGCCGAAGGCTATGTCGTCGAGACAATCGCACGCGGTGACGAGGCGGAAATTGCGCTGCGTGAAAAAGTGCCGGATCTGCTCATTCTCGACTGGATGCTGCCGGGCCTTTCCGGCATCGAACTCTGCCGCCGCCTGCGGGCGCGGCGCGAGACGGAAATTCTGCCGATCATCATGCTGACGGCGCGCGGCGAAGAGAGCGAGCGGGTGCGCGGCCTTGCCACCGGCGCCGATGACTACATGGTCAAGCCGTTCTCCACCCCGGAACTGCTCGCCCGCATCAAGGCCATGCTGCGCCGGGTCAATCCGAGCCTGCTGTCGCATGTGCTCAGCTTCGGCGATCTGAAGCTCGACCGCGAACAGCACCGCGTGTTCCGCAAGGAGCGCGAGTTGAAGCTCGGGCCGACCGAATTCCGCCTGCTGGAATTCCTGATGCAGTCCCCCGGCCGGGTGTTCTCGCGCGGCCAGCTGCTGGACAATGTCTGGGGCGCCGACATCTATGTGGACGACCGTACCGTCGACGTGCATGTCGGGCGGCTGCGCAAGGCCATCAATATCGGCCGCTCGATCGATCCGATCCGCACCGTGCGCGGTGCGGGGTACTCGTTCGGGTAGTCAGTGCCTGCGCGAGAGTTCGCGCGTCGCCCCCTCGATGCCCGCCAGGGTCATGGGATACATGCGATGCGCGAAAATCTTGCGGATCATCGCCGTCGAGGCGGTGTAGTCCCAGTATTGTTCCTTTGACGGATTGAGCCAGGCGGCGTTCTTCCAGTGGTCGAGCACCCGGCCGAGCCAGACCGCGCCCGCCTCCTGGTTCCAGTGTTCGACCGAGCCGCCCGCATGGGAAACCTCGTAGGGCGCCATGGCGGCATCCCCGACGAAGATGACCTTGTAGTCCGGTCCGTATTTGTGGATGAGATCGAGTGTCGGTATGCGTTCCGCATGGCGGCGGCGGTTGTCCTTCCACACACCCTCGTAAAGGCAATTGTGGAAGTAGAAATATTCCATGTGCTTGAATTCCGAGCGGACGGCGGAGAACAGTTCCTCGGCGATCCGGATATGCTCGTCCATGGAGCCGCCCACATCGAAGAACATCAGCAGCTTGACATGATTGCGCCGTTCGGGCCGCGTCTGCACGTCGAGATAGCCGTGTTCGGCGGTTGACCTGATGGTGCCCGACAGGTCGAGCTCGTCATCGGCGCCTTCGCGCACCCAGCGCCGCAGCCGTTTGAGGGCAACCTTGATGTTGCGGGTGCCCAGCTCGACGCTGTCGTCAAAATTCCTGAATTCACGCTTGTCCCAGACCTTGACCGCCCGGCGGTTGCGGCTCTCGTCCTGGCCGATGCGCACGCCTTCGGGATTGTAGCCATAGGCACCGAAGGGTGAGGTTCCGGCCGTGCCGATCCACTTCGAGCCGCCCTGATGCCGGCCCTTCTGCTCCTCAAGCCGCTGGCGCAGGGTTTCCATCAGCTTGTCGAAACCGCCCAGCGCCTCGATCAGCTTCTTCTCTTCTTCGGTGAGGTGCTTTTCGGCGAGCCGGCGCAACCATTCCTCGGGCAGATTGGCAATGTCGACACCGCTCTCGCCGCCGAGCAGCTCCAGCCCCTTGAACACGTGGCCGAAGACCTGATCGAAGCGGTCGAGATGGCGCTCGTCCTTCACCAGGGCGGAACGGGCGAGATAGTAGAACCCTTCGACATCATAGGTCACCAGCCCCGCATCCAGCCCCTCAAGCAGCGTCAGATATTCCCGCAGCGATACGGGAATCTTGGCCGCCTTGAGCTCAAGGAAGAAGGGGAGGAACATTGTGGGATCCCTTTATTGAATGCGATGAACGATGCCGGTTCTCTCGATGGGGTGAAACATGAGCGCCATTTATCCCTGCCTCCTCGCCATGAAGGCCAGCCGCTCGAACAGATGCACGTCCTGCTCGTTCTTCAGCAGGGCGCCGTGCAGTTTCGGCAAGGCGTTCTTCGGGTCGGCGCGCAAATCTTCCGGGGCGATGTCGTCGGCAACCAGCAGCCGGATCCAGTCCAGCGCTTCGGAGGTCGACGGCTTCTTCTTCAGGCCGGGCACATCGCGGATCTCGTAGAACTGGGTGAGGGCGGCGCGCACGAGGTTCTGCTTGATGCCGGGATAATGCACCTCGACGATCCGGGTCAGCGTCTCGACATCCGGGAAGCGGATATAGTGGAAGAAGCAGCGGCGCAGAAAGGCGTCGGGCAGTTCCTTCTCGTTGTTGGAGGTGATGATGACGATCGGCCGGTGTATGGCGCGGATCGTTTCGCCGGTTTCGTAGACGTGAAATTCGTTGCGGTCGAGCTCCTGCAGGAGATCGTTCGGGAACTCGATATCCGCCTTGTCGATCTCGTCGATCAGCAGCACGACTTTCCTGTCGGTCGTAAAGGCATGCCACAGCTTGCCGGGCTTGATGTAATTGGCGATGTCGTTGAACTTGGCATCGCCGAGCTGCGAATCGCGCAGGCGGCTGACGGCATCATATTCGTAAAGGCCCTGCTGCGCCTTGGTGGTGGATTTGACGTTCCATTCGACCAGTTCCAGATCGAGCGCCGCCGCGATCTGCCGGGCAAGCTCGGTCTTGCCGGTGCCGGGCTCGCCCTTGACCAGCAGTGGCCGTTCAAGCGCAATCGCCGCATTGACCGCCACCATCAGATCCTTGTCGGCCACATAGGCCGCTGTACCTTCAAACCGCATCGCATTCCCTTTCGTGATCGACAAAGATTAAGGGGCGTGCCGGAGGAGGGCAAGAGCCGTCCGGGAATGCGGCGATATGGTTTTCCCGTTGCCACGCCCGCAATTGCGTCTGGCTGTTGAAAGGTGGGAAAGACGGGCGGTCCCTGGAACGCGGGTCTTGGGTATGTGGTATGCAATGCTTGCGATCCTGGGGACCACCCGCCCCGGCGTTTTTGAGGTTTTTGCCCAATGGTCCACCACCGGGCCAAACCTCCCCGGCCGCACAGGTTTCCTCCCTGTGAAGCCGAAGCGCCGATCCTTTCCCGACTTTCGAAAGTTTCCGGAAGCATTCCCGCCGGAAAGGACACGAGAAGAATAAGCGAGGATGGGAGAACGTGGATAAGTTGATGTGATTTTTTGTGATGGGGGTCTTTCACCCCCCTCTGTCCGGCAGCCCAGAGGGGGGTGCCCCACGCCTCCACAATGATTATGCGACAAAGATTGTGCGGGGAGGGAAAATCGTTTGCCGCGCACTGGTGCAATGCCTGCATCCGTCCTATATTCGGATCGGCGCTCTGCGCTTCTCGACAGGAGAGACATATTCCCCGGGGCCTTAATGATCCCTTAGGGAGCTGTCCCTGAGGAGGCCCGTGGGCTTCTTCACACGGCACCCACCTACTTTGTAGGTTCCCGGGATCGACTTCTCCATCGGTTGTGTGGACGCCACTTTTGTTTCATCCCGAGCCGGTTCGCATGCCGGCGCCCCATGAAATCAAGCCCGTGCAGCACCACTCCCCCATCAAAGAGCTGAAGAAGAAACTGCGCCTGGAGGCCCTTGGCCGCCGCGATGCGCTGACGACGGAATTCCGCATCGAAGCCTCGATGCGCATTGCCGATTTCGGCCTGGCGGCGCTTGCCGTCGATGCGGGCACCATTGTTTCGGGCTTCTGGCCGATCCGCTCGGAGGTGGATCTGCGCCCGCTGCTTTTCGGCCTGCGCGAGCGTGGTGCACGGCTTTGCCTGCCTGCCATCATCGACAAGCAGACGATCCTTTTCCGTGAACTGGTGCGCGGTGCGCCGATGATCGATACGGGCTTCGGCACGGCGGGGCCGCCGCACGACGCTGCCGTGCTCGATCCATCCTTCATGCTGGTGCCGCTGGCGGCCTTCGATGTCAGGGGGCACCGCATCGGCTATGGTGCGGGCTACTATGACCGGGCCATCGCGCATCTGCAGATCAAGGGCGTGAACCCGCGCCTGATCGGCGTGGCGTTTGACTGCCAGCAGGTTGAAACCGTACCCGATGAGCCGCATGATGTGCCGCTTGAGGCGATCCTGACGGAAAGCGGGTTGCGCCGCTTCGGCTAGACAGATAAATCGATCATTTCAGGCCCCGGCAAGGACCGGGCTCTCTTTCAGGATGTGCGCGTGAGATTACTGTTTCTTGGGGATATGGTGGGGCGTTCGGGCCGGACGGCGGTCTATGAGCAATTGCCGGGACTGATATCCGACCTGAAGCTCGATTTCGTCATCGTCAACGGCGAGAACGCGGCGGGCGGCTTCGGCATCACCGAGGAAATCTTTCACGACACGATCAATGCCGGAGCCGATGTGGTCACGACAGGCAATCACGTCTGGGACCAGCGGGAAGCACTGGTTTTCGCCTCGCGCGAACAGCGGTTCCTGCGCCCGGCGAATTTCCCGCTTGGCACGGCCGGCAAGGGCTCCGGCGTGTTTCTCGCCAAGAACGGCGCGCGCGTGCTTGTGTCCAACATCATGGGCCGCGTCTTCATGCATCCGGATCTGCATGACCCCTTCACCATCGGCGAGGAGATTCTCGCCGCCTGTCCGCTCGGCGAACAGGCCGATGCCGTGGTGTTCGACTTCCATGCGGAAGCCACCAGCGAAAAGCAGTGTTTTGGCCATTTCGTCGATGGCCGCGCCAGCCTCGTCGTCGGCACGCACACCCACGTGCCGACCGCCGATGCGCAGATTCTCAACGGCGGCACCGCCTATATGTCCGACGCCGGCATGTGCGGCGATTACGATTCATCGCTCGGCATGGACAAGGAAGAACCGCTGAACCGCTTTCTGTCGAAGGTGCCGAAAGGCCGGTTTGAAGCCGCCAGCGGCAAGGCGACGATCTGCGGTGTCGGCGTCGATATTTCCGACCGCACCGGGCTTGCCGAAAGGATTTCTCCCCTGCGCATTGGCCCGCGGCTGGAAGAAACCATTCCCGCCTTCTGGAAATAACTCGATACAACCCGGCGCAACCAATCACGCCCGATTCTGTAACACCCGTTTGAGGATAGACCTTCCATGACCCAGACTGCATTTCCCACCGCTTTCGTCCCGCTGAGGCTGGCGGACCGCTCCATTGCCTTCAAGGCTCTGGCCGTTCTGATCGGCACGGCCTTCCTTGCCGTCAGCTCGTGGATCGAAGTGCCGATGTTTCCCGTGCCCGTCACCATGCAGACATTTGCCGTGACGATGGTCGGCGCGCTTTACGGCTGGCGTCTGGGCGGCCTGACCGTGCTTGCCTGGCTGGGTGAAGCGATGATCGGCATGCCGGTTCTGGCCGGCGGCGCCGGCGGGTTCCTCTATTTCGCCGGACCGACCGCCGGTTACCTCGCGGCCTTCCCGGTCGTTGCCGCCGCCGTCGGCTTCCTGGCGGAACGCGGCCTGACGCGCAACCCGTTCGTATCGGCTGCGGTCATGCTGTTCGGCAACCTGCTTTGCCTCGCCCTCGGCGCCTCGTGGCTGGCGCATCTCTTCGGTTTCGAAGCGGCCTGGGCTTCCGGCGTTGCGCCGTTCCTGATCGGTGCCGTGCTGAAGTCGGCCCTGGCTGCGGCTGCGATCGAAATGCTCCGCCGTTCGGGCATCGCAGCGCGCCTGTTTTGACCATCCGCCAGCGTGCACATCATCTTCTGTGCACGCTGATTGCTATCGGCAAAGGCCATACACCGGCCTTTGCCGGCAATGACGATAAAATCGTCGCGCCGCTGTTTCCAAAGCCGGCTATGGCGATACACGGCTGCAACTTCCCCCATTGTGATCGCGCGGGTGCTGGACGAGACGCCGGTTTTTACCTATAAGGGCGCCATTCCAGACGCCTGTTTCCACCTGAACAGCCTGCAGACTTGGTTCGCAGGCTTCCGAGGGAAACGGCAGAACCATATCTAAGCACGCAGGGGTGCCATGGCAGGCCATTCACAGTTTAAAAACATCATGCACCGCAAAGGGCGTCAGGACGCCGTTCGGTCGAAGATTTTCTCCAAGCTCGGACGCGAAATCACCGTGGCCGCCAAGCAGGGTCTGCCGGACCCGGCGATGAACCCGCGTCTGCGTCTTGCGGTGCAGAACGCGCGCGCCCAGTCGATGCCGAAAGACAACATCGAACGCGCCATCAAGAAGGCCGCGGGCGGCGACGCCGACAATTACGAAGAAGTGCGCTATGAAGGCTACGGCCCGGGCGGCGTTGCCGTCATCGTCGAAGCGCTGACGGACAACCGCAACCGCACCGCATCGAATGTGCGTGCCGCATTCACCAAATCAGGCGGTGCGCTGGGCGAAACCGGTTCGGTCGGCTTCATGTTCAGCCGCGTTGGTGAAATCACCTACAAGCCGGAAGCCGGCAGTGCCGACAAGATCATGGATGCGGCGATCGAGGCCGGTGCGGATGACGCGCAGACCGATGAGGACGGCCACACCATTCTTTGCGCATTCGAAGACATTGGCGATGTGTCCAAGGCGCTGGAAAGCGCTCTCGGCGAAGCCGAGTCCATCAAGGCCATCTGGAAGCCGCAGACCACGGCACCGGTCGATGAGGAAAAGGCCCAGTCCGTGCTGCGCCTGATCGCAACACTCGACGACGACGATGACGTGCAGAACGTCTACGCCAATTTTGAAGTCAGCGACGAAGTTCTGGCCAAGCTCAGCGCCGCCTGATTATCTGACGAGGTTCCCAGAGAAGCCCGCTGGTTGCAGACCGGCGGGCTTTTTACTTGCGCTCAAGGCGAGTGACGCGGAAGAAGAACTCAGGCGTAGCGGGGAATGGGCTTGCTCATATGCACGGCGATGCCGCCCAGGAAGGGTTCCTCACGGTCGATGGTGTAGCCAAGCTTCAGGTAGAGCGCGACGTTCTCGGCAAACATCTTGTTGGTGTAAAGCCGCAGTTTGCGCAAACCGAGCGAGCCGGCAAGCGCTTCCGCGTGGGTGAGGAGCAGCCTGCCATAACCGCGGCCCTGAAAGGCCGGCGCGACGGCGACGTTCTCGATCAGGAGACAACCGGATTCCCGGATCATTTCGATGAGGCCCGCCAGTTCGCCGTCGGCGTAGAGAAGGTCGACAAGATGGTGCTGGACGGCATGTTCGTAGTTGGCACCCATCGGCTTGGGTTCACGGCCGATCACCGGTATCCACTTGGCATAGGATGCGCGAACGAGGTTGCGGACGGCGTCTGCATCGTCAATGGTTGCCCGTACGAGTTTTTCGTGTCCGTTCCGCATGATGTTCTCCGCGCCAGATGGTGGGGGCAGCAAACATGGTTTCCGGCGCGGGGACAAGGACATGGATGCACTCTTTGTGCAAAGACAGGACGGACCGCAACTGCATGCTGGATGATATCTATACCAATGGGGAACTTGCCGCGCTTTATGACAGCCTGAACCCGGCAGGGGAGGACAGCGCATTCTATCTGCGCAGCGCCGGAACGCCGAAGCGCGTGCTCGATCTTGGCTGCGGCACCGGCCTCCTCGCCTGCATGCTGGCGGCGCGCGGCCACACGGTCACGGGCGTCGAACCGGCGCCGGCAATGCTGGATATCGCGCGGGGCCGGGAAGGCGGCGGAGCCGTCACCTGGATCGAGGCGGATGCGCGATCGCTTGATCTGGGCGAGCGCTTCGACCTGATCATCATGACCGGCCACGTCTTCCAGGTATTCCTCAGCGATGACGACGTGCATGCCGTCCTCCGGGCTGCCCATGCGCATCTGGCAAAGGAGGGGCGGCTGATATTCGAAAGCCGCAATCCGGCGGTGAAGGCATGGGAAAGCTGGACGCCGGAGCAGACGGCCCGGACAGTGTCAGTTGCCGGCTTGGGAGAGGTCGGTGTCCAACACCGCCTGATCGCGGAGAATGGCGATCGGGTTGCTTTCGAGACGGATCATGTTTTTCACTCGACGGGCAAAACGCTGGCCAATGCCAACACCCTGCGCTTTCTGTCCCAGGCGGAAATCGGCACGCATCTGCGGGACGCGGGATTTACCCGAACCGCGTGGTATGGCGACTGGGTCGAAGGCCCGGTTCTGCCGGAAAGCCGCGAGCTCATCATTGTCGCGGAGCGGGACTGATTGCGCACAAAGCAAAACGGCCCCGCATGAGCGAGGCCGTTTTGAAATCCGGTATGCCGAAGGGATTAAATACCCAGATTGGCGAAACGGCTCTTGAACTTGGAAACGCGGCCGCCACGGTCGGTGAGCTGCTGCGAACCGCCGGTCCATGCGGGATGCGTGGTCGGATCGATATCGAGGTTCATCGTATCGCCTTCCTTGCCCCATGTGGAACGGGTCAAGTATTCGGTGCCGTCTGTCATCACAACCTTGATGGTGTGGTAGTCTGGATGAATATTGGCTCTCATCTGTCTTATCCTGAACTTAAGGGGCACAAAACCAGAGCCACACAGGGTGCGGAGGGCCGGTTCGGAGCCGATTGGTAGAGATGAAGCCAAACGTCACAGAAACGTGGGCTTCCAAAACTGTTGGCGAGCCTATACATCAGCCTTAAAACAATAACAAGGCCATCCGGCAGCAAAGTCACGATGCGATACAGGAAGACTTGAAAAATATGGCCGACACGGCTTACGCAGAAGCAGAAAAGAAACGGCGCTCGCTCAAGCCGCTGCAGCGCATCTTCCCCTATATGTCCCGTTACAGGGGTATGGTGGTCGGCGCTCTCATCTCGCTCAGCATTGCAGCGGTGACGACGCTCATCCTTCCGCTGGCGGTGCGCCGGATGATCGATCACGGCTTTTCCGGTTCGAACGGTGCCTTTATCGACAATTATTTCGGCATGCTGATCGTTCTGGCGGCCGCACTCGCCGTTGCGTCCGCCGGCCGCTATTACTTCGTCATCACGCTGGGTGAGCGCATTGTCTCGGATCTGCGCCGCGATGTTTTCGCGCACCTCACCAAATTGTCACCGGCCTTTTTCGACAGCACGCAGTCGGGTGAAATCGTCTCGCGGCTGACGGCCGACACCACGCAGATCAAATCGGCCGTAGGCGCCACCGCCTCCATTGCCCTGCGCAACCTCATTCTGGCCTTCGGCGCGATCGTCATGATGGTCATCACCAGCGCCAAACTGTCCGGGCTGGTGATCGCCGCCATTCCCGTGATCATCATCCCGCTGGTCGCCTTCGGCCGGTCGGTGCGCCGCCGTTCGCGCAATGCCCAGGACACGCTGGCCAATGCCACGGCCTATGCCAGCGAATCCATCATCTCCGTGCGCACCCTGCAGGCCTTCACCAACGAGGCGCTGGCGACGGGGCGGTTCGGTTCCGCCGTCGAGGATGCCTTTGCCGCGGCCCGTTCCTCGGTCAAGGCGCGCGCCGTGCTGACCGCCTTTGCGATCTTCATGATCTTTTCCAGCGTCGTGGCCGTGCTCTGGTTCGGCTCGCGCGACGTTTTGGCCGGAACCATCACGCCGGGCACGCTCGGTCAGTTCCTGCTCTATGCGGTGTTTGCCGCCGGGGCGCTCGGGGCGCTGTCCGAGGTCTGGGGCGAGCTGTCGCAGGCATCCGGCGCGGCGGAACGGCTGATGGAGATCATGGCGGAAAAGCCCGCCATTGCCACGCCGCTCAACCCCGTGGCGCTGCCGGAACCGCCGGTCGGTTCCGTTGTTTTCCGGGATGTCCGCTTCAATTATCCGACGCGGCCCGATGCCCCGGCATTGCGCGGTCTCGATTTCGAGGTCAAGCCGGGCGAGACTGTCGCCATTGTCGGGCCCTCCGGCGCCGGCAAGAGCACGGTGTTTTCGCTGCTGCTGCGCTATTACGACCCGGTGTCAGGCAGCATCCGGGTGGATGGCGTCGACCTGCGCGAAGCCGATCCTGCGGTGGTGCGGTCGCGCATTGCCATCGTGCCGCAGGATACGACCATCTTTGCCGCGACGGCGCGGGAGAATATCGGCTTCGGCCGGCCCGGCGCCAGCACCGCCGATATCGAGGCGGCGGCCAGGGCGGCGCTCGCCCATGACTTCATCGAAGCGCTCGACCACGGCTATGCGACGCAGGTCGGCGAACGTGGCGTGACACTGTCCGGCGGTCAGCGCCAGCGAATCGCCATTGCGCGGGCGATCCTGCGCGATGCGCCGATCCTGCTGCTGGATGAAGCCACGTCGGCTCTCGATGCGGAAAGTGAAATTCTGGTGCAGAAGGGTCTCGAACACCTGATGCAGGGGCGCACGACGCTGGTCATCGCGCACCGGCTGGCGACGGTCCTCAAGGCGGACCGCATCCTTGTCATGGATGACGGCCGCATCGTCGAAGAAGGCACGCACCAGAGCCTCGTCAAGAAGAACGGGATCTACGCAAACCTTGCCAAGCTGCAGTTCGAAGCGGGTGCGGACGCATTCAAAGGCGCGGCCGAGTAAATTTCAGCCTCTGCCTGCCGCCGCCCGACCGGCGGACCGCCCGGAAAAGATGCAGCCGCCGAGAAACGTGCCTTCCAGCGCGTTGTAGCCCTGATAGCCGCCGCCGCCGAAGCCGGCGGCTTCACCTGCGGCATAAAGGCCGGGAACAGGCACACCAGCCGCATCCAGCACCTGTGACTTCAGATTGGTGTGCAGGCCGCCGAGTGTCTTGCGGGTCAGGATATTGAGCCGCACGGCAATCAGCGGACCAGCCTTCGGATCGAGTATCCGGTGCGGCTTGGCGATGCGGGTCAGCCGGTCGCCGATATAGTTCTGCGCGCCGCGCATGGCGGTGATCTGCGCATCCTTGGAATATTTGTTGCTGATCTCGCGGTCGCGTGTCTCGATCTGGTATCGGAGATGGTCGTGGTCGATCAGGTTGTCGCCGGTCAGCGCGTTCATGCCCTTGACCAGTTCCTGCAGGTTGTCGCGCACGACAAAGTCCTCGCCGTGCCGTTTGAAGGCCTCCACCGGTGGCGGTGCGCCTTTGCCGAGGCGGTTCTTCAGGAGCAGCTTCCAGTCCTTGCCCGTCATGTCAGGGTTCTGTTCGGAACCGGACAGGGCAAATTCCTTCTCGATGATTTTTTGCGTCAGCACGAACCAGGAATAGTCGTATCCGGTCGACAGGATGTGCTTGAGCGTTCCCAGCGTATCGAAACCCGGAAAGTAAGGCGCCGGGAAGCGATTGCCCCTGGCGTCGAACCACAGCGACGAGGGGCCGGGCAGAATACGGATGCCGTGGTTCGGCCAGATCGGGTTCCAGTTCCTGAGGCCCTCGGTGTAGTGCCACATGCGGTCCGCGTTGATGACGCTGCCGCCAGCTTTCACGGCGATGTCGATCATCCGGCCATCCACGTGGTGCGGCACGCCGACAACCATATTCTCGGGCGGATTGCCAAGCCGGTCGCGCGGCCAGTTGCGCTTGACCAGCTCGGGATTGCCGCCGATGCCCCCCGACGTGACGATCACGGCCGGCGCGGACAGCACGAAACTGCCGGCCACCTCGCGTCCCGACTGCTGGCCGCGCTCCACTGTCGACGGCTCCAGCACATCGCCGCTGACGCCCGTCACGGCACCGTTGGTCGTCACCAGTGCATTGACGCGGTGGCGGCATTTGAGCGTGATCAGGCCCTTGGCAATGGCCTCGCGCAACAGGCGTTCGAACGGCGCAACGACACCGGGGCCCGTGCCCCAGGTCAAGTGAAAGCGCGGGACCGAATTGCCATGACCGTTCGCCAGCGCGCCGCCGCGCTCGGCCCAGCCGACAACCGGGAACCAGCGCATGCCGAGCGAATGCAGCCAGCTGCGCTTTTCACCGGCGGCGAATTGCAGATAGGCATCGGCCCATTGTTTCGGCCAATGATCTTCGGCGCGGTCAAACTGTGCCGAACCCAGCCAGTCCTGCCGCGCGAGTTCGAAGGAATCGCGGATGCCGAGCCTGCGCTGTTCCGGGCTATCGATGAAGAACAGGCCGCCGAGCGACCAGAAGGCCTGCCCACCGACGGAGTTCTCGCCTTCCTGTTCGAGGAGGATGACTTTCTTGCCTGCCTGCACCAGCTCGTTTGCGGCCACAAGCCCCGACAATCCGGCCCCAACGATGATCGCATCGGCATCCATTGCCATTCGCCCCTCCCAGTGGTCCGATTCTGACATTTGCAGCCCTTTGATACAGCCATTCAGGCAAATGTCAGAATCAAAGGACCACTGATAAATATGAGATTCTAGTGGAACTTTGAATTTGACATTCGCATGTTGCGCGTGATGTCAAATGGGAGGCGAATGTCAAATTCGTTCCACTAGTGCTTTGCTCGTGGCATGATTGCGCGGCTCAGGTTGGCGCGCAAGGGTGGAAAGCGGGACAGCAAGGAGTGAAAAGGGGACAGGGATGATTGCGAACATTCTCATCGGGCTGGTTGCCCTGCTGCACGTCTATTTCATGTATCTGGAAATGGTGGTGTGGGATAAGCCGCTGGGGCTGAAAACCTTCCGGCTGACGCCGGAATTCGCCGCCGCATCCAGGGCGCTGGCGCTCAATCAGGGCCTCTACAACGGGTTTCTCGTTGCCGGACTGATCTGGGGGCTTTGGCTGGGCCAGGCGGGCTTTGCCATCAAAGTCTTCTTCCTCGGCTGCGTTGTTGTCGCCGGGATCGTCGGTGCGCTCACCGTCAACCGCCGCATCTTCTTCGTGCAGGGCGTGCCGGCGATCGTCGCGCTGGCAGCCTTGCTCCTGCTCTAGCGCTCTGTCAGCTTGAGCTCGATACGGCGGTTGCGCGAACGCACTTCCGGCGTATCGCCCGGCTCCAGCGGCTGGAACTCGCCGAAACCCGCCGCCACAAGGCGGTTGGCGGAAACGCCGTTGGCGATGAGGAACTTCACCACGGAAATGGCGCGCGCGGCGGAAAGGTCCCAATTGTCCTTGAACTGGCCGGTGCCCGAGAGCGCCACATTGTCCGTGTGGCCGTCGACGCGCAGAACCCAGTTGATGTCGTCGGGGATTTCCTTCTGCAGGTCGATCAAGGCCAAAGCCAGCTTCTTCATTTCCTCGCTGCCAGCGTCGTTCAACACCGCCTGACCCGAGGGGAACAGCACTTCGGACTGGAAGACAAAGCGGTCGCCGACGATGCGGATATTCTCGCGGTCGGAGAGGATTTCACGCAGGCGGCCGAAGAAATCGGAGCGGTAGCGGTTGAGCTCCTGCACGCGCTGGGCGAGCGCGACGTTCAGCCGTTTGCCGAGATCGGCAATCTTGGCATTGGATTCCTTGTCGCGGGATTCCGAGGCGTTGAGGGCTTCCTCCAGCGCGCCGATCTGCTTGCGCAGTGCCAGTATCTGCTGGTTGAGAATTTCCACCTGCGACAGGGCGCGCGCGCTCAGCTGCTTTTCGTTTTCAAGGCCGGCGGTGAGGTCGCTGATCTTGCCTTCCGCGGCTGCACCGGCGCCTGCGCCCTGCGACAGCATCGACTGCAGCCGCGACTGCTCGCTCTGCGCCTTGGTCAGCGATGCCTGCAGGTTGGCGATGGTGTCTTCCAGATCCTGCTTGTTGCCCTGTTCGAGCGACAGCATCTGGGTCAATTCATTGATCTGCGAATTCAGGCGGTTGAGCACGGCATCCTTGCCGGTGATTTCCTGGCTGAGCAGGAACTGCGCCAGCACGAAAACCGACAGCAGAAACATGATCGCCAGCAGCAATGTCGACAGGGCATCGACGAAGCCGGGCCAATAATCCACATGACGGATAGCGCGGCGGGTGCGACCGAGCGCCATTCTCAGTTGTCCCTGCGGCGGGCGACGGAGTCGCTGAGCTTGGCGAGGGTTTCGCGCATGGATTTCTGTTCTTCAGCCTGTTTTTCCACCCAGTCGCGCATCATCTGCTGTTCGGAGCGCATGTTCTTGACCAGGCCCTGGATGCCTTCGGCGAGGCTGGCCAGCGCGGCGGTCGTGCGCTGGCTGGAGCCGCCGGTCTCCTGGATGTTCTGCAGGCGCTCGGAGAGCGAGCGCAGTTCGTCCGACGTGCCGCTGTTGACGCCATCGAGCGCATGCAGGTCCGATCCGAGATCGGTGACACTGGACAGCCAGTTTTCCAGTTCGGTGTAGAAGCGGTTCTGGGCGCGGCCCGCCTGCAGATCGAGAAAACCGAGGACAAGCGAGCCGGAAAGGCCGAACAGCGAGGACGAGAACGCGGTGCCCATGCCCTTGAGCGGCGATTGCAGGCCGGCCTTGAGCGCATCGAGGACGCCGTTCGCATCGCCGGCGCGCGGATCGAGCGACTGGATGGTCTGGCCGATGGAGCCGATGGTTTCCAGAAGGCCCCAGAACGTGCCGAGCAGGCCGAGGAACACCAGGAGGCCGATGAGATAACGCGAGACATCGCGCGTTTCATCGAGGCGGGTGGCGATGGAATCGAGCATGGAGCGCATGGCATTGGTCGACAACGCCATGGACTGGCGCCGTCCGATCAGCGCGCGCATGGGAGCCAGCATCACCGGCTTGGAATTGGGATCCGAATTGCCCTGCCGGAAGGAATTGACCCAGCGCACCTCGGGAAACAGCCGGATCACCTGACCGAACCCCAAGAGAATGCCGACGATCAGCACGCCGATGATCAGGCCGTTGAGGCCGGGATTGGTGGTGAAGAACACGGAAATCTGGCGAAAGAGAATGGCGGCGAGAAAGGCGACAATGGCCAGGAAGATCGCCATCGACAGAAGCACAAGCCGCGGGCTGGACAGCCGGTACGGGTCATAATCGTCACCGTCCATGACCCGGCGGGTTGAACTGAAATCAGCCATTGCATCGTCTCCGCATTCGCCACGCACCAAGCAACCTCGTTCGCGTCACTGGACGAACGGAAATCGCACAAACCCAAATCGGTTTGTGCGACCCTAACCGAAATCAAGGTAAAAATGGAAGGTGCAATGCGGCCGGCGGGCCGGATATTGTTCAGATCGGCTTCTTGAGTGTCTTCAGGAGCGCCCGCTGAATGGCTTCATTACCGGCGACGATCGATTTGCTTTCGACCACATCCTGGCTGCCGTTGAAATCGGTGACAAAGCCGCCCGCCTCGCGCACCATGATGATGCCTGCGCCCGTATCCCAGGGAGAGAGACCGTCTTCCCAGAAACCGTCGAAGCGGCCTGCTGCGACGGCGGCCAGATCGAGCGCTGCGGCGCCCATGCGGCGGATGCCGGAAACCTCGCCCATGACATTGCGCAACTGCACGAGATAATCGCCGTGATGACCGCGGCCGAGATGCGGCACGCCCGTGCCGATGACGGAATCGACCAGCTTGATGCGGCCGGAGACGCGCAGGCGGCGATCGTTTAGGAAGGCGCCGCCGCCGCGTTCGGCGGTGTAAAGCTCATCCATGGCAGGATTGAAGATCACGCCGGCGACGATCTGGCCCTGACGTTCCAGGGCGATGGAAACCGCAAACAGCGGAATGCCGTGCAGGAAGTTGGTGGTTCCGTCGAGCGGATCGACCAGCCAGCGATGCTGGCTGTCGGTGCCTTCGACCGTACCGGTTTCTTCCATCAGGAAACTGTAGTCGGGACGGGCCCGGCGCAGTTCGGCATAGATGATTTCTTCGGCCTTGCGGTCGGCCTGGCTGACATAGTCGCCGGGACCTTTCAGCGAAACCTGCAGATTCTGCACTTCGCCGAAATCGCGCGCCAGGGAGCGGCCAGCCTTCATAGCTGCCTGCACCATTACATTGAGGATCGCTGAACGCGCCATTTCAGGTCATTCTCCGTCTGAATTCGTTGATGCGGGCGCCATTCTTAAGCGGCGCCCGATAATGCCTGCTTAGTCAGCGCGGCGGACGTAGGTCAGTTCGTTGGTGTCAACGATGATGCGCTCGCCCGACGAGATGAATGGCGGAACCAGAACGCGAATGCCGTTTTCAAGCACGGCCGGCTTGTAGGATGAAGCCGCCGTCTGACCCTTGACGACCGGGTCTGCCTCGGTGATGGCAAGCGTGACGTAATCCGGCAGCGAAATGCCGATCGGACGTTCGTCGTAAAGTTCGACAGTGACCATCATGCCGTCCTGCAGGAACGCCGCGCGGTCGCCGACGAAATCCTTCTGCAGCTCGAGCTGCTCGTAGCTGGCGGTGTCCATGAATATAAGCGCGTCGCCCTGTTCGTAGAGGAAGGAGAAGTCCTTCTGTTCGAGGCGGACCTTTTCGACGGTTTCAGCGGCGCGGAAGCGCTCGTTGAGCTTGGTGCCGTTGAGGAGGTTCTTCAGTTCGACCTGGTTGTAGGCGCCGCCCTTGCCGGGCTTGACTGCGTTCGTCCTGACGGCGACCCAGAGGCTGCCGTCATGCTCGATCACATTGCCAGGACGGATTTCATTGCCGTTGATTTTCATTTGTTTATCCGGATTGGTGTTGGAAATCGGGCGCCGACGTCTCGGCGGCAGCCGATATTGGCGCCTCCAAGACCACAAAATCGCGCGATAGGCAAGAGAAAGCGCAAAAAGAGCCGGGTAAGGCCCTTTTCGCGGCTAAGCCTCCGGAACTAGGCGGCGAGTGCCGTTTCCGCCACGGAAACCCAATAGCTGATGCCATAGGGAATGGCATCGTCGTTGAAATCATAGGCTGAATTGTGCAGGGCCGCCGTGTCGCCATTGCCAAGGAAAATGAAGGCGCCGGGCCGCTTTTCCAGCATGTAGGAAAAATCTTCGGCACCCATGACTGGCGGCATGTTGGTGTTCACCGCGCTGTCGCCGGCAATGAGCTGTGCGACGCCCGTGGCAAAATCCGTCTCGCGGTCGTGGTTGAACGTGACCGGATAGCCTTGATCATACTTGACTTCCGCCCGGGCGCCGAAAATGGCAGCTGTGGCTTCGGCCACTTCGGTCACGCGCTTGCGGGCGAAGTCGCGCACATCGGGCATCAGCGTGCGTACCGTACCTGAAAGCGTCACGGCGTTCGGAATGACATTGGTCGCATCGCCGCCGTGAATCATCGCCACCGAGATGACCAGCGACTTGAGCGGGTCGGTTTCACGCGACACCAGTGACTGCAGGGCGAGAACCGTATGGGCGGAGACGACCACGGGATCGACCGTCGTATGCGGCTTGGCGGCATGGCCGCCGCGGCCGATGACCTTGATCTCGAATTCGTCGGTGGCCGCCATGATCGAGCCCTTGCGCAGGGCGAACTGGCCGACGGGCAGACCCGGCGCATTGTGCATGCCATAGACTTCCTTGATCGAGAACCGGTCCATCAGGCCGTCATTGATCATGGCCAGCGCGCCCGCACCACCTTCTTCGGCGGGCTGGAAGATGACCGCGACCGAGCCCTTGAAATTGCGGGTTTCGGCAAGATACTGCGCCGCGCCGAGCAGCATGGCGGTGTGGCCGTCATGGCCGCAGGCATGCATCTTGCCCTTGGTTTTCGAGGCCCACGGCTTGCCGCTGGCTTCAAGAATCGGCAGGGCATCCATATCGGCGCGCAGGCCGATCACCGGTCCGTCGCCATGGCGGCCGCGGATGATCCCGACCACGCCGGTCTGGCCGATGCCGGTATCGACACTGTCGCAGCCGAAGGAGCACAGCTTGTCCGCGACAAAACGGGAGGTTTCATGCACGTCGTAAAGGATTTCCGGATTCTCATGCAGATGCCGGCGCCATTCGGCGACATTCGGTTGCATTTCATGAACTCGGTTGATCAACGGCATGGTGAAGTTCCCTTTCTGATCGTGTCGCGCACTGCAAGTCCGGCTGCCGGTCAGCGCATCCTGTTGGCTTCCGTCAGGGCGGCCTTTATCTGGTCGTCGTCGAGGCCGTCCATGAAAGAGTCAAGTTCGGGGTCGGTCAATCCGGCCCGTCTGGCGACCATGTACCAGGCCGCTGCCTTGACCGAGTCACCTTCCACGCCAAGGCCCTGATAGTAAAGCTTTGCCAGCTGGGCCTGTGCTGCGACATTACCGCCTACGGCGGCGCGCAGCGTCCAGCCGAAACCCGACACATAATCGCGCGGGCCGCCGCGCCCCTCGACCAGCCATCGGCCAAGATCGAGCTGCGCCGTATCGTAACCGCGATTTGCCGCCTTGGCGAGATATTCCCGGGCCTTGGCGTCGTCGCGCGGAACGGCGAGCGTGCCATTGGAAAGGATCTGGCTGACCGCATAGCTGCCATCGGGCAAGCCCTGTGCCGCTGCCTTCAGGAACCAGGGATAGGCATTGTCGATACCGATGTCGCCGGGATGCTCCTGCAGCAGGATCTGGCCGTAATTGAACTGGGCCATGGCGTTGCCGCCGTCGGCGGCAGCCTTCATGAGCGTTTTGGCCTTGGCCGGGTCCTTGGGGGCATACTTGCCCTGGAGCAGGATCGCGCCATAGCGGAACTGGGCTTCGGGAACACCCTGGTCGGCGGCCTTGCCATACCATTTGGCCGATTCGGGCAGGTTGACCGGTATGCCGAGGCCGCGGGCCAGCATATCGGCCACCAGCACCTGGGCGGCGCCATCGCCATTTTCCGCGCGCGGCAGGGCGAGGTTGTAGGCCGTCTTGTACAGGCCGCGCTGGTAGGCGCCGAATGCCTCGTCCACCGCGCCCTTGCCGAAGCGCGTCGGGTTGACGATGTCGACCGCCGGATCGCTGGCGAGTTTCGGCCTGTCATGCTTGGGGGTTGTCTGCGGCGTTTCCAGGTGCTGGGGCGCGTCGGTCGGCGCGGATGTCACCGAAGGTGCCTGGCTTGTTGCGGGCGCCGGAGCCGTCTGGGCCATGGCGCCATGCGTCAGGACCGGGAAGGCTGCAAGCACGGCCGCGACGGCGCAAACGAGGTTTGCGGATTTTGCTCCCATGGGCCTATTCCTCAAATCGCGGCGCGTGCTCGTCGAGCAGCCGGTTCGCTTCCTTGATGGCGTCCGCCGGTTTGTCGTTGCCGAAAACCGCCGCACCAAGGGCAATGAACTCCGCACCGGTTGCGGCCGCGTCGGTGATGCTTTCCAGCGTGTTGCCCGCCTGGACGATGCAGGGAATCTCGATCATCGATGCCCACCAGTCCGCCAGTTCGACATTGCGCGGATGGGCTTCGGGTGTCGTATCCGCGCCAATCTTGCCGAACAGGACATAATCCGGCTGGGCTTCGCCGATTTCCAGCGCCGTGTGCCGGTTCTTGATATTGCCGGTCCCGACGATCAGTTTGGGGGAAAAGCGCTCGACATTGGCGGCAAGATCGCTGGCCGGGCCTTCGAGATGCAGGCCGTCGGCCTTGACCCGTCCGGCAACCTGCGTGTTGCCGACGATGATGGCGGCAGCGCCTGCATTCTGAATGATCGGAACGGCGGCTTCGGCCATGGTCTGGAACAGGGTTTCGTCCGTCTCGTAGGCGGGCAAAAGCACGGAGGCGACATCGCCGCCGGACAAGGCTTCGCTGAGTTTCCTGGCCAGTTCGTCAGCAGTCGCGGCGGGAGGCGCGATCAGAACGATACGGCAGCGTTGGGGTGTTTGTTCGTTGTTCATGGGCTGCAACCTTACAATCGTTCTCTATAGAATGGGCAATCGTGATGGAATTCGGGCATAGAGGATGGCCGTTCATTTGAACAGCCTTTTCGATGATCCAAGCCATCACACCCTGTTGCATATTAGTCTTACGACGTAATTACTTAGTAGCAAACAGGCACATGTTGCCAAAAAGCATTTTTCAAATGCCGCGGCGATCGGCTAGAGATGGAAGGCCCTCCTTGTGGATTTCCATCATGCACGATCTCCTGTTGAACCCATGGTTCTATGCTGCCGCCGTTCCGGCCACGATCCTGATCGGGCTGTCGAAGGGCGGCCTTGGCGGGGCCATGGGGCAGGTGGGGGTGCCATTGATGGCGCTGGTGATGCCGCCGGTGCAGGCGGCCGCCATCATGCTGCCGATCCTCATCATCATGGATGTCGCCAGCCTGTGGAGCTGGCGCGGCTATCGCGATGCAAAAACCCTCAAGCTGATGCTGCCGGGTGCATTGCTGGGTGTCGGAATAGGCTGGCTGACCGCATCGGTGGTGACCGATGACATGGTCAAGCTCATTGTCGGTGCCGTCGCGATCATCTTTTTTGCCCGCTATGTCTTTGCCAGCGCCGCCAAACGCGCCACCGCACAACCGCACAATGCCGGCGCTGCAACCTTCTGGTCGACCATCGCCGGGTTCACAAGTTTCGTGGCCCATGCGGGCGGCCCGCCCTATCAGGTCTACGCCCTGCCGCTGCGGCAGGATCCGAAGGTTTACAACGGCACGAGCGTGATTTTCTTCGCGATCGTCAATGCCGTGAAGGTCATCCCGTATTTTGCCTTGGGGCAGTTCGATGCCGAGAACCTCAAGGCAGCGGCGGTTCTGGTGCCCATCGCACCGCTGGCCACCTTTGCCGGCGCGTGGATCGTCAAACGCATGCGGCCGGAGGTGTTCTATCCCTTCATGTACATCATGATCCTATTGATGGGATTGAAGCTTTCCTACGATGGATTAGCCGCCTTGTTATAATTATGAACGAAAGTTGATCAGCCGAATCGCAACTTTCGGACTATGTAAACATTATCAACTGCAACCGTCGGACCAACCGCTCCCTCACGAGGCCGGGAGTGCTGTGATTGAATATTGCATGACAGGAATGGGTGAACGCTATGACACAGACGCAGCTCAAACAGCGGGATACCCGCATTGATGTCTTCCGGGCTTTGGCACTGCTGACCATCTTCATCAATCACGTGCCGGGAACCGTTTTCGAACATCTCACCCACAGGAATTTCGGATTTTCCGATTCGGCAGAGGCCTTTGTGCTGATCTCCGGCATTTCCGTCGGTCTTGCCTATGGGGCCAAATTTGAACCGGGCAGCCGCTTCCTGATCACGCTGAAGGCATGGCGCCGGGCGGCGACACTGTACAGCGCCCATATCCTGACGACGGTCGCCACGCTGGCGATCTTCTGCGCCGCCGGGCTTTATCTCAACCGCCCGGAATTCATGTCCTTCATCAATATCGGGCCGTTGATGGACAGCCCGGCCGAGGCGCTCATCGGCCTTGCGACGATGGGGCATCAGCTTGGCTACAACAATATCCTGTCGATGTACGGCGTGCTGCTGCTCATGCTGCCGTTGTTCCTGTTCCTCGCCAATATCAGCCTGTCGCTGATGGTCGGGGCGTCCGGGCTCCTGTGGCTGGTATCGGGTGTCTACCGGATCGCACCGCCGAATTACCCGACCGAAGGCGTCTGGTTCCTCAACCCGTTGTCATGGCAGTTCCTGTTCGTCATCGGCATTGCCGGCGTGATGCATGTGCGCCGGGGCGGGCGAATCCCGTTCAACAAATACCTGTTCGGTGTCGCGGTCGGCTATATCCTGCTGGCGTTGATCTGGGTGCGGGTACCGCTGTGGGGCGTCAATACATCGATGGGATTGCCGATGGTGATCACCGGTTTCGACAAGACCTTCCTGTCGCTGACCCGCCTGGCGCATATCCTGGCGATCGCCTATGTCATCGTCTCGGTGCCGGCCATTTCCAACCTGGCGCGGACGCCGGAAGACCATCCGCTCGCCATCCTCGGCAAGCATTCGCTGCCGGTGTTTGTCGCCGGCACGATCCTTGCCATGGTCGCCCAGATCGTCAAGGTGATGAACCCCGGCGACGAGCTGGATGACACGCTGCTGATCGCCAGCGGAATCATGGCGCAGTTTGCCCTCGCCCATTACCTGGAATGGCTGCCGAGCATCGGATGGGGCAACACGCGTCCTGCCCTGCCGCAGGCGCAGCCGGCGAAATCGAAGCTGGTGATTGCCGGCCGGCCGGTCAATGCCGCGGCGATGAATTCGGGCATGAAATCCGGAGCCGCCAAGTCGGCGGTCTCCTGACCGCACGCACCGGCTTTTGCCGGGTGGCCCGGAAAAACCGATAGCCATCGTTTGCTGGCTTGGTCTAAGCTTTCCCCACGGAAGCGTTGGGAGGCGTGCATGGGTGGAATCTTTGATCGTGATCTTGAGCGTAATGCGGCCAATTACCAGCCGCTGACGCCGCTGACCTATCTGGAACGGGCAGCGCGGGTCTATCCGTCGAGAACGGCGATCATACATGGTGCGCAGCGCTTCGATTACGGCACGTTCTACCGCCGCACCCGGCAGCTGGCGTCGGCACTGTCGCGCCGCGGTATCGGCAAGGGCGATACGGTCACGGTGATGCTGTCCAACACGCCGCCCATGCTGGAGGCGCATTTCGGCGTGCCGATGACGAAGGCGGTGCTGCATTCGATCAACACGCGCCTCGACGCGGCGGTCATCGCCTTCCAGCTCGATCACGCGGAAACCAGGATTGCCATTGTCGATACGGAATTTTCGGCGGTTTTCCGCGAGGCGCTGGCACTCGCCAGGGTCAAGCCGCTGGTCATTGATTTCGTCGACACGCAATATCCCGCCGACGCACCCTATCCGCAGGGCGAACCGTTCGGCGCGGTGGACTATGAGGCCTTTGTCGCAAGCGGGGACCCGGATTACGCCTGGGCGATGCCCGATGACGAATGGGATTCGATCACCCTCAACTATACATCCGGCACGACAGGCGATCCGAAGGGGGTTGTCTATCACCATCGCGGCGCGGCTCTGATGGGCTATGGCAATGTGGTCGCCTCCGGCATGGGGCGCTATCCCGTCTATCTGTGGACCCTGCCGATGTTCCACTGCAACGGCTGGTGTTTTCCATGGACGCTGGCCCTGCAGTTCGGCACCCATGTCTGCCTGCGCTGGGTACGGGCAAAGCAGATCTACGATGCCATTGCCGATCTGGGCGTCACGCATCTGTGCGGGGCGCCGATTGTCATGTCGGTGCTGATCAATGCGGCTGACAAGGATAAACGCGATTTCCCGCAAACGGTGACGTTCAATACGGCTGCCGCACCGCCGCCGGAATCCATTCTGGCCGGCATGGCTGAGGCGGGATTTGCGGTCACGCATCTCTATGGCCTGACAGAGACCTACGGCCCTGCTGTCGTCAATGAATGGCAGGATGAATGGGATGCGCTGGAGGCATCCTCGCGCACCGCCAAGAAGGCGCGGCAGGGCGTGCGCTATACGGCGCTCGAAGATCTGACGGTGCTCGATCCCGAAACCATGCAGCCCGTGCCGGCCGACGGCGAGACGATCGGCGAGGTGATGTTCCGCGGCAATATCGTCATGAAGGGGTACCTGAAAAACCGGCCGGCCAGCGATGCGGCCTTTTCAGGCGGCTGGTTCCACTCCGGCGATCTCGGCGTGATGTATCCGGACGGTTATATCCAGTTGAAGGACCGTTCGAAGGACATCATCATTTCCGGCGGCGAAAACATTTCGTCCATCGAAGTGGAGGACGCGCTCTACAAGTTCCCGGCCGTGGCCGCCTGTGCGGTCGTGGCGCGGCCGGATGACAAGTGGGGCGAGACGCCGCTTGCCTTCGTCGAGCTGAAGCCGGGCCAGACGACGACGGAAGAGGAGCTGATCGCCCATTGCGGCACCCTGCTCGCGCGCTTCAAGGTGCCGCGGCACGTGCTGTTCGAAGACATACCGAAGACATCGACCGGGAAAATCCAGAAGTTCGAGCTGCGCAAACGCGCCAGGCTGATGCAGGATTGAGGCGTTGCGGGGCGGATTGATTGCAACTGTGCTGTCGGCATTAACCACTTGTTAAGCATTACAAGCTATAAATTGATCATCCAGTTTTCTGGATTCTTACCAAGTGGTTTGGCCACTTTGTTTGACGCCTCCCTGTTAGACTCCTGAGAGCCGCCACGTTTTGCGGCTCTTTTTTTATGTTCATATCTCTGCGGCGACCCTGACGTTAACCCTTTATTAAGGATAAACTTGCGCTCATGTGTGCATACGGGCAGGTTGATGGGGAATACTACCCGTTGGCCGTTGTGGTGATCCGCTTGCTGTCCCAGTAAGAGAGCGCTGCTTTGAGAATCAGCGGATTTTTAATGACAGGGCATGACATGGTTGAACAGGAATACCACGCTGACAATACAATCCGGCTGGCCGACCGCATGGTCCGCTCGGAAACGTTCAATCATATCTATGACGAAGGCATGGGTCTGGTCGAGGAGGCGGCTGCCTATCTCGACGGCGAAGGCCGGGCGGAAGCCAAGCGGCTGAGCCGCGTTGCCGCCACGCTCTATGCGGCCGAATCCATGCGGCTGACGACGCGTCTCATGCAGGTTGCCTCGTGGCTGCTGTTGCAGCGGGCATCGCGCAGCGGAGAAATGACTCAGGAACAAGTGCTGTCCGAAAAGGCGAAAGTGCGGCTCGATACGGATTCCGCCCCGGAAACCGTCGAAGGCTGGGACGAGATACCCTTTGATTATTGCGATCTGGTGCACCGTTCGCTGCGCCTGCAGGCCCGCGTCCGCCAGATGGATGACGAGATCTATAATGAGGGCGCCAGCACGGCCCACAGGCGGATGCTGACGACCAACCCGGTCTCGGATCAGATCAGCCTGCTGGCCACCGCCTTCGCCCATCGCTGATGACAGCACGATAATCGTGCATAACAGGGCGGTTTGTTTCTCTTTTGTTCACCTTTCTGCTGTCAAGTTCCCTGACAGCTCGATAAGGTCCCGACATGAAAGAAGCGATTCGCATCATTGGCATTGATCCCGGCCTGCGCCGCACCGGCTGGGGCATCATCGAGACGCTCGGCAATTCGCTGCGCTTTGTCGCCTCGGGTACGATCCTTTCCGACGCCAAGCTTGATCTCGCCTCGCGTCTTTGCCAGCTGCATGACGGGCTTGCCGGAATCATTCACGGCCAGATGCCGCACGAGGCGGCGGTCGAACACACCTTCGTCAACAAGGATGCCACGGCGACGCTGAAACTTGGTCAGGCGCGCGGTATCGCCCTGCTCGTTCCCGCGCTGGCGGGATTGCCCGTTGCCGAATATGCCCCCAATGCGGTCAAGAAAGCGGTGATCGGCGTCGGGCATGGGGAAAAGAAACAGATTCACATGATGGTCAAGGTGCTGATGCCCAAGGCAACGTTCGATACGGACGATGCGGCGGATGCGCTGGCGGTTGCCATCTGTCACGCGCATCACCGGCAAAGCGCCATCGGCCGCATTGCCATCGAACGGAAACTGGCGGCACAGCTATGATCGGAAAACTCAAGGGCACTGTCGATGAAATCGCCGAGGATCACGTGATCCTCGATGTGCACGGCGTCGGCTACGTCGCCTATTGCTCGGCGCGGACGCTGTCGAACATGCCGGGGCCGGGTGAAGCGGCCGTGCTGCTCATCGAGACCTATGTGCGGGAGGACCTGATCCGGCTGTTCGGCTTCGGCACGGCGCTGGAACGGGAATGGTTCCGCCTGCTGCAGAGCGTGCAGGGCATCGGTGCCAAAGTCGCGCTGAGCGTTCTGGGAACCCTGTCGCCCTCTGATCTCGCCAATGCGATTGCGCTGCGCGACATCGCCATGGTCAGCCGCGCACCGGGTGTCGGCAAGAAGGTGGCGGAACGCATCGTCATCGAACTGAAGAACAAGGCGCCAGCCTTTGCCGGCGAGGCCATGGGCACGATCGGCCTCAAGCAGGAACTGGGCGAGGGCGTTGCCCCGGCGCCGGTTGCCGATGCCGTATCGGCGCTGACCAATCTCGGCTATTCGCGCGACCAGGCCGCCAATGCCATCAGCGCCGCCCTGCGCGATGCGGGCGAGGAGGCTGATTCCGCCAAGCTGATCCGGCTTGGCCTGAAGGAACTTTCCCGGTGACATGGTTGCCTGATACCGCACACTGTGCGAGGACATCCGCATGAGTGATGTCAGCCGATTGATAACCCCCGACAAGCGCGGCGAAGACGCCGACACGTCGCTGCGCCCGCAGACGCTTAACGATTTTGTCGGGCAGGCAGCGGCGCGCGCCAATCTCAAGGTCTTCATCGAAGCCGCCAAATCACGCGGCGAGGCGCTGGATCACGTGCTCTTCGTCGGGCCGCCCGGTCTGGGCAAGACGACGCTGGCGCAGATCATGGCCAAGGAACTCGGCGTCAATTTCCGCTCGACGTCCGGGCCGGTGATTGCCAAGGCGGGCGATCTGGCTGCGCTGTTGACCAATCTGGAAGAAAACGACGTTCTCTTCATCGATGAAATCCATCGTCTCAATCCGGCGGTGGAGGAAATTCTCTATCCGGCCATGGAAGACTACCAGCTTGACCTGATCATCGGCGAGGGGCCTGCGGCGCGTTCGGTCAAGATCGATCTGGCCAAGTTCACGCTGGTGGCGGCGACGACGCGTCTCGGGCTTCTGACAACGCCGCTGCGGGATCGTTTCGGCATTCCCGTCCGCCTGAATTTCTATACGGTCGAGGAGCTTGAGCATATCGTCCGGCGCGGCGCGCGCATCATGGGCATCGGCATGACCGATGACGGGGCGCTTGAGGTGGCGCGGCGCGCCCGCGGCACACCGCGCATTGCCGGGCGGCTTCTGCGCCGGGTGCGCGACTTTGCCATTGTCGACGGCAAGGATTCCATCGACCGTCAGACGGCCGATTCCGCGCTGCTGCGTCTCGAGGTCGATGCGCTGGGGCTCGATCAGCTCGACCGGCGCTACCTCTCGATGATTGCGCACAATTTCGGCGGCGGACCCGTCGGCATCGAAACCATCGCCGCGGGGCTTTCCGAACCGCGCGATGCGATCGAGGATATCATCGAACCCTACCTGATCCAGCAGGGCTTTATCCAGCGCACGCCGCGCGGACGCATGCTGACCGCCAATGCCTGGAAACATCTGGGCCTGAACGCACCGTCCGACACCATCCAGCAGATCAGCCTGTTTCAGGAAGACGAGGATTGATGGGGCCTTACCCTGGAACGCGCGTGCCGCACCGCGCATAATCGCACTGGACAAAACGCCGGCTGTACCGGCAAAAGGAGGGATTATGAGCGAAAACAATCCTTCCCTGCCGCCCCTCGGCGGCCTTGCCGGTGAACTCACTTCCTTCGGCCACCGTCTCCTGGCGCGGGTCTATTATGCCGACACGGATTTCTCCGGCATTGTCTATCACGGGCGCTATCTGGAATTTCTCGAGCGCGGCCGCACCGATTATCTGCGCCTGCTTGGCGTTCACCACTCGGAACTTGCCGACGGCAAGCATGGCGAAAGCATTGTCTGGGTGGTGCGGCGCATGGAAATCGACTTCCGGGGCGCCGCCCGCATCGATGACGTGCTGACGATCGAAACGCGCACGGCGGAAATCTCCGGCGCGCGGGTCAAAATGGCCCAGACCATCAAACGGGGCGATGATCTGCTGATTTCAGCTGCTGTCGAAGCGGCACTGATCAACAATGCCGGACGACCGCGCCGGTTTCCCGCGGAATGGATCAAACTTTTTCAGCCGGAATCCTGATGTCATGGCGTTTAAATGACGCACAGGCGCTGAATCATAACTGATCCTTAACCATAACAAACCATGAATAAGGCCATGAAACGGGGTGTTTTGCGTTAACGCCTTCGTTTTACCAAAATTAACCGTGAGAAGCCGCGGTATGAATACTGGAAAAAGTCCGGTCTCAGAACGTGGCTTTCGAAATTTAGTGAGCGACGATGGATGCCGGTCAGGCGTTCGGCCGGGTTCCAAAGAAATAAAGTGGCGCGTGGTCGTATTGCCGGACCATTTATACTTCGGTGGACCAAGCACGGGTATGAGAGACGATTGCAGCCCGGTTGAAATACCGGGTTTTCGGATTCGAGGGTAGTGGATATGGAAAATTTAGCGGTTGCTGTTCAGACATCGGACGTCTCCCTCTGGGGATTGTTCTGGCAGGCCGGATTCATCGTCAAGCTGGTCATGATCGGCCTTCTGGGTGCTTCCATCTGGACCTGGGCGATCATCATCGACAAGGTACTCGGCTATGGTCGCGCCAAGCGCGCCTTTGACCGTTTCGAGCAGGTTTTCTGGTCCGGCCAGTCGCTGGAAGAGCTTTACCGCAACCTGGGCGAAAAGCGCACGACCGGCATGGGCTCCATTTTCATCGCCGCGATGCGCGAGTGGAAAAAGTCCTTCGAAAAGGGCGCCCGTTCCCCCATCGCCCTGCAGATGCGTATCGACAAGGCGATGGATGTCGCCCTTTCACGCGAAAGTGATATTCTTGCCGCCCGCCTCGGCTTCCTGGCGACCATCGGTTCGGCCGGCCCCTTCATCGGCCTGTTCGGCACGGTCATCGGCATCATGACATCGTTCATGGGCATTGCCGGTTCGAAGTCCACCAGCCTCGCGGTTGTCGCGCCCGGTATCGCCGAAGCGCTGCTGGCGACGGCCATTGGCCTGGTTGCCGCCATCCCGGCGGTTATCGCCTACAACAAACTGTCAAGCGATGCGGGCAAACTGACGGCACGCATGGAAGGCTTTGCGGACGAGTTCTCCGCCATACTCTCGCGGCAAATCGATGAGAAGCTGGCGCCGCGTTCTTAAGCAACTGATTTTACAAGTGCGGGATTGAATGCCATGGGCATGTCTGTTGGTAACAAGGGTTCAGGGGGACGCGGCCGGCGCGGCCGTGCCAGCAAGGCGTTGATGAGTGAAATCAACGTGACGCCGCTGGTCGACGTCATGCTCGTGCTCCTGATCATTTTCATGGTGACGGCACCGATGATGACGGTGGGCGTGCCCATCGATATGCCGGAAACCCAGGCCAAGGCGCTGAACAGCGAAACCAACCCGATCTATGTGACGATCAACCAGAAGGGCCAGGTCTTCCTGCAGGAAACTGAAATCCCGATCGAGGAAATCGTCCCGAAACTCCAGGCGATCGCCAAGACCGGCTATGAAGAACGCATCTTTGTCAAAGGTGACAAGGCTGCCGACTATGGCACGATCATGAAGGTCATGGCACGCATTTCCGGTTCCGGATTCAAGAATATCGGTCTCGTCAGCCTTCCGGAAGGCAGCTGATAAGTCATGAAGACGAGTGTTGCATCCTCCGCCATTATCCACGCCGTTATCCTCGGCTGGGGGCTGTTGACCTTTTCTGCGCCAAAACCGATGGATTTGGCCAATTCCGAATCGCTGCCGATCGAAATCATCTCCGATACAAGCCAGTTGCAGAAGGGTGACGTAAAGGCGCCGAAGGCCGAAAAGGCAACGCCGAAGCCGACGGAAAAGCCGCAGACCAAACCGGATGCGCAAATCATCGGTGACGCTGAAACAGATGTCGAGACCAAGCCGATCCCTTCGACCAAGCCAAAGGTCGTGGAGTCGGCCGAGGCCCCGAAGCAATCGGACGTACCTGTTGCCAAGCCGGATCCGAAGCCTGAAGTGAAGCCGGAAACCAAACCGGTTCCGGTCCCGGCGACGGAAATAGCGCCGGAGGCAAAGCCGAAGCAGGACGTCACGCCGGACCCGATCACGGCGGCGATCAATGATTCCAAGCCGGCACCGACACCGGATGCGCCGAAGGTCGAGCCAACGCCGCAGGCGGAAAAGCCGGCCGAGGAAGCCTTCAAGCTGCCGCAGAACGTGGCGAAGCCAGAGGACAAGCCCAAGCCTGCCCAGGCGCAGACCGCGACGACGCCGGAGCGCAAGGAAACCAAGGAAACGCCGAAACCCACCAAGACCGCGCCGACACCGTCCAAAGACAAGAGCGGGATTGCCGATCAGGTTGCCGAATTGCTCAATCACGAGAAGCCTTCCGGCGGCGGTGCCAAGCGTTCGACGGAGCAGGCATCGCTCGGCGCCACCAAATCGACCGGCGGCGCCAAGCTCAGCCAGAACGAGATGGACGCGCTGCGCGGACTTATCTCGAAGAACTGGATCAAGCCGGTCGGTGCGCCTGACTTCCCGGACATGGTCGTGGTGGTCAAGTTCCGCCTCACCAAGACCGGCGAAATTGACGGCACGCCGACCGTCACCGGCAGCGGCGGCGATGCTGCGGTGCTGAGTGCGGCAAAGAGCAGTGCGCTGCGGGCGGTAATGCGCACCGCTCCGTACAATCTGCCACAGGACAAATATGCAGGTGGCTGGGACGTTGTCGAACTGACGTTCCATCCCGCTGTAGATGACTAATAGGCCAGCCAAAAGAGGGCCCTGAACTTATGCTGAAAATTACCCGGACTATTTTCCCAATCTTCGTGACGCTTGTTGCGACATTGGCAATCGCGATACTGCCAGCACGGGCTGAGCTTAAACTCGATATCACCAAGGGTGTTGTCGAGCCGATGCCCATCGCCATCACGGATTTCCTTTCCGGCGATCAGCTTGGTGCCAATATTACGGGCGTCATTGCAGCCGATCTGGAACGGTCCGGCCTTTTTGCCCCGATCGACAAGGGCGCGTTCATCGAGAAGATTTCCAATCCCGATGCCGCACCGCGTTTCGAGGACTGGAAAGTCATCAATGCGCAGGCGCTTGTCACCGGCCGTGTCACCAAGCAGCCGGATGGCAGGCTCAAGGCGGAGTTCCGCCTCTGGGATACGTTCGCCGGCCAGCAGCTTGACGGGCAGCAGTTCTTCACCTCGCCCGACAGCTGGCGCCGCGTCGCCCACATCATTGCCGATGCCATCTACCAGAAGCTGACGGGCGAAAAAGGCTACTTCGACACGCGCGTCGTGTTTGTCGATGAATCCGGCACCCGGGAAAAGCGCGTCAAGCGTCTGGCCATCATGGATCAGGACGGTGCCAATGTGCGCTATCTGACCAATGGCAAGGACCTGGTGCTGACACCGCGCTTTTCGCCGAGCCGCCAGGAAATCACCTATATGTCGTTCGAAGGCGCCAAGCCGCAGGTTTATCTCCTGCAGCTGGAAACCGGACAGCGTGAACTCGTCGGCAACTTCCCCGGCATGACGATTGCGCCGCGCTTCTCCTCCGACGGGCAGAAAGTGGCCATGAGCCTTCTGCAGGATGACGGCAGCGCCAATATCTATGCGATGGATGTGCGCAGCCGCACGACGACCCGCCTGACCAGCACCAGCGCCATCGATACCGGTGCATCCTATTCACCCGACAGTTCGCAGGTTGTGTTCGGATCCGACCGTGGCGGCCGGCCGCAAATCTACAAGATGGGCGCGGATGGTTCGAACCCGCAGCGCATCTCGTTCGGCGACGGTTCCTACTCCACGCCGGTCTGGTCGCCGCGCGGCGATCTGATCGCCTTCACCAAGCAGTCGGGCGGACAGTTCTCCATCGGCGTCATGAAGACGGACGGTTCGGGTGAGCGCATCCTGACCAGCGGTTATCACGATGAAGGCCCGACTTGGGCTCCCAACGGCCGCGTCCTGATGTTCTACCGCTTCCCTCCCGGATCGAACAGCCCGCATCTGTTCACGATCGACCTGACGGGCCGCAACCTGCGCCAGATCCAGACACCCAATCTGGCATCGGATCCGGCATGGTCACCGCTTCTCGAGTGATCGCATCCTGATCAATGGATGATTTAAGACCATTCGCGGCGATGTTATCTCAACATTGCCGCGAATGTCGTTTTTCCGCCGCATTGTTTGCATTAAGGATGCAGGACATTCACTGATTTCGCTGTTAATCCTGGTGTTAAGAGTGGATTAACCCTGTTTCTTGAACTGGCCTTAACCTCGATATGGTTACTGCTTGTTCACCGAAACAATTCAATTCTTAAGGAGTCCAGGCTATGCGCCGCTTCGAAATGATCGCCCGCAGTCCAGTTGTCGTCGCCCTTTTCATGGCTCTCGCTATTGCGGGCTGTGCGAAGAAACCTATCAACAGCGCCGGTGATCTTGGCCTGAACGGTGCCGGTAGTGCCCGCCCGGGTTCGACCCAGGACTTCACGGTCAATGTTGGCGATCGCATTTTCTTCGATGTCGACTCCTCCGTCATCCGTGCGGATGCCCAGCAGACCCTCTCCAAGCAGGCTCAGTGGCTGCAGCGCTACCCCAACTATACCATCACCGTTGAAGGTCATGCGGACGAACGCGGCACACGCGAATACAATCTGGCTCTCGGCCAGCGCCGTGCGGCTGCGGCCCGCAACTTCCTCGCGTCGCGCGGCCTGCCGGCTGCCCGCATCAAGACCATCTCCTATGGTAATGAACGTCCGGTTGCCGTGTGCGATGCCGACTCCTGCTGGTCGCAGAATCGCCGTGCCGTTACCGTTCTCGGCGGTGCTGGCAGCTAAGCCATACATCTCTGATGTGACTGCAGAAAAGCGGCCTTCGGGCCGCTTTTTTTGTCTCACCCGCGATCAAAACAAAATTTGGCCGAAGTCGCGTTGCTCGTGTTAGATAGGTTCGCCGTAAATCGTTGCGGTGGTTAAATTCCCATATCAGGGGCGGTAAAGGAATGAACAAACGACTGAAAAGATTGGTTATGGCTGTGGCGGTTCTGCCTTTTCTGGCAACCGGCGCCAGCCATGCCTCGAACCTTGATGGCAGCTTTTTTCCCGCTGCGCCGAAGGCAAATGTCGGGAAGAGTGATGCGCCGATCCTTATGGCTCAGGCAGGCGATCCGCGTGTCAGCCAGCTGGAAGAGCAGATCAGGCAGCTGACAGGCAAGATCGAAGACCTTAATTTCCAGTTGCTGCAAATGCAGGAGCAGATGCGCAAGGTTCAGGAAGACAATGAGTTCCGTTTCCAGGAACTGGAAAAGAAGGGCGGCGGTAAGAAAACCGATGCCGGCGGCAAGGGCGACCGTACGGTTGCCGGTGCCGCGCCTTCTCGGACAACAGGGGAGGCATCGCCAGATGCCTCCGCTTATCCCGCAGCTCCGTCGCGGACATCCCCATCCGACAGCACCGATTCCGCTGCTATTGACCCTCAGCCCAATGCTCCGCAGGTCGGCGAACCGCCGCGCGCGCTTGGACAGATTGAGTTCGATGCCAATGGCAACGTAATCGGTGAAACAAGGAACGACACCGCTCCGGCAGCCAATCCCAGCCTTGCGTCGCTGCCGCAGACGGATGATCCCAATGCGCTGTACCGGCAGGCCTATCAATTGTTCCTGTCCGGCGATTATCGCAATGCCGAAGCTGCCTTCCGCAGCCATATCGAGCGGTTCCCGAAAGATCCCTCCGATCCCGACGCGCGCTACTGGCTCGGCGAATCGCTGTATGGCCAGGAACGCTACCAGGAAGCGGCATCGGTCTTCATCGACAACCACAAGCAGTTTCCCGATTCCAAGAAGAGCCCGGAAAACCTGCTCAAGCTCGGCATGACGCTGGCGAAGATGAAGGACCACGATGTCGCCTGCGCCACCTTTGCAACGGTGAGCTCACGCTATCCCAGCCTCTCGGTCGCGCTCAAAGAGCGCGTGAAGAATGAACGTGCCGCCAACAAATGCTGACCATCGCCTCGATCCGGAAGAGATTTTCACTGGAATCGATTTCGACCGTCTGACGGCGGTCGTCGCTGCCGTTTCCGGCGGCAGCGATTCTCTCGCTCTGCTTTTCCTGCTTGATGATCTGCGCAGAAGCCGGGCCGCCTTTCCCCGTATCGTTGCCGTCACCGTCGATCATGGGCTGCGGGCGGAATCAGCGGAGGAGGCCCTGTATGTCGCCGACCTGTGCAAGGCAGCGGGTCTCGACCACCGTATTGTCAACTGGGCCGGAGCCAAGCCCGCCACCGGACTGTCCGCCAAGGCGCGGGAGGCCCGCTACCGGCTGCTTTGCGCCGCCGCCGGCGAAGCGGCAACCGATGTGATCCTGACCGGCCATACGCTGGACGATCAGAACGAGACCTTCATGATGCGCGCGGCGCGCGGCGGCGAACGCGGCCTTGCCGGCATGGCGCGGTTCACCCTGCTCGAGCGGGAGACATGGCTGGTCAGGCCGCTGCTCGGGATCAGGCGCGAAGACTTGCGCGGCTATCTGCGCACGCGGGGGATCGTCTGGCGCGACGATCCGTCCAATGCAAACCCGCAGTCCGAACGGGTGCAGGTCAGGACGGCGCTGCAGGAACGGGGCAGCGGTGACATTCCAGCGCGCGTTGCCCGCAACGGCGCGCAGCGGCTTGCCGTCAACAGCGAGGCGGCGAAGCTCTTGCTGGGTCATGTCACGGTGGCGGACGGCGTCAGGGCCGAGGTGAACACTGCGGGCTTCGATCAATACGGCGATGCTGCCCAACGTCTCGCCATGGGGGTTCTGCTGGCGGCCATGGGCGGCCTGTCGTTTCTGCCGTCCGTGCAGGAATGCGGCAAGGCCGTCCGCCATCTCACCGGCGCGGATGACCCCCGCCGCATGAGCCTTGGCCGCTGCATAATCCAGCGGGTTAAGACGGGCGTAACCATATACCGTGAAATGCGTTCGATTCCCGATGCCGTCATCGCACCCGGTTGCACCATCGTCTGGGATGGGCGTTACCGCGTGTCGAACGGCGTGCCGATCGCGCTGCGGATCAGGGCGGCGGGCGATGACGGGATGGTGTTTTTGCAGGAGAGCGGCTGCGGGAATGTGCACCGCGCTTCGATCGCATCCAGCCCGGCTCTTGTGGTCGAGGGCCGGATTGTTGCTGTTCCGGCATTGCCGTATCCGGGGCCGCATCACGGGAATGTGCCCGCGGGGGTCGAGGTGACACGACACGTCGCCCTGTTCGATCATATCCTTTCAGGCTATGATGAAAACCTTGCCGCCAGCGTGGCAAAATTGTTTGGTTTGCAGGATTACAAGCGATTTTCTGTAAACCAGATTGATAAGAATTGATCTCAGTTTGATTGCCAGCCTTGGCAAGGCCACGCTTCGAACCTATGTTACGTGTAAATTCCGCGTCCTTGCGGTTGTGATTGATGGGACCCGATAATGAATCCTAACTACCGGAACTTCGCACTGTGGGCGATTATCGCTTTGCTTCTGATCGCGTTGTTCAACCTTTTTCAAAGCCCTTCCCAGCGTTCGGCATCCAGTGATGTGCCCTATTCGACGTTCATAACGGACGTGAATAATGGCCGCGTGAAAACGGTGACGATCGCCGGCAACCGCATCACGGGCACCTATGCCGACAATAACGCAACGTTCCAGACCTATTCGCCTGGAGATGCCGGCCTCGTCGGCCGCCTCGAGAGCAAGAATGTCCAGATCGCCGCCCGGCCCGAGACCGATGGATCGACATCGTTTGTCGGCATGCTGATCAACTGGCTGCCGATGATCCTGATCGTCGGCGTGTGGATTTTCTTCATGCGCCAGATGCAGGGCGGCTCGCGTGGTGCCATGGGTTTTGGCAAGTCGAAGGCCAAGCTGCTGACCGAGGCGCATGGGCGCGTGACGTTCCAGGACGTGGCGGGCGTTGACGAAGCCAAGGAAGATCTGGAAGAAATCGTCGAATTCCTGCGCGACGCGCAGAAATTCCAGCGGCTTGGCGGACGCATTCCGCGCGGCGTGCTGCTCGTCGGCCCTCCCGGTACCGGTAAGACGCTTCTGGCGCGCGCCATCGCCGGTGAAGCCAATGTGCCGTTCTTCACCATTTCCGGTTCCGACTTCGTTGAAATGTTCGTCGGTGTCGGTGCATCGCGTGTGCGTGACATGTTCGAACAGGCGAAGAAGAATGCGCCCTGCATCATCTTCATCGACGAAATCGATGCGGTCGGCCGTCATCGTGGCGCCGGTCTGGGCGGCGGTAATGACGAACGCGAACAGACGCTGAACCAGCTGCTGGTCGAGATGGATGGCTTCGAGGCCAATGAAGGCGTCATCCTGATTGCCGCGACCAACCGTCCCGATGTTCTCGATCCGGCCTTGCTGCGTCCGGGCCGTTTCGACCGTCAGGTCGTCGTGCCCAATCCGGACGTTACCGGCCGCGAAAAGATCCTGAAGGTTCATGCCCGCAATGTTCCGCTGGCACCCAATGTCGATCTGAAGATTCTGGCCCGCGGTACCCCCGGTTTCTCCGGTGCCGATCTGATGAACCTCGTCAACGAAGCCGCCCTGATGGCAGCGCGCCGCAACAAGCGCCTCGTCACCATGCTCGAGTTCGAAGACGCCAAGGACAAGATCATGATGGGTGCCGAGCGCCGCTCGACAGCCATGACCCAGGCGGAAAAGGAACTAACGGCCTATCATGAAGCCGGTCACGCCATCGTGGCGCTGAACGTGGCGATGGCCGATCCCCTGCACAAGGCGACGATCATTCCGCGCGGCCGTGCGCTTGGCATGGTCATGCAGCTGCCGGAAGCCGACCGCTATTCCATGAGCTACAAGTGGATGATCTCGCGTCTGGCGATCATGATGGGCGGCCGTATTGCCGAAGAACTGAAATTCGGCAAGGAGAACATCACCTCCGGCGCATCGTCGGATATCGAGCAGGCCACCAAGCTTGCCCGGGCGATGGTGACCCGCTGGGGCTTCTCCGACAAGCTCGGCCAGGTTGCCTATGGCGAAAACCAGGAGGAAGTGTTCCTCGGCCACTCCGTTGCCCGGACGCAGAATGTATCCGAGGAGACGGCGCAGCTGATCGATGCGGAAGTGCGCAAGCTGATTGACGATGCCTATACGCAGGCGCGCGTCATTCTGACGAAGAAGAAGAAGGAATGGATCGCCATTGCCGAAGGTCTGCTCGAATACGAGACGCTGACCGGCGAAGAGATCAAGGCCCTCATGGCAGGCAACAAGCCAGCCCGCGATCTTGGCGATGATACGCCGCCGTCACGCGGTTCGGCTGTTCCGAAAGCCGGTTCAGCCAAGAAGCCGCGCAAGGGCGATGAGCCTGACAAGGGGTTGGAACCCCAGCCGCAATCCTGATTGCGGCACACGCCAACAAGCAACGGCCGGTATTCACCGGCCGTTTTTGCACGGATTGTTCACGGATTGAATGATAGTATAATCGCCACATAATTTGTGAAATGCGCAGGAAAAGGTCTTCTGCAATAAGCGTGAAGATCAGGCACAAGCACAACAGGCTGAACACCGGCGCCGCCGGATAAGAGTTGGCCGCACAGTTTGGATAGACATTATGGCTCGAAAATATTTCGGCACCGACGGTATTCGCGGACAGGCAAATGCCTACCCCATGACACCGGATATCGCGATGAAGGTCGGCATGGCTGTCGGCCTCGCCTTCAAGCGCGGCAATCACCGCAACCGGGTGGTGATCGGCAAGGACACCCGTCTTTCCGGCTACATGATCGAGAACGCGCTGGTCGCCGGCTTTACCTCCACCGGCATGGATGTCTTTCTGCTCGGGCCGATACCGACGCCCGCCGTGGCGATGCTGTGCCGCTCGCTGCGTGCCGATATCGGCGTGATGATTTCCGCCTCGCATAATCCCTACCATGACAACGGCATCAAGCTTTTCGGCCCGGATGGTTTCAAGCTCTCCGACGAGATCGAGCTTGAGATCGAACGGCTGATGGACGAGGACCTGTCGGGGCGGTTGTCGAGCTTTGAAGCCCTGGGACGGGCCAAGCGCGTTGATGGCGATATCTATCGCTATATCGAGTTCGCCAAGCGGACGATGCCGAAGAACATCTCGCTCGCCGGCTTGAGGGTCGTCGTGGATTGCGCCAACGGTGCGGCCTACAAGGTTGCGCCCGCTGCCCTGTGGGAGCTTGGCGCCGATGTCGTGACGATCAATGACAAGCCGAATGGCACCAACATCAACGAGGATTGCGGCTCGACGCATCCGCTGAGCCTGATCAAGAAGGTGCACGAGGTGCGGGCGGATATCGGCATTGCGCTGGATGGCGATGCGGACCGTGTGCTGATCGTCGATGAGAAGGGCTCGATCATCGATGGTGATCAGCTGATGGCGGTGATCGCGCAGTCCTGGCAGGAATCGGACCGGCTTGTCGGCGGCGGTGTTGTCGCAACGGTCATGTCCAACCTTGGCTTTGAACGCTTTCTCGGCGATCGCGGCCTGACCTTGGCCCGCACCAATGTCGGCGACCGCTACGTGGTCGAGCATATGCGCAATCATGGCTTCAACATCGGCGGCGAACAGTCCGGCCATATCGTCATTTCTGATTTCTCCACCACCGGCGACGGACTTGTTTCTGCCCTGCAGATTCTGGCCGTGGTTCAGGAGGAGGGGAAACCCGTCAGCGAGGTCTGCCGCAAGTTCGAACCGGTGCCCCAGGTGCTCAAGAACATCCGCACGGCGGGCGGCAAGCCGCTTGAGGACAAGAAGGTCAAGACGGCGATCGATGATGCCCGCGACCGCCTTGGGACATCCGGCCGTCTGGTCATCCGCCCGTCGGGAACGGAGCCCTTGATCCGCGTCATGGCGGAAGGCGACGACAGCCAGCTGGTCGATACCGTCGTCAATGATATCATTTCGGTGATCTCGTCGGTCAAATCGGCAGCCTGATTGCCGCCAGCCGGAACGCGCTGAATGGGCCCCTTTGCGGGCCCATTTTCACATCTGCCCGGCGGTATTGGGTTTGTTAACGTTAATGATCATGGTGAACAAACACGGTTAAGCGGGATTTAACTTTTTCCCTCCATATTCCCTTCTAGAACCTTAGTAGCATTCGCTGCGTTTCGATTTTTGGGCCTGACGAGGGATATGAAATGGGCATTATCAATAAATATGCTGCAGCAAGTGCAGCTCTGCTATGCCTGGGGGCAATCCCGGCTTACGCTGCGGATCCGGTGGAAGTGCCGGTGGTCGAAGTGCAGCAGTTCGGCGGATGGTATCTGCGCGGCGATATCGGCATGAGCAACCAGCGCCTCGGCAATCTGGACTATGTCGGCTTCGGCGACGCAGCGCAGCACGGCTTTCTGGAGGACGGTACGTTCGATGCCGGAATCACCGGCCAGATCGGTGTCGGTTATCAGTTCAACGATTGGCTTCGTGCTGACGTAACAGGCCAGTATCGCGGCAAGACCGAATTCAGTGCCCTTGATTTCTATTCCAATCCCGCGCTGGGACAGTATGGAACCAACCAATACCATGCGAAGAAATCCGAATGGCTGTTCCTGGCCAACGCCTATGCGGATCTTGGCACATTCAGCGGCATAACCCCCTATGTCGGTGGTGGTATCGGTGCGTCGCGCAATACGATCTCCAACTTCACCGATGACAACATACTCAATGGTGGCGGCGGTTATGCCGACAGTGCCTCGCAGTGGAACTTCGCATGGGCATTGCATGCCGGTGTCGGCATCAAGGCAACGGACCGCATGACCATCGATGTCGGGTACAGCTACGTCAATCTTGGCGATGGCCAGACTGCCAATGCGCATAATTATGATGATCGTTTCACACGCGCCAATCCTGAGCCGTTCAAATTCAAGGACATCACGTCGCATGATTTCAAGGTCGGCGTACGCTACGCTTTCTGATTGAAACGACTTGGTTTTTCGGGCGGCAGGAGCATTGCTCCTGCCGTTTTCGTTTGTGTCGTAGTCTGCCGGTCCTTGCAGATTTAATGTCGCACGCAAACATATTTCTTGACTGTGAACGACATTTCTCCTAGTTCCCGGAATGGGCCACCTCTCCCCAACGAGAGGCGTGCTATCTGTGAGGATAGGAGAAAACATGACGACGCTTGTAAAGCCGGCGCAGCGCCCGGCTAACCCGAATTTTTCATCAGGTCCCTGTGCAAAACGTCCCGGATGGTCGCTTCAAGCGCTTTCCGATGCACCGCTTGGCCGCTCGCATCGCGCCAAGGTCGGCAAGACGAAGCTGAAACAGGCGATCGATCTTACCCGCGATATCCTGCAAGTCCCCGCCGATTACCGCATCGGCATTGTTCCGGCGTCCGATACCGGCGCTGTCGAGATGGCCCTGTGGTCGCTGCTCGGCGAGCGCGGCGTCGACATGGTTGCCTGGGAAAGCTTTGGCGCGGGCTGGATCACCGATGTGGTCAAGCAGCTGAAGCTTGGCGACGCCCGGACCATCGAGGCCGGCTACGGCGAACTGCCCGACCTTTCAACAGTCGATTTTGACCGCGACGTCGTCTTCACCTGGAACGGCACGACCTCGGGCGTGCGGGTGCCCAATGGCGATTTCATTCCGGCGGACCGCAAGGGCCTGACCATCTGCGACGCCACCTCAGCGGCATTTGCGCAGCGTCTTGATTTCGGCAAGCTCGATGTCGTCACCTTCTCCTGGCAGAAAGTGCTCGGCGGCGAGGGTGCGCACGGTATGCTGATCCTCAGCCCGCGGGCCGTCGAACGGCTGGAAAGCTACAAGCCCGCCTGGCCGCTGCCGAAGATTTTCCGCCTGACCTCCGGCGGCAAGCTGATCGAAGGTATTTTTTCCGGTGAAACCATCAACACGCCGTCGATGCTGTGCGTCGAGGATTACATCGATGCGCTGAACTGGGCAAAATCGCTCGGCGGTCTGGATGGACTTGTCGGCCGCGCCGACCGCAACTTTGCCGCACTCGATGCCTTTGTCGAACGCACGCCATGGATTGCCAACCTGGCAAAGGTCCCGGCAACCCGGTCCAACACGTCCGTGTGCCTGACCATTGTCGATCCCGAGATCACGGCGCTCGACAAGGATGCCCAGGCCAATTTCGCCAAGAACCTGGTTGCGGTTCTGGAGAAGGAAGGCGTTGCCTATGATATCGGCGCCTACCGCGACGCTCCATCGGGGCTGCGCATCTGGGCGGGTGCGACGGTCGAAACGGCCGATCTCGAAGCGCTGACGCTGTGGCTCGACTGGGCATTCCAGTCGCAAAAGGCCGCGCTGAAACAGGCTGCCTGATTTTCCGGCTTGATGTGACCGCACCCGGTGCGGTCACCCCGTTCCCATTCTCACCGATTCAACGATGGAGGCCATGATGGCACCGCGCGTACTCGTATCCGATAAACTCTCCCCGACCGCCGTTCAGATCTTCAAGGATCGTGGCGTAGAGGTCGATTACCTGCCTGATCTCGGCAAGGACAAGGAAAAGCTGGCCGAAGTGATCGGCCAGTATGACGGTCTTGCCATCCGTTCGGCCACCAAGGTCACGGAAAAGCTTATTGCCGCCGCCACCAACCTGAAGGTCATCGGCCGCGCCGGTATCGGCGTCGACAATGTCGATATTCCCGCCGCGTCCCGCCGGGGTATCATCGTGATGAACACGCCTTTCGGCAATTCCATCACCACGGCCGAACATGCCATCGCGCTGATGTTCGCGGTTGCGCGCGAGCTGCCGGAAGCCGACGCGTCCACCCGTGCCGGCAAGTGGGAAAAGAACCGCTTCATGGGCGTCGAGATCACCGGCAAGACGCTGGGTATCATCGGTTGCGGCAATATCGGTTCGATTGTCGCCACGCGCGGCGTTGGCCTGAAGATGCACGTCATCGCCTTCGATCCGTTCCTGTCGGAAGGCCGGGCTGAAGAGCTGGGCGTCGAGAAGGTCGAGCTTGACGAACTGCTGGCACGTGCCGATTTCATCAGCCTGCACACGCCGATGACCGACAAGACCCGCGGCATCATCAATGCGGGTACCATCGCCAAGATGAAGGACGGCGTGCGCATCGTCAATTGCGCCCGCGGCGGCCTGATCGTCGAGAAGGATCTCGTCGCGGCCCTGAAGGCGGGTAAGGTTGCCGGTGCCGGCATCGACGTGTTCGAGGTGGAACCTGCGACGGAGAACGAGCTGTTCAACCTGCCGAACGTCGTCTGCACGCCGCATCTTGGCGCGTCGACAAGCGAAGCGCAGGAGAATGTCGCGCTGCAGGTTGCCGAGCAGATGGCGGACTACCTGATCAAGGGTGCGGTTTCCAACGCGATCAACATGCCGTCGATCACGGCGGAGGAAGCGCCGCGCCTGAAGCCGTTCGTCAAGCTGGCGGAAGTGCTGGGTGCCTTTGTCGGCCAGGTCACCGACGAGCCGATCCAGGAAGTGGAAGTGCTGTTCGACGGTTCCACCGCCGCGATGAACACCCGGGCGCTGGTCAGCGCGGCCCTGGCCGGGCTGATCCGCCCGCAGGTGGCGGATGTGAACATGGTGTCGGCACCGGTCATGGTGAAGGAGCGGGGCATCATTCTCTCCGAAGTGCGCCGTGACAAGTCGGGTGTGTTCGACGGCTATATCAAGCTGACGGTCAAATCCGCTTCATTGACCCGTTCGATTGCCGGCACCTGCTTTTCCGACGGCAAGCCGCGTTTCATCCAGATCAAGGGCATCAATCTCGACGCCGAAGTTGGCCAGCACATGCTGTACACGACCAACAACGACACACCAGGCATGATCGGCATGCTCGGCACGATCTGCGGCAAGAACGGCGTCAACATTGCCAACTTCTCGCTGGGCCGCGACAATCCCGGCGGCAACGCCATCGCCATGCTCTATCTCGACGAGCGGATTCCGGATCATGTTCTGGAAGAACTGCGCGTGAACAAGGCAATTGTTTCGGCCAAACCGCTGGAATTTGACATCGGCTGATTGTAGGGATGGCGTATGTCGACATCCCAAACGCACACACTGAACTGGCGCCGGATGGAAGCGGGGGACCTCGCTTCCGTCATCGCCATGGCCGCTGTCATCCATACGGATTTTTTCGAAGATGATGCGATCTATCTGGAACGCATGCGCCTTTACGGCAAAGGCTGCTTTGTCCTCGAGGGGCAGGGCGGTGAACTTTTTGGCTATGCGATCACGCATCCGTGGCAGCTCTTTGCCACGCCGGCCCTGAACAGTCTGCTCGAGCGCCTGCCGGATCATCCGACGACCTATTATCTGCACGATATCGCGCTTCTGCCCGCCTCGCGCGGCAGCGGCGCGGCGGCGCGCATCGTGTCGATCCTTGCCGATCAGGCGCGTGCCGAGGGGCTGGAAACCATGTCGCTGGTCTCGGTCAACAATTCCGCCGGCTTCTGGCAGAAGCAGGGTTTCGCGGTGGTGCGCCGGCCGGAACTCGATGCCAAGCTCAAATCCTATTCGGATGATGCCTGTTTCATGCTGCGCAGGCTTGCCTGATCAGGCGGCGGCGTACTTGCGCCCGCTGATTTCGGCAATGCCGATGCCGCCGAGAACCAGCACCAGGGCGACGGCGTGATAGAGGTGAAACGCCTCGCCCAGCAAGATCACGGCCAGCAACGTGCCGAAGATGGGCACCGCATTGATGAACAGGCCGGCGCGATTGGCGCCGATATATTCGACCCCCTTGATGAACAGCACCTGCGCGGCAAGCGACGGCAAAAGCGCGGTGTAAAGCACCACCATGGTGCCGGTGAAATCCGGTGCGACCAGCGCGCTATCCAGCCATTCCCAGATCGTGAACGGGATGGCGGTGGCAAAGGCAAAGAACGTCATGACCGTCATCAGGCTCTGCCAGTGAATGGCCGGGCGAAGCCGCAATGCCACGGTATAGCCGCTGTAGAACAGCACGGCGAGCAGCATCAGCGCATCGCCCTGGTTGACCTCGAGTTCCGCCAGCTTGAGGAAGCTGCCATGCCCGGCGGTCAGGGCCACGCCAACGAGCGACAGGCTGAAGCCGAAGATCTGGCCGGGGCGCACGGCCATGCCGAACAGCAGCAGGTTGGCAACGAAGATCACCATCGGCATGCCGGCCTGTTCGATGGTGACGTTGATGGCCGAGGTATAGTTCAAGGCGGTGTAGAGGGCCATGTTGAAGAAGGTGAAGCCGAACCCGCCCAGGGCGGCGAGCAGCGGCAGATGGGCGCGCACCACTTTCCAGTCCCGCCTGACCTGACTGCCGCTGATTGCGGCGACGACCGCGAAGGCGATAAGCCAGCGCAGCATGGTCAAAAGCATCGGTGATATATGGCCGACCGCGAGCTTGCCCGCCACGGCATTGCCGCCCCACAGGAGGGCGGTCACGAGCAGAAAGATGTATGCGGTGCGATTCATGGCGGGCTGCTTATACTTTGGCGGGAGAAGTGTTGCGGTGTCGCCAGAACAATAGGTTTATTCGTTTAATAATGGCAAATTGGCCACGCTTCAGCCGAAAGAATTGTCGCGCTTTTATGAACCAGCCTGTATAGAAGCACCGCATTTAGCAAAAAATGCATGACGAGGTTATGACTCGAGGAGTTTTGAATGGCAAATGTTGTGGTGATCGGCTCCCAGTGGGGTGACGAGGGCAAGGGCAAGATTGTCGATTGGCTTTCCGAACGGGCCGATATCATTGTCCGCTTTCAGGGCGGGCACAATGCCGGCCATACGCTGGTTGTCGATGGTGTCACCTACAAGCTGTCGCTGTTGCCATCGGGTGTGGTGCGCAAGGGCAAGCTCTCGATCATCGGCAACGGTGTTGTCTTCGATCCGCATGCATTCATTGCTGAAAAGAAAAAGCTCGAGGCGCAGGGCGTTGTCATTACCCCCGAAACGCTGAAGATCGCCGAGAACACGACGCTGATCCTGTCGATCCATGGTGAGCTTGACCGCCGCCGCGAAGCCTCCAATTCCGGCACCAAAATCGGCACGACCGGCCGCGGCATCGGCCCGGCCTATGAAGACAAGGTCGGCCGCCGCGCCATTCACGTGCTTGATCTGGCTGACCCCGACACGCTTCCGGCGAAGATCGAACGGTTGCTTGCCCATCACAATCCGCTGCGCCGCGGTCTCGGCATCGAGGAAGTCGATGGCTCCAAGCTGCTGGCCGAACTGCTCGAGGCCGCGCCGCACATCATCCCGTTCATGGACCGCGTCTGGTATGTTCTCGACCAGAAGAAGCGGGCCGGCGAGCGCATCCTGTTCGAAGGCGCGCAGGGTACCCTGCTCGATATCGACCATGGCACCTATCCGTTCGTGACATCGTCGAACACCGTGGCCGGCCAGGCATCCGCCGGTTCCGGCATCGGACCCGGCTCGCTGCACTATGTTCTCGGCATCACCAAGGCCTATACGACCCGCGTCGGCGAAGGCCCGTTCCCGACCGAACAGCAGAATGAAGTTGGCGAATTCCTCGGCCAGCGCGGCCATGAATTCGGCGTCGTCACCGGGCGCAAGCGCCGTTGCGGCTGGTTCGATGCGGTGCTGGTGCGCCAGGCCGTTGCCAACAACGGCATCAGCGGTATCGCGCTGACCAAGCTCGACGTGCTTGACGGTCTCGACGAGATCAAGGTCTGCACCAGCTATGAACTCGATGGCGAGGTCATCGATTACCTCCCGGCCAGCCAGGGCGCGCAGGCGCGCGTCAAGCCGATCTATGTGACGCTGGAAGGCTGGAAAGAGACAACGGCTGGGGCACGCAGCTGGAGCGAACTGCCGGCGCAGGCGGTGAAATATGCCCGCTATCTGGAAGAGCTGATCGGTGCGCCGATCGCGTTGCTTTCGACCAGCCCGGAACGGGACGACACAATACTTGTTACCGACCCGTTTCATGATTAGACTCACAAACGAGTTTCGATGTTAATCTCACAACAAAACCATAGGTTTGGGTGAATGGCTGATTTCGTTGCAGTATTGAGAAAGACAATTGACGGGCTCGCGGACCCAAAGCCCGAGCTCCGTCAACGTGTGTATGCAAAGGCTCGCGCAACGATTGAGCAAAAGCTTGCGACGCTGAATGCGCCGGAAGCTGTCGCCGTTCGCCAGAAACAGGCGCTGGAAGATGCGATCACCGAAGTCGAGTCGGATTTCGCGCCTGCTCTCGACGATCTGGTGCATGTTCCGGACCCGGTTCCCGTTGCGGCCCCCGTTCCGCCGCCACCACTGCCGGTCGCCCCGGCACCGGTCGTGGCAAAGCCGGAGCCCGCTGCGGCGATGCCGCCAAAGCCGGCACCCGTCGCAACGCCTCCGGTCGTGCCTGCGCCTTCCTTTACCAAGCCCATCGCCCAGTCCGATGCGCTCGAGGATTTCCTGACCACCCACACGCCGAGCGGCGCCAAGCCGATCGAGCACAGGGAGGACGGGTTCCACAACGAACGATCGGATGAGCGCCCCCTTGCCGGATCTTTTTCCGGTATGGCCGGCAAGCTGAAATCCGGACGCGGACCGGAAGAGGAGCCTGACGACGAGCCGGAACTGAAACCGGAGGATCGCGGGCCCACGGACTATGGCGTTTACTCGCGCGGACCGCTGAAGCAGCCGAAACAGAAGCGTTCGCTGGTTCCCCTGGTCAGCCTTCTCGGCCTGCTCGTCCTCATTGGCGGCGGTGCCTATGCCGGCTGGACCTACAAGGACCAGATCGCTGCACGGGCCGCATCGGTCAAGACCTATCTTGCCAGCCTGACAGGCGGCGGCGACAAAGCCCCGGCGAAACCGGCCGAGACTGCCAGCAACCAGCCGGCAACACCGCCCGCAAAGACAGAACAGCCCGCGCAACCTGCGGCACAGCCTGCAGCGCCAACGGCACCGGCGGGCGAAGCAAAGCCCGAAGCGAAATTGACGCAGCGGCTGTTGCCGGACGGACAGGAAATCAATCCGGGCCCGGCCAACGACACGCCATCGCTGGGCGAGGGCACATCGGTTGCCGCGTCGACGCCGGATCAGCAGCCTGCAACACAGCCGCCAGCGCAGGGACAGCCGACGGCTCCAGCCGGACAGACAACGCCCCCGCCAGCGGCGCTGCCGATCGGCCAGAAGGCGTTTTTCTATGAGGAGCGTTCCGGACAGGATGCCGGCACGGCGGATGCGGGCGGTGTCGTCTGGTCCGTGGTGCAGGAATCGCCGGGCAACGACCTGCCGCCCGAACCGGCAATCCGTGCCGAGGTGACTATCCCGGACCGTGGCATCAAGCTGCGTATGGTCATCCGCCGCAACGGTGACAAGACGCTGCCGGCCAGCCATCTCGTCGAAATGATCTTCACGGTTCCCGAAGGGTTCCCCGGCGGGTCCATCGATGCGGTGTCGCGCATGACGCTGAAGGATACCGAACAGGCTCCCGGCAGCCCGCTCGTCGGCATCCCGGCCAAGATTGCCGACAACTTCTTCATCATTGCGATGAATGACGCGAAAACCGCGGTTGATACCAACATGGCTCTGCTGCGCCGTCAGTCGTGGATCGATATCCCGATTGCCTACAAGACCGGACGCAGAGCGCTGCTGACGCTGGAAAAAGGCTTGCCGGGCGAGAAGGCCTTTGACGACGTGCTGAAGGCATGGGCTGCCAAGGCGGGCGGCTAAGTCCGTCGCGCCCCTAAGACCGATGAAAAAGGCTCCGTGGAAACGGAGCCTTTTGTTTATCGCAAATGTTTTTCCATGGGTTGCCCGCCAACCCCGCGGGCTGGTTCCCCGCTTGTTCGCGGCAGGCGCCGGTAATAGACATCCCATTCGTCCTCGCCCGTCTGCGTAAAGCCGTGGCGGGCATAAAAGCGTCCGGCGTCGCTTTGCTGGAGCACGCTCAGGCGGATCGGCAGGGCGGCGGCGTCGGCTTCGCCGAGCAGCCGCTGCAGAACCGCGCTGCCAAGACCTTTTCCCTGCTGCTCAGGCGCGATGTAGAAATGCTCAAGCAGCAGATCTCCGTCTGCCGGCCCCATCGCCACGCATCCGGCCAGTTCCCCCTGGGGCCGCATGATGAGCCTTGTATAATGCGGGCGGTATGAATTGCGAAAGCGGTCATAGGCGCGCCACTCATCGAACCGCCCGATCCGTTCCAGGCTTTCACGCATGCAACGAAGGCGTAATTGCAGAAGCCGGTCGAAATCTTCTACGGTGGCGGGTTCTAGGGTAAACATGGAAAGCTGCCTGTGGTGGATCGTTTGCCTACAGGCTGGTTTTAGCGCAAGTCTTTGTCAATATTGTCATGGGTCCGCAGGGGGATTTGGAGGAGACGGGGATGATCGGCTACACGATGATCGGAACGAATGACCTGGAAAAATCCCGGCGTTTCTATGATCCGCTCATGGCGGCGATGGATCTTGATCAATGCTGGCGCGATGAGCAGTCGGTTTCATGGGGCAAGCGCGCGGATGAGTCCGTTCCGCGATTCTTCGTCGGCTATCCTTTTGACGGCGGGGCTGCAACGGTAGGCAATGGCAGTATGACCGCCTTCCTGTTCGACAATGCCGGCATCGTCGACCGGCTCCATGCGCTGGCGATGCAGAACGGCGGAAGCGACGAGGGCGCGCCGGGGCGAAGGCCGCATTACGGCGCGGGTTTTTACGGCGCTTATGCGCGCGATCCCGACGGCAACAAGCTGGCTTTCGTCTGCTACAACGCCGGATGAGAGGGACGGCGCAGGGGCTGAAAACGCAAAAGGCCCCGGATATCCGGGGCCTCTTGTCTCATTCGCGATGCGCTTGTCAGCGCGCGTCGGAACCGGTTGAAACCAGCGCCTTCAATTGTTTGCTGGCTGCTGCTTTCACCGCATCCTGCACCTTCTCGAAAGCACGCACTTCGATCTGGCGCACGCGCTCGCGGCTGATGCCGAACTCGGTCGACAGGTCCTCGAGCGTTACCGGATCGTCGGCCAGGCGGCGGGCCTGGAAAATGCGCCGTTCGCGGTCATTGAGCGATGACATCGCGCCGGAGAGCATTTCGCGCCGGTTCTCCAGTTCGTCCTGTTCGATCAGCATGTCTTCGGCGCTGTCGTGGTCGTCGACCAGCCAGTCCTGCCAGTCACCGCCGGCTTCGCCATCGGAAGAGCGGATCGGGGCGTTCAGCGATGCATCGCCGGACAACCGGCGGTTCATCGATACGACCTCGTCCTCGGACACGCTGAGACGGGTGGCGATTTCCTTGACCTGTTCAGGGTTGAGGTCGCCGTCGTCCAGCGCCTGAATCTTGCTCTTCACCTTGCGCAGGTTGAAGAACAGGCGCTTCTGGTTGGCTGTCGTGCCCATCTTGACCAGGCTCCACGAGCGCAGGACATATTCCTGGATCGAGGCCTTGATCCACCACATGGCATAGGTCGCCAAACGGAAGCCGCGTTCCGGCTCAAACCGCTTGACCGCCTGCATCAGGCCGACATTGCCTTCGGAAATGACCTCGCCGATCGGCAGGCCGTAGCCGCGATAACCCATGGCAATCTTGGCGACGAGCCGCAGATGGCTGGTCACGAGTCTATGGGCCGCTTTCGGATCGGCATGCTCCAGATACCGCTTGGCGAGCATGTACTCTTCCTGCGGTTCGAGCATGGGAAAACGGCGAATCTCTTCGAGATAACGGGTCAGTCCCCCGTCACCGGCAACAATACTTGGAAGATTTTGGGCCACTGAGCACCCCTCCTCATTGTGAGATGAACCCCCATTATCGGCGGGTTCGCAGCAACCGGCCGCCCGCATTGCGCGGCACGACCGGACCAGTGCTATCCATATATAGGTAGCATTTTGTCAAAAACACGATGCATTAAGAACCGAAACAATTTGTCACATAAACGTGAACAACAGAGTCAAGATTTCCGTCTGCGTTCTATAACGTACGGTATGAAATAAAGTTCCGCAAGTGTTTTCGATTTTTTCTGCGGGGATCCCTAAAGCGGAGTTGTCCGGAATGCGGTCAGCAGTTCGGCCATATCCTCCGGCACATCCGCTTCAAAGCGCATGATCTCGCCGGTGGACGGGTGTTCGAATGCCAGCACCTGCGCATGCAGCGCCTGCCGCGAAAAGCCCTTGACCACGCTCTGCAGGGGTTCGGCCAGCTTGTTGGCCTTGGTCTTGTAGGCGCTGCCATACTCCACGTCGCCCACCAGGGGGTGGCCGATATGGGCCATGTGCACGCGGATCTGATGGGTCCGTCCGGTTTCGAGGCGGCATTCGATCAGCGAGGCGACCGCGGTCGAATCCTCTTTGGCACCGAAGCGTTCCTGCACGTCGAAATGCGTGACGGCATGACGGGCATCATCGCGTTCCTCATGCACGACCGCCTGCTTGGTGCGGTCGCGGTGCGAGCGGCCGAGCGGCGCGTCGATGGTGCCGGTCTTGCGGTCGGGCGTGCCCCAGACAAGCGCGAGATAGGCGCGTTCCAGATCGCCGGTGCGGCCGTGATCGGCAAACTGGGCGCTGAGGTGGCGGTGGGCGAGGTCGTTCTTGGCCACGACCATGACGCCGCTGGTTTCCTTATCGAGACGGTGCACGATGCCCGGACGTTTGACGCCGCCGACGCCGGACAGCGTATCGCCGCAATGGTGGATCAGCGCATTGACCAGCGTGCCGGTCCAGTTGCCGTTGCCGGGATGTACCACGAGACCGGCGGGCTTGTTGATGACGATCAGGTCGGCATCCTCGTAGAGAATGTCGAGCGCGATGTCTTCGCCGGCGGGCGTCGCATCTTCCGGTTCGGGAATTTCCACCGTGATGCTGATGCCTTCGCGCAGCTTGTGTTTCGTCTCGCGCACGACCTTGCCATCGACGCTGACCTGCCCGTCGCCGATGAGCGCCTGGATGCGGTTGCGGGACAGATCCGGTGCCAGCTGCGCCGAGAGCCACGCGTCAAGTCGCTTGCCCGTTGCCTCGTTATCGGTAATTAGCTCTTTCAAAGACCGCGTCCCTTCGTTACAGAGGCTTGGTTTCGAAACCTCGGAGAATGCCATACATGGCCAATATCAATGCTGATACGGAAACGGAAGAGCAGCCGCTCGATCCAGCAATGGAACGGGTGCGCCGCAAGATGATCCGGCTTCTGGCTGTTTCCATCGGCATCATGGTGATTGGTCTTATGGCGGTGCTTGCGGCCATTGTCTACAAGATTAACCAGCCGGTGGGCGGCGCGGCCAAACCGGCAGCGGTACGTTCCGAGGCGCCGGGGCAGCCGATCGGCGATGCGCTGGTGGGTGAAGCCATCACGCTTGATCCCGGCACGCGCGTGCTGTCCCACAATCTTTCCGGATCGATGCTGTCGCTGGAAACGCGGCTGGCAAACGGTACGCGGCAGATTCTCGTCTATGACGTGGCGACGAAGCGCGTCGTGGCGCGCATTTCGGAAGCGGCCAATTAGATATTGCAGACCGCTGCAATGACCATTCTCTTGCAAATGGTCATTGCACTTTTCGATTTGCTTGATTATACCCGCGCAATCGACTGCGCGCCCATCGTCTAGCGGTCAGGACGGCGCCCTCTCACGGCGCAAACAGGGGTTCGATTCCCCTTGGGCGTACCACTCACCTGAAATGCGAAGAAGAATGTCTGGCCGGTTTGCACCGGCCATTGGTCGTATCAGGCACGCTTTTTCCTGGGCGCGGCCGCGCGCGGCCTGGTTTCAAGGCCGCTCTTGTAAAGATTGTTGCGGTCAAGGTTCTTGACATCGCGTTCGCCGCACAGCGCCATGGTGACGTCGAGCTCGTTGCGGATGATCTCCAGAGCTTGCGTGACGCCCTGCTTGCCGCCGGCACCCAGCCCATAGAGGAAGGCGCGGCCGATGAAGGTGCCCTTGGCGCCGATGGCGAGCGCCTTCAGCACATCCTGACCGGAGCGGATGCCGCCATCGAACAGAACTTCGATCTTGTCGCCGACCGCGTCGACGATATCGGCGAGCGCTGAGATCGAGGAGGGAGCGCCATCCAGCTGGCGGCCGCCGTGATTCGATACGATAATGGCATCGGCGCCGGTCGAGACGGCCATGCGTGCATCCTCGACATCGAGAATGCCCTTGAGGATCAGCTTGCCGCCCCAGCGTTCCTTGATCCAGGCGACATCGTTCCAGGACAGGCGTGGGTCGAATTGTTCATCCGTCCATGTGCCGAGCGAAGAGAGATCGCCGACACCCTTGGCATGGCCGACGATGTTGCGGAACGTGCGGCGCTCGGTCTTCAGCATGCCGAGGCACCATTGCGGGCGGGTGGCCATCTGCCAGATGTGCTTGGCGGTGAATTTCGGCGGGGCGGACAGTCCGTTGCGCACATCCTTGTGGCGCTGGCCGAGAATCTGCAGATCGAGCGTCAGCACCAGTGCGGAGCATTTGGCCGCCTTGGCGCGGTCGATCAGGTCTTTGACGAAGTCGCGGTCGCGCATGACATAGAGCTGGAACCAGAATGGCTTCTTCGTCACCGAGGCGACGTCCTCGATGGAACAGATGCTCATGGTCGACAGGGTGAACGGCACGCCGAATTCCTCGGCCGCCTGCGCCGCCAGCATTTCGCCGTCCGCATGCTGCATGCCGGTCAGGCCGGTCGGGGCGAGGGCAACCGGCATGGAGACCGTCTGGCCCGCCATGGTGCTTTCCAGTGTCCGGTCGCTCATATCGACGGCCACGCGCTGGCGCAGCTGGATCTTGCGGAAATCCTCCTCGTTGGCGCGGTAGGTGCTTTCCGTCCAGGCACCGGAATCCGCATAGTCGAAAAACATTTTCGGCACGCGGCGCTGGGCAATTCTCTTCAAATCGGCAATTTCAACGGTCTTGGGCATGGGTTCCGTCCGGAGGTTTCTGTTTTTGATTTTCGACAATAGCAAGGTTGGGAAGACAAGCACGAGAATTGTCAGAACGTGCCAAAAAGTCATATACGATTAATTGCTTTACAGGTAAATTCTTATTGAGGGTTTGGCATAAGCCCGGCGATTTGGCTATGATCGCGCTCCTGCCTCGTTATTTTCCGAAGGATATCCATTCATGACAAAACAACCGGTTCTCGTGCTCGGCCCCCTCATGCCCTATCTGCTGGCGGAGCTGGAGAAAAGATACGCGGTGGAGAAACTCTACGCGGAAAAGGATGCGCTGAAATTCTTGCAGGAGAATGCCGGGCGTTTTCGCGCTGCGGTGACCAGCACGTTCACCGGCATTACCGCCGATATGATCGACCTGTTGCCTCAGGTGGAGATTATTTCGTCCTTCGGCGTCGGAACGGATTCGCTGGATGTTGCCTATGCCAATACCAGGGGAATCCGGGTCGCCAATACGCCCGATGTGCTGAATGAAGACACGGCCAACATGGCGCTGCTGCTGCTGCTCGCCGCGACGCGCGATCTGGTCAAGAACGATCGGTTTGTGCGCGAGGGGCGCTGGGCCAGGGGCGAAAGCGCACCGCTGGCGCTGGGTATCGAAGGCAAGCGTGTCGGCCTTGTCGGGCTCGGGCGCATCGGCAGCGTCATCGCCAAGAAGCTTCTGGCATTCGGATGCGACGTTGCCTACCACACCCGCAGCAGGAAGGCTGACGCGCCCTATGCCTATTACGACAATCTCGTCGAGCTTGCCCGCGACAGCGCCGCGCTCATCGCCATCCTGCCGGGCGGCGAGGCAACACGGGGCGTGATTTCCCGCGAGGTCCTGCAGGCGCTCGGTCCAGACGGAACATTCGTCAATGTGGCACGCGGCACGGTGGTCGACGAGGCGGCGCTGGTGGAACTGCTGCAATCGGGCGAACTTGGCCGCGCCGGACTTGATGTGTTCGCTGATGAGCCGTCCGTGCCGGAAGCCCTGTTCAAGCTCGACAATGTCGTGCTGCAGCCGCATATGGGCAGCGCCACGCTGGAGACGCGCCGCGCCATGGCGGATCGCGTCGTCACCAATCTGGAACACTATTTTGCGGAAAAGCCCTAGCCGAACACCACGGTCTTGTGGCCGTTGAGCATGACGCGGGATTCGAGGTGCTTCTTGACGGCACGGGCGAGCACCCGGCTCTCGATATCGCGGCCGGTGGCGACAAAGTCCTCGGCGCTCATGGCATGGCTGACCCGCTCGGTCTCCTGCTCGATGATCGGACCCTCGTCGAGGTCGGGCGTGACATAATGCGCCGTCGCGCCGATCAGCTTCACGCCGCGCTCGAACGCCTGGTGATAGGGCTTTGCCCCCTTGAAGCTCGGCAGGAACGAATGGTGGATGTTGATCACCTTGCCGAACAGCCGCTTGGACAGAGTGTCCGACAGCACCTGCATGTAGCGGGCGAGGATGACGAGATCGGCGCCGGTGTCCTTGACGATCTTCAGCAGCGCCTCCTCCTGCGCCGTCTTGTTGTCCTTGGAGACGGGCAGCACGTGGTAGGGGATGCCCTCATGCTCGGCAAAGCGGCGGCTGTCCTCGTGGTTGGAGACGATGGCGGCGACTTCCGCATCGAGCCAGCCGACCTTGATCTGGTAGAACAGGTGCAGGAGCGCATGGTCGAACTTCGACACCATGATGACGATCTTCGGCTTCTTGGCCTGGTCGATCAGCGTGGTCTTCATGCCGAAGCGCTCGATGGCGGGCTTCAGCGCCCGCTCGACATCGTCCTTGGAGGTTTCTTCCGAGGCGGCAAAGGCGATGCGCATGAAGAACCGGTTGGTCTGGCGGTCCCAGAACTGGTTGCTCTCGGCGATATTGGCATCCAGCGCCGCCAGCTCCGTCGTCACCGATGCCACGATCCCCGGCTTGTCTTCGCACGACAGGGTGAGGACATAGTTCTTGTTTGGCATGGGAAACTCCAGGGATACGGGCGACAATGGACGGCGATCATAGTGAGGGCGGAAGAAACGCGTCGACACAAATGCGAAGCGCTCAGTCCTTTTTCCGGCATTCGGGTGCCCCGTCAAATGATCTTTCGTCACCGGGCGATGAGATTCCCTTCAACCGGCGGGCTTGGTTCCGTACCAGCGCGGGGTATAGACCCACTGGCCGCCATCCACCCGGTCAAAGCTCCGGGTGAGGGATGATCCCACGAGAATGACCGTGCGCATGTCGACCTGCTCGGGTGCAAGCTCCGCCAGGGTGATGACGCGCAGGGTTTCCGCCGGACGGCCGATGTCGCGGCCAAGCACGATGGGCGTTTGCGGCGCCCGGTGCTGGCGCAGGATTTCGATGGCGCGCGGCAATTGCCAGGGGCGCGGTTTGGAGATCGGATTGTAGAAGGCCATGGCGAAATCCGCTTCGGCCGCCAGCGCGATGCGCTTTTCAATGATGTCCCACGGTTTCAGATTGTCGGACAGCGACAGGATGCAGAAATCATGGCCGAGCGGTGCGCCGCTGCGGCTGGCGGCCGCCATCGCGGCGGAAACGCCGGGAACGATCTGCAGGTCGACCCCGTGCCAGGCCGGATTGTCGGATTCGTGCAAGGCTTCGACCACGGCGGCAGCCATGGCGAAAACGCCGGGGTCGCCGGATGAAATCATCACCACCGAACGGCCCGAAGCGGCCAATTCGAAGGCGTGGCGGGCACGCTGCATTTCCTCGCGATTGTCCGTCATGTGAATGATTTGATCGGGGCGGAAAGACCCGGCCATGCGCACATAGGTCTCGTAGCCGAGAACGTCCTCGGCACGCTGCAGTTCCTGTTTCACTGCAGGAATCATGAAGTCCGGATCGCCCGGTCCAAGCCCGATGACCGCAAGGCGGCCGCGCCGATGCCCGGCGCGTGTCACGTCATCGGGCGTGGCCGCAACGGCGATGGCAAGCCTATCGCCGCCGCTTTGGCGCACCGGCTCTTTGATGAAGGCCGATAGGATATCTCCGGCACTGTTTCCGTTTGCCGGAAGCAGCCGCAGCGGCAGGCCAAGCTCAGCCGCAAGATGGTGGAGCGGGGCGCTTGCACTGCGTTCTTCGCTGGCAGCAAGGCAGACGACGGAAGCAAGCGCGATATTCTCCGCCGCAAGCGCGGCCCGCATCTCTTCAGCACTGAAATCACCGGCAATGCCGACAACCGCCACCTTGGGATGAAAGACCAGCTCGTTCTTCTGCGGGGTACTATCCGACGGCGTGATGCGGATATGCATCGTGCCGTTATCGTCGACCGGCAGGCGCGCCTCTTCCAGCCATGGCGCCGGACCATCGATCCGCACGGTCTGGCCGGCGAGAAGATCCGCGATGAAGCGCTTGCCGTCCTCGGGGTTCTGCAGATGGAATTCCGCCGGCGGATTGAGCAGGCAGGTGCCGAAGCGCAATTCGCCCGATGTGGTGATTGCAGGCGATACGCGAAGAATTGCGGAAAGCTGCCGCGCCAGCACATTGACGCCGGTGGTTCCGCCAAGCAGCGGCACCACGGCGCTGCCGTCATCGGCAATGGCAAGTACCGGCGGTTCGCCGCCCTTGTTCTCCAACAGAGATGCCAGAGCACGGATTGTAATGCCGGCGGAGCACAGAGCGGCAATGGCGTTGCCGTTGCGGTAATGGGTGCGCAGCGTTTCGCCGAAATTGGTGTAGGTGTGATCGGCACCCTGCGCGCGGCCTTCCAGCCCGTGAATGACCGCTTCGGGATAGTCAGCCTTGATCCGCAGCGCTGTTTCCATGCCCTGCGCGCTCAAAACCATCAGGACCAGCGGGGCTGTCATTCGCCGCCACCCTGCCATTTCTCGCCCGGCACGAGAATGAGCGAGAAATAGGGTGAAGACTCCGGATCGACATCGCGCAACGGCACAATGCGCTGGGCGTCCATGGTGGCGCGCTCGACGTACAGCGCGCGGTCCATCAGCCCGAGGTCGGCGATGACATCGCGTACCTTCGCCAGGTTCTTGCCGAGCTTCATGATGGCGGCCGCTTCCGTCGCGGCGAGGCGGCTTTTCAGCTCGTGGGCCGGAAGCACGCCGGAGAGCACCGTCAATGTCTGGTTGCGGTAGACCAGCGGCGCACCGAGCACGGCCGCGCCACCCAGAATGGAGCAGACGCCGGGCACGACTTCCGTCTCATACTGTTCGGCCAGCCGGTCGTGGATATACATGAAGGAGCCATAGAAGAACGGGTCGCCCTCGGCAATGACGGCGACGTCCTTGCCCGCATCCAGATGCGTTTTGAGACGTTCGGTGATCTCGCCGTAGAAATCGCTGACGATGGCTTCATAATTCATGTGCGCTGGCAGCTTTTCTGTGGTGACCGGATAGATCAGCGGCACAAGCAACTGGTTGTCGTTGAGATAGGTCTCGACGATGGTCAGCGCATTGCCCTTCTTGCCCTTGGCAGCGTGGTAGGCGACAACGGGCGCCGCCTGCAGCAGCCGCAGGGCCTTGAGGGTAATGAGTTCGGGATCGCCGGGACCAACGCCCAGTCCGAAAAGCCGTCCAGGCTGCGGCATTATTCTTTCTCCGAAGCGAGTGCATTGAGTGCGGCTGCGGCCATGGCGCTGCCGCCCCGCCGTCCGTGTACGACGACGAAGGGAACGCCGCGGCTGTTTTCGGCCAGCGCCGCCTTCGATTCCATCGCGCCGACGAAGCCGACGGGAAAGCCGAGGATGAGCGCGGGTTTCGGCGCGCCTTCATCGAGCATTTCGAGGAGGCGGAACAGGGCGGTCGGTGCATTGCCGAAGGCCACCACGGCACCGGCGAGATGCGGGCGCCACAGTTCGAGCGCCGCCGCCGAACGGGTATTGCCCATGTCGCGGGCGAGGGCCGCGACAGAGGGATCGGAGAGCGTGCAGATGACGTCATTGTTGGCGGGCAGGCGCGCGCGCGTCACCCCTTCGAGCACCATACGGGCATCGCACAGGATGGGTGCGCCGTTGGCGAGTGCGGCAACACCCGCTGCGCCCGCGCCTTCGGAAAAGGCGAGGTCCCCGATCACATCGACCATGCCGCAGGCATGGGCGACACGCACGGCCAGCTTTTCCAGATCGGCGGGAATGCGGCTGAGATCGGCCTCGGAGCGGATGATGGCGAAGGAGCGATCATAGATCGCCTGACCGTCGCGGATATAGTCAAGCATGCGGTGGCCCCCCAGAGCCGGAAGTGAGCGGCCTTTGGGTCGATGGCCGGGAATTCAACGGAAGGTTGCCGATCCAGTCGGCAGCTTCCTCGATAGTAACATGTGCAGCCAATAGCTTGCCAAAACGCGACGGTCCATTGGTCGCACGCAGAAATATGTTGTAGTACCCCGGTTCGGTTGCAACCAGCGTGACCGGTTTTGCCGAAGGCGAGGCGCAGGATTTGCTGCAGCCGGTCAGGTGAACCGCCATATCAGGAGCTGTGTTGCGCAGCAATGCGCCGAGCTTGAGGCCATCGGCCTGCGTTGCGCCAAGCGCCGATCCGCAACCGGCGGAGCCGGAACAACTGATCATGGTTGCAAGCGGATTATCCGGCCGGGCGGCGAACCCAAGGGCCTCGAACTCCCGCACTGTTTGCGATGCCATGGCTTCGGGCACTTCAGGCAACATTATGCTCTGCCACGGCGTCATCAGCAGCTTTCCATTGCTGTTTTTTGCAGCCAGCGCTGCCACGGCGTCCAGCCCGTCGGGATCAAGGCGCCCGAGCGGCGGCATGGCGCCGGCAAGGCGGTGGTCGCTGCCGCGTTCCGGCAGCAGGCCGAGATGTCCATGCGGGCGGGGCAAGGATCGGCGCCATTGATCGGCCTGTTCATTGCGTATTGAAAAATTCAGACGCTTTTCCAGCTGGGCGGCGAATGCGTCGCGCCCGATGGCTGCGATCATGTGGCGAAGCCGCGAGGCGGCCGGATTGGCGGCATTCCAGTCGATGAACGCATCGAGAATCGCCGTGACCAGTTGCGTGGCCCGGGATGCGCCGACACTGCCGAGGGCGGGCATATCATCCGCTCCCGTCGGCGGTATGCCGGCAACGCCCAGGGCAAACCGGGGGCTCTCTGCGTCGATGGCGCTCAGCCAGATGTCATGAGGATGCTCTACCATGGCAACGCTTTCGCCGCCGTCGACGAGAATGGAAAATTTCGGCGACAGGCGCTGGTAGGAGGCATTGGTCTGCAGGATTTCGAGCAGCTGCAAGGCCAGCGGCCGCACGTCGAAACTGCCCGGCACGACACCGGCGATCGGGCTGACCATGACATTGCGGACATCGTCGCCCCGGTCGGTCAATGGCCCGAGCCCGGCGGCCAGCAGCGCTGCGATCAGCGGATTTTCCGTATCGGGCCGCACGCCGCGAATCTGCAGGTTGGCCCGGTTGGTGATCTCGATGACGCCATTGCCGAACTGCCGGGCTGCATCGGCAACGCGGTGCGCCTGTTCGGCGCTCAGCGTGCCGAACGTCAGTTTCACCCGGCATATCGCGCCATCAAGCGCCTTGGCCATGCGGAACAATCCGGGGCAGGCGGACCGCCGGTCTTCAATTCTGTTCGGGACTGCGTCCATGGTGCTTAACTGGCTCATCGGATCAGGGTTTTACAGGATGGCCGGTGCGGAGGAAAGAAATATGATCCGCAATTGCAACGGGCATGCTGTTCGAGCTTCGTTGACCCTTCCGGCGCTTTCGGGCATGCATAGCCTCTGCAATCAACGGGACATGACATGACGCCTTGGCTGACGATTATCGGGATTGGTGAAGACGGCTATGGCGGACTGGGTGCCAATGCCCGCGCCGCGCTGGACCATGCCACCACGGTTTTCGGCGGCAGGCGGCACCTCGAATTCCTGCCGGAAACACTTGGCGCAAAGCGGATCGCGTGGCCGACGCCCTTTTCCGATGTCTATCCCACCCTGACGGCGCTGCGCGGCACCCAAGTGGTGGTGCTTGCCAGCGGCGATCCCATGCATTTCGGCATGGGGGCAACGCTGACGCGGTTCGTTGACCGGAGTGAAATGCGCATTCTGCCCGCGCCGTCCTCCTTTTCTCTTGCGGCGGCGGCCATGGGCTGGCCGGTGCAGCAAGTCCAATTGCTCAGCGTGCACGGGCGGCCCGTGGAAACCCTGTTCAGATCATTCACGCCGGGAGCAAAGCTGCTGATCCTCAGCAATGATGGCGGCACGCCGGCGCAGGTGGCGCAGATGCTGGCGGCCAATGGCTTTGGTTCTGCCCGGCTTACGGTGCTCGAACATATGGGCGGGGCGGCGGAACATCGCGTCGAGGGATCGGCCGGGGAATGGCATCACCCCCGGGGCGCCGATCTCAATGTTCTCGCGGTGGATTGCGGACGGGCCGAACCGGAGGCGCGGTCCTATTCCATCCTTTCGGGCCTGCCTGACGAGGCCTATGAGAATGACGGCCAGTTGACCAAGCGGGATGTCCGCGCCGTCACGCTGGCGCGGCTCGGGCCGCGTCCGGGAGAGTTGTTGTGGGACGTCGGGGCCGGATGCGGCTCCATCGGCATCGAATGGATGCGGAGCGATCCCTCCTGCCGGACAATCGCCGTGGAGGCCAATGACGGGCGGCAAGGCGTCATCGAGCGCAATGCCCGCGCGCTGGGTGTTCCGGATCTGCAGCTGGTCCGGGGGGAAGCCCCGGCAGCACTCTTTGGTCTGGCCAGCCCGGACGCCATATTCGTCGGCGGCGGCGCTACCGACAGCGGCGTGATGGATGCCTGCTGGAACGCGCTGAAGCCGGGCGGGCGGCTTGTGGCCAATGCCGTGACCCTGCAGAGCGAGGCGGCACTGATCGGCTGGCGCGGCAGGTTCGGCGGCGAGCTGACAAAACTTGCCGTTGCGCAGGCGCAGCCGCTCGGTTCCTTTGATGCGTGGCGCTCCGCCTTGCCCGTGGTGATCTATTCGGTCCGCAAACCCGCGGATTGACAGCCAGACCGGCGCCGCGACAGGATTGCGACAGGATTATGCAGTCTAAGGGGGGCGGGTGATTGCTATTGCGCGCGAATTCATATTCAACCGGTACACAAGTTCCGATCTTTCGGTCGTGACCGCCGTTTTGATTTCCGGCCCCGATAGCAATCTGGGAGACTCTAGCAGGAATTAAATATGGCAACTTACAAGTACTTCACCTGGCCGTTTCTGTTCACGGCGGTTGGACTGGCGCTCGGCGCGTGGATAGGGTTCGTCTATTCGGGAACGGTCGAAGGCACATTATCGGTCCTCTTCATCTGTGCGGTGCTGGGCATTCTTGAAATTTCGCTGTCCTTCGACAATGCGATTGTGAACGCCAGGATTCTTCGGGACATGACGCCGGTCTGGCAGCGACGGTTTCTGACCTGGGGCATCATCATCGCCGTGTTCGGCATGCGGATCATCTTTCCGCTGGCGATTGTCGCGATCGCCGCGTGGATCGATCCGATTTCGGCGCTGAAGCTGGCCATTTCAAATCCGGAGCAATATGCGCGGATCATGCAGGACGCCCATGTCGGCATTTCCGCCTTTGGCGGTACGTTTCTCCTGATGGTCGGCCTCAAGTTCTTCTTCGATCATGAGAAAGACGTGCACTGGATTCGCGTCGTTGAAAGCCGCGCGTCCCGCTTTGCCTCGGTGCAGGGCATCGAGGTCGGCGTGGTCCTGGCATTGATCATCTTCTTTTCCAGGCAGCTCGACGGTGCGGAGTCGGTGACGTTCCTGACGTCGGCCATTTACGGCCTGCTGACCTTCCTCGTGGTGGAGGGGCTTGGCGCGATTCTCGATGCTTCGCAGGAACAGATGGACACGGTCCACAAGGGCGGGCTTGGCGCTTTCCTGTATCTGGAAGTGCTCGATGCGAGTTTTTCGTTCGACGGTGTCATCGGTGCGTTCGCGCTGTCGACCAATCTGTTTGTCATTGCGATCGGTCTGGGCATCGGTGCGTTCTACGTGCGCGCGCTGACCATCATGATGGTGGAGAAGGAGACGCTCGGCCAGTACCGCTATCTCGAGCACGGGGCATTCTACGCGATCCTTGTGCTTGCGGTGATCATGTATTGCCAGACCTTGTTTCATATTCCCGAAGTGATCACCGGTTTCATCGGCGCGGCACTCATCATCTTCTCGCTGTGGTCGTCGATCCGCTACCGGCGCCGGCATCCGGATCAGGCGGAACACGCCTGATCCGCTTCAATGTCCCGACAAAAAGCCATCCGGGTTCCGGATGGCTTTTTTGCAGGTGAAATGAAGGGTTTAGAGCCTGGCAGCGAGGGCCGCGAGCTGGTCGGTGCACAGACCCCAACCTGCATGAAAGCCCATTTTTTCGTGGGCTTCCCGGTCGGCCACCGTCCAGTGCCGGACAAGCGCGGTGTATTTCGTCTTGCCGCCGCCGGCATCTTCCAGCGTGATGATGCCGGTCATGAACGGTTTCTCCGACGGCTTCCAGTCGCTGGTATAGGCATCGGTGAAGACGAGCCGTTCGTTTTCGACGACTTCGAGATAGACACCTTGATTGGGAAACTCGGTGCCATCGGGACCGCGCATGACGATGATGCTGGTGCCGCCGGCGCGCACGTCAAGCTCGGCGTGCGGTGTGGTGTAGGGCAGTGGTGCGAACCACTGCTTGAGAAGGTCGACCTCGGTCCAGGCCCGGAATATGTTTGCACGGGGCGCATCAATGATGCGGGTGATAACGAGGTCGCGGTCGGTAATTTCGCTGGTGGATGTCATGATGGTCTCCTGCGTGAATGGTTTCGATGCAAGGACGAATGGCAATCGGCCAGGCCGACACGATATCGGAATTTTTTCGTATTTTTCCGCGATCAGTTCTGGCTGAGGCGGTCGAGATGCATGCGGATGTGGGCGGCTTCCGCCGGTGTATTGGCAAGGGCTATCGCGCGGTCGAAGGCAATGCGCGCCTCCCGGCTGCGGCCAAGCTGCATCAGCAGCCCGCCCTTGACGCCGAAGAAGTGAAAATAGCCGGAAAGCCTGTCTTCCAGCGGCTCGATCAGCAGCAGCGCCGCCTCGGCACCATGCACCTTGGCCACCGCTATGGAGCGATTCAGCGTGACAACGGGTGAGGGGCTTATCCGTTCGAGCGCGGCATAGAGCTGATCGATTTCCAGCCAGTCCGTATCCTGCGGCTGCCGGGCCCGCGCATGCAGGGCGGCAATGGCCGCCTGCACCTGATAGGCGCCCGGCTGCCGGTGGCGCATGGCCTTGTCGATCAGGGCAAGACCTTCGGCGATCATCGTCTGGTTCCACAGGCCGCGGTCCTGATCGTCCAGCAGAACGACTGCGCCTTCCGCGTCGAATCGGGCCTTGGCACGGGCGTGCTGGAGCAGCAGAAGGGCGGTCAGCCCCATGATTTCCGGTTCCGCGGGGAAAATGCGCAGGAGCAGGCGCGCCAGCCGGATCGCCTCGTCGCAGAGCGGAAACCGCGCCGCCACTTCCGTGCTGCCTGCTGAATAGCCCTCGTTGAAGATCAGGTAGATCATTGCACTCACGGCCGAAAGCCGTTCTGCCCGCTCGAAGGCATCGGGTGTGTCGAACGGGATTTCGCCGGAGGAAATCCGCCCCTTGGCTCGGGTGATGCGCTGCTCCATGGCGCTTTCGCCGACAAGAAACGCCCGGGCGATCTGGCGGACCGAAAGTCCCGACACGATGCGCAGTGCCAGCGCAATCTGCTGCGTGGCCGGAAGATCCGGATGACAGCAGATGAACAGCAGCCGGAGGATATCGTCGCGGTAGTCGGCGCTGTCGATCTTCTCGGCGATGGCCGATTCGGCGTCTCCGAGGTCGGACAGCAGGTCTTCGGGCGGCAGTGGCTGCTGCTTGGCCTGACGCCGGACGGTATCGATGGCGCTGTTGCGGCCGACGAAGATCAGCCACGCCGTGGGATCGCGCGGCGGGCCGTTCTTCGGCCAGTTTTTCAGCGCGCGCAGACAGGCCTCCTGGAAGGCTTCTTCCGCCGTGTCGAGATTGCGGAAATAGCGCAACAGGGCACCCACCGCCTGCGGGCGCGCGGCTGTCAGCGCGGCATCGATCCAGGCCGGGTCGGTCATTGGGAACCCGATCCGGGTCTGAACAAGGCGATCGGGCGTATTTCGTAGGACCCCTGTCCGGGATTGGCCTGCGCCAGATCGCGGGCGATATCGAGTGCCTCGTCGAGCGATTCGCAGTCAACCACATAGAATCCGAGAAACTGTTCCTTGGTTTCGGCGAAGGGGCCGTCGATGACGAGGGGCTCGCCGCGGGATTTGCGCAGCGTTGTCGCGGCAGTCGTTGGCAGCAGCCGGGCGACCGGCCCGAGCTTGCCTGATTTGGCGAGCTTGTCCTGCACGACACCAAGCCGTTCCATGACAAGGTCGTCTTCCTCCTTGGACCACGAACCGACCACGTCCTCCATGTTGTAGCAAAGTATGGCGTAAAGCATCCCGTTACTCCTTCTTCCTCAAGACGAACCACTATCGCTGATCCCGACATGAGGTCGAGAAAAATTGCAAGCCTGCCTCGGCTCACCTTGCGGAGTGAAATTCGTTGGCAACCAGCGGTTGACGCTGGAAACGAAACTGCTCTCTAATGTCTGGCAGGCGAACATGCACAGCCAGCCGGCGGTTAAAGAATCAAGTGACGGGGTAATGAATGGGACACAGTATGCGCAATGCGGCCATGTACGGGATCGGCATTGTTTTCCTCGCTCTGGCCTGGGCAAAAAACAAGCTGCAGGGCTATACGACGCCCAACAAGGTCGATCGCTCCGACACCGATGGCCGCATCGACTACGTCTACGACACCGTCGCCTCGTGGAAGCGGTATCTGCCCGCCGGCTTCGATCTGGAGGGCAAGGACGTTCTTGAGCTGTGTCCGGGGTCGTCGCTCGGCACCGGCGCCATCCTGCTCGGCTATGGCGCCAAGTCCTATCGTGCCGTTGACGTGTTCGAACTCGCGGGTACGGAGCCAGCCGCCTATTTTGCCAGACTTTTCGACCGGTTTCCGGAGCGCGAAGCCTATGCTCCCAGTATCGACCGGGCGAAACAACTGACCGAAGGCCCCGATTCCGACCTGTTCAGCTATCGCGTCGGCCGGGATTTCGACATTCCACGGCTGGCGGACAACAGAAAGTTCGACCTGATCCTGAGCTGTGCCGCATTCGAACACTATGACGACATCGAAGCGACGATTGCCAATATCTCCAAGGTTGCCCGCAGCGGCTGCATCGCCGAGCACATTGTCGATTATCAGACACACTCCCGCTGGATTCGCGAGCAGGATCCGAACAATATCTATCGATACTCGGAAGGTCTTTACCGGCTGTTTTCCTTTCCCGGACAGCCCAACAGGCGCCGCCCGCTGGACTATGTCAGGGCATTCGAAGCCAATGGCTGGAAAAATGTCCGCGTCATCAATGCCCGTGCAATCCCGCGGGAGCATCTGGCCCGTTCCGTTTCGGGAATGGCGCCGCCCTTCGACCGGCCTGATATGCAGATGGACATGTTGTCCGGTGTGGTCATTGCGGAATGGCCGTGAACGGAAATCCCGACGCACCGGGACTTATTTGGGTGCCGGTGACCGCAGCTGCTTGACGGTGGCGCGCACCACGTAGCGCGCACGGCCCAGCGTGTTGCTGCGCAACCGCCGCAATTTCCAGCGCATGCCAAGGTCGGTTTTGATCTTCTTCGCGTCGAAACTCATCTTCATTGCCGAAGCGTCCCGGGCTGTCTTGATGGGGTCGGCGTAAAATTCATGAATTTTTGCCTTGGACATGCCCGCACTTTTGAACCAGCGCGGAATATATGTGTTGCACAGCCGGTCCACGTCGGTGAGGGCTTTTTCAATCCCCGTGCCGGTGATCGGGCAGACGACGCAGAAGGCGTCCCCGATGAGAACAACCCCATCCTGTTCGTGATTGTGCACCTGTACCAGGTCAATGGGGCGGGCAATGACCGGACCGGCAATGGTGATTTCGCCAAACACCCTTTCCAGACCCGGCATCACTGCGCGCAGACCCTGCGCGGGCTGATCCCGGAATGTGCGGGTCCATTCCTCCGACGATGTCCGATAAACGAAAAAGTTGGCGCGAATTTTATCGCCTATGGGAAAGAGCGTCAGGTAGGACACGCGGTCATTGAATTTTGCCCCGTTCCACACAAGGGATGGAAAGGGAAAATGCGATCGCGGCTGTACCAGATCGAAACCGCAGCACAGCGAATGCTGCGGGCTTATGATGTCCCGTTCGATCCCGAGCTTCTTGCGGATCGTATCGCCGAGCCCCGTGGCAACGATCAGGAGCCGTGCGGTGAATTTCCGGCCATCGGATAATGTCACGTGCTGCAGGTTTTCGCTGGTCGTAATGTCATCGACCCGGCCGACAATGGAACGCACGCCCGCAGGGATGGCACGGCGCACTGTATTGACCAGATCGGAATAATCGCCGCCATATTCGGGCGTCGTGGTTCGCTCGAACCGGCCGAATCGGTGGAGCCATACGCCGTCAAACGCGGTCACCTCGGCACGCACGACGTCGCCAAGGCCGATGCGCTCGAACAGCTCCATCTGGGTTTGCGCGACTTTCTCGGCGCGAAAGTCCGGCGGATGACGCTCGTGACTGCTGATCAGGGTCACACCGTAGCCCTGACGGAACAGCGCGATGGCGGCACTGGCTCCTGCCAGCCCGCCTCCGATGATCGCCACATCGGTCTGGATGGGCTGTGCCTCCGTCCCTTGAATTGCCAATTCCGGTTCAACCATGCATGCTCCGCAGACCTGTAGACAGCTCGATCAGTCAATGTGAAGCCGGATAATACAGCGTAAATAAGATGTATGTTAAACAATCGATTATGCTGGTTGTGGATAGAGTGTTCACGTATGTGTCTGTCGTGAAGGGGTGAGTGTTTGTGATTCCAGAATATGATATCCGGGTTTACAGCCATCCCGATCAGCTCTCGCCCCAATGGCCGGCGGCCGGTACGGCCACGGATGCAAGGCAGTATATTTTCCAGACGACCACATTCCTGCAGACGTGGCTGGCATCCTATGGCACCCGGCCGGGCAATCGGCTTTGTCTGGTCGAGGTCTGGGATCTCTCCGGAAATCCGCTGTGCTTTCTGCCGTTCAGCCTCTCGTCCCGGCATGGCGGGCGCGTCCTTACCTTCGTCGACGATGGCGTGGCGGATTACAACGCGCCGATCCTGTTTCCCAACGGCGATGAATGGACCCGGACATCCGCCGAACAGCTGTGGAACAGGATTGCGAAAGCCTTGCCGCCGTTCGACATGGCGATCTTCGACAAAATGCCGGAGCAAATCCGCGACCGCACGAATCCGCTGTTCCTGCTGGCTGAAGACTTGAACGGCGAGTCGTGTCACCTGACCAACCTCAAGCGCAGCTGGCCGGAGGTCGATCAGTCGCAGCCGGGGTCGAAGAACCTGCGGAACCGGCATCGGGCGCTGGAGCGGCTGGGCGAATGCCGGCTGCTGATTGCCGGGACACCGGAAGAACGCGCCTTTGTTCTGGAGACGCTGCTTGCCCAGAAACAGCGCCGGTTTGAAGAAACGCAGGTGCCGGGTTTCGACAAGGAGCCGGAGAAGCAGAGCTTTTTCACACTGGGAACCGACAATTTTGCCGCGGCAAATGCGCTGCACCTGTCCGCGCTCGTCGTGAACGGCCAGGTTATCGCGGCGATGTGGGGGCTGGTCGAAGGCAGGCACTATTACGGGCTGGTGTTCACGTTTGAATCCGGCGAATGGTCCAAATATTCTCCGGGGCGGGTGCTGCACTATCTGCTGCTGCGCCATTTGCTCGATAGCGGCTATGATTGCCTGGACCTCGGCATCGGCGACGAACCATGGAAGCTGAACTGCTGCGACGTCACCATCGACCTGAAGAAGATGACGCTTGTCCGCACGGCGCGGGGACGGATCATTGCAACGCGGTTGCGGGTGATGGAGAGGCTGCGTGCGACGCCCTTGTGGCAGAAACTCAGGCCGCTCAAGTGGAAAGTCTTACGCGCGTTGCGCTAATGCCATAAGAGATATGATAGTGAATACGCCATTGCGGGATGGCGGTGCATGTGTAGCGGTTTCCAGACTGGGGCAGGACTTGATTGATGACCGTTTCGATTATCATGAAAACGCTGAACGAAGAAAAGCGCATCGCAGCGGCGATTGAAAGCGCATTGCAAGCCTTGCCGGGCGGCACGGTCGAAGTCATCGTGGCCGATAGCGGTTCCACCGACCGGACGGTCGAAATCGCCATGCGCTATCCGGTGACCGTGGCGCAGATCGTCAATCCGGCCAAGCCCAGCTGTGGCATCGGCCCGCAATTGGGCTTCCAGTACAGTCATCACGATCTCGTCTGCCTCATGGATGGCGACATGCTGCTCGACAAGGATTTCCTTGCTGCGGCCATTGCATTTCTCGAAGCCAATCCCCGGGTTGCGGGGGTGACGGGACATGTGGTGGAAATGAACGTCGACAATCTCGAATTCACCCGCCGGGTGCGCCGCGTGTCGCCGGAAAACCGGACGGGATCAATCGACCGCATGAATGGCAGCGGGCTTTACCGCCGCGCCGCCATTGCCGAGGCCGGCTATTTCTCTGACCGCAATCTGCATGGCTATGAGGAATTCGACCTGGGCGTGCGCCTGCGGTCGCTCGGATGGGAACTGCACCGGCTTGACCGCCGTTTCGTCGCGCATTTCGGCCACTCCATCAATGCCTACACGCTGCTGGTGCGGCGCTGGCGGTCGAAATATCTGCGGGGCGTCGGCGAATTGCTGCGTGCCGCGCTTGGCCGCCCCCATTGGAACAAACTGGTGCACGAACTGCCGGAACTTCGCCTGTGGGCCGGGGTCTATCTGTGGTGGCTGGCGATGATCGGGCTTCTGGTTTTCCTGTCCGACAAGAAGACGGCGCTATTGATCGATGCCGCTTTGATCGTTCTCGTCGCCGCCGCGATGAGCCTGAAGCAGCGCAGCCTGTCGCTGGGCGTTTATGCCGTTGTCGCCTGGTGTTTCCATGCCGCCGCCCTGCCGCTCGGCTTTTTCCATCCCCGCCGCCAGCCGGATGACTGGATCGAGAGTAAGGTCGTCTCCAAGGACCACTAGGCTGCCCTCAAAGACACAGGATTGCACCGCATCATGTCCACGCTGAGATTGGCCGCCTTCGCTCTTGGTTTCCTGCTCGTCGCGGGCGCGGCGAGGGCGGGCGATGTCTGGTCGCCGGTCCGGGAGGTGTCGCTCGAGCTGCAAAGCGGCAGTCCTCTCGATTTTTCCACGCTGCTGCCCAATCCGCCGATCAGCGAGCAGAGCCGGATCGTCATCAATGGAGACGGCCGGTTGGCCCGTGCGGATGCGGAGACGAGCCCTGTGCGGTTCCTGTGTGCATCGCTGGGCTGGAGCCCGGCCTCCGGCGGCTTTCCCGACCATGACGGGGCTGACCGCTATGCCCGCCAACTGAAAATGCATGGCTACAACATCGCGCGCTTTCATTTTGTCGATGCGGCGCTGATGTTCGGCCGTGCCGCCGATTTCGATTTCGATCCGGAAACCATGGACCGTTTCCGCTATCTGATGGCGGCGTTGAAGCGCAACGGCATTTACTGGATGATGGACGGTCTGAGTTCCACCCGCGGCGCCTATGGCGGATATGACGATCGCTGGAATCTCACCGGCGACATGAAGCTCGAGGTGCAGATCGATGAAAAGACCTTTCAGCACTGGCTGAAATTCCAGCAGCTGGTGCTGGCAACGGTCAACCCCTATACGGGAATCGCGCCGATTCGCGATCCGGCTCTGGTGGCGATCATCCCGTTCAACGAAAACAGCATCGAGTTTGACAGCATCCTGCATCAGCGCGATGGCCAGCCGCAATATTCACGGCTTCTGCAACCTCCATTCAATGCCTGGTTGCAAAAACGCTATGCCTCGACGGCAGCGCTTTCCCGTGCATGGGGCGCGGTCGAAGCTGGCGAGCGGCTGGAGGACGCAACGGTCGGCCTGCCGGCCAATCGTTATGAAAAGACGCCGCGCATGCGCGACCTGCAGGCCTTCTTCGTCGATGTGGAAACGCGTTCCGCCGAACGGATGACGGCAGCGCTGCGCGATCTCGGCTACCGGGGTGTGGTGGCGCCCTACAACAACTGGCCGAGTGTCCAGACAAGCCTGACACGGGCGGGGCAGCAGGCAGTGTCGATGAACACCTATCAGGATTGGGTCGGGGGTTACGAACCGGGCAGTTCGCTCGGTCAGAAGAGCTCGATCGCCGACGGGGCGGCTTACATGCGGATGATGGCGGCGGCGCGCTGGCTGAACCGCCCCTTTATCGTCACGGAATATGATCACCTCTTCTGGAGCCATTATCGTTACGAGGCCGGCATTGTCATGCCCGCCTACGCGGCATTGCAGAATTGGGATGTGCTGTGCCGCCATGGGCATGGGCCCATCGTGCTGGCCTATGGCGAGGATTTTGCCCATAAACGCCAGATGCTGCCCTATGCCATTGCGCTTGATCCGGTTGCGCGTGCGGGCGAAACGCTGGCAGCCCTGCTGTTCAGGCGCGGTGATGTGCAGGGCTCGCCGGTTTCCATCCCCTTCCGCATCCGGGGAATGGAGGATTTGACGCAGAACATGTATGAGCGGGAACCCGATGCATTGACGACGCTCGCCCTGCTTGCGGCAATCGGGTTGCAGAAGGATGCGCCATCGGCACCAGCCCACGGTCTGGTAGCGGCATCGCCCCGCGATCCCGCGTCCGGCGGCAAACTCATCGCCGCGATGCGCGACAGCAGGCTGCTTGTGCCCGAAAACAGCACGGACGCCGGCAAGGGGATTTTTGAGAGCGACACGAATGAGATCCGCCTGGACCAGAACAAGCTGCGCATGACGGTGAAAACCGGGCGAACCGAAGCCATTGCCTTCGCCGACCTTGCCGATACGGTCACGCTTGCCAACCTGACCGTCGGCAATGCCGCGGGCAAGGGCCTGTTTGCCGTTTCAGCGCTGGATGACCGGCCGGTCGGCAGCAGCCGCCGCCTGCTGGTCATCTACGCGACCGATGCCCAGAACACCGCCATGCGATTTTCGGATGGGGAAGAACGGGTCATCGCCGATTTCGGCCGCCTGCCCGCCCGCATCAAGGTGGGAAGCGTCGATTTCTCCCTGCCCGGGAAAGGACGCTGGACCGTCTCGCCGGTGGGGCTGGATGGCAGGGTCCGGCCTGCGATTGCCCGGGGAAGCGGCGCGGTTGCAACGCGGCTTTCCAACGACGGACCCGAGGGACCCACCACCTATTTCCTTATTGAACGGCAATAATTCTAGAAGAAGTCCGATACGAGCCGGCTCCACGATTCACCGGCCAGTCCGCCGATATACATGTCGTTGCGGTCGATGGCGTTGAGGACGCTGGCATGACGGGTGCTGACGCAGGTATGGGCGCGATGTTTGTAATACATTGCCCTTTGCCGGGATAATGCGTCGAGTTGCCGGGGCTGCACATGGCCGCGGGCCGCCACAAGCCCGGCCTGTTCCAGATGATACATCATCCGGTTGATCACGAGCGCATCCTTGCCCTTCTGGGAAAATATGTTCATCACCTGGGCAATCATTCCGGGGCGTCCGAAATAGACAAAGCAGCCGATCAGCTCGGCATTCTGATCCCAGACCGAGCGGATGTTGAGATCTCCGAGGCTTGCATTCAGTCTGGCGACATCCAGAATCCAGTTCAGCTCCGGCCCCGACCAGACAGGACGGACCGGATAGTCGGAGAGGAAGTCCTGGACGGTTGCTACGAACAGCTCCGGCGCCATGTCCTCGTCATGCATTCCCGCGCCCGGCTCGACATGCAGCCCCGGTATCATCCGTCTGATGATATGGTCGACCGGTCGTGCAATCGGCAGCCGGGCGGCATGGCGGCCAAGGGTTGACCGGCTGGCCGCCGACCGGGCAAAAAAACCGGCCGGCTGGAAAACCCGGCACCAGTCCAGCCCGTGGACCGGCAACAGGGCGGCGCGTGCCGCCTTGAATGCCCCGGCGCTGGCGGGGGAGGCGCTGTCGGTGAAACAAAGATCCTGATTGCGCGGCCGCATGGTCAGCGCGAGTTCGGCCGCGCCATGGCAGGGCATGTCGGGGTCCGTCATGAAAGCGCAGAGAAGACGCGCCGTTATGATCCCGCCGTCGACCATGTATTGCATTGGTACGGCCGAAACGACGCTGCTGATGTGCCCTGCCGATGTCTCGTGAACGATGCTGCCATATTGCTGCTGGTAGATCGGGCTGCCGAAAAACAGCTGTTGGAAATAATCGTTGAAGGCGTTGCTTGAATTGCTGGCCCGGTTGCGGAACGTTTTATAGAATAGGCGTCCGACCTGAGGAATATCGTCCACAGTCATCGGACGTATCTGTCTTCCCCGCTTCATCTCCATCCCCATGCAGACGTATATCCCGACTAAGAGTCTGCACTATCTCGATGTTCGAAGCATATAGTCAATGCAACCAGAGCGCGATTCTTCAATTCTGACGGCAAGATGTTCTACGTGGTAAACGATCTTTCCTGCGCAGCGACCCGGCTGTTGCGCGCCAGACGAAGCAGAACCAGCCATGCGGCGATCATGATGGCGATCTCGATGACATATATCGAGACGAATGTTCCGAGCGGCGGCGCGACCCAGGTGGCCCAGGCAATCAGTCCCGCGCCAACCGCATTGGCGGTGTTGAGAATTGCCGCCCGGGGACCGTGATATCCCGCCGCCCCAAGCGCATCGATTGCCACCGACCAGATGGCAAGAAAGACCACCGTTCCGCTCAAAATCCGGCAGAACGAGACCAATGATACATATTCGCGGCCGAAGAGAATGGGCAGGAACGGGGCAATGATGAAGATGGCAAGGGCCGAACCGATGCCGATCCCCAGGGCGGCCAGCAATATCTTCTTGGTCCGTCCGATCGCGTTGTGAATGCCATCGATGCTCAGGCGGGCAAGGCCCGGATAAACCAGCCGGTTCATGGCATCGATGGAGAGATAGCTGCTGTCAACGATACGGCGCACGACACCGTAGCTGCCGACGACCTCGGGATTGGCCATGATGCCGAGCATGAGAAGATCGACGTTCTGGCGGATGGCGCGGAAGATGAAGGGGGTTGCGAAGAGAATGCCGAGGCGGATTTCCTCGCGCACGATCCGGTATTGCGGCCGGCCGAGTTTGCGCAATGACCACATATAGACGATCAGAACCAGCACATGGGCTGTGAATTGCCATATGGCCCAGTCAACCAGGCTGGTCACGCCGAACACCAGACAGGCAAGCGCGGCGGCGGCCGTCCGGGCAAAGGCAAAGCCGACCACGGAGCGGTTGGCCGCGGGAAACTGCGAATGACCGATAAAGATCTGTTCGGTCAGCAGAATGATGCGGACCAGGATGATGTTGGTGATGAGGATCAGCAGGATCGCGATGACATTCTCGACGGGATCGGGCGAAAGCTTCATCCAGAAGGGCAGAATGGCGATGCCGAGCAGCACCAGCACGACGCCGCTTGTCAGGGTCAGGATGAGGTTGTGCCCCATCATGACGGGGTACATGGCATGGTCGCGGGCGACGCGCCGCACCAGGCATTCCGAGGCGCCGAGGCCGCACAGATGCACGGCGATGCTGGTCACCGCCGTTACGGAAACGAAGACGCCGAATTCGACGGCGCCAAAGGAGCGGGCAAGAATGGCGAATGTCACCAGCTGTGCCGCATTGGCGATCAGCAGGCTGCCGCTCGACGCCGCATAGGACATGATCATCGGCAGGAGTCGCGGCAGTCCGGCGATGATTTCCGCAGCGCTCAACTTCTTCATGTTCTACGACCTGGGCGGAGGGCTGGCATTTTCATCTTTATTGTTCAGCAGGCCAAAGGGAGATAGCCATTTATTAACCAAAATTTGCAATCTATCGTTTAGATATACATTACCGTTAAACCGTTACGGTTTGATTGATGCTTACAGAGTATTGTTGAATGTACAAACTGCGTGACGCGACGGGTAAACTGCAGCCGGCAGCTCCTATCAAGGGACCTGTCGTCGAGCCTCCTGTGCGTGACGAGCGGAAACCGGTCCCGGCCGCTGCCTTCTCCCTGCCGCACATCGATGTGAGTTCGCTGATTTCCTGGCTGCTTGCCCGCTGGTATTGGGTTTTGATGGGGGCCGTCGTTGGCGCTTTGATCGGCATCGGTTACGGGATGGGCGCGAAGCCGCGTTATACCGTCTATACGGACCTGCTCGTGCCGCCGGCCAATCTTCAGGTCCTGCCGAACGACATCTATGTGCAGAACCAGCAGGGCGACACGCAGCTGCTCGACGTTGAAAGCAAAATGCTGGTGCTGACCTCCGGCAATGTGTTGCGGCGCGTCGTCAGTGAGCTTGGCCTTGCCAGCGATCCGGAGTTTGTCGGCACGGATGGTCCGGGCTTCAGTCTCGGTTCATTGTTCGGCAGCAAGCCGGCGGTCGCCGACAAAACGCTGGCAGCCATGCGCAGCCTGTCCGAGAGAATAACCGCACGCCGCCAGGAACGCTCCTACATGGTGACCATCGCGGCCTGGGCCAACAATCCCGATACGGCGGTGCGCATTGCCAATGCATTGGCCAAGGCCTTCCAGGAGGAAGTCGCCCAGGCGGAGGCGGATGGGGCCGGACGCGCGGCCTCGGCCCTGACCGACCGGCTGGCCGAGTTGAAGCAGGGCGCTTCCGATGCGGAGGCCAAGGTGGCTGAATTCAAGCGCGATCATGGTCTCCAGACCAGCGCCGGGGAGCTGATCAGTTCGCAGTCCATGGCGCAGATCAACGTGAAGCTGGTGGATGCCAATGCCCGGCTGGTCGAAGCACAGTCGCGCTACAACGAGCTGACAGCCTCGACACCCAATCAGACGAGCCCGTCGGCGACATTGCAGTCGCCCACGCTCGCCAGCCTGCGCGCCCAATATGCGACGGTCAAGCAGACGGTGGATTCCATGTCGATCACCTACGGGCCGCGTTATCCCGGGCTGATCCGTGCCCGGTCGCAGCTCGGCGGCCTGGAACAGCAGATATCGCAGGAAACCGGGCGCATCCTGCGGGCGGCGCAGGTCGATCTGGACCAGGCGAAATCCGTGGTCGATGCGCTCAAGCAGCAGGCGGCGAGTGCGCGCTCCTCCGTTTCCATGGACAATGATGCACAGGTGCGGCTGAACGATCTGGAACGCGACATGGCGACGAAAATCGCCATCTACCAGACCTTCCTGACGCGCGCCGGTGAAACGACGGAGCGCCAGCAGCTCAACAGCACCAATATCCGGGTGATCTCGTCCGCCATACCGCCCCTGCGCCGCAGCTGGCCGCCGCGCACGGCGTTGCTTGCCGCCGGCGGAACATTTGCCGGATTGGGCCTGGGCGCCTGCCTTGCCATCGCCACCGGCCTGCTTGGGGTCATGCGCGCCGAGCGCAAGGCGAAGAACAGTTAAGCAGGATACGTTCTTTTATGGGAACAATCGAAACCAGAACTGCGCCCACGACCTCTGCAGCGGGTGGTGTCGGCGCATTGCTGTTCGTGGCGATTTTCCTGTTTTTCTGGATCACCACCACGCCCTATGTCGATCTGACGGGCGCGGCTTCGGTCGATCCGAGCGCTGGAAACTCCAACGTGGTCAATCAGCTTGTCACGCTGGTTCTCTCGGCAGGATTGATCGCCTTCGGGTTGAGCAGCCCCCTGCGCCGGACGATCATGCAGCCGCGCGGGCTGCTCGTCCTGCTGTTCGCCTGGTTCATTCTGGTCTCCGCACTGTCCGCGCATCCCGATATCGCCCTCAAACGCATCGTCCTTGCCATTCTGGTTTGCGTGAACGCCAGTGTCTTCCTGCTGCTGCCGCAGTCCGACCGGCATTTTGGCAAGCTGCTTGGCCTGGCGACGCTCATCATGCTGGGCTTTGCCTATTTTGGCGTCATCGCCCTTCCCACACGGGCCATTCACCAGGCATCGGAAATCCGCGAGCCGATGAATGCGGGTTTCTGGCGTGGTCAATTTCCCCACAAGAACGTCGCGGCCGCCGTCATGGTGATGGCGGTGTTCTTCGGACTGTTTGTCCATAGCGCAGGCCAGAGACTGGCAGGTATTGCCATCATTGTCCTCTCGGTGGTGTTTCTGCTGCACACCGGTGGCAAGACATCCACCGCCGCATTGCCGGGTGTTCTCATCCTTGCCTGGATATTCGAGCGCTGGAAGCGGACGCGGGCGCTGATCGGCATTGCCGGGATTGCACTGTTCAACATTCTTGCCGTGGGATCGGCGGTGTTCGAACCGATACGATCCCTCATCACCGCTGCCGGCATCGATGCCACCTTTACCAACCGGACGGACATCTGGCGTTTCGCCTTTTCCGCCATCGCCCAGAAGCCCTTTACCGGTTATGGATTCCAGTCATTCTGGCAAACCGAGGAGCTGGTCTACAGCGGCGGCAATGTCGAGACGTGGGCCGTTGCCGCCTATAACGGCCACAACGGCTATCTCGACACGCTTTTGACAACCGGGATACCAGGCCTGGTTCTCACGCTTATATGGTTGCTTTTTCTGCCGCTGCGCGACATAGGCAGGGCGGATAAAGCCGCCAACAATCCTGCCCTCACACGGCTTTTTGTTCGCGTCTGGCTGTACGGGATCTATACAGCCTGCGTGGAAAGCATGTTCTTCCAGAGCGGCAGCCCGTTATGGTTCGCATTCCTGTTCGCCGTGTTCGGCCTGCGCCTGCAAGCAAATGCCAGCATTGTCAGCCCAACACCTTCACAAGGTAGATTGACGGTCGCCCATGCCTGACATTCTGAAAAAACTGGACTATTGGTCGGACCGTATCACCGACAGGCTGATGCGCCGGATGCCCGGACCGCGCCTGCACATACCCGTATCGCGCCCGGTCGTGTCCTTCACCTTCGATGACGTGCCCGATACGGCGCTGACCAACGGTGCACGCATACTCGAGGACCATGGCGTCCGCGGCACGTTCTACATCGCCGGGTCGCTGGAAGGACAGATTGAACCCGGGCGCACGCTGATTTCCCGCGAGGGATGCCGGGCCCTGGCGCAGCAGGGTCATGAGATCGGCTGCCATACCTTCTCCCACACGAAGGTGTCTCATATGGGCAACCGGCGGCTTGCCGCGGATCTGCAGCGGAACAAGGCCTATCTCGACAGTGTTGCGCCGCAGGAGCGCCGCCGCAATTTCGCTTATCCCTACAATGCCGGTTCGTTCTGGGGGCGCGGCATTTTCGGCAGCCGTTTCGAAACCTGCCGCGCCGGCGGCGAGCGCATCAATCGCGGCGCCGTCAATCCGGCCTTTCTCTGGGGCGTGGAAATCCGGCAGCCGGAAAGCCATGCGCGCGGCCTGACCCATTGGATCGATCATTTGATCGCGGAGCCTGGCTGGCTCATCTTTTTCACCCACGATATCGCGCCGCAGCCGACGGATTTCGGGTGCACGGCGGAGACGTTCGAACGCCTCGTCGCCCATACGCTGGCGCTGGGATGCACGGTCCTGCCGGTGCGGGATGCGCTGGAACAATTCGGCGCGGGGAGGCATCCGTCGTGAACGTCTCCACCCCGTCGAAGCGCCTGCTCGCGATCAACAATTATTTCTATCGGCGCGGCGGCGCCGAAGCGATATTCCTCGAGCACATGCAGCTCTTTGCCGAGATCGGCTGGGAGGTCATTCCCTTTGCCATGCAGCATCCGGACAATGATGCCTCTGCCTGGTCGGAGCATTTTGTCTCCGAAATCGAATACGGGCGGGAAAGCAGCCTTTTGACCAAAGTTGCCCAGGCCGGCAAGATCATCTACTCCTTCGAAGCGCAGCGCAGCATCGAAGCGCTGATCGAACAGGCCCGGCCCGATATCGCCCACGCGCACAATGTCTATCATCATCTCTCGCCCTCGATCTTTGCCACGCTGAAAAAGGCAGGCATTCCGACCGTGATGACCGTGCATGACCTGAAGCTGGCCTGTCCCGCCTACAAGATGCTGGTTGACGGCCATGTCTGCGAGGAGTGCCGCGGCGGCCGGATCTACAATGTCGTGCGGCACCGCTGCATCAAGGGCTCGCTTGTCCTCAGCGGCCTGGTGTTCCTGGAGACCATCGTGCATCGCGGGCTGGGGCTTTACCGGAACAAGGTCGACAGGTTCGTGGTGCCGAGCCGGTTCTACCGCGAGAAGCTGATCGAATGGGGTTGGCCGGCGGAACAGCTGGTCTACATCCCGAATTTTGTCGATACGCAGGAATTCGCCACCGGCTGGAACGAAGGCGACTATTTCGTCTTTGCCGGACGTCTCGCGCCGGAGAAGGGGCTGGTTACCCTGATCCGCGCCGCGGCGCTGGCAAGGCAGCGGCTGGTGATTGCCGGAACCGGCCCGGACGAGGCCATGCTCAAGGCCCTCGTTGCGGAGCTGGGTGCGGATGTCACGTTCGCCGGATATGTCTCGGGCGGCAATCTGCGCCGCCTGATCGGCGAAGCCAGGGCATTGGTGTTGCCCTCCGAATGGTATGAAAACGCGCCCGTCAGCATATTGGAAGCCTATGCGCTCGGCCGGCCGGTCATTGGCGCGGCCATCGGCGGCATTCCGGAAATGATCCGCGAGGGCGAAACGGGCATGACCGCCATTGCCGGCGATGCGGATGACCTGGCACGTGCCATCGGCGCCATGGCGGACCTCACCGCCGCCGCCCGTTCGCGCATGGGCATGAATGGCCGCGAGTGGATCGCCCGCGACTTCTCGGCGGCCGCCTATCGCGACCGCATGGTCGATCTCTACGCCACGCTTGGAGTATCCTGATGGCTGACGGACGCGGTGTAGCAAAGCAACCCACGGTGATGATGCTCGGCCTGCGCGGCATCCCCGAGGTGCAGGGCGGCGTGGAAAAACATGTCGAGGAACTCAGCCGGCATTTTGTCGACAAGGGCTGGGATGTCACGGTTCTCGGCCGCAGGCGGTACCTGCTGACACCCGATCCCTATACGTGGAAGCGGGTGAAGGTGCATCCGCTTTGGTCGCCCGGTTCGGTGAAATTCGAGGCGATCGCCCATACGGCGCTCGGCGTGCTGTTTGCCGCCTATCATCGTCCGGATATCCTGCACATCCATGCCATCGGCCCGGCGCTGATGACGCCGCTGGCCCGCCTCCTCGGCCTGAAGGTTATCGTTACCCATCACGGCTATGATTACGACCGGCAGAAATGGGGCGGCCTTGCCAAGCTCATGCTGAAACTGGGCGAGAAGGCCGGCATGCGCTTTGCGCGCGCGCGCATTGCCGTGTCCAACGACATCGCGCGGACAATGGAAAGCCGTTACGGCGTGCCGGTGCACTATGTGCCGAACGGCATGACGGTCCGCCGGAGCCAGACGGATACGGGCATTCTCGGGAAACTCGGGCTCACGTCGCGGCGCTACATCATGCTGGTTGCACGCATCGTGCCGGAAAAACGCCAGCACGATCTGATCGCAGCCTTTGCCAAACTGGCCGATCCCACGGTCAAGCTGGTTCTGGTGGGATCGGCCGAATACATGGCGCATTATTCGCAGGACGTTGAAAAGCTTGCCGCCGATGTTCCTGGCGTGGTTCTCGCCGGCATGCAGACGGGCGACGATCTTTCCATCCTCTACGAGAATGCGGGCCTGTTCGTGCTGCCTTCGAGCCACGAAGGCATGCCGATTGCCTTGCTCGAGGCGATGGGCGCCGGGCTGCCGGTGCTTGCCAGCGACATCACGGCCAACCTTGCAATCGGCCTGCCAGCGCAGGACTATTTCCCGCTTGGCGACATTGAGCAATTGGCCGCGGCCATGCGGTCAAAGCTCGCCGTGCCGTTCGATTCCCGCAAAGCTGCGGAACAGGGCGCTCTTGTGGCAGAACAATATGGCTGGCTGAACATCGCGGACCAGACGCTTGATGTTTACAACACGGTTTTGAAGCGCAAGATGCCGAAAGCCTAAGGCTGGACTCGAAATGATCAGGTCATTTTTATGAAGTTTTCCGCATTATTGCGCTTCTATTTTTATCGCAAATCTATATTCAACAATGCTCAGTGGTTCCAATACGGGTGATATGGTGAATTATACTAAAGCCGTTTCCAATTATTTTATGCCTGCAGTTAAACATCGTTATTTCTTGGTACTTTTCATCGCTGCGATAACTATTGCGTTACGAAGGCCCGATCAAATCTCATTTCCTGAAGTATGGAACGAAGATGGTCTATTTATTATACCGCAGGTGATTGAGCGTGGATTCATGGCTATATTTGAGCCAGTTAATGGTTATTTAATTCTTCCCTCCAGACTTATCACATACATCGCACTGTTCATTTCATTCGAACATTACCCCGTAATTTCTACTATCATCGGTATCGCTGCCCAAGCTGCATGTGTTGCGGCAGTTGCGGCGTCCCCCACATATCTGCGAGGCCGGATACTCTGCGCTGTCATGATGGTAATTCTTCCAATGAACGCCGAGGTCTATGCACTGCCTCAATACACATTCTGGTGGACAACGTGCTTGCTGTTTCTAGCACTCATATGGCGCCCGGGCGAAGCTCTGATACTGCGCTACACATTTATCCTGATTGGCTCGCTGTCCTCACCGACATGCATAATACTCCTTCCTTTGTTCGCACTCAGAGCCGTCTTAACCAAACGGTGGCGCGAAGACGGACTATCCTTTTTGCTTGTTGCCGTGGGCGTTGTTATTCAATTGTATTACGTGATGATCGGGGACCCTGCCAAAACCGAGAACATCGAACTAGCCGACATTATACCAGCAATTTCAGTGTTCTTTGGTGGTATGAGTTTTGTTGCCTCGACTTGGATGGAATTGTCAGTAGCTCTAGGAACGGCGGCCTTGCTGCTTTTTGGTGTATTGGCAGTTCAATCTGATACGCGGTTCGCTTATGTCCTGCTTGGGCTAGCTCTTGGCGCGACGATAGGCAGTTCGTTGCTGCGGGTGCCGATAGAGATGATATCCCCTGTCGGTAATGGTCCGCGATATTTCTTTTTTCCACTTGTTCTCATGTCCTGGATGCTGGTCTGGCTGATATTCAGCGCGAGTTCAATTGTCCGGGGCGTGGCCGTCATAGTGGTATTGGGGTGGATACCAGTAACCATTCACAATTTTCAGCGTGGTCAGGATCGTCTTGAGGCTTGGAGTGAAGCAGTGAGCAGGTGTCTCGTTGAAGGGGCTATCATGCCTGTTCACCACGATGGAAACACGGCAAGTCACCATCAGATCCCCTATTCTTTGGAATTATGCCAGCAGGCAGAAGCGAACGACATTTGGTGATGTTGTCCGCTAACGGCATCAGGAATTACAGTATTACAGACAGACGCACTCTTTCGTCGTAAGTGCTTTGGTATGTTGCAGTTGATCGGCGGATTATTCATCTCGGCCAATGAACGTCTTGGAAACGCTCAAACACAAGTGTGGGGAACGTGTTACTGCCTAAATTGTAGATTTGTGGTGATGTTGAATTCGTCCGTTGCGGCCATGATGGGCCTCTTGCGGATGGCGAACTGGCCGATGGGCAGGCCGGGTGTATTGTGCATGCGCAGACTTTGGAGATGGCGAAGTGCTCCATCATGCCCTCCTTGACCGCCTTCCTTCGCCGGCTGGCAGATCACCGCGAAGGAACCCTTGAAGTTGCGTGTTTCGGCCAGATACTGCGCCGCCCCGAGCAGCATGGTCGTCATGGCCGCAGGCATATGGTCAAAGCTCGCCGTGCCGTTCGATTCCGGCAAAGCGACGGAACAGGGCGCTCTTGTGGCAGAACAATATGGCTGGCTGAACATCGCGGACCAGACGCTCGGCGTTTACGGCACGGTTTTGAAGCGCAAGATGCCGAAAGCCTAAGGCTGGAATGACTTTGGCTAAGCTTAGTTGGATGCAGTCGACCACTGCAAGGGGCTTGCCACCGGTTCTTTTCGGTGTCAGGTCAACCGCTTGTTCTCTGTTCACATTGAAAATTGAAAAGCAGTTAGAGCAACTTGAGCCCCGACGGCACTTACCGCAATCCTTGGCCAACGTCGTGCTAAGAACACCACAAAGCCGGCAACAATGGCGATCTCCGGGAAATAACTGCCCTGATGCACTATCGCTCCCAACGGATCATATAGTACGGCCCACCAAATTATGAAGTTAAGAGCGATTACTAGACAAAGGGGCCGTAAGCTATTGTCCAGCAACCCGAGCGGGATAAGCATGAAGGCAAGTCCTAGCAAACCACCAGCAATGACGACGCCATAAAACTGCTGAGAGCGAACCGTGGCAAGCTTGGCAGAGGCTTGTCCATCTTGCTCAATAAAAAGAGATTGGGCAGCGCTAAGTGTGCCTGCGTAGCTATCCTTCAACCCCATGAACGATCGCCAGAAGGCTTGTTCGCGCCCGTGCACCCATCCAGTCAAGGTTACGTCGGCATATGCATCCTTTAACGCTGTTGACAACGGCCGGTTGTCAACACCTTCAATGCCGACGCCGGCGAAGTGCCATTTTACCAGCCGATCCCCAGGGGGATCTACAAATTGCTGATAGGCCAACCATGGCGAATAAAGCACCACAACACACAGAACCGCCGAGGCAATATATTTAAGATTGCCAAGTCTTCGCATCAACAGAGCCGCGATGAACATTCCTAGGAGTGTGAAGATTGCTGACCCGTGCGAGAGCAATGCCATCGCGCATGACGTTCCGACTACTGTGCCGTCGATAACAGTCGTGCGTTTTCCATAAAAGTGCAGGGCAACCGCCACGGCGACAAATCCGGCTGCTAGAAGCTTTGGCCATACAAATACGCCATTGACAATTGCGATCGGGGTAAAGGTTACAGCGATCATTGCTAAAGCCGCCGCAGCTCTTGTCGAATTCATTGCTCGCGCCAGACACCACACGCCAATCAGCACAAACATTTGCACTGCAATAGCCAGTGCTTGATATCCGAGCCCCTTGTTTCCAACAATTGAAACCACCGGACTCAGTAAATACATCCCTGTTTGCAATGGCGGTCTGTCACTTGACAACCAGTCGCCGTAAAAAGGTGATGGCACATGGCCCTTCAGAATTGCATCTGCGAACACCATAGGTATTTCGTTATCGCCGGGTAATTCGTGGGTGAAAATTTTTGCCGCCACTCGCATAGGAGAGGCGCCTGAATGATCGGCCCCATGAACAATGAGGAAAAGGCCGGTTGAAACGATAGCTGCTATTGCGAATGGCAGTACCAGACTGATCCGTTCACTGCCGTGTAATAATGCGGTAGTCGCCCAGAATAGAAGGCAAAGCGAAACGCCTACTCGAAATATCGCTTGATATTGAGGTATGCTCCATGACAGCCAGAATATAAGAAGAGATGCCACGGCGAAGACACAGATAGCCCCAGCAATCGCCTCTATCTCTCCCACCCAACGTCGTAAATTGGATGCGATGCCCCATAACGTAAAATATACGAAACCGATCTGGAGGAATACTATTCCCGTGACTATCAATATCCGCATTGTTGCGACTGTTCCATTTCACATTATCTTTGCCGTAGGTACCATGCGTGTGCGGTTCCTTAAAGCATGCGGGTAAGTTTTTTCGGCTTTTGAACACCCGCAACATCATGTGAGCCACCCCAGCGTCACAACGGCCATGTAGTCCGACTGGAAAAATGTTGAAAAACCTCGTTTTTTAGCTGATTTGCGCGTTGCGCATCGCCAGCCAAAGAACGGCTCGGGAACCCCCGAATAGGAACGCGTGAGGAACACTGGAACGTGAGACTACTTAAGTCATTGATTTTATGGTGATCCCGACTGGATTCGAACCAGTGGCCTACAGATTAGGAATCTGTCGCTCTATCCTACTGAGCTACGGGACCATGCGGCCAGACATACTGTTTTTCCGCCGCGACGCCAAGTCTGAAGATGCGCGAAATGCACGCATCTTCAGCGGCCACGTCTCAAAATGTCAGGATGCGGCGGGAAGGGCGCTTTCGGCCAGCTGCACCCAGTAGCTGATGCCGTGCGGAATGACATCGTCATTGAAATCATAGGCCGGATTGTGCAGCGAGGCGCTCTCGCCATTGCCGATGAACATGAAGGCGCCGGGGCGCGCTTCCAGCATATAGGAGAAATCTTCCCCGGCCATCATCGGGGCGACCTCCAGATCGACCGCTTTGCTGCCGGCGACGCTCTGCGCCGTGCGCGCGGCAAATTCCGTCTCCTGGTCGTGATTGAAGGTGACGGGGTAGTTGCGGTCGTAGTCCACCCTGGCGACAGCGCCGAGAGCCGTCGCCACGCCCTCGGCCACTTCGCGCAGGCGCTTCTCGGCAAAGTCGCGCATTTCGGAGCGCAAGGTGCGCACCGTGCCGGCGAGCTCCGCCTTCTGCGGGATGATATTGTGTGCATCGCCCGCATGGAATTTTGTCACGGATAGAACGACCGAATCCAGCGGATCGGTGCCGCGTGAAACGATGGTCTGCAGCGCGTTGACGAGCTGGGCGCCGATCACCACCGGATCGATCGTGCGGTGCGGCTGGGCCGCATGGCCGCCGCGGCCCTCAATGGTGATGTTGAATTCGTCCGTTGCCGCCATGATCGGCCCCTTGCGGATGGCGAACTGGCCGACGGGCAGGCCGGGCGTATTGTGCATGCCGTAGACTTCGGAGATGGCGAAGCGCTCCATCATGCCCTCCTTGACCATCTCGCGGCCGCCGCCGCCGCCTTCCTCCGCCGGCTGGAAGATCACCGCGACCGAGCCCTTGAAGTTGCGGGTTTCGGCGAGATACTGCGCCGCTCCGAGCAGCATGGCCGTATGGCCGTCATGGCCGCAGGCATGCATCTTGCCGGGGTTTTTCGATGCGTAGGGCTTGCCGGTGATTTCATTGAGGGGGAGCGCATCCATGTCGGAGCGCAGGCCAACCGTCTGCCCTTCGCCGTGGCGTCCGTGAATGATGCCGACGACGCCGGTCCGGCCGATGCCGGTGGCAACCTCATCGACGCCGAAGCTCCGCAGCTTGTCCGCGACAAATTTCGCGGTCTCGTGGACATCGAACATCAGTTCCGGATTCTCATGCAGATGGCGGCGCCACCGGGAGACTTCTTCCTGCATTTCGATGGCGCGATTAAGCAAGGGCATGGTGTTGAAACTCCAAACGTGCGGACTACATCTGACAATTCAGTGAACAGTTCAAAGGTGTTTTGCCTTTTGCCTGCCACATAGGATAGATAAGGCCATTGCGACCCGGCGGGAAGCCCGGCAATGAAATCACAAGGCCATTTCCCTGGTTCTTTATACAGACAGGCTGGATATCTGGAATGCGGAAAACTGTAGCACTCTTTCTCTCGGGCTGCGTGGTGTCAACCACCGCGGGCCTGGCAACAGCGGCACTTGCGGGCCCGAACATCACCGTCGATGTCGGCACCGGCGAGGTTTTGTCGCAGGAAGATGCGTTCCAGCGCTGGTATCCGGCGTCCCTCACCAAGCTGGTGACCGCCTATGTGGCCTTCCGCATGATCGAATCGGGGCAGATCACCCTGGACACGCCGATCAAGATGACGGCACGTGCGGCAAAGGAGCCGCCGAGCAAAATGGGCTACAAGCCCGGCGCGCAGCTCACGCTGGATAACGCGCTGAAGATTCTCATGGTCAAATCGGCCAATGACGTGGCGATGGCTGTCGGCGAGACCCTCGGCGGCTCATCGGAAAAATTCGCCGTGCTGATGAATGCCGAAGCCAAGCGTCTGGGCATGTACGGCTCGCATTTCGTCAATCCCAACGGCCTGCATTCGGACGATCATTATACGACCGCGCGCGACCTGGCGATCCTGACGGTGCAGATGCGGCGCGAATTCCCGCAATACATGCACTATTTCGATATTGAGGCGATTGATTCCGGCAACAAGATCCAGGCCAATTTCAATGCGCTGATCGGCCGGTTCCAGGGCGCGAACGGCATGAAGACTGGTTTTGTCTGCCCGTCCGGTTTCAATCTGGTCGGCTCGGCCACCCGTGATGGCCGCAACATCATCACCGTGGTTCTGGGTGAGTTGAAACAGCAGGGGCGCGCGACGAAGGCGGCCGAGCTGCTGGCAAAGGGGTTTGAGACCCGCGGAACCGGCAAGACGCTGGAGGCCCTGCAGCCCTACGGCCCGGCCACGCGCGATGTCGCCGTCAACATGCGCCCGACCGTCTGTTCCAAGGAGGCCGCCGCCTCCGACAGCTGGGATGGCAAGGACGTCGAAGGGCATATCATCGAGGGTTCGCCCTACATGTACCGGATGGATCATGAACCGCAGGCGGAACTCGTTGCCTTGCTTCCCTCCAAGACCAATGCGAAGGGCAAGGACATGAGCCGCATCCCGATCCCGGTTCCGCGGCCCGACCGTGCATCGATCACCGATGCGGCCAACACGGCAAAAACAGTGAATTAACGCAGCAAGATAGGATGTCATCATGAGTGGCCTCAATGCCCCCATTCCGGTTTCTGTACTCACGGGATTCCTGGGGTCGGGCAAGACCACCTTGCTGAACCGCCTGCTGAAAGATCCGGCATTGGCCGACACGGCCGTCATCATCAACGAATTCGGCGATGTCGGCATCGACCATCTCCTGGTGGAGACGGCGAGCGAAGGCGTCATCGAGCTTTCCGACGGCTGCCTGTGCTGCACCGTGCGGGGCGAACTCGTCGATACGCTGGCCGACCTGATCGACCGTCTCCAGACGGGCCAGTTGAAGCGGCTCAAGCGGGTCATCATCGAAACGACCGGGCTGGCCGATCCTGCGCCCGTCCTGCATGCGATCATGGGGCATCCGGTGCTGCTGCAGGCATTCCGGGTGGACGGGGTGATCACAACCGTTGATGCCGTCAACGGCATGGCGACGCTCAATGCGCATGAGGAAGCGGTGAAACAGGCGGCGGTTGCCGACCGCATTGTCGTGACCAAGACCGATATGCCGCAAGCCGCGCAGGGGCTGCCGGCACTGCGTGCCCGGCTCGCCGCACTCAATCCCGGTGCCGATATCATCGATGTCGGCGATGCGCGCACCGGCTATGCCGCCCTGTTCGAATGCGGTGTCTACAATCCCGAGACGAAAACCATCGATGTGCAGCGCTGGCTGAAGGCGGAAGCCTATCGCGATCGTGAGCATGAGCGTGAAGCGGTTGAGCATCACGCGGATCATCACCACCACGATCATGGGGAGCATCATCGCCATGATCACGACCACCACCACCATCATCACGATGTGAACCGCCACGATGCGGCGATACGCTCCTTCTCGCTGACACACGATGCGCCGGTATCGCGCGCCGGTTTCGAGATGTTCCTCGATCTCCTGCGCTCGGCCCATGGCGAGAAACTCCTGCGCATGAAAGGCATCGTGCAGCTGGCCGATGATCCTGAACGCCCGCTGGTCATTCACGGCGTGCAGCAGATTTTCCATCCGCCGGCGCGGCTTGCCGCATGGCCGGAAGGGCGGCGCGAGACGCGGCTCGTTCTGATCGTCAAGGATTTGCCGGAAAGCTACGTGACGCAGCTGTTCAGCGCCTTCCTCAACGAGCCGAAGATTGATACGCCGGACCGTGCAGCGCTGTTCGACAATCCGCTGGCGATCCCGGGACTGAAAGTCTAGGCTTCAGCAAGCTGCAGTGGACGTTGTGCGTGGTTCGACGAGCTCACCATGAGGGAAGTGGTTTGGCTGCAATGCTAATCGCAAAAGTTGCAGAATATAGCTCCCTGCGATCCTCCACCTCCCTCATGGTGAGCTTGTCGAACCACGCACTGGTCTTGCTGCAAATCTGCGAATGGTGCGTTAGCCGCGCTCGATGTGAAAGCGGTGGCCGCCCTCGATGGTCACCGTCTCGATCAGCCGGTGGCCGTCGTTCAGGCAGAAATTCGGCATGTCGATGACGGCAAGAGGATCGCTGGTCTCAACCCAGAGACGGCTGCCTCCGGGCATGGTTTCCAGACGTTTGCGGGTTTTCAGCACCGGCAGCGGGCAGTTCAGACCACGCAGATCATAGATGTCAGCCGACATGGCAGGTCCTCCGGGCAGGCAAATAGACGTGGCTCAATTGCCGATGATTTTCCACCAGGCCTTTTTTGCCGGCTGTTCCGCCACTGTGGCTGTCACGTCCGGTGCCAGCGCGGGCGCTGCCGCCGGTGCCGGTACGCGTGCAATTGTCTGGCGTACCGGGGCAACGACATTGGCGGCGACCTGATTGGCGGTGGAAGCCGGTGCCGTGGTTGCGGCCGGGATGGCGGCAACCGTCATGCGGTGCCGTTTGCCGGCCTCGCGCTCGTCGCGGGCCTTGTCGGCGGCGACAGCGGACGCAAGGCGGACCATGACCTGCGGCTTCAGCGCGGCGTCCTTGTCCTGCGGCGACAGGGATGGCGGCTCCTGGGTGACGCGTTCGCCGCGGGCGCGGCGGGCGCTCCATTCGGCGATGATCTTGGCTTCGTTCAAGCCCTGGATGGAACGGCTCGGCGCCTGGATGCTGCTCTTGCCGGCCATGGAGGAGAATGCGGCCTCATAATTGGTCTGATAGCTCTGATAGGCCATCTTCAGCGTTTCAGGCTGCTGCATGGGCGGGCATGTGGCCGTTGCGGCAATCGGCGCATTCGGGTCGGTAGTGTTGTTGAAGACATATTTCTTCTCGCACACGTCGACCTTCGGCGGCACCTTGGTGATCTCGAAGTGATCGTAGCCTTCCTTCAGGTTTTTCCAGAAGGGATAGTTCGGATCATCCTTGTAGCGCGCCATGTTGGCTGCGGTCATGCGGAACGGAAAGGCCTGGAGCTGGATCGAATCCTGCCCGCCCTTGAACGCGTCGCGGGCAAAGGCGTAGATTTCCTGAACCTGCGCATCGGTCATCGAATAACAGCCTGACGACGAGCAGGCGCCGTGCACCATCAGATTGGCGCCGGTGCGGCCGAGCGCCTGGTCAAGCGCATTGGGAAAGCCCGTATTGAAGGACAGGTAATAGCTGGATTTCGGATTCATCTGCCCGGGGCGCACGGCATAGAAGCCTTCCGGTGCCTGACGGTCGCCCTCGATGAACTTCGGGCCGAGCTTGCCCGACCATTTGCAGATCTGGTAGCTCGTGACGATATCGTAGCGGCCGTTGTCCTTGCGTTTCCAGACTTCAAGAACGCTCTCTTCCTTGAAGATGCGGACCATGATCGGCGCGGTCATGGTCATGCCCTTGGTCTTCATCAGCTTGACCAGCTTTTCGGACAATTGCTTTTCGGATTTTGGTGCAAGGTCGGACACCGACGCGCCCTGGCAACCCGCCAGAAACAGGGTCAGCAATAACGGAGCAAGGATATGTGTCGGTATTTTCATCTTCGCAGCTGTTACCAGTTCGCTTCGCCGAAATTGTGTGGATTGAAATCCACAACCCCCTATTTGCATCCGGTATAGTTGATAAAGCCTTACTGCAATGAGTCAAATTGCTCAATCATGCAATTGTCACCTGCAATGAAGACAGGGCGGATTTATGGCGAAATACACTGTTTTTCCAAGATGATCCATCCGTTGCAACACGTACTTGCCCTGTAATACGCCATTGACAGGAAGCATTCGCCCTCATCAATTGTTGGTGTCCGGCCCGTGAGCGGCCGCGTTGCGTGCCCGTTTCATCAGCCGTGCAGGGAGGAACAGAATGGCAATTGCACCCTTTTTGACGCTCAAACGCCATCTGAAAGCGCCGCCACGGCTGGTGTGGGCCGCCTGGACCGATCCCACGATGATCGTGCGCTGGTGGGGCCCCACGGGAGCCAGAACCCTGAAGGCGGAAGCCGATCCGCGCCTTGGCGGCCGCTATCACATCGTCTTCGTCACCCTCGACGGCGAGCAGCACGATGTCAGCGGTGTCTATTGCGAGGTGCTGGTCGAGCAGCGCCTGGCCTTTACCTGGATGTGGATTACCCTGCCGGACCGGGAGTCGCTGGTAACGCTGGTGCTGGAACGGGTGGATGACGGCACATTGCTGACACTCATCCATGAGAAGTTCTACGACGAGGCGGCGCGGGATCGTCACAGGCAGGGCTGGAGCGGCGCGCTCGACAGTCTTGAGACTTTTATCAATCAACAGGCGGTGGATCATCGTGACTGAACATTCTGCAATCACATTTCGCCCGGCCTCACTGTCCTATCTGCCATTGATGGCGAAATGGCTGATGATGCCGCATATGCGTGACTCCTATCAGCCGGACCCGATAACCCCGCGCGAGGTTGCGGAGGAATATGGGCCATTGTTCACCGGCGAGACGCCGGATATCTGTCACATCGCCTATTATGGCGAGCAGCCTTTCGGTTATCTGCAATGTTACCGCAACGCGGACTATGAGGATGAGCTGCCCGCGCTTGACTACGGCATCAGCGTCGATCTGTTCATTGGCGAGCCGGACTATATCGGGCGCGGCATCGGTTCGCTGATGCTGCGGGAATATCTTGCGCAAATCGCCTTCCCGCATTTCACCGATGAGCGGTTTGCCTATATCACGCACGAGGCGGGCGATCTCGATGCGATCAGGGCATCGGAAGCGGCAGGCTTTCGGCCCGTTGACGAATTTGAAGAGGATGGCGACAGCGTTATTCTTTTCAGGTTCGAACGCAGCAGCAACGACAATAAAAAAGGCGGCGCCTGAGCACCGCCTTTCATGAAATCAGCACAAACGGTGATTAGCCGTTGAGGGCATCCTTCAGAGCCTTTGCAGGCTGGAAGGCAACCTTCTTGGAGGCTGCGATCTTGATCGTTGCGCCAGTTGCAGGGTTACGGCCTTCGCGAGCAGCGCGCGACTGTACCTTGAACTTGCCGAAGCCTGGCAGCGAAACTTCGTCGCCTGCGACGACGGCATCGGTGATGCCCTTAAGAACGCTATCAACAATCGCCTTGGACTGAACCTTTGTAAGACCCTGATCAGCGACGAGCTTCTCGATAAGATCGGACGTATTCATGTTGGCGGTTTCCTCAGTATATTCGTTGATCGAAGGCGTCTGTATGGCATGCGTTGCCGCCTCTGTCATCAGGAATAGGACGCATTTTCGGGGTTTATACCCAGTGTTTACAGGGTTTTTTGCAAAACCGGCTATGATTTTTCAGATCGGAGCCGGATGACGCCTGCAAATTCAGTCCGGTGATTCGGCCTGTGATTCCGCCGGTTCAGGGCTGCCGGTCTGTAGAGCGTCGGGCCTCTGCCAGATCGGAGGGTTGCCGATATGGCGTGCCACGTGGTCGATAAAGGCGCGCACCTTGGCCGAGACATGCCGGGTCGGCGGGTAGACCGCATAGATCCTGTAGGGCAGAGGCCTCGCCTCCGGCAAGACCGGGATGAGCGTGCCGCGCCGCAGCGCTTCGGCGGCGATGAACATGGGCAGGAGCACCAGGCCCAGTCCGGCGATGGCCATGTCGCGCATGGCTTCGCCATTGTTGGCCACGATGCGCCCGTGCATGGCAACCGAAATGGGTTCGCCGGGGGCCGCCGGGTTTTCGAACTGCCAGAGCTGGCTGGTATTGACGTTGGAGTAATCGATGCACGCGTAGGAGCCGAGTTCGCCGAGGTTTTGCGGCAGGCCGTTGGCTGCGGCAAAAGCCGGGCTGCAGCATATGACACGCGGGTCGGTGCACAGCTTGCGCGCGATCAGGCTGGAATCCCTCAGGATGCCGATGCGGATACCGGCATCGAAGCCGCCTTTGACGAGATCGACCATACGGTCGTCGAACTCAACGGCGATTTCGAGATCGGGATACTGCCGGGCGAAATCGGCAATCAGGCGGCTCAGGTAAAACGTGCCGAAGGTCATCGGCGCCGTGATGCGCAAGGTGCCGCGAATGGCGCTGTAGCGCTCCCCGACGGTGTCGGCCGCTTCGGTGAGCTCGCGCACCAGCGGCCGGACACGTTCGACAAAGGCGCGGGCATTGTCCGAGGCGAGCAGTTTGCGCGGCGAGCGTTGGAACAGTTCCGTACCGAGCGCCGCTTCCAGATCGGTGATCCGCTTGCTGACCACGGATTTCGACAGGTTGAGACGGGCGGCGGTCATGGTGATGCTGCCTGTCTCCATCACGTCGAGAAAAGTTAAGAGATCGTCGAAGCGCCATTTCATGGTTCTCTTATAGAGGACAACAGCGCAACAACAAAGACGGTTCTGGGAAAATCGTTCTGCTATGTCGAACATGAGTTGCATCGAAGCGGGCTTTATATCGGCGCCCGCAGCGCAGATATTCACCCCAACGGCGCATGAGCGCCAGGCAACATCATTCAGGAGGCTTTCATGTCCCTACAATTGACAGGTATCCATCATCTGACCGCCATCACGGCGAATGCCCCGGAAAACCTGCGTTTCTACACGCAGACCCTCGGTTTGCGGCTCGTCAAGAAGACAGTCAACCAGGACGATACCAGCGCCTATCACCTGTTCTATGCCGATGGCGAGGCAACGCCCGGCACAGACCTGACCTTCTTCGACTGGCCTGTCGGCCCGGAGCGGCGCGGCACGCACAGCATTGCGCGCACGGGTTTGCGCGTCGGCAGCAAGGCCAGCCTTGTCTGGTGGAAGGCGCGCTTCAACGAACTTGGCGTCAAGTCGGACGAAATCGTCACAATCGGCGGTCGTGACTCGCTCGATTTCGAGGACGGCGAAGGCCAGCGTTTCCGGTTGATCGATGATGGCGGCGCGGGCCCGTCGCATCCCTGGGACAAGAGCCCGGTTCCGGCCGAACACCAGATCAGAGGCCTTGGCCCGATCACGATCAGCGTGCCTGATATCACCAACACGGAAGCCATTCTTCTGCATGTGATGAACATGCGCCAGACCAGCACCTATCCGTCTCCCGACGGGGCCGGTCATGTCCACGTCTTTTCCATGGGCGAGGGCGGGCCTGCTGCCGAACTGCATGTTGCCGTCCAGCCGGATCTTCCCGTGGCCCGTCAGGGTGCGGGTGCGGTGCATCACGTGGCGTTCCGGGCGCCGGATGTGCAGCAGCTGCACGAATGGACGGAACGGCTGAAGAGTTTCCGCATGCCGTCCAGCGGCGAGGTCGAGCGCTACTACTTCCGCTCGCTGTATTTCCGCGAGCCCAATGGCATTCTGTTCGAGATCGCCACGGATGGTCCCGGCTTCACCGTTGACGAGCCGCTGGAAACGCTGGGCGAAGGATTGTCCCTGCCGCCGTTCCTCGAGGGCAAGCGGGCGTCCATCGAAGCAAACCTGAAGCCTCTGGTCTAACCGCAGGCATTTGGTGGTGCGTGGTTCGACAAGCTCACCATGAGGGACGTTGAGCGTTGCAGGAAGCTATATTCTGCAACGCTCGTAATTGGCTTTGAAGCCAACCCACTTCCCTCATGGTGAGCTTGTCGAACCACGCACCACGCTTTTGCCAGTTCAGGCCGGGCGATTCGCTGCAATCCACTGCCGCACGGCATCGATGTCATGCTGCCCGGTTTCATGCCCGGCATGGACACGCTGGATGGTAAGGTCCGCTCCGGCCTGCCGCAGCAGCGCTTCAAGATCGGGCGTCTTGGCGCCGAACAGGTCGTGGTCGCCATTGACCATCAGAATTTTCGCATGGCTCAAATCCGCCTGCGGTATCTCCTCAAGAACATTCATCGCGCGCAGAAGAATCGCATTCCTGACAAGGCCGGGATGCAGCAGCATGGTTGCCACCAGCATGTTGGCGCCGTTGGAATAACCCAGAAACACCGTGCGTTCGAGATCGAGACGATAGGCCTCGGCGGCCCCTTCGACGAAGGCCGCCAGTGCTTCGGCCTCCGAACGGATATCCTGCTGGTCGAAACTCAGGGGGCCGAAGCGGCGGAACCAGCGGCCGATGCCCTCTTCATTGCTGCGCCCGCGTAAACCAATGAGGGTGGCATGCGGCGCGGCGTTGGCGGCAAGCGGCAGCAGCGTGGTCTCATTGCCGTCGGAGCCATGCAAAAGCACAAGCGTCAGGCCATCGGTGTGCTCGGGCGTATAGACACGGTGCACGAAAGGCAGCTCGCGGTAAAGGAACCGCTCCTCGCCGGGCAGGCCGAACTGCGGCAGCATCACTTTGAGATTGCCGGCCTCTTCGGCAAAATGCGGCGGAATGAACAGTTGCGTGCCGAGCGTTTCCAGCAGCTCGTCCACAAGCATGCCGGGACCGTCGGTCGCCATCTCGAACAGCGTGCCGCCGGGCTCGCGCACATAGATCGAGTGAAAATACTTGCGGTCATGCATGGCGGTCGCGTCCGACCCATCCCTGATCAGGCTGTTATAGGTCTCCTGGACATGGGCGATATCGGGCGAGCGGAAGGCGATGTGATCGACCGTTCCGGTGCCGGGCGCCGAACTCCAGAAGCCGCTGGCATCGCGCACATCGACACAATCGCCGGTATCCGAAACCATCCGCACGATCGTGTCGGTGCGCTCGCCGGCATGAAAGCCGAAATAGGTTTCGAGAAAAGCGCAGGTGGCCTGCGGCTGTTCGGTAAGAACCGTGGCGCCGCGGATGCGCCGGATGGCGTCTGCCGCGGTAATACCCCGGACGGTCCACGGCGCGGTGCCCGTTACCCCTGATGTTCCGACGAGTTTCACGATCACGCCGTCGGGGTCTTTCAGCCGCAGGACCGTTTCGCCGAACTCCTGTGCGGGGCCGGTGACGGCAATGTTGTGCTGGAGCGCGCGGGTCAGCCAGAAGCCGATGGCATCCGGGGCGATGGCAAGCGCGATTTCGCTCGGCTGCCCGTAACCCACCCGGCCGAGCGATCCGTCTTCCCAGACGAGAAAGGTGATCAACGAACCGGGGGTTGCCGATGTGTCGCCATAGAGGAGGTGAAGCTGGGTCGCGTCTTCATAGCCGCCGGTGCGCTTGACGAGGCGAAGGCCGAGAAAACCGGCATAGAAGTCCACATTCGCCTGAACGCTGCGGGTGATCAGGGTGATGTGGTGGATGCCGCTTGTCATGAAGTTCCTCCGCCTGTGGATCATGCGACCAATATGCGGCGATCAATACGGGGAAAGCCAGCGGGCGGCAATCAGGCAGGGCCTGAAAAAACAACACCCACCGCGGGAGGAGGTGCGGTGGGTGCTATTTGTAAAGGCCGGCTGGGAGGAGGAGTGCCGGCCTTTGAACGTTCGGAACCTGGGAGGAGGTCATCCCGAACGTTAACTTTGAATTCGATTAGCGCGCAGCTGCGGCCTTCTTGGCAACGAAGGCGATATCGCCACGGGAGATGCCGAGGTCGTTCAGTTCACGTGCGGACAGGCGGTTCAGTTCCGTGACGGTGTCACGATAACGGCGCCAGTTGTTGTAAGAGCGGATCAGGTTCATTTCACTCACCTTGGTAACTTATTGTTTGTTGGATCATTTCTCGATCGTGACCTGCATATAGTCGATGCCCGGCGAAACTTGCAGTGACAAGAATGCATAGCTGCTTTGCAGGAAGTGCGGAGTGGATGGCCAAATTGGGGCGGGTCGAATCACGTCAATCATGACGGGCTGGGAGAGGTGCAAAAACCCGCCTTCTTCTTGCCGCGGCGCCGGCCCGCCCGGCATGGCCGCGCTGGCCGTCCGGTTATCGCTGCCCGTGACTGCGGACCTTTTGAACGACCCTTCGCAGCGGCTGCGTCATCCGCCACGAGGTGCTCGATCGGATGGCGGTCAGTTCCTCCTGCAGCCGCAGAATAATCTGCGCCTGTTCCCGTGACATTTGCTCAAGTGCGCTGTGGTCTGGATTGTGCCTGTCCATGGCTGCGGCATGAAGAAGCCGCATCTTCTTGATCTCGCGCCGCAGGGCAATGTTGTCGAGCTGCTCCAGCGACGGAAAGTCATCCGATACCGCCGCCGGGAGTTTGGTTAGGGTTTGCACGGCGATTTCCGATTCCACCCGCACTTTTTCAGGATCTATCAGGCTCTTGTGCAGCGGCAGAATGGATTCGAGGCTCGCCGACGGGGGCAGGCATCCCCGGAGCGTGGAAAACAGATATTCGGGATCCTGGGTGAAACGCGGAAAGGCGATGAGGTAAATCGGTATTCCCGCCCGCGTCAGGCGCTCGACAAGGTGATGGAATCCCACGGCCAGCAGCCGGGCCTGATCGACGGGATCGAGCGCATACACCGCGCCTCCGGGCGTTTCTCCCCAGTGGTCCCAGGTCCGTGCCTCGTCGGCCATCCATTCCTGGGTGTGATGGAGTCTCTGCAGTTCGAGAATGATCCGGCTGCTTGCCGCTTCCGCCAGATTGCGTATGGGAATGATAACGCCGTCAATCGTAATGTCGGTGCGCTTGAGCACCTCGTCGATGAACTGGTACAGCCAGGGGGATTTGACGACGTAGGGAAGGTTCGCGCCGCCATGGAGAACCAGATCCTCCAAACCGGCATTGGCGTCCTCTATCAGATGGGTCTGTCCGTTGGATCTGGTGATGTGTGTGGTCAGTCCCAGGGCATCGAGATATCGGACGAGAAGGCTCGTTCCGGCCCGGCCTGTACCCGCGATGAGGAGATGATTTGCCATGCGTGTCTCGTATTATCTGGCAAACAGATACACCCGGCCTTGGGCGGAAAACAGTTACAAGTTGTTAAGTTTGTTGATCGCGAAAAAGCCCGTTTTCTGGGCATGGGGACGCCGCCTGTGGGCAGACTTTTCGGCGCTGCGGCGGGGACGGCAAATCGAAATCCCCGATTGAACCGGTATTGAGCATGGCCTTGCTGTCGGTTCGCCGGGGCTTGGGCCAAGATCGGGCTCCTGATCCCCACGCGAGAACGAAGCCGTGTACGACGAGTATGACGACAAACAACACCTGCATTATACGACACCGGTCTGGGTGCATCTGCTGGCCTTTGGCGTCGTGGTGGGGATTGCCGTGCTGATCTGCGAACTCTGCCAATCCCTGGCCTAGAATCAGGGTTGCCGGTCTCGGACCCGCCGGCTGGCGGAAAAGCCTGCAGGATTGCCGCGTCATCGGCCAATACCGGTCGCGCCAACAGCGATATCGATTTTCGTCGGGAAGGAATGGCGCGCCCGAAAGGATTCGAACCTCTGACCCCCAGATTCGTAGTCTGGTGCTCTATCCAGCTGAGCTACGGGCGCGTGCCACAATTGCGCGTTCGTCTGCGCAGGCCGGTTCGTAATCGGTTGGGCTGTGAATTGCAAGCAGCTTTGGCAAAAAAACCGCAACAATTTTTTGCCGGAACGTCGCACCCCGGTTTATTCGGCGGCTTAGCGCCTTTCCGGCCGTGTGCACCCGCGTCTTTCCGGCAGAAAAGAAAAGGCCCGGAGAATGTCCGGGCCTTTGCGCAGGTCTTAAAGGTTGCGCCCGATGGCGAGGAACTTGTCGCGCCGGTCTTTCCTGAGCGCTTCGCCGTCCATCGATGCCATGGATTTCAGGGCAACGTTGATGATGTTGCCCGTCGCCTCGATCACCGCATCCTTGCCGCGATGGGCGCCGCCCGTGGGTTCGGGAATGATGCCGTCGATGATTTTCAGCTCGTACAGGTCCTGTGCGGTGATGCGCATGTTGGTTGCCGCATCCTTGGCGCGGGTGGAATCGTGCCAGAGGATCGATGCCGCGCCTTCCGGCGAGATCACCGAGTAAATCGCATGTTCGAGCATGTAGACGCGATTCGCCGTGGCAATGGCGATGGCCCCGCCGGAGCCGCCTTCGCCGATGATGACGGAAACCATCGGCACTTTCAGGTTCAGCGATGCCGCCGTGGACCGGGCAATGGCTTCCGCCTGTCCGCGCTCTTCCGCGGCGATGCCCGGAAAGGCGCCGGCCGTATCGACGAGCGTGATGACCGGAAGGTTGAAGCGGTCGGCCAGGTCCATGACGCGCACGGCCTTGCGGTAGCCTTCGGGCATGGCCATGCCGAAATTGTGCTTGAGGCGGGACTTCGTGTCGTTGCCCTTTTCCTGACCGATCACGGCGACGGCCTGGCCGTTGAAACGGGCAAGACCGGCCTGGATGGCCTCGTCTTCGGCAAAGTTGCGGTCACCGGCGAGCGGCGTGAAGTCCGTGAACAGCTTGCCGATATAGTCGACGCAGTGCGGACGGTCGGGATGGCGGGCGATCTGCGCCTTCTGCCAGGGGGTCAGTTTGCGGTAGAGATCGCGCAAAGCCTCGGCCGACCGCTTTTCCAGGCGGGCGATCTCGTCATTTGTGTCGAGTGCGCCGCCTTCTTCCGCAAGCTTCTTCAGTTCGAGAATCTTGCCATCGAGATCAGCGACCGGCTTTTCGAAATCGAGATAGTTGTACATGGACGACGTGTCTGCCTGCATAACGGTGGATTTTTCACGACCTAACTGGCTGTTGCGGACGCTCATGTCAAGGAAGCATGGCGGACAAGGCGCGTTCGCGGCGCCAGTTATAGGGATAATTCCGGCGAAGGTGTGGTGGAAACCCGTGGATAAGGACGAAGTTCAAGGCCTTGCCTGCGTGGCGTGCCTGGCGGAAGAGCCACTGCGGGCGCCGCTCATGCATCCGGCTTCCTGGTCGACGCTCGGGGTTTGCCCGGTGCCGTCTTGCGTTTCGGCGCCGGCTTCTGTGCCGGTCTCGCCCGCTTGGCGGGTTTTGGGCGCTGCCAGCCGATCCATTCGCCTTCGCCGTCGTAATAGTGAAAGCCCTGCGATGCATTGTGCAGACCCTTGCGCAGCTCGTCGATGTCGAGACCGGGCATGTTCTGCAGAAGGACGGGCGGAAGATGGTCGATGTTCAGCCAGTCCGCGTGGAAATAGATGTGTTCGGGAGCCTTTTCGTTGTCAACGATGATGAACCATTCGCTCTCCATGTAGTCGCCGAACCAGGGGTCGGGAAACATGGCCTGTTTGAAGGAGAAGCCGAAACCGTCGATCTCGTCCCAATCCCAGTGTTCCCGCCAGCCCATGGAGCGGATCAGCTGGCTGGACCGCGTGAACCCGGTTTCGTCGAAGCGCATCACTTCGCTATCGGCTTCGACAGGCGCCGGTTCCGGTCTCGAAAACAGCTTTTTCAACAGCCGCCACATAGAGAGTCCCGCCAAGTCTATGGTCCCGCCTGTTTCGCGGGGGAATGGGGTCAGTCTGCCAGAGGGTGGTGCTCCGTGACAAGGCGGTGCAACCGCTCCTCCATGACATGGGTATAAATCTGGGTCGTTGAAATATCCGAATGACCCAGCAATTGTTGGACCGCCCGCAGGTCCGCGCCATTCTGCAGGAGATGGCTGGCGAAGGCATGCCGTAACACGTGCGGCGAGATTGCTGAAGTCACAAGTCCGGCACGGGCGGCCAGCCCCTTCAATTCGCGGGCGAAAACCTGCCGCGCCAGAAAACCGCTTTCGGAGATTGCCGGGAAAAGCCAGGGATTGCCGGCAAGGTTGGGCAGGGCATCGCGCACGGCGAGATATGTGGTCATCGCCGTGCGGGCCTTGCCGGAGAGCGGAACCATACGGTCTTTCGAGCCCTTGCCGCGCACCATCAGAAAGCGGTGATCGGACCGGGCAACCGTCACCGGCAGCCCGACCAGCTCGGAAACGCGCAAGCCCGTCGCATAGAGAATTTCCAGCAGCGCATGCAGGCGCAGGGCGCGCAGATGATCGCCCGCCAGGGCCGCCTCGTCCAGGGTTTCCAGTTCGGCCCGCGCCAGCAGCTTCTCGACATCCGCCTCGCTGAGGATTTTTGGCAGCGAACGGTCCTTTCTTGGGGCGTCCAGTGTGCCCGTCGGGTCATCGGTGCGGATATTTTCCGTATAGAGAAAGCGGAAGAACTGGCGCAGAGCCGAGAGCCGCCGTGCCTGCGATGTCGCGGCATAGCCGCGTCCGGCGATATCGTCGAGATAAGCGCGGATTGTTGCGGGCTCAGCCATGGTCAGCTGCACGCCGGCGACGCTGGCAAAACCCGCCGCATCCTCCAGGTCGCGGCGATAGGACTCGAGCGTGTTCTGCGCCGCGCCCCGTTCGGCGCTCATCATCTCAAGAAATGTCTCTATCGCTGCTGCTGCACGCATGGCTCTACTTTGGATTGCCGGGTTTGACATTGAGCTTTTCGGCGGGAATGCGGATGGTCAGTTCCGTCTGCGTCGGATGCACGAAGGTCACGAGCGCCAGCATTCCCGCATAGACGAGCCCGGCGAGAACCGCGAGGGTGATGATCAATCGGGTCAGTGTGGGCATCAAATCGACTTTGCAAGCTGGCTTTGCGTGTTCCATAATCCTGCAACGGAAACTCTTATGAATTGATGAAGGCCAGACATAAGGACAACCCCACACTTTGCTTGACGAAAGCCCGGTTTTCCTGTCGAAACGCATTTATGAACAGCATTGACGATATTCTTGGCACAGCCCAGGTTCCGGAGTTGGCCCGATCCATCCGGGAGCGCCTGGGGCACCGGTCTATTGTGCTCGTCGGTTTGATGGGCGCAGGCAAATCCACCGTGGGTAAAAAACTGGCTTCGCTGGTCGAACTGCCGTTTTTTGACGCCGACAACGAGATTGAAAAAGTCTCGACCATGACCATTCCCGAACTGTTCGAGGCCTATGGCGAAGCGGAATTCCGCGATCTGGAGCGCCGGGTTATCGCGCGCATGCTCGAAGACGGCCCCATCGTTCTGGCAACCGGCGGCGGCGCCTATATGAACGAGCAGACGCGCGGTGCCATCGCATCCGAAGGCATATCGATCTGGCTGAATGCGGAACTTGACGTGCTGATGAACCGCGTGGTGCGCAAGCAGAACCGGCCGCTCCTGAAAAGCGACAATCCGCGCGCCGTCATGGAACGGCTGATGAGCGAGCGCTATCCGGTCTACGCGCAGGCGGATCTGACCATTCTCTCACGCGAGGAAAAGAAAGAGATCATCGCGCTTGAAGCGATGCAGGCCGTATCGCAGCATCTGGACAACAAGGAATCCCCGCGATGAGCGCCCTGACGACAGTTCCGGTCAAACTTGGAGACCGTTCCTACGACATTCTCATCGGCGCTGGCCTGATCGAGCGCGCCGGGCAGGAGATTGCCGGGCGCACCGGCGCGGGGCGAGTGGCCATCGTCACGGACGAGAACGTTGCCGCGCTGCATCTGCAGCGCCTGGTGGACAGCCTGAAGGCTAGCGGCATCGAATCGACGCCGGTTCTTGTCGCGCCCGGTGAAAAGTCGAAAGGTTTTGCCACGCTCGAAACCGTCACCAATGCCATCCTGGCCGCTCGGCTGGAGCGGGGCGATATCGTCATCGCCTTCGGCGGCGGCGTGATCGGCGATCTCGCGGGCTTTGCTGCAAGCATCGCCCGGCGCGGCATGGGCTTCGTGCAGATACCGACCTCGCTGCTGGCCCAGGTGGATTCATCCGTTGGCGGCAAGACCGGTATCAACACGGCGCATGGCAAGAACCTCGTCGGCGCATTCTACCAGCCGCAACTGGTGCTGGCCGACACGGATGTGCTCGACACGTTGAGCCCGCGCGAATTTCGCGCCGGCTATGCGGAAGTCGCCAAATACGGGCTGATCGACCGGCCGGATTTCTTCGCATGGCTGGAGACGAACTGGCAGGGCATTTTTGCCGGCGGGCCGGAGCGGACCCATGCCATCGCTGTATCCTGCCAGTCAAAGGCCGATGTCGTGGCGCGCGACGAGCGCGAAACCGGCGACCGGGCGCTGCTCAATCTCGGCCACACATTCGGCCACGCGCTGGAGACAGCCACGCAATACGATTCCGCCCGTCTCGTGCATGGCGAAGGCGTTGCCATCGGCATGGTCCTCGCCCACCAGTTTTCGGTTAAGATGAATCTGGCGAGCGCCGACGATGCCCGGCGGGTCGAAGTGCATTTGCGGCAGGTCGGGCTGCCGGTTTCCATCGGCGACATTCCCGGTGCCTTGCCGCCGGCGGAGAGGCTGATGGAGTATATTGCCCAGGATAAGAAGGTGACGCGGGGCACACTGACCTTCATTCTCACCCGCGGTATCGGCCAGTCCTTTATCGCCCGGGATGTACCGCCATCGGCCGTTCTCAGCTTTTTGCAGGAGAAACACCCAAAATGAACCTGGAACTCTGGATCTTTTGCGGAATCATTTTCCTTCTGATCCTGATGTCTGGTCTTTTTTCAGGATCCGAAACCGCGCTGACCGCCGTGTCGCGCGCCCGGATGCACCGGCTCTCGAAGCGCGGCGATGACCGTGCAACGGTTGTCGAAGGTCTCATCGAAAAGCGCGACCGGCTGATCGGTGTCATGCTGATCGGCAACAATCTCATCAATATTCTTGCGTCATCCCTGACCACGAGCATGCTGCTCAACCTGTTCGGACAGGCGGGCGTTGCCTATGCCACCGCGATCATGACCGTGCTTCTGGTGATCTTCGCCGAGGTGCTGCCGAAATCCTGGGCGATTTCCAGCCCCGACCGCAATGCGCTGGCGCTGGTGCGGTTCGCACAGGTTGCCGTGTTCATCTTCGGCCCGCTGTCGGACCTCATCAACTGGATCGTGCGCCGTATCCTCGGCCTGTTCGGCATCGATCTCGGTTCGGTGAAATCGATGCTGTCGGCGCAGGAGGAACTGCGCGGCGCCGTCGATCTCCTGCACCGGGAGGGTTCGGTGGTGAAGCGCGACCGCGACCAGATCGGCGGTCTGCTCGATCTGCGCGAGCTCGAAGTCTATGACGTCATGATCCACCGGACGGATATGGATTCGATCAACGCCGATGATCCGATCGAGGAGATCATCGGCCAGATTCTGGCGAGCCACCATACCCGCATTCCGGTCTGGCGCGGCGACAACGACAATATTGTCGGTGTCGTGCATGCCAAGGACCTGGTGCGGGCCATCCGCGATTCCAACCGGGATTTCTCCAAGATCAACATCATGAAGGTGGCGACCAAGCCCTGGTTCGTGCCCGATACGACAACCCTGCAGGACCAGCTCAATGCCTTCCTGCGCCGCAAGGCTCATATCGCCATCGTCGTGGATGAATATGGCGACGTGCAGGGGCTGATCACGCTCGAAGACATCCTTGAGGAGATTGTCGGCGATATCGCCGACGAGCACGACATCGACGTTCAGGGCTGCCGCCCCCAGCCGGATGGGTCGGTGTTGGTTGATGGCTCGGTTCCGATCCGCGACCTCAACCGGGCGCTCGACTGGAACCTGCCGGACGCGGAGGCCACGACCATTGCCGGTCTCGTCATCCACGAAACCCAGAGCATCCCCACGGAAAAACAGGCATTCACCTTCCACGGCAAGCGCTTCACCGTGCTGAAGCGGGAAAAAAACCGCATTACCCGGCTTCGTATTCGACCTTTGGAGGATGACGAAAAGGGCAAAACCAGTTAAGCTGCCGCCACTGGTTCGATTATTTTAAGATATTGTTTTTTCAAACGCTTTCCTGCGCATAAGCTAGGGGCTGCATGCATATTGTTATTGCCATTTTAAGTGGAATTGCCGCGATTTTTTACTGGATGTTCCGGCTGCAATGGGCCGCTCGTTCCATTCGGGATCTGGACAGAAATACGCCTCGTCTGAGAAACAGGAGCAAGCGGGCATTCGACCGTCTCGTTGGTTCGCGCCATAGCCGGATCCGTGATCCACGGCTGGCGGCAACCGTGCTGATGATCCAGCTCGTGCGCACCGGTGCGCCGCTGACCCATGCTGAAAGACGGCAGATCATCGCGCTGGTGGCCGGTCCGCTGGGGATCGGCGATCCGGATGCGATGTTTCGCAAAGCCTGGCGCTATACCAGACGCCGGGGTTCGTTCCCCTCGATGGCTGACGATATGGTGCCGATGCTGCGGGCACGCCTGAGCGTGGACGAGCGTTTTCAGCTGATCGGCATGCTGCGGCAGACTGCCTCCGCCTATGGCGGGGAGAGCGAGTTGCAGGCGCAGATGATCGCCCGCCTGCAACGGCAACTGATGCAAAGCGAGGATGTTTAGGCAGGAAAGCCTCTAGCGGCGTGTCGCTTCGCCGGGAGCCGCGGGTTCCAGTGCGAGCGCGTGGACACTGCCGGCCAGTTCGTCCTTCAGCACCTCGTTGATCGCCCTGTGCCGCGCGACGCGTGACAGGCCGGCAAAAGCTTCTGCGACAATGCGCACGCGAAAATGCGTTTCACCCGAACCGTCGAATGTGGCATGATGCCCGCTGTCTTCATGATGGTGGCCGACATGAAGGTGGCTCTCGTTGATAACGGTCAATGAAACAGGATGAAAAGCCTGCGTCAGTTTGTTTTCGATCGCTGACTGAGTGGACATTTCGTTCTCCTGCGCCCATATGGTAGTTTCATTTGGCAAACCCGTACATGATCACAAATTTACCGCCATTTCAGGCGTTAGGTTGATCCATGGGCAATTGTCAATTCTTGTCTTGTAAACCAATCCGTTGATAATCGTACGCAATGACCTCAAATTCGAAATATTTTGACAGCATCCGCATCCGCCCGAAAAAGGTGGAAGAGGAGAAATCGCGCATTCCCGTGTGCCAGTGGGATGGCTGCGACAAGCCGGGTCCGCACCGTGCACCGGTTGGGCGCATGAAGGAAGGCGAGTTCTTTCATTTCTGCATCGATCATGTCCGTGAATACAACAAAGGCTACAACTATTTTTCCGGTCTCTCCGACGCGGAAGTCGCGCGTTATCAAAAGGAAGCCCTGACCGGCGACCGGCCGACCTGGACCGTCGCGGGCCTGCCGGGTAGCGGCGCTGGCGCCAGCGCGGCGGCTGCAGCGTCCGGCGGTGCCAAGACGTCGCCGGACTTTTCCAAGCTGCGTTCGGGCCGGGCCGCCTATCAGAACCGTTTCCGTGATCCGAACAGCGTGTTCGGTGATGCGCGGCCGAGTGCGCGCCTGCGCAAGGCCAAGCCTTTGGAGGCAAAAGCGCTGGATACTCTCGGTCTTGATGTAAAAGCCACTGGCGAAGACATCAAGTCGCGCTATAAAGAACTGGTGAAGCGCCATCATCCCGATGCAAACGGCGGTGATCGGGCTTCCGAGGATCGTTTCCGCGACGTTATCCAGGCTTATCAATTGCTCAAACAGGCTGGTTTTTGCTAAGGACCATGTTTGGCTGAATTCGAAGCCTCCCGTCGAGGCTTCATGGGTGTGACTATCTTATTGCGTCTGCGCGTGCAGTCGCGCTGGAGGCATGATGAATAAGGTTGATCGCGATATTGCGAATTTGCCGGATACTACGGTTTCTGCCGCAAAGCTTTTCGGATTTGATACCGACATGATGGTCCCTGCCTACAAGGCAGGCGATGCTTACGTGCCGGAGACCGATCCGGATTATCTGTTCGACAAGCAGACCACGCTGGCCATTCTGGCCGGGTTTGCCTTCAACCGGCGCGTCATGGTGTCCGGCTACCACGGAACAGGCAAGTCGACCCACATCGAACAGGTCGCTGCCCGCCTCAACTGGCCGTGCGTGCGCGTCAATCTCGACAGCCATGTCAGCCGTATCGATCTCGTCGGCAAGGATGCCATCGTCGTCAAGGACGGCATGCAGATCACCGAATTCCGCGACGGTATCCTGCCATGGGCCTATCAGCACAATGTGGCGCTGGTGTTCGACGAGTATGATGCCGGCCGACCGGACGTGATGTTCGTGATCCAGCGCGTGCTGGAATCGTCCGGCCGCCTGACTCTGCTCGACCAGAGCCGCGTGATCCGTCCGCATCCGGCGTTCCGCCTGTTCGCGACAGCCAATACCGTCGGTCTCGGCGATACAACCGGCCTCTACCACGGCACACAGCAGATCAACCAGGCGCAGATGGACCGCTGGTCCATCGTGACGACGCTCAACTACCTGCCGCATGACAACGAAGCCGCCATCGTTCTGGCCAAGGCCAAGCACTACCAGAACAAGGAAGGCAAGGAGATCGTCTCGAAGATGGTCCGCGTTGCCGACATGACCCGTGCCGCCTTCATCAATGGCGATCTCTCCACGGTGATGAGCCCGCGTACGGTCATCACCTGGGCTGAAAATGCCGATATCTTCAAGGATGTCGGCTTCGCCTTCCGCCTGACCTTCCTCAACAAGTGCGATGAACTGGAACGTCCGATCGTTGCCGAGTTCTATCAGCGTGCGTTCGGCAAGGAACTGCCGGAGTCGACGGCCAATGTGGTCATAGGCTGAGCGTCATCAGAGCATGGCGGGCCCGGGAGACAATTCACGCACAAATCCGAAAGGCCCGGTTGATTCCGAGCCTTTCAAGCGCGCGGTTACGGCCTGCATGCGGGCCATTGCCGGTGATCATGAAATGGAAGTCGGGTTTGGCAATGATCGCCCGGCCCTGACGGGGCATCGGGCGCGTCTGCCCGACCTGCCCAAGCGTCCGACAGCGAATGATATCGCGGTTACCCGCGGCATCGGCGATTCCATGGCGTTGCGCAAGGCGTGCCACAACGACCGCATTCATGCGACGCTGGCGCCGGAAGGCAAGCAGGCGCGTGCCATTTTCGATGCGGTCGAACAGGCTCGCGTCGAGGCAATCGGTGCCCTGCGCATGGACGGCATGGCCGAGAATCTCAGTTCGATGCTGTCGGACAAATATTCCCGCGCCAATTTTCCGGCCATCACCGACAAGGCCGAAGCGCCGCTGGAAGAAGCGATTGCGCTTGTGGTGCGCGAGAAGCTGACGGGCCGCAAGGCGCCTGAATCCGCTGGCAATGTCGTCGACCTCTGGCGCGACTGGATCGAGGAAAAGGCAGCGGCCGACCTCGAGCATCTCGGCGACAAGATCAACGACCAGAATGCTTTCGCCCGCGTCGTCCGCGAAATGCTGGCCTCCATGGAGATGGCCGAAGAGCTGTCGCAGGAAAGCGAGCAGGACGAGGACCAGGAAAACAACGAGGACACACCGGAGCCCGAAGAGAACAACGAGGGCGGTTCCGACGAAGACCAGGGCAGTGACGCATCCGAGGACGATGATTCGGAAAGCTCCAGCGACGACAGCCAGTCGGGCGAGACCGAGGCCGCGGATGCTTCCTCCGACGAGATTGACGACGATGCGGATACGGATGCGGAAATGCCCGGCGAGGCACGCCGTCCGAACCAGCCGTTTTCCAATCTCGGCAGCGAAAGCGGCTACAAGGTCTTTACCCAGGAATTCGACGAAACCACCGATGCGGAAGAACTGTGCGACGATGCGGAGCTGGAGCGCCTCCGGGCTTTCCTCGACAAGCAGCTCGCCAATCTTTCCGGTGTCGTGGGTCGTCTCGCCAACCGCCTGCAGCGGCGCCTGATGGCGCAGCAGAACCGTTCCTGGGATTTCGATCTGGAAGAGGGTTATCTCGATTCGGCGCGTCTCGTGCGCGTGGTCATCGATCCGACGCAGCCCCTGTCCTACAAGCAGGAACGCGATACGGATTTCCGCGATACGATCGTCACCCTGCTGATCGACAATTCCGGTTCCATGCGCGGCCGCCCCATTACCGTTGCGGCGACCTGTGCCGACATCCTGGCGCGCACGCTCGAGCGCTGCGGTGTGAAGGTCGAGATTCTCGGCTTCACCACCAAGGCGTGGAAGGGCGGGCAGGCGCGCGAGGCCTGGCTGGAACGCGGCAAGCCTGCCAATCCCGGCCGCCTCAACGATCTGCGCCACATCGTCTACAAGCGTGCCGATGCCCCGTGGCGCCGTTCCAGGCGCAATCTCGGGCTGATGATGCGCGAAGGGCTGCTGAAGGAAAACATCGACGGCGAAGCCCTGATCTGGGCGCATCAGCGTCTGTTGGGCCGGCCGGAGCAGCGCAAGATCCTGATGATGATTTCCGACGGCGCGCCGGTCGACGATTCCACCCTGTCGGTCAACCCCGGCAATTATCTCGAACGGCACCTGCGCGCCGTGATCGAAGAGATCGAGACGCGCTCGCCAGTGGAACTGATCGCCATCGGCATCGGCCATGACGTGACGCGCTATTACCGGCGCGCGGTGACCATCGTCGATGCGGAAGAGCTGGCGGGCGCGATGACCGAGCAGTTGGCATCGCTGTTTGAAGAACAGGAACAGCGCCGCGCCGCGGGCAAATCTGCCGCCCGCAAACATTGAGATGAACCGTATGGCGCTGCTTGCTCGGCGCATACGGTTCATCCTTCTTCTGATCCTGCCGCCTGCGGTCGTCGCGGCGGCCGATTCGATCCCGCAGAGAAATCTTTATCTGGAGTCCCGGTTGGCCGAATAGATCGCAGGCGCGAAGACGGCAAGAATGGCGCCATAGGGCACCAGCATCACCACGGCCATGACAATCTTCACCATCAGGTCGCCGAAGCCGAGCGACATCCACAGCGGGATATCCTTGCCGAGGAAAGGCACCAGCACGGCGAGCGATGAGTCGGCGCGTCCCGTCGCCAGATCGATCCAGGCGAACTGGGCGGCAAAGGCGATGGAGAAAAACAGCAGCGTATCGAGCAGCGAACCGAACACGGCAGACGCGAACGGCGCTTTCCACCAGGTCAGCTGGCGCAGCTTGCTGAAGACGGTGACATCCAGCAGCTGGGCGCAGAGAAACGCCGAGCCGGAGGCGATGGCGATGCGCGGCGTTGCCAGCCAGACCGACAGAATCACCGCGATGACGAAACCGGCATAGACGACCTTGCGGGCGAATTGCGGTCCGAAACGACGATTCGACAAGTCATTGACGAGGAAGGCAACGGGATAGGTGAAGGCGCCGTAGGTCAGGATTTCGCTCAATCCAAGATGATTGAACGGGTACTGCACCAGAATATTGGAAGCAGCCACGACCAGGCACATGGCGAGGACGGGGAAAATGAAATCCGACAGGGAATAGGCGCGCGAAAGCGGCATTTTTTTATCCTGGGTAATGGAACCAGCAACAATAAGGCCAGCATGCGCTGGCCTCAAGCGATTAGGATGTCAGAGCCGTGTTGGCCGATCAGGCAGCAACAGGCGCTTCAGCCGACTTCTTGGCAATCTGGCGCTTCAGGAGGCGGGCACGCTGTGACAGCTCCTTCTCGTCAGCCTTGTTCAAGAATGCATCCAGACCACCGCGATGTTCAACGGTGCGCAGGGCATGGGCCGAAACACGCAGACGGAAGCTCTGACCGAGAGCTTCGGAGATCAGCGTAACGTGGCAAAGGTTCGGCAGGAAGCGGCGGCGCGTTCTGTTGTTCGCGTGGCTCACATTGTTGCCGTACTGTACCGATTTAGCGGTCAATTCACATGTGCGGGACATTGGGTCTCACCTTCAAAATTCATTACCTATAGCCCGAATGTTCTTGTTACCATCACACGTCGCCGTGCAGCGGCGCGCATATCGGACAGGCGGCCTATTGGGAAGTCGCGTTTCTATAGTGATATGAGCCGCGCGCGTCAAGTGTGCTTCTGCTCCGGTTTTGTGTATTTAACGGACTTGTCGCAATGTTTAACACAACTTTGCCTGCTTTGTACGGTCTCACCACAGGCAATTCACACGTGCGTGATGCAATTTGAAGGAGCGGGACATGACTGGTCTCATTCGGCGGCCCGGCTGCGGATATACTGCGATTGCCGCAGGGATACTGCTCGTTGCGGGGGTGCTCCCGGCGCGCGCCGAGGAGGTCTACAAATCCGATTACCGGGTTTCGCTGCTCGGCCTGACGATTGCCAAGGCAAATTTTTCAACCAGCGTCTCGGGCGGCGCCTATACGGTATCGGGCGGACTGAGAAGCTCGGGCCTCGTGACCGTCTTCGACGACACCAAAGGCAATATCGATGTCAAAGGCCAGTTTGGCAAAACCGGCCCGTTGCCGAACTCCTATCTGGTCAAGTACCGGCACGGCAAGAAGGACAAGAGCACTTCGATTGCCTTCGCCAATGGCAATGTGACGGAAACAACCAATGTCCCGCCGGTCAGGAAGAAGGACAAATGGGTGGAGCTTGAGCCGGCGGCATTGCAGGGCGTGACCGATCCGATCTCCGGCGTCATGGTTGCCGCGGACAGCATCGGCCAGGTCTGCACCCAGACCCTGCATCTCTACGACGGACAAACGCGGGTGGACCTTCAGCTCGCGCCATCCGGGAGCCCGCAGCCGTTCTCCACCAAGGGTTTCAAAGGCGATACGATCACGTGCTCGGTCAAGTTCATTCCGGTCGGCGGCTACCAGGCTGGGCGCGACGCGATCGAATATCTGAAAAACAAAAGCAAGATCAGTCTCACCTTTGCATCCCTCGGCAAGTCCGGTATCTATTCGCCGGTGCAGGCGAAGATCGGCACGCAGATCGGAACGGTGACGGTTTACGCGACCCGTTTTGAAAAGATGCAATAGAAGCGGCAGGGGCGCCGCTCTTTCGAATGGGGGCGGCGCGTGGCTACATCTGTCGGGTTTCTTGCGGTTATCATGTGGGCCATGCTCGCGCTGTTTACCGATGTCTCCGGCAAGGTGCCCCCGTTTCAACTGACGGCCATGACCTTCGCCATCGGCGCCTGCCTTGGCCTGTTGTCCTGGCTCTGGCGGCCGGGTGCGGCGCAGCACCTGCGCCAGCCGGCAAAGGTCTGGCTTCTCGGCGTTGTCGGCCTGTTCGGCTATCACTTCCTGTATTTCACCGCCCTGCGCAATGCGCCGGCCGTTGATGCCAGCCTCATCGCCTATCTCTGGCCGCTATTCATCGTGGTCGGCTCGGCGCTGATGCCGGGCGAACGCCTGCGCTGGTTCCACGTACTGGGAACCCTTTTGGGACTGGCTGGCACGGTGCTGATCGTCACCAAGGGCGGCAGTGTCGGCTTCGAGGCGCAATATGCCTTCGGTTACGCCATGGCCGGGCTTTGCGCCCTGACCTGGTCCGCCTATTCGCTGCTGTCGCGGCGTTTTGCCAGCGTGCCGACCGATGCGGTGACCGGCTTTTGTGTCGCGACATCGGTTCTGTCGCTGATTTCGCATCTGGCGCTGGAGCAGACCGTCTGGCCCGAATCGCTGACACAATGGCTGGCCGTGCTGGGGCTCGGGCTTTTCCCTGTGGGCGCGGCCTTCTATGCCTGGGATTTCGGCGTCAAGCGCGGCAATATCCAGGTGCTGGGTGCATCGAGCTATGCGGCGCCGCTGCTGTCGACGCTTGTCCTGATCGCGGCGGGGGCCGCCGAACCGACGGTGCGCGTCCTGCTCGCCTGCCTGCTGATCACCCTTGGCGCCGTGCTGGCCGCCAAGGAAATGATTTTCCGGAAGAGGCCTGTTTAGGGCTTCCAGCCCGGTTCGGCCAGCTCGAACTGGGCGAAGTCGAAGCCCGGTGCAACCGTGCAGCCGACCAGCGTCCAGTCACCAAGCGATTTGGCTGTCTGCCAGTGTCCGGCGGGAACAATGCCCTGCGGCCGCTCGCCTGCCATGATATCCATGCCGAGCCGGTGGACCTCATGCGGCGCGCCTTCGGTTGCAATGGTCAGTTGCAGCGGTGCGCCGCCATACCAGTGCCAGACCTCGGCCGCGTCTTTCACCCGGTGCCAGGCGGAAACCTCGCCTTTTTCCAGGAGGAAGTAGATGGCGGTGGAATGGCCGCGCCCGCCCACCGGCCAACCGTTCTGGTTGTCGCGAAACATCTGGACATAGGCGCCGCCCTCGGGGTGCGGCTGCAGCCCCAGCTCCCTGCGGATATCATCTGCGGTCAATGTCATCAGAAATTGTCCTTGCGCTTGCGGATTTCGGTAAACACGGCCTCGTCGCTGGCGTTCTCCAGCTTCAGGTTGCGGCGGATCGCCGGGTCATGCCAGCGCAGGAACGGGTTGGTTGCCATTTCGCGCAACAAAGTGGTGGGCAATGTCGGCAGGCCAGCCTCGCGCAGGGCAAAGATTTCCCTGGCCCGTTCCTTCAGCGCCGAATTGTCCGGATCGATCGACAGGGCAAACCGCGCATTGCTTTCGGTATATTCGTGCCCGCAATAGATCTGCGTGTCGACCGGCAGCTTGATGAGGTGGTTGAGCGACCGGAACATGGTTGCCGGGGTTCCCTCGAACAGGCGCCCGCATCCGAGCGAGAACAGCGTGTCGCCGGTGAAAACAACCTTGGCTTCGGGGATATGATAGGAAATCTCGCCGGCGGTATGGCCGGGCGTGGAAATGACGAACACGTCGAAATTGCCGAAGCGGAAGCGGTCGCCGTGTTTCAGCGTGCGGTCGATGCCGGGTATATTGGCCTTTTCCGCGTCCGGACCGAGGATTTCAAGCTTGAACCGCTTTTTCAGCGCAAGGTTGGCGCCGACATGATCATTGTGGTGATGGGTCGAGAAGATATGGGTCAGCGTCCAGCCGCGGCGCTTGAGCGCGTCGAGCACGGGCTTTTCCTCCGGGGCATCGATGGAAGCGGTGAGATTGGCATCGGGGTCGTGGATCAGCACGCCGAAATTGTCGCTGAGCGCGGTGAACTGTTCTATCTGCAGATTTGACATGGGGCCTGTCCGGTTTGTGCGTTGCGATCAGGATAGCCAGCTGTCCGGCAGGCGCAACCCGTCTCCAAGCCATTTTCTTGATGTTATGATTTGCCGTGTTAGGTTGAATGCATGCATCTCGATATCATCGACCTCCGCGCCTTCTATGCTTCCACCCTCGGCCACCTGACCGAGCGGGCGATTACCATGGCCCTTGCGCCGATCTGGCCGAAACTGCCGGGCGAACGGCTTGTCGGTCTTGGCTATGTCGTGCCCTACCTCGACCGGTTTCGCGGCGATACGGAGCGGACATTCGCCTTCATGCCTGCCGGGCAGGGCGCGGCGAGCTGGCCGCCGGCGGAAGCGTCGTCGACGGCGCTGGTGTTCGAGGAAGACCTGCCGCTGCCCGACTCTGCCGTCGACCGTATTTTGATGGTGCATGCGCTGGAACATGCGGAAGACCCGCGCGAGACACTCAAGGAAATGTGGCGGGCGCTGGCCCCGAACGGGCGGCTCGTCATCGTCGTTCCCAACCGGCGCGGCCTGTGGGCCCGCTTCGAGCACACACCCTTCGGCAGCGGCCGGCCCTACAGCCGGGGGCAGTTGATCCGCCTTCTGCGGGAAACCAATTTCACGCCGGGTCCGTGGGCCGAGGCACTGTTCTTCCCGCCATCGTCGCGGCGCTGGATCATGCGCCCATCCAGCCTGTTCGAGCGCGTGGGACGGCGATTCTGGCCGGTGTTCTCCGGCGTTCTCATCGTGGAGGCGCAAAAGCGCATCTATCAGGGATTGCCGGTTGCCCAGCGATCATCGCGGCGTGTCTTCGTGCCGGTGCTCTCGCCGCAGGGCACGGCCATGCGGCGGGATGGCCCGGACGGGAATTGAGCCGCCGGCGGATTGGTGCGTGGTTCGACAAGCTCACCATGAGGGACGTTGTTGATGACGAAGCCAATCGGATATGTCGCAGAATATGACTCCCTGCAATCCAACCCCTCCCTCATGGTGAGCTTGTCGAACCACGCACTGTCTAACCATCTGCAATGAGAGGGTTCAGCGCCGCAGCAGGAACACCGCCTGCTGGCCGAAGAGATTCCAGAAACCCCAGGGCATGTTGAAGCCGATTCTCTGGCCGAAGGCATTGAGCGCGACTGCCGTTTCCACCTGCGCTCCGATCTCCCTCGTCATGTCGACAAAGTCGTTGATGGTGCAGAAATGGATGTTGGGCGTGTCGTACCAGCTGTAGGGCAGCTCTTCCGTCACCGGCATGCGGCCGTTGACGAGCAGCGAAGCGCGCATGCGCCAATGGCCGAAATTCGGGAAGGAGACGATGGCCTTCTCGCCGATGCGCAGCAGTTCGGTCAGGACATTCTTCGGGTTGCGCGTCGCCTGCAGCGTCTGCGACAGGATCACGTAATCGAAGCCCGCATCGGGATAATATTTCAGGTCGCTGTCCGCATCACCCTGGATGACCGAGAGACCGCGCGCCACGGATTCGTTGACGCCCTTCTGCGACAGCTCGACGCCGCGTCCGTCGACATTCTTGGTGTTCTGCAGGAGTTCCAGCAGTTCGCCGTCGCCGCAGCCGACGTCGAGCACCCGCGCGCCGGGGTTGACCAGCGAGGCGATGACGTCGAAGTCGACGCGCGAAGTGGTGTTCACGCTCATGGCTGCAGGAGCCCCCTGGCACGCGCGGCGGAGCGGATGAAACCGTTGATGGCCGAGAACATTTCCGGCTCGTCGAGCAGGAAGGCGTCATGGCCGCGGTCCGTTTCGATCTCGACGAAGGAGACGGAGGCGCCGGCGGCATTCAGCGCATGGGCAACGGTGCGGCTTTCGCTGGTCGGGAACAGCCAGTCGCTGGTGAAGGAGACAATGCAGAACCGTGTCTTCGATCCGGCGAAGGCGTCGGCCAGCCGTCCCTCATGCTCCGCCGCCAGGTCGAAATAATCCATGGCGCGGGTCATGTAGAGGTAGGAGTTTGGGTCGAAGCGCTCGACGAACGACATGCCCTGATGGCGCAGGTAGCTTTCGATCTGGAAATCCGCGTCGAAGCCGAAGGTCACGTTCTGCCGGTCCTGCAGGTTGCGTCCGAATTTGCGGTGCAGGGCGGTTTCCGAGAGATAGGTGATATGCGCCGCCATGCGGGCCACCGACAGGCCTTTGCGCGGAATGGTACCTTCTTCCAGATAACGGCCTTCCCGCCACTCCGGGTCCGCCATGACGGCCTGGCGGCCCACTTCATGGAAGGCGATGTTCTGCGAGGAGTGGCGCGCGCCCGTGGCAATGGCGACGGCGGCAAAAACCCGGTCGGAATGGCTCGATGCCCATTCCAGAACCTGCATGCCACCCATGGAGCCGCCGACCACGGCAAAAAGCTGTTTGATGCCGAAATGATCGACCAGCATGGCCTGCGCCCGCACCATGTCGGCGATGGTGATGATCGACAGGTCGAGCGCGTAGGGTTTGCCGGTTTCGGGATTGATCGATGCCGGGCCGGTCGAACCGAGGCAGCCGCCGAGCACATTGGAGCACAGAACGAAGAAGCGGTCCGTATCGATGGGCTTGCCCGGGCCAACGAGGGTTTCCCACCAGCCGTTCTTGCCGGTCACGGGATGCACGTTGGCAACGTGCTGGTCGCCGGTCAGCGCATGGCAGATCAGGATGGCGTTGGACTTGTCGGCATTGAGCGTGCCGTAGCTCTGATAGGCGATGCGGAACGGGGAAAGCACGACGCCGCTGTCGAGATGCAACGGCTTGTCGGCGCCAAACTCCACCACGGGGCTGTGGGGATTTGTCGCTTCCTGGCTTCTCTGATCGGGACTGGCGGACGGGCTGCTGAATTTCGTCATTTTCGCGCGATTTTAGCTTTGTGGGCGGTAGCTATGGTCGCGCAACCGGCAAAGTCAATGGTTTCTTTGATTTTCCGGACTTGGCGCCGCAAGTTTGGCTCGACATCGCGCCTGTTGGCGGCTATGCCCCGTGGCTTGAGCCATTGCCTGCGATGACCATCGATTTCAACGATGTTACGGATCTTGTGAATCATGACAACGACATTGAAAGACACGCGCCCCACACCAAAACCCGGTGTTCTCGACATTGCCGCCTACGTCCCCGGCAAGGAATCGGCCCCCGGCGTTGCCAAGGTCTACAAGCTCTCTTCGAATGAAACCCCTCTGGGCGCGAGCAAGCACGCGACCGAGGCCTATCACGCTGCTTCTGCGCGCCTTGAAATCTATCCCGACGGCCAGGCCACCCAGCTCAAGCAGGCGATTGCCGACGTGCATGGACTGAATGCCGACAACCTGCTGTGCGGCAACGGCTCGGACGAACTGCTCGGCCTGTTGTGCCAGACTTACCTCTCGCCCGGTGACGAGGCTGTTTACACCGAGCACGGTTTCATGGTGTACAAGATCTACATCATGGCGGCCGGTGCGACGCCCGTCGTGGCCAGGGAAAAGAATGAGCAGGCGGACGTCGATGCCATTCTCGCCGCTGTCACGCCGCAGACCAAGATCGTGTTTCTGGCTAACCCGAACAATCCGACCGGCACCTACATTCCCTTCGAGGAAGTACGCCGACTGCATGCGGGCCTGCCGAAGAACGTCCTGCTTGTTCTCGATGCGGCCTATGCGGAATATGTGCGCCGCAACGATTACGAAGCGGGTATCGAGCTCGTCTCGTCGTTCGAGAACGTCGTGATGACCCGCACCTTCTCGAAAATCCACGGCCTTGCCGCCCTGCGGATCGGCTGGATGTTCGCGCCGGCGCATGTCATTGACGCGGTCAACCGCATCCGCGGGCCGTTCAACCTGAATTCCGCGGCCATTGCGGCCGGTGCTGCCGCTGTCCGCGACCGTGCGCATGTCGACAAGGCTGTTGCTTTCAACGATACATGGCTGCCATGGCTGACCGAACAGCTGTCGGGGCTGGGCCTGCGCGTCACGCCGTCGGTCGGCAATTTCCTGCTCGTGCATTTCCCGGACGATGCGGCGAAATCGGCCGACAAGGCAGACGCCTATCTGACCAGCAGGGGCTATATTTTGCGCCGTGTTGCGGGCTACGGATTCCCCAACGCGTTGCGCCTTACCATTGGATCCGAGGAAGCCAATCGCGGCGTAGTCGCTGCACTCTCCGAATTCTTGAAGTAAACAATGTCCAAAATCCATTTCGATACCATTGCGCTGATCGGCATTGGCCTGATCGGTTCGTCGCTGGCGCGCGTCATCAAACGCGAGGGCCTGGCAGATCACATCGTCATCTCGACCCGCAGCGAAAGCACGCTGCAGCGCGCCGAAGCGCTGGGGCTGGGCGACAGCTATGTCCTCGACAGTGCGGAAGCGGTCAAAAACGCCGATCTGGTCATCATCTCCGTGCCCGTCGGCTCGTCCGGTGACGTTGCCAGGCACATTGCCGGATCGCTGAAAACCGGCGCCATCGTCACCGATGTCGGTTCGACCAAGGGATCGGTCATCGCGCAGATGCAGCCGGAACTGCCGGCCCATGTGCATTTCATCCCCGGCCATCCGCTCGCCGGTACGGAATATTCCGGGCCCGATGCGGGGTTCGCCGAGCTCTTTGCCAACCGCTGGTGCATCCTGACGCCGCTGGAAGGCACCGATCCGGTTGCCCTCGACCGGCTGACGAAATTCTGGGAAGCCTGCGGCTCGCGGCTCGATACGATGGACCCGGTGCATCATGACCGGGTGCTGGCCATCGTCTCGCACCTGCCGCACATCATCGCCTACAACATCGTCGGCACGGCGAGCGACCTGGAAGAAGTGACCAATTCGGAAGTGATCAAATACTCCGCCTCCGGTTTTCGCGATTTCACCCGCCTTGCAGCGTCTGATCCGACCATGTGGCGTGACGTCTGCCTGCACAACAAGGATGCGATCCTTGAAATGCTGGCGCGGTTTTCCGAGGATCTCGCCTCGCTGCAGCGGTCAATCCGTTGGGGCGATGGTGATGCACTGTTCGATCTCTTTACCCGCACCCGTGCCGTCCGGCGCGGGATCATCGATGCGGGTCAGGAAGTGGACGCCCCCGATTTCGGACGCCAGAAGGCGGGTGCCAAGAGTTCCTGATGAGAGCCTAAACCGCGGCGCCGCCGGGGTGCGTGGTTCGACAAGCTCACCATGAGGGGGATTGTCGATTGCAGGGAGCTATATTCTGCAGCGTTTCCTCGTAGCATTGCGGCCAAACCAACTCCCTCTTGGTGAGCTTGTCGAACCACGCACCATATCGTTTGCAATCCGATCTGCCCTCACAGCGAGGGCAGGCGGCCGATGCTGATGAAGCCGACCGACATCTTGCCGTTCTTGACCGAGACGGGAAGTGTCGGCGCGCCGCTTGCATCCTTCGGCACGAAGGCCATGGCCTGCAGCACGGATGAAATGATCTTGTCTTGACCGGGGAAGATGCTCTTTGCCGTATTGGCAACGCTTTCCGGGTTGCGCAGGGTGATCTTGAAATCGCCGCTGATACGTCCATCGTCCGCCACGGAGAAGGGCCCGGATATGGCGATGCCGCTGCCGTCGGGCAGGGCGAGATCCACATTGCGCAGCAGGCCGGACTGCCCGCGCAGGATGCTCAGATCACGTTCCGTCTTGCCGATCAGGGCAAAGCCGTTTGCCATCTGGATATCGGCGGCGCCGGTCAGTTCGGGCAGCGGCTTGTCGTAGACTGTGTTGTCGGCAACCTTCAGGCTGCTGAACGACAGGGCAATATCCATGACCGGCTCCATGGCGCGGAAATGCAGCTGGCCGTCCTTCAGGGTGGCAAACGGCGTGCCGGTACCGGACGGGTTGTGCTGGGTGACGACGATATTGCGGCCCTGCACTGACAGGCGTTGCGGAATGGGCTTGTCCAGCCGCACGCTGGATTTCAAATTGTCCCAGTTCAGATCCAGCGGTGGCATGCCGGGAGCGCTGACGGCAGCCGGGCCGTCGATCTCGCTGACGATGTGGAAGGGTGCATAGACCTGCGCGGCGGAGCGGAAGGCACCGGCACTGACGGAAACATTTTTCGCCTGGTCGACCCATGACACCTTGGAGCAGTTGAGGCCGAGGCGGAACGGATAGCCGCTGGCCGCCGCATTGTCGCAGGCGGCGTTGATGCCCTTGGCCTGCAGGCCGGCGATATTGGCGGCAACCCGCGTTTCCAGCATGTTGGCCACGTAGTACCACCCGCCCGTATAGAGCAGGCCGACGAGGACGATACCGGCGGCCAGGAAGCGGATACGCCGTCCGGCATTGTAGGGTTTGTCGGCAGTGCTTGACGTCATGGTCCGGGTCTCGCTATCGGTCAGGGAAGAAGCTTCGCAATGAAGTACAGCTATCAGGACGGATATGGGCGATTTTTGGGTCTTTGGCTACGGTTCTCTGATGTGGAAGCCAGGCTTTGCACATGTTGAAACCATGCATGCGCGCCTGCACGGCTACCGGCGGGCGCTGTGCGTGCATTCCTACGTGCACCGCGGCACGCCGGAACGGCCGGGGCTTGTGCTCGGTCTCGATCATGGCGGTTCCTGCCTCGGCCTGGCCTTCCGGGTTCCCGGCGAGCTTGAAGACGAGGTCGTCGCCTATCTGCGCGAGCGGGAACTGGTCACCAATGTCTATCTGGAAAAGCGGCTGGCCGTCCGTCTGAGGGATGGCCGCAGGGTCGAGGCGCTGACCTATGTAGTCGACCGCAGGCATGTGCAGTATGCGGGGGCGCTGACGGTTGAACAGGCTGCCGCCACCGTGCGCGGCTCGGTCGGCCAGTCTGGCCGCAATGAGGATTACGTGCACAATACGCTGGAGCACATGCGCAAGATGAATATCCGCGACCATTGGTTTGAAACCCTGGTCGCCGCCATCGACCGCAACCCCGGCTAGGGATCAGGTTGTAATTTTACCAGTTGCAGCAGCTGCCGTGCGTGGTTCGACAAGCTCACCATGAGGGAGGTGGTTTAGCTGCATTGCTAATCACAAACGTTGCAGAATGCAGCTCTCTGCAACCCCCACCCTCCCTCATGGTGAGCTTGTCGAACCACGCACCATGGGTGTTGCGGACCCCGGAAATCTCAGACCGTTACCCCGAGCTCCTTCAGCCGCTGCACTGCCGTCGGCGGCAGGGGCGGCGGGTTTTCGGAGCGGGCCGCCTCGATCAGCAGCTCATCGCATGCGGCTTCCGTCACTTCCTGCAATTTTTTCAGGAAGCTCTCGGCGTCGAGGCCCGGCTGGATCGGCGGCAGGATGCGGCAGCGGATCGTGCCGGGAAAGCGGCGGAACTTGCGGCGCGGCCAGTACAGACCGGCGACATGGGCGATCGGCAGGACCGGCACGCCAAGCTCGGTATAGATATGCGCCACGCCGTATTTGTAGGCGGGCGGTGCACCCGGTGCGGTGCGGGTGCCTTCCGGATAGATCATCAGCTGGCGGCCCTGGGAAACGGCATCCCGCGCCCCCCGAATCGCCGTCTTCATGGCGACCGAGCGTTTGCCCCGGTCGATCGGCACCATCTTCATCTTGAGGATGTACCAGCCGAACAGGGGAATCCACATCAGCTCGCGTTTGAGAATATAGACGGGATCGGCGATCTGCGGCAGGAAGGCATAGGCATCCCAGAACGATTGATGTTTGGGCGCGCAGATGTAGGGGCCATCGGGTATGTTCTCGATACCCTCGATCACGTGATCCGTGCCGGCCAGAACCTTCTGCAACCAATGGTTGGACCTTGCCCAGTTCTTCGGCACGCTCCAGGCATTCCTGCGGGAGCTGAGGAAGTAATAGGGCGTGAAGATGATCATCTGGATGATCAGGTTGAGATAGAAGGCGATATTGAAGACAATTGATCGGATGATCGTCATCGGGGTCCCGGTCATGGCGGTTGGTCAGGCCTTCGTTATACCAACTTGCCCGCGCCGTGAACTCCCAATCAGCCGCCCCTGATCCATCGAACAAAGGTTTGTGTCCCCGCCGACAGGCTGTCGGGCAGCGCCGAGCGTATGACAGCGCCGAGATATTTCACATATTCGACGACAAGCACGCGCACCACCTGACCGCGGGCCAGCCAGTCGCCGTTGCGCAGATCGCTGTTGACGATAGGGTAGGGGATGAACTCGATCTCCTGCGAGGCGCGCCGCAGCTCCACCAGTGTCCGGGGCATGTGGTAGTTGTTGGTGACGACAATGATGCGCGTGTAATGGTTGGCCTTGGCCCACTTGATGCTCTCGGATGCATTGCCGATGGTGTCGAGCGCTGAGCGGTCGATGTCGACACAGCATTCAAACAGCGTGGCATCGCCGCGTGTTACCCGCTGCAGCTCGCCGCGCTTGGTCGAGGGATGGACCCCGCTGATGAAAAGCCGCTTGCCACGCTTGTTCTTGAGCAGGTCGAGAGCGCCTTCAATGCGCGAATAGCCGCCCGTCAGGACGACGATGCCATCAGCCGGTTCAACCAGCTCAGGCGTCTGCATGGTGCTGACATGATCGCTGAAGACAATGAACCCGCCGAGGAACAGGCCGAGCGCCAGAACGCCGAGCAGGAAGAACGGGCGGGCAACACGCTTGCGCAATGCAGACGCAAGTCCGCGCGGGCGGGCTTCGGCGCCTGCCGGCGGTTGGTTGCTGCTGTCGTCCGTGCCGTCCATTTTCTGATCACGCGTTGCCTTGTTCGAGAGTCGTGCCGCCGGGAGTGTATAAGCCTTGCCGGCAAACCTCCCATGAATTTTATGTCGTCGAATTGAATCGAAATTGCTCAGGTATCGTGACTGTCGCCTGCGCGCCCGTCGACCTGGCGTAAATGCGCTATGACTGTCATTCGTGTTGTAATCATGGTCAAAACACTGACTGCGAGAATGATCAGCACGACGCCGGTATAGCCGCCTGACCCTATGGAAAAATTGCCGAACAGGGCTGTGGCCTGATCGGCTTCCGGCGTTGCCAGATTGCGGGACGACCACCAGCCGATGAGCAGAAAGATCAGGATGGCCAGCGCGCCGCCGCATAATGCGCCTTTCAGGGCGGTCCAGAAAAAGTGCCGCTCGAACTGCCGGGCGACAAATTTCTGTTCCGCGCCGATAAAATGCAGCACTTCGATGATGTGACCATTACCGGCCATGGCGCCGCGCGTGGCAAAAATCACCGTGAGAACCGTCGCGGCGATGACCAGCCCGAGCACCGTCATGCCGATCAGCACGGTGGACCGGGCCATGGACACGAGCCGGTCGACCCAGGTGCGGTGATCGTCGAAACTGGCACCCGGGATGTTCTTTACGAGTTCGCTGCGCAGCAAGGCGAAATCCGGCGGGGAGGCCTCGTCGAGCGTAACCACGACCAGCCGCGGAACGGGCAAATCATCGATGTTGAGCCCGGTGCCGAGCCATGGCTCCAGCAGACGGGCCGTGGCCGCCCGGTCGATGACGCGGGTGGATTTGACCCCGGAAAAGCCCTGTGCAAGCTTGCCGGCCTGAACGAGCAGGGCTTCCATGTCCTGGCCCTCGACCGGACGGATCTGGATGGTGGCTTCGGTCGAAATCTGGCTCTGCCATGTCGCCGCGGTCGACTGGACGAGACTGACCGCCCCGATGGTCAGGCAGGCGAGGAACGTCATGATGGCGATCACGATCATCAGGGCATGGCCGACGACATTGCCGGCGGGCACGATGGGCGCCTGGCCGTTCTTGCCGCGCACAAGCTGGATGGCGCGACTAGTCAGATCTGCGGCCAGCTCCCTGAGGCGGGCGGCGTCAATCATAGATATCGAGCCTCCCCTGATCGAGAATCATGCGGCGCGCATTGACCTGATCCATCAGGGTAAGATCGTGGGTGGCGATGACCACGGCGGTACCGGAACGGTTCAGCTCGCCGAACAGGCGCAGCAAGCGCCGGGCAAGGGGCGGATCGACATTGCCGGTCGGCTCGTCGGCCAGCAGGATCTCCGGCTGGTCAATCAGGGCGCGGGCAATCGCTGCACGCTGCTTCTCGCCGCCTGACAGCACCGGCGGCAGCACGTGCATGCGTTCGCCCAGGCCAACCCAGTGCAGCAATTCCTCAACTTCCGCGCGATAGGTGGCTTCCTCCTTGCCGCGCACCCGCAGCGGCAGGGCGACATTCTGGTAGGTCGTCATGTGATCAAGCAGGCGGAAATCCTGGAACACCACGCCGATACGACGGCGCAACAAAGGCATTTCCTTGGAGGAGATGGTCGCGATGTCCTTGCCAAAGACGGTGATGAGACCGCGCGTCGGCTTCAGCGTCATGAACAGCAGGCGCAGCAGCGATGTCTTGCCCGCGCCCGACGGGCCGGTCAAAAACTGAAACGAGCGGGGTGAAATATGGAGGCTGACGTCACGCAGAACCTCCGGGCCCATCCCGTATCGCAAACCGACATTCTCAAAACGAATCAAGCTGACTTTCCAAGTTTCTTGTCCACGCGTGTTTTATTCAGCGCGGACGGATTTGACCACCCATCAATCGCTGCATCCGTTCGGCGAAACATTAATTATTGGGCGATAGGCTGCCACAATGATTCGGAGGATCATGACTGCAACATGGCAGAACGACCGGAAAACACGTGATTGCACGGTTTAAAACGATGAGCGGCGAAACTGTTTCGCATATTGTCCCCGCGCTCCACTTCGACAAGGGCGGGGCGGAAGACGCAATCTATGAATCCATGTCACCTCCTTCCTCCCGGCAAAGCCTGGACGCACACTTCCCCGTAAACGCGCGCATGACAATTCTCCAAAAGTCGCAGGAGGCACAGGCGCGCATGCCCGGCTTCGCCTATTGGCTGCTGGTGCTTCTGGTTGCGGCGTCGACGTTCTGGATCTGCGGCGGGCATGTGCTTTTCAGCCAGCGGCATGCCGCCGGTCCCCACATGCCGGGCACGAGCGTGTCCGCGCCTGCAGGCAACACGATCCGTTGACCGCGCCGATTGACCAGCCGGGAAAACGCTGAGGTTTTGCTTTTCCGGCCGATATCGGGCTATAGAGCCTTTCAAACAGGAAAGGCTCAAGGAGCCTTGCTTATCGGAAAATCAGGAAGAGTTGCATGCCGAAAGTTGGCGAGAAGAATATCGATGTTCTGTTCAGTGCGCAGGAGATCGCCACGCGCAATCTGGAACTGGCGCAAGACATTGTGGCAAAACGGTTCGACAACCTGCTGGTGATCTCGATCCTCAAGGGATCGTTCATCTTCGCGGCGGACCTGATCCGCGCCATGCACGATGCGGGCGCCGAGCCGGATGTCGAGTTCATCACCGTGTCCAGCTATGGCAAGGGCACCGAGAGCAAGGAAGTGCGGCTGCTGCGCGATATCGACAGCGATGTGCACGGCCGCGACGTGCTGTTGATCGACGATATCCTGGAATCGGGCAGGACGCTGAAATTCACCCGCGAACTGATGCTGGAGCGCGGTGCGCGCAGCGTCTCCATCGCCGTATTGCTGGACAAGAGCGTGAAGCGGAAAACCGATATCGAAGCGGATTTCAAGGGCTTCGAATGTCCCGACTATTTCGTCGTCGGCTATGGCATGGATGTCGGGCATTCCTTCCGGCAGCTGCCCTATGTCGGTGTCGTCCGGGACTGAGGCTCTAGTGGAACGAATTTCACATCACGCGCAGCATGCGAATGTCAGAATCGGGCCACTAGCCTCAGTTGAATTTCAGCAGGCGTTCCAGATAATCCTTTTCCATCTGCGGGCTCAGCGCATTGCCGAGCCGTTCGCGGATGGCATCGAGGATTTGCCGGGCGCGCTGGATATCGGCCTGTCCGGGCAGCATGTTCCGGTCCAGCCCGAAATCGGTGCCGCTGTCGGATTTGGACGGCCGTCCCAAGGGGTCGCGGTCACTCTGCTGCGGACCGCCCGGCTTGCCCGCCCGGCCCATGGCCTGCATCTGCTTCATCATGTCCTGTCCGCCCTTGCGCAGGGAATCCAGCGCATTGCTCTGCTGGTCGAGCGCCTGTCCGCCATCAGCCTCCCCGAGGGATTTCTGGGCATCTCCCATGGATTTTCCGGCGTCGCCGAAATCCTTGTTGGGCGTGACGCCCTGGCCGTTCAGATCGTCCATCAGCTGCTGCAGGTCGGATTGCAGCTTGCCCTGGCCGTCCTGCAGGCCCTTCAGCGCCTTGGCGATATCTTCCTCTGACATCTGGCCCTGCTGGCCGTCCTGTCCCATCTGGCCGCCGAACTGGCCATTGTCCTGCATCATGCCATTCTGGCGCTGCTGTTCCAGCCTGTGGGTCTCGTTCATCATTTTCTGCTGGCGCCGCATCAGGTCGCCGAGCTTGTCCATCTGCTGTTTCATCTGGTCGCCCTGGCCGTTCTTGCCCTGGGCCTGGCGCATCTGCAGATTGTTCAGCATGTCGTTGAGTTGCGAGAGCAACTGCTGGGCCTGCTCCTTCGAGCCCTGCTTGGCCAGTTCCTCGATCTGCTTGAGGATGCGGTCGATATCCTCCTGCCGCAATTCGCGGGCATTGGGATCGGGCGCCTGCGCCATGTTGGGATTGCGCTGGGCCTGCTGGGCAAGCTCACGCATATATTTGTTCATGGCCTTGCGCAGGTCGGCCATGCGCTTGTCGATTTCTTCGGGGCTGGCATTCTGCTCGATCGCCTGCCGCAGCGCCTCCTGGGCTTCGCGCAGGCTGCGCTCGGCGTCGGACAGGGCGCCGTCTTCGATGCCGCGCGCCACCTGCCACATATAGGCGACGACATCGCGCAGCTGGTCATCGCTCCTGGCAAGGTTGAGCCGGGAACGGATGCTGCGCAGACCCAGATAACGGGCGGGATTCCGGATGGTCTCCTCCGGCCACAGGGTAATGGCATCCAGCATGTTCAGCACATCCGGCTTGGCATTGGCGTTCAGCGCCAGCATGCGCCGCTGTTCCACCACCGCGCGCGCCAGCGGATTGGCAAAGGGGCGTTCCGGCATGACAAGGGTCTTGGTCTCGCTCCTGCCTTCCTGCCCGGCATCGTCAACCGCGACAAGCGTCATGCGGATTTCCGACCCGGCCCAGACATGTTCGGTCAGGTCCCGCGTCGTTTTGGTCTCGCCGCCGTCCGCGCCGCGCTTCGGCAGGCTGAGGGGGATTTCCGGGGCCTCGAACAGCGGCCTTGCATCCTTTGCCGGCGGCTGGACCTGCTCGACCTTCGCCTGCGCGCTGGCCGCACCGTAATCGTCCCTGATTTCATAGGTCAGTTCCATCGTGCCATTGACGGCGCTCGATGGTTCCCTGGTGAAGCGGATGGTGGGCGGCTGGTCCGGCAACACGGCGAACGCCCACTCGGAATGCACGGTGCCGTTGTTGATCAGTCCGACAGTGGCATTGGTATCAAGGGTCAGCTCGAAATTGCGCGGCTGGTCTTTCGCGGAGGCAGCGTCGGCCGTCTTCGCGTCCTGCTTGACCGGAATGTCGGCGGGCTTGCCGTCCGGCAGGGTCTGCGTCACCCGTTCGGTTCCGTTGCCGCCGATGATGCGGATGGTCAACGTACTGTTCTGCGGGACGGTAAACTGCTTTTCCTGGTCATTGGCCGCCGAGGTGAGGAAGACCGGCGGGCGGCCCGTATAGCGCGGCGGGGTGACCCAGGCGTCGATGCGGGGCGGCAGCGCATTGCTGCTGCTGTGACTCTGGAATGCATCGCCGAGACGTCCGCCGAGCGGACTGCCGGAAAAGGCGAAGGCGATGACAAGAAGCAGCCCGATCACGGCCCGCAGGCCCCAGGGGTCGATTTCCGGGATGTTTGTCCGGGGCAGGCCGGTTTTCAGGCCTCTGATGCGTTCGGCCATGCGCTTGCGGTGCTCGTCCCACAGGGCCTGGGCAAAAGGATCGTCCGTGCTGGTCGCCAAGATTTCCGACTGGACGGCAATCGGCTGGTGATCGAGCGTATTGACGTCTTCGATGCGGCGGCTGACATCGGCATGGTCCGGCAGGCGGAATCTCAGCAGGGTGTAGAGGCACACCGGAAGCGACAGAACAAACAGCGTCAGGAGGCCGAGACGGACCAGATCCGGCATCATGCGGAACAGGCCGAACCAGGCGACGATCACGAACAGTGCAGCGACAAGCAGCAGCGGCAGGACCCGCGGCCATAACCGCTCGAAGGCCAGGGTCAGCCACGCGGACAAGCGGAGCCGATCGATACTCTTGAAAATATCGAACCTGACCCTTTCAGCGTCCCGCCCATCGGGGTGTTGACCGGTCATCCCTGCTCCATCTCGTCACCCTGCGATTCCATCATGACCGCATTGACGCTGGTCAAGAATACCACTCATCGTGGCAAAGGCGAGGCCTTGGCGCAAAAAGCCGTTCACCGTTCTGTGTGCCGGCTGGTTTCAGAGCCAGTCCGGTATGGAATCGAGACCGATGAGTTCCTCATAGGTCGTCCGCGGGCGCACCACGTGGAAGCGGTCGCCGCTGACAAGCACTTCCGGCACGAGCAGGCGGGTGTTGTAGGTCCCCGACTGAACCGCGCCATAGGCACCGGCCGTGCCGATGGCGATCAGGTCGCCGGGGGCAGGACGCGGCAGGTCGCGGTCAAGACCGAGATAGTCGCCGGTTTCGCAGACCGGGCCGACGACGTCGCCGCGAATGCGCGGATGCGAGGCGGTTGGCTCCTTGACCGGACGGATCGTGTGGAACGCGTCATAGAGCGTCGGGCGGATGAGGTCATTCATCGCCGCGTCGACGATGATGAAATTGCGCGCGTCGCCTTCCTTGACGAAGATGACTTCGCTGACCAGGATGCCGGCATTGCCGACGATCAGGCGGCCCGGCTCGAAAATGGTCTTGAGCCCGAGCGGCTTGATATGCCGGGCGACGATGGCCGCATAGGCGTCGGGCAGGGGCGGCGGATTGTTGTCGAAGTGATAGGGAATGCCGAGACCGCCGCCGAGATCGACATGCTTGATATCGTGGCCGTCGGCCTTGAGGTCGCCGACGAGCTGGGCAAGCAGGGCAAAGGCATCGTCAAACGGCTCCAGATCGGTGATCTGGCTGCCGATATGCATGTCGATGCCGGATACCTTCAGGCCGGGCAGCCGCGCCGCATTGGCGTAGACGGACCGTGCCTTGGCCAGCGGAATGCCGAACTTGTTTTCGGACTTGCCCGTGGAAATCTTCTTGTGGGTCTTGGCATCGACATCGGGATTGATGCGCAGGGACACCGGCGCAATCTTGCCCGCCGCCACGGCGCGGCTGGACAGGAGTTCCAGCTCCGGCTCGGATTCAACATTGAAGCAATGAATGCCCGCTGCCAGGGCAAAGTCCATTTCGCCCGGCTTCTTGCCCACGCCGGAAAAGACGATCCTGCTTGCGGGAATTCCCGCGGCCAGGGCACGGCGCATCTCACCTTCCGATACCACGTCGGCACCGGAGCCGAGGCGCGCCAGGGTCTTCAGGACGGCCTGATTGGAATTGGCTTTCAAGGCGTAGCAGACCAGCGCATCCATTTCGGCAAAGGCCGCGGCAAAGACCTTGTAGTGCCGTTCGATGGTGGCCGTCGAATAGCAGTAGAAGGGGGTGCCGACCGCGCTGGCGATATCGGGAATGCTGACGTCCTCGGCATGGAGAACGCCGTCCTTGTAATCGAAATGATTCACGAAAAATCTGCCTAGATGATGGAGTCGAGGAAAAAGCGCTTGTCTTGAACGGGTGGCCTGGCCGGCTTCGGCTCGCCCGGTGCCGGTGCGGTCACCGATGCGGGCGGCAATTCGAGCGGGCCCTTGCGGCCGCAGGCCGACACCGCGCTGACGATTGCAACCGCCATCAGAATTGTCGTGAGGTAAGAACGGCTTGTCATCGATTTAGATCCTGTCGTCCGAAAGTATGTTGTCCTGTCTAACGCATGGAGGAACGCTTTGCATCCCCCATCGTCGGACTTACGATTTCGTGATGCGTTTTTGCCAGAACCTGATCTGCTTGCGCACCTGCTCCGGCGCCGTGCCGCCATAGGATTTGCGGCTGCGCACGGATTTGTCCACGGTGAGGTAGCCGAACACGGCCTCGGTGATGCCGGGGTGAATGCCCTTGAGGTCATCCAGCGTCAGCTTGCCGAGTTCGCTCTTCTTCTCTTCCGCCAGCGCGACGGCGCGGCCGGTGACATGGTGGGCCTCGCGGAAGGGTAGGCCAAGCTCGCGCACCAGCCAGTCCGCCAGGTCGGTGGCAGTGGAATAGCCGGAACCGGCGGCCTTCTTCATGGCCGCGGTGTTGATCGTCATGTCGCCGACCATGCCGGTCATGGCGGCCAGGGCGAGCTCAAGGGTTTCGGCCGCGTCAAACACGGCTTCCTTGTCTTCCTGCATGTCCTTCGAATAGGTCAGCGGCAGGCCCTTCATGACGGTCAGCAGGCCGACGAGCGAGCCGGTGATGCGGCCGGTCTTGGCGCGCACCAGCTCGGCGGCATCGGGGTTCTTCTTCTGCGGCATGATCGAAGAACCGGTGGAGAAGGAATCGGACAGGCGCACAAAACCGAACTGCGGCGTCGACCAGATGACGATTTCCTCGGCCAGCCGGGAGAGATGCGTGGCGGCAATGGCGGCCATCGACAGAAATTCCAGGGCGTAGTCGCGGTCGGAAACACTGTCGAGCGAGTTGCGGGTGGGTTCGCGGAAGCCGAGTTCCTTCGCCGTCATGTGCCGGTCGATGGGAAAGCCGGTTCCCGCCAGCGCGGCGGCGCCGAGCGGCGATTCATCCATGCGCTCGATGGCGTCCGTCACCCGGCTGAGATCGCGGCCGAACATTTCCACATAGGCCATGCAGTGATGGCCGAAGGTGACGGGCTGCGCGGTCTGCAGATGGGTAAAGCCGGGCATGAGGGTTGCCGCATGTTCCTCGGCGCGCTTCAGGAAAGCCTCGATCAGCTTTTTCAGCGCGGTTGCCGTGCGCTGGAATTCTTCCTTGACCCACAGGCGGAAATCGACGGCAACCTGATCATTGCGCGACCGCGCCGTGTGCAGTCGGCCGGCCGGCGCGCCGATCAGTTCGGCAAGCCGCGACTCGACATTCATGTGAATGTCTTCAAGTTTGCGTGAGAAAACGAACTTTCCGCTTTCGATCTCTGACAATATCGTGTTCAGGCCCTTTGCGATCTTGTCGTGGTCGTCCGCCGCGATTATGCCGGTTTTCGCAAGCATGGCTGCATGGGCAAGTGAACCGCGAATGTCCTGGGCATAGAGTTTCTGGTCAAACCCGATGGAAGCGTTGATTTCTTCCATGATGGCGGCCGGACCTGAGGCGAAACGGCCTCCCCACATTTCGTTGCTGTTTTTCTTGTCGGACATTGTAAGCCTTGGGTAAACCGGGGTGGATAGACGGAAAGTGTAAGATATGGACAACGGCAACGAAACACAGAAAACCACTTCAGGCGGCAGCAGGAAAATTATTGTTCTTGCCGCGCTCGCAGGCATAGTCGCCGGTGCGGTTGGGGTATACGTGATGGAGCGGCCTTCTGGCAATATTGTTGCCGGAACAAACACGACCGATCAATGCACCGCCAAGACCGATACGGCGAGGAAGATCGACGCGGCAGCAACGGGTGCCGTCGCGGCCATGCGCGGGGCCGAGAAGCCGCAATCCATGTCCGCACTGTCCTTCACCGGACCCGACGGCAAGCCGATGCGGCTGGCGGACTTCAAGGGCAAGACCGTCCTTGTCAATCTCTGGGCCACCTGGTGCGCGCCCTGCCGCGAAGAGATGCCGGCGCTCGATGCGCTGCAGACCAAGAAGGGCGGCGACAATTTTCAGGTCGTGACCATCAATATCGATACGGGCGACGACCAGAAGCCGAAAGGTTTCCTGGCTGATATCGGCGTGAAATCACTGGCGCTCTACCGCGATCCGACCATGGGCGTGTTCAATGAGCTCAAGCGCAAGAACCTGGCATTTGGCCTGCCGGTGACGATGATCGTCGACAAGGAGGGCTGCCAGATTGCCGCCATGAATGGTCCGGCGCCGTGGGAAAGCGATGACGCCGTGCGTCTGATCGATGCGGCCATGGCCGCGCAGTAATTGTTCCGGATAGAGCGGGCCGTTGCCACGCCCGCTGTCGCGTCTGGCTGTTGAAAGGTGGGGCAGAGCTGCGGTGCGTGGTTCGACAAGCTCACCATGAGGGGACTGGGTGGGCTGCAATCCCCGGCCTCCCTCATGGTGAGCTTGTCGAACCACGCACAATATTCTTGCCAAAAAACAAAACCCGCCGGGATTTTCATCCGCGGCGGGTTCATTGTTCATTCAATCCGAAGATCTGATTATTCCGGCTGACCGGCAGCTGCCTTGCGGGCCTTCTTGGCCTTGTACTTGTCGAAGCCGGAGGGATCGCCGGGCTTGCGCTCCTTGGGCTTCTTCACCTTTTCGGGTTTTTCCGCGGTCCAGCCTTCCGGCTTGGCCTTGGCGGGCTTGGCTGCCCAGTCGGCTTTCGGCTTGTCGTCACGCGGGCGGTCATCGCGGGCGCGGGGCGGCTTGCGGTCATCCCACTCGCGCTTTTCGCCAAAGCTCTTCTTCGGCTTGAAATCGCTGCGCGGGGAGGAGAAGCCTGCGGCCTCGCTGCGGGTGATGTTCACGCCTTTTTCGCCGGTGCCGTACTGCTTGATGCGGGCAAGAAACGCGTCGGCCTTGCTTGCGGTGATTTCGAAGCGGGTTTCGGTCTCGAGAATCTTGATCGAACCGACGTCGGTCTTGGTGATGTCGCCGGCCTTGCAGATCAGCGGCAGCAGCCAGCGCGGCTCGGCGCGCTGCTTGCGGCCGACGCTGAGCGAGAACCAGGCACCGCTCTCGAACTGTTCGAAACGGTCCGAACGCGGCGCGCGCTCGGCGCGGTCACCCCGGTCGCCACGGCCGGGCCGGTCATCATAGCTGCCCTTGCGGATCGGCTCGAGAACGTGGGCTGGCGTGTTCGACAGTTCTTCGGGTGCAGGACGCGCGGCCATCTGCTGGCGCAGATAGGCGGCGGCAATCTGCTCGGCGGAATGCAGGCCGAGAAGCTCGCGGACATATTCGCCTTCCTCGTCGGTCATGACTTCGGTCAGTGACGGATCGTTGAGGATGCGGTCATGATTGCGCTTGTTGATGGCAGCGGCATCCGGCGGCGGCACCATCGTGGTGCTGAGCTTTGCCATCTGCAGCAGCCGCTCGGCCGAACGGCGGCGCGAGGCCGGCACGATCAGCACGCAGATGCCCTTGCGGCCTGCGCGGCCGGTACGGCCACTGCGGTGCAGCAGCGTGTCCGGGTTGGTCGGCAGGTCGGCATGGATCACGAGATCCAGATTGGGCAGGTCGATGCCGCGTGCGGCCACGTCGGTGGCCACGCAAACGCGGGCACGGCCGTCGCGCATGGCCTGCAGCGCATTGGTGCGCTCGGCCTGGCTGAGTTCGCCGGAGAGCGAAACAACGGAAAAGCCGCGATTGGACAGGCGGCTGGTCAGATGCTTGACCGCTTCGCGGGTCGCACCGAACACGATGGTGTTCTGGGCATCGTAAAACAGCAGCGCATTGATGATCGCATTTTCGCGCTCACGCGGCGCCACCGGCATGATGTGGTATTCGATGTCGCTGTGCTGTGACTTTTCGCTGGTCGCGGTGATGCGCACCGCATCGTTCTGGAACTGTTTTGCCAGCTGGGCAATCGGTTTCGGCACCGTGGCTGAGAACATCAGCGTGCGGCGGTCCTTCGGCGCTTCGCCGAGGATGAATTCGAGGTCTTCGCGGAAACCGAGGTCGAGCATTTCATCGGCTTCGTCGAGCACCACGGCGCGCAGTTCGGTCATGTCGAGCGAGCCGCGGGTGATGTGGTCGCGCAGACGGCCGGGCGTGCCGACAACGATATGGGCACCGCCCTGCAATGCGCGGCGTTCCTTGGTCATGTCCATGCCGCCGACGCAGGAAGCGATGCGGGCACCGGTCTTCTCGTAGAGCCATTCCAGCTCGCGGCGAACCTGCAGGGCAAGCTCGCGGGTCGGGGCAATCACCAGCGCATAGGGTGCGCCGATGGAGGTGAAGCGGTCTTCGCCTTCGAGCAGTGTCGGTGCGATGGCAATGCCGAACGCGACGGTCTTGCCGGAACCGGTCTGGGCGGAGACGAGAAGGTCCGCACCGTCCGCTTCCGGAGCAAGCACAGCTGTCTGCACCGGCGTCAGGGTCTCGTAACCACGGGCTGCCAATGCACCGGACAGCGCCGGGGCGATAGAATCGAAAATAGTCATTAATGAACTTTCAAGTACGTGTTTGGGCTGGTGTTTTCGGCTCGGCATATGTTGGGGCACGAGCGGCACGCATATAGCTTTGTTGCGCTCTCGTAGAGGTTATCGCTCATTTCGTCAATGGCAGGGCATGGTGAGCCGATGCAGGGGAGCCGTGCAAATTCGTTGTGGGTGGTGGTTCGACAGGCTCACCATGAGGGAGGGTGAGGATTGCAGGGAGCCATATTCTGCAACATTTGCAATTGGCCTTGCAGTCAGACCACATCCCTCATGGTGAGCCTGTCGAACCACGCATATTACTGATGCCAGAAACCTCAGACAGCAAATCCGGCCCGTTTCAGGCGGACAATGGCCAGATCCAGAGCGGAGAGAAAGCTGGAGCGGTCCTTGGGCGAAAACGGGCGCGGACCGCCGGTGATCTGGCCGGCCGAGCGCAGTTCGTCCATCAGGTTGCGCGTGGCCAGCGTGTTGCCGATGGAGGCCTCGGTGAAAGCGCGGCCGGTCGGCGAGATGGCATCGGCCCCGGCCTTCACGCAGCGGCTGGCCAGCGGAATGTCGGCGGTCACCACCACATCGCCGCGCGATACCCGTTCGGCGATCCAGTCATCGGCCGCATCGAAACCGTCGCTGACGATGACGCGTTCGATCATCGGATCGCGCGGAATGCTCATGAAGGAATTGGAAACAACATAGACCTTGACGCCGTAGCGCTCGGCAACGCGGTAAATCTCGGCTTTCACCGGACAGGCATCGGCGTCGACATAGATGGCGATGGTTTTCTGCTCGTTCATGCTCAACCGAAGATGTGGAGGGCGGCCAGGCCGACGGAGGCGGCCAGCCCGATGGCGAAGCCGATGGCGAGCGCCGCCACCAGAAAGCCGGTGCCGAGCCATGCGCCATCCTGTTCACCAAGGCCAATGCTGAGCAGGATGATGCTGAGCGCCGGCAGCTGATTGATGAGCGGAACAGGCAGCACAACGATGAGCGCCATGACCAGCGCTGCAAGGCTGACGATCCGCTCCATGATGACCTGCGGCAGCAGCCAGTAGCGCGGGCGGGCCAGCCGTTCGAAACGGATGAGCAGCGGTTCAAGCTTGCCGACAAAACGGCGATAGGTCTCCGTGCGCAGGGATTTCTTCCGCAGGAAGGCCGGGAACCACGGATTTTCCAGGCCGATCAGCATCTGCAGCGAAAGAAGGATCAGGGGAATGCCGAAGATCGTCGACGACCCCGGCGGCAGCGGCACCAGATTGAGTGCGGCAAAGAGGATCAGCAGCGCGCCGAAGCTGCGTTCGGAAAGCGCGGACAGGATATCGTCAAACGAAACCCTGTCCGCGTCTGTTTCACCGATCTTGACCAGAATGCTGGACAGACGCCGTTCCGCAGGGTCACCCAAGAGGTCCCAATGATACGGTTTTCCGTCAGCGTTCATTCGTCTTCTCCATCGATGCAATTATGCTTTCGTCGTTGTCTCGGCGATAGAGGGTGTCGAGGCAGGTTTTGCATCTATCGTTAATTCGGGTTCCGGCGCGTCGTTGCGTGTCTTCCAGAGCGAACTGAAAATGCCGGCGGCAAGGATGCCGAGCGTGATCGAGAGTGACCACATCGGCGGTATCTTTGCCAGCCCCAAAGCGTCAGCCACGAAAATCTTTCCGCCGATGAACACCAGCACGAGAGACAGTGCGTATTTCAGATAGACGAAGCGATGGATAAGGCTTGCAAGGGCGAAATACAGCGCACGCAGGCCAAGGATCGCGAAGATGTTCGAGGTGAAGACGATATAGGGATCGGTGGTGATGGCAAAAATGGCCGGGATGGAATCCACCGCGAAGATCACATCCGCCAGTTCCACCATGACGAGTGCCAGAAGCAGCGGGGTAATCCATGTCTTCGACTTGCCCGTATGCGGGTCGGTGCGCCGGATCATGAATTTCTGCCCGTGCAGCTCGTCGGTGACGCGGAAACGCTTGCGCATGAACTTGAAGACCGGATTGGCCGAGACGTCGAACTCGTCGTCGCCAGCCATGAGCATGCGGATGCCGGTGATGATCAGGAACGCGGCAAAGAGATAGAGGACCCACTCATATTGTTCGACAATGGCCGCACCCGCCGCGATCATGATGCCGCGAAGGATGACAACACCGAGAATGCCGTAGACGAGCACCCGGTGCTGATATTGCTTGGGAATGGCGAAATAGCCGAAAATCATGGCGATGACGAAAATATTGTCCATCGCCAGGCTTTTCTCGACGACGAAGCCGGTGAGGTACTGCATGCCGGACTCGCTGCCCAGCTCCCACCAGATGAAGCCGCCGAAGGCGACGCCGAGACTGATGTAGAACGCCGAGAGCAAAAGGCTCTGGCGCATGCCTATATCGTGATTTTTTCGGTTGAGAACGCCCAGATCGAGGACGAGAAGAACAAGAACGAGGGCAAAAAAGCCAAGCCACATCCATAGGGGCTTGCCCATGGCATCAACAAACAGAAGCTCCATGTGAAAAATGATCCGCCGGCATCGGTTCCAGATTACAGCTCCGACATCACGAGAGAGCCGGTAACTCTCGCCAGAGGGGCCCGGTGCTGCAATTCTGCCTGAATTGGGGAGCGGCAGGGGTCAATGCAAGGGTTTGAATGAAATAAATAATCCGCGGCCGCCGGATTGAACGGCGCTTGGCGCCCTCAGCGGGTGGGAACGGGGTTCTCGCCGCGATAGTCGTAGAAGCCGCGCCCGGCCTTGCGTCCCAGCCAGCCGGCTTCGACATATTTGACCAGCAGCGGGCAAGGACGGTATTTCGAATCCGCGAGGCCGTCATGCAGCACCTGCATGATCGACAAGCAGGTGTCGAGGCCGATAAAATCAGCAAGCTGCAGCGGGCCCATCGGGTGATTGGCGCCCAGTTTCATCGCCGTATCGATGGCTTCGACCGAGCCCACGCCCTCGTAGAGCACGTAGATGGCTTCGTTGATCATCGGCAGCAGGATGCGGTTGACGATGAAGGCCGGGAAATCTTCGGAGACCGTCAACGTCTTGTCGAGGCTGGTAACGAATTCGCGCGCGATCTCGAACGTGACGTTTTCCGTGGCAATGCCGCGAATCAGCTCGACCAGCTTCATCACCGGAACGGGATTCATGAAGTGGATGCCGATGAAGCGCTCCGGACGGTCCGTGGTGGCGGCAAGCCGCGTGATCGAAATGGAGGAGGTGTTGGTTGCGAGGATCGCTTCCGGATTGAGGTTGGGGCAGAGCTGGGCAAAAATCTTGCGCTTGACCGTCTCGTCTTCCGTCGCGGCCTCGATGGCCAGATCGACACCGGCGAGGTCTTCAATGCGCAGGGCCGGGCGGATGCGCGACATGCCCTTGACGCGCTCGGCTTCCTCGAGCTTGCCGTGGGAAACCTGCCGGGCCATGTTGCCGTTGACGGTGGCGATGGCCTTTTCCAGCTGGTCGGCGGACTGGTCATGGATCAAAACATCATATCCGGCCAGTGCACAGACATGAGCGATTCCTCCGCCCATTTGTCCCGCGCCAACAATGCCTACAGTTTTGATCGAGCCAGCCATGTTTCCATCCGTTTCTTTTCTTTGTAGCACCAAACTAAATGGCCGGGGTAGCGTTCGTCTACCCCGGCCATGCAGATTCATTTCAATCTTGCGATGAAATTCAAAGCGCTTTTTCGAGTTCCGGCAGAATGACGAAAAGATCGCCGACCAGGCCGTAATCGGCGACCTGGAAAATCGGTGCTTCCTCGTCCTTGTTGATGGCAACGATGACCTTGGAATCCTTCATGCCGGCCAGATGCTGGATCGCGCCCGAAATGCCGACGGCGATGTAGAGATCAGGCGCAACCACCTTGCCCGTCTGGCCGACCTGCCAGTCGTTGGGGGCGTAACCGGCATCGACGGCGGCGCGCGAGGCACCGACGGCCGCGCCGAGCTTGTCGGCCACGGGCAGGATGACTTCCTTGAACTTCTCGTTGGAGCCGAGGGCGCGGCCGCCGGAGATGATGATCTTGGCCGAGGTCAGTTCCGGACGGTCGCCGCCGGACAGCTTGGCTTCGATGAAGGTGGACAGGCCCGGATTGGCAGCGGCCGCGACAGTCTCGACCGGAGCCGAACCGCCTTCGCCGGCCGCCGCAAAGGTGGCGGTGCGCACGGTGATGACGCGCTTGGCATCGGTCGCCTGGACGGTTTGCAGGGCATTGCCCGCATAGATCGGGCGCTTGAACGTATCGGGCGCGATGACCTCGATGATGTCCGAGATCTGCATGACGTCGAGCAGGGCGGCAACGCGCGGCAGGATGTTCTTGCCGTTGGTGGTTGCGGCGGCAATGATCGTGTCATAATTGCCGGCGATCGAAACGATCAGCGCCGCGGTGGCTTCCGCCAGGCGGTTGGCCAGATCGTCGCTGTCGGCGAGCAGGACCTTCTTGACGCCGGCAAGCTTGGCGGCCTGATCGGCAACGCCCTTGGCGCCCTTGCCGGCAACCAGGACATGCACGTCGGAACCGATGGCGAGCGCTGCGGTCAATGCCTTGGCGGTCTGGTCGGAAAGGGTCTCGTTGTCGTGTTCGGCAAAAAGAAGAATAGCCATGGTAAATTCCTTTCCTGATCCTTAGAGAACGCCGGCTTCGTTCTTCAGCTTGCTGAGGAGCTCTGCAACGTCCTTGACCTTGACGCCTGCCTTGCGGCCGCCCGGTTCTTCGGTCTTCAGCACCTTGAGGCGCGGCTTGGTGTCGACGCCGTAATCGGCTGCGGTCTTTTCATCCAGCGGCTTCTTCTTCGCCTTCATGATGTTCGGCAGCGAAGCATAGCGCGGCTGGTTGAGGCGCAGGTCCGTCGTGACGATGGCCGGCAGCTTGATCTCGATGGTCTGCAGGCCGCCATCGACTTCGCGGGTAACCTTGGCGGTATCGCCGCCGAGTTCGACCTTGGAGGCAAAGGTGCCCTGGCTCCAGCCAAGCAGAGCGGACAGCATCTGGCCGGTCTGGTTGGCATCGTCGTCGATGGCCTGCTTGCCGAGAATGACCAGCTGCGGCTGTTCGGCTTCGACAATGCCCTTGAGGATCTTGGCAACGGCAAGCGGCTCGACGATGTCGTCGACCTTGACCAGAATGCCGCGGTCGGCACCCATGGCAAGCGCGGTGCGGATGGTTTCCTGCGCCTGTGCAGGTCCGATGGAGACAACGACCACTTCCTCGACCTTGCCGGCCTCTTTCAGGCGCAGCGCTTCCTCGACCGCGATTTCGTCGAACGGGTTCATCGACATCTTCACGTTGGCAAGCTCAACGCCCGAACCGTCGCCCTTAACCCTGATCTTCACATTGTAATCGACTACCCGCTTTACCGGTACGAGGACTTTCATGGGGACTCCCTCTCATAAGAACTGCAGACAGATTTAACTGCCGGGCAATGGCACCCGCTTGCCGGATGCCGACATTGAGGTGAAAAAAACGACATGCTGACGTCGTGCGGGACCGTAAATATGACTAACGTAAAGGTCAATCATCGAGATTGGGCTTATCCGACTTAAACGATTGAAACTTGCGGGATCAACGGCCCCACCGGGGTGAAGGCGGTTCGGGTGGCGTTTGCGGCGGCTGCTTGTCGGCGATAACGGCGCGCGGCGAGATAATCGCCCGGTCAAACAGCGGCACGCTGCGGCGTTTGAACGGGATGAGGAGCAGGGCGCCGGCAATGATGCCGCCGACATGACCGGACCAGGAAATGCGGTCTTCGCCATGGGTGACGAGCATCACGAACTGGAGCCCGATCCAGAGGACGAGCGGATAGAGCGCGGGGATGCGCAGGGGTATCCGGCCGAAAGCCCGCACCCAGATCCGCACACGCGGATGCAGCATCAGATAGGCGGTGATCACGCCGGCAATGGCGGCCGATGCTCCGATCAGCGGCCCCTCGGAAGACGGGTCGAGCGTACCGTGCAGGAAGGCGCCGGCGGCAGCGCAGAGCAGGTAGAAAATCAGGAATCTGATATGGCCCATGGCATCTTCGACATTGTCGCCGAAGACCCAGAGGAACAGCATGTTGCCGCCCAAGTGGAAGATATCGGCATGGGGAAAGGATAGGTGACATAGGTGAAAGCGGGCGGCACGAAATCATATCGCGGCGGCAGTACCGTCATATGGTGCACCACCGACGGGATGTAGCCAAAGCCGATGGAGGCTGTCTTTGAATCTGCCCCGGCGAGGCTCGTCAGGCCGAAGATGATGACATTGAGGGCAATCAGCGCCAGGGTGACATATTGCAACTTGATGTATTTGAGGCTGTTGGCGTCGTAGAGTGGAATGAACATCGGCGCCGTTCCCCCGTTCAGCGGTTCTTACCGGGCACCCATAACACGTCCTTCGCGCCATTGTCATTGACGGCCCGCGCGGCGACGAAGAGAAAATCCGAAACGCGGTTGATGTATTTGAGCGCGGCTGGTGTGACGGCCTCATCAGGCCTTTGTGCCAGCGCCACCATGTGCCGTTCGGCACGCCTCGCCACCGTGCGGGCCAGATGCAGGGCAGTGGAGGCAGCCGATCCGCCCGGCAGGACGAAGGAGCGCAGCGGTGCCAGCTTTTCATTCAACAGATCGATATCCGCCTCGATGCGCGCGACCTGGGTGTCGATAATGCGCAATGGTTCGTATGCGAGCTTTTCCCCGGTATCGGGTGTGGCCAGATCGGCGCCGAGATCGAAAAGATCGTTCTGGATGCGGGCGAGCATGGCGTCGATTTCCGGAAACTGCTCCGTCGTATGCAGCCGCGCCAGCCCCACGCAGGCATTGGCTTCATCCACCGTGCCATAGGCTTCGACGCGCAGATCGTGCTTCAAACGGCGCTCGCCGCTGCCGAGCCCGGTGGTGCCGTCATCGCCGGTCCTGGTGTAGATCCTGTTGAGCTTGACCATGGCCTGTCCCGCGGTCAGCTGGCGGCGCGGTGGAAGTAAATCGCGCCGACGATGAGAATGATCGCCACCAGCTGCAGGAAAATGCGCAGCTGCATCATCTTGTTGGAAAAGTTGGCATCGCCGCCCTTCATCATGTTGCGCAGACCGATCAGAAGCACGACGGTAACGGCGGCAATGGCAACGACGGCCAGAAACTTGAAGATGATATCCATGGGTTTTCCTTTTCAGGCCGGGGCGCTTTCAGGACTGGCCGGCAAGCATGCGGTATAGCGCACGCGACGACAGAAATCTGCGGGCAAGAACCGCAAATTTCGCGGGGCGCGTGACGAGATAATGCGGTTTGGGACGCGGATTTTCCAGCGCGTCCTTCAGCACCGCGTAGACCGCTTCCGGGCCAAGCTTGGAGCGGGACTTGGTGCCGCCCTGCGACAGGCGGGCGATCTGCTTCTGATAATCGGCGCGATGCACCGAATTCTCGACATCGATGTATTTCTCGATCTGCTGCAGCGCATTGTAGGTGAAGCGCGAGGCAATTGGTCCCGGCTCGATCAGGGAGACATGGATGCCGGAGCCTTCAAGTTCCATGCGCTGGACCAGCATCAGGCCTTCCAGCGCGAATTTCGACGCGACATAGGCCCCGCGCCACTTCATCGGCACGAGCCCGAGAATCGACGAGCAATGCACGATCCGCCCATGGCCCTGACGGCGCATCACCGGGACGATGTGCCGGGTCAGCTCATGCCAGCCGAAGAAATTGGCATCGAACTGTTCGCGCAAGCCTTCGATCGGCAGGTCTTCCACGGCGCCCGGCAACGCATAGGCGCCATTGTTGTAAAGCGCATCGAGTGTGCCGCCGGTCGCGGCGAGCACATCGTCCACGAGCGCCCTGATGGAATCCGGCTCGCGATAATCGAGATAATGGGCCGAAAGGCCGTCGGCTTGAAGCGCTGCGATATCCTCGTTTCGCCGCGCCGTTGCAAAGACCTGCCAGCCATCCGCCTTGAGGGCGCGGGCGCAGTGGGCGCCGATGCCGCTGGAACATCCTGTGATCAAAATCGTTCTGGAACTGGTCATTCTTTTCCGATTGCTGCAAACCGAATGGTAAAATCAAAAAAAGACTTCACATATTCGCCCGCGCCTTGCAATGTCACGAGGGGCCGGACCCGCACTAAAGGGACAAACCATTTTCAATGCGTAGAGTATATGTTTTTCTCCGGCGGGTGACCTTCGACACATTGAGGCATTTCAGCACGGATGACGGCTGGGCTCTGGCCAGCCACGTGGCGCTGTCGGGTATCCTGGCGCTGTTTCCGTTTCTGATTTTCGCCACCTCGCTTGCCAGCTTTCTCGGCGCCAGCGCCTTTACCGATACGGCGGTGCATGTGGTGTTCGACACCTGGCCCGAGGTGATCGCCCGGCCGATTGCACAGGAGGTGCGCAATGTTCTCAACGTCCAGCGCGGCGGGCTTCTGACCATCAGCGTGATCGCCGCCGCCTATTTTGCCTCCAACGGCATCGAAGCGCTGCGCATCGCACTCAATCGCGCCTACCGGGTGGTCGATACACGCTCGATCATCTATTGCCGCCTGCAAAGCCTGGGCTATGTGATCGTAGCCACCGTCGGCATCATGGCCATCAGCTTCCTCCTGGTGCTGGCGCCGCTGGCGGTGCGCATCGCCAGCAAATGGATTCCCGAGCTTGACGTTCTGTCCGGCACCATCGGTTTCTGGCGCTACTGCATTGCCTCTGCCGTGCTGATCGTCGGGCTGCTGGTGGCGCATCTGTGGCTGCCGGCGGGGCGGCGCAAGCTCATCGATATCCTGCCGGGCATCCTTGTGACCCTGCTGGCGTGGATCGTCGGCGCATCGATTTTCGCGAGCTATCTCGAGACGTTCGCATCCTACGTGTCGACCTATGCGGGGCTGGCCTCGATCATGGCGGCCATCGTCTTCCTCTATATCATCGCCGCGATTTTCATCATCGGCGCCGAGGTCAATGCCGCCATCATCCACTATCGCGAGGGCAGGGTCGCCAAGCGCTTCTGACCGGTCGACAGCGCGACACCGAGGGTTGCCACCACCATGCCGCACAGCTGGAACAGCGTCAGTGTTTCGCCGAAAAGCACATAGGCCATCAGGGCGGTCACGCCGGGTACCAGATAGAACAGCGAAGCGACCTTCGACACGGCGCCCTGATTGATCAGGACCATCAGCAGCAGCACCGCGCCGATCGACAGCACGAAGACCAGCCAGAACAGCGCAAAGCCGAGAGGCGCGGCCCAGATCACCGCATGGGTTTCGAACAGCAGCGAAAAGATGCCGGTCAGCACGGCCGCGCCGAGATATTGCAGTGTCGTGCCCGCCTTCAGGTCGATGGTGCCGACAAAGCGTTTCTGCCAGACTGTTCCGGCACTGATGGCCAGCACGGACAGGATGGATGCGCCGACGGTTGCCGGCGTGATGCCATCGGCGGAAATCGACAGTTTCGGCCAGAGCACCATGGCGACACCGACAAAGCCGACCGCCAGCCCGGCCCAATGACGCGGCTGGATTTTCTCCCCGAGAACAGCCCCGGCAATCAGCGCCGTGATCAGCGGCTGCAGCCCGACCACCAGCGCCGACATGCCCGCGGGCAGGCCGCGGTGGATCGCCCAGAATACGGCGCCGAGATAGACGCCGTGGATCAGGCAGCCGGCGATGATCGCGTGCATGGCGCCGCGCCCGCTCGGCCAACGGTTGCCGGCCATGACGACCCACGTGCCGAGAATGGCCCCGGCAATAACAAACCGGATCGTCAGGAACAGGAACGGTTCCATGTAGGGCATGGCATAGCGGGCACCGATGAAGCCGGTGGCCCACAGGAGGACGAACAGGGCGGGAAAATAACGGACGGGCATGATGGGGACCGGATCACGGGATGAGTTGTGATGCAGGTTTATACGAACGCCGGTCCTGCAGCCAGATGTTGTTTTACGGGCCAGGTCCTAAGGCTGCGGTGTCAATCCGGCCAGGCCGATGATGTCTTCCCGTGTCACCCCTGCCGCGCGCAAGGAGCGCAGCGAGGTATCCCTGCGGCTCTTGGACAGCTTTTGGCCGTCGTGATCGAGGATCAACCTGTGATGGTGATAGATCGGTGGCTGCAGTCCGAGGATGGTCTGCAGCAGGCGGTGGATACCGGTGGCCTGGAACAGGTCCCTGCCGCGCACCACATGGCTGACGCCCTGCAGCGCATCGTCGATGACGACGGAGAGGTGATAGCTGGTCGGCATGTCCTTGCGGGCGATGATGACATCGCCCCAATCCTGCGGCCGGGCTGCGATATCGGATCCGCCATCCGCCGTTTCATGCCAGAACAAAGGCAGCCCCACGTGCGCAAGCGCGCGGTCCATGTGGAGCCGCCATGAAAACGGCTGCCCCTCATCCATGCGCCGCTGGCGCTCCCGTTTGGAAATCGTGCGGTCGATTGCGGGATAAAGCGCCGCGCCGTCCGGATCGTGCGGCCATACCAGCCCCTTGGCCGTGGCTTTCTGCATTTCCCGTTTGATGTCGCCCCGGCTGAGGAAGGCGGGGTATACCAGGTCCATGCGGATGAGGCGGTCGAGCACATCCCGGTAGACGCCGAAATGCTCCGACTGTCGGCGCACCGGCGTTTCCCAGTCAAGCCCCAGCCAGTGCAGATCCTCCTGCATGGCGGCTTCGAGTTCGGGCGTGCAGCGTTCGCGGTCGATATCCTCCATGCGCAGCAGAAGCCGCCCGCCGGCCGCCTGCGCCATCTGCCGGTTGAGCAGGGCGGAATAGGCATGGCCGAGATGCAGGTGGCCATTGGGACTGGGAGCAAAGCGGAAAACCGGGACAGTCATGAACTGGGATTCTTGCGTGAGGACCTTGTCGATTGATACGGTGTTTGTTCCGAGATGAAAAGTGAACGGTTCCATGCGCAGAATAGACACGCTTGACGATGTTGCGGAAGGGCTGACGGCCCTCCTGGCGGCACACCCCGAACTGGCGGCGATTGCCGAGCGGGCAGGGCCGTTGCCGCTGCGGCGGCGGGCACCGGGTTTCGAGAGCCTTGCCTCGGTCATCGTCTCACAGCAGGTATCAAAGGCCAGTGCCGATTCGATCTGGAAACGGCTGATCCAATTTGTCGATCCGCTGACCCCGGAAAACTACATCAGGGCGGGAGAGGAGGCCTGGCGCCTGGCGGGTCTTTCGCGCGCCAAGCAGGCGACGCTCGCCCGGATCAGCGAAGCGATCACGGCCGGAGAGCTTGATCTGTTCGACCTGTGTGACCGCCCCATCGACGAAGCCATGAGCGTCATGACCAATGTGAAGGGCATCGGGCCGTGGACGGCGGAAGTCTATCTCCTGTTTTCGGCCGGGCATGCGGATGTTTTCCCGTCCGGCGACGTTGCCCTGCAGCACGCCTATGCCCATGCCTATGCCGAATCAGTGAAACCTGATTCGAAATCCCTGCGTCTTTTGGCGGAGCGCTGGTCGCCGTGGAGGGGTGTCGCAGCCCGGCTTTTCTGGGCTTATTACGCCGCAACCCGTGGCCGGGATGGCACACCGGTTGGATGAAGTTGAAATAACGGGGTTTTTCGCAGCCTGCGATGCAATGGCGCTTCACATTCCTGTCACCTCGAGCTTACAATAATGGGGCCTGATGGTTGGACTGGGAGGTGATTCCTTGACAATAGCCGTCTCGCCGGACGGGTTACCGGCCCTGGTACTCAATGCGGACTACCGTCCGCTCAGTTATTATCCCTTGTCGCTGTGGTCCTGGCAGGACGCGATCAAGGCGGTCTTCCTTGACCGTGTGAATATCGTTGCCGAATACGAGCATGAGGTTTCCTCCCCCTCGTTCGCAATGCGGGTACCGAGCGTCGTTTCCCTCAAAACCTATATCAAGCCGTCGCGCACGCCTGCCTTTACGCGATTCAATGTTTTCCTGCGCGACCGGTTCGAATGCCAGTATTGCGGGTCGGAGGATGATCTGACCTTCGATCACGTGACGCCCCGTTGCGCCGGTGGTGCCACGATCTGGGAAAATGTCGTTGCGGCCTGTTCGCCCTGCAATCTGCGCAAGGGCGGCTTGATGCCGGATAAAGCCAAGATGTGGCCGCGGCAGAAGCCCTATGCCCCGACGGTGCATGACCTGCACAACAATGGCCGGCTGTTCCCGCCGAACCATCTGCATGAAAGCTGGATGGATTATCTCTACTGGGATGTCGAACTGGAGCCATAGGACCCCAGTTCCATTGTATCCGGCAAAGGCGGCGTCAGGCCGCCTTTTTTGTACCGCGAAAGGCGATGAGCGCGAGGATCAGGCTGGCAATCGCATTCCAGCCGGCAAAGGACAGGCCAAGCACACGCAGGGCCGCCGTATCGCATGCGGGCGGATGGATCGCATTCATGTCATTCAGGAGGTTGCCGGCATTGGTGGTGATCGACATGCTGACCGCCGTGCAATCGGTCGGTCCCGGCCAGAACTTCCATTCGACACCGGAGTGGAACACCGCAAGGCCGAGCCCGATCAGCATCAGGATGCCGCCGAGCGCCAGAAGCGTGCGCGTGAGGGCCGCAGGCCAGCGAAAGGCCGCCGCAAGCACGGCGAGTGCCATCAGCGGAATGCCCGCATAGTAGGGAAAGCGCTGCTCAAGGCACAATTTGCAGGGGAGATAACCGCCGATATACTGGAAGCCAAGCGCCGAGCCCACGGTGACGATCATGGCAAGGAGCAGGAAAACCGCTGTCTTGAGATGCGGCGAAGAGCGGGTCGTCGTCATGATGGGTCTGACATCCTCATTCAGGTTGGATCGTTCAGGAGCTGTAATAGTGCAGTATGGCGTAAAGCAGGATCAGCACGGCCGCCGCCGCCGCCGCGATCAGGCCCAGGCGCTTTTCGATGAAATGGCGGATCGGTTCGCCGTAACGGCGCAAAAGCCAGGCGAGAAAGAAGAAGCGGGCGCCGCGCGTGATCACTGCGGAAACGATGAACAGCCAGATGTTGACGTTGGCCGCACCGGACAGGATCGTCACGATCTTCATCGGCGGCAAATGGGCAAGGCCGGATGTGATCAGCAGCAGGAGGATCATGTCGGCGCTGGTCGATCCGCGCATCTGCTCGAAGGCATCGAGCTTGCCGTAGAATTCGAGCACGGGCTTGGCCAGGGCTTCATAGGCGTAATGGCCGAGGAACCATCCGGCGATACCGCCGAGCACCGAGAAGATCGTGGCAACAAGCGCGTAGCGGTAGGCGCGTTCAGGCCGTGCCAGCGCCATGGGCAGGTAGAGCACGTCGGCAGGAACGACGAAGACCGAGCTTTCGACAAAGGCAATGAATGCGAGCCAGACCTCAGCCGATTTGCGCGCGGCCAGTGACATTGTCCAATCATAAAGTCTGCGCAGCATGGCGTGATTCCTGTGGGTGTCGGTTCGATAAAGCTGGCGATCCTTACCCCATGCCCGGGGAAAACGGAATCGTTTCTATGGAAATTGTGTGCGGTTGACGATCTGGCATGCTGCGGCCGAGCTTTCCAGGCTGCAAATCGGCTGTAGCGGGCGGTGTTCGCCTTCGCAACACACAGAGATGTTATCCCGCCAGAAAACGTTGGAATGGTGTTGACCGGCGTGGGGTCTGCCTGTATTTGGCTTTGACGGCTGTGGTTCGCCCGCGGCCGGTGCACATTGCGGCCCCCTTGGCGGAATTGGTAGACGCGCCTGACTCAAAATCAGGTTCCGAGAGGAGTGCTGGTTCGATTCCGGCAGGGGGCACCATTCGTTTCCTGATAAATACAAAGCGAAGCGTCACAGAATTGTTGTTCCCGGCGGAATATGGTTAGTTCTGGAGGCGTCGACCAGACGTTGAACTTTGGCTCGGCGTGCCATTTTTGATTGCTTTTTGAATCAAGGGAGAACGCTGATGACACAGACTCCGACAATCATTCTCGTGCATGGATTTTGGGGTGGGGCCGCCCACTGGAGCAAAGTCATTGTAGAACTGAAGCGGCTTGGCCATACATCGCTGAAAGCCGTTGAATTGCCATTGACGTCCCTGGCGGATGATGCCGAGCGCACCCGCAAGATGATCGCGCAGGAAAGCGGTCCGGTGCTGCTGGTGGGCCATTCCTATGGCGGGGCCGTCATCACGGAAGCCGGCAACCATCCCAATGTGGCGGGCCTGGTCTATATCGCCGCCTTTGCGCCGGATGCCGGTGAGAGTCCGGGCGGGATCACCCAGAAGAATCCGCCGCTTGGCGCCGCCAATCTCGCACCCGACAGCGACGGCTATCTCTGGGTAAAGCAGGACAAATTCCACGAGAGCTTCTGCCAGGACCTGACGGCGGATGAGGGGCTGGTGATGGGTGTAACCCAGAAGGCGCCGCTCGCCAGCACCTTCGGCGATGAAATCACCAATCCGGCATGGAAGTCGAAGCACAGCTGGTACCAGATTTCGAGTGACGATCACATGATCCATCCCGCCAATCAGGCGTGGATGTCCGGCCGTCTCGGGGCGAAGAAGGTGATCACGCTGAAGGCAAGCCACGCATCGCTGGCCTCGAAGCCGGTCGAGGTCGCGGCCCTCATCGATGAGGCTGCAACGTATCAATAGCCTGAACTGTCGCGCGTGCCAGCCTCCGCATCCCCGTCGGAATGCGGAGGCTTTTGCATTCTATGCACGGCGCTTGCAACCCCTTATAATCCAACCCCTTATAATCGAAGCAAGGACCAACCACATAAGCCTTGGCGTTCCGATCTGGCGGCCGTGCCGTGGTGTCGTCATTCCAGGTCGTGTGCAGACGTGATCATGACGGGGTATTGCAATGCAATCTTTGGTGAATTTGAAGGTGACCTCGCCCGGTACGGGCGGCGGCACCTGGCCGGCTCAACGCAGTGAACTGCTCGACTGGCTGATGATCGAGACGCGCAATCAGCGCTTCATCGACAACATCCTGGTCGAGATGGGCGAACGGCTCGTGGATGCGGGCGTGCCCGTTGCCCGGATGTCGCTGCATCTGAGGATACAGCATCCGCAATGGCGTGGTGCCCGCATCCTGTGGAGGCGCGGTGCCGCAGAGGCGGAAATCCGCACATTCGAATATGGGGCCGAGCAGACTGCCGAATATCTGAACAGCCCGCTCAACGACATTTCCGAGGGAGCCGATGAGGTCCGGCTGCACTTTGACGCGGCCGGTGACACCGGGCAGGAATATTCGGTAGTGGGCGAACTGCGCGCCGAGGGGCTGACGGACTACGTGGCCTGGCCGCTGGAGCACACCCTTGGCAAGCGGCATGTGGTGACCTTCGCCACGGACCGGCCGGGCGGCTTCGGCGATGATCATATGGCTGTTCTGGCAGACCTGCTTCCCGCCCTGGCGCTGGTCAGCGAGATCCGGCTCAAGAACCGCTTCGCCCGCACGCTGCTCGAAACCTATGTCGGGCCGCATGCCAGCGAGCAGATTCTTGCCGGCGCCACCACCCGCGGCAGCGGCGTGACCGTGGGCGCGGCGATCCTGATCTGCGACCTGCGCGATTTCACCGCGATCTCGGACGCCTGGCCCCGCGACAATGTCATCGAGCTGCTCAACGGCTATTTCGATGCGATGTCGGAGCCCATCGAAAAATATGGCGGAGAAATCCTCAAATTCATGGGCGATGGCCTGCTGGCCATCTTTCCGCTGAGCAATCCGAAGGCCTGTACCGATCTGCTGCATGCGATCGCCGAAGCGCAGGCGGCCATGACCGCGTTGAATGCCGACCATGTCAGGGAAGGGCGCAAACCGCTGGGTTACGGCATCGGCGTTCACGTCGGGGATGTCATGTACGGCAACATAGGCTCGCGCAAGCGGCTGGATTTTACCGTCATCGGACCCGCAGTGAACATTGCCTCGCGCCTGGAAAGCCTGACCAAGCAGGTCAAACGCCCGGTTCTGCTGTCGAAAGCCTTTGTCGATTTGGCCGGGGTCGAATGCAACATGGAGAATCTGGGCTCCTACGCGCTCCGCGGGCTTGATGAACCCATTGATGTCTTTGCGTTCTCCGGCGATTGCCTTACTGTGGCAGAGATTCCAGCCTGATGTGGTGATTGGACATAACGAGGAGAATTCACATGGCCAATCCCCCGCGCCGGCCGGTAAACCCGATGGCAGCCGCCGAAGCACTGTTCAAGCCGGTTGCCAAGAAAATTGTTCTCCCTGTGCGTGAGACACCGGCGGTGCCCCATGCCAAGGAGCTCGTTTCGATCCGGATCGATCGCGCCGTGCTGGAGCACTTCCAGGCGGATGGTGCGGGATGGCAGGATCGCATCAATGATGTCTTGCGGGCTGCCGTTCAAAAGAAGACCTGAAGCCGGCACGCGGTACGCGCCAAACTGCCAAACCGGATATGCCAAGGTGAGATGATGAATGACTTTTATATTGGCCAGAAGGTCGTTTGCATCGATGACAAGTTCAAGAATGTCAGCATCGATCAACTGATCCGCAAAGGCCAGATTTACACGGTGCGCTGGGTCGGCATGTACAAGCACTATGTCGATGGCGAGTTTGTCGGCATCAAGGTCGAGGAAATCCATCGCGGCAATGACGATGGCCCGGAGGGCTATGGCGCGGCCGACATGCCCTATCGCGCGACGCGCTTCCGTCCGCTGGTCAAGGACAAGATCGGTTCCCTGCGCAAGCTTCTGGCGCCCAAGCCGGATGCACCGGTCGAGCCGGAAAAGCCTGCGCCCGTGAAAAAGAAGGAAAAGGTGTAGGCCTTACGCAGGCCTGCATCATTTCCGGCCGGTCAGTCCGCGCAACCGTTCGCGGACGATACGGGCAATGTTCTGGGTGCGCCGGTAGAGATGGATCTGCGAGGCGGCCTGGCGGGCCGCGCGATCCGATGCCGGGGTCAGGCCGATCACCAGCGTGCCGATGCTTTCGCGTTCCTGAAACAGGCGGGATGCGACGGGATGATCGGGAACGGCGCAGGAATCGGTGCGATCGATGTTCGGATCGTCCAGGTGGTTCTTCAGCATCTCGATCATCAGGAGAACGCCGGGCGAATAGGCGGCAAGGCTTTCGTCATAGGCCGTTTTCCAGGTCCACGCCTGTCCGGCCTCGACGAAGACCACCAGAACGGCAATCGTCCGGCCATCCAGCTCGAGTGTGTGGATGCGGGCGAGATCGCGGCCCGCGAGATTGTTGACGGCTTCGCGGGCAAATGCCGCGCGGAACCGGTCGACCGCCATAGCCGAGCCGCGCTGGCCTTTCCAGCCGCTGGCTTCCACCGCGAGGAAATCCTCGAGCCGCGCGCGGATATCGTCTTCCGTGCGGCTGACCGTATAGGTCAGCTTGCCCTGTTCCGCCAGACGCCGCCACAACCGCCTGTATTCCTTGGCGTGCCGTGTTCCCAGCGCTTCGCGCAGATAGGCGTCGCCCTCCTGCGTGCTTTCCAGGAATGGCCGCTCCACGGTGCCAATGGTGGTCGTGGGCAGGTTGCGATCAAGCGCGACCGAACGGAAAAGCTGGGCGACGGGACGGTTGAGGAGAAGATCGGGCAGCACCAGAACTTCCGGAAACTTGAGATGCTTGCGCGCAAGCATATCGAAGAGGTCGTTGAGGACGCCGACGGGATCGTCGCGATCGATCAGCGGGGTGCCCTGCGGCCCGAACGGCGTAGCCCAGGCCCGCAGGATCGATGCGGAAAAGGTAAAGCCGGGGCGCTCGATCGTATAGGGCATCAGGAAGCGCAGGCGGCTCTTCACGTCATTCTCGTCGCGCACGACCATGAAGCGCACCTGACGGTCATCGAGGCGGGGCATGGCAGGCGCCAGGAAACGCGGATTGAAGAAGACGTTCGGTTCGATGGTCCGGTAGGCGAGGTGTTCCAGCTCCTCCGAAAGATCGAATCCGGCGGAAGCGGAATAGACGGACAATTTGCGCGGCACGCCGCGGCTTCCCAGGGTTTCCTCGATCTGCTTGGCCGCATCACGCGATTCAAAGCCGGCCAACTGCGAAATGATCTGCGAGGACGGGCCGCCGGCCAGTTCTTCGAGAAGCGGTATTGCAGCCATCAGATCTCTTCCTTGGCAGGATTCCTGCCGGCGAAAACAAACATTGTGATGTTGAGACGGTTGTAAACGGTCAACGCCAGAACAAGCGCTTCAAACACCATCGAGGCGGCCGTGGCGCAGGCTGCGCCTGCAAGGCCGTATCGTGGTATCATAAAAATGCTGAGGCAAATATTAACGACCAGAGTAATCGCGTAAACGATGGCGCAGATTTTCTGCTTTCCCGCCATGTTCAAAAGACTTTCGGCCGGTCCGACCGAAGCGCGCGCCACCACGCCGATCACCATGATGAACAGCAGCGGATAACCTTCGGTGAACTGTGCACCGAAAAGCCACAGCAACGGCTCGCCCAGAACCAGCAGGACGATGGCCATGGCCAGCGACGGCCAGAACGTCCAGCGCGCCGTGTCGCGGGCGAACTGTTCGAGCCGGGTATGGTCGAAATTCTGCATCAACTCCGAGTAGCGCTGGGCCGCGCCCGCCTTCACCGAGAAGTAGACGAAATGCACCAGGGCAAGCAGCTTGACGGTGGCATAATAGGTGGCGACCTTGTCGGGATCCATGTATCGCCCGACCATCAGGACGTCGGCATTGGTCAAAAGAAAAAAGAACCCCTCGACCAGAAAGATCGGCAAGGATACGGCGAGCCAGTCGCGGAAATGGATGGCGCGGGGGCCGGGCGGCACGACGCCGCCGAAGCGCTTGCGCACCGCAAAGAACTGCAGAACCGATGTCACATAGGTCGCAATAACGGCGGAGCCGAGAGCCGTCATGGCCGTCGGCGCCAGACCGCTGATATGGGCGATGCTCATGACCACGAGGGTCAGGACGGGACGGATGATATAGGTCGGGGTCAGGGCAACCAGCACCCACGAGCGCGAACGCGCCGTTCCATCAAGCGTATCGCCAAGGGCAATCATGGGCAGGCATATCAGTCCGACGAGGAACGGCGCGATGTAGTAGGTCTCGATCAGGTCGCGCAAGGTGTAGATGAGAACGGCACCGGCCAGGGCAATGCCGGTGGTCATGCTGACCGCAAATGTCTTGCTGGTGAACAAAATCCCGCGCAGGAGGTCATATTGCCTGCGCTCCAGATATTCCGGTACGAAGCGGATGACGGTGGTCTGGAAGCCGAGGCAGGACAGGTTCCCAAGGATGACGACCGTCACCCACACGAGAACGAAGATGCCGTATTCGAACGGGCCCATCCAGCGGGCAAAGATCACCTGGGAAATCAGGGCAATGCCCGCGCTGATCACGCGGACGAGGAAGGCAATCAGGGAGACGCGCTGGGCAACGGCGTGCTCGTTCGAGCCGTCAAGCAACTGATCCAGGCGCGATAACCAGGGACGAAGACGCAGTGACAGCTTTTCCGGTAAAAATCGGTCTGCAGTCGTTACCGCAGAAAATCGCACGCGCAGCTCCACCTGTTGGCATTCCAAGGAGATATAGTCCGTAAACGTTTAAAAAACGTTCGGCCAGACCGACAGTCGCAACGGGTTCGAAAAAAGCAAAAGGCCGCGTCGTTGGACGCGGCCTTCTGTGGGCGTGTCAGGCGAACGAGCCGTGACAATGCTTGTATTTCTTACCCGATCCGCAGGGGCAGGCCTCGTTGCGGCCGATCTTGCCCCAGGTCTTCGGGTTGTTCGGATCGCGTTCTTCCGGGCTCACGACGCGCAGGTCTTCGAGCACGGCCGTATCGCCGAAATCATCCTCGCCGGTCAGGCCGTCAAAATGGTGGACTTCCATGGGCGGCAGTTCCGGCGACGGCGCTTCGGCGGCCTCGCGCACGATCTCGACGCGCATCAGCTGCGTCGTCACGTTCTGGCGAAGATTGGTCAGCATCGTCTGGAAGAGTTCAAAACCTTCGGTCTTGTACTCGTTGAGCGGATCGCGCTGCGCATAGCCGCGGAAACCGACGACCGAGCGCAGGTGGTCGAGATTGACCAGATGTTCGCGCCACAGCGCATCCATCGTCTGCAGGATGACCGATTTCTCGACATAGGCCATGATTTCCGGGCCGAAACGTTCGGCACGGTCGCCAGCAGCCTTTTCGACGGCTTCAAACAGCCGTTCGCGCAGGTCTTCCGGGGCAATATTGTCTTCGTTCGCCCAGTCGGTGATCGGCAGGTCGAGATTGAGGATGGTACGGACATCCTCGTCCAGCTGCTTCACGGTCCACTGTTCGGCATAGGCGCCTTCAGGGGCATGACGCTGGATCAGGTCATCAACCACGTCTTCGCGCATTTCCGCGGTGGTCTGGCTCAGATCCGTGCCGTCCATCAGTTCGAGACGCTGTTCGAAGATCACCTTGCGCTGATCATTCATCACGTCATCGTATTTCAGGAGGTTCTTGCGGATGTCGAAGTTGCGGGCTTCGACCTTCTTCTGCGCCTTTTCCAGGGCCTTGTTGATCCAGGGATGGACGATGGCCTCGTCTTCCTTCAGGCCCAGCTTCTGCAGCATGCCGTCCATGCGCTCGGAACCGAAAATGCGCATGAGATCGTCCTGCAGCGACAGGAAGAACTTTGACCGGCCCGGATCGCCCTGACGGCCGGAACGGCCGCGCAGCTGATTGTCGATACGGCGGCTTTCATGGCGCTCGGTGGCCAACACGTAGAGACCGCCGGCGGCAAGCGCCTTCTCCTTCAGACGGGCGATATCATCGCGGATGGCGGCTTCCTTGGACTTGCGCTCTTCGCCCTCGGCCATATCCGCGAGCTCGTGCTTGACGCGCATCTCGAAATTGCCGCCGAGCTGAATGTCGGTACCGCGGCCAGCCATGTTGGTAGCAATGGTGATGGCGCCGGGGACACCGGCCTGGGCGACGATATAGGCTTCCTGCTCGTGATAGCGGGCGTTCAGGACCTGGAAGTCCTTGAAGCCTTCCTTGCGCAGGCGCTCGGCCAGCTGTTCCGATTTCTCGATCGACGTGGTGCCGACGAGAACCGGCTGGCCCTTGGCGCGCGCTTCGTGGATGTCGCGAACGATCGCCTTGTATTTTTCCTCGACCGTCCGGTAGACCTCGTCATCCTCGTCAATGCGCTTGACCGGATTGTTGGTCGGGATTTCCGTGACTTCCAGGCCGTAAATGTTGCCGAATTCTTCCGCTTCCGTCGATGCAGTACCGGTCATGCCGGCCAGCTTGTTGTACATGCGGAAGTAGTTCTGGAAGGTGATCGAGGCCAGGGTTTGGTTTTCCGGCTGGATCGTCACATGTTCCTTGGCTTCCAGCGCCTGGTGCAGGCCTTCCGAGAAACGACGGCCCGGCATCATGCGGCCGGTGAACTCGTCGATGATGACGATTTCGTCGTTGCGGACGATATAGTCCTTGTCGCGCTGGAACAGCTTGTGGGCGCGCAGGGCATTGTTGACGTGATGGACCACGGCAACGTTCTCGATGTCGTAGAGACCTTCGCCCTTCAGATGGCCGGCGGCCTTCAAAAGGTTTTCCAGCTTTTCCGTGCCTTCTTCGGTGAAGATCGCGGTCTTCTGCTTCTCGTCGATTTCGTAGTCGACCGGCTCAAGCGGCAGAATGAACGTGTCGATGAGATTGTAGAAATCCGAGCGGTCATCGAGCGGGCCGGAAATGATCAGCGGCGTGCGGGCTTCGTCGACCAGGATCGAATCCACTTCGTCGACGATCGCGTAGTTGTGACCGCGTTGCACCATCTGCGCACGCTCATATTTCATGTTGTCGCGCAGATAGTCGAAGCCGAGTTCGTTGTTGGTGGCGTAGGTGATGTCGGCGGCGTAGGCGGTGCTGCGTTCCTCGTCATCGAGGCCATGCACGATGATGCCGTAGCTGAGCCCGAGGAAGTTGTAGAGCTGGCCCATCCACTGCGCGTCGCGGCTGGCGAGATAGTCGTTGACCGTGACGACGTGAACGCCCTTGCCTTCCAGCGCATTGAGGTAGACCGGCAGGGTCGCAACCAGCGTCTTGCCTTCACCGGTGCGCATTTCCGAGATGCCGCCGCCGTGCAGGACCATGCCGCCGATGAGCTGCACGTCGAAGGGGCGCATGCCGAGAACACGCTTGGCCGCTTCACGCACAACGGCAAAGGCCGGCACGAGCAGATCGTCAAGCTTGGTTCCGCTGGCAAGGCTTGCACGGAATTCCACCGTCTTTGCCTTCAATTCCTCGTCAGTGAGTGACGACATTTCAGCTTCGAGCGCATTGATCTGTTCAACGCGCGGCTTGAAGCCTTTGACACGGCGCTCATTGGAAGAGCCGAAAATCTTGCGGGCGAGGCCGCCGAAACTGACCATCCCTGGTCCTCTCTTGTTCGTTTCGCTAGGAAAACCTAGCTTTTAGGGTCCGAAGCCCGGCATGGAGAATGCCTGATACAATACGGACACTGAGTCAAATGTATAAGCCTATCTGTTGCCAAGCTATCTGGACGCAAAGCCGATGGACAGATAAGAGGGGGCTCGAATGATGTCAATGTTGAAGCAGCACGCAGTTGATCGCTTCGTCAAGGCAAAATTCTGCCGTAATCATAGCCCGTACCGGTCCTCCTAAGGAGAAATTGACCTATGAACCAATTGCGTAAAACCCTTTCATTCATGACTGCTGCTGTGTTTTTGACCGGTGTTTCCTCCGTGGCCATGGCCCAGGATGCCGGTAAAGCCGGTGCTGCAAAACCGGATGCCGCCAAGGCGGATGCCGTCAAGGCCGATCCGAACAAGGTGCTGGCCACGATCAATGGCGACAAGATCACTTCCAAGGACGTCGACCAGATTTCCGCCGATCTCGATCCGCAGTTCGCCCGTCTTCCGGACGAGCAGCGTCGTTTGGCCGCTCTGGCCGCCATCATCGACATCAAGGCCCTGGCCGCCAAGGCGGAAGCCGAGAAGCTGGATGCCACGCCGGAATTCAAGGCACGCATGCAGTTCCTGAAGGATCGTGCCCTGCACAATGATTTCTTCAAGCAGCAGGTTGTCGACAAGATCACCGACGCCGATGTGCGCGCCCGCTATGACAAGGAAATGGCAGCAATGCCGCCGCAGAACGAAGTTCGCGCCCGTCATATCCTGGTCAAGACCAAGGAAGAAGCCGAAGCGATCATCAAGCAGCTCGACGGCGGCGCTTCCTTCGAAGACGTTGCCAAGGCAAAGTCGACCGACGGATCGGCAGCACAGGGCGGCGATCTCGGCTATTTCTCCGCCGGACAGATGGTCCCGGAATTCGAAAAGGCGGCAATGGCGCTTGATGTCGGCAAATACACCAAGGAACCGGTCCAGACACAGTTCGGCTTCCATGTCATCAAGCTGGAAGACAAGCGCGTGCAGCAGCCGCCGGCGTTCGATCAGGTCAAAGATCAGGTGAAGTCGATCCTCATCCGTGAACGCTATGTCGAGCTGGTCAAGAAGGAACGCGCCGACCTGAAGATCCAGTATACCGACCCGGAAACCGAAAAGGCCATGAAGGCCGCTACGGACGCCCAGGAACAGTAATATCCTGGCCCGGGATTTCGGTCCCGGGCCTTGACCCCTTTGAAAATGCCTCCGCACTGAACCTTGTCAAACACCTTTTCGAGGTAACCGATGTCCACGTCTGTCTCTCCCCTGGCTCCCAAACATGTCCCGGCCATGCCCGAAATTCGCGGCGTCCGGATCGCAACCGCCGAAGCGGGAATCAAATATAAGGGCCGAACGGACGTTCTCCTGATCGTATTCGACAAGCCGGTGGCGGTAGCCGGTGTGTTTACCCGGTCCAAATGCCCGTCAGCGGCGGTGGATTTCTGCCGTGACAGCCTGAGCGGCGGCAAGGCCCGCGCGGTTGTCGTCAATTCCGGCAATGCCAATGCCTTCACCGGCAAGAAGGGCCGCGAGTCGACCAAGGCGACGGCGGCCGCCGCCGCCAAGGCAATCGGCTGCAAGCCCGGCGAAGTGTTTCTGGCCTCCACCGGAGTCATCGGCGAACCGCTGGATGCCGGCAAGTTCAGCCACCTGCTTGAGGATATGGCCAGGAGCGCCACGTCCGAACGCTGGCAGGACGCGGCCAGCGCCATCATGACAACCGATACATTCCCTAAGGTTGCAACCGAAACCGTCCTGCTTGGCGGTGTGCCGGTGACCATCAACGGTATCGCCAAGGGCGCGGGCATGATCGCCCCCGACATGGCGACGATGCTGTCCTTCGTGGCGACGGATGCGCCGATCGCCTCCGATATCCTGCAGAAACTCCTGTCCAAGTCGGTGGGCAAGAGCTTCAACTCCGTGACGGTCGATAGCGACACCTCGACATCCGATACACTGCTGCTGTTCGCAACGGGCACCGCTGCCGAACGCGGGGCGGAACCGGTGACGAAGGAAAAGGACAAGCGCCTGAAAGCCTTTGCCAAGGCACTCGACCGCGTGTTGAAAAACCTGGCCCTGCAGGTCGTGCGCGACGGCGAGGGCGCGCGCAAGATGCTCGAGATTACCGTGACGGGCGCGACGTCCTCGCGTTCGGCCAAGCGTATCGCCCTGTCGATCGCCAATTCACCGCTGGTCAAGACGGCGGCGGCCGGCGAGGATGCCAATTGGGGCCGTATCGTCATGGCGGTCGGCAAGGCCGGCGAGCCGGCGGACCGTGACCGTCTTGCCATCTGGTTCGGCGATATCCGCGTCGCCCGCCATGGCGAGCGCGATCCGGACTATTCGGAAGCCGCAACATCCGACTACATGAAAAACGAGGACATTGCCGTCAAGGTCGATATCGGGCTCGGCAAGGGCAAGGCCACGGTCTGGACCTGCGACCTCACCAAGGAATATGTGACGATCAACGGCGATTACCGCAGCTGATGGATTTGGATCGGAGCACGATGCCGCTGGCGCAGATCCGGCAGATCGAGGCTGTCGGGTTCAGGGCCTGGCCAGCCGCGTCGGTTCACTACGACGGCAGCTGGGCGATCCGCATGACGGCGTGCCACCCGTCCAAACGCCTGAACTCGGTCAATCCGCTCGATCCGGGCGACACGGACAATATGGAACAGCGTGTTGCCCGCGCTGTTCAACGTTTGCGCGCCTATGGCCGTCCGCCGGTGTTTCGCCTGTCGCCGCTCGCGCCCGCGGCGCTGGATGCCTATCTCGATGCGTCGGGCTGGTCGCGCTTTGATGAGTCCCTCGTCATGGTGGCGGATCTCGGAAACATCGATCTGTCCGATGCCATTGACCAGATTCCCCTGCGCGATACCGGCCGGTACGTCGATGCCGCGGTCGCAGTGCAGCAGGAAAATCCATCGGCCAAGCCCGGCCTGATCGAGGTAATCAATGCCATTCGTCCGGCCAAGGGCCTCTTTGTCGTCGAAGAGGACGGCGAGCCGGTTTCGACGGCGATCTGCGTGCAGGACGGTGTGCTGGCAGGCCTGTTCAACATCGGCACGCTGGCGGCGAGCCGCCGCAAGGGGCATGGGCGGATGATCGTCAAATCGGCCATCAAGTGGGCCGCGCAGCATGGCGCCAAGCGGGGCTGGCTGCAGGTGGAAGCCGACAACGCCGGTGCCATTGCACTTTATGAGAAGATCGGCTTTGCCGAGGCATACCGTTACGCTTACCGGCAGGCGCCAGACGCATGAGCGATACACCCAAACACCCCATCCTGCTTGTAACGGCCTGTGCGCTCGTCGATACCGACGGGCGGGTGTTGCTGACCCAGCGGCCGGAAGGCAAGTCGCTGGCCGGCCTGTGGGAGTTTCCCGGCGGCAAGGTGGAGCCGGGCGAAACGCCGGAGGAAAGCCTGATCCGCGAACTGCAGGAAGAACTGGGAATCACAGTCAAGCCGGCATGTCTGGCGCCGCTGACCTTTGCCAGTTTCACCTACGAGACATTCCATCTGCTGATGCCGCTGTTCATCTGCCGCCGCTATGAGGGTATTCCGCGCTCCATGGAAGGCCAGGCACTGAAATGGGTGCGGCCGAAAGACATGCGCGATTACCCGATGCCGCCTGCCGATATCCCGCTGATCCCGTTCCTGATCGACCTTCTCTGACAGCAAATCATGGTTAAGATTTCATCACCGTCAAATTAACCCAAATCGTTAATCGATCCTTCACGCGAATGGGCGACTTTTAATCAAGGACGGATCAATTTTTCCAGGTGGTGCATGGGGTATAAATTCGACAATCTCGACGAGGCTGCAGCGCAGACCAGGACATTCCTGGGTGCGGGAACTGGCATCTTGCGCATAACCCTTTTGTTCGGTTCTGCTGCAATCGCACTCGCACTGGTTGTTGCGCCGCTTGCCGACCGCAAGTCGAAATCCGTGGTGGACTACGCGTCGAGCCGATCCATCGACACGATGTCGACCGGCTCGATCAAGAAGGCGGCGCCGTCCGAATACACGATCCGCCGCAGCGTTTTGCAGAAGTCTCCCGATTCCGTCTGCATCCTCAACAGCAACGGCAGCAAAAGCGGCGACTGCTGAGTCTGCCGGCTATTTCTTTTCCAGGGTTTCGACGTCTTTGAGGAAATCGGCGAGCGACGCCTTGGCGGAGCCGGGCTTCAATGGCTTCTGCTGCGATTCATGCGCCGCCCAGCCGGACATCCAGATAAATGAGAAGGTTGCCCGGATCCGGCCATCCGGATCGCTGAAGCGTTCCGCATAGATTTCAGCCGCCCGCAGGAAGAAGCGGCGGGTCAGCGGCTTGCGCGACCGCCCGAAGAGAATGTTCTGCATGCCCATGGCCCGCAAATCGCGCATCAGCGCGAACAAGGAATCATAGCGCACCGTGTAGGTTTCGATATCGGTCACCGGCAGGGTGAAACCCGCGCGCTGCAACAGGCCGCCGACATCGCGCACGTCGGCAAAGGGCGCAACGCGCGGCGACGCCCCGCCGCTGATTTCGCTTTCGGCGGCCAGCAGAACCTCACGCAGCTCCGACAGGGTGGCCTCGCCGGCCATGGCGCCGAGGAACAGGCCGTCCGGCTTGAGCGCGCGTCTGATCTGCAGCAGCGTCCCGGGCGTATCGTTGGTCAGGTGCAACGACAAGAGTGAAACGATCAGTCCGGCACCCGCCGGCTTCAAGGGCAGCATTTCCTCATCGGCAACGACGGAGGGAAACGCCGCATCGAGAAAACGGACATCCTGTTCGATACGGATGATGCTGCCGGCCTTGCCGGAACGTTCGATCGCCTTGGCTGCCAGTCCGGTGTGGCTGGCGAGATCGACGGCGACGTCGAAACTGCGTTCGACGGCGGACAGGCGCTCTTCCAGATCATCGGCGGCACGGGCAAGCAGGAAGTCGCCCGTCATCCCGTGCTGGCGAAGCGCGCGCAGGCGCCTTTGCCGAAGCAAATTCCGATCGAAGATCCTGTGCTGATCCATTCCGAATTTCTCTGATCAATGTATAGTTCTTCCCGCTAAATGCGTCGCCCCGGATGGAATTGCAATGGAAACCGCCCGCGCTTTTGCGCGCATCGTGACAAATCGCCTGTTCATGCTGCTGTTTCCGCCGGTTTGTGCGGAATGCCAGAGCCTTGTCTGCGAGCCGGGCAGCCTTTGCGCGGCCTGCTGGTCAAAAGTCCGCTTTATCGAAAAGCCCTATTGTCCGGTGCTCGGCATTCCCTTCAGCCATGATCTCGGCGCGGAAATTCTCTCGGCCGAGGCAATCGCCGATCCGCCGCCGTTCCGCCGCGCGCGATCGGTTGCCGTCCATGAGGGGGCGATCAGCACCATGGTGCACCGGCTGAAATACAGCGACCGGACCGACCTTGGCCCCTGGATGGCCCGGTGGATGGCACGGGCCGGCAGCGAACTGCTGGCGGAATGCGATGTCATCGTCGCGGTGCCCCTGCATGCGCGGCGGTTCTGGCTGCGCCGGTTCAACCAGTCCGCCGAACTTGCCCACCATCTCAGCTGGATCAGCGGCAAGCCGTTCGAGCCCGGCGCCCTGAAACGGGTCAAGCCGACCCGGCAGCAGGTCGGACTCGGCGCCGCGGAACGCGCGGTGAATGTGAGGGGCGCGTTCAAGGTGCCGGACAACCAGGATATCAGGGTGCGCGGACGCAGGGTTCTCCTGATCGATGATGTCTATACGACCGGCGCAACGGTGAAGGCTGCAACCCGCGCTTTGCTGCGCGGCGGCGCTTCCGGCGTCGATGTCTTGACCTTTGCACGGGTTCTGTCGAAAGAATTATCTGTCTAACAGTTGTTTTGCGGAAAAAACGGGTCTTTGCGCTTTGATTGCGGACGCCTATATAGACTTTATAGTGGAGTATGATGATGGTTGATGTCACAATCTATACGCGCGATGGCTGCGGCTATTGCACGGCTGCCAAGGGCCTTCTGGACAAGAAGGGCGTGGCTTTTGTCGAACACAATGCAACGGCGCAACCCGATGCGCGGCAAGCCATGCTGGCGCGCGCCAATGGGCGCACGACCTTTCCGCAGATTTTCATTGGCGCCGTGCATGTCGGCGGTTGCGATGACCTTTATGCGCTTGAACAGCAGGGGCGTCTTGACCCGCTGCTGAAGACCGGCGCACTGGCGTAAGGAACGGACAATGAGCTCATTTCGTGCAGCGGCCATCCAGATGCGCTCCGGCGTCGATCCCCAGCGCAATGCGAACGATCTTGCCGGTTATGTGGCCGACGCGGTCGGCCAAGGCGCCGTCTACGTGCAGACGCCCGAAATGACGGGCGCGCTGCAGCGCGACCGCAAGGCGCTCGCCGATGTTCTGCGCGCGGAAGAGGACGATGTCATCGTGCGCACCGCGTCGGAACTGGCGGCAGAACACGGCATTCACCTGCATATCGGCTCGACCGCCATTGCCCGCGAAGACGGCAAGATCGCCAACCGCGCCTTTCTGTTCGGACCGGATGGCAAGATCATCACCCGCTATGACAAGATCCACATGTTCGACGTCGATCTCGACAATGGCGAGAGCTGGCGCGAGTCGGCTGTTTACGCACCGGGTGCGGATTCCGTCGTTGCCACGCTGCCCTTCGCGCGGCTGGGTTTTGCCATCTGCTACGATGTGCGCTTCCCGCAGCTGTTCCGCGCACAGGCCTTGGCCGGTGCCTCCGTTCTGACGGCTCCGGCGGCATTCACGCGCCAGACGGGCGAGGCGCACTGGCATGTCCTGCAGCGCGCCCGCGCCATCGAGAACGGTGCCTTTGTCATTTCGGCGGCGCAGGGCGGCGTGCATGAGGATGGCCGCGAAACCTTCGGTCATTCGATCATCATTGCGCCGTGGGGCGAGGTTCTGGCGGAAGCCAGCCACGCGGACCCGGCCGTGATCGTCGCCGATATCGATCCCTCCCTGAGTGCGGCAGCCCGGTCGAAGGTCCCCAATCTTAAAAATGCCCGCCCGTTTGGTCTGGTCATTCAGTCGGATGACGGCCAGAGCGAGAGGCAATCGGCCGCGTCATGATCCGCTTTTCCCTTCACTGCGCGCAGGACCACGAATTCGAAGGGTGGTTCCGCAGCAATGATGATTTCGACGACCAGTCGAAGAAGCGGCTGGTCACGTGTCCGGTCTGCGGTTCACACAAGGTGGACAAGGCATTGATGGCTCCTTCCGTGACCACCGCACGGCAGAAGGAGAAGATGGCCGTTGCCATGAGCAAAATGGTCAGCGAGCTGAAGGAAGTCGCGCGGAAGGTGCGCGAGAATGCCGATTATGTCGGCGCTGATTTTGCCGAGGAAGCGCGAAAGATCCATTTCGGCGAAGCGGAGCAGCGCGGGATTTACGGCGAAGCCTCGGGCGAGGAGGTGCAGTCGCTGCTGGAAGACGGCGTCGACATCATGCCATTGCCGACCTTCCCTGAAGACCACAATTGACCTTGCCACTTTAACGCGAACGTCTAAGCTGCCGCAGTCTTCACAGTCCTGCCGGATGCATCCATGCCATTTCTGAATTCCGCTCCCGCGCTGCTCGTCCTGACCGGCGCCTTCCTCGGATTGACGCTGCCGTTCGGCAAGCTGGCCTTTGGCGCCGGAATAACCCCGGCAGTCTGGGCCTTCGTGATTTCGACGGGTGCTGGCGTCGTGCTCCTGCTGGCGTTTCTGGCCATGGGGAAGCGGCCGCTGCTCAACGGGCGCATGGCGCGGTATTATCTCGTGACGGCGCTGATTTCCTATGCCATTCCCAATCTGATGACGCTGTCGGCCATTCCGCATCTCGGGTCAGGCTTTACCGGCATCATGTATACGCTCTCGCCCGTCTTCACCCTGTTGCTGTCGATGCTCTTCAAGATCAAGCGGCCGAATATGCTGGGATTGCTCGGCATTCTCACGGGATTTGCCGGGGCGGTGCTCGTCGGCTTCACCAGGGGGCAGGTGGGACAGCCGGCCGAACCGTTCTGGGTTATCGTCGGCCTGCTCATTCCGGTCCTGCTGGCGCTCGGCAACGTCTATCGTACCGTCGACTGGCCGCAAGGTGCCGATCCGACCGAGCTTGCGGCGGGCAGCCACCTGACGACAGCCCTGTTGCTGATTCCGGTTATTTTCTACGCCAGCGGCAGTTTTGCCGTCGGGCCGCTTGGCAATGTGCCGTGGCTGGTGGTGGCGCAGGTTCTCGCTTCCACCTGCATGTTTGCACTGTATTTCCGTCTGCAGGCCGTCGGCGGCCCGGTTTACCTCAGCCAGATCGGCTATGTCGGCGCTGCCGTGGCGCTGATCGCCGGAACGCTGTTCCTCGGCGAAAGCTACCAGCTGGCGACGTGGGCCGGGGCGGTCATCATCACCATCGGCGTGCTGATGACGACCAAGGCCCAGCGGATGATGACGAAGGCTACGGCCTGATTGCCAGCACCATGTAGTTGACGTCGGTATCGGTCGAACGGTTCCAGCTGTCGGCGAGGGGATTGTAGGTGACGCCGACCTTCTCCGTGATTTCGAGCCCGGCCTGTGTCAGCGGCCCCTCAAGCTCTTCCGGACGCACCAGCTTTTCGTACTGGTGGGTGCCGCGCGGCAACCAGCGCAAGACATATTCGGCGCCGAAAATGGCAAGGCCGAGTGCTTTCAACGTGCGGTTGATGGTGGCGACAAAGGTCACGCCGCCCGGCTTGACCATCTGTGCACAGGCGGTGAGGTAAAGCTCCACATCGGCGACATGCTCGACCACTTCCATGTTCAGGACGATATCGAACTGCTCCCCGGCCTCTGCCAGCGCTTCGGCTGTCGTGGCACGGTAATCGATATCCAGGCCGCTCTGGGTAGCATGAATTTTGGCCACTTCGATATTGGTCTCGCTGGCATCGGCGCCGACAACGGCGGCACCCAGCCGCGCCATCGGCTCGCACAGCAGGCCACCGCCGCAGCCGATGTCGAGCAGGCGCAGGCCGGCAAACGGCCGTGGGCTGTTCGGATCGATACCGTAATGGGCACAGACCTTTTCCTTGATGTAGGCGAGGCGCGTCGGGTTGAACTTGTGCAGGGGGCGGAACTTGCCCTGCGGATTCCACCATTCGGCCGCCATGCGCGAAAAACGGTCTACTTCGGCGGCATCGATCGTGCTGCGTTGGGCTTCGGTCATGGCAACGTCCTTTTTGCTGCCTTTGGAGTGGCCCCTTCCGGCAAAAAATGTCAAGACGCAAATCGTCTCGCGTTCTTGCAGTTGCGTCATAATTTCGTTATGGGAAACCGCGCTCCGCTTTCGACAGGGCGGATCGTTTTCGATCCCATTTTCAAGCCTTTCCAGAACGGTATTTCCCATGGCACGCATTGTGATGAAATTCGGCGGCACTTCGGTGGCCGATATCGACCGCATCCGTAATGTGGCCCGGCATGTCAAACGTGAAGTTGATGCAGGGCACGAAGTCGCGGTCGTCGTTTCCGCAATGGCAGGGAAAACCAATGAGCTCGTCGCCTGGACCCGCCAGACATCGCCGATGCACGATGCCCGCGAATACGATGCCATTGTCGCCTCCGGCGAGCAGGTGACGGCGGGATTGCTTGCGGTTGCCCTGCAGCACATGGGCGTGCATGCACGGTCCTGGCAGGGCTGGCAGATTCCGATCAAGACGGACAATGCCCATGGCGCGGCGCGGATCATCGACATTGACGGCTCTTTCCTGATCGAGCGTTTCAAGGAGGGCCAGGTTGCCGTTATCGCCGGTTTCCAGGGCATTGGCCCGGATAACCGCATTTCGACGCTCGGCCGTGGCGGTTCGGATACGAGCGCCGTGGCGATTGCCGCCTCGGTCAAGGCAGACCGTTGCGACATCTACACGGATGTCGATGGCGTTTACACCACCGATCCGCGTGTCGAACCGAAGGCCCGCCGGCTGTCACGCATTTCGTTTGAAGAAATGCTCGAGATGGCGTCCCTTGGGGCGAAAGTTCTGCAGGTGCGGTCTGTCGAGCTTGCGATGGTGCACAAAGTGCGCACATTTGTGCGATCCAGTTTCGAAGACCCCGATGCGCCGGGCATGGGTGATCTGATCAATCCGCCCGGTACACTTATTTGCGACGAGGAAGAAATCGTGGAACAGCAGGTTGTAACAGGAATTGCCTACGCCAAGGACGAAGCTCAGATTTCCTTGCGCCGTGTTGCAGACCGTCCCGGTATTTCCGCCGGCATTTTCGGCCCGCTGGCCGAAGCGCACATCAATGTCGACATGATCGTGCAGAACATCTCCGAGGACGGATCGAAAACCGACATGACCTTTACGGTTCCCTCGGGCGATCTCGACAAGGCGCTGGCTGTTCTGGAAAAGGTCAAGGCAGAGATCGGTTGTGACATCATCCAGTCGGAAGCCGGCATGGTTAAGGTTTCGGTGATCGGTATCGGTATGCGAAGCCACGCGGGCGTTGCGGCAACGGCATTCCGCGCATTGGCGGACAAGGGCATCAACATTCGCGCCATCACCACCTCGGAAATCAAGATTTCCATTCTGATCGACGGTCCCTATGCGGAACTTGCGGTTCGGACTTTGCATTCTGTCTACGGTCTGGATAAGCATTAATTTACCGTCTAAGACAGAGATTCTGTTTGTCGGTGAACGTCTCGACTGACATGATGAATCAAAGAGTTGATTGGCAAGACCATTCCGGTCTTGCCAATAATAATATGGAGCAGATGGGTGCCCACGCGCGAGCAGATATCAGGTCCTCGTGTCATGCTGAAGCGTCTCCGCGAATTGATGGCGGAGGCTCTTGAGCCGCAGGAGAGGCTTGACCGGATCGTTCGCGAAATCGCGCAGAACATGGTTGCGGAAGTGTGCTCGTTCTACGTCCTGCGCTCGGACGGTGTTCTCGAACTCTATGCAACCGAGGGTTTGAATCCTTCCGCGGTTCACTTGGCGCAGTTGCGGCTTGGCCAGGGTCTTGTCGGTACGATCGCCTCGAGCGCCCGGCCGCTCAACCTGACGGACGCCCAGACGCATCCGGCCTTTGCCTACCTGCCGGAAACGGGCGAAGAAATCTACAACTCCTTCCTCGGCGTGCCGATCCTGCGGGCCGGGCGGACGCTCGGCGTTCTCGTCGTGCAGAACCGGACCAAGCGCGTCTACCGCGAGGACGAAGTCGAAGCGCTCGAAACCACGGCGATGGTCCTGGCGGAAATGGTCGCCGCAGGCAGCCTGACCCGACTGGCGCGGCCGGGCGTCGAGCTGGATCTCGGCAAGCCCATGAGCTTTTCCGGCAGCGCCTTCAATGATGGCGTCGGTCTTGGCCATGTCGTGCTGCACGAGCCGCGCATCGTCGTCACCAATCTCTTCAACGAAAACATCGATACGGAAATCGACCGGCTTGAAACGTCGCTGGGTTCGCTGCGCATTTCCATCGATGACATGCTGTCGCGCCGCGATGTGGCGTTCGAGGGCGAACACCGCGAAGTGCTTGAAGCCTATCGCATGTTCGCGCATGACACCGGCTGGGTGCGGCGTCTCGAGGAGGCGATCCGCAATGGCCTGACGGCAGAAGCAGCCGTGGAGAAGGTGCAGAGCGACACGCGTGCGCGGATGATGCATCTGACCGACCCCTACATGCGCGAACGGCTCAGCGATTTCGACGATCTTGCCAACCGGTTGTTGCGCCAGCTGATGGGCCGCGACGTGAAGACCATGGCCGGTTCGCTGGCCAAGGATGCCATCATCATTGCCCGGTCGATGGGCGCTGCCGAACTTCTTGATTATCCGCGCGAACGCCTGCGCGGCCTGGTTCTGGAAGACGGTGCGGCGACCAGCCATGTGGTGATCGTGGCCCGCGCCATGGGTATTCCCGTCGCCGGCCAGGTCAAGGGCGTCGTGTCCATGGCTGAAAACAATGACGCGGTCATCGTCGATGGCGATGACGGCAGGGTGCATCTGCGCCCGCAGGCGGATGTCGAGGCGGCCTATTCGGAAAAGGTCAAGTTCCGCGCCAAGCGGCAGGCGCTCTACCGCGAATTGCGCGACAAGCCTTCGGTGACCAAGGATGGCGTGCCAATTTCGCTGCTGATGAATGCCGGGCTGCTCGTGGACTTGCCGCAGCTGACCGAAGCCGGGGCGGCGGGCATTGGCCTGTTCCGCACGGAGCTGCAGTTCATGGTGGCGTCGACCTTTCCGCGGGCCGAGCAGCAGGAGCGGCTCTACCGTTCGGTGCTCGATGCGGCGGGCGACCGGCCGGTGACGTTCCGCACGCTCGATATCGGCGGCGACAAGGTGCTTCCCTATTTCCGCAGCAATGTGAACGAGGAAAACCCGGCGATGGGCTGGCGGGCGATCCGTCTGACGCTCGACCGTCCTGGCCTGCTGCGCACACAGGTGCGCGCCCTGCTGAAGGCGGCTGGCGGGCGTGAATTGCGCCTGATGATTCCGATGGTCACGGAAGTGGCTGAGGTGCGCAAGGCGAGCGAACTGATCAACCGCGAAGTGCAGCATCTCTCGCGCTTTGCCCACAACCTGCCGACGCGGGTGAAGATCGGTGCAATGGTCGAGGTGCCGTCGCTGCTCTGGCAGCTCGATGAACTGATGTCGGTGGTGGATTTCGTTTCGGTTGGCTCCAACGACCTGTTCCAGTTCGTCATGGCGGTTGATCGCGGCAACTCGATGATCACCGACCGGTTTGACAATCTGTCGGTGCCGTTCCTGCGGGTGCTGCGCCAGATCGCGCAGGCAGGCGTGCGCAACAATACGGACGTGACGCTGTGCGGGGAAATGGCAGGCAAGCCGCTTTCGGCCATGGCCCTGATCGCGCTGGGTTTCCGCTCCATTTCCATGTCGCCGGCGTCCATCGGTCCGATCAAGGCGATGCTGGGTACACTCGATGTCGGTGAATTGCATGCGCAGCTGACCGATGCCATCGACAATCACGGCGACACCGGTTCGCTGCGGCATGTCCTGAACAAATTCGCAGAGCGAACAGGCGTTGCGCTGTGAAATCTGCAGAGGTAATGAACTAAAATGATGTCCATTCCGCAGGATCGTATGGATCAGCTGCTGAAGCGGTTTTCCATGATTGAAACGCAGATGGCGAGCAATCCGGATTCCGACACCTATGTGAAGCTCGCATCGGAATATTCCGAGCTGGAACCGGTGGTTGCCAGGATTCGCGATCTGTTGGCATCGCGCAGCGAAGCCGACGATCTGAAATCCATGCTCAACGATGCGGCGACCGACAAGGATATGCGCGATCTCGCCGAGGCGGAACTGCCTGATATCAACGAACGTATCGAAGCGCTGGAACAGGACATTCAGGTTCTGCTCCTGCCGAAGGATGTCGCCGACGAGCGCAATGCCATTCTGGAAATCCGCGCGGGAACGGGCGGCTCGGAAGCCGCGCTGTTCGGCGGCGACCTCTTCCGCATGTATGAACGGTATGCGTCGGCCAATGGCTGGCGGGTCGAGCTGATTTCGGCCAGCGACGGTGAAGCCGGCGGCTACAAGGAAGTGATCGCCATGGTTTCGGGCAGGGGGGTTTTTGCCAAGCTGAAATTCGAGTCGGGCGTGCACCGGGTGCAGCGCGTGCCGGATACGGAAGCAAGCGGCCGCATCCACACCTCCGCCGCCACCGTTGCCGTTCTGCCGGAAGCCGAGGAAATCGATATCGATATTCGCGCCGAAGATATTCGCATCGACACGATGCGTGCGTCGGGTTCGGGCGGCCAGCACGTCAACACGACGGACTCGGCAGTGCGCATCACGCATATCCCCTCGGGCATCGTCGTGGTGCAGGCGGAAAAATCCCAGCACCAGAACCGTGCCCGCGCCATGCAGGTGCTGCGGTCCAGGCTGTTTGACATGCAGCGGCAGAAGGCCGACAGCGAGCGTTCGGAAGCGCGGCGCAGCCAGGTGGGCTCCGGCGACCGTTCGGAGCGCATCCGCACCTATAATTTTCCGCAGGGCCGCGTCACCGACCATCGCATCAACCTGACGCTGTACAAGCTCGACCGCATCATGGAAGGCGATCTGGACGAGCTGATCGGGGCGCTGATTTCCGACCATCAGACAGCTCTTCTCGCCCAGATGAATGACGGGTACTGACGGCATGATTGAAGGTGGTTCGCGCCTTGCTGACGTCCACATTCAGGCCCGTTCTGTCCTCGTCAAAGCTGGCATTGAAAATGCGGAGCTTGATGCGCGCCTTCTGGTTGAATGGATCACCGGCTTTGACCGGCTTGAAACGATCCGCAATCCGCACAATGAGGTGGCGGCGGACGTCCTGACCCGGCTCGACGCGGTGCTTAACCGGCGAATCAACGGCGAATCAGTGCACCGGATCATTGGCCGGCGCGCCTTTTTCGGGCTGGAATTTTCACTGTCCGCTGATACGCTGGAGCCCCGGCCCGACACGGAAGCGCTGGTCGAACTTGCCCTGCCATTCCTGCAGCAACGCGTGGCGGAGAACGGCATTGCCGATCTCATCGACCTTGGAACGGGCACAGGCGCCATCGCCATTGCCTTGCTGGGTCAGGTCCCGCATCTTCGGGCCATCGGCGTGGATATTGCGCCGGGCGCTCTTGTAACGGCGCGCGACAATGCCCATCTCAATGGTGTGTCCAATCGGTTCGCCGTGCTGCATTCCAACTGGTTTGCTGAGGTAACTGGCGGATTTGACATGATAATTTCCAATCCGCCCTATATCCGGTCGAAAGACATAGTGGATTTGCAGCCCGAAGTGGCAATGCACGATCCGGTTCTGGCGCTGGATGGCGGCGCGGATGGCCTTAAGCCCTATCGCATCATTGCGGAACAGGCGAACAGGCATCTGCGCGTGAACGGCGCAATTGCCGTGGAAATCGGCTATGATCAGCGGATGGATGTCGAGGCGATTTTTGCAGGATCAGGCTTTGCCTTGAAGGGTCTGCAGACGGATATCGCTGGACACGAAAGAGCAATGTTGTTCATGAAGCTGTAAAATTATTGAAAAAAGGCTTGGAATTTGTCGCGAAGGCGGCTAGTTTCCAGTCACCGCTCTAAACCGAACAAGTCTGGTTTTGCCTATCAAGAGATTGATACGGAATTTTCCGGGTGTTTGATTTCTCCTCGGAATTGTTCTTGGAGGGATGGTTTTAGCGGAAGCACAAAAGTTTTATGAACTTTGGATGCGATTGAAGCGCGGGGCGCGCTTCAGGTCGGCACTTGAGAAGCGAAGCTTTTTGACTCAAATGGTGAGCAAATGAGCGCCCCTGATTTTCTGAAAAGAGATAAGTATGAGGCCAGTACAGCAGAATAGGCGCATGCGCGGACGCGGTAACAACAACCGCAAAGGTCCCAACCCACTTTCCCGTAACTACGAGAGCAACGGTCCCGACGTTAAAATCCGGGGAAATGCTCAGCACGTCGCCGAAAAGTACACCACTCTGGCGCGTGACGCACAGAGCAGTGGTGATCGCGTGATGGCAGAAAACTATCTCCAGCACGCCGAACATTACAATCGAATCATTCTTGCTGCTCAGGCTCAGGCTCCCGTTCAGTATCAGCGCGATGACCGCGATGACCAGGACGATGATGGCGTCTACGATGATGACGGCAACGAACAGCAGCAGGACCGTCCGGTCCAGCACCAGCAGATCAATGGCAGCGGACCGCAGCCTGTGATCGAAGGAACGCCTGCGGAAGTTGCCTATGGCGAAGAGCCGGTCAGCCAGCGGCAGCCGCATCAGCAGCGCCGGCAGTATAACCAGGCTCCGGTTGCCGAAGAGAACACCGCCAGCGATGAGGGCGAAACGGAAGCGGAATCCGGCGAATCCCAGGACGCAGCCGAAGCAAAGCCGGCACGCCGGGCACCGCGTGGCCGCAGGCCGGCGCGTCCGCGTGAGCCACGCGTAACCGAGGAAAATGCAGCACCTGCTGCCGCCGCTCCAGATACCGCCAATGATCTTTCCCCAGCCAGCATCGTGGCCGAAGTGAAGAAACGCCGGGCAGCTGTCGAATCCGACGTCTGACCCACGTCAAACACCTGATTTTGCAAACGGCGCGGAATAGTTTCCGCGCCGTTTTCTTTTTTCAAATTCCCGCTTTGGGAGTATCTTGCGGGCGCAGGAAAGCATTCCCATATGAGCCTTGATCGTATGGATCTGCCTCTTGCAGGGGATCCGTCACCAGAAGACTCCAGGATGCCGTTTCAGGGTTCTGGGGAAAAGGAGACAAAGAATGAATCTTGAAAAATACACTGAGCGCGTTCGCGGCTTCATCCAGTCTGCACAGACCTTTGCACTTTCTTCCAACAATCAGCAGTTTGCACCGGAGCATTTGCTCAAGGTTCTCGTCGATGACGAGGAAGGCCTTGCCGCATCGCTGATCGAGCGGGCGGGCGGGCGTATAGCCGATGTGCGCCTGGGGTTGCAGGCAGCGCTCAATGCGCTGCCGAAAGTAACCGGCGGCAACGAACAGCTGTATCTTGCCCAGCCGCTGGCCAAGGTTTTCGCCACGGCGGAAGAGCTTGCCAAGAAGGCCGGCGACAGTTTTGTCACGGTTGAACGGCTGCTGACGGCGCTTGCCATCGAGAAGTCGGCAAAGACGTCGGAAATCCTGAGCCGCGCAGGCGTGACCGCCGCGGGCCTCAATGCGGTTATCAACGATATCCGCAAGGGCCGGACCGCCGATTCGGCTTCCGCTGAAAACACCTATGACGCGTTGAAGAAATATGCGCGCGACCTGACCGCCGATGCGCGGTCGGGCAAGCTCGACCCGGTTATCGGGCGGGATGATGAAATCCGTCGGACGATCCAGGTCCTGTCGCGCCGTACCAAGAACAACCCGGTTCTCATCGGTGAACCCGGCGTCGGCAAGACGGCGATCGCCGAAGGGCTGGCGCTGCGCATCGTCAATGGCGACGTGCCGGAGTCCTTGAAGGACAAGCAGCTGATGGCGCTCGACATGGGTGCGCTGATCGCCGGTGCGAAATATCGCGGCGAGTTTGAAGAACGCCTGAAGGGTGTGCTTTCCGAAGTGCAGTCGGCCAATGGCAACATCATCCTGTTCATCGACGAGATGCACACGCTGGTCGGCGCCGGCAAGGGCGAAGGGTCGATGGATGCATCGAACCTGCTGAAGCCTGCCCTGGCACGCGGCGAACTGCATTGCGTTGGCGCGACGACACTCGACGAGTATCGCAAACACGTGGAAAAGGACCCGGCACTTGCCCGGCGGTTCCAGCCGGTGTTTGTTGACGAGCCGTCGGTCGAGGATACGATTTCGATCCTGCGCGGATTGAAGGAGAAATACGAACAGCACCACAAGGTTCGCATTTCCGATTCGGCCCTGGTTGCCGCAGCAACGCTGTCGAACCGCTATATCACCGACCGCTTCCTGCCGGACAAGGCGATCGACCTGATTGACGAAGGCGCGGCGCGCCTGCGGATGCAGGTGGATTCCAAGCCGGAAGAACTCGACGAAATCGACCGCCGCATCATGCAGCTGAAGATCGAACGCGAGGCCCTGAAGGTCGAGAAGGACGATGCATCGAAAGACCGTCTGGAGCGGCTGGAAAAGGAACTGGTCGAACTTGAGGAGCAGTCCACGGCGCTGACCAACACCTGGCAGTCGGAAAAGCAGAAGCTCGGGCATGCGGCCGACCTGAAAGGTCAGCTGGATGAAGCGCGCAATGCCTTGGCAGCCGCACAGCGCAACGGTGAATTCCAGAAGGCGGGCGAGCTTGCCTATGGCACGATCCCGCAGCTGGAAAAGCAGCTGGCGCAGGCCGAGCAGCAGGATGGATCGACCTCGATGGTCGAGGAAATCGTCACGCCCGACCATATCGCGCAGGTTGTGTCCCGCTGGACTGGCATCCCGGTTGACCGGATGCTGGAAGGAGAGCGTGAAAAGCTGTTGCGCATGGAAGATGAACTGGCCAAGCGGGTCATCGGACAGGGTGAAGCGGTTCAGGCCGTTTCGAAGGCCGTGCGCCGTGCCCGTGCCGGTCTGCAGGATCCGAACCGGCCGATTGGCTCGTTCATTTTCCTCGGACCGACCGGTGTCGGCAAAACGGAGCTCACCAAGGCTCTGGCCGCGTTCCTGTTCAGCGACGAAACCGCCATGGTTCGCATCGACATGTCCGAATATATGGAGAAGCATTCGGTCGCGCGTCTGATCGGTGCGCCTCCCGGTTATGTCGGCTATGAGGAAGGCGGAGCGCTGACGGAAGCGGTCCGGCGCAGGCCTTATCAGGTTGTCCTGTTCGATGAGATCGAAAAGGCGCATCCGGATGTGTTCAATGTGCTGTTGCAGGTGCTCGATGATGGACGTCTGACGGATGGCCAGGGCCGGACGGTGGATTTCCGCAATACGCTGATCATCATGACGTCCAACCTCGGTGCGGAATATCTGACCGCGCTGCGCGAAGACCAGGATGTGGAAAGCGCCCGCGAGGACGTGATGAATGTGGTCAAGGCCTCGTTCAGGCCGGAATTCCTCAACCGCGTGGACGAGATCATCCTGTTCCATCGCCTGAAGCGGAACGAAATGGGGGCGATCGTGGCGATTCAGATGGAGCGCCTGCAGTCCTTGCTGGCGGATCGCAAGATCATCATCAAGATCGACGAGGATGCAACCCACTGGCTGGCGGACAAGGGCTATGATCCTGCCTATGGTGCACGGCCATTGAAGCGCGTGATCCAGAAGCAGGTGCAGGATCCGCTGGCGGAGAAGATTCTGCTCGGTGAGATTCTCGATGGTTCGACCGTCAAGATCACCGCGGGTTCCGACCGGCTCAATTTCAGGTCGGTCAAATCCGCGCCCGATCGGGACAAGAGCGAAGCCGCCTGAGCACTGCTCCGGCAAAGAAGCGAAGAATCGGAATGGCCGCCGCATGGCGGCCATTTTCATGTCTGCTTCATGCTGTAGATGCGACGATAAAAGCGCCGCATTAACCATAAAGACAGGAAAGTCGGTCATTTATGCTTAAGAGTGCGTTAGCGGAAACCGGAAGTTGAAAATATGGCGTTTCGTCATTTGATTGTGTTTGCATTGCTTTTTGCCGCCATTCCTGCGGTATCGGCGTCCATATCCTCCGTGCAGGCGGCAAGCCTCACGGCAAGCGCCGAGGCGAATCAGGCGCCCTTTGCCGTTGCGCAATTGTTCGAATCGGACCGGCGGCCGCGCCGCGGCGAATACCGCGTTTATTTCGATGAATATAACCGCCGGGTGACGGTGGATCGCCGCGGCCGGGTTGTTTCGGTCGAAGAGCCGCGCAATGATGCCAATGACGGGCGCGGCATCGACTATTTTCCCGATGCGCCGCAGGATCCCTACGACACCGGATCAATTCCCGAAGATCCCTATGCGAATCGCCCGAACGACCCGTATCGGGGGCAACCGTCGCAACCGTCCGAACGCGACTATCGCACGGTCGAGCGTGCGCCGCTGCCGCCGGCCAACAATCAGCCGGATATGGCGCCGGCGTCTCCCGGTCTGATCGATCCGGAAATGCCGGGCGAAAATCTGGCTTCACCACCATCGCAGGAAGCCATCCCGGCGCACCCCAATCCGGCGCCCACCGTGCAATTGCCCAAGGGGCAGGGTGCCAAGAGCAAGATTGCTGCCATCCAGGTCCTCCTCGACCGGGTCGGCGTTTCGCCCGGCGTCATCGACGGGCGCAAAGGCGGCAATGTCGACAAGGCCGTGGCGGCCTTCGAGGAAATGACCGGACAGAAGTTCGACCCGCTCAACGAAGCGGGAATCAATGCCTCGCTCGAACAGACGGGCGGGCCTGCCTTCGTTGCCTATACGATCACATCGGAAGATGCGGCCTATCCCTTCGTTGCCTCGATCCCCGAGGATTACAGCCACAAGGCCCAACTCGAGCGGATGGCCTTTACCTCCGTTCCCGAAATGCTGGGCGAGCGCTTTCACATGGACGAGGCTTACCTGAAGGAAATCAATCCGGGTGCGGACTTCAATCGCCCCGGCACGGTGATCCAGGTTGCCAATCCCGGCCAGAATGTCGGCGGCTCGGTGACGAAGATCATCGCCGACAAGGGCCGCAAGCAGGTGCGCGGCTATAATGCCGAGGGGCGGCTCATCGTGGCCTATCCCGCGACCATCGGCTCGACCGATACGCCGTCGCCGTCGGGGATCGTGCAGGTGGAGCGCATCGCGATTAATCCCAACTACACTTACAATCCCAAGCTGAACTTCAAGCAGGGCGAAAACAACAAGGTGCTGACCATCCCGCCCGGTCCCAACGGGCCGGTGGGCACGGTCTGGATCGCGCTGTCGAAGCCGACCTACGGCATCCACGGCACGCCGGAGCCGTCAAAGATCGGCAAGACCAACAGCCATGGCTGCGTGCGCCTGACCAATTGGGATGCGACGGAATTGTCGAAGCTGGTGCAGAAGGGCGTGACCGTGGAGTTCCAGGAGTAAAACCTGGAGCAGTGGTCAGCCGCTGGCGGCAACCTTGGGTGCGTTGCCGTTATCGTCCTTCAGCAGTTGATCGATGCGCTCGCGCTCGCGCTTGAAGGCGGTGAGATCATCGCCGCCAAGCGCCCGTCCGCCGGGCAGGCGGATGCGCATCGGGTCCACTTTCGACCCGTTGACGATGACTTCATAGTGCAGATGCGGACCGGTCGACAGGCCGGTCGAGCCGAGATAGCCGATCACCTGGCCCTGCCGGACCTTGGCACCCGGTGTCACACCGGCCGCAATGGCGTTCTGGTGCGAATAGCTGCTTTCATAACCGTTGGAATGCCGCAGGACCGTCTGGTTGCCATAGCCGTTGGTCCAGCCGGCGCGTTCGACCACGCCGTTGCCGGCCGCGATGATCGGCGTGCCGCGCGGCGCGGACCAGTCGACGCCCGTATGCATGCGGGAATAGCCGAGAATGGGGTGGCGGCGCATGCCGAACGGCGAGCGGAACACACCATTGGGCACTGGATTGCGCAGCAGGAACTGTTTTGAGCTGCGGCCGTTCTCGTCATAATAATCGGTCGAGCCGTCGGCCGAATGGAATCGGTAAAATTTGCGCAAATTGCCGCCGAAATTGGCGGCGACATAGAGTATTTCCGATTCGTCGCCCGCCCTTTCCGAATCGGCCGGCAGCGAGAAGAACGCTTCCAGCTGGTCGGTCGGGGCAAGCTGCGCCTGGAAATCCACATCGGACGCCAGCATGCGGATCAGCTGCTGGATCATCGTATCGGTCATGCCGTAGGCGATGCCCGCACGATAAATGCCGTCATAGACCGTGGGAAGATCGCCGGGCTGGCGCGAGGCGGGCGGATTGTCGTCAAAGGCAAGCTGCAGTCCCGGTGTCATCTCCGGTTCGTCGGCCGGCACATACTGGTCCTTGTCGTTGAGGGCGATGGTCAGAATGTGCGTGGTGCCGTTGTAGACGCTGGACCGCATGATCCGGTCGACACCGTCGCGCGATTCAATCCCCAGGCGCAGGACACTGCCGCCCTTGAGGCGCGGCGAATTGAGAAGTTTCGCGATCGCTTCGGACATGCCGGTGGCATCCTCGTCCTCGTAGCCCGCTTCATTGAAGGCGCCGAGGATATCCTTGTCGTTGCGGAACGGGATCAGCTCTTCCGAGTAGCCATGGCTTTCGGCATCTTCGCCCATCCGGGGCGAGACGCTGACATTTTCCTGGATGATCTTGACCGCAAGCGGATTGCGCAGGTTGAAAGGATCCTCGTCGGCGCCGAAGCGCAGGGGATCCACGTAGTGCAGCGAGGCCACCTGAACCGCGCCGTCGGTCAGCAGCGCGCCGGTGTTGCGGACAACATCTTCCACCTCGTCGGCGCTCAAATCGTCGGACGGATCGAATTGTGCGGTGGCGAGGGGAAAGTCCACGGTGCGCAGGCTGACTTCACTTTCCACCTTGGCGCCGTAGATCATGCCGGTCTTGGGGGTGGGGTCGGTTCCTTCGTTGGCCTCGGCAAACACGTCCAGCGGGTTGAAGCCGGGATATTTGCGGTTGCTGTTGTGGACAGAGGCGAGCGCGATGCGGACATATTCGAACGGTGTGGAGCGGATGACGTCGCGTTCGCCTTCCTTGAGGACCGTGGAGACATCAAGACGGCGGCGGTCGCGGTTGCGGCGGACCGGAGTGGTCGCGGCAACGCGCGTGCCCTTGGCCACGCTGCTGTTGTCCCTGGCGGTAGGGACGATGGTGCGGGCCATCAGTTCCGGCGGCGTCGCCAGCTGTTCGCGGCCATCGAGCGCGGCAAACAGGGCCACACCCATCAATACACTGGAGGTGATGCCGGTCAGAAAGGTCCCGGCCAGCCATCGTGCCGATATTTCACGGCGATCGGGCGGGCCGCGACGCCCGTCTGTAATCAACGGCGGTTCGTTGCCCGGATCGATGGATGAGTGCCCCTCGTACTCTTTCATGCTTCTCAGTGTCGATCCTGTCGCCGTTATTGATGCAGGCTTATTTGATTTTTCGGCGCGTGCCGACCAGCCATTTACTGGTACGAAGTCAACAAGGCCGCAGTTTTGCCCTCGCAGCTTCCATCTGTCAACGCGCCGATCGTGAAGAGTGCCTATATAGAGAGATACCCGTCATGATCCCCGGAAATGAACCCGCGCATGCGAGCCAGCGCTAGGGTTTGAATCCGGCATGTTTGTGGCCGCAGCCATCACAATACGCTTCGGCGGCTTATTTGCCGGCGTTTCGTCCAGCAAATACGGGGCTGTGGATAAATCGTGTCACATTTTTGATAAAAAACGCAAAAGTCGTGTTGACAGTTTTGGTTGGTGGGGTCTATATACCGACACAACGAGGGCGGGGCGCCGCTGGCGGTTGCT
>NZ_JBXAFE010000003.1:0-609870 GCF_058792715.1 Phyllobacterium sp. MT110
GTCGGCCTGCATGTCACCGCCGCAGAAACCGACGCCCTCGAAACCTTCATGGCCAAAACCGTCCTGCGCCGAGCGCAATAGCAGGTGGCGGCTGGCCGTGAGGCCAGCCCATTCAGTGGCGTGTAAGCGGTTGTGAATGCGCGTTTTATTTTCACTTTACATTCCTTGCCTTCGCGTTTGGTTTCGGTTATCGTTTCATCAACGACAAATGATCGCTTAGACAGCGGCTGTATCCGGTGGAACGCTAGAGTTGGGGTGGCACGTGCAAGCACGTCCTTACGGGCTCATTGTTTTCGGAGTTGATCTCGACGGCTGCGGCGTTGCCCAGCCCGCCGTGGACACGGCGTTTTGCGGGGTATCCGATAGCAGGATCTGGCGTTTCTCCGATCGCGAGCCTGCCGGACCAGCGTGCACGCCGTCACTTCTTTTGAGCATGGCCGCCAGTCCAAAACGCGCCGCTTGCCGCGGCGCAATGGCTGTTCAAAACCTTGTTTTCAATTCACCATCCGACATCCAAACCAAGGGGATCGCAATCCGTCTGGGGAGCCGGGAGGCTTGCGGTTGCGATCTCTGGCCGAGCCGAAACACCACACCGAACGCAAGAGAAGAAACAGGAGGAAAGTATGACGAAATATGTTGGATCCATTGATCAGGGCACAACCAGTTCCCGCTTCATCATCTTTGATCGAAAGGGTACTGTTATTGCCGTCGATCAAAAGGAACACGAGCAGATATTTCCCAAACCCGGCTGGGTTGAACACAACGCGATCGAGATCTGGCGCAACACGATGAGCGTCGTTGCCGGTGCGCTCAAGAAAGCCAAGCTTTCCGCATCGGATCTGGTCTCGGTCGGTATCACCAACCAGCGCGAAACAAGTGTTCTCTGGGACAAGAAGACAGGCGCGCCGCTGCACAATGCCGTGGTCTGGATGGATACCCGTACGGACCAGCTCGTCGGCCGCTACGCGAAGGACGGCGGCAAGGATCGGCTGCGCGAAAAGACAGGTCTGCCGCTTGCGACCTATTTTTCCGGATTGAAGCTGCATTGGCTTCTCGACAACGTGCCCGGCGCGCGCGCCAAGGCTGAGGCAGGAGAGGTGCTTTTCGGCAATATCGATACCTGGCTGGTCTGGAACCTCACCGGCGGCGCCGATGGCGGCATTCACATCACGGATGTGACGAATGCCTCCCGTACGCAGCTGATGAACCTCAAGACCCTGGATTGGGATGACGAGATTCTCAAGCTCTTCAACATTCCGCGCGCCTGCCTGCCGACCATCCGCTCTTCGAGTGAAGTCTATGGCGAGATCAAGGCTGCGCCGCTCCAGGGCGTGCCCGTCGCCGGCATTCTCGGCGATCAGCAGGCGGCATTGTTCGGCCAGGCATGCCTCAATCCGGGTGAAGCCAAGAATACCTATGGTACCGGCTGCTTCATGCTGATGAATACGGGTGAAAAGCTCGTTCCATCGACCTTCGGCCTGCTGACGACGGTCGGCTACAAGCTCGGGGACAAGAAGGCGGTTTATGCCCTCGAAGGTTCCATCGCCATCACCGGCGCCCTCGTGCAATGGCTGCGTGACAACCTCGGCATCATTCAGACAAGCCCCGACGTCGAAGCTTTGGCCCGGACGGTGGAAGACAATGGCGACGTATATTTTGTCCCGGCGTTTTCCGGTCTTTATGCGCCGCATTGGAAGGACAGCGCCCGCGGCGTCATTGCCGGCCTGACACGTTTTGCCAACAAGGGACACATTGCCCGTGCGGCGCTCGAGGCCAGCGCCTACCAGGTGCGCGAAGTGCTCGACGCCATGGTCAAGGACTCCAAGGTCGAGATCAAGGAACTGCGCACGGATGGCGGCATGACCGTCAATGAATTGCTGATGCAGTTCCAGTCGGACATTCTCGACGTGCCGGTCGTGCGCCCGAAGGTCATCGAGACCACGGCTTTGGGTGCGGCCTACGCGGCCGGTCTCGCCGTCGGTTACTGGAAATCCACCAATGACATCGTGGAAAACTGGGGTGTCGACAAGCGTTGGCATCCGGCCATGTCAAAGGCCGAGCGTACCAAGCTCTTTGCTGCCTGGAACAAGGCTGTAACCCGTTCGCTTGACTGGGTGGATTAATACATCGTCAATTGGGGGAGCTGCGCTCGTCGCAGCTCCCTTTGTTCCGTTCATCATCATTTTTAGGAGGAGGAGACTATGCATACACCATTTATCGGTGAACTATTGGGGACGATGATGCTCATCATTCTCGGCGACGGCGTCGTTGCCGGTGTTTTGCTGCAGGGTTCGAAGGCGCAGAATGCGGGCTGGGTGGCAATCACCGCTGGCTGGGCATTTGCGGTGCTCGCGGGCGTGTTTGTCGCCACATCGACAGGCAGCCCCGACGCGCACATCAATCCGGCAGTGACAATCGGTTTTGCTGTTGTATCGGGCGATTATTCGAAGATCGCGTCCTATATTCCGGCGCAGCTGATTGGTGCTTTCCTCGGCGGGGTCATCGTCTGGCTGCAATATCTGCCGCATTGGGCGAAAACATCGGACGCCGGCCTGAAACTTGCAGTTTTCTGCACGGGACCGGCCATTCGGAATACGGGGGCAAACCTTATCAGTGAAATCATCGGCACCTTCGTGCTGGTCTTCGTCATTGCCGCCATCTTCTCGAAAGCGGTTGCAGGCGCCGGCATCACCCCGGCCATCGGACCTTACATGGTTGCCATGCTGGTCTGGGCCATCGGCCTGTCGCTCGGCGGAACCACCGGTTACGCCATCAATCCGGCCCGCGATCTTGGACCGCGTATTGCCCACGCCGTGCTGCCGATCTCCGGCAAGGGCGGCTCCGATTGGGGCTATTCGTGGATTCCGGTGGTCGGTCCTATCGTTGGTGCTATCATTGCTGCGTTCTTCATCAAGGCCCTGATTTAACCCAAGGAGGCTGGCATGAAAAAGCTGATCAACGCTCCCGACGCTGTCGTGGAGGAAGCTCTGGACGGCATGACTGCCGCCCATGGCGATCTGATCCGAGTCCACCGCAACCCCAATTTCATCACGCGGGCCGATGCGCCCGTTCGGGGAAAAACCGCCCTCCTTTCGGGGGGCGGCAGCGGTCATGAACCCATGCATGGCGGCTTTGTCGGCCGGGGCATGCTCGATGCAGCGTGTCCGGGAGCGGTCTTCACCAGCCCGACCCCGGACCAGATGCTGGAAGCATCAAAGGCGGTCAACGGCGGCGCAGGCATTCTTCACATCGTCAAGAACTACACCGGCGATGTGATGAATTTCGAAATGGCCGCCGATCTTGCCCGGGCTGAAGGCATCGATGTCGAGAGTGTTGTCATCGACGATGACGTGGCGGTGAAGGACTCGACATGGACCGCCGGCCGGCGCGGCGTTGCCACGACGGTTCTGGCGGAAAAGATATGCGGCGGTGCCGCAGAAGCCAGGATGCCGCTCGCACCGGTGGCCGATCTTTGCCGCAGGGTCAATGCCAACGGCCGCTCCATGGGCATGGCATTGTCGGCCTGCACCGTGCCGCATGCGGGCAAGCCATCCTTCATCCTGCAGGAGGATGAGATGGAAATCGGTATCGGCATTCATGGCGAGCCGGGCCGGCACCGGGTGAAGCTGGAGAGTGCGGATCGCGTGGCGGAAATGCTGCTCGAGCCCATTCTCGAGGACCTGCCTTTCAAGAGCGGCGACAATGTGCTTCTCTTCGTCAATGGCATGGGGGGAACGCCGCAGATCGAACTGTATATCGTCTATCGCAAGGCATATGAGATCGCGGCGAAACACGGGCTGAAAGTCGTCCGCAATCTTGTCGGGTCCTATGTCACCAGTCTGGAAATGGCGGGATGCTCGATCACCCTGCTGAAGCTGGACGATGAAATGGTGAAGTTCTGGGACGCTCCGGTGGTCACGCCATCGCTGCGCTGGGGCGCCTGACATGATCGGCTGAAGCCCTCTGTCCGGGCTTCGGCCAAGCTGTGAAATCAAGTCCCATCCCGTTCGCGGGGTGGGACCATTGTTGTCAAAATCTATCCGGGAGATACTCAAATGGATGTGCTGTCCGTCGCAACGCTTGTCACGTGGATCAACCGTGCTGCCGATGTCTATGAGCGTGAAAAGGCCTATCTGACGGAACTCGATGCGCCGATTGGCGATAGCGATCACGGTGAGAACATGGCCCGCGGCTTCCTCGCGGTCAAAGCCAAACTGGCGGATCAGTCATTCCCGGATGCCGCTGCGGTCTTCAAGACGGCGGCGATGACATTGCTCTCGACCGTAGGCGGCGCCAGCGGTCCGCTCTATTCGACATTTTTTCTCAGCGCTGCGGTGAAGGCGACGGGCAAGGCTGATCTCACCCTTGCCGACTGGACGGCCTGCCTGGAAGCCGCCCTTGCCGGCATCGTACAGCGCGGCAAGGCGGCGCTGGGCGACAAGACCATGATCGATGCGCTGTCTCCTGCCGCCGATGCGCTGAAGCAGGCCGCCGGCAAGCCGCTCGCCGAAGCGCTGGCCCTGAGCGCGGCGGCAGCCGAAACCGGCATGAAGGCAACCATTCCGCTCGTGGCACACAAGGGCCGAGCGAGTTATCTCGGAGACCGCAGCGTGGGGCATCAGGATCCCGGCGCGACGTCCACCCATTACCTGCTTAAAGCACTCGCTGATGTTGCCGCAGCATGAGCGGCGCGTCTGATCACGTCGCGCTCATCCTCGTTTCGCATTCCCGCATGCTTGCCGAGGGTGTCGCCGCGCTGGCGCGGCAGATGACCGGGGATACGGTCACGATCATCTGCGCCGCCGGAATGGGTGACAATGGTGACGAGATCGGCACCGACGCCATGCGAATTCTCGAAGCCTTGACCGAGGCGGACCATCCGGCAGGCTGTCTCGTGCTCATGGATCTCGGCAGCGCACTTCTGTCGGCGGAGATGGCGCTGGACCTGACCGAGGGCGACCAGCGCACGCGTGTGATTTTATCGGCGGCGCCGTTTGTCGAAGGTGCCATCGCGGCTGCGGTGGCAGCAGGGCAGGGCCTGCCGCGCGCGGAGGTCGAACGTCAGGCGGTGCAGGCGCTGCGGCCCAAGATCGAGCAGCTGGGCGGTGAGGTGTCGTCCGCGCCGGAGGCCGCACCGGCAGATACCGGCGCGCCCGATGCCACGGCGGAGGCGGTCATTCCGGATCCGCATGGTCTGCATGCTCGCCCCGCCGCGCAGGTTGCGGCACTGGCTGCAAAATTCAAATCGCAGATCGGCATTGCCCGGGCGGACGGCAACAAATCAGCCGCTTCGGCGGTCAGCATGATCGACCTCATGACGCTTGGCGTGCGGCAAGGCGATCGCCTCATCATCACGGCGAGCGGTGCGGATGCACAAGAGGCCGTATCCGCCATGCGCGACCTGATCCAGAGCCTGGCAGGCAAGGCCGACCCTGCAGCAGCACCGGCGCAAGTCGTTGCAAAAGGCAATGCGACACCCGTTTCTCCGGGGATCGCCGTTGGACCGCTGACTGTTCTCAAGCGCCCCGTGCTCGAGGTGTCGAACGCATCCATTGCCGATCCGCAGGCCGAAATTGCCCGTCTGGATGCTGTCATTGCTTCCGTCGGCGAAACCCTGGGCAAGACGCATGGCATGGCGGGAGACATCGCGGCTGTTCAAATCGGACTTCTGGCCGAGCCTGGACTCATTCCCGCGGCCCGGACCAAAATCACCGATGAAAAATTGAATGCAACCGCGGCGGTTTCGGCGGTCTTTGACAAGGCGGCACTGGCATATCGCAGCCTTGAGGATGCCTATCTGCGTGCGCGCGAAGCCGATCTGCTCGATCTGCGCGATACAATTATCGCGGCGTTGCTCGGCCGTGCGGCGTTTGAACTGCCGGCCGGGCCGCCAGCCATCCTGCTTGCGGACGAGTTGCCGCCGTCCGTAGCCCTTGTTCTCGATCCCGCTCAGGTTCTGGGTGTGATCGAGCGGCGCGGCGGCGCGACATCGCATGCGGCAATCCTGTTGCGCGGAGCCGGTATTCCGGCCATCGCCAATGCCGGGGCACTTGTTCCGGCGGATGCGGCAACCGTTGCATTCGATGGCGCCACCGGTGCTGTTCTGTTCGATCCGACACCCGAACAAAGCGCACCGTTCGTCAAGGCGCGCGATGAAGAAAAGCTGGATGCTTCCGGCTCCCCCCTGATTGACGGCAGCATCGAAATGCGGGACGGGCGCCGAATTGAGCTGTGGGCCAATGTTGTCGGCGTTGGCGATGCCAAGGCTGCAGTGAAGGCCGGTGCGTTGGGCATCGGTCTGCTGCGCACGGAGATGATGTTCCTGGACCGGCAGGAGGCCCCCGGTGAAATCGAGCAGATGCGCGAACTCAAAGCGATCTTCGACGTATTCGCGGGCAAGCCGATTGTCGTGCGCACGCTGGACGCCGGAGGGGACAAGCCGGTTCCCTATATGAACATGCCCGAAGAGGCCAATCCGTTCCTCGGTGTGCGTGGCCTGCGTCTTTCCCTCGCGGAACCGGCAATCTTCCAGACGCAGCTGCGTGCGATCCTGCGCGCTGCCGCCGGGCACGATGTGCGGATCATGCTGCCCATGGTGACGCAGGTCGACGAACTGCACGCGGCGCGCCGCGCACTGGACGAGGCACATGTGGCGCTCGATGCTGCAAAAATCGATCATCGCTGGCCGATTGATCTCGGCATCATGGTTGAGGTGCCGGCTGCCGCGCTGACGGCGAAACAGTTTGCGCATGCGGCGGATTTCTTTTCCATCGGCACCAACGATCTGACCCAGTACACCCTTGCAGCGGAACGGGGCAATCCACGGCTTGGCACCTTTGCCGATGCGGCCCATCCGGCCGTGCTTTCGCTCATCCGCGATATTGTCGAAGCGGCGGGAGCGACCAATATTCCGGTTTCCGTCTGCGGTGAAGCCGCAGGCGATCCCGATGCAGCCCTTCTTCTTGTTGCGTCCGGCGTGACCAAGCTCAGCATGGGGGCGGCATCCCTGCCGCGTGTGGCAAAGCGATTGCGCGGAACAGAGGCAAACCTGCGGGGTCTGCGGGACCGCTGGCAGGATGCTGCTTCAGCGGCCGATGTGCGGCAGATCCTTTCGGATGGCGAAACCGGCGATCAGCGTTCGACGAAACGGGCTTGAACCATTCAGTGATGCCCGCCTGAAGCCTGGCTCGTTTCAGGTTTCCGGATGAAGAACGCTGCGACAACGGCACCCAGCGAGATAATCGCTCCGCAGAGAAAAGCGGTTTTGATGCCGCTGGTGGTGGCGGTCAGAATATCGGCCCCGCCCGCAGCAAGGCTCGCCGAACGCAAGGTCATGATGGCGACAAACAGCGCCGTTCCCGCCGCGCCGGCCACCTGCTGGGTGGTGCCGATCATGGCGCTGCCATGGGAATAAAGCTGTGGCGGCAATGAACCGAGGCTGACCGTGAACAGCGGCGTGAACATGAGCGCGAGGCCGATGCTCAGCACGATATGCGCAATCAAAAGGACCCAGAAGGGCGTGTCCTGCTGCACGAAGACCAGACCCCACAGCACCAGGCTCAAGACGATGGCGCCGGGGATGATCAGCGGTTTCGGTCCGTACTTGTCGAAGAGGCTGCCGACAGTGGGCGCGCAAAGACCCATGATCAAGCCGCCCGGCAACATCAGCAATCCGGTCTCCAGCGTGGAAAGCCCAAGGACGTTCTGCAGATAGAGCGGCAGCAGGATGAAAACGCCGAACATCGACATCATCAGGATCGCCATCATCGCGGTCGAAATCGCGAATGTCGGTATGGTCAATGTGCGCAGGTCGAGCAGGGCCCGCTCCTGCTTTTGCAGCTGCAGCTGGCGCAGGACGAAAACTGCGATGACCACCGCTCCCAGCACGAGCGGGAACCAGGGCGATACGGCCGGGGTATGGATGGCGGCTTCACCCAAACCGCTGAGGCCATAGACGAAACTGCCGAAGCCGATGGCCGAGAGAAAGATGGAGAGGATATCGATCGGCGCCTTGATCGGAATCGTTACATTGCGCATGCGCAGGGTGCCGAGGGCCAGCGCCAGCAGCGAGATCGGCAGGACCAGCAGAAACAGCCAGCGCCAGTCGAGCGCGGAAAGGATCAGCCCGGAAATGGTCGGTCCGATGGCCGGGGCCACGGAAATGACAATGGAGATGTTGCCCATGGTCTTGCCTCGCGTTTCCGGCGGCACGAGATTCATGATCGTGGTCATGAGCAATGGCATCATCACCGCGGTGCCGGACGCCTGGACGATCCGTCCGACGACCAGCTCGGGGAAACCCGGCGCCAGCGCGCATACCAATGTGCCGGTGCTGAACAGCGACATGGCCAGAATGAACACCTGCCGCGTATGCAGCCGCTGCAGCAGAAAGCCGGTGATCGGGATCACCACGGCCATGGTCAGCATGAACGCCGTGGTCAGCCACTGGGCAGCACTCGCGGTTATCTTCAGGTCCGCCATCAAATGCGGCAGCGCCACGCCCATGATGGTTTCATTGAGAATGACGACAAATGCCGACACCAGGAGCAAGGCAATGACAAGCCTGTTGCGGGCGCTATGGTCTTGCGCGGGAGACGCAGACGACGTCCCATCGGCATAGGTCGGTGTATCATGGGTCATGGAGCTGCCTTGATTTGATATGGAATCTGGGTAGGCCCGGTTTGTCCGGCAACAGAAGCGCTTGATGCGTCTCATCTGTGATGACGAACCATCACGGGAGATTTCGACGGGTGCGATGGATTATTGTGAAATGTACATCGGCAAAGCGAGGCTCAGCATTGAACGAGGCATCGGAACAAATTCCTTGCGGACTCAAACGCGACTCATGGGAACAAGCATTCTCATTTGATTGCCCATAATGCAATAGAACGAATTCTGACAGACATAAATATTTGATATCATATTCCCGAACCAGCCGCTTCGCGCCTCCGGCGGATATGTGTGTCTTCATGTGCGGCTTTAGGAATTGATTTTCACCAATGAAATTGAAATTATAGCGATATATTAAATAGATGTCGCATTTTCATGATAAATTAAATAATGAAACCGTGCGCTTACCAATGTAAGCGCACGGTTCGCGTTTGTGCTGGAACCAACTATTTTGCGAGTTTATCCCAGCCATCGGCAATCGCCTTGATCGCGCCGGAGAAGCTGGTCAAATTGGTTGGAAAACGCACTTTCTCATAGGCGCTGGCCGGCAGCATCTTCGTCTTCACGTCGTCTGGCAGCGCGATGTCCCGGGTCGGATGGGCATAGCCCTGGGCGAGGAGCAGCTGTCCTTCATCGGAGAACAGATAGTCGATGGCAACCTTTGCCGCGTTCGGGTGCGGCGCGACCGAACTGATGTACTGGGCAAACAGCATTCCAACGGTACCGTCGGCGGGAATGATGACCTTGAGCGGCAAGCCGGTCGCATCGCGCTTGGCAAAGCCGTCGAAGTCGTAGACCAGGGAAATCGGGCATTCGCCCTTTTGCACGGAGCCAACATTCAGGACAACGCCGTTGCGCAGGTTGCCACTGTCGCGCAGTGTTTTGAACCAGTCGAGGCCGGGCTGCACATTGGCCTCGCTGCCGCCATTGGCATAGGCTGCGGCAAGGACGGAGGCTGTTGCGTAGGTCGAGATGCGCGGATCGCGGCTGCAGACCATGTCTTTGTATTGCGGCTTGAGCAGGTCATTCCAGGTCTGCGGCAGCTCCTTCACCTTGTCCGTGTTGACGAGGAAAGCGATGGCGCCCCAATAGGATGCGGCCCAACGGCCTTCGGGGTCCTTGTATTGCGGCTTTATGCTGTCCCACGAGGTATTCTTGTAACTGGCTGCCAGGCCGTTCTCCAGCAGACGCGCGGTGAAATCGTAGCCGATATCGGCAATATCCATGACCGGTGCATCCTTCTCCGCGAGAAGGTGCGTTATCTGTTCCGCCGATGTCATGTCGGTATCGACATGCTTGAGCGCGTATTTGCTTTCAATATTGGCGAAGATGGTACCGAGATTGACCCAGTCGTCCGACATGCCATAGCTGACATATTGGCCTTCCTTCTTGGCGGCGGCGAGCTTGTCGTCGGCCATCGCCGGCAGAAGCTGGGCGTTGAAGACGGCAGCGCCGATGATCATGGTAACGAGTTTCTTGGTCATGGTTTTCTCCAGAGGCGGGTTTGTTCGATACACGCCGCTCCCGCTTGCGGCGTGCATGTCGGTGTTTGCGTTCAGTGCGGGGTATCGGCTCTCGCGTTCTGGCGAACCCGTGTTGCACTCCACAGGATGGCAAGCGAAATGAGCCAGGCGAATGCAAAGCTCATGAAGGCAAGGGCGCTTGCCTGCCGGGCATCGGAACGCGTGAATTCGACGAGATAGATCGGAAAGGTCTTGAAGCGCGTGCCGGTCAGCAGATTGGCAAGGACGAACTCGGCGAAGGCCGTGGAAAAGACCAGCAGGCTGCCGTTGACAATGCCAGGCGCGATGTTGGGCACGATAACCCGCAGCAAAACCTGCGCGGGGTTGGCACCAAGGCTTTGGGCCGCCTCTGAAAGCCTGTTCGTGTCCACGCTTTCAAGGGCATTCATCACCGCGCGGTACATGAACGGCAGCGTGATGATGACATAGGCCGCGATCAGAAGATTGGGCGTGTTGATGAGGGGGAGCGGCAGCTTTGAATAGAGGCGGATGAGAGCAAGCGCCAGCACCACCCCCGACAGGGAAAAGGGTACGAGCGACAAAAATTCGAGCCATGGCTTGGCCCGCGGCATGCGCGCATGGACCAGATAGGCCGCTGGCACCACAAGGATCAGCGAAACCAGGACGGACAGTGCGGAAAGCCAGAGCGAATTCAACAGCGTATCGAGGAACGCCGAGCGCGATGAAACCTTGATCCACCAGTTCAGCGTCAGTCCTTCCGGCCACAGGGTCCGGTCCCAGCGGGTTGCGACGGAAAACAGTGCCGTTGCGATGACCGGGACGACCATGAACGCGATGAAGGAACCGATGACCGGCGCCCGCCATGTGAGGGATTTCATGGTCATGCGGCGTGCCTCATGCGGCGCATGAAATGCTGATAGGCAACGAGGCAGCTTCCCATGACAAGCAGCGAAAGAACCGCAAGCGCATCAGCCAGTGCCGGGTCAAGCTTCACCTCGCCGCGCACGAGGGCGGCGATCTGCACAGGGATGATATTGACGTCGGAACCGGTAAGGGTCCACGCGGTCGCATAGGCGCCGAAGGCATTGGCGAACAACAGGAAAAAACTTGCCAGCATGGCCGGCGCGAGAATGGGCAGTCCGATGCCGGTCCAATATTGCAGGCCGGAAGCGCCGAGGCATTCCGCTGCTTCCCGCCACTCCCGTCGCAGCCCCTTCAGCGCGGGGATGACGAGCAAAATGGCCAGTGGCAGCTGGAAATAGAGGTAAGCAATACCCAGGCCGCTGATCGAATAGATCCGGAAACCGGGATAGAGGTCGATACCGGCATAGCCCAGGAGGATCGTGATGAAGCCGGTTGAGCCAAGCGTGATGACAAAGGCAAAGGCAAGCGGGGCACCGCCGAAGTTTGCCGTGACATTGGCAAGGGCGGTCAGCGACAGCCGGACGGTGGCGTTGGAGGATGTGGCAATGGCATAGGCGATGATCGTCCCCAAAAGAGTCCCGCCCAGGGCCGTTGCGAGCGACAATTGCAGGCTGTTGGCGAAGGCTGTGGCGATGGATGGCGTCAATGCCCGCGCAAAATTGCCCAGCAGCAAGCCGTCCGGCCCGCTCAAACTCGATTTCACCAGCATGAGGACCGGCAGGATTTCGAAGGCGCTGACGAACGCCAGCAGCGGCAGAAGGCCCAACCAGGTGCGGTTGAGGTTTCCCAACCCAATCCTCTTCACGGCAGCACCACCACCGTGCCGTCACGCGCCACGATGACGTCGCCGTCAAACACGGAACTAACCTGCCGCGCCACTTCGTCGTCATCCGTATCCGGATAGAGATGTGTGAGCAGCACGCGTTTTACCCCGGCAGACGCTGCGAGGCGGCCAACGCCATCGGCCGTGAGATGATCCGCCGTGACAAAACCTGTGGGGAAGGAGCACTCGCAGGCGAAAAGGTCTGCCTTGGGGGCCAGTCCGGCAAGAGCGGCGCTTTCGATTGCATCGCCGGAATAAACAAAGACCCGGTCATTGGCTTCGAGCCGGAATGCCAGGCTGTTGTCCGTATGGCCGGTCAGGGCTGTTTCGATGACGAAGCCGGGAAAATCATGCCGGCCGGCAGTCAATTCGACGATATTCAGTTCGTAGTTTTCCGGCACCGTGCCGTCGAACAGGTTCATGATGCCGGCAACGAAATCGCTCAAACCCTTGCAGCCCATGAGGGTGAGGGGTGTCGTGCGGGTCCATCCGGGTGTGGCATTGAATGCCTGCAGCAAGGCGATGAGATCGAGCACATGGTCGGAATGCAGGTGGGAGATAAAAACCTTGTCGAGGTCGCGGTAGCTGAACCCTGCCGAATGCAGGCGCGCCAGCGTTCCCGCACCCATATCAAACAACAGCCGCTCTTCGGCGATATCAACGAGGTAGCCGGATGGGCTGCGGTTGGCGCAGGGAAGGACGGTGCCTGCTCCGAGTACTGTCACGTGCATGATTCATTCCTGGTAGCATCCTGTCCTTGGCACAAAGAGGTTGCTTGGATAGGATTTGTTTTTTATTACGAAACAGTGTTTACTATTAACACGTGTCTGTTTAATGACAGGTAGGAGGAATTGTGCGCAATGGCTGAAGATCTCTACCGGGTACAGAGCGTGGGACGAGCGCTCGATATCGTCGACAAGATTGCGGGTTCGGGGCGGGAGGGCGCGCGTCTGACTGACCTTGCGCGGGATGTCGGCATCACGAAAGCAGCGGCCTATGCCATTCTGCTGACGCTGAAGGCACGCGGCATCGTGACGGATGTGGGTGAGGGGATGACGCGGCGCTACCTGCTCGGCCTTGCCCTGGTGCGCCTGGGGGATCTGGCCATCAGCGGAACGGGGATCGCCGACGTTGCAATGCCGGTACTGCGCCAGTTGACACAGTCGATAGGCATCACCTCGCGCGTTGCCATCTGGGACGAGGACGCAGCCGTGGTGATCGGCAGGGCCGATGCGCCCGATGCCATTCGATTCGAAGCGGCGCTTGGCCGGCGCGAACGGCCGCATTGTTCGGCAGTCGGCAAGATCTTTCTGGCGGCCATGGCGCGCGAAGATGCGGTGACCATTCTGGAGCGTGTCGGATACCCCGCGCGCACCGCCAAGACGCTCAGCTCGATACCGGCATTGAGCGCCGCGCTCGATCTCGTGACCGAGCGGCATTATGCGATTGATGACGAGGAAGATCACGAAGGCGTGGTCTGCGTCGCTGCCGGTGTCTTCGGACATGATGGAGCGGCCGTGGGGGCGATCAGCGTGACGACTTTGAAACAGCTGCTGCCGGATGCCGCCGTACCGGCGATGGCGCGATCGCTCATCGAACATGCCGACCGTATTGCCGCGGCACTGGGCGGCCTGCCGTCTGCCACGGCCTGGCGCATGAAATCACGGGCAGGCACGGCAAAACCATGAATGTTTCCATGAGCGATGCGGCGCTTTCCGCACGTTACGATTTCGCTGTTTCATTGGCGCAGCAGGCGGGTGCGGTTGCCATGCGCCACTTCCGCAGGGCAGACGGTCTCGGGATCATCGAGAAGGGGCCGCAGGACCTGGTCACCACAGCGGATCACGCAATCGATGCTCTCATCCGCAATGCGATCCAAAGCCGATTTCCGGATGACGGCATTCTGACCGAGGAGTCCGGGGGAGACATCAGCGCGCAGGTGTGGGTTGTCGATCCCATCGACGGCACGGGGAATTTTGCCCGCGGCATCGCCGGCTTTGCCATCTCAATTGCTTTCTGCCTCAATGGCGATACGCGGATCGGCGTGATGTTTGATCCCGTGGCTGAGGAATTGTTCGTTGCGCGCCGTGGCCGTGGGGCGTTCTGCAATGGCGAGCGCATGCGGGTGAGCACAACCGCGACGATGGGGCGGGCGGCGGTTGAAGCGGGCTATTCCAGAAGGACACCGTCAAGCGAATATCTGGCCTTGATGGCGCGTCTGCTCGATGCGGGGTGCGAGTGCGTGCAATTCGGTTCAGCGGCGCGCGGCCTGGCTCAGGTCGCCGCAGGGCGCATTGACGGCTATGTCGAGGCGCATCTCTTTGCCTGGGATGTGCTTGCCGGTTTGCTGCTTGTGGAAGAAGCCGGCGGGTATGCCGATCCGTTTCCCCTTGAAGGCGATGGGCAGAAGGGGCTGCCGGTCCGTGCCTGTACATACGGGCTCGTTGGGCCGTTGGGGGAAGCCATGAATGGCGCCAGCGGCCGCTTGGACAAAATGTCGTAGACGAAATCGTCAAAACATCTTCAATATCATTTTGAAAATGCTGCGCATCCGGTTGATTTACTATGGGCGGAATCGCCGCGTGAGCAGCGCTGATCAACCCATGTGATTTCAATGGGATTCTGCTAGGGATTGGGAGTTTGCTTCAATTGCAAGATGGTTCATAGGAGCGGGTAACACTGGCCCGCGGAATTGCGCATCTGGCGCTCAAACATTATTGGACAAGCTGAGGAGTCTCCTATGTCCCGAAACACCTATTATGCGCCCCAAGGCGGACATCCCTCGCAAAGCCAGCTGCTGACGGGCCGTGCCGTATTCACCGAGGCCTATGCTGTCCTGCCGAAGGGGGTGATGCAGGATATCGTCACCAGTGTTCTGCCGTTCTGGGACAAGACCCGGTGCTGGGTTCTGGCACGACCATTGTCCGGCTTTGCGGAAACCTTCTCGCAGTACATCATGGAAGTCGCACCCGGCGGCGGCAGCGCGCGCCCGGAACTGGACCCGGACGCGGAAGGGGTGCTGTTCATCGTCGAGGGCGCGCTGCAGCTGACGCTTGCCGGCAAGACCCACACCATGCAGCCGGGTGGATATGCGTTTATCCCGCCTGCAGCCGATTGGTCTGTTTTGAATACGACCGATACGTTCGTGCGTTTTCACTGGATACGCAAATCCTACGAGGCCGTCGACGGCATCGACCTGCCCACGCCGCTCGTGCTCAATGAAAACGACATTGCGCCATCGGTCATGCCGGACACGGATGGCAGATGGGCGACCACGCGTTTCGTCGATCCGGCCGATGTGCGGCACGACATGCACGTGACCATTGTCACGCTGCTGCCAGGCGCCGTTATCCCGTTTGCCGAGACGCACGTCATGGAACATGGCCTCTATGTGCTGGAAGGCAAGGCCGTCTATCGTCTCAATCAGGATTGGGTCGAGGTCGAAGCCGGCGACTTCATGTGGCTGCGCGCATTCTGCCCGCAGGCCTGCTATGCCGGTGGCCCGCAGCCTTTCCGCTACCTGCTCTACAAGGATGTCAACCGCCACATGAAACTGACGCTGCATCCCAGGCAGCGCTGAAGCGGATTTGAATGGAGCGGCCGGACACCGGAAAGCGTGTCCGGTTATGGCCGGCGTGAACGGACCGCGGCTGCGGTCGTGACGATAATCAGCGTCGCCAGGCATCCCGCCAGAAACAGATATCCGGCGATGGCCGTATTCACGACAGGCACCCATTTGATGATGGCCGCCGTCGCCGCCACCACGGCACAGGTGGCCGCCGTCAGCTTGGCATCGCCGAGGAACATCTTGTAGAGTTCCGCAAACACTTCCTTCAGAATATTCATCGGGAAATCTCCTGCCGCTTTGCGCTTAGGATGTAGGACATCGCGATTCCCGTCAGCAGGAAGAGGGCGGCGAAGAGCAGCAATGTCAGGTCCTGTCCCGGCCAGGCGATACCCAGGCCTTCTCCGGTCCAGAACACGCCGAAGGAGGACAGCATGACCCCGACGCCGAACTTCATGGTATTTTCCGGAACGCGCGACAGGGGCTTGTGGACAACGGCGCCCACCAGCAAGACGAGTACGCACGCGGCCAGTGCCCCAAGCGCAGCCGGGCCGACGAGGCCGCGACCGGAGCCAACGGCGATCACGATGAACACGACTTCAAGCCCCTCGAGGAGAATGGCCTTGAATGCCGTTATACCGGCGATCCAATCGAGCGAGGTGCCATGCGTCTGTGCCTCCTTGTCGAGATTGGCTTTTTCCGCCTGAAATGCGGCAAGCTCATCGTGCAGGGGAACAATGCCCGCCGACCGGAGGATGGCCTTGCGCAGCCAGCCCATGCCGAACAACAGGAGCAGAACGCCGATGACCAGCTGCAGGCCGTGCAGCGGAACCTGATCGAGCAGCGGTCCCAGACCGGCGACGATGATTGCAAGGACCGCCAGGCCCGCAAGGGTGCCCGCGATGGCGGGGCGCCAGCCCCTGAGGACACCAACCGCCAAAACGATGGTGAACGCTTCAACGACCTCGACAACGGAGGCCAGGAAGGCCGCGCCGATTGCTGGTCCCGCTATGCTCCACGAGATACTGTCCATGATGATGAGTCGCTTGGTTGTATTTACTACATTGCACGTGATAATGTAGTAAATACGACAAATGTCAATGGAGAACACGTTGTCCGGAGCACGTTCCATCTTTCTGCCGGTCCATGACGGCTCTCTTCCGCTGAGCCAGACGGAGCGGCGGGTCGCAACCTATTTCGCCGCGAACAGGCATCAGGTGCTGGTCATGTCCGCGATGGAACTTGCCAGGACTCTGGGTACCAGTGACGCGACCGTCATCCGCACCGCCAAGGCTCTCGGTTTCGACGGGCTTGACGCCCTGCGCCGCGCCATTGCCGATGATCTCAAGACGCAGGACAACCCGGCAGAGCGGATCACCCAGACCATCAGGGAAACCGGGGGAAACCTGAAGAAGGCGTTTGAAGACACGCAAAGGGCTCACATCCAGGCTATCGAAGCGATCAGCGAGAATGTGCCGGTGGATGATTACGTTGCGCTGGTGACAAGGCTGGCCGGCGCGCGCGAGATCGTCATTTTCGGCATCGGCCCCACGAGTGCGCTTGCCGTTTACTTCGCGACCCAGTTGACGCGGTTTGGTTTGAGGGCGCGGGCAGTGACGGCGACCGGTCTTCTGCTGGCGGATCAGCTCCTGCCGATGGAGAAGGGTGATTTGCTTTTCATCATGGCCTATGGGCGGGTCTATTCGGAACTCGACGTGCTCGTCGATCATGCGGACCGCGTGAATGCCGGAAAAATACTGGTGACGGATACGCTGGAAAGCCAGTTGGGCCCAAGAGTTGATATGACGCTCACGATCCCCCGCGGAAAAACCGATGCCTTCAGCATGCACACGGCGACGCTGGCATTCATCGAGGCGATCATCGTCGGCCTTGCGACCTTTCAGCCGAAGGCGGTGATTGAAAAGCTTGAACTTCTCAATCTGTTGCGTTCGGAGCTGGCCGGAGACGATGTCAGGCTTATGCATCGTCTCCACAAAGGCGGCAGATCAGGCAAGCACTGAGACACCGAGCAGGACAAGCCCGAAGAGAATGCGGTAGATCGCGAAAGCGGTGAAGCGGTTTGAACGTATGTAATTGAGCAGCCATTTGACCGCGATGAATGCGGTGATGGTCGACACGATGAACGCTATGCCCAAGGCGCCCCAGTCCTCATTGCCGCCACCGGTTTTCCACTGGCCGTACAATTCATAGGCGCTGGCTGCATACATCGTCGGGATGCCCACGAGAAATGCAAACTCGGTTGCCGCTGCGCGGTTACTGGTTCCGGCCAGCATGGCGATAAAAATGGTGGCGGCTGACCGGGAGGTGCCGGGGAATATGCCGGCCACGATCTGTGCGATACCGACGAGAATGGCAACCAGCCATGTCACCTCGGTCCGATCAGGCTGTTTTGCCGCAAGCCACTCGGCCACCAGCATCCACAGGCCGCCAATGATCAGCGCCCATGCGACCGGCTGCAGGGTGTCCGGCAATCTGAAGCCCAGCTTCTTGGCGATGAGCCCCAAGGCGGCGGTTATCAGAAATGCCAGAAGCAGCTTGCCGACATAGGCGCGGTTTTCCGGCAGATGGAGGCCGAATGCGAGGGACCATATCCGCCGCCAGTACACGATGGTCACCGCCAGTATGGCACCGGCCTGAATGACGATGTTGAAAAGGTCCGACCTTTGCCCCAGCCAATGCTCGGCGATCAGAAGATGGCCGGTGCTGGAAATCGGGAGGAACTCCGTGATGCCTTCAATAATTCCCAGGATGACTGAATTGAGAATATCCATTGTGCGCGCCTAGAGATGAGAGGGTTACGAATCGGGGAAGCCAAGCCAAGGTTCGAGTTTTTCGAACGTGATGTCCATCGCATAGGCAGGGTTGCCCCAAACCGAGAAATGACCGAACAGCGGAGAAAACTGCGATTCCGCGTGTTCTTCGCCGCCGTGCGAGATTGCCGCGATGTAAAGGGCCGCGGCCAGCCCGGTCCGGTCGGCCCCGCCTTCGCAATGGATCAGCACCGGCTTTTCGGCCTGCTTCATCACGGCGAGCAAAGCTGCGGCGTCATCCTGCGAGAGGATTTCCCGCGACGACATGCGGAAGTCGACATGCTTGACCCCAAGATCCCTGGCGGCGAGCACTTCCTTGTCATACCAGCCCGTGCCGGTATTTTCACCGCGCAGATTGATGATGGTCTTGATGCCATAGGTCTTCTTGTAGAACGCGATCTGTGATGGTGTCGGCTGGGCCGACCTGTAAAGTTCGCCGGGGATTGTTGTATGGAAATTGCCCTGCCACCGCATGGTGCCGTAATAGCCGCCGGCGCCCAGCACTGCGACAAGCAGCACCGCGCCGCTGCCTTTGAGAAGTTTTCGCCAACTGCCGCGACGAGCCGAATGCGAGTGCTGCTTCATTGGCCGTTGTTCTCCGCAGATGGGTTTGACATGAATGATTGCTTCGCGCGGGCCGTAGTCGCAGCCAGATCAGGGCGGTTGTAAGGCGGAACAACCGGGAACGACAATTTTACGCGCAGCCCCGGAGCATTGTCTTGCAACGCAATACTCGCTTGGTGGAGGTCGAGAATAGCCTTGACCAGACTCAAACCCAGCCCCGTGCCGGGTGTCGTCCGGCTTTTATCGAGACGGTAAAGCCGTTGGAAGACCTTGTCGCGTTCTTCAACAGGGATTCCCGGGCCATTATCGGCAACGTCGACATTGATCGCGGCGTTCGAACGGGTTGCGTTGATCCAGATTTTCGCCCCCTCCGGGCTGTGGCGTATCGAATTCTCAACCAGATTGGCGAAGAGCTGAATAAGCAGCTCGCGGTCGCCCGTCATCGTAAATACAACATCCGGTTCGAGCGATAGCCGCAATTGCTGTTTTCGATCATCGGCAACATCGGCGTAAACCTCCATGATCGTTTCAAGGCATTCCCGCAGGTCGATCCCGGAAAACCGTGACCGCCGCGATCCGGCCTCGATCTGCGCGATGCGCAGGAGGGCATCAAATGTCGCGTTGATGTGATGGCTTTCGTCCTGCGCCCGCTTGAGATCGGCGACAATCGACGACCCCCGGCCCGCCCTGTCGATGGCCTGGCTGATGGTCAGGGACAATCTGTTGAGGGGTGTCTTGAGATCGTGAGCGATGTCGGTGCTGACCTGGCGCATGCCTTCCACCAGCGAACTTACCCGGCCAAGGGCCTGGTTGACCTGCTCCGAAAGGCGGTCGATATCGTCGCCGTTCCCGACCAGCGGAATGCGCACGTCGAGCTTGCCGGAGCCGACCTTGCGCATGGTCGATGCAACCGTTTCCAGGCGCTTCTGCACACGCGACGCCAGAAAAACACCGCCCGCTGCGGCAAGGATCAAAACCATGACGCTGGCCCAGGCAAAACTGATGAAGACAATCCGCAGAAATTCTTCGTTTTCCCGAAAGCTCATTCCGACAGTCAGCGGCTGCTTGTCCACCTGGCCGGAATAGACGCGATAGGGTTCATCATTGGGCAAGCCCAGTTGCCCACCCTCGACCGTCGACCAGCCGGAAGGCACATCCGCCTTCTCTATGTTGCCTGCCAGGCGTTGCCCGTCCTTCGACGACAACAGGAAGACACGGCCGAGGCCCGAAGAAGACAGGACGTGGCTGGTGACCGTCTCGGACAGTTCGGAGGCATCGCCCTCTCCATAGGAGGCGGTCAGTATCGCATAGGTATCCTGGATGGTCTGGTCCAGATGGTCGGCAAGCTCCCGTTTGAGCAATTGAAACGTGATGAAACCCGCCACGACAAACGACATGATGAAGAGCGTGGCAAAGATGATGGCCAGCCGGAACGGCGTGCTTTTGAGAAGGTCAATGCGGCGCATGCAGGCTGTAGCCGGTGTTTCGGATGGTGTGCAGCAGAGGAAACGAAAACGGCTTGTCGATCTTTGCCCTGAGACGGCTGATATGCGTCTCGACAACGCTGGTCTTCGGGTCAAAGTGGAAATCCCAGACGCGCTCGAGCAGCATGGTGCGGGTCAAGACCCGGCCTTCATTGCGGATGAGGACTTCCAGCAGTCTGAATTCCCGCGGCTGCAAATCGATGATGGTGCCGCCGCGCCTTACGGTTCGGCGCATGAGATCAACTTCCAGATCCGCGACCGCGACGGTGTTGCTCTCGCTTTGAAAGGGCGGTCGCCGGTGCAGTGCGTTGACGCGGGCGGACAGTTCCGAAAAGGCGAATGGCTTGACGAGATAATCGTCGCCGCCCGCCTCCAGGCCCTCGACGCGGTCATCCAGTCCGCCGACCGATGTGAGAAACAGGACCGGCGTCTTCACGCCGGCCACGCGCAGCGCCTTGACGATGGAGAGGCCATCAAGACCCGGAAGCATCCTGTCGACAATGAGAATGTCGTATTCCGTGCCGGCTGCATGGGAAAGCGCGCTTCTGCCATCTGAAATCACCTCGGCGATGTGTCCGGCTTCGGTAAAACCTTTGGCAATGTAGTCCGAAGTCTGCCGGTCATCCTCGATGATCAGTATGCGCATGTCCCGTCCCGAATTCATCCGTGTTGATCGACTGTAGCATAAACCAAAAGCACATGATGCCTTGATGTGGATTCGTGTCCTCTGCCATGGGGCGTACAGGTTTCTCGTCACGGCCACCTTTCCGGCACCTTACAGTTTGGTAAGAAACCGGCGCATGCCTGCGCTTACGAAATGGTAAGGACGGGGCGAAGTGCCCGTAAGAATGGCCGTTCAAACTCTCCGGCAACGACCAACCCATGCCGGAGAGGCCCTATGGATCGATATCTCGCGAAATACCCCACCCTGTTTATCGGGGCCGTGCTGTTGGCGGCCCTGCTGCTCTCGTTCCTGACCGTTCCCTCCTGAGGGAACCGCCGCACCGCCACTTACGAACCCAATTACGCGCAGCAAACCGGCATGTGTTGCGTTCGGTTTGCCAGCCCTTTTCCCCCGCCGATCATTCAATGGAGTTTTCACGATGAAGAAATATGCCCTCCCTTTGTGCCTGCTTGTGCTCTCGACCAATCTTGTCACCTCGCAAAGCTTTGCCGCCGGGCCCGCGCCTTGCGAAGACATGTTGAAGGATGTCCGTGCTGCCAAGGCCACGGCGAAGCTGAACGACGCCGACAAGGCGCAGGTGGACCAGCTTGAAGCCAAGGGCGTCGAACGATGCAATGCGGACGACGACAAGCGCGCTGACGAATTCTTTGCTCAAGCTTTGAAATTGCTAGGCAAATAAACCGATTTTCACCGACCGGAAGGAACCCTGACAATGGATGTCACCAGGCAAGAAACGTATGGGGCGCTCAACCGCGTTCCCGAGGTCAAAGTCGATTTTTGGCTGATCAAACTGATGGCTGTCACCATGGGAGAAACCGCGGCCGACTATCTGGCGGTGAATCTGGGTCTTGGCCTGTCCGCCACCTCCCTGATCATGAGCACCGTCCTGATCCTGGCGCTGGCCCTCCAGTTCCGCCAGCGTCAATATGTTCCCTGGGTCTATTGGACAGCCGTGGTGCTCATCAGCATTGTCGGCACGCTCGTTACGGACAATCTCGTCGATAATTTCCATGTTCCGCTGGAGGTGACCACGATTGTCTTCACGCTGGCGCTGATCGCCACGTTTGCGGTCTGGTATGCCTATGAAAAGACGCTCTCGATCCATTCGATTTTCACAACGCGGCGGGAAGCGTTCTATTGGCTTGCGATCCTGTTTACATTCGCTCTGGGGACTGCGGCGGGCGATCTGGTCGCGGAAAAATTCGGCTTGGGGTTTGCCGCCACCGGGCTGATATTCGGGGCAATCATTGCACTCGTTGCCGTTGGTCACTTTGTCTTTCACCTCAATGCGGTGGTGGCGTTTTGGCTCGCCTACATCTTCACCCGTCCGCTCGGCGCATCGTTCGGTGATTTTCTCTCGCAGCCCATGGAATATGGCGGCCTGGGTTTTGGAACGATCATCACGAGCCTGATCTTCCTGGGGTGCATCATCGCCATCGTCGTCTACATGACCGTGATGTTCCGCAGCGGAAACCGCAAGGCCGCCAGCCAGGCCGCCTAGCGCCCCATTCCGCACCCGCAGACCTGGCCAAGGCTTCCAGTGGATCGCTATTCCTGCTTCACTGGAAGCTTCAGCCGGGAAGGGCTGCCGGACATGCGGCGTTTGCAGATTGTAACGATGGCAAGGATTGACATCTCCACCCCGACAAGACCAACGGCTGCCCAGAACGCGGCTTGAAACGGGTCATAGTCAGACGTTCGAAGGACATATCCCAGACAGAGGAAAGGCGCGTTCCAAAGCATGCTCCCAAGCAATGTTGCGACGCCAAAGATCTTGAAATCCAATCCCAGTATCCCGGCGGGAAGCGCGAGATAAACACGCGCTGTCGGGATGGTTTGCCCCGTCACGGTGACCCAGAAATGATTGCGCCGGTAGGCATTGGTCAGGCGGTCATAGAGCTGGGGGGACAGAAACACGAACCTGCCATACTGGCTGACCTTGCGGGCCACGCGTTCACCCCCCAATGTCCGGCCGATACCAAACCAGCAGCAGGCACCGATGGTCGAGCCTAACGTGGTTGCTGCAATCGTGGCAATCAGGTTGTGCGGTTCCGCGACCGTCATGCCCAGCAGCATGAGCAGGACATAGGACGGAAACAGCGGAATGAATTTTTCCACTACGGCGAGACCTGTGAGGCCGATGAATCCGTAGCCCAGAAGCCACGAAACGGCGCCGAGCTCATCCATTGGCGCTGTCCGGTTCCACGGCTGCGGCGCGGCGTTTGATCCGGTAAACCGATGCCGGGGGGATATTGCGCATCGTCTTGCCGACAAAGCTTTCCTCCAGCTGCAGATGATCCAGAATGTATTGCGGGACAGGACAGCGCGGACCATAGGTGATCTGGTAAAATGCGCCATCCGGGCGAAGATAGCGGAAGGCGCCGCTGAGAATTCCCTTCACCTGGCGCGGCGGCATCGTCAGAACACCCAGCCCGCTGACAACCGCACCGACCGTGCCGGGCTCGAACAGGTTGAAATCGCCGATCCGGGCGGCATCCATGCGCAGAATACGCGCATGCGGAAACCTTTTTCCCAGAAACCTGGCGAATTCGGTGCTGTACTCCACCAGAGTCAGTCTTGCCTCCGGTATGCCTCTTTGGAGCAGCGACCGGGTGAACGGCCCGGTTCCCGGGCCCAGCTCAAGAACTGGACCCATATCCGCATCGATTTCTTTGGTCATCAGGGCGGAGATCCTGTTTCCCGACGGGAGTATGGCGGCGGTGCGCAGCGGATTGCGTATCCAGGAGCGAAAAAAGGGGAGAAGATCAGCAATCGGCATGATGCGATCCTTTTGCGCAAAGGGTGTTGCGGCATGCCAGACGGTACGATGACCGGCGACGTCGAATTGATTTCATTGTTTCCTCGCGTGAATTGTCGTTGACGGGGAAACGGTTGCAGCTTCTACATTGAGGCAGCGTGTCATGTCCGGGCTTGTGAACAGATTTGGCGTTGCGCCGGAAAAAGCGATTTCCGATGCAAGCCAGCCTCAATGTACGCACGCTATCTTGTGTCATCTTGTTGGCGGACAGGCTTATGGGGGACTGGAATGCGGGTGTTGCTGGTTGAGGACGAGAAGGAGATGGTTGCCGCGCTGTGCAACGTCCTGACCCGTCAGAATATGATCGTCGATAGTGTCTCCACCATTGCTGCCGCGGAATTCATGCTGAGAGACAATGTGCACGACGTGCTCGTTCTCGACCGTCAGTTGCCCGATGGTGACGGACTGTCGCTGGTCCCGCGCTTGCGGGCAAACGGGCAGAACATTCCGGTTCTGGTCCTGACGGCGCGAGGCGATCTCAACGACCGTGTTGCCGGGTTGCAGAGTGGCGCCGATGACTACCTTGGCAAGCCGTTTGCCTATGAAGAGCTTCTGGCACGGGTCCGCGCCTTGCTGCGCCGGCCGTCGAGCCTCGTGCCGGAGGTGGCGAAGATCGGCCAGCTCGCGTTTGATTTCGGACACCGCGAGGCCTGGGTCAAGGGCGAACGCATCGACATGCCAAGGCGGGAGGTGCTTGTGCTTGAAGCCTTGATGCGGCGCATGGGGCGCATGGTGCAGCGCGCCACGCTGATGGAAGCTGTCTTCGGCATGAATGACGAGATCGATTCGAATGCGCTCGATACGCATATTTCGCGGGTCCGCCGCAAACTCACCGATGCCGGTGCAGGCGTTACCATCAACGGTGTCCGCGGTCTTGGCTATCTCCTGCGGGAGACCGCATGAAATTGTGGAGTTCGCGGTCGCTGAAATGGCGGCTCGTCAGTCGCCTGCTGCTTTTCGAAGCCGCGATCATCCTGTCGCTGCTGGTTGCCATAGTCGGCGGCCTGTGGAGTTCCGGCTATCTGATCGAGGATTATGAGGGCGGCAATCTCGATGTCCTGAAAGATGCCCTGTCCCGGAATGAAGCGGGTCAACTGGTTCTGCTGGATACGCCCGATATGGTGCAATTGCGCGGGGATGTCGCCGATCTCTGGTTTATCATCCGCGACAAATCGGGAAGTGAACTGTCGCAGGGAAAGATTCCTCCAGAATTCGCACCGATAGGCGCCTTGCTCGATCATCTGGCGGATGCGCGTCTGGCCGATGAACCGGGGCGTCCAAAACGGCCCGACGCCGTCGTCAAATGGCAGGATACCGCCGCCGGCAACGTGCAGATATTCACGGGAACGCAGGGACGCATGTCGTTCAAGCGCATGATCGCCGGCGTCTCCGGCGGGATGATGACGGTCATCATCCCTCTCTTCCTGGCAATGGCCGTGGCCAGCCTCGCCATAACCCCGCTGGTCGTGCGGTTTGCATTGAAGGGGGTCAAAAAGGCTGCCGACGAAGCCGCTCAAATCGCCTACGACAAGCGCGGCATGCGTTTGTCGACGGCTGAAGTTCCCGAGGAGCTCGGTCCGCTCGTCAATGCGGTCAATGATGCCTTGAGCCGGCTGGACAAGGGGTATGCCCTGCATGAACGCTTTCTGGCCCAGGCGGCGCATGAACTTCGAACGCCCATTGCGATCCTCAACACGCGCGTTGCGGCATTGCCCGCAAGTACCGAGAAGACTCAGCTCCTGCAGGACATATCAAGGCTGGCCATCCTGAGCGGGCAACTCCTCGACCTGCAGCGGCTCAATCATGCACCCGTGGCTTTCACTCCGGTCGATCTGGTGGGTGTTGCCGGACGCGTCGTGCTCGATCTGGCGCCACTGGCTTTTGCAGCGGGGTATGAAATGTCGTTCGAACCCGATGCCGGTGAAGTCGTCGTGAATGGCGATCCGATGTCGATCGAGCGGGCTCTCACCAATCTGGTTCAGAACGCGATCGATCATGGCGGCGGATCAGGCACCATTCTGGTCAAGGTGCTGCAAACGAAAGCCATTGTCGTGGCGGATGAAGGCGCAGGGATTTCGCGGGAGAAGCGCGAAGAGGTTTTCGAACCTTTCAACCGCCTGCAGCCGCAGAGTTCCGGAACGGGCCTCGGCCTGAACCTGGTCAAGGAGATCATGCAGCTTCACAACGGAGCCATCGAGATCGGCAATGGCCCCCTCAAGGGCGCCTGTTTCACGATGCGCTTTTCCAGCGCTGCGGCTTGATCCCGGAAGGTCTATGGCCGCTAGAAAAATGTCTTGAACACATCCTGGACCGTATAATTCTCATCGACGAGATACATGATGTCCCATTTGTCGAACGTCGTGCACGGATGTGAAATCCCCAGGCCGATACGGTCGCCGTAGGCGAGCTGCAAGCCGGGATCAAAGCGCATGAAACAATGCTGGTCGTTGATATCGATGATTTGACATCCCTCGGGAAGGTCCCGAACGCCGGTCTCCGCAGTTGCCGTTAGCAGCGGTATCGGCAATCCGGCGTCGGTGCCGCAATCGCGGCGGCCCGCCGTGAGCAGGGCAAGCCCGGGTTCGGGGATGGATTGCACATAGGCCCAGATTTCCAGCGCCCGCCTCAATCCATCTTCTTCTCCGATGACGGATTTCAGCTGGTTGTGGTGATTGTGATACAGGCCGGAATCGTGGGTCACGTAGCAGCCGCTGCGCGTGACGACGCGCATTCCCGCCTTCGCCAGCTGTTCGATGACAATGTGATAATAGGATGAGCCGCCGGCGGTGACGATGGGATGCTCTGTTCCGAACAGGTCCAATTCCCGGAACGACTGCGCAAGGGCGGCGACGTCGGCGACAAAGGCGGTCACGGCCTGTTCCTGTGCGCCGGATTTTGCCTTTATCAAGCCCTCGAACGCTTCAATACCAGCCAGGCAGACGTCCGGCGTGGCGCGGATGTGATGCGCAAGTGCGGTGGCGATGTCGTTGGTTCGGCAGCCGGTGCGCCCGCCGCTGTATCCGCGCTCGACAAGCAATTTGACCGGCCGGGCAAGACGGTTGCGCCGTGCGGCTTCGGCGACGGCGGTGACGCCTTCGACGCTGTCGACGATCATCATGAAGTCGAGGTCCGGCGCCTTCAGCATTTCGGCGATGGCATTGAGCTCGGCTGCACCCACGGCCTGGTTGGCGAGGATGATCCTCTGCGCGCCGAACTGGCGGCAAACACGCATCTGGTGAACCGTGGCAACCGTCAATCCCCAGGCTCCATCCGCAATCTGGCGGGCCATGATCTGCGGGCACATGGTCGTCTTGACATGGGGCGCGATCAGCGCGCCGCGATCGGAGACAAACCGCTGCATCCAGCGTGAATTGTGCGCCAGCGCATCGGCACGGATCACCGCCGCAGGAAGCGGGACATCGCCGGCAAGCACGTTCCAATGCTGTTTGCCGACATCGCTGAGCGGCATGCGCTTTCCGAATGGAAAACTCTTGAAGCTGTCGTCCAGCATCAGAAATGCCAGCGAATCCACGTTGAAAGTCATCAGCCGGTCCCTTTGATGCCGCGAGATATCAGGCTTGCAGCCGTTGGAGTGATTGGAGTTCCTTTCGCGCGGGGGAAACGGATCCCGCGTCGAAACCGGCTTCAAGGATCGCGTCCGGCACGGCCTCGTGACAGGCAAGCGCCGCCGCCACTTTTGCCAGCGCCGGAGCGGTCTGTATGCCATAACCGCCTTGGCCGGCAAGCCAGAAAAAGTTGGCGAGCGCGGGATCGTAGCCAACGACCGGGCTTCTGTCAGCGGCAAAAGTCCGCAGGCCAGCCCAGCGCCGCGATATGGAACGGACCGGCAGATCGGCCGCCTGCTGGATGCGGTCGACGGCGATGGCCACGTCCATCTCGTCGGCTTGCGCGTCACAGGGTTCGCTCGGCGTCTCATCCGCCGGAGATGCCAGCAGCTTGCCCGCTTCCGGTTTGAAGTAGAATTCCTCGTCAACATCGAGAACGAGCGGCCAGGAGGAGACATCGACACCGTCCGGCGCATCCAAAATCATCGCCGTCCGGCGCAGCGGCGTCAGGCCGATCCGGTCCGCACCGGCCGCCGCTGCCACCTCATCGGCCCAGGCCCCCGCAGCATTGATGACCGTTGTGCCGTGGAATGCACCAGTCGATGTCGCAACGTCCCAGCCTGTCGAGGTCCGCTTCAGCGCAAGCACATCCGCTGATGTTGCGATGCTGGCGCCACGGGCGCGCGCACCTTTCAAATATCCCTGATGCAGGGCGTGGACGTCGATATCCCGGGAGCTCTCGTCCAGCAGCCCGCAGGCGACATAGTCAGGACGGATGATCGATACGCGCCTGCATATATCGGCAGGTGTCATGACCGGAGAGGTTTTTCCGCTGGAGCCGAGGATATCGGACATGGCCGCGATACCGTCGCGCTGATCGTCCCGGGCGATATAAAGGACGGAGCGGGCGCTGAGCAGTTCATTCTGGGCAAAACCCTCCGGCGGCACTTCATACATGCTGCGGCTTGCCCGGGTGAGCGCGCGGATGGCGGCATTGCCGTAGGTTTCGGAAAAGAGCGCTGCGGATCGTCCCGTGGTGTGATATCCACAATGGGACTCGCGCTCGACAAGAAGCACGGATGACTTGGCGGCCAGTTCGTAGGCTGCCGAAGCGCCGGCAATGCCACCGCCAATGATAATGAAATCGAACATGTATCGCTCCCGAATTTAGCGCATAAGAAACTTAATTTTCCTAATGATCAAGTAAATTTTCCTTATCGCGTCGGTAGGCGGGCTGTAGTAGCGTAAATCGCGATAAATTGTAGGATGATAGAATTACAATGACCGATCAGAAAACTGGCTTGGGTGACTTTCTTCGGGACATTCGCGTTCGCAAGCATTGGACTTTGTTGGAAGTGAGCGAAATGACCGGGCTTGCGGTGTCGACGCTTTCCAAGGTCGAGAACAATCAGATGTCCTTGACGTATGATCGTCTGGTTCAACTCGCAGCGGGGCTGGGCGTCGATATTGTTGAGCTTTTTGGCACAAGGCCTGTGGATTCCACCCCCAATCTTTTGGGGCGCCGCGCCATAAGCCGGCAAGGGGAAGGGCGGCTGATCCAGACCGGCAACTATGACTATCTCTACCTTTGCACGGAAATATCCAAGAAATCCATGGTGCCGATCCTTGCTGTCCTGCATGCCAGGACAATGGAGGAATTTGGTGAATTCGTCCGCCATGACGGTCAGGAATATACCTATGTCGTTGAAGGCGCGCTGGAACTGCATACGGAACACTATGAGCCCGCGACGTTGAAAGCCGGTGATTCAGTCTATTTCGATGCTTCCATGGGGCACGCCTATCTCTCCGTCAGCGAGACTCCGGCACGGATTCTCTGTGTTTGCTCGACCTCTGAAAAGGATCTGATCAACTCACTGATCGGCGCCGATGGCGAGGTTTCGAATTTGAAAAAGAAATCCAAGAACCAGCGGAAGACTAGTACGATAAGAAAATAAGTTGCGCTTAGGAAAATCATTACCTATTCTGATTGTGCGGATAAATTGCCGGATACAAGGCGCCGTTCGAGTCCGCCGAACCTCAGAGGGTCTAAAATGGTTTTCTCACATTGGAAAAAAATTGGGCTTGCCCTGCTGCTTGCCACGTCGGTCAGCAGCAGTGCCATGGCCGCCGCAGATGTCCTGGTTCTTGCGCGCGCCGAGGATCCGCCGACTGCGGACCCGGGCGTGGAAATCAGCAACAGCGGCTATACGCTGATCTACGCAGCCTACGAACATCTGGTTGCGTATAAGGGAGCGACCACCGAGGTTGTTCCCGAACTTGCCGAGAGTTGGTCCGTCGATGACGCCAATCTGGTGTGGACGATCAAGCTCGCCGCCGGCCACAAGTTCGACGATGGCACCGCCGTTGATGCGGCGGCGGTCAAATTCAGTTTCGATCGCCTGATGAAGCTCAAGGCCGGACCGTCCGATTCATTTCCCGTGCTGAAGGAAGTGCAGGTCGTCGATCCGATGACGTTGAAATTCGTGTTGTCGTCGCCGTTCGCTCCGTTCCTGTCGACCCTTGCGGTTTCGGGTGCCGCGATTGTCAATCCGAAGGTGATGGAGCACGAAGTCAACGGCGACATGGCCAAGGCCTGGCTTGTCGAGCACTCTGCAGGGAGCGGTGCCTACCGGATTTCGAGCTGGGAGCGCAATCAGAGCATCGTGCTTGACCGCAATCCGCATTTTTCCGGGCCGGCACCCGCCCTGAAGCAGGTCGTCATCCGGGTCATGGGGGAAGTTTCCGCCCGCCGCCTTCAACTCGTCAATGGTGACGCGGATATCATCGAGCAGGTGCCCGTCGATCAGGCGGAAGCCCTGAAGAAGGATCCCTCGATTGTTGTCGAGAGCAATCCGAGCCTCTATGTCAGCTACGTCTACCTCAACAACAAGCGTCCGCCGCTGGATGACGTCCGCGTCCGCCAGGCGATTTCCTATGCCGTTGACTATAAGGGCATCGTGGATGGCATCATGCAGGGGCAGGCCGTCCAAATGCGCGGGGCCGTGCCCGACGGAATGTGGGGCCATGATCCCGCAGGTTTCCAGTACAGCTACAACATCGAAAAAGCCCAGGCACTGATGAAGGAAGCGGGCCAGTCCAATGTTCATCTGACCTATACGTTCTCCCAGGCCGATACCTCGTGGGAGCCGGTCGGCCTTGCCCTGCAGGCCAGTCTTGCCGAAATCGGCATCAAGCTGGATCTGCAGGCGGTGGCTGATACGACAAAGCGCGAAATGGCGGCCAAGGGCAATTACGACCTTGCCCCGGGTGCCTGGACACCGGATTTTGCCGATCCCTACATGTTCATGAACTATTGGTTCGACCCGGCGAAAATGGGCGGGCCAGGCAATCGCGCATTCTATAATAATGCCAAGGTAACAAGCCTCGTGCAGGAGGCAGCCAGCACGGTTGACCAGGCCAAGCGCGAAAAGCTCTATCTGGAAGCCCAGACGCTTTCCACGCAGGATGCGCCTTATCTCTATCTCATTCAGAAGAATGATATTTTTGCGCGCCGGGCCGCAGTCCAGGGTTATGTCTATAACCCGATGCTGATCCAGGTCTACAACTTCGCGACAATGTCCAAGAAGGAATAGCCGGGCGCTGGCGTGACCACCCGGCCTGATATTTCGTCAGTTGAAACTCCTGCCCTGAGCGTTCACGCAACGCGAGGGACAGGAGGACTATCGGGTTCCGTCCGAACAGGACGGAAGGGATGCGCGCATTTCCATGATGTGACTCAGCATAACCTGCACGAAATGAGGATTGATGTTCATGACAATCACTCGAATTATCGTTCCGCGCCTCATCCTGTTGTTCTTCGTCGTCTTCGGCGTTGCCATCATTACCTTCGCCATTTCGCATCTGATACCCGGCGATCCCGCACGCCTGATCGCCGGAGACCGGGCGAGTGCGGAAACGCTGGAGAATGTGCGGCGCGACCTGGGGCTCGACCGGCCGGTCACCGATCAGTTCGTCATCTATGTGCGCAGCCTGCTGCACGGCGATCTTGGAACGTCGCTGCGAACGCGGCGGCCGGTGGCCGCCGACATCGCGACCTTCCTGCCGGCCACGCTGGAGCTTGGCATTCTCTCGCTCGTGCTGGCGGTCCTGATCGGCGTGCCGCTCGGGGTTTTCTCGGCGATCTACAAGGATGGCCCGATCGACCAGATTGCCCGCACAATCTCGGTGTGCGGTATTTCGATGCCGGTCTTCTGGTTCGGCATGGTGGTTATCCTCCTGTTCTATGCCAAATTGCAGATTCTGCCGGGAAGCGGCAGGCTTGCCATGGCCTTTGCCGTACCGCAGCGCGTCACCGGCTTCTTCCTGATCGATACCTTGCTTGAGGGCCGGTTTGACGCGTTTCTGAGTGCCGTGCGGCATCTCATTCTGCCGACCTTCGTGCTGGCCTTCGCCAATCTCGGCGTCATTACGCGGCAGATCCGGGCGTCGATGCTGGACGTGCTGCAGGAAGACTATATCCGCACCGCCCGGGCAAGCGGCCTGCGGCGCAGGGTTGTCATTTTCAATCATGCCTTGCGCAATGCGTTGATACCCTCGATCACGCTGCTCGGTCTCGCCTTGGGTGATCTGCTCTACGGGGCCGTGCTCACCGAAACCATCTTCGCCTGGCCGGGCATGGGTACCTACGTGGTGACGTCGATCCAGACCCTGGATTTCCCGGCCATCATGGGATTCACCGTGGTTGCCTCCATCGGCTACGTCCTCATCAATCTGGTGATCGACCTGGCTTACATGCTTGCTGATCCGCAAATCCGGGAGGTGGGATAATGGTTGCTATCAATCCCGAAGATCAAACCGCGGCAGGCCGCGTGTCGAAGCGCTCGCGACTGCATTTTCTCTGGTATCTGACGCGGCGCAGCCCGCTGACACTGGTCGGGCTGCTGATCATCACGCTGCTTGTCATCATGATCGTCGGCGCACCCTTCATCGCGCCGTATGACCCCAACAAGGTCATGCTGTCGGCGCGGCTGATGCCGCCGAGCGCAGCCCATTGGTTCGGCACGGATGAAGTCGGCAGGGACCTGTTCTCCCGGGTTGTCTACGGCTCGCGTGCGTCCTGCGGTGCGGCCTTCATGATCGTGCTCATTTCCATGAGTATCGGCGTGTTTCTGGGTTGCCTGTCGGGAATTGCCGGCGGAATTTTCGACAGCGCCATGATGCGCGTCATGGACGTCGTCCTGGCCTTGCCCGCACTGGTGCTTGCCATGGCCTTGGCGGCTGCCCTCGGCCCAAGCCTTTTCAATTCGATGCTGGCGGTGGCGATCGTGCGCATACCGGCCTATGTCAGGCTGGCGCGCGGCCAGACGCTCTCGCTGCGCGAGCGGGTTTTCGTCAAGGCATCCCGAACGTTCGGAGCCTCCAATCTCTACATCCTGCGCTGGCACATGCTGCCGAATGCACTTTCGCCGCTGATCGTGCAGGCAACGCTCGATCTCGGCGGCATTGTCCTTATCGCCGCGGCGCTCAGTTTCATTGGCCTTGGCGCACAGCCGCCAACGGCGGAATGGGGGGCGCTCGTCAGCAGCGGCCGGAGTTTCATCCTCGATCAGTGGTGGTACGGCACGTTTCCGGGGCTGGCAATTCTTGTGACGGCTATGGGCTGCAATCTTCTGGGTGACGGCATCCGCGACATGCTGGATCCGCGATTGGGGACGAGATAATGACGGCACACAGCGTACAGCGTCCGCACGCGTTGAGCATTGAAAACCTTTCGCTTGAATTTCCGACCTATGCCGGTGCCATCAAGGCGCTGGATGGCGTGACGATCAAAGTGGGAAATGCCGAAATCGTTGGTCTGGTGGGCGAGTCTGGCTGCGGCAAGTCCGTCAGCACAATGGCCGCAACACGCCTGTTACCGGAAGGCCGGTATAAGATCACGCAAGGGAGCATTCGTCTGTTCGGGCGCGATCCGATGGCGATGGACGAAGAGGAGCTTCAGCAGGTTCGCGGCAAACTGGTTTCGACCATTTTCCAGGAGCCCATGAATGCGCTCAACCCGACGATCCGGATCGGCCAGCAGCTGGTGAGCGTCATTCGGCGTCACGAAGCGCTCGGCAGAAAGGCGGCGGAAGCGGTGGCGGTCAATATTCTGGCCGATATGCTCATCCCCGAGCCCGCCCGCATCATGCAGGCCTATCCCTTTGAACTGTCGGGCGGCATGCGCCAGCGCGTGCTCATCGCCATGGCATTCTCGTGCAATCCGGGCCTGATCATCGCCGACGAACCGACAACGGCTCTGGACGTCACGGTCCAGGCGGCGATCCTGCGACTTATTCAGGGGCGGGCAAGGCGAACCGGAACATCGGTGGTGTTCATATCCCACAATATCGCCGTGGTATCGCAAATCTGCGACCGGCTTTACATCATGTATGCCGGGCGCATCGTGGAGTCAGGGCCGACCCGCGCGGTCCTCGACCGGCCGCGGCACCCCTATACCCGGGCGCTTCTGCGCTGCCTGCCCGAACGTGTCCGGCCAAAGGAGCCGCTTGAGTCCATTCCCGGCACGGTACCGAATCTTCTCGATCCGCCGCCGGGATGTTTTTACCGGCCGCGATGCCCGGAGGCCGATACGAGATGCATGGAGAAACCGCACGAAACTGCCTTGCCGGGCGGGCAGGCCGTCTCCTGCTGGCAACGGGCCGGCCATCCATCCCTGCCGTCGAGCGAGGTTCCGTCGTGAAAGCAGCACCTCTCCTCAGCGTTGAAAATCTCACCGTCCGGTTTCCCGGAGCAACAAACTGGTACGGGCGGGTGACCTCGCAGGTCCATGCCGTCAACAATGTGGATCTCTGCGTGCTGCCGGGCGAAAGCCTCGGCATCGTCGGGGAATCGGGCTGCGGCAAGAGCACGCTCGTTCAGGCGGTGATCGGCCTTGTAGGGCTGACGAGCGGCAGAGTGCTGGTGGACGGGCATGATTTTGCCGGTGCCAACGGCACGCTCAAGCGCGATCTCCGGCAGAAGATGCAGATCGTTTTTCAGGACCCGCAATCGTCGCTTGATCCGCGGTTGCCGGTCTGGCGCCTGATCACGGAACCGCTGCATATCAGGGGAGGCATGCCGACGGCTGCCTTGCGGGCGCGGGCGGAAGAACTTGCCATCTCCGTCGGGTTGAGAAGCGACCAGCTCGACCGCCTGCCGCACGAGTTTTCCGGGGGGCAGCGCCAGCGCATCGCCATTGCCCGGGCCCTGAGCACCGACCCCGAGCTTCTGATCCTCGACGAGCCGACATCGGCACTGGACGTGTCGGTGCAGGCGCAGATCATCAATCTGCTCTTGAAGCTGCAGCGCGAGCTTGGGCTTTCCTATCTGTTCATCTCGCATGACGTGTCGCTGGTCCGTCACTTCTGCGACCGGGTTGCTGTCATGTATCTTGGCCAGATCGTCGAAACGGGGACGGCGGAGGCGGTGTTTGACGATCCGGCACACCCCTATACCCGGACGTTGCTTGCCAGTGTTCCCAGTTTGAAAAACTCTCTTCTTGACGTGGATGCCAGTCTTACCGGGGAGCTTCCGAACAACCGCCGTCTGCCCGCCGGGTGCTACTATCGCGAACGGTGCCGGTCCGCCGTGCCGGGATGCGAATTGCCGCAAGCGCTTTTGACTGTGCGCAAGGTCGATATGGAAAAGGCGTCCCCTCATCAGGCGCGCTGCCACCTGCACATTCCGGCATAGCTTGGACACGCCGCAGGTCGCTTTGATCTGCGGCGTTTCCAGGCGCTCTACGCCATGGCGGTGGCAAAGGGGTTTTCCACCCTTGGCCAATAGCTGTTCTTCAATTTTGTATAGGGCAGGTCTTCAAAATGCGGCTGCAAGGCGCCCGGTGCGGCGATGTAAAGAATTTTGCTGGCGATCGGCTCAAATCCGGCACGGAAATGATTGCTTGATTTGACGATGACGATCTTCCGGGTGGAGGGATCAAGCCCGAGCGCTGTCATGCATTCCGGATGAAACGTCTGGGTGCGCAGGCTGTTGAGGATGATGTCGACCCCATCGCAACTGACCCAGGCGGCATCGCCGATGGACAGCGGTACAATGCCGAAACGCTGGGTGATGCCGGAGGCAAGACGCCGTACGGTCACCGTCAGGTCAAGCGGCTGGCCCGATGCCTCGCCAATCTTGCCGCCGATCCGCAAGGGAAGCACCGCGCCTTCCCCGGCTTCGTGGCAAAGCCGGACGGCGATGGGATCCCAATAGAGGCAGCTGGCAACGTCCTTGATGCCCCGTTCGATGACGCGCCTGAGCACGAATGTCGAATCTCCGGGGGCACCGCCACCCGCATTGTCCGATACGTCGGCAAGCACAACCGTGCCGTGCGACACCTCCAGTGCCTGATCGAGCGCTTCGTCAATGCTGCTGTGTTCCGGTTTGAGTTCCTTTCGCAGCGCGAATATTTCCTGGCCAAACGCCGTTGCCAGCGCCTGCGCCTTGCCGATGTCGCGATCCGCCACCACCAGCATCTTTGCGCCGACATCCGCAACATCGCCCCACGGGAAACCGTGGCAGAAGGAGACAGACAAGATGCCGTCGCGTCCCTCGAGCGCTTTCATCCGGTCAACCAGCCCGCGCAGCGGCTGCTGATGCACGCGGAACATGCCGATCATGCGGCAGTCGAAATCGGCCATCACCGGACGGCAGCCGTCCTCAAGCACCTTGACCAGCAGCTGGAAAAGATGTTCCGCGCGCTCTTCTATGTCCGTATGCGGATATTCCTTGTAGGCGACCAGCATGGTGGCGTTGTCGATCATGGTCTTTGTCAGATGGCAGTGGAGGTCCAATTCCGCACCCACCGGTATATCCGGGCCCACGATCTTGCGGACATGGGACAGAAGATCGCCTTCGACATCGTCATAACCCTCGGCAACGCAGGCGCCGTGCAGCGCCAGCAGTACGCCATCAACGGGCATTGCCGCTCGAAGGTCGGCCAGAATTTCCGCACGAAACGCTTCATAGGTCGTCCGGGTGGTGGTGCCGCCCGGCTCTGCCACCGCGCAGAGGCTTTCGACGACGCTCCAGCCGCGTGCGGCTGCCGCATTCGACCAGACATGCATCTGCGACGAGCAGCAGTTCAATGGCCTGGACGTGGCATCGCCGTGGGCAATGAGATTTTCGCGGAATGCCTCATAGCCCGTTGGTATGGGAGAAAAGGTATTTGTCTCCGTATCCAGGCCTGCAATGAACAGCTTCACGGTCATCCTCCGAAACTTTTGAAAATTAATTTTCCTATAGATAAATTATGTTTCTTGTCGGAAAGTCAATCTCGTATTAAGCCATATGATCTGGAGCTGGGAGGAAAACATGCGCCTTTACATTTCTGCCGATATTGAGGGGATCGTTGGTGTGGTCAGCCGCGATCATCTGACGCCTGAGGGATTCGAGTATGAACGTGCCCGCGATTGGATGACGGACACGGTTGTCGCCGCCTGCGAGGAGGCGCACGAAAACGGCGTCGAGGAAATCGTGCTGAGCGACTCGCACGGCAATGGCCAGAGCATCAAGATCGAGCGCTTGCCCGATTATGTTCAGATCGTCCGCAGCTGGCCGCGGCCGCTGATGATGATGCAGGGGATCGAGGTCGGAACATTCGCCGGAGCCATGCTGATCGGTTACCATGCGGGGGCCAGCCATATGGGCGGGGTGCTCTCCCATACCATCGGCGGAACGGCATTTCACGAAATCCGCATCAACGGCAAGGTTGTCCCCGAGGCCGGTATCAATGCCGCGACCGCCGGTGATTTCGGCGTTCCGGTCATCCTGGCGTCCGGAGACGATGTGGCGATGCAGGAGATCAGCGAACATCTCGGGGACATCGTGACCGTTCCCGTGAAATGGGCCTATGGCACCCGTTCGGCGCGCTCGCTCACCCCCAATGCAGCCCATGAAAAACTGCGTGCGGGCGTGAAGACGGCCCTGTCGCGGATTGGCTCGACGCAGCCGCTGGTGATTGAGAAACCCGTTCTGGAGATTACCTTCCGCAACCGGCTTCCCGCCGAATTCCTGTCCTATCTGAAGTTCGTCGAGCGAACCGACGGCTATACGATCCGCTATCAGGGAGACGATATGGTCGATGTGTCGAAGTTCATCATGTTCGTTCTCGGCTTCAATTCGCAGTTGACCTTCTAGCCACGCAGAGCCTGTCACCCGCGATGACAGAGCATTTTCGGGAGTATTGGAACTATGACAAGGGAAGTAGAATGGGCCCGCTTGACGGCCCCGGAACTGAAGGAGCGGGCAGGGCGTCCAAATGCGCTGGTGATCCTGCCTGTCGGTTCGCTTGAGCAGCATGGCCCCCATCTTCCGGTTATCACCGATACCGCCAGTGCCGTTGCCGTGTCGCTGCAGGCGGCCAGGCAGATTGCAGACGAGATGCCGGTGACGGTTCTGCCCGGCCTCTGGCTTGGCATGAGCGAACATCACTTTCCCTTCGGCGGCACGATCAGCCTCGACTATGCGGCCTATCGCGCCGTGCTGACGAGCATCGTCCGCTCGCTCAAGGTTCTCGGCTTCCAGAGGCTGCTCATCGTCAACGGCCATGGCGGCAACATCGATCCGCTGGCGGTTTCGGTGCGTGAGCTGGCGGTGGAATACGCCATGCCCATCGTTGCCACGACACCATGGATGCTCGCGCCGGAAAGGCTAGCCGCGGTGTTCGAGGTGGATGCCGGCCCGACCCATGCCTGTGAAGGCGAATCCTCGCTGATGCTGGCCATCGCCGGGGATATGGTGAAGACGGAGAAGTTCTCCGAAGCTGCGGAAAAGCATGACGGCGCCATATCGGTTCCATCCGGGATTTCCCGCTTTTATGCCTTCCCGGAACGAGCCCCGGTCACCGGCACCATGGGAGACCCGCGATCGGCATCGGCAGAAAAGGGCGAGCGCTTCCTCCAGATTCAGGCGGACGAGCTTGTGTCGCTGATCCGGTTGGAACAACTCTGGTCCAAGCCGCAGGCGGTCTGGGCCGCTTCGTAATCCGATTCGGTTTGCAAGGAAGACTGGCGGGGCGTTGTCCTGGCCCCGCCGATAAAAACAAAAGAGGAGAACATCTGATGAATTTCGGTATTGCCCGGCAATCCGCAGCTCTTGCCTGCACCGCTTTATCCCTCGCGCTTTTCCCGGTCCTGGCATCACCGGCCAGCGCCAAGACACTGGTTTACTGTTCAGAGGCTTCGCCCGAAGGGTTTGACCCGGCGCTTTATTCCGCCAACAGCACATGGGATGCTTCCTCGAAGCCGGTGTACAATCGTCTTGTGGAGTTTCAGAACGGAACGACGACGGTCATTCCCGGTCTTGCCGAGAGCTGGACGATTTCCGATGACAAGCTCACCTATACGTTCAAACTTCGAAACAACGTGAAATTCCATACGACAGAATATTTTACGCCCAGCCGCGATCTCAACGCTGACGACGTTATTTTCTCGCTGCAACGCCAGCTCGACAAGACCAGTCCCTGGCACAGCTATATCACGGGCGTCACCTGGGAAATGACAACCGCCATGGGCCTTCCCGATATGATCAAGGAAATCAGCAAGGTCGACGACAAGACCGTCAAGATCGTTCTGGCGGCCCCGAGCGCTTCGGTGCTTGCCAACCTTGCCATGGACTTTGCATCGATCCTTTCCAAGGAATATGCCGATCATCTGCAGGCGGATGGAAAGATGACGCAGCTCAACGAACTGCCGGTGGGGACCGGACCGTATCAGTTCGTCAATTACCAGCAGGATTCCGTGGTCCGTTTCACCGCCAATCCGGATTACTGGGGCGGCAGGCAGAAGATCGATGACCTGATTTTCTCCATTACCCTCGACCAGACGACGCGGATGCAGAAGCTGCGGGCAGGCGAGTGCCAGGTTGCCTCCTATCCGTCGCCCGCCGATGTCGCCGTGCTGAAAGCCGACAGCGAATTGAAGGTGCTGGAACAACCGGGCCTGAATGTCGCCTATCTCGCCTACAACACGCTTGTTCCGCCCTTCGACAAGCCGGAGGTGCGCCAGGCGTTGAACATGGCGATCAACAAGCAGGCCATCGTGGAAGCCGTGTTTCAGGGTATGGGGCAGGTCGCGAAGAACCCCTTGCCGCCGGCAGTCTGGGGCTACAACGATGCCGTCAAGGACGATCCCTACGATCCGGAAAAAGCGAAATCGATGCTTCAGGCTGCGGGCGTCAGCAATCTGGCGATGAAGATCTGGGCAATGCCGGTCAGCCGTCCCTACATGCCCAATGCCCGCCGGGCCGCCGAATTGATCCAGGCCGATTTCGCCAAGGTTGGCGTCTCGGTCGAGATCGTTTCCTATGAATGGGGCGAATATCTCAAGAAGGCGCGCGACAAGAACCGGGACGGAGCCGTCATCCTCGGCGGGACCAGCGACAATGGCGATCCGGATAACCTCTTGAGTTTCTTCTTCAGCTGTACGAGCGTCGGTGCCAGCAATTACTCCAACTGGTGTTTCCAGCCGCTCGATACGCTTCTGCAAAAGGCACGTCAGGTTTCGGATCAGGCCGAGCGAACCAAGCTTTATGAGGAAGCGCAGCTCATCATCAAGAAGGAGGCGCCGATCGCGGCCCTTGATCATTCGACCGTCGTCATGCCGATGTCGAAAAAAGTGTCCGGATATGTGCTGGATCCGCTGGGCTCGCATCGTTTCGACGGTGTCGATCTGGCGGAATAGCTGAAAGGATCAGCGCAGTGACGATTTAGGCAAAAACCGCTTCAGTTTCCGGACGGATATGGCTAGAGCATTCTCCGGCCATCGGAGGAAACTGGGGCGGTGAAATCACCACAAATCATTCAAACATCGGATATCACGGCCGTTCGAATCTACCGCTCCATGCTCGCAATGGTCGTGCTGGCGGGCATTGGCATCGCGTATTTTGCCATCATACCCGCCGCCCATGTCAGCCGGCTCCGATTGACGGCCAACTTTTTCAGCTATTTCACCATCCAGACCAATACGCTTGTTTTTCTCGGCCTGGTGTTTTCCTTGGCGGTACCACGGTCCCGGCCGGGGCAATGGGCGCAATGTCCTCCGGTCAGGTCGGCGCTGTTGTCATACGTGGTCATGACCAGCGTCATTTATGCCCTTGTCCTGCAGACCGCGTGGCGGCCAACCGGATGGCAGGCGCGCGGCGACCAGATTCTCCATTACGCCGTGCCGGTGCTTTACTTCATTGACTGGCTGTTCTGGGTCAGGCGCGGCGCGCTCTTGTGGCGCCATGCCTTGTGGTGGCTGCTTTTTCCGGCGGTTTATGCGGTCTACACCCTGATCCACGGCTATTTCTCCGGGTTCTATCCCTATCCCTTCATCGATGTCCCGGAGATCGGTCTCGACGAAACGGCGGTGAACATGGCCTGGATGACTGCCGGTTTTCTGGGGCTGGGAACACTGGTCGTCACTGTCGATCGCCTGACCCGCAGATATGGTGCCCGCAACGCGCGGGCACTCTAGAGCAAATTTTGCGCTAGGCGCGTTCTTCCCAGATCTTTGCGAGCTCGACCAGCGTCTTGACGGCTCTTTCCATGTCCTGGCGGCTGACCCATTCGAGCGGTGAGTGGAAGGCGTGGCCGCCGGCAAAAATATTGGCGCAGGGCAAGCCCATGAAGGACAGCCGTGAACCGTCGGTGCCGCCACGGATGCTGCCGCGCACCGGCACCATGCCGGCCCGGCGGACCGCTTCAACCGCGTTGTCGACGATCTCCGGGTGGCGGTCGAGGATGGACTTCATGTTGCGGTACTGCTGCCTGACGGTGAACGTGTAGGACGAACCGGGATAACCGGCCATGACTTCCTTCACCAGCGCTTCGAGCATGGCTTCCTTGGCGGCAAGGCCGTCATCGGTAAAATCACGGATGATGAAGCTGAGCGCCGCCTTTTCCATCGATCCGGTGACACCTGTCGGATGAATGAAGCCGTCTTTGCCCTCCGTTGTCTCGGGCGCAATATCCCGCGGCAGCCGGTCGATGATGGCGCCGGCGATCTTGATGGCGTTTTCCATCTTGTCCTTGGCGAAGCCGGGATGAATAGCAACGCCCGAGATGGTGATGTCGACCCCGTCGGCCGAGAAACTCTCGTCCTCGATATGGCCTGCGGTTTCGCCGTCGACGGTATAGGCGAACTGTGCGCCGAGCTTGGCTACGTCCACCTTGTCGACGCCACGCCCGATTTCCTCGTCCACGGTGAGCAGCAGCTTGATCGTGCCGTGGCGGATATCCGGGTTGTCGACGAGAAACTGTGCCGCCGTGATGATTTCCGCCAGCCCGGCCTTGTCATCGGCACCGAGAAGGGTGGTTCCGTCTGTCGTGATGATGTCATTGCCGATCTGGTCAAGCAGGACGGGATGGTCACTGACCCGGATGACCTGCTGCGGATCGCCGGGCAGCTGTATGTCGCCGCCGCCATAATTATACAGGATACGCGGCTTGACGTTCGTGCCGGTAAAATCGGGGGCCGTGTCCATGTGCGAGCAGAAACAGATGACCGGCACCGGCTTGTCGACATTGGACGGGATGGTTGCGTGGACATAGCCGTGCTCGTCCATGTGCGCATCGGACAGGCCGATGGCGAGCAATTCCCCAACCAGCACATGGCCGAGATTCTTCTGCTTTTCGGTGGACGGTTGCGCGGACGATTTGGGATCCGATTGGGTGTCGATGACGACGTAGCGAAGAAAACGATCGGTAACGGTATCGGTCATGGGCTCAGCTCCAACCTTTGCATGCCAGTGATGCACTGCTGTAGCCTTTGCCGCCGGCATCGTGAACAGATTTTTGCCTTGCTCCCCGCTTTTTCCCATTCGCCTCCGCCGCAAGCATGCCGCCGGTGTTCAATTGCAGGGTGACCGCCCTGCAATTGATACGATGCATCGCTCCGCCTAAGCGGCCTGCACTTTCCGGGAACCACGGGCCCAGGCGGGAAGCCAATCGCCGTGCGCAGCAAGAAGATCATCGACGAGCGACCATATCTGATCGAGATCCAATTCTGCGGCAGTATGCGGGTCCATCATCGCCGCATGGTAGATGTGATCCCGGTTTTCGGTCATCAGCGCCTGCACGGTCAGTTCCTGTACATTGATATTGGTGCGGATGAGGGCAGTGAGCTGCGGCGGCAGCGCGCCGATATGGGTTGGCTGAATGCCGGACGCATCGACAAGGCATGGCACTTCCGCCGCGCAATTGGCGGGCAGGGACGTGATGCAACCATTGTTGCGCACGTTGCCGTAAATGACCGATGGTTCGCCGGTCCATACGGAATTCATGATGGACGAGGCATATTCGCGGCTTTCGCTCACTTCGATCCTATCGGCCTTGGCATAGGTTTCCGCCTGTCCCTTCCAGCGCTCGATCTGCTCGATGCAGCGCTTGGGGTATTCATCCAGCGGAATGCCGAACTTTTCGATCAGATCGTCACGGCCTTCCTTGATGAAATAGGGCGTGTACTCGGCAAAATGCTCGGAGCTTTCAGTGACGAAATAGCCGAGCCGCGTCAGCATCTCGTAGCGGACCTTGTTCGGGCAGCGCGGATTCCAGTGGCTGGGCTTGGGCAACCGTCCTTCGCGATAGCCCCGGACAAGATCCGGATAGAGGTCGCGGTAACTGCCATCGGGCTGCTGGTGTTCGAACTGCAGGTAAAAGGCCATATGGTTGATGCCTGCAGCGCGATAGCGGATTTCTCCGATTGGGATGTCGAGGTCGCGCGCCAGTTCGCCCGCCGTTCCCTGCACGGAATGGCAGAGACCCACCTGACGGATCGTCGGGTATTTTTCAGCGATTGCCCAGGTGTTGATGGCCATGGGATTCACATACTGCAGCAGGATGGCCTGCGGGCAGACCGCCAGCATGTCCTCGCAGATTGCCCAGAGATGCGGCACGGTCCGCAGGCCGCGCATGATGCCGCCGACGCCAAGGGTGTCGGCAATGGTCTGGCGCAGGCCGTATTTCTTCGGAACCTCGAAATCCGTGACGGTGCAGGGCTCGTATCCGCCGATCTGGAACGCAACCACGACGAAGTCCGCCTTCTCGAGTGCACGCCGGCGGTCCGTATGCGTTTCGATGACGGCCTTGGCATCGAGTGTTTTTGCCAGCTTGCCGGCGACGATGGCGCTCTCGGCGAGGCGCTGCGGATTGATGTCCATCAGCGCGATTTTTGCGCCCGACAGGGCCGGGCGCTGCAGAATATCGCCGATGATGTTTTTCATGAAGACGGTCGATCCGGCTCCGATAAAGGTGACTTTGGGCTGTTTTGACATGGCAATCTCCGGGAGGATTATGCGGCTACCTCGAAGGCGGCTTTGACAAGCCGTTCAGTGTAGGCGGTCTTGGGATGAAAGAGAACGTCGTTGACGGGACCTTCCTCGACGACCTTGCCGTGCTGCATGACCATGACGCGATGGCAAAGAGCACGAACGACTTTCAGGTCGTGGGAAATGAAGAGGTAACTGAGGCCGCGCTCATCCTGCAGCTTGCGCAAGAGGTCGATGATCTGCGCCTGGACAGACAGGTCGAGTGCCGAGGTCGGTTCATCGAGAAGGATGAATTCCGGTTCGAGCGCAATGGCGCGTGCAATGGCGATGCGCTGGCGCTGGCCGCCGGAGAATTCGTGCGGGAAGCGGGACAGGATATTGTGCGGCATCCCGGCACTCGCCAGGGCGTTCTGGACACGGTCGAGACGGTCGGCCCGGTTGACGCCGATCCCGTTGATAACCAGTCCTTCCTCGATGATCTGCCCGATCGACATGCGCGGGTTGAGTGAGGAAAATGGGTCCTGGAATACGATCTGCATGCGTGAACGCAGCGGCCGCATTTCGGCCCGCGACTTGTCGTGGATCGGCTGCCGGTCGAAGTAAATCTCGCCGCTATCCGTATGCACCAGCCTGACGAGCGCCTGTCCGAAGGTGGTCTTGCCGGAGCCGGATTCACCGACGATACCGAGCGTCTCGTGTCTGTGGAGTTTCAGGCTGAGACTGTCGACAGCCACAAGCTCGTGCAATTGCGGCTTGAAGAAACCTCCACGCTTCAGCATGTAGGTCACCCGCACCGACTTGCCCTCCAGAATGGCTTCGCAGTCCGCCGGCATCGGATTGGCCTGTCCTCTGGGTTCGGACCCGAGGAGATGGCATGTATAGGGGTGGCGGGGGGCGGCAAAGAGCGCTGCGGTCGTGTTGTGCTCCTTCACCTCGCCATGCTGCATGACATAGACATAATCGGAAAACTGCCGGACGACGGTAAGGTCATGGGTGATGAGAATGACCGCCATTCCAAGCCGCTTCTGCAGATCGCGGATGAGGTTGAGGATCTGGGCCTGCACCGTCACGTCGAGTGCGGTGGTCGGCTCGTCGGCGATCAACACGTCGGGATTGTTGGCGAGCGCCATGGCAATCATCACGCGCTGGCGCTGACCGCCGGAGAGCTGGTGCGGATATTGGTTGAGCCGGGATTCCGGATCGGGAATTTGCACCTGTATCAACAGGTCCAGCGCGCGTTGCCGGGCGTCGCGCCGGCTGATGCGCTGATGCACGCGGATGGCTTCGACGATCTGGCTGCCGATCGTATAGATCGGGTTGAGCGAGCTCATGGGCTCCTGAAAGATCATGGACATGCGATTACCGCGCAGCGCACGCCGGGCCCGGCTTGAGAACTTGAGAATATCCTTGCCGTCATAGGCAATCTTCGATTCCCGGGAGACCACGGCGCGCTTTGTCAGGAGTCCCATGATGGTGCGGGCGGTCACCGATTTCCCCGACCCGGATTCGCCGACAATGGCAATCGTCTCGCCGCGATAGAGTTGGAAGGAGATATCCTTGACGGCCTCCACGACTCCGTCTTCCACCGTGAAGCGGACGGCGACATTGCGGGCATCGATGATCGGATTGTCCCGATGGGCTGAACTGTCCAGCCGCTGTTCGGGTGCCATGATGCTTGGTTCCTGCGTGTGCATGGTTTCCGGCCTCAATAGGGATCGACGGCATCGCGCAAACCATCGCCCAGGGCATTGAAGGCAAAGACGGTGACAAGCACGAAGGCGACGGGGGTGAGAATCCACGGGTAGGACCCGATGACGGAATAGGTGGCGGTGTCCTGCAGCATCAGCCCCCAGGAAATCAGGGGAGGCTTCACCGCAAACCCCAGGAAGCCCAGAAAGGATTCCAGAAGGACAATGTGCGGGATCGCGATGGTGACGGCAACGATCACGTGGCTCATGACATTGGGAAAGATGTGCTGGAAAATGATGCGCCGGTCCGAAGCGCCCACCGCCAGCGCCGCACGCACATATTCGATGCGCGCAAGTGCCAGTGTCTTGCCGCGCACTTCGCGCGACATCTGCGCCCAGCCAAGTGCCGACATGATGATGATGACGAAACCGAGGAAAATGCTCGTCGGAGCTGTGACGGGTATGAGCGAACTGAGGGCGAGATACAGTGGAAGCTGCGGAAATGCCAGGACCAGTTCAACGAAACGCTGTGTCCAGGCATCGAACCGTCCGCCGAAATAGCCGGAGACCAGCCCGACGGTCGTGCCGACAACCGTCACGATGGAGACGACAATCAACGCAATCATCAGCGAGACGCGGGAGCCGTAAATGGCTCTGGAGAGTACGTCGCGGCCGAACTTGTCGGTGCCAAGGAAATGCACGGGCTTGCCGTCGAGGGTGCCGAAGAAATGCCGGTCCGCCGGAATGATGCCAAGCAGTTTGTATTCAAAGCCCTTCACGAAGAACCCCAGCAGGCGGGGATTGCCATAGTCCAGCCCGACCACCGGCTGGAATGTCACCGGATCGAGTTCCTCGGTCTCGGCGACCGGATAGGTGCGCGGGCGCAGATTGAAATGCCCATCCTTGTCGAAGAAGCGCACGGCTTCCGGCGGTGCGAAGCCGATCTCCGTCTGGGAGGGATCGACGGGGGCAAAGAAACCGGCGAAGACGGCCATAACAAGCAGCAGGCAGACGAGGACAAGTCCGATCATGCCGGTCCAGGAGCGTTTGAGGCGCCGCCACACGAGAGCCGAATAGCTTTCATTGCCGCGGTTGGCTTTGCGGATTTCCACGGCGGCGACGGGTGGTCTTATCTGGATTTGCATTACCGCGCCTCCCCATACTGGCGAACGCGTGGATCCATCAGCGCCAGCAGAACGTCTGCAATGATGTTGCCGACGATCAATGTTGCCGACAGCACCAGCATGAAGGTCGCCGTGACATAGACGTCTCCGATCCACATGGACCCGACGATGGCGGGTCCGACCGTCGGCAGTGCGAAGATGATGGCGGTTTCGATCTCGCCGGTCAGCATGTAGGGCAGGACGACGCCCTGATACATGATGAGGGGATGCAGCGCATTCGGCACCGCATGGCGCATGATGACCGCACCCTCGCTCAGACCCTTGGCCCGTGCCGTCTCGACATATTGGGCATTGAGCGTGTCGAGCAGATTGCCGCGCATCACGCGCATATTGTAGGCAAGCCCGCCAAAGGTGGCGATGGCAACGACCGGCCACACATGCTGGACCAGATCGACGAACTTGCCCCACGACCACGGCGCGCCGCCATAGCGCGGGGAATAAAAGCTGCCGATCTCCGAAACGTTGAAGTGAAACACCATGATGTAGACAATGATCAGCGCCATCAGGAAGCGCGGCACGGTCATGCCCAGGAACGATATGCCGGAGAGCAGGCTGTCCACCCATGAATATTGCCGCGTGGCGGCCAGTATCCCGAAGCTGATCCCGATGATCGAGGCGAGGATATGGCACGTGAGGGCGAGAAGAAGCGTGCGCGGCAACCGCTCGCCAACCACATCGGCAACCGGCTTGTTGTAGAACATGCTGTGACCGAAATCCCCGCGGGTCACCATGCCGACGATCCAGTTGACGTATTGCACGGGCAGCGGCTTGTCGAGGCCATTGGCAACCCGGTACGCCTGCGCCTGTGCATCGGCTGCCTCGAAGGATGCGCCGCCCTGGTTCATCAGCTGTGAGCGGATGTAGTCGGAGTAATCGCCGGGCGGTGCCTGAATGATGGCAAAGGTCACCACGCTCAGCACAAACAGCACCGGAATGGCGGATGCGATACGCACAAGCAGGAATCGTAGCATGGGCCGGTTCGCTTTTCTTGTGTTGGTTTCAAAACTGGCTTGAACGCATTCATGCCGTTGGATTTTTCAGTCCATCCCGCCGGTCGCAACGAGGTGCGACCGGCAGGGTCAGAGGCCTTGGGAGGCTCAGTTCATCGGTCCGGGTCCACCGGGTTTTCCCGGCAATTGCTGCGGGAACAGTTCATAGTCGCCCTGCTTGTCCGCCTTGACGAAGACGCGTTCACGGATGACGGCGTCTTCAGCCCAGTTGAACATGAAAATCGGCGCCCCGGACGGGATGTTGGAGAAACGCTTGTTGATGACCAGTGCACCGGCAAATTCAGTCAGCCCGACCGTGTTGACGTTGGCGGTGTAAACCTTCTGATAACGTTTCATCAGTTCAGCCCGCTCGGCATTGTCCTGGCTCGCGATGAATGCGCTGACGATTTTCACCAGCTCTTCCTCGTAGGGCATCAGGTCGACCGCACCGTTTTCCGGGGCACGGTGGTTCCAGCTTGTGCGTGGCCCGACAGGCGCCAACTGTTCCGTGTTCTGCACGACGGAGGCGAGTTCCGACCTGTTGCGCAGGATCATCCAGTCAAAGCGGCCGCCGTAGTTGGCGGCATCCCGCTGGTTGCCGTCAAGGGCATTGAGGATGACGCGCAGTCCGAGTTTTTCCAGCTGCGCGATGACACCCTCGGCAAGGTTCTTGTCGGTGCTGTAGGCATTGTTCACGAGAAGGGTGATCTCGACGTCTTTTCCGCCAGCCTTGTCCGGCGGGAAATTGACGATGCCATTGCCGTCGGTGTCCTTCAGGCCGGCCTTGGCCAGTTCAGCCTTCGCGCCCTCCAGATCGAAGGGGTAATAGACGGTAGACTGCCGGTCGTAGAAGCTCGTTGCCGATGACAGCCCGCCGGGATAGATCGCCGTGAACGGTCCTTTGACAAGGGCTTCGCCGAGCTTCTTGCGATCGATAGCCATGGTCACGGCCTTGCGGAAATGCTCGTTGCGATTGAGTTCGCGCACGGCCTGACCGCGTGCATCGGGTGCGCCCCAGCCATTGGCGGAAAAGTTCATGTCGAGATTATAGCCGATCAGGCGGGGCCCGAAGGCAAGCCGGGCGGGCGCATTGTCCTGCGCGGCGCGTTTCAGCGACTCCACGAAGTTTTCCGGCTGTTCGAGATTGGAGAAATCGGCGGCCCCTGCCACGGTCTGGACGTCGCGGTCGGCCCATGTGGAAAGCTTGTAGTGCATCTCGTTGACATAGGGCAGCTGGTTGCCGGCTTCGTCGACTTTCCAGTAGTAGGGGTTGCGGCGCATCACGATGATGTCGTCGGGGCGGTATTCGACCGGTACCCAGGCACCCATGACCGGCATGTTCATATATTCCGGCGGGAAAGCATTCTTGTATTGGTCGTAGGTTGTCCCGGCATATTTAGGATGTTTCGTCTTCAGGATATGCGCCGGGCCGGGGCAGAATGTGCCATAGGCCATGGCATAGAGATACTGGCGCGGGAATGCATCCTTGAAAGTCCACTGGACCGTATAGGCATCAACTTTCTTCAGCGTTGTGCCAACGCCAAAGGTTTCCTGGGTGGCACCATTCAGCGGTGAAACATTGGGATCGAGGACATTGTCTTCCCAATAGAACATGACGTCATCGGCATCGAATGGCGCACCATCGGACCATTTTGCGCCTTCGACCAGATGCATGATCAGCGTGTGGCCATCCGGTGACCAGTCCCACCCCTTGGCGAGGTTGGGCAGCGGTTCGACGTCGCTCGCTTCGACCTGGAACAGCGGTGCCGTTCGTGTCAGGCATTCGGACAGGCCGATGTCGATGCCTCCATAACCCTGCGACTGGCCGCCGCTGTAGTTCCAGCCCTCCGGCCGGCCGCCGATGACGTGCCGCAAGGTATCGCCATAGATACCGATGCCATCGGGCATGTTTGCCGTCTTGTAGACGAGCGGCTGCTTGGGCAGCCGGTCCTGGACCGGCGGAAGCTTGCCGGTCTTGACGAATTTCTCGGTCATCCAATCCGGTTCATGATAGGCGGGCAGGGTCTTGAATTCGAGGATCGCATCGCGCGGGACGTAGGTGATTTTGGCTTGCGCTTTGAAGGATGGCGGTTCAGGCGGAACTGTCGGCTCCGATGCCGCCGCCGGAACGGCCAGCATCGAAACACCCAAGGCGAGTGTACTCCAATAGCGCAGATGGCTCATCGTCTCTCCCTCTCGATTGTGATCCAGCCGGTATGGCCATTCCCGTCTCCTCCAAGCCGGGAAAAGCCGCTGGAAAGCTAATGCACGGCCTGCGTCATCAATGCTTTCTCTGCCCGCAATTCTTCGATCGAGCGCACGGAACGGCTGGCAGACCCTTTCCATTCACGCGTTGCCACGGTCTTGTGGCGCAGGCGTTCCTTTGCCGCATCAATCGCATGGGCATATTGCGGCAGCCAGGGTGCTTGCGCGACGATCATCTCATCGACCATCTGCCAGACTTCTTCCGGCGTGCACACGGCGCCGACCAGCGGATCATGCAGGACGGCAAGCTTCAGAAGATCGATGTCGCCGCTGATGGCGGCGTGGACGGCCATGCGCTGCACGTTGATCGATGCCACGCAGGTTGCGGCACAGGCTTCCGGCAATGTGATGCCGGAGACCATGTTGATGCCGAACCGGTCGACGAAGCCCGGCGATTCAATGATTGCATCGGCGGGAAGGTTGGTGATGATCCCGGTGTTGCGGGTGTTGAAATGGCCGCGGTAGACCCGTCCGGTTTCCAGCGCTTCCAGTATATGGCTCGCATGTTCGTTGGAGCGGCGTGCCGGATCGATCGGCTTGGCGGCCGCTTCGAGAAATTGCGGAAATTCGGTCTCGAACCAGTTTCTGGTTTCGGTCGAGTGCCGGAGATAGCCGCCGGTCTCGCCATGGATCCAGTTGGACATGTCGATCCATCTGGCGATTTCATCGGGACGCTTGCGATACCATGGCAGATATTCCGAGAGATGGCCGTTGCTTTCGGTGGAATAGACGCCGAAGCGCTTCAGCACATCGATGCGCAGCTTTTCCTGCTGGGAAAAGACGGGATGCGCCTCGAATGCGGCAATGAGTTCCTCCTTGCCGATCCTGCGTCCGCGCAGGCGGATATCGACAAACCAGGTCTGATGATTGATGCCCGAGCAGATATAGTCGAGCTCGTCCTTGGACCGGGCACCCAGAACTTCCGCGATCTGCTCCGCCCCATGCTGAACCCCGTGGCATAGGCCGACCGTGTCGACCTTGCCATATTCAATGGCCGCCCACGTGTTCATCGCCATCGGGTTGGCGTAGTTGAGGAATTTTGCGCCGGGTTCTGCAACCTCGCGGATGTCCTTGCAGAAGTCAAGAATGACGGGGATGTTGCGCTGTCCGTAAAGGATGCCGCCGGCGCAGATCGTATCGCCGACGCATTGATCGATACCATATTTCAGGGGAATGCGGATGTCGTCGGCATAGGCTTCGAGCCCGCCGACCCGCACGCAGCTGATGATGTAGCGGGCACCCTCGATGGCCTTGCGCCGGTCGGTTGTGGCGGTTACCCGGGTTGGCAGATGGTTGGCCTCGACAATGCGGTCGAGAATGGACCTGATCATTCCAAGGTTGTGTTCGCTGATGTCGGTCAGGGCAAATTCGATGTCCCTGAATTCCGGCACGCACAGAATGTCCGTAAACAGTTTCTTTGTGAAACCCACGCTGCCCGCGCCGATAATGGCAATTTTGAAACTGCTCATGCTGACCTCACCTTGCCCATCATCAATGCGGGTGGAAGCAACAGGGCAGGGTAGCTCCGGCGGAAAAACACCGGGCTTTGCAAAGACCAGGTTTTTCCTGTCTTTCCCCTTGTTCTATTCCTTACCCGCAGTTCATCCGCTGTTCTTGATTGGCATTATGCGTATATTCGTGGGAGCGAATAGAGAGGGATTATGCTTTTGAGGGTAATTTTGTGCTGCAGAAACTGATCGATACCGGGCACACCATGAAGACGGTTTCCCTGCCGCGGGGCCGCCATACGCTGCACACCATGCCGACCAGCACCGGTTATGAGGTGCGGCGCGATGAAATCTATGATTGGGACGGCCGAAAACGCGGCCAGACCCCCTTCACCGTCCTGCAGCACACGATCAGCGGAACGGGCATGCTCCGCTATGAGAACCGCAACTACAAGGTGCACGAGGGTGAAACTCTGCTGGTCCTCGTGCCGCATAACCATCGCTACTGGCTCGAGAAAGGCGATCACTGGGAGTATTTCTGGATTTCCATGAATGGCGAGGAAGCGCTGCGCATTCACCGCTCGGTGCTCGCCGCCCAGGGGCCGGTTTTGCGCTTGCCGGGCGAGACGATAGAGCATCTGGCCGATTGCAGCCTGCGCCTGATCGCGGATGCGGAGACCGCCGGCCGCGCCTCAGCCATCGCCTACGAGGCCGCCATGGCGCTCTATGACGGCGTGTTCGGCTCACACCCCGTCGATCAGCACGAGAAGACCGTCATGCAGCCTGTCATCGATCACATCAGCGCCAATCTGGACAAACCGCTTCCCGTTGACGAACTGGCACGGGTATCCGGGTTGAGCCGGGCGCATTTCTCCCGGGTCTTTGCCGAGTGCGAGGGGCTGCCCCCGGCGGAGTTCGTGCTGCAGAAGCGGATGCAGCGGGCGACAAAGCTTCTGACCAACGCCGCATTCCTTCCGGTCAAGGAAGTGGCGATCATGACCGGTTTCGACGATGCCAATTACTTTTCAAAAGTGTTCCGCCGCATCTACGGCGCCAGTCCGACGGAATTCCGCACCACGGGCATGTATGCCAGTCTTTCAACGCGCGCATCGGGATCGGGTGAAAGCTGATGCGGCAGACGGGCGGCGAACCGAAGCCGCTCTCTGCTGCGATCATCCGGTCAGGTTTTGAAGCGGACAATCACGCGCTGCCCGATGAGGAATGGTGACTTGGGCTGAATGCTGATGATGCACTCAGCCGTGCGGATGTCGACGCGATCACCTGGCGCATCCCGCGATTTGGGCTGTTCGAGCACATGCTGGATGCTGATGACGCGTCCCTGGATGGAAACGGTGTCGTCGTTTTCCGCGATGATGTCGACATCCATGCCCGGTTTGACCAGTTTGACGAACTGCTCCTGAATTTCGGCACGGACGATACGCGGTGCCTCCGGCAGAAGCGTGAAAAGTTGGGTAACGGCCTGCGTCGATACGACTTCGCCAACGCGGGCGGACTGGCGGATGATGCGCGCTGCGATTGGGGCGCGGACAAGCCGCATCTCGACTTCGAGACGGCTGTTGTCCGCACGGCTTTCCGCTGCCGCCAAGGCGGCTTCGGCGATGACCACTTCGGCTTTGGTTACCGACAACTGTGCCTCGGCTTCGTCAAGCGCCTGGGCCGAAACGGCATTCCCTGCCGCTGCCCGGCGCAGCCGTGCCGCCTGACGGGTCTGGGCACTCAGTTTTGTCTGCAACGCGTCCAGCTGGCCCTTGGACTGGCGTGCTTCGGCTTCGGCGGTGCGAACAGCGATCAGTTCGCGGCGATTGTCGAGCGCGGCGAGGATATCGCCGGCTTTGACCCGCTGTCCTTCCTTCACCGGCACATCCTGAATCACCCCGTCGCGCTGGGTGGAGAGCCGCAGCAGGCCGCCCTCGACATCCACGACACCGCGCGCCGCCGCAATAATGCCTGGCCTGGCCTGGGCAATTTCCGCCTGATTGGCCTCCGTCGCACTCGACATGGCCCAGAGCGCCAGACCGGCACCGCCCAGCGCTGCCAGAACGATCGCATACTGCAGAGAGGTGCGGCTAAACATAGTCATGACTGGTATTTCCTGACGCTTTTGCACCGGCGGCGGGACGCCAGTCACGAAGAATGCGGCCATCTTCCATCTGCAGGACACGGTCCGCATGGGCAATAAGACGCGGGTCATGCGACACGCACAGAACCGTGGCCCGGGTTCGTCTTGCAATCGTGTGAAGAATCTCGATGACGATCTGGCCGTTGACGCTGTCGAGCGCGCTGGTCGGCTCATCGGCAAAGAGAATGGCGGGGTTTTTCACAATGGCGCGGGCGATGGCCACCCGCTGCTTTTCGCCGCCGGACAGTTCGGCGGGGTGCAGGTGGCGCCGGGCGGCGAGACCAACCTGTTCCAGCGCCCGTTCCGCCCGCTCTGCCGTCTCTTCAGCGGCAACGCCGAGATAATCCAATGGTACCTGCACCTGTTCGACGGCGGTCAGGGCCGGGAACAGGTTGAAGCCCTGGAAGACGAAACCGCAATGATGCAGCCGAAAGGAATCGCGCTCGGCATCGCTTGCCGCCACAAGATCGGTTCCAAGCGTTCTGATCGCGCCTGAATCGGGAATGGTCAGACCGCTCAACGTCGCCAGCAACGTGCTCTTGCCGCATCCGGACGGCCCGATGATCAGGGTCAGTTCGCCCTGGAAGATATCGATGGATACGTCCTGCAATGCAATCGTGCGGATTTGCTTGACGACAAATGCCTTGCTGATGCCGGTCGCGGAAATCGTTGGCTGCATGGCGGTCACCGGAGCAATGTTGCTGGATCGGCGTGCTGCAGACGCCGCAGGGCGAAAAGGCCGGCAGCGAACGCCACGGTGAGCACAACGGTGGATGCTGCCAGAACGATGCTGGTCCGCAGTTCAAAGGGCACGCTGTAGATGCGGGCTATGAGAGCGGCGGCGGTGCTGAAGACGGCGCCGACAACCAAGCCGAGAACCCCGACCCAGGCGGCCTGTTCGATGACGATGGCCCGCAGTCCCTTGAATGATACGCCAAGGGCCCGCAACGTTGCATATTGCGGAATGGATCCGGCCACGGCGGCCATCAGTGTCTGGCTGGTGACGAGAGCGCCGACGAGCATGGCGATGATGGTTGCGAAGATGAAGGCGATACCGGCACCGGATTCGAGAAGCCAGTACCGTATCGACATTCCCGCCAGTTCAGGGGCGGACCACACGTGAAAGCGCGGGATTCCCGCCGGATTGTTCAAACGCTCGCGAATGGCTTCCGCTGGTCCGAACTTTGTCACGGTGTAAAGGAAATAGGTCACGTCGTCCGTTGCCCCAAGCGCATTGTCCAGAGTCCGGGCAGTTTCTATCGACGTGACGACGTTCACGCCGCCCAGCCCTCGCAGGCCCTCGATCAAACCGACAATGTGAATGCGGCGGCCATTGACCTCGGCGGTATCGCCGACATCGACGGCCAGCTTGTGCCTGTCGGTTGCATCCACCAGCGCTGTTCCGGGTTGCTGCAGCAGGTTGCGCATTGCCGGGGGAACAACCGTGGAGAGGCCGATGCTGCGAGGGCGCGCGTCAATGCCGACAATATTGATGCTGGTGCCGCCGCCGCGTGCGCCGCGCCAGTCACCGGAGCCGAGCAGGAAGCGTTCAACATGGGAAATGTTCGGTTCCATGTACAGGCTGGTTGCGATGCCGGCGCTGATCAGCCGCCCGAGATCCACGCTTTGCGTGCCGGGAAAACCCACCCAGTACTGCGCGGTGGACTGTGTGACGTAAAGCGCATTGGACCCGATGATGCCGAGAAGCAGGGCGCCCTGAACGATCATGAGAACGCCGGAAAAGCCCACGGCCACAATCGCCGGCAGAAACCGCCGCCATTCATGGACCAATGTTTTGCGTGCTATCGAAACGGACATCTTGTTACCCCTTCCGTTGCCGGGCGGGGGCGGCGTCTTGCATGCTGGTCGTCAGGGGCGAAGCGCCGCCGATGGCCTTGTAGAATGTGATCAGGGCAAGCGCTTCAGCTTCCTGCGCCTCGGCCAGTTGCTTGCGCTGTGCCAGGACACGCATCGCCGAACCAATCGACTTGGATCCGTCGCTCAGGCCTTCGCGTTCGAGGACCGTGGTTGCGGAGCGCATTTTTTGCGCGGATGCCAGATTCGCATTCAGTTGCCGGGTGGTGGCATGAACGGCCGACCATGCCCGCAGCGCGGATGATGCTTCCTCATAGGCAACGAGAACACTCTGCCGGTAGGCCGCAACAGCTTCGTCGAACTGAGCCTGCCGTGCCGCAACGACGTCGCGCCGCCGTCCCTGATCGAAAACCGGAATTTGAACCGACGGCCCGCCCATGATGCCGAACGGCGAACCGTTGGACGGCCCGCCAACGCCGACAATGCCGCTCAGGCGGAGTTTTGGATAGAGGTCGGCCTGGGCGATGCCGATATCGGCGGCGGCACGCACGGTTGCAAGTTCGGCCCGCCGGACATCCGGACGGGCGCGCAGGAGGTCCGCCGGACGGCCTGTGACGGGGTCGAGCCGGGCGACGGGCTGAGGTTTTGTGTGCTGCAGGGAGGTGTCGATCTGCGTGGTCCCGAGAAGGGTGGCAATCTGCTGCAGGGTGATGTCGATCTGCATCTGGAACCGGGCCTGCTCCGCCTTCGCATCGCCAAAGCTTATCCTGGATTCCTCCGCGTCCGATGCGGCGGCGAGGCCGGAACGGTATTTGACCGCGGCAAGCCTGCCATCGCGCTCGATCAGGGCAAGGGAGGCGCGGGCGATCGCCTCGCGCTCCTGCAGCGCGCGCAGGCGCACGTAAGCGCTGGCAATTTCGGCGGCAACAGCGATGCGTGCCGCTTCGACGTCCTCGGCGACCATGTCGGCGGATGCCTTGGCCGCCCGCTGTGTGTTCTCGCTCAAGCCAAACAGGCCAAGCTCCCAGCCCACTTCAAGGTTGAGCTGAACCGGACGGCGCAGCAGTTCCTGCGATTTGGTCGAACCCGTTCCGGCATTGGCTGTGCCCGATACATCGGCGGTGGGCATGAAAAGCGTTCTTGATGTCCGCGCCATCGTTCGGGCGGCGACAAGCTGCTGTTTCGCCTGGACGATGGTGAGGTTCTGTCCAAGCGAACGCACGACGAGCCCGCTCAGGACCGGATCGCCGAAGACCTGCCACCAGTCGCGCAGGTCGCGCTGTCGGCCAGCAGGCATCTTCGCGGCGGTCGCATAGCGCGCCGGCAGGCTGGGCGCCGAGAGAGCCAAGCCTGATGCATCATTCTGGCAAGCGGTCAGCATCGCCGCACCGGCAAGGACGCAGATGGTCTTCACGCACGCATGGCGACAGAGCAATGGGGCAAGGGGCAATGTCAAATCTCACGCACGCGACCTTGGACCCGGCACCCGGTATTTCGGGCACAGTCATGGTCGTGGAAGCCGCGGGAACGAACGTTCTTCCCAATCGCGCTCGGTGTTGTAACTGCAGGCATTGCTTCTCACATCCAATTGTCCGCGCATCGTTGCATGCGAGGATTGCGGGAACATGATGGAGCGGTTGTCGAGGCGCGGATTAAGGCTTGAAAAACTGCCGTTTCAGGGGGCGTGTTTCGCCCCGGCACCCCACCGCAGGCCATCCATCAGCAGTTTCACCAGACGGCGGGAACGCTCATGCCAGTCGGGAGCGTCTGGAATAGAATAGATGGTGAAGAGGGCATGCAGCAGGTCGGTGCTGTCGATGTCCCGCCGGATGAGATTCTGATGTGCCGCCGCTTCCACGAGATTGCGCAGGGCGACGGAGACCATGCCGGAACTCTCGGCAAAAAGTTCGGAGTTCGTGTTGACCAGCATGCGCAGGCTGTTTGCCATGCCTCTTTTCGCGGCGATATAGCCGACAAACCGCTGCATCCACTCCTCGAGAGCCACATCCGGCGCATGGCTCAGGGACAATTCGCCCGCTGCCGCACAGAGACTCTCGACTTCGCGGCGGTAAACCACTTCGACGAGATGTTCGCGCGTCGGGAAATGACGGTAGAGTGTGCCGATGCCAACACCGGCGCGCCGCGCGATGTCTTCGAGGGAGCCTTCAATGCCGCGTTCCGAGAAAACCGCTGCCGCGACTTCAAGCAGCTTTTCCCGGTTGCGTCGCGCATCGGCGCGCATGCCCTTGGCTGCCGACGGGGTTGGTTCGGAATTTTCTGGCGGCTTGGCAACCAAAATCTGCTCCATGCTCATGGGGGCTTGACCACGAGCAACAAGGTCTTAAGATAAGCGGAGGCCCCTCCGTTTAAGTGGAGTCCGTTTGCCTTCTTATCGCAGAATCGGTGCCGGTGTCATGTCTCTCATACACATAGGCTGGTTTTGAACTTTCTGGCAGGCGGCAGGTGTCCGCATCCCGGGCCGCCGACTGAATCTGCATCCGCTACAGCAGGAGCAATAGAATGACCGGAACAATCGACTTGAAGCTGAACATCAATGGCAGGGAGCAGACGCTTGCCGTCGAGCCGCGCGTGACGCTGCTGGACGCCCTGCGCGAGCATATTGGTCTGACCGGAACCAAGAAGGGCTGCGATCAGGGACAGTGCGGCGCCTGCACCGTTCATATCGATGGCAAACGCGTGCTCGCCTGCCTGACACTTGCCGCCCAGGCCGAGGGCCGCGCGATCACCACAATTGAAGGCATCGCGGCAGAAGATGGCGAATTGCATCCTGTCCAGGCAGCCTTTCTCGAGCATGATGCCTTTCAGTGCGGTTATTGCACGCCGGGACAGATCATGTCGGCGGTTGCCTGCATTCGCGAAGGACATGCGGGATCAGACAACGAGATTCGTGAATACATGTCGGGCAACCTCTGCCGGTGCGGGGCCTATTCCCATATCGTGGCTGCTGTCCGTGAAGCTGCGGAGGCCGCATCATGAAGAATTTCACCTATCTGCGTGCAGGTTCGGCGGACGAGGCGCGCACGGCCGCCGCGCTTGCCGGGAGCATGATCCTGGCCGGCGGCACCACATTGCTTGATCTTGCCAAATGCGGGGTTGCCGAACCGGAAACCGTCGTCGATATCACGCATCTCACTGGCCTTGACCGCATAGAGGTCGACGGGAACCGGGCATCGATCGGATCGCTTGCCCGCATGAGTGAGGTGGCCGATCATCCCGCAATGCAGGACGCCTTTCCGGCCGTCACGCAATCGCTGGCGCTGGCAGCTTCCGCGCAAATCCGCAACATGGCGACCATCGGCGGCAACCTGCTGCAGCGCACGCGCTGTCCCTATTTCCGTGATGCGGCCGTATTTCCCGCCTGCAACAAGCGCAGTCCCGGCTCCGGGTGCACTGCCCTTGGCGGCGTGACCCGCAATCACGCGGTTCTGGGAACAAGCGACGCCTGCATTGCCACCTATCCGGGCGATCTGGCTGTTGCGCTGGTTGCCTTTGATGCGGTTGTGCATCTGGGAAGCCGCGAGATACCGATCGATGACTTCTTCCTGCTGCCCGGCAATCATCCGGATCGCGAACACGCCATGGAGCGCGGCGAAATCATCACCTCCGTAACAATACCGCTATCAGCCGCCACACGGCGCTCCACTTACCTCAAGGTCCGCGACCGGCAGTCCTATGAGTTCGCTGCCGCCAGCGCCGCTGTCGGGCTGGAACTGGCTGCCGACGGAAGGACGGTTCGCGATGTGCGCATAGCCCTTGGGGGCGTTGCAACGAAGCCGTGGCGGGCCCGCACGGTGGAGGCGGCATTGATCGGCAAGGTGCTGGAACCGGAGCTGGTCCGTCAGGCCAGTCTGCTGTCCATGCAAGGCGCGGCTGATCATGGCGCGAACCACTACAAGATCGATCTTGCCCCGCGTGTGATCACGCGCGCTGTCCTGCAACTGGGAGGTCTGGCATGACTTTCATCAATCCAAAGGCCAAGCACGGCGATGCATCCGACGGCAATCTCGGCGGACGCCTGTCCAGACTCGATGGTCCCGCCAAAATCACCGGCAGTGCGACCTACGCGGTCGAACATCAGATCGACGGGCTGGTCTATGCCGTAACGGTACAGAGCACGATTGCGGCCGGTATCGTAACATCCGTCGATGCCAGGGCTGCGGAAGCATCGCCGGGTGTGCTCCTGGTGTTGACGCCCGACAATATCATGCCGCTGAAATCAGCGACGACATGGGCCGGTACGCCCGGCCCGGAAGGTCCGTTTCTGGCGCTGCCGAAGATTGTGAGCTTCAATGGCCAGCACATCGCGGCCGTTGTGGCCGAAACCCTGGAGCAGGCCACGGCCGCGGCCGCCCTCATCAGGGTCACCTATGAGGAAAAGGAGCATGTTTACGGCCTTGACGACCCCAAGGCCGGGGACGGGGTGCCGATCGAGCGCATGACGATGTCGCGGGGCGATGCCGAGAAGGCACTGGCCGAGGCTCCGGTGCGGATCGAACAGGAATACCGGACGCCGCGCGAATACAATGTTGCCATCGAACCGCACGGCATCATCGCGCAGTGGGAGGCAGACAGCCTCACGCTATGGGAGCCAAGCCAATGGATCGACGGCATGGCCCGTTCTTACGCCGAATGGTTCGACATACCGTTCGAGAATGTCCGCATGATCTCGCCCTATATCGGCGGCGGCTTCGGCTCGAAAGCGCTGTCGCTGCCGCATGGCGCCGTTGCAGCGATCGCTGCGCGGATGCTTGGCAAACCGGTGAAGCTTGTGGTCACGCGTCCGCAAACCTTCACGGCCTATGGCGGCCGTCCCGCCACCCGTCAGACATTGGCCCTCGGGGCAACCAGGGAGGGCAAACTCCTTTCCATCGTGCAGCGCGGCGTCAACGAGACATCGATGCTCGGCGTTGCGGTCGAGCCCCTCGGTTCTGTCACCGCGATCATGTATGCGGTGCCCAATTTCAGCTCGCGGCAGAATGTCATTCCGCTCAACACGGTCACCCCGGGTGCCCTGCGGGCGCCGGGAGAAAATCCCAGCGCGTTCGGCATTGAATCGGCGATCGATGAGCTTGCCTATGAAGTGGGCATCGATCCCCTGCAGATCCGCCTGCTGAACTATGCCGAGGAAGATCCGGAGGCGAAAATTCCCTGGTCGACGCGCCGGCTGCGGGAGGCGTTCGCGGCAGGTGCGGAAGCCTTCGGCTGGTCAAAGCGCTCGCCGGCGCCGCGTTCGATGCGCGAAGGCAACCAGCTGATCGGCTGGGGTGTCGCGGCAGGGACCTATCCGGTGCGGCGCACACCCGGTGAAGCGCTGGTCCGCATTCTCGCCGATGGCACGGCGGAGGTCGCGAGCAGCAGCATCGATATGGGGCAGGGAACCTATACGATCCTTGCCCAGACCGCCGCTGAGGTTCTGGGTATTCCGGTTGACCGGGTTCGCGTGAAGCTTGGAGACTCCGCCTTGCCCCGGGCTCCGGTTGCCGGCGGCTCGCAACTTGCCAACCTGATGACGGGCGCTGTCCACAAGGCAGCCCACGCGGCACGCGATGAGCTGATCGGTCTTGCGCTCAATCATCCGAGTTCGCCTTTTCTCGATCAGCAGACCAATACCCTGACCATTGCCGATGGCGTGATTTCGACGCCGCGCAGTGAAAAGCCCAATATTTCCATCGCCGATTTCATGCGTGTCATCGGGCAGGAAAAGGTCGAGGCGTTGCGCGATACCCTGCCGGAGGACAAGAAGAACACGCAGGACCGCTACAACAACTTCACCACCATGATGGCGATGAAGCCGCCGACGGAAGGCGGCTACTCCCTGCACAGCTGGTGCGCGCATTTTGTCGAGGTACGGGTTGATGCGGATTTCGGCACCGTGCGTGTCTCGCGCATGGTTTCGGCGCTTGATTCGGGCCGCCTGTACAATCCCAAGCTGGCCGAAAGCCAATGGCGGGGCGGCATCATCATGGGCATCGGCCAGGCACTGCTGGAGGAGGGCGTCGTCGATCCGCGCTACGCCCGCGTGATCAACAACAATCTCGGCGATTATCTCGTGGCGACCAACGCGGATATCCCGGATCTGCAGGTGATCTCCGTGGGTATCCCCGATCATCATGCTTCCGTGCTCGGTGGCAAGGCGGTTGGAGAATTGCCGATCGTCGGCGTGGCCCCGGCCATAGCGAACGCGGTTTTTCATGCCACGGGAAAACGCATCCGGGAGCTGCCGATCACTCTCGATAAGCTCCTGTAAGGCCTGTCCGCAAACAGGAAGCCCACCTGACGATATGTGTTTCGCGCATGCATGGCGCGAAACACGCTCGTTTGAGCATATTCCTGCGGAGATAGGCGGTCATTGGCAAAACAATGCCTCCTCTGGAAACCGATCTTCTCTACCTTGCAGCGGCGGCGGCGTAATGGCATGGCTGGAAAGCATCTGCCACGGCGTCGCCACGCTTGTGGACCTGTATGATCGATTGTTGGTGAGAGGAAACCTGTTCAATGCCTGGCCCTTATGTTGTGCGCGTTCATGGTGACGAAGACCTTCCGCAAAAGGTGGATGTGGTCGTTGTCGGTGGCGGTATCATAGGAGCCTCGACAGCGCTCGAACTGGCCGAACGCGGCCTCAAGGTGGCGCTGTGTGAAAAGGGCGGCATCGGCCAGGAGCAATCCAGCCGCAATTGGGGATGGGTGCGTATATCGCGCCGTGACCCGCGCGAAGTGCCGCTGATGGCGGAGGCGCTGCGCCTGTGGTCTGGTTTTGATCAGCGGCTTGGCCGCGATACCGGGTATACGCGCGCCGGCATTCTGTTCACAGCGCCGGATGACAAATCCTACGAGGAAAACGAGCGCTGGCTGCAGAATCTGGAGGGTTATCAGCTGGAGAGCCGCATGATCAGCGGCAAGGAGCTCGACGATCTTCTGCCGGGCGGACATCTGCCCCTGAAAGGTGCCCTGTATACGCCCGTCGATGGGCGGGCTGAACCGCAGAAGGCGGCGCCCGCCATCGCCGAAGCGGCGCGCGACAAAGGCGCATCGATCCTCACGGAATGCGCCGTGCGGGGCATCGAAACAACCGGCGGCAAGATATCCGGTGTTGTCACGGAACGGGGGACAATCGGATGCAGCGCGGTGGTGCTCGCCGGCGGCGCGTGGTCCAATCTGTTTTGCGGCCTCTATGGCATCGACCTGCCGCAACTCAAGGTGCTGAACACCGTCATCCGCACCAAGCCGCTGCAGGGAGGCCCGGAAGCGGCGCTCTGGTCCAAGGATTTTGCCATCCGCAAGCGTCAGGACGGGGGATACACCATTGCCTCCGGCCATGAGAACATTGTCGATATCGTGCCGAAATCATTCCGCTATGCGCGGCAGTTCCTGCCGGCACTGAAACTGGAATGGAATTCCCTGTCCTTTCGCTTGGGCGGTCGTTTCTTTGACGAGGCGCGCATCCCGGCCAAATGGAAAATGGATGAGGCGAGCCCGTTCGAGTATCACCGGGTCCTTGATCCCAAGCCATCGCTCGATCTGTCGAACCGCTTTTTCGACAGCCTCAAAGCGGCATTTCCCGTGTTCAATCAGGCGGAGATTGCCCAGCGCTGGGCCGGCTATATCGACGCCACGCCTGATGCTATACCTGTCATTTCGGCCGTCGACGAAATCCCCGGCTTTCACATCGCCACGGGCTTTTCCGGCCATGGGTTCGGCATAGGACCGGCTGCCGGGCGTTTGATGGCCGATATCGTGACCGGGCGCGCGCCGGTGGTGGACGCGGCGGCTTTCCGGTTTTCCCGTTTCAGTGACGGGTCCAAGATAACGCCGATCACCGGATTTTGAGTGTGGTGCATAATGACCAATGCAACGGCAGTTTCAAAAAAGCGCGCACTGTGGTCGCGTATTCTTACAGAGGCAGCGACGGTGAGCGAGCGCGAACCGACGCTTTCCGCGTTTCTGCAGCACGCGGTATTGCGCTTCGACAATCCTGAGGATGCGCTGTGCCAGCAGCTGGCGGATGTTCTCGCCAGCCCGGTCGTGACAAGCGAAAAACTATGGGATCTGTTCAGCGGCGTGCTGAAGCAGAACCGCGCGGTATTGTCCGGAATGGAGGCGGATGTCAGCGCTGTCCTTGAGCGCGATCCTGCCACCAGGAGCGCATTGCACGTGCTGCTCTATCTCAAAGGGTTCCACGCGATCCAGGTCCACCGGTTTGCCCATCATTTATGGAATACCGGCCGGGAGGATATGGCTGCTTTCCTGCAATCGCGATCGTCACGTGTTCTGCAGGTCGATATTCATCCCGCCGTGCGCATGGGAAAGGGTGTCTTCTTTGATCATGCCACCGGCATCGTCGTCGGCGAGACGGCCGTGATCGAAGACAATGTTTCCATTCTGCAGGGCGTGACGCTGGGCGGTACGGGCAAGGACATCGGAGACAGGCATCCCAAGGTGCGCCATGGCGTTCTCATCGGCGCCAGTGCGACCGTTCTTGGCAATATCGAGATCGGCGTCAATTCCAAGATCGGCGCCGGTTCGGTTGTCCTGAAATCCGTCGAAAACAGGAAAACGGTGGCAGGTGTTCCCGCCAAGGTCATCGGCGGCGTGCAGGAAAGAGAGCCCGCCCGTTCCATGAACCAAATTCTTTATGATGTCGGGCTCTGAACTCTGCGGAAGATGATGGGATTATCCCGTCGGGTTGTCGTTGGCTATCCCGCGCCTGTCAGGTTCTTTCAGCCGCGCCATCGAGAATTTCAGGACATTTTGCACGACATCCAGCTCATGACGGCCGGTGGGCGTCGCACCGCGGGCATCTTCGGTGAGTTTCAACATTTTCCGGAACAATTCGCGAATTTCGAATTCGGACAATGGAGCCATTGTTTGAATGTCTTCGATACGCATCGGTTTGTTGTCGCCGTGTTCATGCATCACGATTCCCATTGAAATCTTTTTCAGCCGGGGTGTCTGGACATGGGTTTCTTCAAGTCGCGCAAGAATTGAAAATTATTACCGCCACAATCGCGTTGCGTTCGGACAGGTCAAACCGGTGCTTGGACCAGCATAGAGACGGCGGTTGATCGCTCCCGTCATTTTTGAACAACACCATTGCAATATGCCTATTCATTGCACTTGACCCCATTGCGCAATCTGCAACATAGTCGGGAGGCGGATGGTTCCAAGGAAAAACACCGGGTCGATTGCTGGTGAATATCAACATCCGCACGTGGGGGCGGGCATGACGATACAGGGCAAAACACCATTCGGGTCAGCCAGACCCTGATGCGCACCTTTGTGTTTCTGGGGATATTCTTTCTATTCTGGATTACCACGACTCCATTTCCCGATTTGAGCGCTGTCATCAATCCCGCCGATCCGCGTTCCGACGCGCTCTATCAGGTGTTGATGCTGCTCCTCTCCGCCATGCTGCTCTTCTTCGGTTTGCGACACCCCCTCCGGCGAATGATCCTGCAGCCAGCCGCTCTGCTTTCGGCAATTTTCATCTGGTATATCTTCGTTTCAATCCTGTCGCTTCACCCGGACGTTGCCGTGAAAAGGGCCATTCTTGGCGCGCTGGTTTGCATGAACGCGAGCATATTCCTGCTCCTGCCAAAATCGGAGCGGCATTTTGCGGCACTTCTGAGTTTGGCCACCCTGGTGATGCTGGGGTTCGCCTACTGGGGCGTCACGGTCTGGCCGCAATATGCGATTCACAATATCGGTGATTTTGCCGAACGGGAACTGGCAGGCGATTGGCGCGGTCAGTTCTCGCACAAGAATATCACCGCGGGCGTGATGGTCATATCGGTCTTCTTCGGCCTGTACGCATGGTCATCCCATCTGCGCCTGAGAGCCGTTGTCATTGTCGTCCTGTCAACGTACTTCCTGTTCAGGACCGGTGGTAAAACCTCCTCGGCAGCTTTGCCGGCCACACTTGTTCTCGCAGCCCTGTTCGAGCGTTTGCGATCGCTGCGTTTCCTCATCGTCCTGGGCGGAATTATCGCCATCAACTTCGTCACGGTCGGCGCGGCTTTTCTCGAGCCGGTGCGCGAGCTGCTGTCCTCCGTCGGAATAGACCCGACATTCACGACACGCACCGATATCTGGAGGCTTGCGATCAATGCCGTGGCGCGCCAGCCGATCACCGGATACGGCTTTGACGTGTTCTGGGGGGCTCCTGAACTGATTTATGGCGGCGGCCAGATCGAAAGCGGAGCGTTGAACGCGGGAACCGCCCACAATGGCTATGTTGATACGCTCGTTTCAGCCGGAATTCCCGGCCTCATACTCATCTTCGTCTGGCTGTTAATTCTGCCGATCCTTTATATCGAGCGGGCAGAAGAACAGGGAGGAAACCCGCATCTGACGCGCCTTTTCTCCCGTATCTGGCTCTACGTGATTTTTGCGAGCTGTACGGACACCCTTTTCTTCCAGAATCGCAATCCGGTCTGGTTTGCGCTGCTCATCGCCGTCTTTGGCCTGCGTTTTCAGGCCAAGTCGGACATGATCGAGAGTGCCGTGCCAAGGGTGGCAACGGGTTCCTTGTCGGCGCAGCCCACGTAAACCATCCCGATAGCAGATGGAGTTTCATGACAATCCGTCGGGCTGACGCGTCCCCGCTCGCGCTTCGGCACCTGGCATGCTCGCTATCCTTCCGCGACTGATTTGCCTCGGCTGCTGACCGCAACCGCGCGCTTCGTGGTGGCTCAAAACCGTCTTGTTATTTGTATTACTATATTATAGTAATACGCCGGAGGTCTGGGAGGATCTTGTAAATTTGACCAATTTCGGGAGGAGACGTCATGATTTCCATGAAGAGAATTCTGCTTGCCAGCACGGTTGCCATGTTGTGCGCTGGTGCTGCGCATGCGGCTGATTTGACAGTCGGTTTTTCACAGATCGGCTCGGAGTCGGGCTGGCGTGCGGCTGAAACATCCGTGTCGAAGATCGAAGCCAAGAAACGCGGCGTCGATCTCAAAATTGCCGATGCCCAGCAGAAGCAGGAAAACCAGATCAAGGCGATCCGCGGCTTCATTGCGCAAGGTGTCGACGCCATCTTCATCGCCCCGGTCGTGGCGACAGGGTGGGACACTGTTCTTGCCGAAGCCAAGGAAGCCAAGATCCCGGTCATTCTTTTGGACCGCACCATCGAAACAGCCAATGACGGTCTCTATTTGACTGCGGTTACGTCCGATACCGTCCACGAAGGCAAGGTTGCCGGCGAATGGCTCGTCAAAGCGGTGGCCGGCAAGGACTGCAAGGTTGTTGAATTGCAGGGAACGGTTGGTTCAAGTCCTGCCATCAACCGCAAGAAGGGTTTCGAGGACGGAATCGCCTCGGCCTCCAACATCAAGATTACCCGCAGCCAGACCGGCGACTTTACCCGCTCCAAGGGCAAGGAAGTCATGGAAGGCTTTCTCAAGGCGGAGAACGGCGGCAAGAATATCTGTGCTCTCTATGCGCACAATGACGATATGGCCGTTGGTGCGATCCAGGCAATCAAGGAAGCCGGGTTGAAGCCGGGCAAGGATATTCTTGTCGTGTCTGTCGATGCGGTGCCGGATATTTTCAAGGCGATGTCTGAAGGGGAAGCGAACGCAACGGTTGAACTGACCCCGAACATGGCGGGACCAGCCTTTGATGCCTTGAAGGCATTCAAGGACAGCGGAAAAGCCCCGCCAAAGTGGATACAGACGGAATCGAAGCTCTACACACAGGCCGATGACCCGAAGAAGGTCTACGAGGAAAAGAAGGGCCTGGGATACTGATCAGGATCACCGTGCCAGCCGTCCCGTTCGGGCGGCTGGTCACTGATCGGAAATCTGCTGATGGGGAGACGGCGCAATGACGGACAAACCCGGTCTTCTTGCGGTAGAGGGCATTTCCAAATCATTTGTTGGTTTCAAAGCGTTGGATGGCGTTGATTTCACCGTCAGGCCGGGGGAAATCCACGCGCTTCTCGGCGAAAATGGCGCGGGGAAATCAACCCTGATCAAAGTGCTGACTGGTGTTCATCAGCCGGATGCCGGCGTAATCAAAATCGACGGGCAACCGGTGGCTATGCGCGATACGCAGCATGCTCAACATCTCGGTATCGGTACGGTTTACCAGGAAGTGAATCTGCTGCCCAATATGTCCGTTGCCGATAATCTCTTCATCGGGCGCCAGCCGATGCGGTTCGGCTTTGTCAACCGCAAGCTGATGGAAAGACAGGCGCGGGAATTGCTGGCGCAATATGACCTGCATCTGGATGTTTCGTCCGATTTGTCCCGTTACTCCGTGGCTGTGCAGCAACTCGTGGCAATCGCCCGCGCTGTCGATATGTCGGGGCGCGTTCTTGTTCTTGATGAACCGACCGCCAGTCTTGATCGCCATGAGACCGAGATCCTGTTTGCCATACTCCGCCAGTTGCGCGCCCGCGGCTTTGGTGTTGTTTTCATTACGCATTTCCTCGATCAGGTCTATGAAATCTGTGACCGGGTCACGGTCCTGCGCAACGGAAAGCTGGCTGGCAGCGCGTTGACTGCGGAACTTCCAAAGATCGATCTGGTTTCCCTGATGCTTGGACGGGCATTGGCGGTCGCAACGCACAATACGCGCCATGACCGGCCGGTCCCCGCCATCAAGCCGTTCTCCTTCAAGGGACTTGGACGCAGCCGCAGCATTGCGCCGTTCGATCTCGATATCGGTGAAGGTGAAGTGATCGGCATGGCGGGGCTTTTGGGATCGGGCCGCACGGAGACCGCCAAAATCCTGTTCGGAATCGACGCCGCGGACACGGGGCATATCCGCATAGACGGACATCCCGTGCTCATCCGTACACCGCAGGACGCTGTCGCCTGCGGGTTCGGGCTGTGCCCGGAAGATCGCAAGTCCGACGGAATCATAGGCGACCTTTCCGTGCGCGAGAATATTTGCCTGGCGTTGCAGGCGCAGAAAGGCTGGTTCAACCGGTTGTCGAGCCGTGAGCAGATCAGCCTGGCCGACACATTCGTCAAGGTGCTCGATATCCGCACCACGGATATTGAAAAGCCAATCAAATTTCTATCCGGCGGCAACCAGCAGAAGGTTATTCTTGCCCGCTGGCTTGCAACCAATCCACGGTTTCTCATTCTCGACGAGCCGACGCGCGGTATCGATGTGGGTGCACATGCGGAGATCATCGCGCTGATCAACCGGCTTTGCGACGATGGCATGGCGCTGCTCGTCATCTCATCGGAGATTGAGGAAATCGTCGCCTACAGCACCCGTGTCGTTGTCCTGCGGGATCGCGCGCATCGCGGCGAAATTTCCGGTGACGATATCACGACCTCAAACATCATGCAGATGATTGCTGCTGAATCTGAAGGGGCCCCTGCATGATCCGTCTGAATACTGCAGCGTTGACGAAAGCCATGCCGCAGCTGCTTTCGCTGATGCTCATACTGTTTCTCAATTATCTGGCATTTCCCGGATTTTTCGAAATACGCCTTCAGGACGGCCGGCTGTTCGGCAGCCTGATCGATGTCCTCAATCGCGGGGCCCCGGTGATCATCCTGGCAATCGGCATGACCGCTGTCATCGCCAGTCGCGGTGTCGATCTTTCGGTCGGCGCCGTCATGGCCGTTTCGGGCGCGCTGGCTGCAACGATGACCGTCGCCGGTTATCCCCTGCCTGTCGTCATTGTTGCCGCCCTCGGCACGGGGCTGGCATGCGGCCTGTGGAACGGCATTCTCGTCGCCTATTTCGACCTGCAACCCATCGTGGCGACCTTGATCCTCATGGTGGCCGGTCGCGGCATTGCGCAGCTGATCACCGAGGGTTCGATTGTCACCTTCACCGAGCCCGGCCTGATCTTCTTCGGAACAGGCTCCTTTGCCGGCATTCCCATGCCCATCCTGATCGCGGTCTCGCTTCTCGTCGTGGCGATTGCCGTGGTCCGGCGCACGGCAATCGGGCTGCTGATCGAATCGATCGGCATCAATCGAAGCGCGAGCAGCTATGCCGGACTGAACAGCAAACTGCTGCTGCTCGTCATCTACGGGTTTTGCGGGTTTTGCGCTTCACTGGCCGGGATCATCATTGCCGCGGATATTCGCGGTGCCGATGCCAACAATGCGGGTCTCTGGCTGGAACTGGACGCAATTCTCGCGGTTGTCGTCGGCGGGACGTCATTGTTTGGCGGCCGCTTTTCCATTCTCATGTCAGCGCTCGGCGCGGTTATCATTCAGGCGATGAACACGGGGATATTGCTGTCCGGCTTCCCGCCCGAATACAACCTCATCCTGAAAGCGCTGGTCATCATTGTCATCCTGCTGGCACAGTCATTTTCATCCCTGGGCGGATGGGCATTTCTCAGGGGGGAATTCCGCTCGAAGGGGGGAAAGAGACAATGAACACACGCCTTTTGCCCCTTTGTGCCACACTGCTCATCTGCCTCATTGCCTACGCTGCGTGTGTTTTCCAGTTTCCGGCGATGTTCTCGACCCGTGTTGCCGGCAATCTGCTGACGGACAATGCCTTTCTGGGAATTGCCGCTGTCGGAATGACGTTCGTCATTCTTTCCGGCGGCATTGACCTCTCTGTGGGATCGGTGATTGCCTTTACCGGCGTGCTTCTGGCCGTCCTCATCACGCATTATGGCGTTCATCCGCTGATTGCCTTTGCCATCGCGCTTTTGATCACCACGGCTTTCGGGGCAAGCATGGGCGCGATCATCCATTACCTTGAAGTGCCGTCCTTCATCGTCACGCTGGCAGGCATGTTTCTGGCACGAGGCATGTGCTTCGTGATGACAACGGATTCAATCCCGATCGATCACCCGTTCTATACGGCATTGCAGGGGCTGTTCTACCGGTTGCCGGGCGGCGGACGGCTGACCTTCATCGGTTGCCTTATGGTGCTGGTATTCTTGGTCGGTATCGTCGTCGCGCATTTCAGCAAGTTCGGTTCCTACATCTATGCGGTGGGCGGAAACCGCACGTCGGCCGAGCTGATGGGCGTGCCTGTTGCCAGGACCACGATCGGCATCTATGCGATGTCGGGCTTCCTGTCGGGGCTCGCCGGAATTGTCTTTTCGCTTTACACCTCTGCCGGTTATTCGCTCGCCGCTGTCGGCGTCGAACTCGATACCATCGCGGCAGTGGTGATCGGCGGGACCTTGCTGACCGGGGGTGTTGGTTATATCGCCGGTACGTTCATCGGCGTGATCATCCAGGGGATTATCCAGACTTACATCGTCTTTGATGGAACCCTGTCCAGTTGGTGGACAAAAATCGTTGTCGGTGTCCTTCTCTTCTCGTTCATTGCCTTGCAACGCATATTGGTGTTCCTGTCACTGAAGAGAACAACGGCGACCAGTGGGGGGTGATTTGCCACGCAACGACCTTTCAAATTACGATTTCCGGACGGCAGGCCATTCGCACACGCATCACGGCCATGTCATGCGCGCGCTCGGCTTGCGCATCATCAGCGGTGACTATGCGGAGAACAGCATCCTGCCGGGTGATGCCGAGCTGTTCGAGCGCTTCGGCGTATCGCGGACGGTGCTGCGCGAAGCACTGAAGACGCTGGCGGCCAAGGGCCTGATTCAGCCGCGCGCCAAGATTGGCACGCGCGTGCTCGAGCGATCGCATTGGAATCTGTTCGACCCGGACATTCTGGTCTGGCATTTCGAGGCCGGCCCCACGCCGGAATTCCTGTCGAGCCTTCTGGAAATGCGTCTGGCGCTCGAACCTGAAGCGGCGGGCCTCGCCGCGCGCCGCAGAACGGCTGCGCAGCTCGAAACACTCTATAAATGGGTCGACAGAATGGGGGAGGCGGGCCAAGCCGCATCCAGTTTCGTTGACAGCGATCTGCAATTTCATATCGCCATTGCCGACGCGTCTCACAATCCCTTCATGCGCTCGATCAGCGCGCTCATCGAGGTGGCGTTGGTGACCACGTTCACGATCAGCTCGCCGATCCCGAACCCTGAGCGCCACAGCTATTCGGTGGCGCGCCACAGGGCCATCGCTGATGCGATCAGGGACCGCAATGTGAGCGCTGCCAAAAAGGCCATGCGCGGGGTTATCGAGGACGGTGCGGAACGCGTTCTTGCCGCGACAAAGGGCGTGCAGAACGCCGATTGATGCTGTCAGTGCTTCCCGGCCACCCCCCCCCTGATGACGGCACCGGCGGCATCGCCACAGAATGGGGTTGTTCCGCGATCATCCTCGACGATCAGGATTCGAGCCGGAATGTTCAGCGATAATATCGCCCGATTGTCCCATTTCCGGCGGCTTAAGTCACGGCGCCATATATTTAGTTATGTTTCGACGGGAGAAAATGGTGTGGCTGGCGCTCTGGCATTCACGTTTCAGACAGATAAAGCTGCGGGCCCCGACTATAAGCCCATTCGTTTTCGGCCAAGACCATTTTCCTTTGCCAGAGCAGAGCGCCGGGTCGAATAATTGGGTGCAACCATCGGGTAAGAGGAGTCCAGGCTCCATTTTTCGCGATAGGCTTCCGGCGTCAATCCATACTCGTTCATAATATGACGTTTCAACGTTTTGAACTTCTTTCCGTCATCCAGGCATATGATGTAGTCGGCCAATATCGATTTGTTCGGATTAACGGCTGGTGCCGCCTTTTGCGCAACAGGAAGCGGCGCATGTTCAAGCGCAACTTTGTCAAGCGCGGCGTGAATTTCCGTAATGACCTTGGGCAATTCAGTCCAGGGTATCGAACTGCGCCGAACATAAGCCGCCGCCAATTTGGCTGACAATTCGACAAGCAGAACATTATGTTTCAATGTGTCATTCCGGTCGTCTTTCACGATGATCCTTTTGACTTTGTGTCTGTCGGATATATAAGTATTTGTCGAAGTACATTAAATTGAATTGGGTGAAAATTAAAGATTGAAGTGAAAAATATTCCAGAAACGAGGAGGCTTTATGCAACTATAAGGCGGCGTTGTTTTGTATTTTGATTTGATCCGAAGATTGCACATTTCGACACGTTCGCTTCATGCGAACGATAAGAATGGGAGGAAACAGCATGGCCATTTCACGCAAGGAAGAAGCGCGCGCTTTGAGTGCGGAAGAGCGAGTCCTTGTCGACAAATCCCACCATCCTGAGCTGCAGGACTTGAACGACGCGGAACTGGCCAATTTGGTCAAGCTGTTGCGCGGGCAGCGGGACAAAGCCCAAACGCAGGCGCATCGCCGTCGCCGCGAAATGCGTGGCAAAGCGGCGCCGAAGGGTGCAACAGCGTCGACCAAAGACGACGGTTCTCAATTGAAGGTTGCGGTTCTCGCCATGGCGATGCGTCGTCTCAACAATGAAATTGAACGCCGCCGTCGGCTGACGGCAAGTATCGAACTGATTGAAAATGCGCGCAAAGCATTGAACATGAAGCAAGGCGCAAGAAAAGATGCCGCTGAGCTGAACACGCGTCACGCGCATCAAGGTTTGCGGGTCATCGAAAACTCCAAGGTTGGAAGCTTGATTCGGCCAATGGAGCGCGGGCGGCAGCGGGCTGCGGCAAAGGTAGCGCAAGCGAAGCGGGACGCGCGGTAACATCGAACGATCCTTTCCGGCGGGAATTGCTAAAGCACGCCATGGCCTCGTCGGGCGATGGAGTTCCTGCGTGGCACGTCACTGTTCTTGACAGTGATCCAATATATCTGTAAATCTGGATATATGGAAAAAGAAAACACCATCGAGGCCTTTTCGGCTCTCGCTCAACCCTCGCGCATGGATGCGTTCAAGCTGATCGTGATGCATGAGCCGGAGGGGATCGCTGCCGGGGAAATCGCCCGTATTCTCGACGTTCCTCAGAATACCATGTCGACACATCTCGCGATCCTGTCACGCGCCGGGTTGATCACATCGGTGCGCCAAAGCCGTTCCATCATCTACAGAGCCAATTTCGGCAAGCTGCGTGCGGCCATCAGTTATCTCCTGAAAGATTGTTGCGCAGGGCACCCGGACATTTGCGCACCGCTTATCGCCGACATTGTTCCCTGTTGCCCGCCCGAGGAAAACGCAATGCCTGAACGCGCCCGGTCTGATGCGATCATGGTCAAAGCAGAAAGGACCGTCTGATGACCGTCACCATTTATCACAATCCATCCTGTGGCACGTCCCGCAACGTCCTGGCGTTGATACGCAATGCGGGCATCGAGCCGACCATCATCGAGTATCTCAGGACGCCGCCCGCCCGACAGGAGCTGAAAGACCTGATCCGCAGGGCAGGGCTGACCGTGCGCGAGGCCATCCGCGAAAAGGGAACGCCTTATGCGGAACTGGGGCTGGATGACCTGTCCTTGAATGACGAGCAGCTGTTGGACGCGATGGAGGCCCATCCGATCCTGATCAATCGTCCCTTTGTCGTTACGAAAAAGGGCGTGCGTCTTGCCCGGCCATCCGAAGCAGTCCTCGATATCCTGCCGAGCCCGCAAAAAGGTGCCTTCGCCAAGGAAGACGGCGAAATCGTCATCGACAGTGAGGGAAAGCGCATTGTCTGATTTGCCCAATGTCGCGTCGAGCGTCCTGCATATTCCGGACGCTGAAAGGCTGTCTGCACCATTCTCGGCACACCGTCCGCGCATCCTTCTGCTTTACGGCTCCCTCCGAAAAGTGTCCTACAGCCGGTTTCTGACCCAGGAGGCAGCGCGCCTGCTGGAACATTTCGGCGCCGAAACCCGGATTTTCAATCCGGCTGGCCTGCCTTTGCCTGACGATGCGCCGGTTGATCATCCGAAAGTTCAGGAGCTGCGCGACCTCTCGCTGTGGTCGGAGGGGCAGGTATGGACCAGTCCCGAACGGCACGGTGCGATGACCGGGGTGATGAAATCGCAGATCGACTGGATACCCCTAGCCATGGGCGCGATCCGTCCCACGCAGGGGCGGACGCTGGCGGTCATGCAGGTATCCGGCGGATCGCAATCATTCAATGCGGTCAATCAGATGCGGGTGCTCGGCCGCTGGATGCGCATGATCACCATCCCCAACCAGTCGTCAGTCGCCAAGGCCTATCAGGAGTTTGACGAAAACGGCCGCATGAAACCGTCCGCCTATTATGACCGCGTTGTCGACGTGATGGAGGAGTTGGTCAAATTCACGCTGCTGACGCGTGATATCTCCGGCTATCTCACCGATCGCTACAGTGAGCGAAAGGAAGATGCGGCGGCGCTTGAAAAGAGAGTCGCGCTGAAGTCGGCGGTTTAACGCATCATCTGGCGGGCTGATGTCCATCACATCGATACCTTGCTCCGTGCCGGTGCTGGAAGCATTCAGGCTTCCTCAATGTCTCGGCCCATATTGATCTGAGGCCCAAGACGCCGGGAACCTTTTGCCGCAAATATCATCTATGATGGCCAGAGGAGTTCAGGATGATGGTATTACCGGCAAAGACAGTTTCCCCATCCGGTCATGGGGACGATGTCGAACTTGTTCGACGGGCGCTGATCAGGGATGCCGATGCTTTCCGCATAATAATGCGGACGCATAATCGCCGGCTTTACCGAATTGCCCGCGGCGTCATTCGGGATGACAGCGAAGCCGAGGATATCGTTCAGGAGGCCTATTGCTCTGCCTTCTCTCATCTCGACCAGTTCCGGGGTGAATCCTCACTGGCAACCTGGCTTTCCCGCATTGTCATCAATGAAGCTTTGGGACGTTTGCGCAAAAAGCGGCGTGCGCCGGATCTTGCTACTTCGGCGAGCCGGAATTCAGACACGCGGATCATCCCGTTTCCCATCAAAACAGGTGAAGACCCGGAGCGGTTAATGGCACAGCGGCAGATTTTACAAATGGTTGAAAGGGCAACCGATGCTCTTCCCGACGTGTACAGGACTGTTTTTATCGCGCGCGTGATCGAGGGGCTCAGTCAGGAGGAGACAGCGGAGGTGCTCGGGATCAGAGTGGAGACGGTCAAGACGCGTCTGCATCGCGCTCGTGCGCTCGTACGCAAACAGTTGGACGACCAGATCGGCCCGGTCTTGATGGATGCCTTTCCATTCGCTGGACAGCGCTGCGCCCGTTTGACAGCCGCAGTCATGAAACAGCTCGGCTTTCTCGAGTGAGCTCCGGGAACCTTTTTCGCTGTTCAACATCAAATGGCTGTCAGTTGAAAAAACGACCCGGACATTCCTCCGGGTGAAGGAGGTATTATGTTCTCTCGAACAATGACGGCCCTGGCTGTTCTTTCCCTGTTGGGCAGCGCTTCGCTCGCTCATGCGGCAGACAAGCCAACCGACCCGCAAATTGCGCACATTGCCTATACGGCAGGCATCATCGATATCGAAGCTGCGAAACAGGCGATTGCCAAATCAAAAAACAAGGACGTTGTTGCCTTTGCCAGGGACATGGTGCGCGATCATGAAGCGGTCAACACGCAAGCTCTCGCACTGGTCAAAAAGCTGAAGGTCACACCCGAGGACAACGACACCAGCCGTTCGCTCGTCAAGGCGGCCACCGCCGAACGCGCCAAGCTGGACAAGTTCGATGGTACCGCCTTTGACAAGGCCTATGTAACCAACGAGGTGACCTATCACAAGCAGGTCAATGGCGCGCTTGAAACCCTGCTCATTCCTTCAGCAAAAAATGCCGAGCTTAAAAGCCTGCTGGAAACCGGACTGAAGATCTTCCAGGGGCATGAGCAGCACGCCGAACATGTCGCGGCCGGGCTCAAATAGGGCAGACCGATGGCGTCGCAACTCAAGGCGTGGATCTCGATTGTCCTGATACTGGGTATGGGGTCCATTCCTGCCAGGGCGGAAACCATACGGGTCACGATCGAGAAAATGGTGTTTACCCCAGCCGTCATCACCGCAAAAGTTGGCGACAGGATCGAATGGATCAACAAGGATATCGTGGATCATACGGCAACAGTGAAAGACGGATGGGATGTCGTGATCTCCTCCGGCAAAGCGGCAACGCTCCAGCTTGAGCAAGCAGGGTCGGTTGATTTCTATTGCCGCTTTCATCCCAACATGAAGGGGCGTATTGCTGTGACTCCCTAGTTTTGGAGGTTGCAGAAAAATAACCGGACGGACCCCGGCGGTCCTTGGCGCCGGGAACAACCGGTCAATGAGACGTCATAGCGCCGATCTGTCCGGGCGGATTGGCGAAGTCCTCATGGATGAGCTCGGCAGAACCGGTTATCGGTTTCCCCTTGTGGTCAAAACGCAGCACAACCATGTAATCGAAAACATCGTCGGGCCATTGCCCGCCGGGTAACAGCGTCGACGGATCACCTCCCAATGCTTCGATGAGCTGCGAGAGTTTGCCGTGATGCCAGGCAATGAGCACCGATTTGCCGTGCGGCTCGGTTCTCAAAGCCTTGGTAAGGCCAGCCAGATCTTTGTTGCCGAATCTCAGATCGATAGGCAGCCCCAGCGCTTGGCTCAGTGGCTCCAGGGTCAGCCGTTCGCGGGCACTGTTCTTGGAATCTGCGGTCGCAATCAGCGTGTCGGGCCGGAATGGATGGCCGTCGAGCGTCAGGTGCTGAAAATACGCGCTATAGGCCTGCGCCCGTTTTTCACCAGCCGGAGAGAGACCTGTTCCGCTGTCCGGCTTTTCTCCATGGCGGATAATGGCAATTGTCGCATCGGCGAGACCGGCCGTCTTGCCTTCGAAAGCAAATCCGCTGGCACAGAGCAATGCGTTCGAGCCGATCAGGATCGTCATGACCAGAGCCAGACACCTCGCGTATTTGTTCTGCATGATGGAGAAAACTCCCTGGGGCATTGTCGTTTCCTTCGCTAGGCGCATTCAAGATGCGGCTCATCTCCTGTCCGTTTTTCCATTCTATGCGCTGCGATCAGGTTTTCATATGCTGTTCGGCCAGAATGGCCCGAACAGCATCTTCGTGCCCATTGGACCTGCAACTGGAGCGCGCAGAGACTTGCGCGATATAGGGGCTGAACCGATTTTCAGGTGGCCGACGGTTTTGATGCCAGAATATCAACCATCTGAATATCGGGCGGAGTGGCAAAGAGTTCGTCAGCCCGTCCCATCAGCAGCTTGGCGAGATCGCCGGCAAGGTGCGCATCGCGCGCACCGGCAGTGTTGAATGTGTCAAAGATCGCGAATGCCGATGGACCGCTGCGCACAGCAAACCACGATACCGTATCACGCTCCTTGTTGACGATGGCCAGCCCTGCAATGAGGAAAGACTCCACATCATCTTCCTTGCCTGCTTTTGCTTCAAGCGAGACATAGAGACCGTATTTTACCATAGGATTGTCCTTTCCTGCCGTCCGTTAAAACTGGCCCCTATTCATATCATATTGGCAGGGGCCAGCCGACTGTTCCCTTCGTACCGGGAACCGGAAACGGATTTACATCTTGGGCAACAGAACTTTGTCGATGACGTGAATGACACCGTTTGACTGTTTGACGTTGGCGATCGTCACATTGGCAACCGTGCCGTTTTCATCGGTCAAAGTCAGCTTGTCACCCTTGTATTTTGCGGTCCACACGCAACCGCCAACGGTCTTTACCGGGTGCGCGCCCTTGTCATCATCGACCATCTTCATGATGGCCTTCGAATCCGCATTAGCGGCGACGACATGGCAAGTCAGGATCTTGGTAAGCTTGTCCTTGTTTTCAGGTTTCAGCAAGGTTTCGACCGTGCCCTTGGGCAGCGCGTCAAATGCTGCATTGGTTGGTGCAAAGACGGTGAAGGGACCCTTGCCCTGCAAAGTTTCGACAAGGCCTGCTGCCTTGACGGCTGCGACGAGTGTGGTGTGATCTTTGGAGTTCACGGCGTTTTCAATAATGTTTTTATTTTCGTACATGGGTGCACCGCCGACCATGGGATTCTCCGCAAACGCGGCTCCCGAAATCAACACAGATGCGAGTGCAACCAGGCGAATGGAATTGGTGAACATTTCTCTCTCCACTGTTTTTTCCCTTTGATTGGGAAGCGGCGGAGTTACGAGCGGCTTTTCAAATTAGTTTCAGCAGGGATCGAATAAGGGGACACACACCGGGAAGACGCGTGCCCGATCCGGCGGCGGCGTATCCTTTTGCCGGGTTCGTCCGTCTTGGCTGTTGACGGGCTGTCATCCTCGACATCGCCCTCCCAAACGAATTGGAGCGTTACCATGGAGAGCAAGCAGAGCCTGGCAAACAAGATACACTACGAAAAGCTCGCGGAGGCTTGGCGCAGCGGTCGCGAATTGCCGCCTGAAGTCTCCGAATGGTCTGTGTTGACGGCGGAACCGGGCGGCGTCGATTACATCGAGACGAACCTCGGCGACAAGACAGCGCTGTGGGTTCAGCCAAAACGGGCGGCCAAGGATCGGGTCATGCTCTACCTGCACGGCGGTGGCTATGTCGGCGGATCGATCTGGACCCATCGCAAGATGGTCGGGCACCTCGCCAAGGCGATTGGCTGTTACGCTTTGCTTGCCACTTACGACTATGCGTTTCAGAGCAAGTTCCCGCGCCAAATCGAGCAGGCCGTGACCGCGTTCGAGTGGCTGGGCGAGCAGGGTATCAGGCCAAAGCATACTATAGGTGCGGGCGATTCCGCTGGCGCGGGCCTGATCATTGCCGCCGCGATGAGACTCCGTGATGCGGGACGTCCCTTGCCGGCCGCGATCCTCAGTATCTCAGGCTGGCATGATCTGTCGGCAAGCGGGCTTTCTTATGAAGCGAACCGCGAGAAGGACGTCTTCTTCCAGAAGGCGACCGTGGATATGCTGGCATCGCAAGTCCTTGGAGGGGCTGATGCACGGCATCCATTCGCCAGCCCAATCTTTGCCGATCTCATGAGCCTGCCGCCGATCTATCTGCAGGTGGGCGGAGACGAAACCCTGCTCGACGACAGCCGGGCGCTCGCCGACCGCGCGAAGGACGCCGGTGTCGAGGTGCGCTTGGAGATATTTCCGGGTATGCTGCACTCGTTCCAGATGATGGCTGGCCGCGCGCCCGAAGCCGACGACGCGATAGAGCGGTTCGCACAATGGGTTCGCCCCAAGCTCGGCCTGACCGGAACCGCAGCAACACCCGGTGAAAGCCAAGATGGGGCGGGTGAGGGACATGCCTGAGCGACCGAACGGCTTATTCGACGCGCAGTATCGAGCCTTCCTCGAGACGGTATCGGACGTCCGCGCCCAACTGCATCGTTACTGCGCCCGCATGACCGGTTCACGGCTCGACGGTGAGGATCTCATGCAGGAGACGCTGTTCGAGGCCTACACGAAGATCGAGACCCTCGACGATGCCAGCAAGCTAAAACCCTGGCTCTTTCGCATCGCTCACAATCGCTGCATTGACTTTCTGCGGCGGCGCGATGCGCGCGAGCGCGCGGAAAGCGCCTATTCGGACGATATTGGTGTCGTCGCTGCAGAGCCGGCGACGACCGGTGCACATCGCGCCATCGAACGGCTGGTTGGCCACCTGCCGCCCAAGGAGCGCGCCTGCGTCCTCCTGAAGGATGTATTCGACTATTCGCTGGAAGAGACCGCAGAGCTCGTGGACTCGACGGTTGGCGGCGTCAAATCCGCGCTCTCCCGCGGGCGGGCGAAGCTCGCCGACTTGCCGGCGGAACCTGCCGGCGAACCGAGCAGTCCGCTTGATCCCGACACCGCGCGGATCTTGCAGTACTATGTTGACCTCTTCAACCGCCACGACTGGGATGGCGTGCGCAGCCTCACCAGCGCCGATGCGCGGTTGCGGGTCGCAGACTGCTTTGACGGCCTGCTCAGAAACTCTCCCTATTTCGCCGAATACGAGCGAAACCCGGACGCCTGGACCATGGAGTTCGGGGCGATCGACGGAGAACCTGTCCTGCTCGTGCTCTTTCAGCGAGGCGACCGGTGGCAGGTCGCGTGGCCGGTTCGCGTCCGTGTCGCCGGTCGGGTCATCGACCGCATCGAAGATTATTATGCCTGCCCGTGGGTCATTGGAAACGCCTCGGAGGCCGACCTGCAACTCATGGCCGGGTCCGCCGTCTTGCAGGGAGCATGACGGAGGCGGTGCACAGGAGGGCCGGCGATGGACAGTCACCAATCCATGGCCGTTGAGGGCTAATGGCCGGGAGAATCTTTACGGGTGCTCGCATAGGCAACCAGCGCCTGTTGTCGCGCTGCTTGATGGTCAACGATGGGATGAGGGTAATTCTGGCCCAGAACAACGCCCGCCGCGTTCAAAATGTTCTCGGGTGCGAGCCAAGGTGCGTGCAGATATTTGTCGGAGAGATTTTTCAGCTCCGGAACAAATTCCCGCACATAGGCGCCCAATGAATCGAACTTGGCGCCCTGCAACATAGGATTGAAAATCCGGAAATAAGGCGCGGCATCTGCCCCCGATCCTGCAACCCATTGCCAACTGGCGGCATTGCTGGCGGGGTCGGCATCCACAAGCGTATCCCAGAACCACGCTTCGCCCTTGCGCCAGTCGATGCGCAGGTGCTTGATCAGAAATGATGCGGTGATCATACGGACCCGATTATGCATCCAGCCTGTTTTCCAGAGTTGGCGCATGCCGGCATCGACGATCGGATAACCCGTCCGGCCCTGTTGCCATGCCTTGAGATCATCGGCCTTGTTCTGCCAAGCGAAGCCATCAAACGATGCATTGTAGTTCTTGGTCGCAAGCGCGGGATTGTTGAACAGGAGATGATAGGAAAATTCCCGCCAGCCGATCTCCCTGCGGAATTTATCCACATCCTTGCCTTCCCGCGCAAGGCTCGGTGATTTCAGGGCATGCCATATCTGAAACGGTGTGATCTCACCGTGGGCGAGATGTGGGGAAAGCCTTGACGTTGCTTCGATGGCAGGCTTGTCCCGATCATGATCGTAGTCGCCAATAGCGCCGCCGAGAAAGGCGGCTAGCTTTTCCTGTGCGCCGTTTTCCCCCGGCGTCCAATCCTTGGCAAAGTCGTTCGCCCAGTCGGGTTTCTCAGGCAGAAGCGCCCAGTCGTTCAGGCACTCCGAACCCATCGATTCATGATATGGCTCCAGCGTTCGCGGTGCTGGAACCGGGTCACGTGGTTCCGGACCTGCCGTCAAAGCCCGCCAGAACGGCGAATAGACGCGATAGAACCCGCCAGTGCCGGTTTTGAACAAGAACGGCTCATGCAGGAGATGCCCGTCAAAGCTTTCTGCCGATATGCCTCGGCGGGTGAGTTCGGATTTGAGGCTTGTGTCTGTCCTGACGCCGGGGGGATCGTACCGCCTGTTCCACAGAACCATGTCGGCGCCTGTGTCGTCCAGCAACCGATCAACAATGGTCTGCGTCGCCCCGCGTTTGAGAACAAGGTTCGCGCCAAGAACCCCGAGCGACGCTGAAAGCGCAACCAGTGAGTGGTGCAGCCACCATTGGCGCGCCCCGCCAACAGGCCGTGATGCTTCGGTGTTCCACTCATCCCAAATGAATACGGGAATGACTGGCTTGCCTGTGTTTGCGGCTGCGTACAGGGCACGATTGTCGCTGATCCGCAGATCGTGTCTGAAGAGGACAATGACGGGGAAACGGGTGGCCGATGATTGCTGTTCAGTCATGTATGCCTGTTATTTTGAGAACTGCGTATCCGATTCCGTTCGGCGCGCAATGATTGTCCGGGTTTGAACAGGCGTCCGCGGCCGGGGGCTGCATTTGACACCCTTGACCCAGATCCATAGGGCTTCCCAATGGATGCCTGCAATGACCTTGAGAGTCAGCAGGGGATAGCCGAGAAACAGCTTTAGCAACTGGCGGTCGCTGAATTCCTGCCGCTTGCCTGAAAAGGCTGTTGCGATGATGAGCCCGTCCTTGTCGCTCGCGTTGATGACAACCGATGCTGTATCGGCTGGTCGGGTGATGGTGAAATCATAGTCCAGCGCCATCTCCATGAAGGGCGAAACGTAGAATTCCTTGCCGCATTCCTGATGCAACGGCTTGCCGTTGTCCGTATCGCCCAGCGGAAAAACGTAGCTGTGACGCTGGCCGAACGTGTTGTTGACCTCGTAGATCAGTGCCTTCAGCCTGCCGTTCCTATCATGGCAGAAATAGACGCTTAGCGGGTTGAACACATAGCCAAGTATTCTGGGCATGGTCATCAGCTTGATGGGCCCACCATCGGGCACCATGCCGGCATCCCGCAGATGGTCCTCCACATAACCGCGCAGGTCCGGACACCGCGCTGCCGCATCAAACTTGGAGCCGTGGTCGCCATCGAAGAAACCGAAGAGATTGAACCGGTTGTGGGAGAACAACCGGCTGGCGCGCGCGATACCTTCGATCTCGTCAATATCGAGCAGCATGTAGAACATGCGGTAACGCAGAAAATGCTGTTTGGGGCGCAGGCGCCTATGGGTGACCCTGCCAGTGTAGATCGCCGAGCGGAAGGCATTCATGCCGCGACCCCGATTGGTTCGGGGCGGTTCTGGCGATAGATGCGCCCGGATTCATCGGCAACCTGCCAGGGTCTGCGCGCGCCGCCGAGATCTTCCGCCACCGCAAGGCCCGCTTGCAATCCGTCTTCGTGGAAGCCCGCGCCAAAATAGGCGCCGCAGTACCAGGTGCTGCGCTGTCCCTGCATCTGCCAGAGCTGTTTTTGTGCCTGCATCGCCGCGCCGTCAAAAATCGGGTGGGTATAGGTTTCCCGGTGCAGGATTTTTTGCGCATCCGGCTGATGCTGCGGATTGAGCGTGACGAAGAACTGACGGTCGGTTTCAAGCGGCTGCAATCGGTTCATCCAGTAGGTCACACACAGCTGGTTGCCCGGACCGGCGGCTTCCCGGCGCTGTCCCAGATAGTTCCAGCTGGACCAGACGGCCCGCCGTTTGGGCATGAGTGTGTCGTCTTCATGCAGAACAGCATGGTTCACCGAATAGCGGAAAGCGGAAAGTAGGTTGGCTTCCAAGGGCGTCGGGTCGGACAGCAGCGCCAGCGATTCATCGGCGTGGCCGGCCAGGACGACGTGATCGAAAACCCGGGTAACGCCATGGATATCGGTCACGGCGGCGCTGTCTCTGCCGCGACGGATGGATGCGGCGGCACATCCGCTCTGGATGCGGTCCCTGTAACCTGCCGTGAGGCGATCGACATAGGCGCGGCTACCGCCCTTGACGGTGCGCCATAGCGGCCGGTTGGCGAGTTTCAGCAGGCCGTGATTATCGCAAAAGCGGATGAACGCCTCTGCGGGGTACTCGAGCAATGCCGATTCCGGCGCCGACCAGATGGCGGCTGCCATGGGCAGGAGGTGATCGTCGCGGAAGGCGCGGCCATATCCTTCCCGTTCCAGAAATTCACCCAGAGCGAGCAGGCCGAGTTTGCCCGCGTGGGCCGGAGTTTCGCGATAGAAGCGCAGGAGATCGCGCAGCATCATCCAGAAACGCGGATTGAACAGGTTGCGCTGCTGGGCAAACAGGCCGCTGAATCCGGTGCCCGAATACTCCAGCTTGCCGTCGTCGAGCGATACCGCAAAGGACATGTCCGATGCCGCTGTTTGCACGCCGAGATGGTCGAGCAGGGCAGTCAGATTCGGATAGGTATGTTCATTGAAAACGATGAAACCGGTATCAACCGGAATGGGGCTTCTGTCTGTCTGGTCGACGAGGAATGTATTGCTGTGACCACCCACGCGCAGCTCCCGTTCGAAAACGGTCACATCATGATTCCCGGAAAGAAGCCATGCGGCGGACATGCCCGCAATACCCGATCCTATGACAGCAATTTTCAACGATGTTCTCCCGTACTCATCATGTGGAAACAACACGGATCGGGATGATCAGACGTTGTTTCTTGCAGCATCAGTGCATACGGTGGAAATACGGAATTGGATCAGGATTAGTTTCGGTGCTGATCCGATTGCGGCGCATCTGCGTACTGAGCGGTATGAATGGCCTCGCAACCCTACCTTTCGGCGATTTCCACAGGATATGGCAGCGTTTTGGACGCGGTCGGTTTTCGGTTGCCGGAACAAACCCGGCAATCAGGCGTACCGTTCAGACAATGACTGGACCCGCCGATTATTCCGCAAAAATCCTTCGTATCGCGCAGCGCAGTGACAAGGCGGCTTTCGCCGAACTTTTCGGCTATTATGCGCCGCGTATCAAAGGGTTTTTCATGCGCGGCGGCATGGCGCCGGGGCAGGCCGAGGAACTGGCGCAGGAAACCATGCTGATGCTCTGGCGCAAGGCGTATCTGTTCGATCCTGCCAAAGCGTCGGCTTCCACCTGGATTTTCACGATTGCACGAAACCTGAGGGTCGATGCGATCCGGCGCGAGCGTTATCCCGCGGCGCATCTCATGGAAGAACATGAACCGGATTTTGAACCTTCTCCGTCAGAGATGCTGCTGCGGCTGGAAGGCGAAACGCTGGTGCGCACGGCCATGCAGAAATTGTCGCCAGAACAGATGAGCGTCATCCAACTGCACTATTTTGACGACAAGCCGCACAGTGAGATCGCCCGGACGCTGGATTTGCCGCTGGGAACCGTCAAATCCCGGTTGCGTCTGGCGATGCAGCATCTCAGAAACCTGCTGGGCGAGGAATGAGCTGACATGACCCATCGCCCTTCCGATGACATTCTGATGGCCTATGCCGCAGGCAGCCTTGCCCAGGGACCGGCGCTCGTTGTCGCGGCACATTTGTCGCTCTGCCCGGACAGCGCCGACCGCGTGCGGCAGTTCGAGGCGGTGGGTGGTATTGCGCTGGAGGATGTGCCCATTGCGGAAATGGCAGCTGATGCCCTGGAACAGGTTCTTGCGCGTCTTGATACGCCATCATCCTTGCAGGTCATGCCGCAGGTCCGGCATCTCGCCGCCATGCCGGATGGTCTGGTTCTGCCGTCACCGCTGGAGCAATATGACATCGGCAAATGGAAGTTCCTGGCGCCGGGCGTGCAGTGGAGCTCGATTGGCAGAGGTGGTGCGCCCCGCAATCGGCCGATGCTGCTGCGCGCGAAGCCCGGAATGGTGCTGCCGGAACACACCCATAGAGGTGTCGAATATACGCTGGTGCTCAAGGGGACGTTGCACGATGCACTGGGTGATTATTATCCGGGCGATCTTGTTGTCGCTGATGCCAGTCTTGAACATGAGCCCAAGGCGGGGCCCGACGAAGAATGCATCTGTCTGGCCGTCGTGGATGGGCGTTTGCAATTGAAGAGTGTGCTCGGCCGCCTCGTTCAACCATTGCTTGGATTTTAACGTGTTGCGTCAGCTGCTGACACTTTTGACGGTTGTAACGCTGGTTGGATGTTCGGCCGGAAAGATGCTCGATATCACGACCTCATCCGGCGGGGCTTCTGTTACCCGGAACATTGCCTATGGCGGGGATCAGCGGCAGGCTCTGGATATCTATGCGCCCAAAAACACCAGCGCTGCGCCCATGGCAATTTTCTTTTACGGCGGCACCTGGCAAAGCGGAGATAAGGCAACATACGCTTTTGTGGCTTCTGCGCTTGCCGCCAGAGGTATCGTTACGGTGGTTCCGGATTACCGGCTGTATCCTGACGTGCGTTATCCGGCCTTCCTGCAGGATGGGGCTGCCGTGGTCGGCTGGGCGAAGGATCACGGTAAGAGCTATGGCGGAGACCCCAACAAAATCTATCTCATCGGGCATTCGGCCGGCGCCTACATCGCCGCCATGCTGGCATTGGACAAGAGGTGGCTCGGCGAGCAAAGGCTTGATCCGGCGCGTGATCTGAAGGGGTTTGTCGGTATTTCCGGACCGTACGATTTTCTGCCGTTCGACGATAAAACCGTGGCCGATATTTTCAGCCCGGCGCGGACACCAGAATCAACGCAGCCGGTCAATCAGGTTCGACCCGGCAATCCGCCGGTACTCCTGCTGCACGGGCAGAGCGATGAAGTTGTCTATCCGCGCAACAGCATGGCGCTTGACAAGAAGCTGCGGTCTGTCGGGTCTCCGGTCCAGACGAAGCTTTATCCGGGTGTCGGTCACATCGGCATTATCGGAGCGATGGGATCGCCGATCCGCTTCGTTGCGCCGACACTGCGCGATACCGTTGATTTCATTCTTGGGCATGGGGGGAACGACAGATCATGACCGGCGCGCCGTCAGACTTTCCGGCATCGTGACTTCAATGGCGGAGTGCGGGGACATCGGTCGACCTGTCAAACCGTGACCAGCCACCACCGCGTGAACAGAAGACTGAGGGTTGCGCATAGAGCCGATGCGAAGGTGCCCCAGCCCATATCGACAATCGTCACCATCGTGGACCACTGTTTGAGTGTCGCCTGATTGGTCAGATCATAGGTCGCATAGGCCATGAAGCCGAAAAGCGCCCCATAGACGAGAGCGGTTGTCCAGCGGCCGTTTTCCAATGCGGGGCTGACCGCGAAGATCACAATACCCGCGACAAAGATCAGATAGAAGGCTATTGCCGCGGGATAGTTGGCCTGTGTGCCAATGACATCGGGAATCCGGCTGCGGTAGAAGCCGTTTGCCATGATGCTGAGCCAGACAAAATCGACCGCAAGGAACAGTGCCGCTGTCGAGAGATAGGCGATGACGTATTTGAGCATGAAAGATTCCTTTCTGCCTCATACGCTGGCGCCCTTTGGATGGATCATCCATGTCGGGATAAAGCGAGCTGCGTCTTCATCGTCACAATGGTGATCAGGGATGGCCGCATTTCGTGTGAACGCAACAAATGAGAATGATGGGATTCCAACTGAGGCGAAGAGTTTCGCGTGTCAGGGGTTGAGCGGCGGCAGTGCTGGCTTCTCGTGCTTCACGTCAAGCCGCTTGCCATTGCCGTCACGCCACGAGAAAATGGCGGAAGCCAGTTTGTTCATGGTGATTTTGGAGTTCGCTGCGATATGCGAACGGTATAAATCCGCTTCAAAAGCTTCAAGTGCATTCAGAATTTCCTGATCCTGGGTAGCGGCCGCCCAGGCCGCAATGCTTTTGTATCCGGCACTTGCCGTCCAGGTTTCGAGAGCCGCATAGGCCGCTGACGGATCGTCCGAGTTCAAGGCGAGATACAGCTGCCGGAACTTGGCGGGTTCTGATCGTTCAAGCATCTTCTGGCGCGCATCCATCCATTTGAACAGGCGCGGCAATGCGATCCAGCACAACCAGGCGGCCAAAACCGCTGCAGACAGGATTATCCCTGCAAGCACCATTGTATGCAGCGAAGGTGCACGCGACGATTGCGGTTGTGCCGGCGTATCCGGAATGATTGCATTCGTCGTCGCGGGAGCCGCCTTCACGGTGAGCGTAATGGTGGAAAGCTTGGCCTGCTGGCGACTGGCTTTGCCCGTATCGTACCAGTCAATGGAAAGGCCCGGAATGATCAGGCTGCCTTCGCGCTCTACGACGTATGTGATGCTGTCGGTTCGCCTGCTGCCCGATCCGCCACCGGCTCCTTTGACGCCGTTTTCCAAACGCGGCGGTTTGACGTACATCCTGATGCCAGCTGGCGCTTCAAAATGCGGTTGCGGCAACATCATTGCCTGCGTTCCCCCGGCAGCCTGCGACACGGTCCGCACCAGGGTGTCCCCGACTGTCAGTTTGCCGGGGTCGCTGTCCAAGGTCTGTGACAGCTCGAGACTGGTCGCGGCAAGGATGGGTCCGGCGTTGCCGCTGCCGGGCACTTCATTCACATGAAACCTCGCGGGCGGAAGCGACACTTTCGCCGTGACCGACTGACCCGGCACGGCGGCGTAGCCGAATTCTATGTCTGCGGTCGGCAATGCATAGTCGCCCGTTAATTGTGGAATGACGAGATACGTACGGCGGATTCCCGAGTACTGCGCTCCGTCCTTGACGACGTTGAGGTTCTGGGCGCGCCCGTCGGAGAGTGTGACAATCGCATTTGGAAGATCGACCGCGGGAAATTGTGGCGGTGTGGTGAAATAATTCGGCACGAAGACATCGATGTCGATCTGGATCTGTTGACCGGCGACCAGGGTACCCTTCGTGGCAACGGTCGCTTCAGCAAAAGGGTCGGCGGCGAAAGCGGTATGATGCCAGAACAACACCAGCAAGGCTGCAGCAAGGATTCTCATTTCGCACCCCGCGCCGCCTCGAGTGCAAATTTCCGGGCCAGCAGCTGTGCCGGGCTGACCGCAATGTTCTTCATCCAGATATCCGCCGCCTGTTCCGCGACATCGACCTCTCCCTCTTTCCCCTGTTTGCCCTTTTCATCGAATTGGATCTGATCCGGATCGTCATCCGGATCCCGCGGCTCCTCGCTCTCATCCTTCTTTTTGCGCGCTGCAAGCCGCTCGGCAACGGCAAGATTGTCCTTGGCCGCTATCCAGTCCTTGCGCACGGCCAGCGCTTTTTCATATGCGGCAACAGCCGCGTCATATTTCCCAAGCTGCATGAGACAATTGCCTTGATTGAACCAGCTTTCGGGCGTGTTGTCGCGTGCAAATGCGTTTATCGCTTCGTCAAATTTCCCGGCACGATATAGCGACGCTCCCTTCCAGGCCGGATCGGCGAACGTGTCGGCAGCGTCCGGAAAATCCCCGCGTTGGTAGGCAAGGCGGCCCTGTTGGTCTCGGGTGAGCCAAGCGTCCGCAAACCAGTTGTCAGCGGCACGAGCCGTATCCGCGCTGGTGATCATATGGAAGGCAAGGATGGCCCCCGTCCATCGGATGCCCCCGCCACGCCGGAAAGTGAAAGCGGCAAGCAGCGCGATCGGGATCGTCAGCCACCAGCCGAAATCCCGCCACCGGGTTTGGCCGGCATCCGACCGCTGTTCAAAATGCGTCCGGATGTGTTGGGCAATCCAATGCACGTCGCTGTCGTCCGCCGTGTAGGTGGCGACGCTGGTTTCGCTGTTGCGCAACTCTCTCAAAGCATCAATGTCGAGTTTGGCAAAGATGCGGTTGCCATTGGCATCATTGGCAAAGCTGCCGTCGGCGGTCTTGACCGGACCGCCCTGCGCAGTGCCGATGCCGAGCACCACGAGGCCGCTTTGCCGCTTCGATTGAACAGCTGCGAGCGAGCCGGAATCGATACCGTCGGTCAATAAAAGGATCGTTCCGGATGCCTCGTCATCGGCCAGCGTTTTTTCTGCCAGTTCCAATGCGGCCGCAGTGTTCCGGCCGCCGACCGGCATGATGGGCGTGACCAGGGAATTCACATAGGTCCGGATAAGCGAAGCGTCCTCCGTCAGCGGCAGCACGAGATGAGCCGATCCGGCATAGGCGATCACAGCGGTCTTGGCCGCCGGACGCAATGCCAATATGTCGTCAATCTTCAGCTTGGCCCTTTCCAGCCGCGATGGTGTCACGTCAATCGCATCCATTGTCCGCGAGAGGTCGATTGCGACAACAAGAGCGGCGGCATCCTGCACAAACGGCGGCAGTTCCTTTTGCCAGGTCGGCCCCGACAGCGCGATCGCCGATAGGGCCATCAGCATTGCCATCCCATGATAGGGGCGGATGCCGCCGCGGTGCTCCCTGCCGGAAATCAGATGATCGAGCAACTGCGGTGCAATCATGCCGCGCCACTTTATTCTCATGTCACCTTGCCGCGAGGCCAGCCAAAGGAACAGCATCGCCGCCGGAATGCCGGTCAACCACCACGGTCGCAGGAAGTGGAAGTCGGCGATCATGGCTGCGCACCGCCGGGCAATTCCCGGCGCCTCCTGAATGCCGTTCCCAACCATGCCAGTGCATGAAATACCACTAGGAGAACCAGAGCAGCGCTGAGCGGATAGACAAAGAGCTCGGTCCGCGGCTGCCAGGACAGAATTTTCTGCGTGGCAGGCGTTATCCGGTCCAAGGTCGCATAGACGTTTTCCAGGCTTTTCAAATCCTGCCCGAAGAAATAGCGGCCACCGGTGACCTCGGCGATCTTCTGCAGCATGGCCACGTCCAGTTTGTCCTCGCCAACCGCATTCATGTCGCCAATTCCGATTGTATGGACGGTGATCTTAGCTCCTTTGGCGATATCGGCAGCTTTTGCAGGAGGCATTTTGCTCGCGGTATCATTCCCGTCGGTCAAAAGCACAAGCACCTTTTCCGGAATGTTCGGATCATTGAACATTTTGATGGCGAGCCCAATCGCATCGCCGAGAGCTGTTCTCGGCCCAGCCATCCCGGGAAGCGCATCCGATATCATCGTCTGAACCGTGGCATGGTCCATCGTGAACGGGGCAAGCGGGTAGGGCGCGTCGCCGAAAGCAATCAAACCGATCCGGTCGCCCTGCCGTTTCGATACGAAATCAGCCACAACTTTGCGCACTGCCTCGACACGCGGCACGAGGGTGCCGTTTGGTTCGCGGAAATCCTTCGTGTCCATGGATTGGGATAAATCGATAGCAAGCATGAGATCCCGCTGCGGTTGCGTCTTCTGCAGCGGCGGCTCGATAAACTGCGGACGGGCAAGCGCAAGGACGATCAGTATCCAGGCAAGGCTTGCGGATAGAGTCTGCAGGACGGACCGTTGCGAAACCAGCGATCCCGTGGTCGGAACAACGCCAGCCGCGCGGGCGACTTCTTCGAAGAAGGGAATGCGGACCGCAGTGGTCTGCTCCTTGTAAGGCGGCACGATCCACCAGATCAGCAGCGGTACGGGAAGCAGGACAAGCAGCCAGGGATAATCAAGTTGATACATGATGCTTTCCGATCCAGCGGATGGCTGCTTGCCTCAACTGCGAAGCATCCGGGCCCGATGCCGCATTCGCGGACACATATTCCAGTTCCGCAATGAAACGGGCAAGCTCGGGGTCCAGGCTGTGGTTGGGTGCCGTGCGCTCCAGGAAAGCCACCCACTCCTTTCCCGTCAGCGAGGCCACCTGTTCGCGCGGCCATGCGGCAAGCGCGGTCCTTTTCAAGATGACCGGCACACTTCCGGGAAGGTCGGCCGTGCTCATCTGCCGTATGCAGCTGATCGCTTCCCTGCGGTAACGGTTCCTCCGCCACCGCCTTGCCGATCGCCAAATGCTCCATCCAAGGGCAAGGCAAATGGCACCGGCAAGCACGGCCCAACCCCAGGTTTGCGGCATCCACGACACGTCAGGGGGGAGCGCAATGTCTGCGAGCGTTTTCAGCGCAGTTTCCGTGAGGTCATCGGGCATTGGCGCGAGTTCGGCCATTTCACCGTCTCCGCTGTCGCCATGCCGCCTGCGCAAGCAGACTGCGCAATTGCGGCGCGGTTTCCTGGGCGGATGAAACCGGCAGCATCGGCAGTCCGAGTTCGACCTGCCAGGCGAGAAGGTTGCGTCCGCGTTGACGCGCGAATTCACCGATCGCGCTTCGCATCTGGGGCCGCTGGAATGCCAGTTCGGCTTGCGTGGAGCCTCCGCTGACGACGATCCCGCCGCTGGTCGGGAGTTGAAGCAGAAAAGGATCGTAGACCAGGATTGCCAGCACATCGTTGTGCGTCGCGAGCCGCAGCAGCATGTCCTTGGTCGCATCGGTATGGCCGTCGAAATCACTGACGATGACAATCAGATGATCGTGATCCGCTACGCTGGCGACCGCCTGGAGCGCGGCATTGAGCTGTCCACTGGACCGTCTTGCCGGCGTATCCGCCATCAATTCCTGATTCATCGCGGATATTCCGGTCGACAGGGCGAAAATGGCTTCGCGGCTGCGGTGAGGCCGCAGTTCATCAATTCTCTCGTCGTTGAAGACAAAACCGCCGACACGGTCTCCGGAACCGAATATGCGCCATGCGCAAAGCGCCGCGGCTTCCGCCGCAGTCACGGATTTCATCGAGCGGCGGCTGCCGAAGAACATGTTCGTCCTCTGATCAACGACAATAAGCGCCGGACGCTCCTTCTCCTCGCCGTAAATCCGCACGAACGGCTTTCCCGTCCGGGCCGTAACCCGCCAGTCGATGGTGCGGATATCGTCGCCCGCGTGATATTCACGCAATTCTTCAAAAGTCAGACCGCGGCCGCGCATTTTTGAGTTGTGCCGTCCGACCAAAGACTGCTGCACCGTGGTCTTCTGCAGAAATGTCAGGTTGCGGGCCACCATCTCCAGCTTGGCCAGATCGTCTACGCTGACATAAACGCCGCTTGCGGTTTTCTGCACATGGGCGGGACGCGTGACCATGGCATTCAAGCCACAGCCACGAGTTCGACGATCCGGTCGATCACTGCATCAGGTGATATACGTGCGGCGTGCGCGTCGTAGGAAAGGATGAGCCGATGCCGGAATACATCGTGAACGACGGCTTTGACGTCGTCGGGCGTGACATAGTCGCGCCCCTTGAGCCAGGCGTATGAGCGCGAAACCTTGTCCAGTCCGATCACCCCGCGCGGGCTCACGCCAACCTGCAGCCACTTGGCCAGATCCTTGTCCAGCTTCAGCGGATAGCGCGTGGCAAAGACAAGGGCCACCATATAATCCTCGACGGCCTTGGCCACGGTTACAGTGCCGATCGCCTTGCGGGCATCGAATACTGCGGAGGCACTGATTTTCCGGGCGGATTTGGCTGATTTCGCCTGTGCATTCTCCTCGCTTCGCACCAGTCGCATGATCGCTGCTTCGGACGCCTCATCCGGATATCCGACTTCGATATGCATGAGAAAGCGGTCAAGCTGGGCTTCCGGAAGAGGATAGGTGCCTTCCTGTTCGATCGGATTTTGCGTCGCCATCACCATGAAAAGGTCGGGAAGGGGATAGCTCTTGCCTCCCACCGTCACCTGGCGCTCTTCCATCCCCTCGAGCAGGGCCGACTGGACCTTGGCGGGTGCGCGGTTGATTTCATCGGCGAGGATAAGGTTGGCGAAGATGGGGCCCTGCTGAAATTTGAACTCGCCCTTGCCGCCTTCGCTGAAATAGATTTCCGATCCTGTTATGTCGGCCGGCAGCAGATCTGGCGTGAACTGCACACGCGACAGTGAAGCATCAAGATTCTTCGCCAGGCTTTTGATTGCTCTTGTTTTTGCCAGTCCCGGCAGGCCTTCGACAAGAAGATGTCCGTTGGCCAGGAGGCCAAGCAACAGGCGTTCAACCATCGCATGCTGGCCAATGATGGACTCGCCAATGTGCTTGCCAAGGAGTGTAATGTCGTTACGTGCGGTCATTCCGTCGCTCCGCCGAAAAACCATGAGTAATATGCATTCCCGGCGACGCTTCCGCGCAACTGCGCGGCATTGCGCTGCCACCCCGCCCGGTCGCCGTTATAGGCGCTCAGGCCCGTCCTGTAGAATGTGTGGAGTTTGCCGCGCTCCTCCTGCATCGCCTTGGTGAAATCGGCGCTTGCGCCATCGATGACGGGCTCCTTTGCAAGGTCCATGAGTTTGGGAAGCGTGACCGCGAACGAGTCAGGGCGCACCCAGGAGCCATACTCGATGCGAGGGTAGTCGTCGGTAACCGCCACCGCATCGCCGGCGTACGTCTCAAGTGCCGCCCGGTCGGTTACCCACGTCGCCATCAGTCCGGCAAGGGAATTCACGCCCACTTCCGCGAGGGCCTGTTTGACATCGGGCTGGTCGAACCGGGCCTGCATGCGCGGGAGGTCGAAACGCAGCGGTTCCTGCGAGCCGACCAGCATCATTTCATGAAGTTCGGTGGTCCAGAGCCCGGCATGCGGAAACACGTCGAGGAAACTGCGCACCAGGGACCGGGTGTCCTCGTCATTCTGGGTGGGAAGGGGCAACCATTGCGCCACCAGCCCGCCGCTTCGCAGCCTGGAAGACGCGAGGCGATAGAAGTCTGTCGAGTAGAGATTTGCCACGCCCGCTGCTGACGGGGGCGGGGGTTCGAGCGTTATCAGGTCGTACCTGTCGGAGCTTGCAAGCAGTTCGCGCCTTCCGTCGCGCAGACGGATATCCAGTCGTGGATCGGATGCGGCATGATTGTTTCCGGCGAACAGGTTTGTCGCCCGCGTGACGGCTGGCAGAAGTTCGGCTGCGACCCTCCGTTCGAGGCCGTGATAAGTCAGCACGGCACCCGCCGTGATGCCGGTGCCCAACCCGATGACAAGAGCCGATTGCGGCTGCTGCTGCATGCTGATTAAAGGTATCAGCGCCTGAAGCCGCATGTAGCGCAGTGACGGCAGTGAATCCCCGGTGTTGGAAACGCCCTGAATGTAAAGTCTCCTGAATTTCTTGTCGCCTCCCTGCTCGAGGACAGCCACCGCCGCGCCGAGGCCTTCTTCGTAAAACACCAGCTTGCCGCCGCGCGATTGGGCCAGGAGATCCGCAAAGCGTGTCGAGGGGAGCAGAAAGGTGAGGGCCACGGCGATGGCGCAGAACGCCAGTGCTGCCGCGCGATGCCAGGCAACGGCAGCGATGTTCCGGTAGACGGCGATGATACCAATTGCCGTCGCAATGACAGCGAGAAGCCCGAGCGAGCCGATAAAGCCAAAGCTGGGGATCAGAAAAAATCCTGTCAGCGCAGTTCCAACTATGCTTCCCAGGGTGTTCCAGGCACTGACAAGTCCCACGCTGCGGCCTGTGCGGCCATCCCGTGCCACAATTTTCAATACGACCGGAAATGCCGCACCCAGGAGGACGGTGGCGGGCAGCACGGTCGTGAATGCAGCTATCGTGAACCTGGCGGACATTCCGGCGAGCTGGCTACCGGTGAGGTTCAGAACCCAGTATTCGGCCAGCGATTGTGCCGTAACGATCCAGTTTCCCAACAGTGCTGTCGAGATCAGGGCGGCAAGCCCGGCTCCGGAAAGAAGAAGACCCAGCATGCTCCACAGGTTTTTCAAACGATCGATTTTGCCTGCCATCACAGCAGAACCGAGGGAAAGCCCGAACAGATACGTCGCCAATACGATGGCGAAGGCAAAGCTTCGGGTGCTCATGAATTGAACAATGGACTGGGTCCATACAACCTCATAGCCGAGAGCTACCGCGCCTGCGACAGTATAAAGCGCGAGTGCGAGACGCACATCGCCGCTGTGGGGCTGGGAATTCTGGACGGTCTGCCCCGCGGGAGGGGCGCGTCGGGGAATGGCCCACGATCCTGCGGCAGCGACAATGCTGCAAGCGGCGGCGACATAGGCTGCACCTGAAATACCCAATGAGGGGATCAGTATGAACGCGGCAGCGAGCGTGCCCGCAATCGCACCGGCGGTGTTGGCGGCGTAGAGGCGACCGCCCGCCGAACCGATATTGTTGCTGATCGATGTCACCGAGCGCATCAGAGCCGGCAGTGTGCCGCCCATGAGAACCGCCGGAGTTCCGATGAGAATGAAGACGGTCGACCAGGCGATAACCGGCGAGAACGTTTCGAGCTTCACGAACGGCAGGGCATAATGTGAAAGTAATATTGTTAAACCAATGCCGCAGAATGCCACTGCCGCTTCGAGCCCGGCATAGAGAGCAAGCGGGTTTGCGAACCTGTCAGCCTGCCTGCCGAATGCAATGCCGCCAAGCGCCAACCCTCCCATGAATGCTGCCACTCCCGCGGTCACGGCATAAACATCCACGCCGACCACAAGCGACAACTGCCTGATCCATACGACCTGGAATACCAGAGACGAGAATCCGGAGAGAAACAGCAGCAATATGGCGATAGACAGCGATGCGCCGACGGCAGCGTGGCTCTCAGCCATGTCGCTTGCATTGTCGCGAAAGTGCCTATTCGGCTGCAGGTCCGCATTGGCGGTCATCAGGAAGCCTCCTTGCATAGTGAGAGGAAGAGGCCGCCAGAGGCGGCCTCTCCAGGATTATTTGGCTTTCTTTTGTTCCGCAGCTTTCTCGAGAGCTTCGTCGATCTTTTTGTGGACAGACTCTTCCACCTGGTCGACCGAGAAGCTCGCTGGCTTCTGACTCGGCGGATATTCGACGAAAGTCTCGAGGAATACCGTTGCCTTCATGGTGGCAATGGCAACGAGATAAGCATTCTTTACCAGCCAATCATTATATTGATCGGAGGTGATATCGGCGCGCTCGTAAGGATCCATGCGCAGATTGAAGATCTTCGGCAACCGCAGGCAAACCAGTGGATCCTGCCAGATGTTGAGATTACCGGGTGCGCGCTGCTCGCAGAAGACGGCCTTCCAGTTGTCCCAACGCATGGCGACGAGTTTCGCATCGTCGTCGAAATAGAAGAATTCGTTGCGCGCGCCCTTGGGTTGTTGCCCCTCCAGGTACGGCAACTGATTGTACCCGTCGAGATGCACCTTGAATGTCTTTCCGCCAACGTCCGTGCCTTTCAGCAGGCGATCCTTGATGTCTTTATCGCCAGCCGCAGCAAGAAGTGTCGGAAACCAGTCCAGCCCGGAGAACATCTCGTTGCTGACACTGTCTGGCTTGATTTTGCCGGGCCAGCGGATCATCGCCGGGACGCGGAACGCGCCTTCCCAGTTGGAATCCTTTTCACTTCTGAAGGGGGTCATCGCGGCATCCGGCCACGAGAACATGTTGGGGCCGTTGTCGGTGGCATAGACAACGATCGTATTCTTGGTAAGGCCTTCGTCATCCAGTGTCTTCAAGAGCTTGCCAACATCCTGGTCATGCTCCCACATGCCGTCGGCATATTCGTTGCCGGGCATACCGCTTTTGCCGCGGTATTCTTCGCGAACGTGGGTAAAGACGTGCATACGGGTGGTATTCATCCACACAAAGAACGGCTTGTCTTCCTTGCCGTGCTTCTTGATGTAGTCGATTGCAGCACCCGTCGTTTCGTCGTCAATCGTCTCCATACGTTTGGTGGTGAGCGCGCCGGAGTCTTCGATTTTGCCGTCAGCGGTCGCTTTCAGCACGCCGCGCGGTGAGAAGTTTTTCACGAACGGATCGTTCGGGTCCTTGGGCCAGTACGGGCGTTCCGGCTCCTCCTCAGCATTCAGGTGATAAAGATTGCCGAAGAATTCGTCGAAGCCGTGGTTCGTCGGAAGATACTGGTCCTTGTCACCAAGATGGTTCTTGCCGAACTGGGCCGTGTTGTAGCCGAGCGGCTTGAGGGCCTGGGCAATAGTGATATCCCGATCCTGCAGGCCGACTGGAGCGCCGGGCGCGCCAACTTTGGAGAGGCCGGTGCGCAAGGGTGATTGGCCGGTGATGAATGACGAGCGGCCTGCGGTGCAGCTGTTCTCGGCATAATAGTCCGTGAACATCATGCCTTCCTTGGCGATGCGGTCGATATTCGGGGTCTGATAGCCCATGAGCCCGCGTGTATAAGCACTGATATTGGACTGGCCGATATCATCGCCGAATATGACAAGAATATTGGGTTTGACCGCCTCTTGCGCATAGGCAGGCTGAGTGCCCTGCCATTGAGAGAACGAGATGGCGGTGAAAGCCGCCGCGGTTGCCAAAAGCACTGTCTTGGCTCTGATTCCTCGCGGTATGCAGGCGCTCCACAAGGACGCTCGCTTGTGCTTGGGGTCAGCTGTCATGATGATTCAACCTCCTGTTGCAGATTGTAGGTGTGGCTCACTTCGTGGTCTCCCGGTAGGGTTGGTGGACCGGCCGCAAAGCGCGGGTGGAAGTATCGTTTCGTACCCTTGAAGTTGCCGGAAGTACGTTACTGTTACGAATGAGGTTCAGAGCGCGACCAATCGTGGCTTGCGACTGTAAAGCGGCTGACACGTGTGAAGTGACGGGTGGAATTTACTTCCCGAGCGCAAACTGAAAATTGACCCCGGCGAACACCTGCCACTCGGGATTGCCGGCGCCATGGTCGAACACCGTATACTGAGGCTCGACGAACGCATTCATCGTAACCTTGTCGTTGACTTGGAACACTTTGCCGACGCCGAGCCCGACAGGGATCGAGTAGTTTCCGCTTTCCAGATCAAAGTTCCAGGTGGCCGTGGAGCGGAGATAGAAGCCATCTTTCAGATTGAAATTGACGATCGGCTGGAATGTTGCAAGGGAAACATCCTCGCGGCTCTCCGGGCCGGCAAACGAGGTTTGATAGGTGGCCAATCCGGCGATCAATCCCCAGGTCTGGGGAGCGACAACCACACCAGCGGCACCGACCTGCCATTTGCCCGATCCAAGCACGTCATCCGTCGCCGTCGGCAGCACGACGAGAGGGCCTAAACCGAAAGACACCTTTTTTCCGGGAACCAGAAAGAGGTCCATCAGGGTGAGATCGCCGAGCCCTGTGCTGTACCCCGCCGGAAATTCCGGCGCTGTCGCGACAGGCAGCGTGAACCGGAGCAGCTGCGGAGCACCGAACATGTCTGATGGTATCAGGCCGCGCAGCAGGAACTGATTGGCATACCGGTTGCCCGGCAACCCGGAAAGCTCGGGCACGTAGTAGTCATGCAAATTGATGGTTATCTTGGGCGTGAGCGGGTTGTTGGCAGCATTCACATCCTCATGTTGTTGGGCAAAAGAACAGGTGGCGGAGAGAATACTGGCCGCAACGGCTGTCATAAGGGTGATAAATTTCATGAATGACTCTCCGCGTTTGATTGCGGAAGGATATTCACGACCTTGTCCGGATGTGAGTACGTAACTGTTACATTCACCCAATGTGTATTGTCCGGATAAGTAACCGTAACGTACTGCCATATTATTTTTGCCGATACATCATGTATCAGGCTGGCTGCTCGCTGGAGCATGCCAGACCGATACGGGGCGGGTCAGACGAAAGTGATTCAGATGGCGTCGGCACAGCGAGGACTTTGGAAGTTGATGCTGAAGCTGCCTGCGCTGCGGGGGCAGCTGCAAATGGAGAGCGCGAAAAACAAGGCACTCATGGGACTGTGCGACGCGTTTGACGATGCGACAACTGCCCTTGACCAACTGAACCGTGATCCAAGGTCAAATGCAGACCTGATCAAGGAGTATGAAACCATTTGCTCCGAAATCGAGAGCGAAGTCATTGATTTATGTATAAATCTGAAAAGCCGGTCCATTTAGCGGAAAGTATGCTGTTCAGGGGCGGACCTTAACGCCCCAGCTTCGTGGATCGGGCAGGGGTTCCCGCCGGCTCCCGGCTGGCGGGTTTTCCAAGCCGACCTGCGCCCTGTGGCAGCCGCTATTGCTTCTTGATGAACTTATCCAGTGAATAGGAGAACGTCAGCCCGAAGAAGACCTTCCAGTCCGGCGCGATACCTTCACTGGCTACGGTATATTGCGGCTCAACAAACGCGTTCATTTTCAGATCATCGGTCAGCTGAAACATCTTTCCAACGCCAAGACCAACGGGAATTGCCCAATTGTCATTCTCGAAATTGTACGTCCACGACGCTGTCGACTGCAGATAGAAACCGTTGGGCAGGTTATAAAAAATGAACGGCTGAAACTCAGCCAGTTCGACATCAGCCCGGTCCTCATCTCCCGCGAATGATTTCTGATAGGTGCCCAGGCCGCCGATAAGCCCCCAGTCGCGCGGTACGACAAACGCGCCCGCCGCACCTGCCTGCCATTTGCCGCTGCCGAAACGGTCCTCGCTTGCGGTGGGAAAACTGAACAGGGGACCGACACCGAACGCCCAGCCCTTCTGCTCGAAAACCGGAATGTCGAACACGACGAGATCACCCCAACCGGATGTGTGTCCGCCGCCAAGCGTGGGCTCCGTGATGTACGGCATGGAAAACCGGAAAAGATTGGGGGTATCGAAGATCATCGCGGGCACCATGCCGCGCAGCCAGAATGCATTGCCATCGACGCTGACCGGTCCGCTGGTCGGCGGGTAATAATAGTTATGAAAATTGAGCGTTATGGCAGGATTCAGAGGATTGTTGGATTTGTTTAGCTCGTCGCTGGAAACCTGTTGCGCCGTTGCTGCAGTACATTGCATCGCAGCGAGCAGAGTGAGATTCAGTACGGCGGCTGATTTCATGAGGCTGGCCTTCAGTTGGCGGATCGTCAGGACAACCTAGTGCAGCAGGCATGAGCCTCTAAAGTACGTTACGGTTACACATTCAACTGAACCGTGGCGCTCGGGATTTGGGCGTAACCGTAACGTACTTCTCACCGGGGGCGGACGGATGGCATCCTGAACCATGAAAAGAGGGCTCTCCCAGGATTCAGAAGCAAGGCTGATAACGATGCGTGTTCGATATTCTTTGTCAGCAGCAGTTCTGCTGGTGTCCGGATTTGTCACGGCCCAGGTCAGTGCCTATGCCGATGACGCTGACGAACTGGCGAAAAAGGTGTCAAATCCCGCTTCGTTCATGATCAGTGTTCCGGTTCACAGTGACAGTGATTTTGCGAACAGCAGTGCCGGTCACGGCTTCTATCAGACCTTGGACATCGAGCCCGTGATCCCGTTTTCGCTCAATGCGGACTGGAATCTCATCTCGCACACGGACATACCATTTGCCTATTCCGACCCGGCAGGACCTGACGCTGGCCGTTTCGGGCTGGGGGACATAAGCCAGAACCTGTCGTTCACGCCGTCATCGCACGGAGCGTTTATCTGGGCATTTGGACCGCAGTTGTCGTTCCCGACTGCGACCAATACGATGTTCGGCTCCGGCAAGTTTTCGGCGGGGCCGTCCGGACTGCTGCTGCTTCAAACCGAGAATGTGACGACCGGAGCGTCCTTCGATCACATGTGGTCGCTCTTCGGGTCATCTGGAAGACCCGATGTCAACCAGTCGGAAGTCCAGCCTTTCATCGCATGGCACATCGGAAAGGGCCGGACGATATCCGCCAGCCTGGACGCGTCCTATGACTGGACCGGCGGGAACTGGAGCCTCCCGGCCTCCGTATCCTTTTCCAAGATTGTCAAGATCGGCGAGCAGACGGTGAGCCTTTCGATCGGCGGAAAATATTGGATTGAAGGACCGGATCAGTCACCGGAGTGGGGCATAAAATCGGGAATTACCTTCCTGTTCCCCAGTGGCCGGACGAAGCCATAGCCTCAAGATCCGCCTGTGTTGCGGGATGCAGCTTGGACATAACCGGATTGACGCTGTTCGCAGATGGAAGTGGGAAGGAGATCGCTTCGCACCCGATGCAATCTCTCACCTACGCTTGCTGTTACGGTTACGTACTTTCGCACATCGCGTGATTTTGCTTCGTTCAGCTTGGAATATCTGAAGCTGCTGGTGATCGTTGGAAGCCATGTCGCCGCCATCATCGCTACGGCCAGCCGATGAACCGGAGCACCGGATCAACCCATGGACTGCACGTGAAACTGAGTGGATAGGATCGAGACATGTCAAACAGATTTATCGTTTTGGGTGGGGCGGCCATCATCGCCCTTCTTGCACTGAGCGCCGCCGGGCGTGCCGAGACCATCAGCTATGGCGATGCCGTCACGACACTTGCCAATGACTGCGGTCCGGATATCAAAAAGTTCTGTGCCGGCCTGAACCTTGGCAATGGGGTCATTGCAAACTGTCTTGCGAAGAACGCTGCGAAGATTTCGCCGAAATGCACGTCATCGTTCAACGCGGTGGCTGGTTCCATCGGGCAGCGCCGGGAAGCCCAGACCGCCTACTTCAACGTCTGCAAAGGCGACATCGCCCGGCATTGCCGCGGTATCAAGGGCGACGGCTACCAGCTGTCCTGCCTGATCAAGACACAGAAGATCGTCAGCGGCGAATGCAATCAGGCAATCACCAACGCCGGATGGCGGTGAACCATGCGCCCCACAGGAGAAAAGACAATGTTCGCTCGTCGACTTGGCATCATCATCGCAGCCGGTATCATGTTCCAGCCCATCGGCGCCTCTGCGCAGGAAGTGACCCAGCAGCGGATCACCGCCAGCCTTGGCAAGGTCACGAAAGCCGCTCCAATCATCGATGTCGAACTGCTTCGGCAGGAGGCGCTTGGCAACCCCGGACAGAACCTGCAAACGCTGCCGAACTGGAACAAGGTCAGCAAACTTCCGCAGATGCTCGTCGAGCTCAATTTCGACAACAACTCCGTTGCGATCGAGCCGCGCTCCTACCGGACAATCGGACTGCTCGCCGATGCGCTCCACCATCCCAACCTGTTGAAGTACAAGTTCCTCATTGTCGGACATACGAGTTCGACCGGTGACGCCAAGCACAATCTTCAGCTCAGCCAGGAGCGAGCGGACGCCATCAAGGACGCCCTTGCAACGACGTTTGCAATCGAGCCCGGACGGCTGTTTGCGGTCGGTGTCGGACAGGAATATCCGATCGAAGGGTCCAATCCGACAGCGGCAGACAACCGCCGGGTCCAGCTCTTCAACCTCGGGACTTTTACCGCCGTGAAGAAATAGCAGATGCGCGCTGCGGGTGATTGCGATCATTCGCAGCGCGTCCGGCAAATGGCCGGCGTCTTGACCTTGGTTCCCGACGAGAGCTGGAAGCCGGTTGATGCATGAAGATAATCCATATCGCTCCGGAGGTGGGAAGACAGTACGGATTCCTGCCGATTCACAATTGGGAGTATTGTCGCTGCGACAGTATTCTTCAATTTGTATTGGTTTGTATTTATTGGAGGATGTCGCAGTTTCACCAGTAAGGGTTATCAGCTGAATTATGTATAGACTGCATAATAAATTTTGTGCTGATCAACACCGCCGCTTTATAATGTAATATTTTCATATACGGATAGATCTACTTTATAGATCCAGCAAGGGACATCGAATCACGAAAGCTCCCATGATTTTGTTCGGATATGACAATTGAGGATATTACGCAGACATGGCGACCGCTGGGGCATTAAACTGATACCCGATCTGCTTCGACGTTGCGGCTTGATAGCGCCACGCGGAAACGCACTCTCGAACGGCAATCACGCCGATGCGTCGGGATTGCCGCTGTCGTCTTACGGCTTTTTTATGCTGCTAAGCGTTTTTGTTATCGTCATGGTTTTCGTCGTCGGCGCTTTTGAAAGCCGGGGAAGAATGATCTCCCAGGCGGAAATCGAGTTGCGGCAGAAAACAGCTTTGCTTGAGGCCTATGTCGGCAAGATTCTGGAAGCCAATGACATGGTGCTGAACGACCTTGCAGCTGAAGTCGGTGCGATCCCCTGGGCTGAAATTGCCGCTTCAGAGCGGGTTTCAGAACATTTGGCAACCCAGAAGCAGTATTTGAAACACTCGGGCGTTATTGCGTTGGTTAATGCGGAGGGTTTGCTTGTATCCTACAGCGAAGGCTTTCCGGCAAAGTCCCTGAATGTATCCGACAGGGATTACTTTCGTTTCCATCGCGACGATACATCGGACGCGACGTTCATGGGCGAGCCATTGATTGGGCGTGTGTATGGAAAGCCGTCTTTGACCATGAGCAAAGCGCTTCGCCGTCCCGGCGGCAAGTTCGATGGCTTGATATTGATCACAATGCCCATCGATTATTTCTCAAGATTGTTCAATGGCGCTGCCTCCCAAACGGATGCCACCCAATTGCTGCGTGTGAACGGCAATGTCGTGGTGAATGTTCCGTTCTGGGAGGGGAGTGCAGCCGCGCCGGCATGGTTTGCGGCGGCAATTGCCAGGAACCCGGAGTCGGGCGAAGTTCATCGTGTTACGTCATCGGAAGGAATCGACCGCATCGTCGCTTATCGAAAAGTTCTCGACTTCCCGTTTTATGTGACATACGGAATCGATGAGAATGCCCTGATGGAGGGCTGGCGGCAATCGGTTCGCATCTACAGCCTGGTATTGGGGACGGCATTGGCTGCCTTTATAACGACGGCATGGTTCGCGCGCAGTCGTTCAATCGCCTTGCTGCGCTCAAACCAGTCGCTCCGGGAGGTTGGCGAAAAGCTTCTCGTTTCGCAGGATGAAGAGCGGCGTTCCATTGCAAGAGACCTGCACGATTCGACAGGTCAGCATCTGATAGGCGCGGCCATGGAACTGGAAAATCTTCGATCCAATCTGCCAGAGCTTAACGCGGAATCGTCGTCGGCATTGTCCCGCACGGCCCAGTTGATTACGCTCAGCAACAATGAATTGAGGACGCTTTCCTATCTGCTGCATCCTCCCATGCTGGATGAATCCGGGCTGCCGAATGCTTTGGAACTCCTCATCGCAGGATTTGAGGAACGAAGTGGCATGGATATCGAACTGCGGGTCGATCCCGTTCTTGGCGTAAAACGGCCGCCGGCCGGTGTCGAACTTGCCCTTTTTCGAATTGTGCAGGAAGCCCTGACCAACATCTACCGGCATTCCAAAGCGACAAAAGCTGTCATCAGGCTCGTCCGGAACAGCTCGACGACAGATTCGCGTCTTTCCTTGACGGTGAGGGACAATGGTGTCGGCATCGAACGACGCAAGCGCGTCAGCATAGGTGTTGGCCTGTCCGGCATGGAGGCGCGTCTTCGACCGCTGAACGGCACGCTCGATATCTCGACAAGCAAACAGGGTACGACGATCTCGGTACAGGTATCTGGCTAGAGCGAGATCGCCGTTTGCTGTACAGGGTCTATTTCTTCAGTTTTTTCGCGTAGTCCGCGTAAATCTGATCAGCCATTTGGCGGAGTGATCGTCCAATATTGGCGTACTCATATTCATTGAGATTGGCGAGCGATACACGCCCCGCGGGTTGACGCGTGCCAAAACCGCTGCCCGGAAGAAGGACAATGCCGGTATCGTTGGCAATGCGGAACAGGAGCTCGGTGGGCGCGACATTCTTTTTAACCCAATCCGCAAAGGCATCGCCATATAGTCTTCTGGTAATGTCTTCGAGATCGAGCAATGTGTAATAATCGACCGCGTTCTCGTCCGGTTGAGGCGACAGGCCGAGTTCACGATAAAGCGCGGCCTCGCGGCGGCGGATGAGTTTCTTCAGCTCCGCCTTATAGCCATCACTCTCGTCCATGAGCGCGAAGAGCGAGAACAGGACCATCTGGATCTGCTGGGGCGTCGACAAGCCGGCGGTGTGGTTCAGCGCCACGGTGCGGCTGTCGGCGACCAGCCGGTCGAGGAAATTGAGCTTCGACACGTCAGGCACCAGTGTCGAATACCGTTCTTCCAGTTCCTTGCGGTCCGATTTTGGCAGATCCTTCAATTTTGCATCAAAGATATTTCCCTGCTGTGCCGCAATGACGCCAAGACGCCAACCCGTTGCACCGAAATATTTGGAGAAAGAATAAACCAGCAGCGTGTTGGCCGGGCAGGTGGCAAAGAGAGATTTAAAATCATCGGCAAAGGTGCCGTAAACATCATCCGTAAGGATCATCAGATCGGGGCGCTTTTCCGCGACGATCTTTGTGATCCGTTCCAGGCTCCGGGTGTCGAGCTTGACCGATGGGGGATTGCTTGGATTGATGCAGAAGAAGATCTTGATGTCCTTGTCGAGAAGCTTGTCCAGTTCTTCATCGGGATACTGCCACCCCGCAGCGGGATCGGCATTGATGTGAACCTGCTTCAGCCGATAATCGTTCAGCTCAGGTATTTCGATGTAGGGGGTGAAGGCGGGCATGCCGATAGCGACTTTATCGCCGGCCGCAATGAGCTTGTTCTGTTTCAGCGAGTTGAAGATGTACGTCATCGCAGCCGTTCCACCCTCGGTTGCGAACAGATCGATATCGCTTGAGGTCAGGAAACCGCCGATCATTTCCTTGACGATATAGTGCTTGACGATCTCTTCGCTCATTCGAAGCATGCGCGGCGGTACCGGATAGTTGCTGCCGAGAATCCCCTCGACAGCCTCGTGCAGGAAGTCGGAGGCTGAAAGGCCAAGCTGGTCACGCACATAGCTGAGGGCGCGTCCCAGGAAAACCACGCCGGGCTGCGCGCGATGTTCGGAAATGAACCGCTCGAAACGGGCTTCGATCCCTTCAATCTTCGGCAGACCGCCGACGCCATTCTGCATATAGGAAAAGGACAGTTCTGCTTCAGCAACCGCAAACAAGCCGAGGCGGAAAAAGGCGCGCCGCGGCAAAGTTGCAAGGAAGTTCGGATTGCCGCGGCCGGCATTGAGGATCAACCGGTTTTCCCGCGCTGAGGCAACTTTGATAAGGGCATCCTTCAATTCGAAGGGGCTGAGCTTGGCGTATTGGCTGTAATCGGTGCGGGGCATGATTGTCTCCTCAAGCAAATGCGACGACCAGAGGGCCGAGCAGGGTCAGGAACACGTTGGCAAGGGCGTAGGTTATGGCGAAGGGTGCCGTGGGAATGGAATTCCCGGCCTTGTCGAGAATTTCCCCGAAGGCCGGGTTGGCGCTGCGCGAGCCGGAAAGGGCACCGGCGAAAATAGCCGTGTTGTCATATTTCAGGACATAGCGGCCAAACAGCATGGTGATGATCAACGGCAGGATCGTCACAACGACGCCGATGAGGAAAATGGAAAGGCCGCTCGTCGCGATCGTTTGCACCGCCTGCAGGCCGGATTGAAGTCCCACGACCGCAACAAAACCTGCCAGCCCGAGATCGCGCAGAAGCGTCGATGCGCCGGTCGGCATATTGCCGATCGCGAGGTTTCGGCTGCGATACCAGCCGAAGAGAAGACCTGACAGCAAAGCGCCGCCGCCGCTGCCAAGCGTCAATGGTATGGAGCCGATACGAAGGACAATCAGGCCGACAAGCAAGCCGGCTACCAGGCCCAATCCATGGAAGACGAAATCCGTCTTATCGCTCGGCAGAATGACCGTGCCGATCGATCTGGCCGCGCGTTGTAAATCCTGATCCGTGCCATAGAGCGTGACGACATCGCCCGGCTCAATTCTGGTGTCGGGATCAAGCGGCAGGGGTTTGTCGGCACGTTTGATACCCGTCACATAGATGCCGTGGCGCAGATCCGCGGTCGCGGCCTTCTTGATCTCGGCCACAGTCTTGCCGATGAATGCCGGGCTGTTGATTGTCACGTCGCGTGTGACGACAACGATATCCATGCCCTCGGACGATTGCAATTCGGTTCCGATGGCTTCGGCCGCATTGACGACGCCGGCCCGTCTGCCAACAACAAGGATGATATCGTCGGCCAGAAGCGTCAGATTGGGTTGCACGCCGATCAGTGCGCCGGCGCGCTTGATCCGTTCGATGGTAAACGCCGCGTCGCTCGCGCCGGCATTCTCAACCTCGACAACTGTCTGCCCTGCTGCCTTGCCAACACGATAGATGCGGCCAACGAGATCGGGTGCAGCCGGGTGTTCTCCCGGTCCATACATCTGCGCGCCAGCCAGCAGCGCGGCCTGAGCTTTGATCGCATCGTCCCTGATGCTGCGGCCCATGAGCTTTGGAAGAATATTGACGCAGACGATGATGGCGCCGAAAGAACCGAAGATGTAGGTGACCGCATATCCGACGGCCACGTTGCCTTGCAGTCTCTGCACCTCGTCTGCTGCCAGACCAAGCTTGCCGATGGCTGCGCTTGCCGTGCCGATAATAGCGGATTGCGTGAGTGCTCCGGATGCGATGCCCGCTGCCAGCCCCTTATCGAGACCAAACATTCGCGCAAGCACCACAACGGTAACAAGACCGCTGACGGCGAGAACGACAGCCATGGCAATTTCGCGCAAGGATTGGCGGCCTAACGAGCGAAAGAATTGCGGGCCGCTTTCAAAGCCGACCGCATAGATAAACAGTGCGAAGAGTACCGACTTGACCCCGTTGTCAACCGAGACTCCAACCTGGCTGATCAAAACCGCGACGAGCAGAGATCCTGCAACGCCGCCCAACTGGAACTTGCCGAACTGGATCTTACCAATCGCGTAGCCGCCGGCCAGTGACAGGAAAAGCGCGATTTCAGGTGATTGGCGAAAAACTTCATGAATCCAGTTCATCAATTCCCTCCAGTAGATGCCGCGGGTTGCTGACGTTTTCCGTGCCGAAATAGATCATCGATCTTCGAAGCTGTAAATCCTGCCCCAATCGGTCTTCATATCGACGAGCAGCCAGTTGCGGGTGCCGGCTTCTGTCAAAGCCTTGTCGAGTTTGCCGAAGTGGGAGTCGCGATCATAGGCATATTCCCTCTCTGCGTCGGTGTGGTGCACGATCATCCCGAAGCGTGGACCGTCGCCTGCCGTTGCCCAACGCAGCATCTCGTAGTCGCCGTCGGAATTCCCCGCGACGAAGATCGGGCGGTGACCGATGAACTTGTTGATGCCGACGGGTTTGCCTGCGCCATCGTCGATGAAGTCGATTTTCGGTTCACGCGTGAGGACGGGCGTGTCGCCCTCCAGAAGGTACTTGGTTTCGATACTGCTGCCGATCACCTGTTCCGGCGGAATTCCGTACATCTTCTGGGTCATCGGACGCATGAATTCGACACCGCCGCCAGAGACGATGTAGGTTTTGAAACCATTGTCCCGCAGATAGTCGAGAAGTTCGCGCATCGGCAGGAACGTGATTTCATTGTAAGGGCGCTTGAACTTTGGGTGTCTTGCCGTCGCGAACCAATCGGTAACGATCTTGGAGAATTCGTCCGTCGTCATCCCCGCATGCGTTGCCATTCCCAGTTCGACAATGCCTTTTTCGCCCGCGCTGGCCAGGCCTGCAAGATTGCCTTCCAGAATGGATTTGAATGGTTCCTTTTCCTTCCATTCCGGATGTTCCGGAGCGAGAACCTTGACGCGATCGATCATGAAACCGAGCTGGAAATAGAATGGCTGCTCGGACCATAGGGTTCCGTCATTATCGAAAACGGCAATGCGATCCGCAACCGGAACGAAACCCGATCCCTCCGTTGTCACCTTTTGAACGAATGCGACGATTGCAGCTTTCGCACGGCCCTCGCGCCACGAAGGCAGCGCATCCTGGCTGAGCGCCAGTGTCGGAACAGCGGTAATCAGAATGGCTGCGAACAGCCCGGCGAGCCTGGCAAGTCTGGTCACGGAATGCTCCATTCTAGGCGATTAAGGGCGTTTAACGCACCGGAAGCCAACATGGCTGGTGGAAGTGTCTTCCGGCTCGGCGTGTCTGGCCGCCGGACGGTAACGCCTGCAATAATTCGGAGCACAAAGGTGCGAACCACCCTTGAGAACTCTTCGCGGTATCCGGATTGCAGGCTGCCGCGGATCAAAGCTCATTTCGATCGCACCACCGTGGGGATTAACAGGGATGCAGCACGCCTTGGCTGCAGGTTCGGGATGGCGCGTCGACCAGAAATCGCTCGTCCATTCCCAAACATTGCCGATCATGTCGTAGACACCATAGCCGTTCGGCGGAAAGCTTGTGACGGGGGAGGTCCGGTCGTTGCCTTTGGAGCGAAGGTTGTGGTGGGGAAAAATACCTTGCCAGGTGTTCGCCATCAGTCGGCCGTCAGGTGCAAGTTCGTCGCCCCAGGCAAATTCAGCGTCGTCAAGCCCGCCGCGCGCGGCAAGTTCCCATTCAGCCTCAGTCGGCAGATCCATGCCGGCCCAGTCGGCGTAGGCCTTGGCATCGCACCAGGCAACGTGAACGACCGGATGATCGAGTTTCCGTTTCAAATCGCTCTTACGCCCGTACGGATGTCGCCAGTCGGCGCCGAATTTGAAGGTCCACCATTGGTTTATGTCCGAGCTGGTGACCGGTTCGCTGGGAGGGTCGAACATGAGCGACCCTGCCTTGAGCATGTGCGGCAACGCCCCGGGATAGTCCTTCGGGTCTGGCGCCTTTTCAGCAAGCGTAACATAGGAGGTCGCTGCAACGAACTCCCCGAACTGCCTGTTGGTGACAGGCGTGGCGTCGATCCAGAAGCTGTCAACCCGGACAGGGTGGCTAGGAGCTTCTTCGGCATAGTGCTTGTCGGAACCCATGGTGAAGGTCTTGCCAGCTATCCAGACAAGACCGTCCTCGGATATCGACGGCTCGCTTGCATCTTCCCGTTGAACTGCCACGGTCATCCTGTCTCGCCTCCACATGCATCGAGCGCAGCATCAAGAAGAAGAACGGCTGACTGAAGTACGTTACAGTAACAAATCCCGATCCGGGCGTTTGCGAACACAAAAATCGCGGATATGCGCCTATCAATGCGATGGAGGATGTTGACCATTGCGCCGTTCGGAAGACGAGGTCTGACACTCACAGGTGTATCGAAGGTGATGCCGCAGCGGCAAAGGCAAGTGAGACACCGCGGCTTTGTAACCGTTACGTACTTAGCTGATTGCTCCAGGGTATCGAAGATGGCTTCAAGCATTTGCCAAGAGCAGGCCGGTAATTGACGCCGGCGAAACACGACCGAGGTGTTGACCACCACGCATTGCCACTCCTCATCGCATTGGACGACAAAGCCCCCGGAAAACAACGGGCTGCTTCGAAGTCTCATCCGGATACGATAGTTGGAGGGTCATCAAAGGGAGCGAAATCAGACAAAGCCATGTCGGAGGTATCAGAACGGCGGGGACTGTGGAAACTGATGCTCAAGCTGCCCGTGTTGCGCGGCGAGCTCCAGGTTCTCAGTGCTCGAAACGCCACATTGCTGAGTTTATGCGAGGCATACAACGACGCGAGCTCGATGCTGGATCTGTTGCGAAGGAATGGATCAAGCGATATCAAATTGATTGCGGAGTACCAAGATATTTGCAGGGAACTTGAAGAAGAAGTTATCAAGATGTGCATCGCAGTGAATCAGAAGTGATGTGATCTTGGTTTTGCAGCTGAAATTGGCGATAAGTAATTATAAATGATTAGGCAGCGTATGCTGTAATTAAGAATTATATTGTTTGGTGTGAATATTAAGGGAATTCACTGTTTAAACCAAGGGTTTCCCCCTATACCGCAAGTGTAAAATACACTCTAACTGTACTTTGTTGTCTTTCATGGGGGATGAGTGCAATGAACGTTGACGAGATGGTCGACGCGCGGAAACTCACAGGCGTAACCGATGAAGATGCCAAAGTGGAGCTGGAACGGCTTCTTTCGGATGCACAGTTTCATTCCACGGAGCGCAACAGGAACTTTCTAAGATACGTTGCCGACGCGGTTTTCGAAGGCAACTCAGCCTCGGTGAAGGCCTATACCATCGCCGTTGATGTTTTCGGCCGTCCGTCCAGTTTCGATCCCTCCACCGATCCCATCGTCAGAATAGAAGCCACGCGCCTTCGTGCGTCGCTGGTTCAGTATTACGAGGCGCGCACGGACGTTGGAAGCGTGCACATTGAATTGCCGCGGGGTCGGTACATTCCCGTTTTCTCAAGAATAGCGGAGCTGGCGAGCGGCGTCAGTCCGGCAGAGGATGCCGCAGTCAAAGACGATGCACGCCATGTCGTGAAATCCGCGAACATCGTTTCCCTGCGAAATCTCCTGCTGTTCGGTTTGCCGATCGCTGCCGGATGCCTTGGCCTTTGGGCTTTCCTGGCGCGGGGGGCTATCTATTCCGATAAGCCGAATGTTGCGATCGAGATGAAACTTGCCGGTGATCCCTCCGATAGCGAGGCCGTTTTCATTCGCGACTACCTGATGATTGCCCTGTCGCAGTTTCATACGCTCAAACTGTCCGCGCCTGACCAGCCGCAGGCCATGGGCCGCGACGTTTCGAAGCCGACGGCAGATGTGACCTTCCTTACGTCGGACCGGCGAATGAACCGCTGCCATGTGAAGCTGAAATATCATTCCACCGCGAGCGAACGCACGGTCTGGTGGCAGGTTGTCAATCCGGCCACCGGCGAGGCTTTGCGATCCGGGGTGGAGAAGATTCTTGTCGGCAATAAAACCAATGAAGATTTGCGCCGCGAACTTGTGACCAATCTGGCCAATCGCTTTGCCGGTGCGCGGGGCGTGATCAACAGCACGGAACTGACGCGGGAACTGGCGGCGCCGACCATCGGGAACGGGTGTCTGCTTCGCGCCGCTGTCGCCATAGAGCGGCACAGCGGCAATGAAATGTGGGAAGCCAGGACCTGCCTTGAAGCCACGCTCAATGTTGCCCCGAACGATGCTGATGTGAATGCCCAATTGGCGGTTCTTCTGCTGGAGTCGACCGCGCCTGACATTGCCAATGATGCGACAGAACGTGCACTTGTTCTTGCAAACAAATCCGTCTCGCTTGCGCCGATGTCGGATCTGAGCAACTACGCGCACATGCTGGCACAATTCCGCAATGGCCAGACGGAAGCGGCCTTCGTCTCCGGTTATCGGGCAATGGCGCTTAATCCGCAGAATAGCGTCATCCCGGCCCGATTGGGCGCAATGCTCTTTGCCGCGGGACGGTGGGCTGAGGGTTCTGGACTGGCGATCAAGGCAGGCCTGATCGACGAGGTTCCGCACAGCGACGCCGGTCTGACCCTGGCCCTTGACGCATATCGGCGGGGTGAATTTGCGGAAGCGCTTTTGCGCGTGCAGCAAATGGGCCGTTCGGACGATTATGTCGCCAATATTCTTGAGTTGGCAGCCGCAGCGCAAGTCGGTGATACGGAAACGGTTGGCGAGGTTGTCACCCGGCTCAAATCGCGCAACCGGCAATTCTGGACGACCTTTCGCGCGGAAATGGCCGCCCGCCAGTACGCGCCTGTCCTTGTAGACACCCTTGGTGCCGGCCTGATGAAGGCCGGACTGGCGCTGCCGCAATGGCCCCAAGGGGGAGCACTGGACGCAACGTCTCCTCTCGTTAGCTCGACAAATTAACAGTTACGTACTTGCCCTTGCGGCTTGCGCGACCGCTCATGCATCCATGAACGGCACCAGCAATTGTTAGGATAACAATGAGACACCTATCGTCCAAGTGCTCTATGTGTAGCCGGTGGCATAGTTCACCAGGAAACTTGTTAAAACATTTGGCGACGATTCTTCTTGCCGTCGGCGCTCTGTTGTTTGCCGCAATTACAGTCGCCCAGGCGCAGCAGACTCAGCAAGATGAGATGCGCCTCATAGCAAGGGACGCTTATGTCTATGCATTTGCTCCGATAGCCAATTATCAAACCTGGGTAAAGCAAGCCACAGAACCAAATGCGCCCGAATATGTCGGCGGCTTCAATGTCTTTCGTCACTACGCCCAGACATTCACGCCAGACAACAAGGATGTGGTTACCCCAAACAATGACACGCCCTATTCATGGGCCTGGCTGGACCTGAGGGCCGAACCTATAGTCCTCAGTGTTCCGAAAGTCCCGAAAGACCGCTATTATGTCATGCAGCTTATCGACCTTTTTACCTACAATTTCGGTTATGTCGGGGTGCGGGCGACCGGGTTCGATGCCGGCAGCTACATGATCGCGGGACCGAATTGGAGCGGTGAAAAGCCCGAAGGGATCAAGCAAGTTATCCCGGCCGAAACCGATATCGTCGGGATTCTCGGCCGCACGTCCCTGAATGGACCCGAAGACGTGGAGAACGTGAAGGCTATTCAGGCTCAATACAAGCTGCAGCCGCTGAGTGCATTTCTGGGGAAGGCGGCCGCGCCAACCGCTCCTGCAATCCAGTTTCCTCCTTACGACAAGGCCAAGGCAACAAGCCACGACTTCATCGGCTACATCAATTTCCTGTTGCAGTTCGCGCAGCCAACCGTGCCGGCTGAAAAGGACTTGATGGAACGCTTTGCCAAGATTGGCATCGGTGCAGGCAAGGCGTGGGACGCCAGAAAAGCGGATCCTGCTTTGTTGGCTGCCATTGACGAAGGCGTGGCCGACGCGCAGGCACTGATGGCCGAAACGACAAAGAAGACGCTGAGCTCCAACGGATTGTTCGGGACCCGCGACTTCATGCATGGTGACTACATGACCCGCGCCATGGGGGCTGAAATGGGACTGTACGGTAACTCCATAGAGGAGGCGTGGTACGGCGGCTTCATAGGCGACGGAGCCAAACCGTCTCAGTTGCATTTCAAGGCCGGCGAACTGCCTCCTGCGCAGTTCTTCTGGTCGTTGACGCTCTATACGCTCCCCGATCGCTTCCTCTTTGCCAACCCGATCAATCGCTATTCCATTGGCGATCGCAGCAAGGGCTTGGTGTTTGGAGCCGACAAATCGCTCACGATTTACCTCGGTCATGAGTCTCCCGGCCCTGACAAGGAAGCCAACTGGTTGCCGACGCCCGAGGGCAAATACAGTCTCGTGGCACGCATTTACGGGCCGGAACCCAAAGCAATCGACGGATCATGGAAACTGCCAGTATTGGAGCCGTCGAAATGACTGCACAAAGCATCTTCGCCATCACGGTGTGTCTTGCGCTGCTTGCGGCTGGTTCTGCCGCGGCACAGGCGGATAGTATCCCGGTCAACACGCCAATGGGCGAGGTTTCGACCAATTTGGGTTTGCCTGCGGACGCCAATGCCATCAAGCAGCTCTATGACGAGCTTGATTATCAACGGGCGACACAAGCCTATATCTGGGCGCTGCCAATCGTCGGTTTTGCAGAGTGGCAAGCCTCGACGAGCAAGGATTTGGGGGCGAGCGGTACCGATCTGGTTTTATATGAGAGTGTCAAAGACAAGCTCGGTATCCTGACGGCCAATGCCACAACCCCCTACATCGGGGGCTTCCCGGACTTGTCCGTCACCGGTCCGCTTGTGATCGATTATCCCGCAGGCGCAACAGCTGGAGGCGTCGGCGATTTCTGGCAGCGACCGCTCACCGACATGGGTGAAACAGGCCCAGATAGAGGTAAGGGAGCGAAATATCTTCTGCTTGCCCCGAAGCAGGTGGCCCCGAAGGTCAAGGGTTACACGGTCATACAATCGCCAACCAACAACGTGTTTTTCGCATTTCGCGTGCTCGATCCGGATCCAAAGAAGGCGGAAGCCCTCATCAAGGCTGTCAAGATTTATCCGTTTGCCGAACGCGACAAGCCCAAACCGACGAAACTCATCAGGCCGGAAGGACGCCGGTGGAGCCAGGTTCCGCCTCGGGGCCTCGCCTACTGGGAGCGACTGAACGATATCGTGCAACGCGAGCCTGTGATGGAGCGCGACCGCATGGTCATGGCGATGCTGCGTCCATTGGGTATTGAAAAGGGAAAGCCCTTTGAACCGGACGAGCGCCAAAAGAAAATTCTGACGGACGGCGCTGTAACCGGGGAATTGATGGCCCAGGCGAATTCCTTTGCCACGCGCGAAAAAGATGCGCGCTATCGACCGGATACCCACTGGGACTACGTGATCATGTTCGATCCGTTCCAGGAGGCCGCTTCGTACACTCAGCTTGATCAGCGCGCCAAGTACTTCTACGAGGCCGTGACGACAACCAAGGGAATGGTCACCAAGACCCCCGGTGTGGGGCAGGCCTATCTTGCGGCGCACCAGGATGCCAACGGCAACTGGTTCGACGGCAGCAAATCCTACACGCTCAATGTTCCGGCAAATGCGCCGGCGAAGCTGTTCTGGTCAGTCACCGTGTATGACTCGCTCACTCGGGTCCTCATCGACAATACACAACAGGTTGCCGACAAATCGTCCCGCTCGGATATCGTGAAAAATGCCGACGGTTCATACGATTTGTATTTCGGGCCGAGTGCACCCGCTGGCAAGGAGAAGAACTGGATTCCGACGCTGCCGGGAAAGGCATGGTTTGCCTATTTCCGATTGTACGGACCGCTTGAGCCTTACTTCAGCAAATCCTGGAAACTGCCTGATATCCAGGCAGACAAGTGATCGCTCAGGTGATGGAGAGATTACCTTACTCTGATTTTCAAAGCTTGCTGCTTGAGCCCATCAACATGGAAAACGCCGCCAACGGCCGGCAGGAATTTCGGAGGAGTTGCCCATGTGGTCGCACCATAAATTGAAGCGGATCGTCGCGGTTTCAGCAACGCTCTCGCTGGCTTTCGCAGGCGCGGCGTTTGCGGCCGAAGGCGGGGCAGGCTTCTACCTTCTCGGTTCTTGCGGCCCTGCCGCCGGCGCGTTTCCGCCTCCCGGGGTCTATTTCCAGAATGACGTTTACATATACTCCGGAAGCCTCGGCGGCGGCCGTGGTTTGCCGAAGGGCGACAAGATCGTCGATGATGTCGATGGGTCGGTGGCTGTTGAACTGCCGACTGGAATATGGGTGACACCCCGGGGAATCTTGGGCGGGAACTTCGGCCTTTCGGCAACTGTGCCGGTTGGATACAAGAGCGCGTCAGCAAAGCTTGACATTGTCAGTCCGCGATTTGGCACTGCAATCCAACGGGGCCAATCTGACGACATATTCACCATTGGCGATCCAATTGTCAGCGGAATGATCGGATGGCACCACGGTAATTTTCATTGGCAAACAGGCATCATGGTCAATATCCCGATCGGCGATTATCACGATGGCGCTGGCAAATCTCTCGTTTAACCAACGGGGGCGCTGATGGCTATGCCGCGGCATCCTGGATCGATCCCATGTCGGGAATCGACATCTCCGGCGCGATAGGTGTTACATTCAACGCTGAAAACCCCGCAACGAATTATCGTACGGGTGACGAGCTTCACATTGAATGGGCAGTTTCCAAAACCTTCACGCCGAAGTTCTCCGCAGGTTTGACCGGATATTATTATGACCAGATATCGGGCGATAGCGGCGCGGTACTTGGCGGCCGCCGAATAAGGGGGGCGCTCGCTTCGCAACCGGGTAAGGGCACATTGCTGGCGATGTGTCCTGAACCCGGTATTATCCCCGACGGCCGAGCGCCTGGACCGGCGCTGCGTTAATGGTGCCGGGCGGAAGCAACTTGTGTGTTAATGCCGCTGGAAATATGGCGGCAGATATCAGTTCCAAACCTCGATCTTTGCGATTTTGTCGTCTGCGGTCATTGTCAATTTGTATTGGGCGAACCTTGTCTTGTCGTCACATGTTACCAGCACAATCGTGGGGCCTGCTGCCGACAGGACGTGATCGATTCTTGCGTCGCTGATCTGGTTGCACCAGAATCCTGCCGCCCGTATTGCGCGCGCCGTCTGGCGCTCAAGTATGCGCACTTGCAATGACTGTGCGGCAGCAACGTCTGTCAGAGCGACGAGGAGACAAAGGCCCTGGGCTATACGTTTCATCCGTTACCTCGCATAAGTTACTGATAAGAAGATGCTTTGAGCACTCCGGCAATGCAACAATGTAACTGTAACAACTTTGACGTGGCCTCTGATTTATCCCAACAATCCAGACGGAATTGGTTCGCGCGTTCCGCCGGGCCAATGTTTGATCCCAATGACCTAGAACGACCTGTGCGTCCGCAACTTTCCACGTATTACCTTGGGGACGTGCCGTTCTGAGCCGATGGGCATCAAGCCAGGGAATCTGGCGCAGTTGGGGGCGGCAATGGTCGGTTCAGGTGTATATCCGCTTTTACAAATGGCGAAGGCAGTTGCGGCAACTGTCCGCGACGCACGGCCGGAGTGGTGGTGATGCACATCATTGCAATTCAAAAGACTGCCATCCATCTCTGTCTGATCGTCGGATTGATGGTCGCCGCATGGTTTGCCTCCGGGTCGAACAGTGCCGCACAGCCCGCGGCGGCGGCAATGCCACCTGAAAAGGTCCAGCAACTGATCAAATTGCTCGACGATCCGGAAATCCGTGCATGGCTTGCCACCAAACCGAAGACAGTGCCTGCGCCTGCCATCAATGGCGCTCCAAGCGGTTTTACGCTTTGGACCAATGGCATACGTGAACATCTTCGTGCGGTGATTCGTGCCGTTCCGGCTCTCCCCGGCGATCTGCTGAACGCAGGCAGAATCCTGGCTGCCAAGGTCAACGAATATGGATTCTGGTCCGCAGCGTTTTTGCTTCTGATACCCATTTTCTGCGGGATAGGCCTGGAGGTTCTTTTCAGGAAATGGGTAAAAAATACCGCCGGATTGATCGCAAACCAGCCGCCGGATGACAAGGTGATCTTTCACGAAGACTTGGCACAGGCGGCCTTTGTAAAAATTGCCCCGATTGCAGTTTTCAGCATTGCGAGCTTTGGCGTTTTTCTGATCCTGGCATTGCCGCCTCTGTTCAATGCTCTCGTCATCCCGCTTTTGCTGGCGCTGATCGGATGCCGGATGATCATTTGCCTGAGCGAACTCCTGCTTGCGCCCGGCAAAGGCGAGGGCCACATCCGGCTTCTTCCGATGGAGGATATCTCTGCGCGGTTCTGGAGCCGTCGCACCAGCGCTTTTACAATCATATTGTTCGCCGGATGGGCTGCAGCCGGCGTTCTGACGGCGCTGGCGATACCGGCCGACACAAAGAGCCTGATCGTCTATTGCATTGGTATCGGATTGCTGGCCGTGGCGGTGGAAGCCGTTTGGCATCGCCCCGGGCCGCGTCGTGACGCCAGGGATATGGGCACGGGAGGCTGGCTGCTCGTCGCTTCCTTCTGCATTTTGTGGTTCTTCTGGATCGCGGGCATGAACATTCTGCTGTGGCTCGGCATCTACGCGATAGTCCTGCCCGGCATATTGAGAGCGACCAGTGCAATCGTTAAAACCGTGTTTGACCAGTATCGTGCGGATGAGAGCAAACCGGTTTTCGAAGTTTTGGTCGATCGCGGTGCGCGGGCCCTCATCATAACGCTCGCCGTAATTTGGCTCGCCATGGTTGTGCGCCTGCATCCGACAGTTCTGACCGAAGATGCCGCGGCCAGCAAAGCGATCCGCGGCGTCCTCAGCGGTGTTATTATTCTCCTTGTTGCGGACATGCTGTGGCACGTCGCCAAAAGCTCCATAAACCATCGGCTTGAGAGGGCCCGGCAAGCGAGCGGCGATGCCGCGGAACTGGCGCGCAGCGGCAGACTGCTGACCCTATTGCCGATCCTGCGCAATTTCCTCGCGGTACTCATCGCGGTTATTGCCATCATGATGGTGCTCTCGGGGCTCGGTGTCGAGGTCGGCCCGCTGATTGCCGGTGCAGGAATTTTTGGTGTTGCAATAGGTTTTGGCTCCCAAACGCTCGTCAAGGATGTCATCAGCGGCGTGTTCTACATGATGGACGATGCGTTTCGCGTCGGCGAATATATCCAGAGCGGGAGCTATAAGGGCACCGTAGAGTCCTTCAGCATCCGTTCGGTCAAGCTGCGCCATCACCGTGGCCCGATCTTCACGGTTCCGTTCGGCATGCTCGGTGCGGTCCAGAATATGAGCCGCGACTGGGTCATCGACAAGTTCCTGATTTCAGTCAGCTACAACACCGACATTGCGCAGGTCAAAAAGGTGGTCAAGACCGTGGGCGCGACGCTCCTGGAAGATCCGGAATTTGGTCCGCAAATCATCGAGACGGTGAAGATGAAGGGCGTCGAGGCATTTGGCGACTATGGCATTAATCTGAGCTTCGCCATGATGACCAAACCCGGGCATCAATCAACCATCAGGCGACGGGCTTACGCCATGATACGCGATGCATTTACGGCGACCGGTATCGAATTTGCCTCGCCGACCGTGCAGGTTGCGGGTGACGATCATTCAGGCAGTGTCGCCGCAGCGGCCACGAACGATGCGATCCACCGCAAGAAGGCGGCGGATGCCGCGAAAGCCGGGGAAAGTTGAACCAAAGTCAATGACTTCTGATAAGGGCGGGGTAGCAATGGCATTCAGCAACGCATTGAACCGGCTTGTTCTGGGGCTCATCGGGATCGCTTGTTTGTCCATCGCCGCGCCGGCCCTGGCCGACTCAAAGTTCCTCTCAAGCCACATTCTTGATCTGGACGGGATGAAGCAGAGGCGGCTCATTCGAATTCTTGTCCCTTATAGCAAGACAATTTATTTCATTGATCAGGGCAAACAGTATGGCACTGCAGTCGAGTTTGGCACTGCGCTTGAGACGACGCTCAATGTCGGAGCCAAGAGAGAGCTCGATCGCGTGCGCATCGCGTTCATTCCGGTTGGCCGCAACGAACTGATTCATGCGTTGAATGACGGACTGGGTGACGTGGTGATGGCAAACCTCACAATAACACCAGCCCGGCTCGAGCAGGTCGATTTCACCGTTCCCGTTTACGACAAAGCAAGCGAAATTCTGGTGACGGGGCCTTCTGCCGAAAGCGTTGCCGATCTCGATGACCTTTCGGGCAGACAGGTCGCCGTGCGGGAGACGAGCAGCTATTTCGAACATCTTTCAAAACTGAATGCCGATTTGAAATCGCGCGGAAAGACCGAGATAAGCATTCGGATTATGGACGAAAATCTCGAGGATGAAGATCTTCTTGAAATGGTGAATGCGGATCTTCTGGCCTACACCGTCGTCGACAAATACAAAGCCGCAATCTGGTCGTCTATTTTCAAGGATGTTGTCGTTCGTCCGGATATCGAAATTTCCGGTAACGGCCAGATCGCCTGGGCGATCCGCAAGAACAGTCCATTGTTGAAGAAAGAGCTCGACCGTTTCGTGGCGACGCATCGCGTCGGAACGACCTTTGGCAATATTCTGAAAAATACGTATTTCAAGAGCGATAAAATTCTTCAGCGCGCTTACTCAAGCGACGATGTCGAAAAATTCAAGCAACTGGTCACACTCTTCCGCAAGCACGGAACGACCTATTCCTTCGATTACCTGATGCTGATGGCGCAAGGCTATCAGGAATCCAAGCTCGACCAATCGAAACGCAGTCCACGCGGCGCAGTCGGCATCATGCAACTGCTCCCTGCCACCGCAAGGGATAAGGTCGTTGCCATTGCTGGTATTGATAAGGACGAAGACCGCAACATCGAAGCCGGTTCAAAATATTTGCGCTATCTTATGGATACCTATCTGGACGAACCGGGGCTGAATGCGCGTGAACGCGAATTGCTTGCCTTTGCCGCCTACAACGCCGGCCCGGGAAACCTGAAGAAGTTTAGGAAGAGGGCCGTAGACCTTGGTCTTAATCCGAATATCTGGTTCGGCAATGTGGAGAATTCGGCCGCGGACATCGTTGGCCGGGAAACGGTGCAATATGTCGGCAACATCTACAAATATTACGTTGCCTACACGATGCTGGCAGAGCGGCTCCAGGAAAACGCTGATGCCGTGAGCTCGGGCAAAAAGGGTGGCTAGTCCATAACGTTTTTCAAAGCAGCAGCAGGCGTTTCACGATGGGCAGAAGTTCCTTGAAGGGAAGTTGCGTGAGCCCGACCAGAACGAACGGTAGCAGTGCTGCTGCGAAAACCGGGATGAGAGTCGATCGCGTCACCAGCATCGGTGACAGCTTCTTTGCGGCCTCGAACAATTTCCCGGGGTCGGCAAGTTCCTCATGCACGTCGGCATTGTCGTCGTCGGCAACGACGTTCTTGCCAAGGATGCCGCGTTCCACCTGTCTTTGATAATTGGTGGCCACTGTGGATGCAGCAAGCAGCGTCCGCTTCTTCAGGTCAAGTATCTGCCGAACAAAACAAAGCAGCGGTATTCCGAAATATGCGGATAAGGCGATCAGCGACAGTGCCATGACGGCTCCAAGTGCTGAAGCCGTTATTGTGCTGTGCAAGATCTGGTGGGTGACGGCGGCAGATACGACGCTGCTGACTGCGACTGTGAACAGCATGTAGGCATTGGGATAGCGGCCGACGAAGGCCAGACCGGCATGACCGTCCGGATGGGTTGCAACCAATCGTGTTTCCAGCCGCGACAAGGCCAGAAGCAAGAGTGACCAGATAACGTGCCGCCACACGCTGCGCGATAAAAGAAACCAGAAAAGCGTGTTGCTGACAATGACCGACCACCACGCTGCAGCGCTCAGCGACCTTTGGGCATTGGCAACCGTGACTGCCCAGGAGGAGGCTGTCTGGTTCTGCGTGTTCGAAAGCAGGAGCAGCGATGCCGTGACGGCAAACAACAGACAGATGAGTTCAGCCCACATCGAGTTTCGGCGCTCAAGCGCTTTCACCATCGCTGATCGGGCAGCGCCAAGCGCGTTTTCGGTGACGAGCTGCCCCGCGAAGAACTGCTTCACGCCGTCCCGGAGCTGATTCTCTACCTGAGTTTCAGCCAGAATGAGGAACCCGATCGCCAGGAAGGACCTTGCCCACACGCCGGGATCGAGGAGATAGGGCCGCAGCTCCAGAGGACCCAGAGCGGTTCCGGCCACCACAGCGAGCAGAAGGGGCACGCCCCACGCGGCGGCCACGAACATGATGGCGCGAACCGCGGAATTGAGATCATCCGTCCGCGCGATACCAGCATCCAGCTGCAGCTGATAGAACGGGCCGCCGTGAAAGATGAGGAATGGTGGGTCGTTCTCCCGTTCATGTGCCATGGGTTGGCTCAATAGCTCAGCTCGCGGGACTGCGCCTTGTCCTGCAGTGTTTCATGGAATTTATCCGATTTGACCGGAGCGCGCTTTTGGCCTTCCAGAATGTTGATCGGCGTGCTTACGGTTGTCGCCGCGACCTTGCCGACGACATTGACACCTCCAGCTATCACCGCCGTTACACCTTGACCGAGTGATACGTTGGAATCGGTAAGGGTCTGTCCGGTTACCAGGCGCTGGCCGATCAACTGCACGATCTGCGGGCTCTCTGCGAATTTGCCATGGTTGAGGCTGTCCCCGCCTTTGACCTTGGTCAGGTCGATGACCGTAATTCCGGCTTGTTCGAGTTTGCTGCGGTAGGGCTCGTCGGCGGGATTGATGGCCCCGAGCCGTTGCACATCACCCGAGATGAAGCGGGAGGCTGCGAGCGCACGATCGTCCTGGGAGACGAATATCGTGAATTTGGGTCGCTTTTCACCCATTTCCGTCCATTGGCGTGCGAAGACATCGACATCGATATCCGGTGAAGCCAGGATCACGTTGTCGATCTTTGCGGCAACGCGGCCATCACGGATAGCCATCTGTCGCAAGGACTCCATGGCCAGCCATGTCCCCATCGAATGAGCCATGACGGTGATGTCTTTGACGTTCGGATCATTGGCAAGCGTGCGCAATGTTTGCTCGAAAGCCACTCTCGAATAATTGGTGCTTTCCTTGTCATAATTGTAATCGAAGAGACTGGCCCTGGACGGCCAGGTGAAGAGGATCGGTATCACTTTGGCGCCCGAGTCATGGATGATCTGGGCAAAACGAAAGACCGAATCCTCATAGCGGTTGTTGAATCCATGCACGAAGACCAGCGCGTGCCCGCCGACGACATGCGCCCGGAACCAGGTTCGGGCCTGATCGACGGATTTGAGCTGCTGGACACGCGTAACGGCAAAATCCGTATCGGGATTGGGCGGCAGTTTCTTGGGCCATTGAACCGTGCCAGCCTTGCGTTTGCTGTCCGATGGGATCGAAACCGAGATATCCGTCAGGTAGGGGTGCGGGCTGCGCTCTCCCGTGAACAGCGTGGCTGGATCGTCGGATGGAACCCGGCTCGTCACGACAAGCATGTCCACATTCGAACCTCCGGTTTTGTTGGAAACCGCGACAGGGGACATGACGCCCTTGGGATGGCCGGCACATCCCCCCAATACGACCACGCAGGCCAACAGGATTGTCAGAGGAGATGACAATCGCATCAGACCAGTTGCGGCGCGCTGTCCTATTGGGCGCGCGTCGTTCGGCAACTTGTTTCGCCTGGAAGACGCATGGTTGGATAGAGCATTTGGCATCGGGTGTTTCCTCGAGAACCTGTGGCGCACCCGGAAGGGCATGCCTGAATTCATGCTTCAATGAGCCGGTTTCGTATGGCAAAGCGGACAAGCGCTGCCGTGGACTTGGCATCCAGTTTACGCATGGCAGCGGAGCGGTGGCTTTCAACAGTCTTTTCGCTCAGTCCGAGGACCGCTGCCGTCTCCTTGTTGCTGTGTCCTTCGGCAATAAGTTTGACGACTGCCGTTTCCCGCGACGTCAGGATGCTGGGCGATGCATCAGATTTTGCGAGGTAAGAGGATACGAGTATGTCCGAGACCGCCTTGGTAAAGAACGGTTGACGATGTTCCAGCGCCTCCACAGCCTGGATCAGATGGTGGGTTGCATCAGACTTCAGCAAGTATCCCCGAACGCCCGCTTCGAGAATGTTGCGAAGCAAAGCTTCATTGTCGTGCTGGGTAAAGATAAGGATTTCGGTTTTAGGGTTGTGGAGGCGGATCTGACGGGCAGCTTCGACGCCATTGATATACGGCAAAGCATAATCCAGGATGGCAATTTCGGGGTCGGTAAGACGAGCCTGCTCAACCGCATCGCGCCCGTTCTCAGCCTCGGCAACGATTTCCCAGCGTTCCCGCGTAGAGAGAATTGCTCTGACGCCTTGCCGAACGATCTCATGGTCGTCCGCGATGAGAATCCGTGTCATATTCACTCCCCGGTTGACGTCTGGTCCGCAAGCTCAGTTCGCCGACGTGGAACAAGCTTGCGGATTACCTCAGCCCTACATCGGAAACTGAAATTCGGCAAAAATTAACAGTTACGTACTTACGCCGACAGAGCCGTTGAACGCTAATGCTCCCCAATAACCAATGGGAGCGCTGCGCACAATGCAACGGTCAATCACACGGAACCGCACTGTCGCACCATCGTTGCACAGGTGTGCCGATTCGTGTCGCGAGGTTGCCGTCGCCGATTGATATCAACGCCTGGACTCCGAACACAATTCATTGAGGAGAAGCAAGTATGTCACTATATCCAAAGGCGATGGCCATCGCAGCTTCGGCGATTTTGCTGTTCTGCGGCAGCATCACGCCCGTGTGGTCTCAGGCACAAACGGCTGCGGCCCCGCCTGCCGCCGCGGTCGCTGAGGCACCCAAGCTGCTTTCGAATACCGAACTGCAAACGCTTGTCGCACGCATTGCGCTTTATCCGGATGACCTGGTGGCTCTGGTGCTGTCCGCTGCGCTTAATCCGCTGCAAATCGTGCAGGCCGAGCGCTTCCTCGAAGAAGCCAAGTCCAAGCCGGATCAAAAGCCGGATAAGTCTTGGGATGGCAGCATCGTCTCGCTGCTCAATTATCCGACCGTTGTCAAAATGATGAATGACGACCTGAACTGGACCCAGCAACTCGGCACTGCCGTGGTTGACCAGCAGAAGGATGTCCTCGTTGCCGTACAGCAGTTGAGGGACAAGGCCGTTTCCCAAGGGGTGATCAAGTCCAATGACAAGATCATCGTGGAAAAGCAAAAGAGCAATGTTGTCATCCGTCCTGTCAAAAAGGAGGTGACCTACGTTCCGGAGTACGATCCGATTATCCTGACGAGCCCGACTTACGTCGCAGCGGCGCCGATCGTCTACGGGAGTCCGTATCCGTCCTATTACTACCCATATGCGCCTTACTGGGCAGGTTTCGTTACCGGTGTTGCCTTTGGCGCTGCCGTGGACTGGAACAACTGGCATTCGTGGGGAGGGAATGACGTCAATGTGAATGTCAACAATTTCAACCGCAATGATTTCCACTTTGACAAGAACAATATCAGCAACCTCAATTTTGACAGCGGCAAATTCAATTTCGACCGGAATTCCATCACCAACAATATCCGTCAGAACAACGGAAACCGCCTCGATGTGAAGGGCGGCGACCGCATCGGAAATACGTCCGGTTTCGCCGGCGCCGGCTCGAGAGTTGGCAGTGCGGACGTTCGCCGCGACGTGCAGAGCGGCTTGAAGGAACGGGTTGGCGGGAACGTTGCAAATGACCGCGCGAACCGGGCGGCCACGCGGCCTGCCAACAACAATATCGCCCGTCCCAACCCGGCCAAAGGCAATATTGCAGGCAACACCCGGCCCAGGCAAACAATGGCGGCTCGTGCCGACCATCGTCCAAGACAGCCAAGTGCATTCGGCAATTATGCTCCGGGCCATGAAGTCAGGCAATTCTCCCAGCGTGGCAATTTCAGCCGTGACTTCGGTGGCGGCGACAGGCTTGGCGCGGGTGGTGGAGGCGTGAGGCATGGATTTGGCGGCGGCGGTCGTTTCCATCGCCGTTGACCATGAAGAACCACCGCAGTTTCCTTTGAAGGATTTTGAAAAATGTCCAGACACGTTCTGAAAGCACTTTTTGCATCAACGCTCATCTCGATGGCTGTACCGTCGTTCGCAGCCGAACCGTCATTGCAACGCTTCGTTGGCGCTGAACCCTTGACCTTCAAGGACGCCGGCGAAGCGGTGGATGCCCTCAAGAAGGATCTTGAGACAAAGGATGTCGGCGCACTGGCAAAATTGCTGGGTCTTAACCCGGAAGAGGCAAAGAAATCGGACGATTTCGACGCGCGCCTGACTGAACTTCAGCAGGCGTCCAAGGAACAAACCGCAATGGAGGACCGCGAGGACGGTGGCAAGGAAGTGGTCCTGGGAAATCTCGCCTGGCCATTCCCGTTTCCCCTGGTGAAGCACGACAGCGGCTGGCGGTTCGATACGCTTGCGGGCCTTGAGGAGGTCCTGGCGCGTCGTATCGGCGAGAACGAACTTGAGGCAATCGACATATGCCGCAATGAAATCCTCGCGCAGGCGGCTTACGCACAAGTGGACCACGAGGGCGATGGCGTGCTCGAGTTCGCCCAGAAAATCATAAGCGACGAAGGCAAGCAAAACGGGCTCTATTGGAAATCGGCTGGAGGCGAAGAGAGCCCTGCCGGCAATCTGGGGGATGCCGCCAAAATCGAAGCCAGTGCCGGCTCGGACCACGGTTATTTCGGTTATCGATTCCGAATCCTCACGTCGCAAGGCAGCAATATTGCCGGCGGGAAGTACAATTTCGTTATCAACGGCCACATGATTGCGGGACATGCCATGATTGCTTCACCGGCAGTCTATGGTGAGACCGGGATCATGACCTTTGTCGTCAGTCACCACGGTACCGTTTATCAAAAGGACCTTGGTCCGGACACCGCGAAGATCGTCAAAACAATAACCTCGTTCAATCCTGACAAAACGTGGGAGCCTGTTGAGGACTGATCGTGGGTCCGCGGGATATCCAGGGCAGATATTAACTGTCGGAAGGCAACACACAATCAGAGCCGGGTGGAGCGAGCATGGCTTCATCCGGCTCTGATTTTATTATTGCCTCCCGACGACCAACCGTTCTCCTGAGAAGCAAAGACTTAACAGGAATGGTGGAATCCGGAAACGTCGGCTCTTAAGATCCTTACATGCTGCACTTGTGATAGGTGACATACATGTTGTCGCCAAACGGGTCGAAGCGCTGAAATTCTTCGGGGCCGACGATTTTAAAAGTAGCCGTGACATCGCTCTGGATCATTGAATCGGTGCATGAAAGCCGCGCGGACAAACGGTCTTTCTGTTTGCGCACGCTTTGGGTTGTGCATATCGCCATCGGCCCGGATACCTTGCTTCCGACGATCAGCAAGCCGGTTGTCGTTGAGGCGCCGCGGTCCTTGAACTCAATCTTTTTGCCGACTTTCTTGAACGTATCAGCGCAGTCGGTACCGTTCATGGTCCACGCACCTTGCAATTCCTTCATCGAAGCCGCGATGACGCCGGATGTTAAACCAAGGCCTATCAGTCCGCTCAAGAGAAGGATTTTACCGGTTTTGCCTGACATCGAAGTTCTCCATGTTCATTTCGTCTGAAGACTAGGACAACGGCAATCCAACGAAAACACGGTCCGCTCGAATATACAGATTCGATACGGTAAATGTGCCGATGGCCGATGGCGATAAGCTGACCTCCAGCGATCATCGGATCAATTTCATCTTCGTGTCGTCCATGCGAACCAGACAGCGACAACGGCAAGGACAATTGCCAGGAAGCGGCGGATGAAACGCTCGCGGGATGGCTCGTTCAGGACCGCTCCCAGCGAGCCTGCAAGTATCACGATGGCGCAGTGAATTGCCGTTGCGACCAAGAGGTAGATGGTTGTGAGCACCAAGGTTTGGCTGAGCGTGGGGGCGACGTCGTCGAGGAAGGTTGGTAAGACAGCAATGTAAAAGACCGCCGCCTTCGGGTTGAGGAGGTTGGTCATGAGGCCGCGCGCAAAATGTTTGCTTGCCGGTTCTGCCACGGGACCAACCTCAGTTGAGCTGTCCCGCCAAGCGTCGACAGCGAGATAAAGCAGGAAAACAATACCTGCCCAACGCAGGGCCGCGTAGAGGCCGGGAGATTGCGTTACGATTTCCGCCAGACCCAATGATGCCGCGAGTCCCACCACGGCAAGACCGAGCGTAATTCCAGCCACGGTGGCAAATCCAGATCGGCGACCATCGCTCGCGGCGATAACAGCCAGGTAAGCCATATTCGGCCCTGGCGTCAGCTCAATGATCAGCGACGTTGCGGCGAACGAAAACAATGTGCTTACGGGCAGTTCGTACAATGCCAGGGCGCTCATCATGTGTTGCCACGGCTGGCATTTCGGGATTGCAATCCGCTGCGCTTCTCGAGCAATTTGCGCCAGAGGCCGCCCTCGAATGCGGAGCTGATCTCTCGTGATGCGAGATAGGGGATCAGGACAAGCAGCATGATGAAGCTGGTGGCGAGTATCTGCGGCGCCTTGCCAAGAAGGTCGGAAAGCGATGCGGCGGCGGTCGTTCCATGGATGAGCCCCACGACAACCTCCTCGAGTATCGAGAGCGCGATCAGCAGCGCCAGATAGAGCAGGGCCTTGGAGGCAATGACATTGATGATCCGGCGATCGCTATAACGATCGCCCAGATGGACGGCGTGCCCCAGCAGGATGAACTTGGCCAACAGCAAGGCCTTGAGGGCAGGGAGCCCGAACGGCCAGAACCCATCACCGGAACTGCCGACAATCGTGATCTTGTAGAGGATGATGGCACTCAGGCAAACGTAGAGATAAACCGCAAGAACGGCGAATTGCAGCAAGTCGCTCTTCAGTCGGGTGATAATCAAACTGGCGCTGATTGGCATGGTGGCCTCCTGATCGAAACCGGTTACCGTCGGATTGGCATTTGTCGGCTCCCGACATCGCCGTTGCCTCATTTCAGATAGTGCGCAACCAGGGCCGGAAGGGAAGTACGATACGGTAAATCAAGTGATGGATAGGCCTTTAACAAGTGTCCCAGAAATTGGAAATTATCTAATGATTCCGGTGCATTTTTGAAGAATGGGCATTTTAAAATGCGTTCAGGCAGATAACATGAGTCCTAAAGTATAGGTCGCAATTTCCGGTAACCCTGCGGTCGCGATGACGGCAAGAGGTTCTGCATCAGGATAGCTGAGCGCCGCGAATACCATGCGATATTGTGCTGGGCTTGAGATGGAAGTCAGCCCCATGGTGTGCCTTGAAACGCATTCATCGGCAGCTTGAGATAGCGTATGCCGTTTTCTTCCAACTCTGGAAGCCGGCTGCCGTTGATGTTGACCTGCAAGGCGTGCAGGATGAGTTTTGGCATTGGCAGCGTCCGGTCTCGGTTCTCGCGCATCAAGACAAAGTCCTCTTTGTTTGGTGAGCCTTTGAGATGGACATTCTCAGCTTTCTGCCGGTCGACCGTGCTTTCCCATAGGGGTTCCCGTCCACCGGGCTGATAGTCATGTCCGACAAATATGCGCGTGTCTCCGGGCAGGGCGAGGATTTTCTGGATGCTCGCCCATAGCGTGCTGGCGCTTCCGCCTGGAAAGTCCGCACGGGCTGTGCCGCTGTCGGGCATGAAAATCGTATCGTGCACAAACGCCGCGTCGCCGATCGAATAGGTTATCGATGCAAGCGTGTGGCCCGGCGAGAACATGACGCCGGCTGCGATGCTGCCGATGGAGAAGGTGTCGCCGTCAACGAACAGCCGGTCCCACTGACTTCCATCGATGCGCAAATCCGGCCAATTGTAGATCTGCGACCAGATCTTCTGGACATCGACAATTCTTGCGCCAATGGCGATTGGCGCACCCGTGATCCCTTTGAGATAGGCTGCAGCCGACATGTGGTCGGCATGCGGATGGGTATCGAGAATCCACTGAACATGCAGATCCTGCTCACGGACAAAGTCGAGCAGCAGATCGGCATTGTATGTCGCTGTCGTGCCTGACTTCTCATCGAAGTCGAGGACCGGATCAATGATGGCGCAAGCCCTGGTCTTCGGATCGCTGACTACGTATTGAACCGAAAATGTGCGCGGGTCAAAGAAGGCGGTAACGTCGGGCCTATGCATGGACAGCGTCCTTAAAGTCCGAAACACGCGGCGAGAAAATCGCGCGTGCCGGATCGAATGTGTAGAGCGCTTCAAATGAAGGAGCATCGCGCGCCAACTGAGCGACAGATTGCAGGATGAACGAGACTTTTTCATCTGACAACAGGACGCTCAGATTGAGTCTGGTAAATCCGGGCTTCTCGATCTCGTTGCCACTGAGGATCGCCAGCCGCATACGTTGCGAGGCTTCGGCATCAATCGACAGCAATCGGTGCACATAGGGCCCCGCGCAGGCACAACCTCCCCGGGCCTGGATGCCGAACCGATCGCTCAGCAACCGCGTGATCAATTGCTGGTGGACATACCCGCCTTTGGCGTTTCTGATTCGGAACGAGAATATCGGAAGCCGTGGTAGGAGGCAGGAGCCGAGCAGTTCGATCTCCGGAACGTTCTGCCATGCCGCAAATGCCTTTTGCGTCAGCTCATCGTTGAGCCGCTTGATGTCATCCAATCCGATCGCCTGTTTGACCAGAAAAGCAAGTGCCGCTCGAATGTCACCGATGACGTTGGGCGTGCCCGCTTCCTCGCGTGCTTCAAGGCTGTCGCTGTAATCATGGCCCGTTGGCGAAACGAATTTCACGGTGCCGCCACCTGGCCAAGAGGGCTTGCTTGCGGTAACGGCATCGTGACGAACAATCAGGATACCTGTTGCTCCCGGCCCACCAATAAATTTATGCAGCGATACGACAATCGCGTCTATCTCGACGTTCGTTTCGGGGCGCATTGAGATTGGCAGGTAAGGTCCGGCACCGGCATAGTCCCAGACGATCTTTGCGCCTGCCGATTTGGCGATCTTCGTGATTGCCGCGACATCGGTCATGATCCCTGTCACGTTGGACGCGGCCGAAAAAGAGCAGACTTTCAGATCTGCGGTGGCGCTCTCCAGCGCTTCTGTCAGAAGCATGGGATCCGGGCCGCCGTCGACACCTTCGGCGATTTCTATGATCTCCGCGCCGCTTTCTCGCCAGGGCAGAATATTCGAGTGATGCTCATAAGGTCCGATGATCACACAAACCCGCTGGCCCGACGCAACGGCCTTGGAGACACCAAGCAAGTTGACAAGCCGATTGATGCCCGCAGTTGCACCGGACCCTGCAAAGATGACTGCGTGGTTGTGGTCCGCGTCGCAGCATTCCGCGATCACTGCGCGCGCAGCCCGGCGCAGGCGTGTCATCATGCCGCCGCAGTAGGAGGCCTCGGTATGGCTGTTTGCATAATAGGGCAACACCTCTTCGAGGATAAAATGCTCGACCTGTGTGAGTGCCCGTCCGGAAGCGACGTAATCGGCATAGACGAGATCTTTCAAGCCGAACGGCCCGTCGACTTTGGCCTGCGAACCAATGAGACCCTCGCGTAGCATGACGATGGGATCGGCCACATCGAGGCTGCTTCGGAATTTGGCGAGAACTGCCATTGGAACTGCTGATTGGCGGGTATTGGCTGGCTCTTGCACTGGCGGTCTCCAGATAGGATTTGACAGAGATTATATTCCCCCTCACTCTTCAAATCCTCACCGATTTTTTGACAACTTGGAGCTAGTACGGGTAAAATGATCGATAAATCCGAGAAAATTGATGATTTTGATCTGAAAATTCTGACTTGCCTTCAACGAAACGCGGTCGCATCGCAACGCGATTTGGCCGACCAGGTGGGGCTATCGCAAAATGCATGTTGGCGGAGACTCCAACGGCTTCACGCCATCGGCATGGTGCGAGGCGCACACGCTGACATCAATCTGGAGGTGCTTGGTTTCGATCTGATCGTGATTGTCATGATCCGCACGCGCCACCACTCCAAGGAATGGTCTGATGATTTTCGCAAACACGTCGACCAGTTGCCAGAGGTTATCGATTTTTACCGAATTGGCGGGGATTGGGACTATTTGATCAAGGTCGCAACCCGTGGCATGTCAGGCTATGACGCTTTTTATCAGAAACTTATTACAAACTTCGATCTGGCAACCGTAACGGGCTATTTTTCGATGGAAGCCATTATCAACAATCGAGCAGTTGATCTAACTCGTGTTCGCCAAACCGACAAGAGTCGTTTAATTCCGTAAAGCATCCAGTGAGCTATACATTGGATAATCTGGAAAAACCGCCCCGCGAAGCACTTTCGTTCAAGGCCCATCAGCTTGAAGCTGGGAAAACGGGCGCGGAAGCATAGGTCCCTCTATCACAGCCAATCGAGACCGAGATCGGATCTACACCGGGTTCCGAGGCGACGGAAATAACTCCTCGGTCAAACCAAGGACACGATAAACGAACAATCCCAGCCATTCATGCATCGCAAGATCAGATGCGGCAAGACCTGTCGCAATGGTCGAAACGGGTCTGAGCCAATCTGCGCCCCCGCGGGTGCGATAATCCACGGGATAGGGAGTTATGTTCATACCGGCCGCACGAAAACACGCAACGGCCCGTGGCATGTGGCTTGCCGAAGTCACCAGCAGCCACTGTTCCCCTGGCTTGGCTTGAAACGCTGCGGCGGTTTCCGATCCGTTTTCGCACGTGTTGCGCGAAAGCTCCTCAATGCGGATGCGGGTTTCAGGTAGACCGATAGAGACAAGCACATCTTTGGCAATCTGCGATTCCGTCGGGGAGTTGTCGTGTACAAGATGATTGGCACCGCCGGACAGCAATACGCGCGCATCAGGATGAAGCCGGGCGAGTTCAGCCGTTGCCGTCAGTCTTTCGGCTGCCTCGTTCAAAGCGGGGCTATGACGTTCGGCTGTTATGTGCGTGTCGACAGCGCCTCCGAGCATGATGATACCGGCAACTGGCCCTGTAATGCTGGGTTGTGGAAAGCGGTTCTCAAGAAGCAGTAGGGCTGCTGGTCCTGCCGGAGACCAGCCAAGGATTGCAAGTAGCGCAACTGACATCACGAGAAATGACAGACCTGTCCTGCGAAACCCTAGGATCAGGGCGAACACGCCCAAAATACCGAGAAGCCCGATGATATTGGACGGCAGGACCACGTAGCCCGCCACTTTGGAGATCAGGAAGAACATTTAAGGCCCCGGTGTTCACGGCATGATTGCTTATGTGCGTGATGATGTGTGCAGCATCATGCGCTTATTGTCCAATGGAACGAAGGTGATCGATACGGAGCAAGAGGAAGCCATATTGGGCAACGAGAAATCCAATTTCAAATCTCATTGTTTCCTGACACCAGGATGTCAGCAGTGGGCCTATATTGTTTCTGTTCAATCAAAGGCGGATCGATGAGTGCGGCGGGATATCGACTGGGACTGGTGTTTGTTACAGGCTCTGCGGTGGCTTGGAGCACGGCAGGATTTTTCACCCGGCTTATTCCGCTGGATAGCTGGACGATGCTGGCGTGGCGCGGCATCTTCGGCGCGATTGCAATTGCATTGGTGATTTTCGCTTTGGAAGGTCGAAAGAGTTGGCTGGCGTTTCGAACGATGGGTTTGCCGGGATGGATGTTCGCGGCCGTATCCGCGATCGGAATGATCTTTTTCATCACGTCGCTCAGGCATACAACGGTTGCGCATGGCGCGGTCATTTACGCCACGGTTCCGTTCGTTGCCGCGGGTTTGAGTTGGCTCGTTCTGAATGAACAACCCACACGCAGCGCCATCATTGCAAGTCTGTTTGCCCTTGCCGGTGTGGCGCTGATGATGGGGCTGGGCGTGGAAGGCGGACTGTTGGGCGATGTCCTGGCATTTGGAATGACCGTCTGTATGGCCATCATGATGGTTATCGCGCGGCGGTATCAGAATATCCCGATCATGCCGGCCGCCTGTCTGTCGGCTTTGCTCAGTGGTTTGGTGTGTTGGCCGCTCGGTGATCCGCTTGCCATTACCAGTCATGAGCTTTTGATCCTGGCTCTGTTTGGTGTTGTTAATTCAGCCGTTGGTTTTGCGCTGTTCACACTGGGTGCCCGGCATCTTCCGGCAATCGAGACGGCCTTGATCGGATCGTTGGACGCTCCGCTGGCGCCGCTCTGGGTTTGGCTCGCATTCAAGGAAACACCCGGTGCAAGCACGATCATTGGCGCGCTGATTGTCTTTACTGCGGTGTGCGTGCACCTAATTGCCGGAACACTCAGACGAAAAACGCAACTTGAACCTGCCGTATTCTGAAATCTCGAACTACTGTTGCTGCCAAGCGGATCGGAATTGGGGGTGACGACCGGGGTCCGTTGCAGATACAAGAAGTCAAAGCGATGGGAAATCCAATCCAAGTGCCGAATTCTGATCTTTCCGTTCTTCTGGACCTCGACGGCACACTGATCGACTCGCAACCCGGCATTGTGTCCAGCTGTCGTGCCGCCCTGCGTGCACTCGGACACGAGCCGCCCGAGGTTATGGATATTGAATCATTGATCGGACCTCCGATCGAGGAGGTGATGCGCTATCTGCTCGAACCCTACGGCGACAATCGCATCTCTGACGCGGTCGATGCCTATCGCAGCGACTACGGCGCTCGGGGACTCCTGATGAGTACGCTTTATGACGGAATACCTTCCGCACTGAATTCCCTTCGCAATGAGGGAATCAACCTGTTTCTGGCGACATCAAAGCGTGTCTTCTTTGCTCGAAGAATTCTGGAAAATCTTGAACAGAACCGCTTGTTCGCCGGAATTTACGGTTCAGAACCTGGTGTTGTGACAGATCACAAGCCGGAGTTGATCGCGCATATTCTGGCAGAGAACCAACTGAACCCGAACAGATGCGTGATGGTGGGCGATCGTAAATTCGATGTATCTGGGGCGCATGCGAACAATATGAAAGCGATTGGCGTGACCTGGGGTTACGGCAGCCGAGAGGAACTCGACTTGACAGGTGCCGATATGCTGATCAACGGCCCTGCAGAGCTCAAAAATGCGATACTGAACTTACTGCGAGCAACGGCCGCCTGAAAACCCTTCAACAAAGCGGCGTTTCCTTCCATCAGCGGTCGGTGGGTGCGATTGCACTCTTCGCAATGTCAATTTGGGATTCGCGAAGTCGGAATTCTCCACGATGATATTGGCGGACGACCTTACATCGGTCCTTTTTCCGCAAATCTCAAAAGCGCCCGGATATCGCTTTTCAAATACAATTCTCGCCTGATCGGGACCACCGAGAAGAGCGCCATCCCGGCTGTGCGTACGGGCGATCGCCTTACAGAACCGTATGGTAGCGGTGAAGCGGTCGTAAAGTTGGATGTTTATGGTCTTCGATGGCGCATGGTGGCGCGCACGAAGGAATGACCATGAACAAGTATCTCGAAAAACACCCCGCGGTCACGATCGCCTTGGTGCTCGGAGCCGCTGTCACATCATCTTGTTTAACATTGCCGGCAGCGCATTCGGCATCGATACCTCAGGTTGAGGATTCTGCGACGGAAAAGAATCCGCCCGGAGACATCCCCGATACCCAAGTCTTTATCGAGTATCGCTCCGCTCTCGGCTTTTCTTTGAAAGTTCCCGAAGGATGGGCAAGGAAGGACGGACCGGACGGCGTCAGCTTTACTGACAAATTGGACGGTGTGGTGGTTATGGTTTCCGCCGCCGCTTCGCCGCCCTCGGTAGAATCCGTAAAGCGGGACTATGTTCTCAAAATGGAGGCCGCTGGAAAAGCGGTCAAGGTTGCTGGCGTTCGCGCCGTAAAGGTATCTGGTGGCAATGCCATCCTGATTTCATACACTTCAGATTCCGAGCCAAACGCGGTCACGAACAAACAGGTTCGGCTTGAGAACAGACGCTACCTTTACTTCAGGAATGGAAAACTTGCCGAGCTCGATCTGTATGCACCATTTGGAGCGGACAATGCAGATCAATGGCGCATGATGTCCCAATCGTTTCGCTGGCAATGATATGCCGCTCATCGAAGCCCATGAATTGTACCGATTTTACCATAACGGGGATGATGAAACGGCGGCACTGCGTGGCGTCAGCCTTCAGGTTGGGCATGGCGAGATAGTTGCGATTACCGGACCGTCGGGCAGCGGTAAATCGACCTTGCTGTCATGTCTGACAGGCCTTGAAGAACCGGACGGCGGTTACGTCATCATTGCCGGTGAGAGGATCACGCGGCGCTCCGAAGCGTTTCGAGCATCCGTAAGGGCGACGCGTTTGGGCATTTTGCAACAGGTGCCGAACCTTCTTGCGCACCTCACCGTGACCGAAAACATCGAACTTCAGATGCACCTGGCAGGCATGGCAAACATGAACAGCATCGAAATGCTGCTTTCGACTGTCGATCTGCGGCATCGTGCCTATGGTTATCCGAATGAGCTGTCCGGGGGGGAGGCGGCTCGCGCAGGGTTGGCTGTCGCGCTTGCGGCAGACCCGGTGCTGCTCGTCGCCGACGAGCCCACAGCTGAAGTTGACAGAAAAACTGAATCGCACCTGATCGAGCATTTCAAAAAGCGGCGACAGGCCGGCAAATCGACGCTCGTTGCGACCCATAGCGATGCGATGTCCGGTATCGCGGATCGTGTTCTCAGATTGAGGGACGGGAAGGTGGTCCATGACTGAATGTCTGGTCGATGCAAAAGATGTTGCAAGGGACTTTCCCGACGGAACATCCGGCATGAGCACGGTCCTGCAGCCGTCATCGTGCCGGATTGTATCCGGGGATCGGATTGCGCTTACGGGCCCCTCCGGAAGTGGTAAGTCTACGCTCCTCTATCTGCTGGGCGGCCTTGACCGGCCCACCCGAGGGATTGTCACCTGGCCGGCGCTCGGTGCCGGAGATACCCTGCGGCCTGAGAAAATTACCTATGTTTTTCAATCACAAAGTTTGTTTCCCGCTCTGACGGTTCTTGAAAACGTAGCCTTGCCATTGATCGTTTCAGGCGGGCAGGACCTGCCTGATCAACGCGCGATGGCCTTGCTCGCTGAATTCCAGCTCGACGGGTTGGCGGGGAAGCTTCCGGAAGAGTTGTCGGGCGGGCAGGCCCAACGCGTCGCTTTGGCAAGAGCACTTGTAACGCAACCGCGATTGATCCTTGCGGACGAGCCGACCGGCCAGCTTGACGTGGCAACGGCCAGGACATTGATCGACGTGCTTCTCAGACAGATCGATGGCACGTCAACTGCGCTTATTATCGCGACGCACGATCTGAGGGTCGCCGAGCGCATGGAGAAACAATGGTCGATGCGACACGGCACGCTGACCACCGACAATCCGTCTCTTGCCGAATTGGTGCTGTGAAATGATGGGTCTTTGGGTATACGGTCTTGTCACGCGCCGCCCCCTGCAGCTTTTGGGAACCGCTGCAGGCATTGCAGGGACAGTCGGCTTGATCGCGTGTCTCGGCATCTTTCTTTCTTCCAGCGGCCAAACGATGACCAGGAGAGCGATTGCAGGCGTTCCGATTGACTGGCAGGTCGAAGTTCTGGCTACAGCCGATAAAGCAGAGATAAAGAAAGCGATTGCTGAATCCGCAAGGGTTGCCGCTATGGGGGAGGCGCATTTTGCAAGTGTGACCGGCCTGGAAGCTACGAGTGACGGAACCACCCAAACCACCGGGCCGGGCAAGGTGCTCGCATTTGACGCCGCCTATCTCCAAAGCTTCCCTGCCGAAATCCGCTCATTGTCAGCGCCAAATGGCGGTGTGATGATAACCCAGCAGACAGCATCAAACCTCCACGTTAAGCCAGGTGATGTTGTTACGATCCATCGCATCGGTTTGTCGCCCGCGACGCTAAAAATCGACCGCATTGTCGATTTTCCTGACGCGGATTCACTTTTCCAATCAATAGGTTTGCCTCCCCAATCGGCCCCACAGGCACCACCCGACAATGTCTTGATACTTCCCTTGAATATTTGGAAAGATACTTTCGGACAACAGGAAGAAGCTTCTCCCGGTAGCATCAAGTTGCAGTTCCATGCGAAGCTTTCGCACGCAGAATTACCTGCAAACCCTGATGCCGCCTATGCTTACGTCACTGGTGCCGGCCGTCATCTTGAAGCCCGGGTCGCAGGCTCGGCATTGCTCGCCAACAATCTTGGAGCACGGCTGGATGCGGTGCGAGGCGATGCCCTCTATGCCCGCGTTTTGTTTCTGTTTCTTGGAGTGCCGGGAATACTGCTTTCGGTGATGCTGACTTTTGCCATTACCGCTTCAGGTGCCGGCCGCAGAAAACGTGAACAAGCTCAAATGCGCGTTCGCGGTGCATCAATGCGTCAAATCCTCTGGTTGACGGCGATGGAGGCGTTTGTTGTTGGTCCATTGGGTGTCATCGGCGGAGTGATCCTGGCATTCCTATTGACCAGAACGTTCTTGGGAAATGTGCCGCTGAGCTTATCGCACGTGTTTCTGTTCGCGGCTCTGGCGGCTTTTGGCATGCTGCTATCCCTGGCAGCGGTCATTCTTCCTGCCTGGAATGCGGCCCGGCTTCGAACCGTTCAGCTTGCCCGAAAAGCAGTCGAACCCGCTGCGATGCCGCTTTGGCAGCAATTCTATGCAGATGTCGTGCTGATTTTGTCGGCAGCAGCTATTTTCTGGCATTCGGCGGCACATGGCTACCAGGTCGTTCTGGCAACGGAAGGAGTTGCAGCGACTGCCGTCGATTATACGGCATTCGCCGCTCCGATCCTGTTCTGGCTTGGATCTGCGCTTTTCTGTGTTCGCATCTGCGGCTTCATCATTCGTGGAAATGGTGCAATATTGCGCGCGATGGTCATGCCTGTGAGCGGGTCGATGACGAAGGTTGTATCGTCCTCGCTTTCACGACAAGCCGGGCGATTGACGCTCGCAATTGCCATGGTCGCAATGGCGGTGTCGTTTGCAACCTCCACGGCGGTTTTCAATCGCACCTTCAACGATCAGGCGCATGTGGATGCCGAACTGACGAACGGCTCCGACGTCACGGTTTTTGGCACGACATTGCAACCGGCAGGGAGCCAATTGTCGCAATTGGAATCCATTCCAGGCGTCATGGTGGCGCGTCCCATGCAGCATCGCTTCGCCTATGTCGGCATGGATTTGCAGGATTTATACGGAATCGATCCCGCACGCATTCAGGCTGCAACGAAACTGTCCGACGCCTTTTTCTCTGCGGGAACTGCCGCCGACAATCTGGCCGGCCTCCTGAAAACGCCAGACGGGGTTCTCGTGTCAGAGGAAACGGTAAGGGACTTTCAGCTCAAAGCGGGTGACACGATAAACCTGCGCCTGCAAAACGCTGCCGACCATCAATATCATGCCTACCCGTTTAAATTCATCGGAGTGGTAACGGAGTTTCCCACTGCGCCGAAAGATTCGTTTTTGGTCGCAAACATGGACTATGTTTCAAAAATTACCGGCGACGCGACGGCCGAATATGTGCTGCTGCGTACAAGTATCGATCCGGCAGCTGTCGCGCGCGCGGCCAGCGTATCACTAGGCTCGTTCCCATCGTTGAAAATTGTGGATATTGGCTCGGTCAGCCGTTTGATTGGCTCCAGCCTTACCGCCGTCGACCTTCGCGGCTTGACAGCGATTGAACTGGTGTTCGCGCTCATCATGGCGATTGTCTCGGCTGGGCTCATGCTTGCCCTCGGTTTCATTGACCGAAGTCGCGACTATGCCATTCTCAACGCAATCGGGGTCAAGCCAGCCCAGCTCGCGGCATTCCTGTGGAGCGAGGCCGCCATCATTCTGCTTGGAGGTTTGACATTCGGTCTTGTTACGGGCGTGACAACGGCTGGTATTCTCATCAGGATGCTGACGGGTGTTTTTGATCCGCCGCCGGAAACCATGTCGGTGCCGTGGCTTTACCTGCTCGCAGTTGGTGCCGCCACAATCGCCTCGGTCATTCTTGCCGTGGCGTTTACCGAACGCCGCCGCAGACAGGCGTCCCAGGCATTCTGGCGACAAATATAAGCTCTTCGTGCCCAGTTTCGGATGAGGTTGAGCTTGCTGCGCAGGATGAGAACAAGCCCAACTCGGGACCGCAATCGTAATTAATAATACACACTGTCTTCAATGGGCTGGACCAGTATGGCTTGCCCGCATTGAAAGTAAATCCGAAGCGCGTTCTTCTCGCGCTGCAGTCGATGGCGGGCGGCGACGCCCTACTCGTGGAGTAGGGCCACCTGGCGCGCGGGTCACTTCACGGAAAAGTCGACCTCTTCCTTCATCGTGCCGTCAACGGCGATCTGCACCTGATAAGTGCCGACCGGCCAGCCGGCGTCCGGCTTGGAAATCGAGGCGTCGATATGGTTTTCGATCTTGCCGATTTCGAAGCTGGCCTCGTCGATCTTGTAGTTCGCCGGCGCGACACCGCCCGAATCCACCGAAATCCAGCTCACGGTTAGCTTTGATCCCGAGGCCACCTCGTCGGTCAGGTCGGCGGAGAGGAAAATCTTGGCCGTATCCGGTGCAAATGTCGCCTGAGTCTCGTTCGCGTCCTTGCTTGCGGACAGCACGATGTTTTCGAACCCTTCTGCCTGCGCGTGCACAGCGAACGCTCCAACCGCCACCAAGGCAGCTGCCCCCATCATCATCGACCGAATGCGCATGTTTTTCCCTTTGGACTGAAACCGCGGCCCGCGTCCGACTCATGTGGTGCGTGCCCGTGGCGGCCACAGTAGAATGCGAGGGCAGGGTTTGTCCATGGAGCCACAGCGACACAATCAGCCTTTTGACGTGATCCTCCATGTCCATCGTCAGGGTGTCAAACGGCTTCCAAAACTGTCCCCGATCGGCGTCCAATTTTTGCACGCCGATCCACACATAACAGTGATGATGAGGACCGAGAGAATGTCCCTTTTTAGAGCCTAACTAATTGATTTTGTTATGAGAATGACAAGAAGTGCGCACTTAAAAAGAGTCATGCGGCGCTTAGCGAAGTCCCAAATAGCTAATTCGATCAACTTAAGACAAAAAAAGCCCCGCATAGCAGGGCTTTGAATTGCAAACGGCGCAGTTTTAAAGATCGGATTTGTTATAGAAGCTTAGCCGGTAGGCAGGGTGAACGCTGGTTTGACTTTAAGAGTTTCAAAGTGTTTTCGCAGACTTCTCACACTCTGATTACGGTCGCGCCCAAGTTTCGAGATTGCTTCAAACGTCGCAGAGAAATCCCTCAACTCTTTCACGAAAATTTTCTGACGTTCGCTCTTATGAATGCCCAGGCTAGCCTGGCTAGTGAAATAGCGCGTGTTAGCCAAGGCTTCGATATTTCGTACCGTCGTGAAAAACCACCGGGCCACCACGTCATATTCCACGAGAGGCGGGCTAACCCATTTTTCGATTTTTGACCTGCGTTTCGTGATGAACAAATTTGGCAAGCGACGGCACGCCAGACAAAATGAGGTGAAGCGGCCATCCAGGAATTTGCGTCAGGCTTTTGATGGAGTCGGCAATGTGCTGGATCTCCTTGTGGGTTCCGCCTCGCATAATGTGCTGCATTTCATCGATATGGAGGAACAGACCTCGCTTTTGGCGGAGTTGGTCTTTGAAAAGGTCCCAGGTTTCATTTTCTTGCAAATTTTTGAAGACGGGATAGCCCAGCCGGCGTCCGCCGGCTGATCGGGCCAGCGGGTGTGCTGGAGCCGATACTTGAGGTCTGCGAGCTGCGACTGAGGAATGGCGATTTCGAAAGCTTTAGGGCCGGTCACAGTGGCGGTCTCCTGTGAATGGGCTGCGTTTTTGGGAAAGCCCGACAGGAAAGCTGAGGCGGCGAGGGCTTTGGAAAAATCTCGACGGTTCATCTCTCATCTCTGTGCTTGGCTGATGGGATGAGAGTATGAGGAGGGGCCGCGAGGAGATTGTAAAAATACGAAAATGACGGCCCGACATCGAACGTCACTTACGGGTTTGATCGGTGTCCTGTCGCGGGGAAGCCCGTTCGGTTGGAGTTGAGTGCTTAGGGCTTAGGGCGTTACCGCGCCATGCTCTTCGTTCACCGCTGTTCGTGCAGTTAAGCAGGCCAATAAAAGCAGTGCTTCCAGGTATGATCATTCGCCAGAAAGGACAATTGATTGCGCTTGTTGCTCGCGGCACCGACTTTACTGCCGTTGAGACGTACAACGCCGCCACCTCTGCGGCAGCGACGATCTCTCACCGTGTGAATGAGGCTGTGAACGGTGACAATATCAGGTCAGATGTGTTGTTTCATCGTGGTTCATATAATGATGCGCATGAAGAGGGTCTCATAGATGCCCTTGTTAGCCTAGCCATTCCGAAATCCATGTCAGGGTAACCCAATCATCCGTCAGCGATGGCGGTCACCGCTTTCTGGTTGAAGAAAGCCAGGAAGGTTGGGTATTCTTTCGGCCATGAATTGCAACATGGCCTTAGTCCTCAGCGGCTGGTAACGGCGCGAGGGATAAACGAGGTGCACCAGCTGAGGAACCATTTGCCACTGGGGGAGCAGGTGAATCAATGCACCGGTGTTGATCAGATCCTGCACAAGCCATGCGGGAGAAGACCCTAATCCTGCCCCCTCCAGGAAACATTGGCGCAGGGCCAGGGAGCTGTTGACGCGGTAGCGTCCTTTGGTCTGGACAATGACCCTTTCGGCGTCGTTGAAAAATTCCACGTCACTGCCGGAGGCTATCCCGGCAAACCGGATATATTCGTGCCCGACCAAATCCTCAGGGCGGCTGATTTTTGGCATGCGCTCGATGTAGTCGGGTGTTGCCACAAGCACACGCGGTGACAGGGCGATATTGCGTGCAATGACGTTGGGTGGAAGGTTGCCACCGAGCCGTATGGCCACATCCACGCCTTCCTCGACCAGGTCAATCACCCGGTCATTGAGGATCAGCTCTACCTCAACCTCGGGATATCTCGCAAGGAATTCAAGGATCAATGTGTTGAGACGCAGTTCACCCAGTCCCAGCGGCGCATTGATCCGCAATGCTCCGACAACTTTTTGTGTCTGCCCCCGGGCATCCGCCACCGCGTCGGCGTATTCCTCGATCACGCGCTTGCTCCGCTGGTAAAACCGCTTGCCTTCCTCGGTCAGGGTCAAACTGGTCGTCGTTCTTTCGAGTAGCCGAACGCCCAGGTTTCGCTCCAGCGCTGCAATGATTTTGCTCATTGTTGGCTGGCTCGTGTTCTCTTCACGAGCAACGGCTGAAAAGCTGCCCAACTCGACAGCACGCGCAAACAATTGCATCGACCGCAATGAATCCAAGTCATTCCCCTATGGCATAAGCTATATGCAGTTTTCATGCATTCCCGCGCTTTTGGGAATACCATAGTGTTTGCTCAATTTCACTCCTTCATCCAGGAAAAGACATGAACATTTCAAGGCAAACGTCTCTTCATAACGCACATGTTGTTGTATTCGGCGGAAGCTCGGGTCTCGGCTTGGCAACTGCTGCCGCGGCCAAAGCCAAGGGAGCAAGTGTCACGCTGGTAGGGCGAACTCTCACAAAGCTCGAGGCTGCTGCGCACGAGATAGGGGGCGCAAAGTTGGCTGTCGCCGATATTGCAGACAGAATGGCCGTCGAAGGTGTGTTTAAGGGCATGGCGTGCGTTGATCACCTCGTGATAACCGCCGGCGGATTATCTATCGGCAAGTTGGCCGATTCAGATCCGGATCTCCTGCTGACTGCGGTTCAGGAACGTATTGGAGGTCCGCTCTATGCCATCAGGTCCGCTTTGCCATTGATGCCGTCAACAGGGTCAATTGTCTTGACTGGGGGGCAGTTTTCTGACCGTCCGTCTGGCAACGGAACCTCGGTCATTGCGGCTGCAGTCAGAGGTGTGGAAGCGCTCGCCCGGTCACTTGCCCTTGAGCTGAAGCCGATCCGCGTCAATGTTATCTCTCCCGGCTTCATTGAGACGCCGTTGTTTGATGCTTTCGGTCCGGATGGCGCTGCAGCGGTATTGAAGCAAGTGGCAGCGGCGTTGCCAGGTGGTCGGGTTGGACGTCCGGATGAGGTGGGCGAGGCGATCGTTTTCCTGCTGACGAACCACTACATGAACGCAGAGATTTTGCACATCGACGGCGGCGGCCGCTTTGTCTGAGGACCCCATTGGCGTGTACAGCCGGGATTCTCGCTTGTTCAGCGGGATAATGCCGGGCGCTTTGAGAAGACGTCCTCGTTTACACATTCGCTCACCGTGCGTTGGGCCGGCCCATCCAGACGACGTGTTTCCATGGGTTTTTCGAATTCCTGAACACGCATATTGACATGCAAGTAAATGCTTGCATATTACGTTTATGGATATCGACGAAACCTTTCGTGCTCTCGCGCACTCGACACGCCGGCAACTTCTGGATCGGCTGTTCGAACGCAATGGGCAGACACTTTCCGGACTGTGCGATGATCTGGGGATGACCCGGCAAGCCGTTACCCAGCATCTTTCTATTCTGGAAGACTGTAATCTTGTGGTTTGTCAGATGAGCGGGCGCGAGAAATTGCATTTCCTCAATCCCGTGCCAATCCATCACGTTTTTGCGCGATGGATTGGCAAATATGAAAATGCCCGTCTCGATGCCATGGCTTCGCTCAGGGAGAGGCTCGAAGGAGAGAATGATGAACGATCAAAATCAGATTATTCCGGCCGGTGAGCGCTTCGTCTATGTTACCTATATCCGGACAACACCTCAGAGGTTGTGGCAGGCCCTAACCGAGCGACAATTCACCGAGCAGTTCTGGTACGGACTTTCCGTTGAATGCGATTGGCAACAAGGGTCAACGTGGCGACTTTTGACGCCGAACGGAACAGCGGCCCATACCGGGCACGTTCTAGAAGTAAATCCCCCTGATAAGCTCGTTCTGGCCTGGCGCCATGAATTCATGCCGAGGCTGAAAGCGGAGGGACATACACGCGTCAGCTTTGAAATAAAGCAGCTCGGCGAAATGGTAAAGCTGACCGTTGCCCAGGAGTCCGATCAAGGGGCTGGCGACACGATCGGCATCATGGCCCGCGGATGGCCGTTGCTGCTGTCTAGCCTGAAAACGCTTATGGAAACAGGTGCTTCGCTCAAAAGTTCGAGCAATTGGCCTGCGGATCGCCGATCTGCCTGATACTGGTTAAAGGTAGAGTTTACCAAGGAAAAAGAAGGCTCCAAAAAATTTGAATGGCAGAGGCTGACGCGCTGCCAGACGGACAGTTGTGCTTGAACCTCGGCGGCTTCTCTTATGGCGATTGCTGAGCCGATGTCCCTAAATCTGACAGCCCTTCCAAATCACAGTAACAACCGCATCAAGCATGGAGTGGTAACGATGAGCAGGTTATTGGTTCTCTATTATTCGAGCTATGGACATATTGAGGAAATGGCGCAAGCGATTGCGGAGGGCGCCCGCATAGCTGGCGCCAAGGTAGATATTAAGCGGGTGCCGGAGACCGCTCCGCTTGAGATCGCCCGGGCATCCGGCTTCAAGTTGGATCAAATTGCACCGACAGCCACGATTGCCGAACTCGCCGAATATGATGGGCTCATTCTCGGAATTCCGACACGATACGGGCGGATGCCTTCGCAAATGGCCGCCTTTCTCGATCAAGCGGGCGGTCTGGTAGTGAGCGGTGCACTGACGGGCAAGATCGGCGCTGCCTTCACTTCTACTGCCAGTCAGCACGGGGGGCAGGAAACCACACTGTTCTCTGCAATCACCAACCTGCTGCATTTCGGGATGATGATTGTCGGCCTACCCTATGATTTTAGTGGATTACGCGAGATCAAAGAGGTGCATGGTGGTACGCCCTATGGCGCGAGCACCATTGCAGATGCAGACGGGAGCCGTAACCCCAGCCCGATTGAGCTTGACGGTGCCAGGTATCATGGCCGTCACGTTGCGCAAATTGCCAACCGGCTGTTCGGGTAGCTGGCGATGCGGGATCATGAAGAGTCGGATGCTATTTCTGCAGTTGACGCGATGCATGGCGACCCAACAAGTGTTCTTGCTATTCTGGTCCGCTCTGCAAGAGCAGGTGTGCAGCACGCTTCGTGCTTTGCATATGTTGATTCCTGGAGCAGCGCTGTTCTCATGGTTGTCGAACAACCTGGATCTCCGGATAGGCAACCGAGAGGTCATGCAGCGTCGAGGTCGGTGCAGCTTTTAGATAAATATCGAAGAAGGTATGAATGGAATAAGCTGTTGCGGCGAGTTGCTGGCGTGGATCGATATTGGTAATACCGAGCAAGCGAAGCAGCCACAGCAGTTGCTGGTTCTTTATCAGGAGCCCATCGCTGAATCCGAAATGGTTGGCACCCTTGATGGCAATCCACAATCGTCCTTCTGGCGGAAGCCAATCATAGATGGATTGAATGTCAGCGCTGACGCGTCGTATGTCGGGATCGGATGCGGGACCATGATCGCTCACCAGAAACATGAAGGGCTTAGACATGCCATCGCGGATAACGCTTCCATAAGGCGCGCCGTCCACGTCGATGCCTGCCCTGCATCGTGCATCCTCGTGGCAGAATTGCGCGGCGGTTGCGCCTCCCAATGAATGCCCGACGACTCCAATATGTCGTAAATCCAGTCGTCCCGTAAATCTGCCGGGGGCGCTCCCGGTGTTCATTTGCCCCAACTGATCAAGGGCGAAGGCCATGTCTGATGACCATGCAGCCAACAAATTCCCGATTATACGGTCGCGTTCAGGGCCGGAGGCGACCTCAGGATCATTCTCTGGTGTTCTTGTGACCACCCGCCCGTCGGAAAACACGACCACTGCCGTTCGCAACGGCGCGTCGAAACCCACGACGACATAACCATGGCTGGCAAGATCTTCCGCAAGGGTGGAGTATTCCACTGTCAATGCAGCCAACCCAGCCCGCATAATCACGACGGGATAGGTTTGCAGTGCAGGGGACAGATTAGCATCCTGCGTGCTGTGAACGTGTACAAGCGATAAATCACGCGTTATGAACTTGCTGTTCAGCATTCCCCGTTCGCGCTCAACCGCGGCACGCCATTGAGCTGGAAGATATTCAGTCCTAAAATCTGGCTGATTGTTTGCCGCCGGGTACCAGATCCAAGCAATCAGCTCTCGCGTTGTTCCCAGAAGGGGTGCCAATTTGTCTGTCTGGGAAGCAGCACTCCACGTGTAAATCGTGCGGCCGACCGCATAAGGGCCTGTCGGAGCGGGCAGGCGAGTGACGGTATTGTGCTCATTCCAGAGAAGCCCGAGAAAAATTGCCACTCCAAGCACCCCCGACATCGCCAGGATGCCAATTCCTCTCAGCATCTGTGTGATCGAACTCGCTTTAAGCATCGGCGCCGTCACTGTAACCCACATTGCGCGTAATAGTATCGGCAGCTCGGATTTGAGTCGACAGAGCTGGTCATGAGTGGCCATGCCCCCATGGGGTGATCCGGGTTTATTGTTAGTGCAGACTTGGTCGGATTGTATTGTAATGCCGTCGCCAATTCTCGATGACGATTTGTGCCTCCTTCAATGTGTAGAAGATTTCTCCGTTCAGCAGTTCATCCCGGAGCTTTGAGTTGAAGCTCTCGCAATAGCCGTTCGACCTACAATCGGTTCACTGGATCGATTGTTTAACGGTCCCACCCCAATGAGCTGCCCGGCATGATGTAGGTGGTTTTGGCACCGACGGCCGCAATCCAATCCCTCAAGGCCTTAGCGATGAATTCAGGACCATTGTCAGATCGGATGTGTCCAGGAATGCCGCACAGGATAAACAGATCAGACAGAACGTCGATGACATCCGTCGCCTTCAGCTTTCTGTCGACCCTGATGGCGATGCAGTCCCGCGTGAATTCATCAATCACATAGGAGCAAACGCAAGGCGTTTGGTGCGGAGCATGCGAAGTTTCCTTTCATTGTGCGTGCGAGCCGGCAACAGCTTCGGTTTGAAGACCATTTGCGAGTGGCTAATACCGGCTCCGCGCAAATGCCTTGCCCTCGATCGGGACTGGTCGGCATCATACAACCATCGCACGTTCAGCACTGCGCAAATCCCTGAGCCCAACGCAAACTCAGGTAGTCATGTAGCAGAACCTTATGTTCTGATGTAAACTAAACCATGGAACTGATGAGGAAAATCATCGGAGAATGGTTTGCGTATAATCGTGCCGTGCTTTCCATTACCGTAGCGTTACTTGGCATCCTGTTGTCGGTCTTGCCGAACAATGCACAGACCCCTCTGGCCGCCCATAACGCACTTGTGCTGCAGGTCGAAGGGATCATTGGTCCGGCGCTATCCGACTATATATTGCGGGGCTTGCGAACCGCGGCCGAGCGCAACGCGCCTCTCGTTATTCTGCAAATGGACACCCCCGGTGGTTTGGATGTTTCGATGCGCGCTATCATTCGCGCTATCCTTGCTTCGCCCGTGCCCGTGGCCACATATGTCAGCCCAAGCGGCGCGCGCGCGGCGAGCGCAGGCACCTATATTCTTTATGCCAGCCATATAGCGGCGATGGCGCCGGGGACCAATCTTGGCGCTGCGACGCCGGTCCAGATTACTGATTTGCCCATTCCGGGCGGCGGCGAAGGAAAGAAGGACGAGGATCAAGACACCAAGACCAAGAAAGAACGTGAAGATGCCACGACCTCGGCGATGCCGCACACGCCGATGGAGGCAAAGGCGATCAACGATGCTACGGCCTATATCCGCTCGCTCGCCGAATTGCGCGGACGGAATGTAGATTGGGCTGAAAAAGCGGTGCGCGAGGCGTTGAGCCTTTCCTCGAACGCAGCACTCAAGGAAAATGTGATCGATATCCTCGCAACGAGTGTGGATGATCTTCTAGCGCAGGTAGATGGCCGTAGCGTAAACGTCGGCGGAAACAGGATTTCGCTCAACACCAGAGGCCTTGCCTATGAGCAGATCAAACCGGACTGGCGCACTCAGTTGTTGATGGTGATCACAAACCCGAACGTCGCGTTGATCCTGATGATGATCGGCGTCTACGGATTGATCTTCGAATTCATGGCTCCCGGTTCGTATTTTCCCGGGACGATCGGTGCGATCAGCCTTCTGATCGGCTTGTACGCACTCGCTGTATTGCCTGTGAATTTTGCCGGCCTTGGTCTCATCATCCTTGGTCTTGCGTTGATGGCTGCAGAAGCGATGAACCCGACTTTTGGCGTTTTGGGCGTTGGTGGCGTCATCGCTTTCATATTCGGCGCTACGATATTGATCGACACCGACATTCCGGCCTTTCGCATTTCTTGGCCGGTAATTGGCGGGGTTTCCCTTGCCGGTCTGGTGCTTTCTTTAATTGTGGTCCGTCTGGCCTTTTCTTCTCACAAACGTCCGGTTGTTACGGGCAGCGAGGAGATGATGAGAACCCAAGGGACGGTGCTGGACTGGCACGAGGGTCGTGGCCATGTCCTTGCCCATGGTGAACGATGGGCAGCAATGTCCGAGGTACCCCTGAAAACAGGGCAGAAGGTTCGTATAGCCGGTCTCGAAGCCCTCACCCTTAGGGTCGAACCCGATCAACCGGAGGAGAGCTAGTGGAGGATTTTCCAATGTTTATCGCCATTTTTGTTCCGATCATCATCATCCTGCTGATGCTCCTGGCTGCCTCGATCAAGATATTGCGGGAATATCAACGCGGCGTCGTATTCACGCTCGGCCGTTTCACCGGCGTCAAGGGCCCGGGTCTGGTCATCCTCATCCCTTTCATTCAGCAGATGTTGCGTGTCGATTTGCGGACGGTCGTGCTTGATGTGCCAAGCCAAGATGTAATCTCGCGGGACAATGTTTCGGTGAGCGTCAACGCTGTCCTCTATTTCCGTGTGATCGACGCCGAGCGAGCGATGATCCAGGTCGAGGACTTCATGATGGCGACGAGCCAGCTTGCTCAGACGACGTTGCGCTCCGTCCTCGGCAAGCACGATCTCGACGAGATGCTGGCCGAGCGCGACAAGCTCAACAGCGATATTCAGGAAATTCTCGACGCACAGACTGACGCCTGGGGCATCAAGGTTGCAAATGTCGAGATCAAACGTGTTGATCTCAACGAAACCATGATCCGCGCCATCGCCCGGCAGGCTGAGGCCGAACGCGAACGGCGGGCCAAAGTCATTAATGCCGAAGGTGAGCAACAGGCCGCGCAAAAGCTGCTGGAGGCCGCTCAAATCCTCAGCCAACGGCCGGAAGCAATGCAGCTACGTTATCTCAGTACGCTGAACGTGATCGCAAATGAGAAAACTTCAACAATTGTGTTCCCGTTCCCGATGGAACTTGGCGAGTTCGTCAAGACGGTGACGAATAAAGCCAAATAACTCGGTATCACCATACCGAACAGGAGAGGGGCTTCTTCCCTCATCTCATTTTTTAGAAGAAACAGCTGGAGAAGCGGTTACTCTGACCGGATCTGGTGTACCGCCGGCACGGTCACGTCATCAATGTGTTCGTCTGGCCGGCATCTCCCATTGCGGCGGCAAGCAGGACACGAGAGGGCTGTAATTTTGCCGAATGGTCCAGCGGCGGCCCGACATTCTGGGCGGTGTCGGATGTCAGCGTTGCTGATCTTGCGGCCTTCCGCGCGGATTTTGTCGCGACTGTCGAGAAGTAGGTATCACAGGAACAGGTCTTCGGGCGGGACGCCGATCGTCGAGGCGACAATATCCGGACGGCGGGCTGCGACGGCAGTGACAATGGCGTCCGCGAGTGCGAAAATCGCTGCGGGTGAATTCGGCAAGAGACGGTTGCGGGCGGGTGCAAACAGGATGATGTCAGCGACGGGAACCAGGGGCGAGGTCGGGCTGTCGGTGATTGCCAGAATCAAAGCGCCCTTCTCTTTGGCCGCTTTCGACAGCTGCACGGTATTGTTTGAATAGCGCGGCATGGAGACGGCAATGACGACGTCGCCTTCGTCCACGGACCGCACGAAATTGTTGGAATATTCGGAGGCGCCTCTGGACAGAATGTTCGAGACGCTTTTTTCCGTGTAGAGCGCCAGGCCTTCTTCCAGAAACGTTGCGGCGTAGTGGCTTGCACCGGTGCCCAGAATGATGATCCGCTTTGCGTTGATCAGCGCCGCGATGAAACCGGAAGACGTGGCGTTGTCGATATTGGCTATCGTATCCCTGATGTTGTCCGCATTGTCCGCCAGCAGGCTGTGCAATGACAAAATCCGTTGGCCTGTCTCCTTGCCCGTATCGTCAACGGCAAGGATTTCTTCCGGCACAAACTGAAAATCTGAAACGATTTTCTCGCGGAACTCGGCATAGCCGCTGTAGCCGGCCGCGCGAACGAAGCGGGTGATGGTGGCCGTGGAGCTGCCGCTTGACTGGGCCAGGCCTTCGATGGACATCGCGACAACATCAAGCGGCCTTGCCAGCACGAAGTCGGCAATCCTGCGGTGCGATTTGCTCAGGGCAGGGTAAGCGGCAGACATGCGGTTGGAGAAATCGGAGTTTGGGTTCAACGTTTTTGACATACGCGTTTCCGGTGTTGACGGCATAAAATTTTCATATACGTTATTTTTGAAAATAAACATGTCAAAAATGACGAGACGTTGGGGAACGGAGAACTTTATGCATAAACAGACACTATTGGCATGCCTACTGACAACATGTCTTTTCGCCGGCTCTGCTCATGCACAGCCTTTACGCATTGCCCTTGGCTCCGAGCCGACCGCGATCGACCCGCATTATCACGATCTTACACCGAATAATGCCCTAACGGCCCACATCTTTGAAGGGCTGACTCGGCAGGATGAAAAACAGAAACTGCATCCGGCGCTCGCAACCTCGTGGGAAAATGACGGAAAGAACACCTGGACTTTCAAGCTGCGTGAGGGCGTCACATTCTCGGACGGTTCGCCTTTCACCGCCGATGACGTGGTCTTTACGTTCTGCCGTACACTGAAGAACGAAACCGCGATTGCCGGTTCATTCGCCGACATTACCGGCAATTTCGAATCCGTCGCAACGCCGGACGCGCACACCGTGGTCATTACCACCAAGGCGCCTGAACCGCTGCTGCCGACATTCCTCGGCACCGTCGGTGTTTTGAGCTCTTCCATCGTCAAGCACGACAAGCTCAGTTTCGATATTGGCAAGAATTGCGGCGTTACCGGGGCCTGGCCGGTGGTCGGGGATTTCAATGACGGCAAGCTCGCCATCGGAACAGGCCCCTACAAATTGAAAAGCTATGTACGGGGCTCCGCCATCGATCTCGACCGCAATGACAAATATTGGGGCGATGCCGAACCGTGGGAAAGCGTCCGCTTTCTGCCGGTGCCCAATGCAGCGCCGCGTCTGGCCGGTCTTCTGGCCGGCGACTATGACGTGATTGAAAATCCGGCCGCCCGCGACCTGGCCCGTATCAAGGATGACAAGCGCTTCGGTTATGTGATTACGCCGACGACGCGCGTGATCTATTACCAGCTTGATGTCGGTCGCGATGCGAGTCCCTTTGTCAAGGCTGCCGACGGCAAGAATCCGCTGCAGGATGTGCGTGTGCGCCAGGCGATGTCGCTCGCCATCGACCGCAAGGCAATCGTTGCGCGCCTGATGGATGGTGCAGCTGAACCCGCCTACCAGTTTCTGCCAACCGGCATGTTCGGCACGCTGCCCAATCCGCCGGAGCTGCGTTATGACCCGGCTGAAGCCAAGAAACTTCTTGCTGAAGCAGGCTATACAAACGGCTTTCAGCTGACGCTTTCCACCACCAATGACCGCTACATCAACGACAGTCAGATCACGCAGGCCGTGGCGCAATATTTGACGCAGGTCGGCATCAAGGCTGATGTTGACGCCATGACCCGCGCCATCTACTTCCCGCGCCGTTCGAAGAAGGAGTTGAGTGTAGCAATCGGCGGGTGGGGATCGACCAGCGGTGAGGCCTCATCCTTCCTGCGTCAGTGGCCGGCAACACCCAACAAGGAGGGCACGGTCGGCGGTTCCAACTATGGTGGTTATTCCAACCCCGCTTTTGACAAGCTGATCCTGGAGGCGATTTCGACGCTGGACGATGCCAAACGTTCATCCCTGCTGCAGCAGGCACAGACCGAAATGATGAAGGATTTCGCGTTCATCCCGCTGCATTTCGAAAGCGCTGTGTGGGCACACAAGGCCAACCTCACCTACACGGGCCGCTCAGACCAGTTCACTTTGGCGATGTCCGTCAAGCCGGCGAAATAAGCCGGCGCGGGACAGAAATCTGAGTGATATGCCATGACAGCTTATATTCTTCAGCGGCTGATCCAGAGTGCTCTGGTTCTTGTTGCAGTATCCGTCGCTGTGTTCTTCGCCGTCTATGGCATTGGTGATCCTGTTGAACTGCTGGTTCCGCCGCAGGTCAGCGCCGCCGAAAGGCTGGCGCTGATCAAGCGGCTTGGACTGGATCTGCCGGTGTGGCAGCAATATTTCACCTTTCTGCTCAATGCCATGAAGGGCGACCTCGGCACTTCCTTCGTGCACGGCGTGCCGGTCGTTTCCCTGATCCTCGCCCGATTGCCAGCGACCTTCGAACTGGTGCTCCTGTCGATGACGGGAGCCGCCGTGATCGGCATTCCGCTGGGTCTGCTGGCGGGCCTCAATCCCGATAGCCGCGCGTCGCGGGTGATTATGACGGGTACTGTGATCGGCTTTTCCCTGCCCAGTTTCTGGAAGGGAATGATGCTGGTTCTGTTGTTCAGCGTGGCGCTGGGCTGGCTGCCGACCGCCGGACGGGGCGAAACGGTTGCATTTCTCGGCATGCAGACCAGCCTGTTTACCACGGATGGTTTGCGGCATCTGATTCTGCCTTCGCTCAATCTCGCCATACCGAACATGGCGCTGATGATCCGTCTGGTGGCTGCCGGCACGACGGAAGCCATGACGCAGGATTATGTGAAATTTGCCCGGGCAAAGGGCGTGAGGCGCCGGCGTATCGTCGGCAGGCACGTGCTGCGCAACATCCTCATCCCCGTCGTCACCGTGGTCGGTATTGAGTTTGGCAGCCTTGTGGCTTTCTCCACGATCACGGAAACAGTCTTTTCCTGGCCGGGCATGGGCAAATTGCTGATCGACAGCATCTATCAGCTCGATCGCCCTGTCGTCGTTGCCTATGTGATGCTGGCAACGCTTTTGTTCGTGGCCGTCAATTTCATTGTCGACGTACTCTATGCGGTTCTTGATCCGCGCGTGAAACTGTCCGGAGACATGGTATGAACAAGCCGATCATTCCGGATGATACGGCGACGCCGCTGCGCCGCAAAGTCTTGCGCGGCATCCGCAAAAAGCCGACGACACGCGGTGCCGGCATATTGCTGGCCTGCCTCGTTCTGCTTGCGGTCTTTGCCCCGCTGATTGCCCCGCAAAACCCCTATGATCTTGCCACGCTCAGCGTCATGGACAACCGGCTGGCGCCCGGGGCCGCGAGCATGAGCGGTTCGGTCTACTGGCTGGGAACCGATGCGCAAGGCCGCGATATGGTCAGCGCCATCCTATTTGGGCTGCGCACCAGCCTCCTGGTTGGCCTGCTTTCAACGCTGGGCGCGTTGACGATCGGGGTTGCGGCAGGCCTGCTTGCCGCCCAGCTGGGCGGCATGGTGGATGCACTGATCATGCGCATCGTCGATTTCATGCTGGGTTTTCCGTCCATTCTTGTTGCCCTCGTCCTGCTGGCATCGGTGGGACGCGGCGTGGACAAGGTGATTTTCGCCATTATGCTGGTGCAATGGGCGCAATATGCGCGCCTGATGCGGGCATCGGCATTGGTGGAGCGCCGCAAGGAATACATCGAGGCAGCCGTCAATTTCGGGCTGCCGACACCCTACATCATGCTGGCACATCTGCTGCCCAATTCGATTGGCGCGGTCCTCGTCGTTTCCACGATCAATATTGCCAGCGCAATCACGCTGGAAGCCACGTTGTCGTTTCTTGGGGTAGGGGTTCCCGTGACCCAGCCATCCCTCGGATTGCTGATTGCCAACGGGTTCGACTACCTGCTTTCCGGCGAATACTGGATTGCTGTCTTCCCCGGTCTCGCGCTCGTGCTGCTGATCATGTCGCTCAACTTTGTCGGCGACCGCCTGCGCCGCAGCTTTAACGTAAAGGGTGGGTGATGGCGCCTCTATTGGAAGTACGCGGCCTCAAAACCGTCTTTCATCTGCTCGGCGGCGCATGGCCTGCGGTGGATGGCATTGACCTGACGGTCGAGCGCGGCGAAGTATTGTGTCTGGTCGGTGAATCCGGTTCGGGCAAATCGGTTACCGGTTTCTCGCTGGTGCAGCTCATCGATCCGCCAGGTGAAATCGTCGCGGGCGACGTGCTGTTCAATGGCGAGAACCTGCGCGGCGCTTCCGGCGAACGCCTGCGCAATTTGCGCGGCGATCGCATCGCCATGATCTTTCAGGACCCGCTGTCAACACTCAATCCTGTGCTGACCATTGGCGAGCAGATGTGCGAGGCGATCCTCGAACATCGTGCCTGCGGTCAGGCCCAGGCGGCGAGAGAAGCGGTGGCAGCCCTCGGGCGCGTCGGGATTTCCTCGCCGGAAGTGCGGCTGAAACAATATCCGCACGAATTTTCCGGTGGCATGCGCCAGCGCGTGGCCATTGCCATGGCGCTTCTCAATAATCCGGACCTGATCATTGCCGACGAGCCGACAACGGCGCTGGACGTGACTATTCAGAGCCAGATTCTCTATGAAGTGCAGAAATTGGTGCGTGAAACCGGTACTGCCGTGCTCTGGATCACTCATGATCTGGCGGTGGTGGCTGAACTTGCCGACCGTGTGGCCGTGATGTATGCGGGCCAGATTGTGGAAACCGGTACGGTTGATGACGTGCTCGACCGGCCCTTGCATCCCTATACGCTTGGTTTGCTGAATTCATCCACCGGCATGGTCAGGCCGGGCGAGCGCTTGCATCAGATTGACGGCAATGCACCGCGGATCGACGCCCGCCCGGGCGGATGCCCGTTCCGGCCGCGCTGTGAACGGGTGCAGCCGGTCTGTTCCCAGAGCTATCCGGTCCTGCGGATGATCGATGGCCGGGGTTTGCGCTGCCATGATCCCGTGCCGCAGGCAGCCCATCCCGCGCCAGTTCAGGAGGCCAGGCCGTGACTGAACCTTTCTTTGAAATGCGGGGTGTCGAGAAACACTTCCACGCCAAATCCTCCATGGCCGAACGTATTTTGGCCCTCGCCGGCCAGGCTGCGCCGCCACGTGTCCTGCGTGCCGTTGACGGGGTAGACCTGAGCATCCAGCGCGGCGAGGTTCTGGGCCTCGTCGGGGAATCGGGATGCGGCAAATCCACCTTGTCGCGCATGGCGACGGGCATTCACCAGCCAAGCGCCGGTGAGGTGATCTATGACCGGCAGCCTGTCGGCAAACTCAAGGGCAAGGAACGGCTGAACTTCCTGCTCAAGGTGCAGATGATCTTCCAGGATCCCTATGCCTCGCTTGATCCGCGCATGCGTGTCAGCCAGATCGTCGGGGAAGCCCTTAAAGTGCACGGACTGATGCCCAAGAGCGAAATTACCGGTGCCGTCAATCAGGCACTGGAGGAAGTCGGCCTTGATCTGGCCTACCGGGATCGGTATCCGCACCAGTTTTCCGGCGGACAGCGCCAGCGCATCGGTATTGCTCGCGCGCTCGCGGTGAAGCCTGATTTTCTGGTCTGTGACGAACCGGTGTCTGCACTTGACGTGTCCATCCAGGCGCAGGTCATCAATCTGTTCATGGATTTGCGCGAGCGTTACGGGCTGACCTATCTGTTTGTCAGCCATGATTTGGGTATCGTCCGGCATATCAGCGACCGCATAGCGATCATGTATCTCGGACGCATCGTCGAGATCGGCTCCGCTGCGGCAATCTTCAGCAAGCCGGCACATCCCTACAGTGCCTCGCTGATCCATGCCAGCCCGTCCATCAGCCGGCGCAAGCGCAGTTTTGAGCCGCTCAAGGGAGACTTGCCATCGCCGCTCGACCCACCAACCGGCTGTCCGTTTCATCCGCGCTGCGGCCAGGCGATGCCGGTATGCCGTGAACGCCGCCCCGAACTCAGGGACGTCGCTCCAGGGCAGAGTGCGGCCTGCCATTTGCATAACTCGGAGATAGCATGACGTCCGTCCACCTCATTCCCGCGACTGGAAGCAGCGCGATACCCCACATTGACAGGTTCCATCCTGACCGGCCGCTGACCGTTCATTTCTACCGGCCGCAAGCCCATGGCCCTGACGATCCCGTAGTCATTGTCCAGCACGGCATGCTGCGCAATGGCGACGAGTATCGGGATTTCTGGATACCGGCGGCTGAGAAACACAAGCTGCTGATTGTTGCCCCGACATTTTCCGATGCGCAGTTTCCGGAGGCCGAAAGCTACAATAACGGCCTTGTCATGGACGCAAACGGTGAGGCGCGCAAGCGAGAGGAATGGCTCTATGGCGTTCCGGCCCGCATCTTTGCCGCGCTTCAGGCCAGTGGTGTAACCCGGCTGGCGCAGGCCCGCCTGTTCGGACATTCCGCCGGCGGCCAGTTTGCGCATCGCCTGCTGGCGACACAGAATCCCAGTGTCTTTTCCGCTGTCATTGCCGCCAATCCCGGCTGGTACACATTGCCGGACCTGCAACGGCAATTTCCCGAGGGGACAGGCGGGATCGGGCTGTCCGAGACCGAGCTTGCGCGCTGGCTTGCCTATCCGATGCATATTTTCGCCGGCGATCAGGACATAGCCGAGGATGACCCGAACCTGCCCTCCCAGCCGGAGGCGCTTGCACAGGGGCGTTCACGTTATGCGCGCGCACATTTCGTCTATGGATTTGCCGAGCGCGAGGCGAAACGTCTTGGGATGGAATTCAACTGGAGGCTTGTCAGGGTTGAAGGGGTAGGCCATGACGGCGCTGCCATGTCGCGTGCCGCTGCGGCATTCTGGTTTGAAGGCGCCGTTCCACCGGCTTCCGCGCTGGTTTTCGATGATGCGGCACAACTCTGAGAGATAAAGGAACAAGCAGATGAGCACGAATTACCGTCAGGGGTTGTGGCAAAAGGTCGAGGACGAAAAGCAGCGGCTCATTGAAATGAGCGACCGCGTCTGGGGCATGCCGGAAGTATGCTACACGGAAGTCCGGTCGGTTGCCGAACACAAGGTGGAGTTGCTGCATCACGGGTTCCGCATCACGGAAGGTGTGGCGGGTATTCCCACATCCGTCGTCGGAGAGGCCGGAGACGGCGGACCGGTCATTGCCTTCCTCGGGGAATATGATGCCTTGCCGGGCCTGTCTCAGGAGGCCGGGATGACGCAATACAGCGCTGTTGAAGCTGGCGGCAACGGACACGGTTGCGGCCACAACCTTCTGGGAGCGGGCGCTTTGCTGGCGGCAGTGGGGCTGAAAAACTTTCTGGCCGAGAAGGGAATTGCCGGACGGGTGCGCTATTATGGCTGCCCGGCCGAAGAGGGTGGCGCGGCAAAGGCCTTCATGGTGCGGGCCGGGATCTTCGATGATGTGGATGTTGCAATCTCGTGGCATCCCTACAGTTTCTGGGAAGTCGCGCCTGCCCTGTCATTGGCTAATACCCGTGCCGACTTTGTTTTCACCGGGCGGGCGGCCCATGCGGCAGCCTCCCCGCATCTCGGACGCAGTGCCTTGGACGCGGTGGAACTGATGAGCGTCGGCGTCAACTACATGCGCGAGCATATGCCTTCCGATGCGCGGGTGCATTCCGCCGTGCTCGATACCGGCGGGATAGCACCCAATGTGGTGCAGGCCCATGCGCGAGTGCGTTACTCCATTCGCGCCATGGATTTGCCGGGCATGCTCGATCTGGTGGAGCGGGTTCACAAGATCGCGCAGGGTGCGGCGATGATGACCGAGACGCGCGTTGACATGAAAATCATCAGCGCCGTCTCCAACACGCTGGGCAACAAGCCGCTCGAACAGGCGCTGTACCGCGCGATGGAAGAACTCGGTGCCCCGGCTTTTGATGACAATGACCGCAATTTTGCCCGGCGGATTCGTGAAACTCTGTCAGAGCAGGAGATAGCGTCGGTCTATCAAGCGATCGGCATGCCGGTTACCGATGCGCCGCTGGCGGAGTTTCTTGTGCCCTTTGATACAGTGCGCAGACCTTTCATCGGCTCTACCGATATTGCGGATGTCAGCTGGGTCGTTCCCACGGTGCAGGTGCATGCGCCGACGGTCGCTATCGGCACGCCTTTCCATACATGGCAGGTGGTTGCACAGGGCAAGGCACCGGCTGCGCACAAAGCCATGGTGCATGCGGCCAAGGCCATGGCGGCACTCGGCCTGGCGGTTCTCACCAACCCGGTTCTGCTTGAGGATTCCAAACATGCGCTCGCCCAGCAGACGGCCCGTACACCCTATGTCAGCCCGCTCAAGGCTGGCGTCGAGCCGCCGCTGGATATGTCGAAGGGTTGAATGGAGCGATTGAACCGCCGGCCTGGAATGTCAGGCCGGCTGCACGAGATTGGCCATCAGTCTGAAGGCGCCTGGCACTAGCTTGTCGAGCTGATGATGCAGGACAAGGCCGGTATCAACTCACAAACAGGTAGAAGATCCAGGCGTTGACGGTTGTGTATGTCTGTACCTGGGAAGCTCTGGCGGGTGGGTGCCGTTTGTGTGTCGAATCCCATGCCGAAACGGAAGGCCGTCCGCGTGTAGATTTGTTGACATAAGCGGGGACTGACATGGCGAAAGTTGGCCCGCCGCGACCGGGCCAACTCCTGGCGGAACCGAAGTGCCGCATTTTCAGTGAGGGGCAGCTAGAATTTCCAGTTTAGGCTCGCCTTGAAGCCGTGCGCCTGCTGGGAGCCGGATATCTGCCCCACATAGGATGCACCGATCGTCATCGATTTCGAAACCTTGGCATCCAAGCCCGCTTCAAGCACGAGAGAGTCCCGGGTCATCGGAACACCTGCAATGTCGAACACATTTCCTCCGGCAAAATTGAGTTTTGCCTTGGGAGTTTGGGCGTTGAAGGCACGACGCCAGCCGACCGCTCCGCGAGCCGTGATCTTCGTCCCGTTATCCAATTCAAATTCGGACTGGGCGCGAAGGCCAAGCGTCGAGAAGGTTTGGTCAAAGCTGCTGGACTTTCCGGACAAGGCAGCTATCCCCCCGTAATCGGTGAAGCCCGAGGTGCGGAGATGAACATGGGCAAGATTAGCGTAAGGTTCCAGCGAGATGGTCCCAAGTGCCGTCTTGCCGACATTGACACTGTATCCCAGATCACCGAAGGCCTATGCCGTCCGCGCGCCGTAGCCCGCGGTCAGCGCCGGATATGCATCAGCCTGCTCGAAGGTGTGGAACCTCTGATCCTTGATATTGCGCGGCCGGGGTGGCCAGGGCGAATAACGCAAAAACATGATCGTTCGCACCATCGGTATCGGTGAAATGCTCATCAATCTCCAGAATTGTGTCGTGATCGAACAGGCCATCGAGTACATAAACAGCCTCGCTTTCGATCGGGGAAATCGAAATGAGATTCGGTTGTGCTGCTCGGGCCAATTGGAAAAACCGTTTCGGTCGTTGATTGATCTAATGGAGGTTGGGACAAATGCTGTTCTCCAGGACGCCTGGCCCTGTCAGCCAAAGACAGCTCAGTTCAACACTCTATTGCCATGTACGTACGGGTTCGCCCATTATGCGGTATCGTTTATTGCAGCAGACAGATTGATCCAGCATGCCAAACCATCTTCCTTCGAGCAAACGGTCAGGACCCGAGCGCAGCCGAACCAACGATCCAGAGCGGACCAAGGCCGATATTCTTGCCGTGGCAACTGAGGAGTTCGCCACCTTCGGCCTGAGCGGTGCGCGGGTCGATGCGATTGCCGAGCGGACCCAGACCTCCAAACGCATGATCTACTACTATTTTGGCGGTAAGGATGGGCTCTACCTCGCCGTGCTTGAAAAGGCCTATGCGGATATCAGGGCCATCGAATCTGCCCTGGAACTGGATCTGCTCGATCCTGTCGCGGCATTGCGGCGGGTGATCGACCAGACATTCGAGAATGACGACAGCCATACGGATTTCGTGCGGCTCGTCACCATCGAGAACATCAATCAGGGCAAACACCTCGCAGAGGCGACAACAATCCGCGAAATCAACCTGCGGATCATCCAGATCATTGACGCGATCCTGGAGAGAGGGCGCGCGCAGGGATTGTTCCGTGCCGACCTTGAGCCGGTGGACGTGCATATGATGATCAGCGCCTTCTGCTTTTTCCGGGTCGCAAATCGTCATACCTTCGGTGCGATCCACCGCATCGACCTGTCCGAGCCCGGCCGCAGGCAGAAACACAAACAGATGATTGCCGATGCAGTGATCGGCCTGCTCCAGCAGAAATGACAGGCGGGAGCATGCTCCCGCCTGTCTGGTTGGTAGTCAGGCCGCAATGGTGACCGGTTTCTTGCCGAGATCTTCCATCGGCGTCCGAAAGGTCTCCGTCGCGGTTGCGGCGGAAATTGCGGCGATCATCGCCGTTATCGTCGTGAACGCCGCCACGGGTATCCAGCCATTGGGGCCGGTCCCGAGCAGTGCTGCGCTGATGGTCGGTGCAAAACCACCCAGGGCAAAACCGATCTGCGTGCCGATTGCCATGCCCGAGAGCCGCACCCGTGTATCGAACATTTCGCCGTAGAGGGCCGGCCATACGCCGTTCGCGGCGCTGTAGACGACGCCGGACAAAAGGATGCCGAGAACAAAAATCAGTGTCAGGTTTGCCTGGCTGATCGCCCAGATATAGGGCCAGATCAGCACGGCGCAGCCGACAGCGCCGAAAATGAACACCGGTTTGCGCCCGATGCGGTCGGCCAGCATGGCCCAGGCCGGGATCGCTCCGAGAGCGACAATGTTGGCGAGCACCAGCACCGTCAGCATGGTCGAGCGGTCGATCTGCATGGTGTTGACCGCATAGGACAGCGTGAAGACGCTGAAGATCGTGCTGACGACGGAAATGAGCGCCGCAAAAACAATGCGCAGCACATCGTCCCAGTTGTGTTTGAACAGGGTTATGAACGGCAGTTTCGACGTCTCGTGCTTCTTCGCCTCTTCGATGAAGACCGGTGTTTCCGGCAATGAGCGGCGTACCCAGAAACCGACGACGACGACAACGAGGCTCAGGAAGAACGGAATACGCCAGGCCCAGGACAACAGGTCTGCCTCGGGCAGGCGGGTGAGCGGAATGAAGACGAGGGTTGCCAGGATGAGCCCGGCCTGCGTCCCGCTGAGGGTGAAGCTTGTAAAGAACGCCCGCCGGTTGGGCGGTGCGTGTTCGAGGGTCATCGAGTTTGCCCCGGCCTGTTCGCCTGCAGCCGAGATACCCTGCAGCAGCCGCGCGACGACCAGCAGGATCGGTGCGAGAATGCCGACGTGATCATAGGTGGGCAGGCATCCGATTATGAAGGTCGAAAAGCCCATCAGCAGCAATGTGAAGGTCAGGACTTTCTTGCGGCCGAATTTGTCGCCGATGTGACCGAGAATGACGGCCCCGAACGGCCGGGCGATATAGGCAACGCCGAAGGTGGCAAATGATGCGATGGCGGCTGCCTGCGGATTGGCGGCCGAAAAGAAAATCTTTGGAAAGATCAGCGCGGCCGCCGTTCCGTAGATGAAAAAATCATAATACTCGACGGCGCTGCCGATCCAGCTGGCAAGTGCCGCTTTTCTGGGTGCTTTGACACCTGTTGGTTGATGCATGGAAGTCTCCTCCTCCTCAAGGCTTTCATGGGTGCCCGGCTCAGGCTGCGGCCTCCTTCGCTCCGGAACCGAGTTGGATAAAGTGGCGCAGCATGCGCTCGTGATCGGGCCTCACCCCGGTAAACAGACGAAACGCTTCGACAGCCTGGAACACCGCCATGCCGCCGCCATCAAGCGTGCGGCAGCCGCGATGGCGCGCGGCGCGCAGCAGGGCGGTTTCGAGTGGAAAATAGACGATTTCCGCGACCCAGAGTTGCGGGTGCAGCAGTTCGACGGGCAGTGGTGTTCCGGGATATTTGTCCATCCCTGTCGGGGTGCAGTGCACCAGCCCGTCGGCCGTTGCCATATCGGCGGCCAAATCGCGCGACACGCGCACGCGGCTGTTGCCGAAACGCTCGAAGCGCTGGTTGAGCGCTGCCGCGGTTTCTTCCGCACGTGACGGATCCTTGTCCATCAGGATGAGTTCGCCAACGCCAAGGGTCAGAAGCGCATGCGCAACCGCAGCGCCGGCACCGCCCGCGCCAAGCTGTACCGCCGATGACAGGGGCGCACCGGGCAGGCCGCGTTTGAAGCTTTCCGAAAACCCCCACCAGTCGGTGTTGTGACCGATGCGGCGGCCGCCTTGCAGGACAACCGTATTGACCGCCCCAAGCGCTGCAGCGTCGGGAGAAAGTTCGTCGAGATGGGGAATGATCGCCTGTTTGCAGGGATGGGTCACATTCAGCCCTGCAAAGCCCATGCGTTCCGCGGCGATCAGCAGGTCTGGCAGGGCTTCGGGACCAACGCCAATTCGCTCCAGGTCGATGGTCTGATACAGCAGCCGCAGGCCCTGTTCGTCTCCTTCACGCTCATGCAGGGCGGGCGTGCGCGATTGCTGAATGCCTGATCCGATCAGGCCCAGAAGAAAATGCGGGGATGGCGATGGCGTCATCGGTTGGCCTTTTCCAGATGTGCGGCAAGGCAGGTCAGGGCAAGGGTGTAGCCCTGCGTGCCGCAACCGCAGATCACCCCGGTTGCCACATGGGATATGTAGCTGTGATGGCGAAATGCCTCGCGCCGGTGAATGTTGGAGATGTGAACCTCGATGATCGGGCAGGGACATGCGGCCAGCGCATCCATGAGCGCGACGGAGGTGTGGGAATAGCCGGCAGGATTGATGACAATGCCCGCGACGCGTTCGCGCGCCTCGTGGATCCACGCGATCAGTTCGTGCTCGGCATTGCTCTGGCGAAAATCAACGGAGAGCCCGAGCTTGGTGGCATGGTGCACGCAGTCCGCCTCGACATCGTCAAGCGTCTCCTTGCCGTAGATTTCCGGCTGGCGCTTTCCCAAAAGGTTGAGGTTGGGCCCGTTAAGGACCAGAATCGGGTGTGCACGCGTCATGGCGCTGCATCCCGGTTCAACGGCGGACAAAGCTGCGCATAGGCGCGGTTCGGCTGCATGGTTCCTCCCATCTTCTCCCCATCGCGACGTCACCGGTGGTTCGGTCTGCGATTGACGTATAATGTACGAACTGGTACGTTCATGTCAAGAGAGCGCGGAACCGCTGCTCGAAGGGGTGCAAAAGCGGTCCTGTGCGGTGATTTCAATACGGCCAAGGGAGGGGCCCGAATGAACCCAGTCGTCATTGCAGTTGCGATCACCGGATCGGTGCCGCGCAAGAAGGACAATCCGGCCGTACCGGTCAGTCCGTCCGAACAGATTGAATCAACGCACGAGGCCTATGAGGCCGGAGCATCGCTGGTGCATATCCATGTGCGCAATCACGACGAGAGCCCATCCTCGTCGCCGGAGAAATTTGCCGAAGTGCAGGATGGCGTCGTCAGGCATTGTCCGGGCATGATCGTTCAATTTTCCACCGGAGGGCGCGGACGCGATCCGGGGCTGCGCGGTTCATCGCTTTATCTCAGGCCGGATATGGCATCGCTGTCGACGGGCTCGGTCAATTTTCCCTCCATCGTTTACGAGAACCACACCACGCTTGTGCATGATCTTGCCGGCCGGATGCAGCAGCATGCCATCCGGCCGGAGATCGAGATTTTTGACCTCTCGCACCTGCACGGCGCGCGGCGGCTGATTGATGCCGGATTGATGGATGACCGCCCGCATGTGCAGTTCGTCATGGGTGTCGAAAATGCCCTGCCGGCCGATGAACACCTGCTTGACATCCTGCTGGAGGAGTTGCGGCGGGTTCTGCCGAAGGCAACATGGACGGCAGCGGGAATTGGCCGTCATCAGGCAAGCGTCATGGAATGGGCCCTGCGCCGCGGGGCGCACGCTGTGCGCACGGGTCTTGAAGACAATATCCGCATCACGAGGGAGCGGCTGGCCCGCAGCAACGCCGAACTGGTGGAGATGGCTGTCGAGACGGTCCTGCGTCACGGACGCCGGGCGGCAAACTGCCCGGAAGCACGCGCGATCCTGTCACTGTCACCGCACGGAGGTGCCCTATGAAAACATCGATTGCAACCGTTTCGCTCAGCGGCGAACTGCCGGAAAAACTCAGCGCGATCGCCAGGGCCGGCTTTGACGGTGTCGAAATATTCGAGAATGATTTTCTTGCTTTTGACGGCAGCGCGAGCGATGTGGGCAGGATGGTCCGGGATCACGGGCTGGAAATCACGCTTTTCCAGCCGTTTCGCGATTTTGAAGGCATGCCGGAACCGCAGCGGTCACGCACCTTCGACCGGGCGGAGCGCAAATTCGACGTGATGCAGGAACTGGGCACCGACCTGGTGCTGGTGTGTTCGAATGTCTCGCCGGTGGCGCTCGGCGGCCTTGACCGTGCGGCGGCGGATTTCCATGAGCTGGGCGAGCGGGTGGCCAAACGCGGCCTGCGCGTCGGCTATGAGGCGCTGGCCTGGGGGCGGCATATCAACGATCACCGCGATGCCTGGGAGATCGTGCGGCGTGCCGGTCACGCCAATATCGGTCTGATTCTTGACAGTTTTCACACGCTGGCGCGCAAGATCGATGTCGGCTCGATCCGCTCGATCCCCAAGGAGAAAATCTTTATCATCCAACTCGCCGACGCGCCGCTGATCAGCATGGACCTTCTCCATTGGAGCCGCCACTACCGCAACATGCCGGGCGAGGGCGATCTTCCCGTTCTGGACTTCATGCGCGCGGTGGCGGCAACGGGATATGATGGCTATCTGTCCCTTGAAATCTTCAATGACCAGTTCCGCGGCGGCTCGCCGAAATCCATAGCCATCGACGGGCACCGCTCGCTGGTCTATCTCGGCGATCAGGTGGTGCGGCGTGAACCGGATGTTGCCATGACCGTTCCGCCCATGCCCGATTCGGTCGAGGTGAACGGTGTTGCGTTTGTGGAATTTGCAGCGAGCGCGGATGAGGCAGAGGACCTTGCCTCGCTTCTACGGGTGCTGGGCTTTCGCAAGACCGGCAAACACAGAACCAAGCGCGTCGACCGCTACAGCCAGGGCGCGATCAATCTCGTAATCAACACGGAGCGGCAGGGTTTTGCCCATTCCTCCCATGCGGTCCACGGCATGTCAGCCTATGCGCTTGGTCTTGATGTCGCCGACGCGCATGCGGCGTTTGAACGTGCGCTTGCCCTCGGGGCGGCGCCCTTTGAACAGCCCGCGGGACCGTCCGGGATCAGCATGCCGGCGGTGCGCGGTGTCGGCGGGGATATTCTCTATTTCGTCGACAACAAGCCCGGGCTTGCCGGCATTTGGGACGAGGAGTTCGACCCGGTCGATGACGCCGGGGCATCGGGGGGTGCCGGGTTGCTGCGTTTCGACCATGTGGCGCAAACCATGAATTTCGATGAAATGCTCACTTGGCTTCTGTTCTACACCTCGATTCTGAAGGCGAAGAAGACGCCGGTGGTCGATATCATCGATCCCTCGGGCATCGTTCGCAGCCAGGTCGTCGAGAACGAGGCAGGCTCGCTGCGTATCACCATGAACGGCGCGGAAAATCGCCGGACGCTTGCGGGCCATTTCCTCGCGGAAAAATTCGGCTCCAGCATGCAGCACCTTGCATTCGAAACGGACGATATTTTCAGGACGGCTGAAGTGTTAAGGGCCAATGGTTTCACGCCACTGGAAATCTCGCCGAACTATTACGACGATATTGAAGCACGCTTTGGGCTCGATCCCGATCTGTCGGACAGGCTGAAAGCGGCCAATATCCTCTATGACCGTGATGAGCATGGCGAATATTTCCAGCTCTATAGTCCCAATTATGGCGAGGGTTTCTTCTTCGAGATCGTCGAGCGGCGCGGTTACAGGGGATATGGAGGACCGAATGCCATTTTTCGCATCGCTGCCCAGAAACGCCATATTCGCCCGCAAGGCATGCCAAAGTAACTGCTGGCATAGATGCTAGAATATTACATATTCAGAATAATAACCTGACCCAGCTTCTTCATTTGCAACGGAACCCACAGGGCTCAGGCGGCTCCGCTACAAACTTTGGCAAGTGCGTAGTAAGAAGAAGGGGCTGGGTTCAAATTGCTGTGGGCAAGAAAACTCCATAAAATTCGAACGTTGATTGTCGTAATCTGGATCGACAGAAGCACTTCTCAATTCTGGGAGGACGTGATCAAATACGGGTGAGAGAAGGCTACTCCTCTCTCCACACCAAATTCACGGTGTGGCTGGTTATGATCCCAATTCCACCTTCTCTGCAGTTATTGTGATACCGCATCACTTGATGCGGTTGCCAGTCTCAACGTCAAACAACAACACTTTTGCCGTATCAAAGCTGGCATTGACCTGCGCACCTGTTCGCATGGGTGTTGCTTCATGCAAAACCATTGTGACGTCTGTTATCCCAAACCGCATCCGGACTTCTTGCGCGTCGCCTGTTGGTTCCACCAAAACAACCTCGGCGGCGAAGCCATTGCCATCCGGATAGATATGCTGCGGGCGTACCCCATAGACGATGCTTGTATCTTGAGGAACAGCAATGCCGATCGGTAGCGGCAGCAGCAGATCGTCCCTTAGCCGTACAAACCGCCCGTCGACCTTTCCTTGCAACAGATTTATTTCCGGAGAACCGATAAATCCGGCAACAAAGAGGTTGGATGGATTTTCGTAAAGCTCAAGCGGCGCGCCAACCTGCTCTATCTTTCCGCCGTTGAGCACCACGATTTTGTCGGCCATGGTCATGGCTTCTGTCTGATCATGAGTTACATACACCATCGTTTTACCAAGCCGTTGATGTAATTTTTTGATTTCACCGCGCATCTTTACGCGAAGCTTGGCGTCAAGGTTGGACAGGGGCTCATCAAAAAGGAATGCGCGCGGATCACGAACGATGGCTCGTCCCATGGCCACGCGTTGCCGTTGCCCGCCGGAAAGTTCGCGCGGCAAACGATCGAGAAGCTTGTCAAGCCCGAGTATCTCCGCGGCTTCGGCCACGCGCTTGCTGATCTCGGCCTTTGAAGCGCCGGCAAGCTTCAGTGCAAAACTCATATTGTCTGCCACTTTCATGTGCGGATAAAGCGCATAGCTCTGGAAGACCATGGCGATATCCCGTTCCTTCGCCGGGATGTCATTGACGATCCTGCCACCGATGGTGATTTCGCCGGAAGTAATATCCTCCAGTCCGGCGATCATGCGCAGCAATGTGGATTTTCCACAGCCTGACGGGCCGACAAGCACGACAAATTCGCCCTCGCTCATACCAAGCGAAACATCGTCCAGAATGGGCACGCTGCCATATGCCTTGGCTACGTTTCTAAGTTCAATTTCCGACATGCACCGTTCCTCCCGGCAGCTTTTAAAGTTCGTAATTATACGCTCAGGACCGCTCGATCCCTGGCACGCGCGTCACTCACCGACTGATCGGCGGCGTGGATAATCCGGACGGTTTCCGTGAACGCGTCAGCAGCGGCGTTGAGGTCCAGCCGATTGATCGTGTCTATTTGCAGGCGATCGGCGGCGTCGATGACGTTTTCGCCGTGCATGGCACCAAGAATTGCGCCTGCCATTACGCCGATAGAATCCGTGTCCCGTCCGGAGTTGATTCCGTCTTCAATCGATCTGCGGAAATGGCCATTATTGAAGAGACAAAAACCCAATGCCAGCGGCAATTCCTCGACGGCACCCAAACGGTTTGGCTGATAGGCACCCGTTAAACGGCCAGCCTTGTCGGGCGTGTGATTTACGTCGTCGCCCATGGGCGAATAGGGGGCCATTGCCGCGTGAAACGCAGCGACAAGGGTTTGATAGTCTGCACCGGCCAATTTCTGCCGGCGCGCCACGTCGGCAATATCGGCAATCGCCTTTGCGGTGCCGTCCTTGGCAAGAGACAAAACCGCATTGATGACAGCTTCAATCGTTGTGCCGGGTACAAAGGCTGCGGCAACAGCTGCAGCCATCACGCCTGCCGCCTCGAGGCCAAAACTTTCCTGATGGCCCGAGGCAAAAGCTATGGCCTCGTCATATGCCCCTTTGGGGTCACAGGCGTTCACAACCCCAATTGGGGCAACGTACATGGCTGCACCACAATTGACCATGTTGCCGATCCCCCCTTGACGAGGGTCGCACGAGGCAAGCTGATGACGCTGAAATATCCATTTTTCCGGATAAAACAGCCGCTCTATCAACATTGCTTCGCGCTGCAGTTCAGGCACATAACGTGGGACCCACGCTATCTGGCGCACCATGCCGTCTGCCATGTCCCAAGCATCCAAATGCCGGCGTGTCTCGCTGTAGATATCCATGAGGCATAGCGTCATCAGCGTGTCGTCCGTGACAATGCCATTGCCGCGTACTCTGCCATTCCTTGCCGTGGCATCGAGTGCCATCTTGTGCCAATCCGTATCAAGCAATGATACTCGTCCGTAACGCACGGCAATCTCATCGGCCGAGAGTTTTTCAACGGGCGCTCCCAGAGCGTCGCCCAACGCGATACCGTGAAGAAGCGCGCGGATGCGGCCATTCAGAGAAAGTGGTTCTATATTACTTGGCTGCATTGAGCATGGTCCTTGCATATTCGTTGAGACGCGCACCGCCTGCGTTTTCCCATTCGGCGACATATTGATCCCATTGATCCATCTTGGCCTGGCCGGAGATGAACTTGTAAACCCAGGCGCGATACACGCTCTCGGTTGCATCGAGATCGGGTGCGTATTCGGCAGGCCAGACAAAGGCGTTGTCAGGCTTGTAGAATGTCTTGATATTAGCCAGCCACTGCTGGGCGGCTTCGGATTGCCAAATGACTGGCGGTTGCCAGTTGGCTGCCGCCATGATGCGCGAATACCAGGTTGATATCTTGTCAGTCACTTTGAAGGCGGCACCGTCCCTGGTGTATTCCTTTCCTTCAAAGCCCATGCGATCGAACATCTGGCCTTCGGGGCTCGCCATGAAGTCGAGGAATTTCATCACCTCGGTTTTGTGTTCCGAAAGCGCCGAGATCGCAAATCCCCGCGATTCCCTCGAAACATCGACAGCAGCCAAACCCGTGCCGCCCGAGCCCTTCGGAATAGGAAGCAGGGCAAGTTCGGTACCGGGATGTACTTGACGCATCTTACCGCGATAGACATCGACATTTTCCGCCGAAGACGAGAAGATCACACCAGCCTTGCCGGTGTAGAATTTGTCTTCCTTCACATCGAATTTGTTGGTGATGTATTCCGGATCGAGAAGGCCCTGCGCCCGCAACGAGGCGTAAAACGCGATCTTGTTCTGTTCCTGCACTGTTACGCGTGAACTGACCCAGTCACCGGCCGCGTTCTTCATCCAGCTACCGGTGACACCGAACGCCTGATTGAAGATTGAATCCAGATCATTGGTGTTCTCGGCCATCGTCACGCCGTAGGTATCCTTGACGCCATTACCGTCCAGATCGCTGTCGTGCAAAGCTTTGAACAGCGTGACGTAGTCGTCGACAGTTTCCGGTGCCTTAAGACCGCTCTTATCCAACCAGTCCTTGCGAATGAGCGGTTGTGGAGCGCGCGCCGGAAAGACATAAAGCAGGTACGGATAATTCTTCAGACGTTCGATATTTTGCGGCCACAAGGCATTTTTGAGATACTTTGTATCGGCAACGAGCGGGCCCAGATCTGTCAAAATCCCTTGTTCGACCATCTTGGTATCGCCGCCCTGGAAATAGATCAGATCGGGAATATTGCCCGAGAGAAGCATCACCGATAGCTTGTCGGCGTAACCGGACGAGGGCAGATTGACGAGTTCAATATCAACGTCGACCCCTTGCGCCTTGAGTGCGTCCTCAATGCGTTGAACGTGCTTCACGTCATCGGGGTTGGATGGCACAAAATCCTTGGCCACGATGCGGATCTTGACCGGGTCTGCCATTGCCGGGGCAGAGACGAAGAGGCTCACGGTCAGGGCTGTTGTTGCCATTAAAGTAATCATACGTTGCATGTATTCTCCTCCTTGTTTTTCTCGTTTGTTGGGTATTCCTGCTTCAACCTTTGAGCGCACCGCTCATGGTGCCTTTGGTGAAGAACTTGAGGATCAGCGGGTAGATTGCCAGGATTGGCACGATCGTCAGAATGATCATGCCTGCCTTCAGAGACCTCAAATCCATTTGCCCGGAACCGGTATTGCTGGTGGCCTTATCGAGGCCGACGATGGCGAGCTTGTCTCCATCGATAACGAACTGGCGCAGCACCACCTGCAGAGGCCACTTGCTCTGGTCGTTCAGATAGATCATGGCGTGGAAAAACTCGTTCCAATGGAAGACAAGGTAGAACAGGGAGATCGTTGCCAATGCCGGTTTGGCAATTGGTAAAACCAGATACCAAAAGACCTGAAAGGCATTTGCGCCGTCGAGTTCTGCTGCCTCCAGAAGCTCGGCCGGAATTTCCTCAAAGAACCGCACAAGGATAATGAGATACCAGGCGTTCACCGCCTTGTAGAGTATCACTGACCAGTAGCTGTCGAGTAACCCCAGGCGCTTGTTGATGAAATAATCGGGGATGATGCCGGGTTCAAAGACGATGGTGACAAGCACCAGAACGAACAATGTCCGTCTTCCTGGGAGGCCGGGTCGCGATAGGCCCCAGGCCATCAGTGCCGTACCGACGACGCCAATCAGGGTACTTGAAGCCGTTATGAATATGGAGTTGAAAATCCCGCGCAGCACATTGGGGTGTTGCAGCAATACACTCCATACATCGAATGAAAGGCCGCTTGGAACAATTGTTAGGCCATTCATTCCCGGCACCTTTGCCGGCTCGGAAAACGAAATAGCCAAGAGATTAAGCAGGGGCTGCACCGTTACAACAACGAGCAGCAGCAATGTGGAAACAATCAACGCATATTCGATACGTTCGAGCGGAGTCTTGCGCGATAGGGCCATTACCAGACTCCCTTGCCAGTAAGGTGCTTGGATACAAAGTGAGCTGCTGTGATCATGATCGTGCCAAGGACCGCCTTGAACAGGCCAGCCGCAGTTGCCAGCGAGTATTCGCCGCCCAGAAGTCCGATCCGGTAGACATAGGTGTCCACGATGTCGATCTTCGTGCGGACAACGTCGTTGGAAAGATTAATGACCTGATTGAGGTCGGCATTCAGGAACATGCCGGCATTGAGGATAAAGAGCGTGGCAATCGTCGGCGCAATGCCGGGCAGGGTGACGTGCCTGATCTTCTGCCAGCGATTGGCACCATCGATTTCCGCGGCATCGTATAATTGCTGGTCGATCGCGATAATGGCGGCAAGATAGAGCAGGCTGTCCCAGCCGGCAGAGCGCCAGATCTCAGTGAACACAAGCACCCAGCGGATGGAACCGGTGTCGGTCATGAAGGGCCTCGGCGCAATACCGGCCATCCCGAGCAGATTGTTGACCGCACCGTCGGTTGGCGAAAGTGCTGCGATAAAGACGCCGGCGATTACGACCCAGGAGAGAAAGTGCGGGAGATAAATGGCCGATTGGATGAACTTTCGCAGACTGCCACCGCGAACCTCATTGAGGAGAAGTGCGACCAGAATTGGCACTGGGAAGAAGAACGCCATCTTCATGGTCGAGATGATGAGGGTATTGACCAGGACCTGCCAAAAGATGGGTGAAGAAAACAACAGGAGAAAATGTTTCATCCCAACCCAGATATTGGGGGGAATGATCCTGACCTGTTCGAACGCGATGCGTGCTTCCCAGATAGGCAAGTAATGGAAGACGAAAAAGAACACGATGCCAGGTGCCATCATAAGATAAAAGGGCCACCAACGCCGAAAGCCGTGTTTGAACGAATTGGATATGGGAACGTTCCCAAAATTTTGCACAGTTGATCTGGCTTTTGATGATGCGTGCATGTCTTACGCTCCTCCCGTAGCGGTAAACACCTTAGTGGCAGGCGGCAAAAGATCGCGCACACTGCTGCGTTCAATGAGGCGGCAAGGCAAATGGATGCGACCGCGATCAGGACGCCCTTCGATCTCATCAAACAAGGAGTTGACGGCCTGACGGCCTATTGCTCTGCCTGGCTTCTCGATGGTGGTAAGTCCCGGGTCGGAATATGCTCCTGCCGGGATGCCGTCAAAACCAATGATGGAAACATCTTCCGGGCAACGCAGGCCCGCATGACGTGCGGCCAGCAATGCACCGAGTGCCATCAGGTCGTTGGCAGCAAAGATCGAGAGATGGCCAGTCCGCTTGGACGCCATCAGCCGCGTCATCGCCTGATAACCGCCGTCGACCGTATATTCCCCATCTTCTATTTCGAGCAAGGCAGGGTCGAAATCGCGTGCCAGGCAATGGTCGTAGACTGCACGCAGGAAACGGGCTCTTGCTATCCGCGAGTGCGGACCGAGGATGAGGCAAGGTGAAAAGTGCCCCATTGAAACAAAATAATCCAATCCGATCGTCACCGCCTGATGAATATCGGACCCAACACTGGAAACATCAGGAATGCGCTCGGCGCTTGATCCTATCAGTACAAAGGGCAAGGCAGTGCGATCCAGATCGCTCACGCTATCGGAGATCGGATTGAGGATTGCTCCATCCGCCCGCACTTGACGTAGCGCCCGCAAATGGTTCTCTTCCCGGTTCAGTTGCCAATCAGAAGAAAAGACAAGCAGTGAAGATCCTGCTTCAAACGCTCGGTCCTGAGCGCCGCGGGCAACCTCCGCCCAAAAAGCATTGGCAATATCGGGAACAACAAGACCCAACAGTCCAGTTTTCCCCGATCGCATGCCGACTGCCAGATCGTTGCGTTCATAACCCAAGGCTTTCGCAGCGTTTCGTACCCGTTCCCGCGCATCATCGGTAATGTTGGACGCACCGGAAAGCGCTCGGGCAGCCGTACTCTTTGATACGCCTGCCTTCTTTGCCACATCGATTATTGTCGGACGCTTCCGTTGCATGGGCGCTCTGCTTTGCTGTTGTGTGGGAACGTTACCACGAGATTGTCGTCGGCGCAAGTCGGCAAACAGTGTGAGCAACTGAGCTGCGCTAAGGCCGTGTGAATAGCGTACTAAGGACGGGCGTCACCATCCTCTCCGCCGTTTTGCTACGGCACGTTGATGTCATTGACGGCAGTGGGCCGAGCCATTGAAGTGGCAACTTCCTCACCTGTGACGCTGAACCCAGGCTGGGATCGAACAGCAATGCCGGTTAACCAAGCACTACATCCTGCAGAGCTTGGTGACTTGAATAGACCTCGGGATCATCGAGAGCCCTGGAGCAGAGAACCACCACGGCTTTTTTATTGTTGAGGTCACTGAGCCAGGAGCTTCCCAATCCACCCGCCCAACCGATCGTTCCATGCATGGCTTCAGCGGAAGAGCGGCCCGCATCGACCGAGACGCCGTATCCCCAGCCACGACCGTCCAGGAAATAGGCTGCGTCGGTTCGCTGGTCGCGGGTGAGATGATCAGTGAACATGCGACTGATCCATTCCTTGCCGACCAATTGTCCTCGGGGTGTCTTGCCCTGTGCATGCAACATTCTGACAAAGGCCATGTAGTCGGCGGCGGTTGAGACCAAGCCGCCTTCTCCACCTTCGAATGCTGGAGGCTTTGACCAGGCGCTGTCCTTCTGGCTATCGGACAGGCCCAAGTCACTTGAATATGCCGGCGTCAGTCGAGCCAGTTTTTCCGGCCTGACGTAGAAGCCCGTGTCAATCATGCCCAATGGCTCAAAAATATGCTCTTGCAAGAATTTCGACAATGGCATTTTCGCGAGACGGGAGATCAGCACTCCCTGCACATTGGATGCCACCGAATAAAACCATCGCTCACCGGGCTGCGCCAACAGAGGCAGTCTGCCCAGCCTCCTGATCCACTCATCTTGATCCATGGGCGTTGCAGGGTTTGGCGGCCCAAAACCGACAAGTTGCTGGCGTTCTATCTCTCTCTGGATTGGTGTACTGTTGGGCGCAGCGGGTACAATGCCGGTGCCTAGTCGCGAAGTAAGGATATCCTCAACGGTGATTTCGCGATTGGCGCGGACTGTTCGGTCCAAATCACCATTCAAATCAACCAGCACATTCGGGTTGCTCAATTCCGGCAGCCACCTGGCCACCGGATCGGACAAGCCAATCTGAAGCTTCTCGATCAGCATGATGAGTGCAAAAGCCGTGATTGGCTTGGTCATGGACGAGATACGGAAAATTGCGTCCGGCTTCAGCTTCGAGGAATGCTCCGTGTCAACATAGCCCGCTGTCAGCAGTGATGATTTGTCATTGAGAACAGCAACAATCGCGCCCGGTTGCAGGGCAGCCGCAGCTGCCAAGGCCTTTTCAACTTTGATCATGACCACTCCAAGTCGTGTTTGTCGTTGATAATTCAAGACTGTACGCCAGCATCACCGAGCCCTCGACAGGCTAGATATCACGGTGCGGCACCAACGGTGCAAATGCTGTCGCCTTAATTTCCACCAAGCCGCCTTCGGGATTGAGGTCAGCGACTGCCAGCTCCACACAGGCAGGGTAGGGAGCAGGAAAGAACTCGTCCCGAATCTGTGCAATTACCGTCAGCTGTTCAGTTTTATCCAATGCCAGGCGGTCACTGCCGAACACGTGAAACATCTGCAGTTCCACCACATCTTCCATGCGTGCCTGGCAGGCATGCAGCAATTGCTCCATCAATGTGAAGACACGGCGCAGTTCGCGACTAAAGCTCTCGGCGTTCATCGGTGCCGATTGCCCGTTGCTGGCCACCACGCCGGACAAAAAGACGAAATCTCCAGCGCGCCGGGCTGGGGCATAGTGAAACTGTTCGACGTCGGCTCGCAGCGCTGGAGGTACCACGACCTTTCCGGTGGATGTGGCATGGTGGTCGACGGAGTTAGCAGTCTTATCTTGCATTGTTTTCTTTCGGCTCCTGGAGTAATCGTTCGGCGATGGCCGTTTATGATATGGCCGTCATTGACGGATCGATGAGAGCCTCCAGTTCATCTCTTGTGGCACCATCGCGGGCCTGCATCGAAAGGCTTTGCATCACGGCGCTGTAGTAGTTGGCCAGCACCCGGATGTTGCTCGGGTTCGGCAGGTCACCCTCCGCCATGCCGCGTTGCAGCCGGGCATAGATGTGCGCTTCGGTATCTTTGCGAATGCGCCGGAGCAGTTGACGTAAGGGTTCGGTTTCAATCTGGCAGTTGACGACACCGAGGATCAGCAGGCAGCCGCCCGATTGCGGTGCGCTGAGGGCTGTATGGATGCTGCTCAAAAGCATGGCGCGTATCGATTCACGCGTGGTCGCGCCTTCATCGAGTGCACGCAGGGTGCCAGACCCAACGGTTGCTACGTAGAGATCGACCGCCTCGCGAAACGCCGTTTCCTTGGAGCCGAAGGCTGCATAAAAACTTGGAGGGGTAATTCCGATCGCTGCCGTCAGGTCATTGAGCTGAGTGCCCTCATACCCCTTGGCCCAGAACACTTCCATTATGCGCTGCAGCGCATCATCGCGGTCAAAACTGCGCGGTCGGCCTCGAATTGCCATGGCGTTCCTTTCTATAGTGAAAATTATATAAATCGCTTGAGCAAACTAGACAAGCTGGATGCCGAATTATGTAGTGTAAATTATAGAAAATGATTGCGAACGATGAACGTCGTTGATCCTAACGCTCCTTTGAGAGCTTCAACAGAAATGCCGGCGAGGCAGAAGATACCTCTTGTGGTCTGTCCTGGGATTGACGATCTTTCGCTGACGACTTCGGAGTTCACGATTGCCGGGATGATGCCGTTGTTGTCAGTTGCATTTAGCGTGCCGATTGCCGAGGTTGGATATTTGATCTCGATCTATGCAGCGAGGAGGGTGGTTGGCGGGCCGCTACTAACGACTGCTCTTCTCAAGCCGGTGTTGCAAACAAACGTGCACTGCTTTGCTTGCTTGCCGTCTACACGATAGGGGGAATCGTCGCTGCTATCGCCATCTCCTACGGCATCACAGTCACCGCGCATCATTACCGGCGTTGCCGGGTCGGCGTGCTTTGGGGTGTCACTCGCCATCTGTGCCCATCTTGTCCGACCGGACCCACACCGCATTCAGGATGAGATAAATGTGCTTGCGTGCAGATGAATACGCAGAGACGAAGGTTGACGCTAAGTAGACCAGCTCACCATCATAGCCAACCATCCTTGATGGTCTTCCTGCAGGCCGCATGTTCAGGATTTTCGTTCTTGTCTGCGCCGCCGCCGGGTATTTCCATTAGGAATTTTCCTGGCCCCACACGCAACTCTTTCAGCATAACAAACTGTCCAACCGGCTTCACAGGTAGGAAAACCGCTGCGTGGGCCTCTTCACGTATGAATAAGTTTGCGGTGTGTCCTTGTATCATATGTTGTCGAACACGTTTCACGGTAAGAAACGGGTTCTCGTAAACCATCTCGGTTTCAAGAACTTCGAGCATCCGATCACTGTCGATTGTCATTATTTCTTCTTGATCAATTTCGTCAGGCGAATCTCAACGTCTGTCTTTCCCTTGGTATCCAGGGCAAGTGCGGTGATGTCGGTAACCGATGTGATAGCGGCTAAGACTTCTTCATGATGCCATCCGGCGCGTGTCGCTTCGACAACCAGCTGAACGAACACTTCTACGATTGCCGTCTGGCAGTCTTCGAACCGATCAGGGTAATTGCCTGGTGCTTCAGGTCCGGTGATTTTCACTAGAGTGTTCCTGGGGTGGATATTCCACTTTGTTTTCCGATACAGGAGGTGCGATCCCGCGGCTCGTAACAAACTTATCTTTGATGAGAGTTTGACCAGGGACAACAAAACCACCGGCCAATACCAGTGTCACCCAAAACGATAGGTAATCATCGCAGATAATTGCGACTATCACCGCAACCGCCATCATGCTCACGAAATATCAGCCGAGAATTTTCCAACTGGAGCGCTTCAACAATTCATCCATTATATATGGTCTTTCGCTACCTTCTTGCTCGGTTGCGTCTTTCCGCGTTGCGAGGATGTTTCTAACCCAGCTCATTGAGGCAACACAATCAGATCAATAGCGCTCAGTGGCTTTTGAAGCTTCAGAGCTGCCTTTTTCGAAATACTGAGCCAAATATGAACTTCCTCGGGTGACCGCAGGAGTTCCATGCAAATCTATGGCTGGTATGTCGTCATATTGCTCTTCCACCTACTTGCCGATGGCGAATTTCGTTCATCTTGCCGGCTGTGTGCAAAATGCGGTTCTTCACGAACGCTACTCGGGTGCCGTGACATTGTAGTCCCGCGGAATGGTGGACGTGGCAGCGAACCACGCGGACGCGCGGGTGCGTTGCTGATGAAAATCGAAGGCGGTACGATCGACAAACAGCTCTTCGACCCGCCACACCAGAGCATCATCGGTTTGCGACACATCAAAGGAAATGCAACCCGGCTCCGCCCTGGTAAGACGAAGATGATCGGGAAGATACTGTTTAACCAAGTCAATATCCCCTATCGATGAGCAACGCAGGAAACCGGAGAGTCTAACCGCCCCTATTCTGTTATCCATACTACACCTTTCAATTTAAGGGCTGCGCTTCACTTGCCCTGCCACGGCTGTCTTTTTATCCGCCGTTACCGAATATGATAGAAGCCGAGGGACGGCGCAACGGCCGTCCACAAACCTGCGCTCCCATAAAATCCGCCTCGGATAAGGCATTGCGGCCCTATTCGAAAATTTGATGCCCATCATCGAAATGTCACGCGTTACTTGCGCCGAGCTCAAGACGGATCAAATCCAAGGTTATTGCGCCTCTTCAACATGTGCCCCTAAACGTGATCATGATCCCCGCGGTTTCGGAGGTGGCAAATTTGACACCCCTTCACCCGCAGGGTCGGGCCCAAGAAAATTCATGGACCGTGTCACAATTGGGGTTCATGGATCGTCTTGAGGTTATCCGGCGTAAATTGTTCCGCCTCTTTCAACTCCTGTTTCGGTGATATCGATATGACGCAACTAACTTCACTTGCCCTTTTTAAAACTGTTCTGCTTTCTGGACTAGCGCTCTGGCTTGTGGTGATTGTCGTCAACAATGTCATTGCCTTTCGAAACGGCGTGCGCTCCATCGGCGCTTTGATGGGCATGCAGCTGTTTGATCAGAATCCGGCAATCGATTCGCCGCTGTTGTCGCGGCGGGTCAAGAGCGCAAGCTGGCATCAAGCCGTCTATGTTTTCATTCTACTCATTGAGGTGGCTGTTGCCGTACTCCTCATCCGTGCGGCCTTCGCCTATATCGGCGTGCTTGCTGGCGGGACAGATATCGATGCAGTTCAATGGGCAAATTTGGCCCTCTCCGCATTCGTCGCAATGGCGATGGTCATGCTGTTGGGTGGTGCGTGGTTTGCCTACTACATCCGGCAGGAGGGCACGCAGATTACCCATTTTGTGCTGATCGGCATCGGCGTTGCTAGCGCCGTGCTGATGAATATGCCGGGCTCCTGATCTGGCCTTCAATGTCAAATTTCGCAAGCGGATGGATCCCGCGAACAATTACAAAGACCTCCTGAAAGGAAATGCAATGTCCGAACATTCGCCAAAATCAACCGTCACTCTTATTAATCTGCGTGGGCTCTATGATCCTTCCGCCAATGGCTATTCCCATGTTGCTGCTGTTGAAGCGGGAGCGCGGCTCGTCTTTATCGCGGGGCAGGGAGGGGGAATGAACGGGGCGCGCTTGAACCGGGTTTCCAGCCGCAAGTACGCCAAGCACTGAACAATCTTCGCGTCGCTCTCTCCGCAGTGGGGGCTGAAATGAGCGACGTCGCCAAGGTTACCGTGCTGATTGTCGATCACTCTCAGGAGAAACTGCATGTTCTCGGTGCTGAGTTCGAAGTTGCATTTGGCGGCGGCCTGAAGCCAACCTGCACGTTAATTCCCGTGCCAAAGCTGGCATTGGATGGAATGTTGTTCGAAATCGAGGCGATAGCGGCGTTGCGATGAACACGCGGTCGAGACGTATACCTGTCTCGGTTCGATCGGCAGGTCGAGCGCGTCGACTTTAATGTTGGCGCTGCCGAGCTGGACGCAGGCTATGCCGCGGCCGGCATCGCTAAGGGTGTGGAAGAGCGCAGCTTCGGGGCTATTTGGCCGACTGAGTGTGCGCGCATTAATATGAGGTTGATCGTACCTGCCCGATCGCGGCCGCGATTGCTAGATCGCGTTGTTCGTCATCTCCGTCCACATTCCAATCGAAGGTGCCCATAATTGTTCATTTTCTCGCGACTTTCTAGTGTGTACAACGAGCCTGCTGAGATCTCTTGCTGATATTGGCCCAAAAATGGCGGTGACGAGGAGATCAACGGCGCGACTTGTAACATTCCCAAAGCGCGTATCACGGCCGTTAGGGCGATGTAAAAAACCTGAATTAGGTAGCAAGGACCACCAATGGCCTATTAACCGCCTGATACAGCTAGGAATAGTCCGTTCGTTATTAACTCCTGAGTCTCTTCTCAAGGGTTCGAAACCAAAGCTTTTAGTTCCTTGCGGGCCGTTCCGAACGTTCCGAGTTGGTAGACCGATGCCCGCGTTCGACATCCTTGCAGTCGATCTTCCAGCTTCGAGAAAATCGGTATTAAGAAAACTTTGGTTACTCTAGCCGAGTTCGAGTTCTTCCGTGCCTACGTGTAGCGAATAGTTCTTCCTCCGTCGAACATCTCTCCAACGAACAAGTGGACAGGCGTAAAGCTTGCCTGTCATCACCCATCTTGGGTTCCGGATGAATGATGCTATCATATGGATTGCTCGCACAGCTAAGGAAAGGTTGAATGAGGAAACTCAGCCCTGCCGTCGTTTTGACGATGGCGCTTGTTTCAACGTTGTCGAGTGCGCTGGCTCAAAACACTGATCCGAGCGCGCCGACGGCTACGCCTGTCTGCAGCGACCTCATCAAGAGGCTTGAGAGCGCGATCAAGGAATATAAACGGGCGAAGTTTTCCTTGGATAGGGCAACCCAACTCATGGCATCGGCACGTTATTCCAGCAGGATCGGAAAGATGAACATCGATTTGGCAAGCAGACAGGCTGATGTCACCGTTGCCACTGCTTCTTATGTTGAATCTATCGGCCCTGCCTACAGTTCGGTGGCAGCCCTCAACGCCGATTGTGGCCAAGATGTCTTCAAGGAATCCGGTGTCATATTCACGGAAAAGCTCAATCTGGATATTACCAGATTCATCTCCGAGGGAGTCGACAAATTAGCGGATGAACAAATGGCTGACATCAAGAAGGTGTTCGGCGACATGAAGAGTAGGCAAAAATAGCACGGCCGAGCGCTTTGAATTGCGACCTCGCCTCGTAGATGCGACGTACGGATTCTGTGAACCGAACGCTCAATATATGTTTGCGATGCTGTCAATCAAATCAATAATTCAGTTACCTGGATCGAGCGTCCTTCACTGGTGTCGTGTGCTTTCTCACGAAGAAATATCTCCTGATCTTCTCGATCAAGGCTGTTGCACGCAGGATTTCAAATCTGGTGGTTTTTGCCACCTAATTCCGTAAATCTTGCAACATCGGAATCTCCTCAGATCATTATTGATCATGGTCGCGCACGTTTGCCGGCGCAATCATGCTAGTGTGTGAAGGACAGTGCGGTGCTTCTTCGGGCAATTCCCAGAGGCATCGAAGCAGAAATTCCAAATTCGCGATTCGGCTAAATTGCATGTATTGAGGTGAGGACGCGCAGCTGCGCCTAGTTTTAACTCTTAAGAAGATGCGACTTCTTTCAATCCCATCGGATTTTTTATCTCCCCATGAAATTTGCGCCTGGAATGTAAGAAACCCAAAGGGGTCATCGCTTAACGGCTTAAAGCGCTTGTCAATATTCCGTTGGAACTCCTTGTAAAAGCCGACCATTCATTTCGCCCAGGATCCGGTAATAAATTTAGCTACAATCGATTTAGGACTCCCGTTAAGTGCCAGAACGCCAAATTAAGGGCTATTTGGGACTCTCGTTAAGCGCCGAAACAAGTGATCCGTGCTTTCAAACGGGGTGCTGCCTTAATGGTTAATTTGCGTTAACTATAAAGTGCTTGACGCGACTCGGTTCTTTCAGCAGTTTACTTACGGTTTTAAGGGGTATCCTGCGATATAAGCGTTACACGTAAATCTGAATGTTAGTGCTGTTTAACAGCGTTAAATCACCAGCCAGCGTTACCCTCTTTGGTATTTCTGTCGAATCGGCGCATCCTCATCCTGCGCTGATGCGATTCTATTGAACAGGCGCACAGGAACGATACGTGACTATGATGAATGCGGTACAGACAACTCAACCGGATGGCGCGCAATTGGCGGCTGTGCCACAGCCATCCGCTGCCCTGACCGCAGACCGGGCCATCGCTGCCGACGCAGAAATGCTGTCGGCGCAGCTACAGGCGATGCGCAACCGACTGTTTCCGCCTACAGCCCAGAAGGCCCTGCGCAAATTCACCAGCGGCGAGGCGGCAAAGCTCATCGGTGTTTCCGACGGCTATCTGCGCCAGCTTTCCATTGCCGGCGAGGGGCCCCAGCCGGAAACCGGTGCCAATGGACGCCGGCTTTACTCGCTCGCCGAGATCAATGCGCTGCGCCATCATCTCGCTGACGCCGGCGGCCCAAAGGCCAGAACCTATTTGCCGCATCGCGATCCCTCGGCCAACGAACACATGCAGGTGATCGCGGTCACCAATTTCAAGGGCGGTTCCGGCAAGACCACGACGAGCGCGCATCTGGCCCAGCACCTCGCCATGGCCGGGTTTCGCGTCCTTGCAGTCGATCTTGACCCTCAGGCATCGATGTCGGCGCTGTTCGGCTACCAGCCGGAGCTGGATCTGACCGGCAATGACACACTCTACGGGGCCATTCGCTATGACGGTGAACGGCGCCTGATGCGCGACATCATCCGCAAGACCTATTTTGACGGGCTCGATCTTATTCCCGGCAATCTCGAGCTGCAGGAATTCGAGCACACCACACCGCAAATGCTCGCCGACCGCCAGCATGGCGCGCAGCAGAGCATCGAACAGCAGCTGTTCTTTGCCCGGGTACAGGCGGCGCTGGATACGATCTCGGATGATTACGACGTGGTCGTCATCGATTGCCCGCCGCAGCTCGGCTTTTTGACGCTGTCGGCGCTTTGCGCCGCCACGTCGGTTCTCGTCACGGTGCATCCGCAGATGCTCGATGTGGCGTCCATGAGCCAGTTCCTGTTCATGACGGCGGATCTTCTGGCCGTGGTGCGCGAGGCGGGCGGCGAACTCAATTTCGATTTCATGCGCTATCTCATCACCCGCTTTGAGCCCAATGACGCGCCGCAGCAGCAGATTGCCGGCTTCCTGCGCTCGCTCTTCGGTGATCGCGTGCTGACATCGGCCGTGGTGAAATCGACGGCGTTTTCCGACGCCGGCCTCACCAAGCAGACGCTTTATGAAGTTTCACGCGACAGTTTCACCCGGGCAACCTATGACCGGGCCATTGAATCGCTGTCCTCCGTCAATGCTGAAATCCAGGGCCTGATTTTCAAGGCCTGGAACCGGCCTGTGTGAGGCAAGCAAATGACTGACAAGAACCGCAGGGATCAACTCAAAGCGCTTTTCGGAACGGTGGATACGGCTCCCCAGCCGGAGCCGACGCCGCTCAATACGGCTCCGATGGACAACACTCCTCCTTCTGAGCAACCGAAGCAGCGCACGGCGTCCGGTGCCATCAAGGCTATGGGCCTTTCGCTCGGCGGTATCTCGCGTGAGCTGGAGGATGCCCGCAAGATTAGAGAAAGTCTCGAGGGAGCGGAACGGGTCATCGAGATTGATCCCCAGCTTATTGAGTATTCTTTTGTCGAAGACCGGCTGAGCCACAATTTCGGCCTTGACGAGACGTTCAGGGAACTGGTCGAGAGCATCAAGCTGAATGGCCAGCAGGTTCCCATTCTCGTCCGGCCGCATCCGGAGCGGAGGGGGTACTACCAGACCGCCTACGGCCATCGCCGTCTGCGGGCGGCGGCGGAACTCAAGCTGCCGGTGCAGGCGATCGTCCGTGAGCTGAGCGATGCCCAGCTTGTGGTGGCGCAGGGCAAGGAAAATGCCGAACGGCGCGATCTCTCGTTCATCGAACGGGCTTTCTTTGCCCGCAACCTGATTGACCGCGGTTTCAGCCGGTCGGTGGTACAGGATGCCCTGGCTTTGCACAAAGCCGAGATGACCCGCTACCTCCAGGTCGTGGATGCCATTCCGAAACCGATTTTGCAGGCCATTGGCCCCGCACCCAAAATCGGCCGGCCGCGCTGGGTCAAACTGGCTGATCTGTTGAAGAAGCCGGATGGCCGAACGGCAGCGCAGGCGATTGTGCAGCAGGACCATTTCAAGCTGCAGGGCAGTGACGGCCGCTTTGAAGCGGTATTCGAGCGGCTGCTGGAGCTCAACAGGCCAGCTGCGGCAGCCAAAGCCGATTCTGCAGCGGCAAGGCATATACGCGACGGCAATGGTGATTTCATCGCCCAGCTTCTGAACAGCAAAAAGGAGCGGTCGATCAGTTTTGCCGACACGGTTCCCGAGGGGTTCGTGGAGTTTGTGGCTGGCGAGCTAGACGGGCTTTTGCAGCGCTACAGGAGCGGGCAAAAAGCCTGAGACGGGCGTTATTCTGGTTTTGAGTAAGCGTTGAACGGAAAGAACAAAGAGAAGGAACAACGGCAAGAAAAAAGGCCCCCAGAACGTTACCGCTCCGGAAGCCCTCTTCAATGTAGCAATTTTAGAGAATCACTTCCTACCTGACTTGTCAAGCGTTGGACGCGTTCCGGCAACACCTTTCCCTTGCCTCAATTTGAGGTAGAGAAAATGACTGATCGTTTTGCAACGACGCCGTTTGGCGGGCGATCGCTGTCGCATGCCATGTTCGCGGTGCAGGAAAAGACGGCCCGTGCGCGTGAAAAGCTGGCCGGTAGCGATACCAATCACCCGGAAAAATGGGCGCTGCTGCGGGAATTGACGCAGGCGCGCGCGGCTTTCTTCCTGTCGGATCGCACCATTGCCGTGCTGGAGGCGCTTCTGAGCTTCTATCCCGAGACCTTGCTTGACGGAAGCGCACCGCTGGTCGTGTTTCCGTCCAATGCGGAGCTATCCATGCGCACGCGTGGCATGTCGTCCGCGACCATTCGCCGGCATCTTGCCGCGCTGGTGGAAGCGGGATTGATCATCCGGCGCGACAGCCCAAACGGCAAACGCTATGCCCGGCGCGGGGAAGGCGGGGAAATCGAGCACGCATTCGGGTTCGACCTGTCGCCCTTGGCACTGCGCGCCGATGAAATCAGGGAACATGCGGCCGCGGCGCGGGACATGGAGCGCGCCATTCATCGCGTCCGCAGCGAAATCACCATCCATCTGCGCGATGTCTCCAAGACCATTGACGCTGGACTGAGCGAGGAACGTCCAGGCGCGTGGGAAGCCTATGCGGATGAACTGGCAGCCCTCTCGGGGCGCGTCAGCCGGCATCTGCCATTGGAGACCATGAAAACAAGGCGGGATGCGCTTGCGGATCTGCGCAGCAAGGTCGAAAAAGCCTATCTCGATACACTTTCAAACGAAGAAATGAGCGGCACTGACTCTTCTTCTGAGCACCATATTCAGAATTCAAATATAGACCACCATTTTGAAAGGGCTTCCGAAAAAAGCCAGAAACGAACGGCAGCGCCTGAAACTGCAGGTAACGGGAATGCTGACGCGGAAGAGAACGACAAGGCAGAAGCCGGGCGCAACCAGGCAATGTCAAAAATGCGCCAGCGGTTGCTGGACGCCAAACTGAAACGGGCGCAGCACAGCGATACCCGGCCGGGGGATTTGGCCGCCGGGCCGGTGAAGACCGCGGCGCTGCCGTTGGGCGCCGTCCTGGAAGCCTGCCCGCAAATCCGGGATTATGCCCGCAATGACATCGGGGATTGGCGTGATCTGATGCAGACCGCCGGTCTGGTCCGCTCCATGCTCGGTATTTCGCCGGATGCCTGGGAAAGGGCGCGTGAAACCATGGGGGATATCAACGCTTCCATCACCATTGCCGCAATATTGGAGCGGGCCGGCGAAATTCGCTCACCCGGCGGATATCTGCGCGCGCTGACCGACAGGGCCGAAATTGGCCAGTATTCGGTCATTCCGGTGATCAAGGCGCTCAATGGGGAGGGGCGGGCATAGGCGCGGACAGCGAAAAGGGGCGCGCGAGCACCCCTGATCCAGCATTTTTGCGCCTCAGATCAACGAGAGGTGAGATCGTCAGGCAAATCGCGGTTGTGGAACTCCTTGAAAACAGTCCGCAGCGTTCCATTGGCGAAATTGGTCTTTACCCAGTTGTTGAGCCAATCCTGCAACGGTTTTTCACCCTTCGGCAGAGCGATACCCAGATTGGTTTCCTTCTGGGTGAATTTGAGTTCAAGCGGATTGCTGGTGCGTTTCTTGTTCAGGCCGCCCAGCACAGCTGACTGGCTGGAGATGATGTCGACCTGACCGGATACGGCGGCGGTGATCAGGGTCGCATCGTCTTCGAAGCGTACGATTTGCGCACCGGGCGCGTTCTGGGTGATGTCCATGTCATTTGTCGTGGCGCGGGTAACACCGATGCGCTTGCCGGCGAGATCGGCGTAATTCTTGATCTCGACATTCTTGGGCGCGGCGACAATCAGGCTGAGCGTGGCATAGGGAACGGAATAGTCGATGGCCTTCTTGCGCTCCTCGGTAATGCCGAGTGCGGAGACGACCATATCCGCCTTTCCGGTCTGGACGGTCGGTACACGGGCGGCATTGGTAATCTCGACCAGATCCAGTTTGACGCCGAGGTCCTTGGCAATGAGGCGGGCGGTCTCGACATCGGAGCCTGTCGCCTTCAGATCGCTGTCGACATAGGAATATTCGGGGCTGCCCATGGCGACAGCAATGCGCACCTTTCCGGATTTCTTGATATTTTCCAGCACATCGGCTTGCGCCATCGTTGCCGCTATCATGAGTGCCGCGGCGGCGGCTGCCACTTTCATCATCGTCTTCATGTTCTCTCTCCCAGTTGATTCAGTCACGCCGGTTTTGACCGGATTTGCAGTCACAGGCCGTTTGCCAGGAACTCCTTCAATTCCTGCGTTTCCGGCCGTACGAGCATGTCACCGGTACCGGTCTCCCAGACCCGGCCGGTATTCATGTAAATGACGCGGTTGGCGACCTTGCGGGCAAAGGCCATTTCATGGGTGACAACGATCATGGTCATTCCACCCTTGGCCAGATCTTCCATCACACGCAGAACTTCGCCCGTCAGTTGCGGATCGAGCGCCGAAGTCACCTCGTCGAACAGCATCACTTTGGGTTGCATGGCGAGCGATCGGGCAATTGCCACGCGCTGCTGCTGGCCGCCGGACAATTGTTCGGGATAGGCTTCGATTTTCTCGATCAGTCCAACCTTGGCGAGAACGGATTTTGCCGTCTCGAACGCCTCGGCACGGCCGATATTCTTGACGCGGCGCAGCGCGAGCATGATGTTTTCCGCCACGTTCATGTGCGGAAACAGATTGTAGCTCTGAAACACCATGCCCACGTCCTGGCGCAACGTCCGGATATTCAGCTCCGGCGATTCCACGCGGTGCCCGCAGACTTCGATACTCCCGCCCTGAATGGATTCAAGCCGGTTGATACAGCGCAGCGCGGTGCTCTTGCCCGAGCCGGATTGCCCGATAAGCGCCACCACTTCTCCCGGTGCCACATCGAAGGATACGCCTTTCAGAACTTCGACGGAGCCGAAACGCTTGATCACTTCATGGAGTTTAACGGCGGCCGACATTCAGTTTCCTCTCGAGAGAACGGCTCCAGACCGACAGCGGATAGCAGACGCAGAAGTAGAAGGCTGCGGCGATGCCAAAGATGAGAAAGGGCTGGAAAAGCGAATTGTTGATGACTTGCGCGGCGCGGGTCAGCTCGACAAAGCCGACAACGGAGGCAAGCGAGGTATTCTTGACGAGCTGGACCATGAAACCGACGGTTGGCGGCGTGGCGATGCGCATGGCCTGCGGCAGGATGACATCCACAAGCACCTGCCACCGGGTCAGGGCGAGGCATTCGGCGGCTTCGAACTGGGTGCGTGGCACGGATTCGACGCATCCGCGCCAGATTTCGCCGAGATAGGCGCTGGAATAGATCATCATGCCGACACCGGCAGCCATCAGCGGCGGCAATTCAATGCCAATGACGCCGAGGCCGAAATAGATGACGAACATCAGGATGAGAAGCGGCGTTCCCTGAATGATCTGGACATAGATGAGGGACAGCCGTCGCAGCCAGCGCATCGTTGACGTGCGTGCGAGCATGACAAAGAACCCCGCGACGCCGCCGAGCGCAAAAGCGAGTGCGGAAAGGACCACGGTCCAGACGAGCCCGTGCAGCAGGTAAACGAGATGATTTACGGTGAAACCGTCGGTCATGGCAGCGTCCTCACAGGGGTGTTCCCAGCTTGCGGCGGCGCGGAAAGATCGCGAGTGCTATCGCGTGAAATCCGAAGCGCAGCAGATAGGTGATGACGAGATAGATCACGGCGATGACGATGTAGGTCTCGAACGAGCGGAAGGTGTAGGACTGGATATTGTTGGCGACACCCGTCAGATCCTCCGCCGATATCTGTGACGTGATCGACGTTGACAGCATCATCAGGATGAACTGGCTGGTCAGGGCGGGATAGACGCGTTCAATCGACGGCATGAGGATGATGTCGCGATAAATCTGGAAACGGGAGAGCCCAAGCGCCTCCGCCGCTTCGATCTGGCCGGGGTGCACCGCCTCCATGCCCGCCCGCACGATTTCGGCGGTATAGGCTCCGACATTGATCACCATGGCGAAAACCGAGGCGAAAAACACCGGCATGGTCAGGCCGATCGACGACAATCCGAAGAAAATAAAGAATATCTGGACGATGAACGGTGTGTTGCGGACGATCTCGATGTAGATGCCCACGGCGAGACGCAACCAGGGATAGGCGCTGCGCCGCGCGATGGCGCAAAGCACCCCGATGACGAGCCCGATGGCCACCGCGACAACCGTCATCTCGATTGTCGTGACCGCGCCCTGAAGAAAGCTTTGCCAGTAGGGGAGGAGCGCTTCGAAATCAAACTGGTAATTCATGGCACTCTTCCCGCTCTATCGTGCCAGCCAGCCGCCGTCGACGGGCAGCACGGTTCCGTGGACGTAATCGGAGGCACGGGAAGCCAAAAACACCGCCGCACCGCCAATATCCGAGGGATTACCCCAGCGGCCAGCCGGGATTCTGGCCAGAATCTGGGCGCTGCGGTCCTGATCGTCCCGGAGCGCTGTCGTGTTATTGGTGACGAAATAGCCGGGGGCGATGGCATTGACGTTGACGCCCTTCGCAGCCCATTCGCATGCCAGGAGCCTGGTGATTCCGGCCAGCCCGCTCTTGGAAGCGGTGTAGGAGGGGATGCGGATACCGCCCTGAAACGACAGAAGCGATGCAATATTGATGATCTTGCCCTGTCCGGCGGCAATCATGTGCCGGCCGGCGGCCTGGGCGAGGAAGAAAGCCGATTTGAGATTGGTGCCCATGACGGCGTCCCAATCGGCTTCGGTGAAGTCGACGGCGTCATTGCGGCGGATGATACCGGCGTTGTTGACGAGGATATCCAATCGCCCGAAGGCTTTGTGTGTTTCCTCGACGATGGCGGCGACCGGCGCGATGGTGCCGAGATCGGCTCTTATTTCATGGAAACCTGCGCCTGCTTTCTCAACGAAGGAACGGGTTTCGTCCATGGATGAGCGGCCAACCGCGGCGATGGATGCACCTGCCTCGGCAAGCGCGACCGCGATGGCCTGGCCGATGCCGGTATTGGCGCCGGTAACGATGGCAATTTTGCCGGAAAGATCAAAAAGCTGTGTCACCGATGTCACCGCAGCGCGCCGATGGGGATATGATCCATATCCGTGAAGCTCTTGTTGTCGCCGCCCATGGCCCAGATGAATGCGTAATTGGAGGTGCCGACGCCGGAATGGATGGACCAGCCGGGCGAGATGATCGCCTGCTCATTGGCAACGACGAGATGACGCGTTTCGGAAGGGTCTCCCATCATGTGGAATACGCGCTGATCGTTGGCGAGATCGAAATAGAGATAGGCTTCGGAGCGCCGGTCGTGGGTGTGCGCGGGCATTGTGTTCCACATATTGCCGGGATCAAGCTGGGTCAGGCCCATCACCAGCTGGCAGCTGTCGCAGACCTCGGGATGAATGTACTGGAATATCGTGCGTTTATTTGAGGTCAGTTGGTCACCCAACTGGATATGCTTCGCCCGTTCCGGCCTGATGAGCGTGCTCGGATGGGCGGCGTGGGCCGGGGTCGAGAGCAGATAGAATTTTGCCGGGTTCGCCGGATCGACGCTTTCGAACACCACCTCCGCCACGCCTTTGCCGATATAGAGGCAGTCCCGCGGATCGAGGGTGTGAACGGCGCCATCCAGTGTCACACGGCCGCTGCCGCCAATGTTGATGACACCCATTTCGCGCTGGGCAAGGAAGAATTCCTGGCCGATCGGCGTCGGTGCCGTCAATGTCAGCGGTTTGCTGGCGGGCAGGGCGCCGCCAATGACGAGACGGTCGACATGACTGTAGGTCAGTACGATTTCATCGGTTTCAAAAATGCTTTCAATCAGAAAGTGGCGGCGCAAATCGTCCGTGCCGTAGGCACGCACGGCGTCGGGATGGGAAACCTGTCTGACTTCGATTTTCATGTCTTACCTTTGTGTGTTTTCTGTATTGCGCCCGTCCGCGCATCATTCGTCGTCGATGAAGTAACTGGGATTGATATTGCGCATCTCCTTCACCTCGTTGAGCATTTGCCCGAGATGAAAGCCCATGGCTTCGACCGCATGCGCGGTGTCGTGCCGGCGGATACCGTCGAGAATGGCTTCGTGCTCGACAATGACGCGGGTCAGGCGGCCGCGTTGCGGCAGGGTCAGACGCCGGTAGCGGTCGATCTGCATCTTCACCTGCTGGATGACATTCCATATGCCAGGAAACCCAGCTATGGCATTGATCTGCAAATGAAAACTCGTATCGGCCTGATGGAAAAGCTCATTGTCAGGGACGGCTTCAGCCAGGGTCAGTTCGGTGATGCTGGCCTCAAGACGCTTGATATCGGCGGCGTCGGCCTGTTCGGCAGCAAGCCTTACGGTCGTCTCTTCCAGCGATTTGCGGATGAGAATGGCTTCGTAGAGGGCGCGGCGCGGAATGCGCGCCACGAACGTTCCCGATTGCGGAAAAATATCGATCAGGCCGTCATCGGCGAGCCGCAGAACAGCCTGATGGACGGGTGTGCGGCTGACGCCGAAATGCGCCGCGATGTCCTTCTCGGAGACAGGCTCCATCGGTTTGCGGCGGAGGGAAATGATATCCTCGAGCAGTTCCTTGTAGATATGGGTTGCCGCACGCGGTGTCGCCGCGCGCTGTTGCACATAGGCGGTCTGCGAGGATGAAAGCGGATGCGTCCGGTCGCGCTTTCTATCGGTGTCATTGGTTTTTCTGTCGTCCGTGAGCATGCTGCCTGTCCTTTTGTCCTGCGGTTGTCGCCCGTCGCTTCTGGCAATTATCCCATTCGTATTGACGGATTTCCCCTGGCGTTTCGCAAGCCAAAATCTCAATTGAAATATAAATATTCTAATATTTCAGTTTTGACAAGACTCGGAAAACCGGTTGTGCACAGGGCAGGCCCGCAGCGGTGGCATGCGCCCAGGTTGTATGCACCCAGACTGCATGTGCCCGATAGCGGCGTTGACGGCCCGTCCATTACCGTTTAGTGAAATTGGTTATGAAAATTGCAATGGTTCTCGTGGTGGTGCGATCGCGCATGGGCAGGATGGTTTGACCATCCGGCGTTAAGCACCCATGCGCGGCAAACAGGCTCCTGACGGGGCCTTTTTTTACGCCCGAATTTCACCGGCAGCCCCGTCGAACCCGCCCTTTCCAACCATTGCAACAAGGAACTGCCATGACAGGCAAATACACCCATGAATCCGCGCGTGCGCCCATGACCGGGGCAGAGATCGTTCTCAAGGCACTGCGTGATAACGCGGTCGAACATATTTTCGGCTATCCGGGAGCAGCGGTGCTGCCCATCTATGACGAGATCTTCCAGCAAAGCGCGATCAGGCACATACTGGTGCGCCATGAGCAGGGCGCCGGTCATGCTGCGGAAGGTTATGCCCGTTCAACGGGCAGGGTTGGCGTCATGCTGGTCACATCGGGGCCGGGCGTGACCAATTCCGTTACACCTCTGCAGGATGCCCTGATGGATTCCATTCCCATCGTTTGCCTGTCCGGGCAGGTGGCGACCACGCTGATCGGCTCCGATGCGTTCCAGGAATGCGACACTGTCGGCATCACGCGGCCATGCACGAAGCACAACTGGCTGGTCACCGACGTCAACGATCTGGCCGCCACCATCCACGAGGCCTTCCGCATCGCGCGATCAGGGCGTCCCGGGCCGGTGCTGGTGGATATGCCGAAGGATATCCTGCTTGCCAGCGGTTATTACACCGCCCGATCTGCGGTCGAGGAGAGGGAGAGCTATCGTCCGACGACAGCGGGTGATGATGCGCAGATACAGGCAGCACTCGCGCTTCTGACGAAAGCCCGCAAGCCCGTCATTTATACGGGCGGCGGCGTGATCGGATCCGGACCGGCGGCATCAGTCTCGCTGCGTGCGTTTGCCGAGCTGACCGGCTTTCCCGTCACCTCGACGCTGATGGGGCTTGGCGCATATCCGGCATCGGGGTCGAACTGGCTGAAGATGCCGGGCCTGCACGGCTCCTATGAGGCCAATATGGCCATGCACGATTGTGATGTCATGCTGTGCATCGGTGCGCGTTTTGATGACCGCGTAACAGCGCGTATCGACGGTTTTTCGCCGAAATCGAAGAAAATCCACATCGATATTGATCCTGCGTCCCTCAACAAGATCGTCACTGCCGACATTGCCATTCGGGGCGACGTCGGCCGTGTTCTCAGCGAGATGCTGCGTCTGTGGCGGGCTCTGCCGGTTCAGCCGGATCAGCGGCGGCTGCGGGGCTGGTGGCAGATGATCAACCGGTGGCGGGCCCGAGAATCCTTCTCCTATGCGATGGACCATGCAGCCATCATGCCGCAATACGCGCTCGAGCGTCTTCATGCGCTGACCAGGGATCGCGATACCTACATCACCACGGAAGTGGGGCAGCATCAGATGTGGGCGGCGCAGTTTTACGGCGTGGAGAGCCCCAACCGCTGGATGACGTCGGGCGGGCTTGGCACGATGGGCTATGGCCTGCCGGCGGCAATCGGCGTGCAGATTGCTCACCCCGAAAGTCTCGTGATCGATATTGCCGGGGATGCATCGATCCAGATGACCATGAAGGAGTTGTCGACGGCGATCCAGTACGACGCACCGGTCAAGGTATTCATTTTGAACAACGAGTATATGGGGCTGGTCCGGCAATCGCAGGAGATCTTGCACGGCAACCGTCTCGCGCACTCCTATTCGGCAGCCTTGCCCGATTTCGTGAAGGTGGCCGAAGCGTTTGGCGCCGTCGGCCTGCGCTGCGACACACCCGATGCGCTGGATGATGCGATCCAGGAAATGATCGACGTCAAACGGCCGGTGCTGCTTGATTGCCGGGTCGCCAGACTGGAAAACTGTTTCCCGATGATCCGGCCCGGCCGCGCGCACAATGACATGCTGTTGCCGGATGAGATCACCGGCGCGTCCTTCCGCGGGCCAGTCGATCCAGCCGGCCAGAGCTTGGTATAGCCGCTTCGGTTATCGTTCGGGAGCAAAGACGCAGCGCCGCGGGCGTTGCGTCTTTTCCCGTTGCCGCCTCGCGGCCATAGCGTTCAAAAAAATTCGAACCGCCATTTGACAAGGGCGCGCTTCCATGCTGAATTGGCACAATGGTCCAACCAATTAAGCAGGGCATTTCGTGATCAACCCGATTCTTTCACCGGTGCAGACATCATCCCGCGACGACGCGGTGCTGAATGCATTGGTGGATTTCGTTGCCAGCGAAGGGTTGAAGCCGGGAGACCGCCTGCCGACGGAGCGGGTGCTGGCGGAATATCTGAAAGTCAGCCGGACGACCGTGCGCGAAGCGCTGACACGCTGGCAGGAACTCGGACTTGTCGAGCGGCGGCAGGGCAGCGGAACCTATCTGCGCTCGGCCGTGACCCGCAACATGCTGCACATGCCGCTGACATTGCCGTCCGGCAACGATTTCAACAGCCTGATGCACACGCTGGAAATTCGCCGCGGGCTCGAGGCGGAAGCGGCCGTTCTGTGCGCCGAGCGGGCAAGCGATGACGACATCGCCTTTATCGAGAAAAAACTGGTCGTCATGGAAGAAGCCTTTCATGCCCGCGCCGGTATGTCTTCGGAGGAAGACTGGGATTTCCATCTGGCGATCTTCCAGACATCGGGGAATCCGCTGTTCGAACAGATCATTGCCGCGATGTATGAAATGTTTCACCGGTTCTGGGAGCATCCACTTGGCGTGCGCGACTTTGGTCATGCCAGCTTTCCCTATCATCGTACCCTTTTCAACTGCATCGCGGCCCGTGATCCCGTGGGCGCGCGCGCCGAGGCATTGAAACTGATCGCCACGGTTGAAGATGACCTTCGACGCGGCGCTGCAAATCTCAGGAAACAGAGCAAGACATGAACGACAATCCCTTTTTCTATGATCAGGACCTGATGGCAGAGGCGGCGACGCTGCTTGCCCATGACGCGCCATTTCCCGGCGGGTCTGTCGTTCCGCCCATCTATCAGACATCGCTGTTCACCTTCGAGAACTATGCGGATATGGCCGATACCTTTGCCGGTCGCAAACGCCAGCCGATCTATTCACGCGGCGACAATCCGACAGTCATGGAATTTGAAAGCAAGATCGCGGCGCTGGAAGGCGCGGAGGCCGCCCGGGCATTCTCCAGCGGCATGGGCGCGATCAGCGCCACCGTGCTGGCCTTTGTCGGGGCAGGCGACCGGATCGTCGCCGTGCGCAACTGTTATGGCGACGCCTACCGCCTGTTCGAGCGCCTGTTGCCGCATCTCGGCATCAAGGTCGATTATGTCGACGGTTCCGATCCGGATGCGGTTGCCGCAGCGCTTCCCGGTGCCCGGCTGCTCTATCTGGAAAGCCCCAGCTCCATGATGTTCGAGCTGCAGGATATTGCGCATTACGCGCAACTGGCAAAGCAGCATGGTGTCGTCACCACCATCGACAATTCCTATGCGACGCCGCTGTTCCAGAAGCCGATCAGCCATGGCATTGATCTTGTTCTGCATTCCGCCTCGAAATATCTGGGCGGGCACAGCGATACCGTGGCCGGCGTGGTGGCCGGATCGCGTGAAATGATCGACCGCATCAACGGCCGCACCTATTCCTATCTCGGCGCAAAGCTTTCGCCCTTCGAGGCATGGCTGTTGCTGCGCGGGTTGCGCACGCTGACCTTGCGCCTGCCGCACCACATGAAGAGCGGCCTGACCATCGCGGAACGGCTGAAAGGGCGGGATGATGTCGAGCGCGTCATTCACCCGGCCTATTCCAACCATCCTGGTAAGGCAACGCTTACGGGATACACCGGGCTGTTTTCCTTCGAGGTGACCGAGGATGTCGACGTGCCGGCGTTTGTCGATGCGTTGAAGCTGTTTCGCATCGGCGTCAGCTGGGGCGGTCACGAGAGTCTTGTCGTTCCGGCAATGGCCTCGTTGCAGCAGACGCCGGACGCCAATTCCATCGGGCGCTTCGGTGTCAGCCCGCGAACCATCCGTCTGCATGTGGGACTTGAAAATGTAGAGGAGCTCTGGGCCGACCTTGTGAATGCCCTGGACAAAGCAAAACGCTAATCAGAAAACCAAGTGGGAGCATAAAATGCAAAAAAGAATGGGAACATTTCTCGCCGGTGCCATGGCGGCACTGGCCATGACCGTATCGTCAGCCTTTGCTGACACAACCATCAAGATGGTCGAAGTGATCACCAGTCCGCCGCGCACGGAACTGCTGAAAAAGCAGATCGCGGGCTTCGAGAAGGCCAATCCGGGAGTCAAGGTGGAACTGGTCTCGCTGCCTTGGGGACAGGCTTTCGAAAAATTCCTGACGATGGTTCAGGCGGGCGATACGCCCGATATCGTCGAAATGCCGGAACGCTGGCTCGGGCTCTATGCCAACAATGGCCAGCTCGAAGATCTTGGAGCCTATGTTGCGAAATGGAAGGACGGCGGTACGCTCGGCGAGCGTGCGAAGCAGTTCGGTTCCGTAGTCGACCACAAGCAGTACATGATCCCCTACGGCTATTATGTCCGCGCCATGTTTTGGAACAAGAAGCTGTTTGCCGAAGCCGGGCTCAAGGAGGCGCCAAAGACGCTCGATGAGTTCATGGAAGCCAACAAGAAGATTTCCGCGATCAAGGGCAAGTATGGCTACTGCCTGCGCGGCGGTCCCGGCGGCTTTAATGGCGTCCAGATGTTCATGAACATTGCCAATGGCAAGGGCGCGTACTTCAATGCCGATGGCACGGCGACGTTGAACGAGCCGGGCTCGGTCAAAGGTCTCGAAATGCTCGCCGATATCTACAAGAAGGGCTATGCGCCGAAGGACAGTGTCAGCTGGGGTTTCAACGAAATCGTCACCGGCTTCTACTCCGGCACCTGCGCCATGCTCGACCAGGACCCGGATGCCCTGATCGGTATTGCCGAGAAGATGAAGAAGGAAGATTTCGGCGTGGCGCCGATGCCGACCGGACCGAGCGGCAAGTCCTATCCGACACTCGGTTATGCCGGATGGGCCATGTTTGCCAACTCCAAGGTCAAGGATGACGCCTGGAAGCTGATGGGCACGCTGCTGGCACCGGAAGACAATCTGGAATTCGCCAAGAATGTCGGCGTCTTGCCGATCCACAACGGTGCGGACAAGGATCCCTATTTCGGCTCGGAAAGCTTCAAGGGCTGGTTCCAGGAGCTGAGCGATCCGAAGACGTTCGAGTTCGTGACACCGCCGACCCATCTGGAAAATCTCGGCAACTTCTACGATTCCGTATCGGTGAAGAATTTCCAGGAAGTGCTGCTTGGCCAGAAGACAGCCAAGCAGGTTGCGGATGACTGGTCTGCATTCCTGACCGAGCAGCAGCAGGCCTGGATGGCCAAGAACAAGAAATAACTCGACCGGATGCCCTGGCGCCAACAACGCCAGGGCATTTTTCTCATGACTTTCGCCAATCCGGGAATCCGGTGGCGAGGGACGGGGAACTGTTTGCAAAAGAGGGGCCAGAAACATGGCAATGCAATCCACCGCGGCACTGACGCCGCAACAGGAGAGAAGGGCAAGCAGCAAGCGCCGCTTCAGCGCTGCTTTCGAGCCGTGGTTTTATCTCAGTCCGGCGCTTGTCCTGCTGCTTGTCGTTCTGGTGGTTCCGCTGATCTTCGGCGTCAGCTATTCCTTCCGCAAGTTCTCGGCGTTCAAGTCGGACTATGTCGGGCTGGCCCAGTACAAGGCGCTGTTATCCGATCCGGTTCTCGGACAGGCCCTGATGAACACGTTGTGGTGGACGGTTGCCAGCCTGTTCCTGCAGTTCTTTCTCGGGCTGGGGCTGGCTCTCCTGCTCGACCGGCCGTTTTTCGGCAAGAAGGTCGTGCAAGCGATTGTCTTCCTGCCGTGGGCAGTACCGTCTTTCCTGTCCGGCCTGACCTGGGCCTGGCTGTTCAATCCCATTGTCGGCCCGTTGCCGCACTGGCTTTTTGCGCTTGGCCTCAAGTCCGAGCCCACGAATATTCTTTCCGATCCCGCCACCGCCATGTGGGGCCCGATTATCGCCAATGTCTGGTTTGGCGTGCCGTTTTTCGCCATTACCCTGCTGGCGGCGCTGAAATCCATTCCATCGGAGCTGCATGAAGCGGCGGCGATTGATGGTGCAAACCCGTGGCAGCGTTTCACCAGGGTAACGCTGCCGTTCCTGGCGCCGACCATCGCCATCACCGTCATGCTGCGGACGATCTGGATCGCCACCTTCGCCGATCTCATCTACGTCATGACGGAGGGTGGCCCGGCCGGTTCGACCAATACGGTTGCGACCTACATCTATGTCAGCGCCTTCAAGACCCTGGACAAAGGCTATGCTTCGGCTGTCGCCGTGCTGCTACTGGCGCTTCTCATCCTCTATGCGGTTGTGCTCATCCGCATCCGCCGCTCGCTTGTGAGGTATTCCTGATGATTGCCGGTCGTTCCCGCAAAGCCCGAATTTTAGGAAGCATCGGCCTTTATGGCGCTGTTGCCGCCTACGTCATTTTCGCGCTGTTTCCGCTGTTCTGGACGCTGAAGATTTCCGTCACCCCGCAATCACTCCTGTATTCGGAAGGCATCACGCTGTGGCCGTCGTCGGCGACCTGGGAGAATTACAAGACCGTGCTGCGGGCGACTGATTTTCCGCGTTACTTCCTCAACAGCGTCATCGTTTCCGTCGTGACGGCGGTGCTCGTCACCGTCATTGCCTCTGCGGCAGGCTATGCCATGTCACGCTTCTCATTCCGCGGCAAAACCACCGTGGCCGTGACCCTGCTGCTCACGCAGACATTCCCGCTGGTGATGGTCATTCCGCCGATCTATCGCATCATGGGTGAGCTCGGGCTGACCAACAGTCTGACCGGTCTGATCATCATCTACACGGCGTTCAACATCGCCTTCGCCACCTTCCTGATGCAGTCGTTCTTTGATGGCATCCCCAAGGACCTGGAGGAGGCTGCGATGATCGATGGCTGCAGCCGCAGCCAGGCGCTGCGCCGGGTCATCATTCCGCTCACCCTGCCGGGCATGGGCGCGACGCTCGGCTTTGTTTTCACCGCTGCGTGGAGTGAACTGCTCTTCGCTCTCATGCTGATCAGCAGCGACAGCCAGAAAACCTTTGCCGTCGGCCTGCTCACCTTCATCGGCAAGTTTGCCGTCGACTGGGGACAGATGATGGCCGCCTCGGTGCTGGCGCTCATACCGGCCTGCCTGTTCTTCGGCTTCTTGCAACGCTACCTCGTGACCGGCCTGACCGCCGGTGCCGTCAAGGGATAATCGAAAGAGATAAGCTCATGGCTTCCGTCACCATTACCAATGTTCAGAAAAACTATGGCGCGATGAATGTGTTGTCAGCGGTGGACCTTTCCATTGCCGATGGCGAGTTCGTGGTGCTCGTCGGCCCGTCCGGATGCGGCAAGTCGACCCTGCTGCGCATGATCGCCGGGCTGGAGGAAATCTCCGCCGGGGAAATCCGTATCGGCGAGCGTGTCGTCAATGATGTCGCACCGAAGGATCGCGATATCGCCATGGTGTTTCAGTCCTATGCGCTCTATCCGCATATGGATGTGGCATCCAACATGGGTTTCAGCCTGCTGTTGCGCAAAACCGCCAAGGATTTGGTTTTCGACCGCGTCGGCGCGGCTGCCAAGCGACTCGGTCTCGACGTCTTCCTGCAGCGCCTGCCGCGCCAGCTCTCCGGCGGCCAGCGCCAGCGCGTGGCCATGGGCCGCGCGATCGTGCGCGATCCCCAGGTGTTTCTCTTCGATGAGCCATTGTCCAACCTTGACGCAAAATTGCGCGTGCACATGCGCACGGAAATCAAGGCGCTGCATCAGCAGCTGAAGACGACATCCGTCTATGTCACCCACGATCAGGTGGAGGCCATGACCATGGCCGACCGCATCGTGGTGATGCATGACGGGGTGATCCAGCAGGTCGGCACACCGCTCGAACTGTACGACCATCCAGCCAACCTCTTTGTGGCGGGCTTCATCGGATCGCCCGGCATGAACTTCCTGCCGGCAGTGGTCAACCGCAGCGATGCCACGGTTGAGGCGCGCCTCGGTGATGGCCAGACCATTGCCCTCAATGCAAAACTGCCCATCGAGGACGGCGAGCGGATAACCCTTGGCATCCGCCCGGAAAACATCGAAGTCGGCAGTTCGGACGCGTTGGAAGTCAAGATCCAGGTTATCGAACCTTTGGGGCTGTCGACACAGTTCTACACGATCCTGGCTGATGTGCAGGTTTGCATCTATGCGATGGGCCGGACGGACCGCAAGCCGGGGGACACCATGCGCATCGGAATCCGGGCCAGCGACGTGCACGTTTTCAACCCGGCAACAGGGCAAAGGATCGATCCGTCGGCCTGACGTGCAAACATGGCTCTGCCGGTCTTTCAGGCGAGGAATTATTTTTCCTTGTATCGGGTATTCGTGGTATTAAATTCACAAATTCGCGTTTGATGACAGCGAATAGTGCCTGTGCATGCTTAGGACAAAGTGACATTTTCCAATCATCCGCCGAAAGGCTTGGAAACTCAGGATGGAAACAAAAAATGAACTGGCTCAAATCCCTACTCGTCGTTGGCGCTCTGCAGGCTCTGGCAATTGTGCCGATGCAAACCCAGGCGCAGGCGCAATCCAACCTTGAACAGATCAAGACGGCCGGCGTGCTCAAGATCGGCACGGAAGGCACCTATGCGCCGTTCACCTATCACAACACCGCGGGCAAGCTGGTTGGCTTCGATGTGGAAATCGGCGAAGCCATTGCCAAGAACCTTGGCGTGAAAGCCGAGTTTCTCGAAGGCAAGTGGGACGGCCTGATCGCCGGCCTCGATGCCAAGCGCTACGACACGGTCATCAACCAGGTCGGCATCACCGAAGCGCGCAAGGCGAAGTATGATTTTTCCGAGCCTTACATCGCCTCCAAGGCCGTGCTGATCACCAAGGGTGACAACACGGACATCAAGTCTTTTGCCGATCTGAAGGGCAAGAAGTCCGCCCAGTCGCTGTCGAGCAATTTCGGCAAGATCGCCCAGAGCAATGGCGCGGAGCTTGTCGGCACCGATGGCTTTGACCAGTCGATCCAGCTCCTGCTCAGCGGCCGTGCCGATGCGACGGTCAATGACAGCCTGTCTTTCCTCGATTTCAAGAAGCACAAGCCGGACGCCAATGTGAAAATCGCAGCAACCCAGGACAATGCCGATTTCTCCGGCATCATCATCCGCAAGGGTGAACCGGACCTGCTTGCCGCCATCAACAAGGCGCTTGTAACCATCAAGGCCGACGGGACCTACAAGCAGATCGCCGACAAGTATTTCGGCCAGGACGTTTCGAAGTAAGGCTGTTTACGCCCGGAAAAAAGTACGCTCTAACAGGGCAGGGGGATCACACTCCCTGCCTTTTCTTTTGAGGGAGATGCAGCCTTGTCCCATTGGCTGACACTGATGCTTGAATCGCTCGGGCCGCTCCTGTGGGCCGGGCTGATTTTCACCATTCCGTTGACGCTCTTGTCCTTTGTGCTCGGGCTGACCGTCGGTTTGATCGCGGCACTCGTCCGGCTGTTTGCGGCCTGGCCCTTCGTGGCTGTCGTCAAGTTCTATGTCTGGATCATTCGCGGCACGCCGCTGCTGGTGCAGCTGTTCCTGATTTTCTACGGGCTCCCCAGTGCCGGCATCGTGCTCGACGCTTTCACCGCCGCACTGATCGGCTTCACCCTCAATATCGGCGCCTATACCTCGGAAATCCTGCGGGCCGTGATTTCATCCGTGCCGCGCGGGCAGTGGGAGGCAGCCTATTCCATCGGGATGACCTGGTCGCAGGCCATGCGCCGCACCATCCTGCCGCAGGCGGCGCGTGTGGCGGTGCCGCCGCTGTCGAACACCTTCATTTCCCTCGTCAAGGATACATCGTTGGCCGCTGCCATCACCGTTCCGGAGATGTTTCAGGCAGCGCAGCGCATCGTTGCCACCACCTATGAGCCGTTGATCCTCTATGTGGAGGCAGCGATCATCTATCTGATCCTGAGCTCTGTCCTTTCTTCGCTGCAGGCGCGGCTCGAACAGCGTCTCAATCGTTATGGCGGATTTCTGGAGGCACGGTCATGATGATTGAACTGAAGCATATCGAGAAGCGTTTCGGCGATCTGACGGTCCTCAAGAATGTGTCTCTGAGCATTGCCGAAGGCTCGGTCATGGCACTTGTCGGACCCTCCGGCGGTGGCAAGAGCACCTTGCTGCGCTGCATGAATCTCCTGGAGATTCCCACCTCCGGTTCCGTGGAAATTGACGGTGACCGGCTGGATTTCCAGCCCGGTGTCAAGGTGACCACCAAGTCCATCCAGCTGGTGCGCCGGCATTCGGGCATGGTGTTCCAGAACTTTCAGCTGTTTCCGCATCGCACCGTGATCGAGAATGTCACGGAAGGGCTGACGACCGTTCTGAAATGGCCGAAGGAGAAGGCGCGGGAGCGGGCCATGGCGCTGCTCGACAAGGTTGGCCTTGCCCACAAGGCAGAGGTATGGCCGTCAACCCTCTCCGGCGGGCAACAGCAGCGGGTCGCGATTGCGCGCGCATTGGCGCCATCGCCGAAAATCCTGCTCTGCGACGAGCCGACATCGGCGCTCGACCCCGAACTTTCGGGTGAAGTCGTCGACGTGCTTGCCCAGCTCGCACGCGAGGGAACGACCATGGTCATGGCAACGCATGATCTGCGCCTGGCCTCGCGCATTGCCAATCAGGCCATCGTGCTCGACGGCGGCGTAATCGTGGAGACCGGCACGTCGCACGATATCTTCACCCAGCCGAAGCAGGAACGCACCAAGCGCTTTATCGCGACGCTGACCCATGAGGGTCATATGCATGGCGAGGGTATCTGAGGGTAAAGCCGTTTGAAATAGAACCCACCAAGATCGCCATTAAGATCGCATAAGAGTAGTTATGGAACTACGCTTTGTTGCCGGGATACAGACATGTCCCGGCAACAGCCAAGGCGATCAGCCCTGTTCGCGCACGGTCGTACCGCTGCGCCAGCCGGTTTCGCCGGTCGAATAGCGCAGCCGCTTGTCCTGGTACATCTGCAGGTCGGCGCGCTTTGCCACGGCTTCCAGTTTCTCGCTGGCTGCACTGGTGGCCCAGCCGATCGAAAAACTCAGCGGAATATTGGAATAGTACTGGTTGTTGATCTCGATCAGGCTGACGATTTCCTCGACGACCGCCACCGCACCGGCTTCATCGACTGCCGGCAGAAGCACGGCAAATTCATCGCCGCCGATCCGCGCGGCATAGTGCGGCGGCTTCACGGCTTCGCTGAGGATTTCGCCGGCCCGGCGCAACAATCCATCGCCGACACCGTGGCCCCATTGATCGTTCGTGGTCTTCAGTCCGTTGAGATCGAGAATGACGATGGAGACCGGAAAGAACTCGCGGCGTTCCAGCCGGTTCAACTCATCGACGTAGAAGGCACGGTTGTGCAGACGCGTCAGCACGTCATGCTTGCCGAGATATTCAAGATAGGCTTCGGCCTTCTTGCGCGCGGTGATATCGGTCAGCGATATCTGAACCAGCGACCAGTCTGTTTCATGCCCGGGCAGCACGGAAAACTGCAGAAGGACATGGCGTTCGGAGCCGTCGAGCGCGTAATTGACCGTCTCCCGCTGATGGAACAGCTTGCCGTTCCACAGGTCGATCAGCTGTTCGCGGAAATGCACGTTCATCTCGTCCTTGAACACGTCGGGCAAACGGCGCAGCAAGGTCATGGCGTCCGGCGCCTGGAACAGCTTGAGCGTTTCGCGATTCACGTCGATGACACGGATTTCGCTGGCGCATTGCTGGACGAATTCCGGATGAACATCGGTGAAAACCCGGAAGTCTTCGATGCCGCGGTTGCGCAGCCCGTCAAGCAGCTTCTTGATCTTGCTGAAATCCTCGACCCATAGGGATACGGGAGAATGCTCGAAGAGACCCTCGGCATAGCGCTGGCTTGCCGCGTGCTGCCGTCTCGCTTCTTCCCGGTCGGTCACGTCCTCGATGGAGATAAGAACCTTTTCCCAGCTTGTTTCATAGCCGGGCAGAACCTTGCCGCGCAGCTGGATATCGAGCCGCTTGCCGGACAGCGAATAGTTCACGGTATCGCTGGAGAACTCGCCCTTACCTTGCCAAAGCTGCGCCAGCTCCTGCACATGCGTCTGCAGCATGTCGTCGCGGAAAATGGCGCCGAGATTGGCGACGAGTTCGCTGAAATCAGCGGCTTCAAACAGCGACAGTGTCTTCTTGTTGACCTTGATGACGCGGATGAGCCTTGCGCAGTCGCGCACCCGGTTTTCATCCTCGCGCAGATAGGATGTGATGTCGTCGACACCGGCCTGCCGGAGGGAATCGAAGAATTTCCGGACATCGCTGAAATCTTCCAGCCAGAGGGAAATGGGAGCAAGATCAAATGCGTCTATTTCGTCCTGATGCAAATTCAGCTTGTCCATCGGATTATGTCTCCCGGCCGGAGGAATATGGTTAATATTCCAGCCTGATTGGCAGCTTTGACGCTATTGTCAACTACTCCAAGTTGCGTTCACTGCAAATTGCACCGGTTCTCCCGGACATGTGTCCGGAAACACGCATCGGCGTGGCCTTTTTCCGCTGCGAGGGAAAGCCAGACACCCTTCCCTGCCACCTCTAGTCCGTTGGTCTAATTTTCAGTCATTTCGATCTGATGTAGGTCTTTGTGCAGGGGGGTAATCTAACGGAGGATGATTATGACAAACCCAGTATATGCAATTGCGACAGCCGATGGAGAGGCTCCGGTAGCCATAACCGCTGGTTGCACTTCGGTGTCTTGGTCGCCCGAAGTCATCTCGCTGTATGGCGATAGCCAGAAAATCGGTTGAAACGCTGCGCTTTCCCATCGTCCATCCTGCCCGAGGACAGGACAGTTCGCGGGCTTGCCATTGCCCAGACGATGGGTGCCGTCGCCGCCGGTGTATATTTTTCCAGTTCTGCCTTGTTCTTTTCGAGAGCATCCGGTTTGGCGCCGCTCGAAATCGGCCTTGGCCTGACGGTAGCTGGATTGGTTGGCTTGCTTGTGCCATTGCCCATCGGCATTCTTGCCGATCGCTGGAACGCGCGCAACATTGCGGCGTGGCTGACCGTTGGGGCCGGCGTCAGCGACTGGATTTTCCTGTTGGTTAGCGAGGTCACGGCCTTTGTCATAACCGCCTGTTGCTTTGCCGCATGTCTGCGTGGCGCCATGACCGCGCGCATGGCGATGATTGCGACCCTTATTGATGCCAGCCAGCGCACGCAAACGAGCGCGTATCTGCGTGCGCTCGGCAATTGCGGCCTATCGGCCGGTGCTATGATCGGCGGCCTGGCATTGTATTTCGACAGTTTGACTGGCTATCGGCTGGCCTTTGCCCTTGGCGGGGCAATTTTCCTCGTTGCTGCTGCGGCTTATCGTTTGCTGCCGCGCGTGGTGCCGGGGCTTGCCACCGTCCGGAAAGGTTCTCCGCTCACCGTGCTGGGAGACCGGCCCTATATGATCCTGACGCTGCTCAATACGGTCATTCTCCTCTATATTCCTCTGCTCAACATGGCGCTGCCCCTGTGGATTGCCCTGCACACCAACGCCCCGCTTTGGATCGCTTCGGTCCTCTATGGCCTGAATACTGTAAGTGTTATGTTGATGCAGGTGCGGCTGGCACGCCGGGTCACCAATGCATGCGAGGCGCGCAGGTCGATCGTCTTCGCCACCCTTCTGTTGTCTGCGGCCTGTTTCCTTTTTGCAGCAATGGCTGTGCCGTCGACGGTATGGCTGACGGTGGTGTTCGCTCTGCTGGCGGCCTTGCTGCATGTATTGGGTGAGATGATGCACATGGCCGGAGCTTGGGATCTGAGCTTCCGACTGGCGCCACCGGGACAGGAGGGTGAATATCAGGGTTTCTTCAATACCAGTTCTGCGGCCGCCGAAATGTTCGGCCCCATTCTGCTCACGGCGCTGCTGGTTGGCTGGGGTTTGCCGGGCTGGCTGCTTCTGGCCATTGTCTTTTCAGCCACCGGCTTCATCATCATGGTCCTATTCGGCAAGCAAGCATATCTGGCACGCGACCTTTCGCGTTGACGGGAGGCGAGATCGTCACAATCTCACGGGCGGATCGAAACGCCCCTTCCCGGCCAGTTCGATCAGGAATGTCTTGCCGGCATTGGGATCGGATTTTTGCTCCGCTTCCGTCATGTCATGATAGGCAGTCGTTACCACCAGGGCTGCGGAGTCGGCGTCGATGAACGCCGGGCAGGATGGTTGCCGTACCGGGGTTGCGATCGAACGGATGCGTCTGCCATCGGGCGAATAGACATCGATATGCGAACGGCCCCAGCACGCATTCCAGAGATTGCCGTCGCGGTCAACGACGGAGCCGTCGATGCCGCCGGCGTCCTTGTGCTGGTAAAAGACCGCGGGCTCGCCGATGGGCAGGCCGGTCTGCGGATCCGTATCGACCCGCCAGATGATATTGCGGGTGGTATCGGCGAAATAGCTGATGCGCCCGTCCGGCGAGAAGCAGATCGAATTGGTGATCGAAATGCCGGTGAAAAGGGTGCGCAGCTGCCCTTCCCGGTACCAATAGATCGATCCTGCCCCCTTCTGCGATTTCTTGCCCATGGTGCCGATCCAGAAGGCGCCCGCCGGATGGACGCGGGCATCGTTCGAGCGGGTCACCGGATTATCCGCCTCGATGGGCTGGTGCATGACCGTGTGTCCGCTCTTGCGGTCGCGGATGAACAGACCTGTTTCCGTCGCGATCAGCTGGCGCCCCGCATCGATCACCGCAAGCGCACTCGCCATCTGGCCGAGCGGATGGATTGCGGCCGGACCCCCGGCGCGCGGCTTCTCGAAAAGCCGGCCGGTGACGATATCGAACCACCAGATCGTGCTTGTCAGCGGATCGTAACCGGGGCCTTCGCCAAGTTCACATGGGTCGTCGTGCAGGATGCTGATCTTCGGCTGATCCATGGTCAGGCTCCGGCTGGGAAGATGCGGTCATAGGCTTCAACCGTGGCCCTTGCCCGTTCAGCGACGTGGGAAGCGGATGCGCCGACCTTGTACAGGCTGGAACCCAGGCCGAAGGTGCGAACCCCGACCTTGGCGTAGGCGGCAAAGCCGTTCTCGTCGACGCCGCCGACGGCGCCGATGGCTGTTCCCCTCGGCAGGATGGCGCTGATCGCCTTGATGCCGTCCGGCCCCAGGACGCTTGCCGGGAAAAACTTGAGGCCCGAGGCCCCGGCCTGCAAGGCGGCCAGCGCTTCCGTCGGCGTGAACACGCCGGGCATGGTGACCATGCCGGCCCGGGCGGCGGCGGTCAGCACGGCGGCATCGACATTGGGGCTGATCATCAGGCGGCCCCCGGCTGCATCGAGGCGTGCAATGTCGGCGGGATCAAGCACGGTGCCTGCCCCGATCAGGACATGGGACGGCAGTGTCTTTGCCAGCAGCTCGATGGACTGGAATGGTTCGGGTGAATTCAGCGGCACCTCGATGACATCGATACCGGCTTTCACCAGTTCTTCGCCGATGGCCAGCACTTCATCCGGCTTGACGCCGCGCAGGATCGCGATGAGATCGCGCTTCAGTTTCGGCCAGGGAGCGGACGATTGGGGCATTGGAATTATCCTTGTATGGCAGGCCAAAGCTGTGACGCGGCAACGAACAGGCCCTTGCGTACCGCTTCATCGGCGTCGACGATATCGAAGTTCAGGCCGGCAACGGTCATGGCTTTGGCATAAAGCGTGGCCATCGCGCCGGATGCGACGAGTGCAATGGTGGCCGAGGTGCCGAATTTTTCCCGGGCCCCGGCAATTTCCGTTCCGATGAGCAGACCGGACAGCCGCGACGCGGCACCGTCCGGCGGCAGATTATCCAGCAGCATCGCCGCGCGGATGCCGAAGAGCTCGCCCAGCATGCGCCGGTTGCCGCCGAGCATCAATTCAAGCCCCGCGGTGAATTGGGGGTGGTCCGGTGTCACCGCTTCCGCGGCGTTGCCGATGGAATGCCGCAGGATCGAATGCCCGGCCAGAAGCGCATAGAGCTCGCCGGTCAGGAAGGTGGAAAATGACGTTGCCCTGCCCTCGTCCAGCTCGACCCATTTCGAATGTGTGCCGGGCATCGCCACGAGGCCGCTGCGCAGGTTGCGCGCCAGCATGGCACCCAGCAGCTGGGTTTCCTCGCCCCGCATGACATTGGGCGCGCTGCCCGACTGCGACAGGCCGGGAATGATACGCACATCGCGCCTGATACCGGCAATCTTCACCGCCCCGGAAAGTATGGCGGTGAGATCCGCCGGAACCGGGACGTAATTGGCTTCCACCCAGCCCTGACGCGAACCCGCCATGCCGCAGATGATGACCGGCAAATCCACCGGTGCGCGCAGGCTGGCGAGATGATCCTCGAGCGTTTCAGCGAACCCGCGCGCGCGGGACGTATCCAGACCATCGTCCGAACGCCGCTCGGCGACGACATGGCCTTCACGGTCGAGAAGCCAGAGACGGAAACGGCTCGTTCCCCAGTCGGCAATGGCATAGGTTGCAGCGGTGGTCACAGATAGCCTCCATCGACAATCAATGTCTGGGCGGTGAGCATGCGGGCGGCGTCGGAGGCGAGAAACAGGCAGGGGCCGACCATGTCGCCGGGCTGGATTTCTTCCTTGAGGACCTGCTTGTCGATGTGGGACTTCAAACCGTCTTCCGTCACCCAGAGTTCGCGCTGGCGGTCGGTGATGACCCATCCCGGCGCGATCGCGTTGACGCGGATTTTCTCCGGCCCGAGGCGTCCGGCAAGGCCTTTGGTCAGGCCGATAATCCCAGCCTTTGCAGCGGTATAGGAGGGAAAGTTGCCCTGATTGATCATGAAGGATGTCGAGGTGAAATTGACAATGGAACCGCCTCCCGCCTGCCGCATGCCCGGCACAACCGCCTGCGCGGCAAAGAACTGCGGACGCAGATTGACCGACTGGTTCTTGTCCCAGTACTCGACGGTCACATTATCGATGTCGTGCCTGTCGTCCCAGGCGGCATTGTTCACAAGCACCGTCACCGGGCCGTGGGCCTCAATGGCGCGGCCGATTGAGGTACGCAGCGCTTCGACATCGCGCAGGTCCGTATTGAGATAGAGCGGCCGGTTGCCATATTCGCGGTCGAGGCGCTCCGCCAGTGATTGCGAGGCCTCATCCGCAATGTCGATGAAGGCAACGCGTGAACCCTGGCGCACGAACCCCTCCGTCAATGCTGCGCCGATCCCGGACCCTCCCCCGGTGATCAGGACAGAACGATCTTTCAGGTCAGGGAAAATCGCCGAGGGCATCATGAGAAAATCTCGCTGCAATGTTCCAATATTTGGAACTTGATTTGACTATATAGAATAGTCATCCTATGGTGCCGAAAGTCAAGAGGCGGTTGCGATTCAATGGGCAAGGCACGGGAAAATTCAACGGGGACGCTCGGAAAGGCGCTTGAAGTCGTGCACATCATTGCGTCATCGCCCGTGCCGCTTCGCTTCACCGATGTGCTCAAATTGTCCGACCAGCCGCGTGGTACGTTGCACCGGCAAATATCCAATCTGATCGAGGAAGGACTTCTCGACCAGAACCGGGATCACTCCTACGGTCTCGGGCTGCGCCTGCTGGAATTTGCCTCCAGGGCCTGGGCCAGCAATGATTTTCGCACCATTGCCGAACCGCATCTGCAGAGACTGCACGAACAGACCGGTGAAACGGTTCATTTGGGCGTTTTGCGGGGCATCGAGGTGATCTATCTCGACAAGGTCGAAAGCCGGCAGAGCGTGCGCATGTATTCGCAGATCGGCAATACCGCCCCGGTCTATTGCACCGGCGTCGGCAAGGCAGCCCTGTCGGCCCTGCCCGACGATGAGCTTCAGGCGCGCATTGCCCAGATCGCGTTTCGGCGTTTTACTCCGAGCACGCTGCCCGATGCCAAGGCGCTGCGGCAGGAAATCGAGCAGATCCGGGTGGAAGGCAATGCCTATGACCGGGAAGAACACGAGGCGGACATTTGCTGCGTTGCCGCGCCGATACATGCCAATAACCGGCACTTCGTTGCGGGCATTTCCGTCACCGGCCCCGCCTACCGCATAACTCCGGACGTCTTGCAGTCCTGGGCCGGCATTACCCGCGCTGCGGCTGCCGCGATCATGGCAAACATGGCCACACGCCTTTCACCCCGCGCATAGGCTTTCGGTTGCATCAAATGCCGACCGCGTCATTTGATGGCCCGCGTGCAAACCGGTCCGTTGCGGCGATAATGGCGTCCGTCATGCCGGGACTGGTTGGGGAATGACCGGCATTGGGCACGATGACAAGCATGCCATCCGGCCAGGCCTTCGATAACTCCCACGCGGTGACAAGCGGGGCTTCAAGGTCGAAACGGCCCTGAATCATGACACCAGGAATTCCCTTCAACAGACTGGCTTGGTTCAATAAAATGCGGTCTTCCAGCCAGGCATTGTGATGGAAATAGTGGGTTATGATGCGGGCGCGTGCCAGGATATAGCGATCATCCGACCATTTCGGTGACAGTTTTGCCGCGGGATCGACAAGGATGGATGCGGACTCCCATGCATGCCAGTCGCGTGCCGCCTGCAAACGGATGGTGGGATCCACATCGTTGAGCAGGTGATAATAGGCAGCGACAAGATCGTCATCGGTGTTTTTGGCCAAGTCTTGCTGCATTGATTGAGTGCGTGGTTCGACAAGCTCACCATGAGGGAGGTCTTGTTTCTGCAGGGCACTCAATCCCCTCATGGTGAGCTTGTCGAACCACGCACCCGAGACATGCCGGGCATTATCAAGCTCAGCGCCGCGCCGGAAATGCGCCCATTGCTCGGGAAACAGCGGAGCGATGCCGCGATAGAGCCAATCGATCTCGGATCGCCGCGTCGTTGTCACCCCTGCCAGCACCAAAGCCAGGACACGCTCCGGATAGGCCTCGGCATAGGCAAGCCCGAGCGTACAGCCCCATGATATGCCGAACAGAAGCCAACGCCCGATATCAAGATGGGCGCGCAAACATTCGATGTCCCTCAACAAATGTTCCGTCGTGTTCACGGACATATCGGCCTGGGGATCGCTGGCATGCGGTATGCTGCGTCCGCAGCCCCGCTGATCGAACAGGATGATGCGGTAGCGCTCTGGATCGAAGAAACGCCGCGCACTTGTGGACGAGCCGGAACCCGGACCGCCGTGCAGGACAAGAGCCGGAATTCCCTGCGGATTGCCGCAGGTTTCCCAATGGATTTCGTTGCCATCACCGACGGCGAGCATGCCGTGGTCATAAGGTACAATCTCTGGATAGAGGCTGTTCATCATCGTGCCTGCATGTGGCGAATCTTCTCTCGCCGGGGAAGGACAGCTCATTGCCTTTCCCTGTTACAGTCAAATGACAATGGCTTTAGTTGACGACCGTGTAATCAGCGGGGCGCGAGGCGGAGAGCACGAGGTCGGCATTGGGAATGTCGTTCGACAGGGCACGCTGCTGTGCCGAGCCGACATTGTAGCCATAGCCCAGCCACCGCTGCACCAGGCGATTTTCCATTTCGACACGATCCACCTGCAGAAATACGGTGAGGTCGAACAGCGGAGCCAGCCGGTCCCAGGGCGACTGGTTCAGAAGAAGATAGTTCCCCTCGACCAGAAGAATGCGCTGATCGCCGCTGACCACGGCGGCACCCGCCCGGGCGAGATCGAGCTTGCGGTCAAAAAGGGGAATGACGACATTGTCTTCCCCTGCCCTGAGCCGTTTCAACAGCACTTCCAGGCCGGCACAATCGAAGGTTGGCGGCGATCCCTTGCGCTTGCGCTGGTCGCGCGCATCGAGGATGGCATTGTCGAGATGGAATCCGTCCATGGGAACCACGACGGCCGCATTGGCTTCGCGCGCGTTGATTGCCGCGGAGATAGCGGCGGAAACGGTGGATTTGCCGGCCCCGGGAGGGCCGGCAATGGCAACGATCAAACGTTTGGTTTCGGCGGCGCGGGCCAGAATGGCCGTCACCAGGTCATCGATCGCTATAATCATTGTGCTGTCCGCGGGATGGCTCAGGCAAGCCATTTGTCATAATCGGAAACCAGAAGATGCGCCGGTGCCTCGTCCTCTTCAATCGAAGAGAAGCGGCCGATCGGCTCGCGGAAGATATTGTCGGTCAGGTCGTCATTGACCGTGGAAACCTCGCCGATCAGGACGTCGCCTCCCTCGCCCCAGAATGCGTGCCAGTTTCCCGGCAGCAGCGTGACGCTTTCGCCCGGCTGCAGCTTCAGCAGGCCGCCGGCCTTCAGCGTGACGATACGGCCGTCTGTTGCCACTTCCACATCCGTCTTCTCGTCGACGCTGCCATCGGCATTCGAGTTGAACAGTTCGAGCACGAGCGTGCCGCCGCCGCGGTTGATGATGTCCTCGGCCTTGACGATGTGGCGGTGCATCGGCGAGAGCTGCTTTTCGCGGGAGATCATGATCTTTTCCGCATAGAGCATGCCGCCGCCCTTTTTCAGGTCTGCCTGATTGCCGTTGCGGGTGGTGAAGAGGAACAGGCCGAGTTCATCGAACTTGCCCTGGCCATAGTCGGTGATATCCCAGCCGAGCCTGGCATCGAGAATGGCCCTGGAATCGCTTGACGTGCGGGCCTTCAGCTCTTCCGGCGACCAGTAGGCGAAAGGCGGCATGACATAGCCGAAGGAGCGGATGAACTTGTCGCTTTCACGGATGATCGCGTTGACTTCTGAGCGTTTCATTTTTCAATTCTGTCCTTCATGCAGCAAGACTGGCGGGTGGTTCCTTGGCGCCGGTCATGAATGCCACGGCATCCGACATGCTGTATTCCTTCGGGTCGATGACACAAAGGCGTTTGCCAAGCCGGTGAATGTGGATGCGGTCCGCCACTTCGAAAACATGTGGCATATTGTGCGAGATCAGCACAATCGGCAATCCGCGCTTTTTCACATCCTGGATGAGCTCGAGAACGCGGCGTGACTCCTTGACGCCGAGCGCCGCCGTCGGTTCGTCCATGATCACGACCTTGGAGCCGAAGGCCGCCGCGCGCGCCACGGCGACGCCCTGCCGCTGGCCGCCGGAGAGCGTTTCCACAGCCTGGCTGATGTTCTGAATGGTCATCAGGCCAAGCTCGGTCAGCTTGTCACGGGCCTGCTTCTCCATGGTCTTGCGGTCGAGCATGCGCAGCCAGCTGCCCAGAATGCCTGGCTTGCGGATTTCGCGGCCGAGAAACATGTTGTCGGCGATGGAGAGTGCCGGCGACAGGGCAAGGTTCTGATAGACGGTTTCGATCCCGGCATCGCGCGCCTCCATGGGAGAGCGGAAATGGATCGGCTTGCCATCGAGCGTGATCTCGCCCTCGTCGGGGTGAACCGCACCGGAAATCGCCTTGATCAGCGAGGATTTTCCCGCGCCGTTGTCGCCGATGACGGCGAGGACTTCGCCGGCATAAAGATCGAAATCCGCATGATCGAGAGCGGTGACACGGCCGTAACGCTTGACCAGGCCGCGGGCGGTGAGAATGGGTTGCTGTGTCATCAGCCTGCTACCTTTCTGATCCACTGATCGATTGCCACGGCCGTGATGATCAGGACGCCGATCATCAGATAGGTCCATTGGACATCCGTGCCGTACATGCGCATGCCGAAGGAGAAGACGCCGACGATCAGCGCGCCGAACAGCATGCCGAGGATGGAACCGCGTCCGCCGAAGAGCGACATGCCGCCGATAACCACCGCGGTGATGGATTCGATATTGGCGAACTGGCCGACCTGCGGTGACACCGACCCGTTGCGGCCGATTTGGGCCCAACCGGCGAGCGCACAGATGAAACCGGCCAGCACGTAGACGGAAATCAGCACGCGCTTGGTCCGGACACCCGCCAGTTCCGCCGCTTCCGGATCGTCGCCGATCGCATAGAGATGGCGGCCCCAGGCGGTGTGGTTCAGCACGTACCAGAGAACGGCGATCAGAAGGATCATGGCGAATACGCCGTAGGTGAAGGTGGCGCTGCCGATCTGGATTTTTTCGCCGAAGAACTGCAGCGTGCGCGCCTTCGCTTCGATATCCTGCGCCCGGATCGTTTCATTGGCCGAGTAGATATAGGTCGTGGCCAGGAAAATCTGCCAGGTGCCGAGCGTGACGATGAAGGGAGGCAGTTTCACATAGGCGATGAGAATGCCGTTGATGAGACCGCACAATCCGCCGAGGGCCACGCCGCACAGGACGGAAAGTTCGACAGGCAGTCCGTAACGGAAGGTGAACTGGCCCATGACAACCGATGTAAGGACCATGATCGCGCCGACGGAAAGGTCGATACCGGCGGTCAGGATCACCAAGGTCTGGGCTGCGCCGACAATACCGACGATCGCGACCTGTTGCAGGATCAGCGACAGGGCAAAGGGTGTGAAAAAGCGCGAACCGACAATAATGGCGAAAACCGCCAGCGACAGAACGAGAACGATCAGCGGTACCGCTGCCGGGCTCGAATGAAGAAAATGGCGCGTCCGCTCGACCAGGCTTTTCTGCTCGCCGTCGAAACTGGCGATGGCTGTGGCGCTCTGTGTCAGAACGCGCTCGAATTCCTGCTTGGGTTGTGATCCCGGATTGGCTTCGTTCATGGGTTGGCTCCCCCAAAATTTGCGCAGCTTGGAGAGGACGGTTTTACACCGTCCTCTCGCTGTTTGCTGGCTTTTCTGTCAAATCAGGGCGTGATCAGCCCCAGCACTTGGCAAGGCCGCTTTTCACGTCGATGGACTCGACGCCCTTGACCGGCTTGTCCGTCACAAGGGAAACGCCCGTATCAAAGAAGCTCTTGCCTGCCGTCGGCTTCGGCTTTTCGCCGGTATCGGCGAACTTCTTGATTGCCTCGATGCCGAGCGAAGCCATCATCAGCGGATATTGCTGCGAGGTTGCGCCGATGATGCCGGCTTCGACATTCTTCACGCCCGGGCAGCCGCCGTCGATGGACACGAGAAGGACGCCCTTGTCCTTGCCGAATGCCTTCAGTGCTTCGTGAGCACCCGCAGCGGCCGGTTCGTTGATCGTATAAACGACGTTGACGCCCGGGTCTTTCTGCAGAAGGTTTTCCATCGCCTTGCGGCCGCCTTCTTCATTGCCGTTGGTAACGTCATGGCCGACAATGCGCGGGTCTTTTTCGTCGCCGATCTTGTTGATGTCGCCCACGTCAATGCCAAAGCCCTTCATGAAACCCTGGTCGCGCTGGACATCCACGGATGGCTGCGACGGTGTCAGGTCAAGGAAGGCAATTTTTGCATCCTTGGCCTTGTCACCCAAGGTTCCGGCAGCCCACTTGCCGACGAGTTCGCCTGCCAGAAGGTTGTCCGTGGCAAATGTCGCATCTGCAGCGTCGATCGGATCAAGCGTCGTATCGAGTGCAATGACGAGAACGCCGGCATCGCGGGCCTGCTTGACCGACGAAACAATGCCGGCCGTGTCGGATGCGGTGATCAGGATGCCCTTGGCACCATCGGCGATGCAGGTTTCAATCGCTGCCACCTGGCTTTCGCTGTCGCCGTCGATCTTGCCGGCATAGGTCTTCAGGTCGACGCCGAGTTCCTTTGCCTTGGCAACGGCGCCCTCCTTCATCTTGACGAAGAACGGATTGGTGTCCGTCTTTGTGATCAGGCAGGCACCGACGCCTGCAGCCTGTGCCGGAGCAGCAAAGGCGGCGATGGCCACAACGGCGGCACCAAGAATGGTTGATTTCAGATAAATGCTTTTGCGCATGTCACTACCTCCCAGAGTTTGATCGTAATGCGACGCGCTGCCGGTGGGCAGCCCTACTTTCGCATGAACACCTCGGACAGTTATCCTCCCGGCCAAGTGCTGCCCTAGGAAATACCAGCCTCGCCAAGCTGTCAACATTAATAAATCACTCTTATTTATTATTGACAGGTTTGCCTGATGGCTCCATTGTCGCGCCGATATCAGGGAGGACGTCCTTTTGGGCATCAGACTATCGGAGCGCCACGGTCCGGGAGGAACACGGCCGCCGCTTCATCAGGGAACAAACCAGAGCGGCATGCGCGACCACAATGAGCGGGTCGTGCTTTCGCTGTTGCGCCAGCATGGCAGCCTTGCCAAAACAGCCATTGCGCGGATGACAGGACTTTCGGCGCAGACGATCTCGATCATCATGCGCATGCTGGAAGCCGACGAGCTGCTTTCGCGTGAAGAGCCGCTGCGCGGCCGCATCGGCCAGCCGCTGATTCCCATGTCGCTCAATCCGGAGGGTGCCTTCTTCCTCGGCCTCAAGATCGGGCGGCGCAGCGCGGATCTGGTGCTGATCGATTTTGTCGGGCGTATCCGGTCCATGCTGCATATGCCCTATGCCTATCCGACGCCGGATTCGGTCCTGGCTTTCACCAGGGATGGCATCGCGACGATGCTGGATGGCCTTGACGCGAAGCAGCGTTCGAAGGTGGCCGGTCTTGGCATCGCCGCGCCGTTCGAACTGTGGAAATGGGCCGATACAGTCGGGGCGCCGCAGGAAATCCTCGATCAATGGCGCCAGTCCGATATCAAGGCATCGATTGCCGCCATCTGCGATTTCCCGGTCTATCTGCAGAATGACATCACGGCGGCCTGCGGTGCGGAGCTTGTCTTCGGCGAGACAAAAGACCTCAATGATTTCGTCTATTTCTATATCGGCTCGTTCATCGGCGGCGGTATCGTCATCAATGGCAGCCTCTATGCGGGGCGCAGCGGCAATGCCGGCGCGCTCGGTTCCATGCCGGTGCCCGGTCCCGACGGGACCACGCAGCAGTTGATCGACATTGCATCGATCACCGCGCTGGAGCGCATCGTCACCGGCCTTGGCCGTGACCCCTCCCCGCTGTGGACCTCGCCCGATGATTGGGGCCCGATGGGTGAGGAATTGGATGGTTGGATCGACCGTTCGGGCAAGGCCATTGCGCAGGCTGTAATTGCCGCCGCGTCGGTTGTCGATTTTGAAGCGGCCGTTATCGATGGCTGGATGCCCGCGCACGTGCGTGCCCGGATCGTCGATGCCGTGCGCACCCATGTCGGAACATTCGATCTGGAGGGGATCGAGCTGCCCGTCATTGTCGAAGGCTCGGTCGGCATTCATGCCAGGGCCCTCGGGGCCGCGAGTCTTGCCCTGTCGGACCGGTTCCTCATCGGACAGAAAATATTCAGAAAGGTCGATTGAACGTGCTGATTGGTATTCCGCCCATCCTGGGCCCGGAGCTTCTCGCGACCTTGCGTGCCATGGGCCATGGCGACGAAATCGCGCTGGTCGACGGCAATTATCCGGCGCTGGAACATGCCCGGCGGCTGATCCGGGCCGATGGCCTGCCGCTGATTCCGATCCTCGATGCGATCCTGCAGGTCATGCCGGTGGATGATTTCGTGCCGCACGCGCTGTTCCGCGCGACGGTGAAGGGAAATCCCGATCTCCTTGATCCGGTGCACGAGGAAATGAGCCAAGTTTGCGCGCGCCGCGCCCCCGGATTTTCGCTCTTGCCGCTGGTCGGCGATGCGTTCTACACACGGGTGAAGGATGCCCACACCATCATCGCGACAAGCGAACCAAGGCTTTACGGCAATATCATCGTCCGCAAGGGCGTCATCTATCCATCGAAAGAAACTGACAAATGATCCTATGTTGTGGTGAAGCGCTGATCGACATGTTGCCGCGCACGAGCGAGGCGGGTGAACCGGCTTTTGCGCCCTATGTCGGCGGCGCGGTTTTCAATACAGCCATTGCCTTGGGCCGCCTCGGCGTGCCGACCGAATTCTATTCGGGCGTTTCCTCGGATTTCTTCGGACAGATGCTGCGCGAAAGCCTGGCGGCCAACCATGTCGGCACGCGCTACGCGCATATTTCGCCGCAGCCCACGACGCTTGCCTTCGTGCGCCTGACCGACGGCCAGGCCAGCTACACCTTCTACGACGAGAACAGTGCCGGGCGTTCACTCGCCCTCGGCGATCTGCCGGCGCTGGAGGACAATGTCACGACGCTGCAGTTCGGCGCGATCAGCCTTATTCCGGAACCCTGCGGCTCGACCTATGAAGCGCTGATGGCGCGCGAGCACGAAAAACGCGTCATCGTTCTCGACCCCAACATCCGGCCGGGCTTCATCCCGGACAAGGAAAAGCATCTGGCGCGCATGCGCCGCATGATCGCCATGAGCGATATCGTCAAGATTTCCGATGAAGATATGCGCTGGTTCGGTGAAAGCGGCACGATGGAAGAGATTGCACGGCGCTGGATTGTCCCGGTGTCGCAGCATGGCCCGAAGCTCATCCTCGTCACCCATGGTGCGGATGGCGTGACCGGCTATACATCCGAGCTGGCCGTGCACGTGGCGGCGCAGAGGGTTGCGGTTGTCGATACGGTGGGGGCTGGCGATACGTTCACGGCGGGCGTCCTGACCTCGCTGCAGGAAGCCGGCCTTCTGGCCAAAGCTGCGCTGACATCGCTTGAGGAAGAGCAAATCCGCGCGGCCCTGCTGCTCGGTGTCAAGGCGTCTGCGGTCACCGTATCGCGCGCCGGAGCAAATCCGCCTTGGCGGTCTGAACTCTAATTGTTTCGCGCTCTGCAAAACGCCGTTCTATGACAGTGCACAGAATGGCGTTTTGCGTTAAACAAGCTCGTCTTCAATCCAAATCGAACGCAGCGCCGATCAGCGTCTTGGTATAATCGTGCTGCGGCGCATCGAAAATATCATCAGTCTGGCCTTCCTCGACGATCTTGCCGCTCTTCATCACGATCACATAGTCGGACATCGCCTTGATCACTGCGAGATCGTGACTGATGAAGATATAGGACAGATCGTGCTTGGCCTGCAGGTCGCGCAGCAGTTCGATCACCTGCCCCTGCACCGACCGGTCGAGCGCCGAGGTCGGTTCATCGAGAATGACGACTTTCGGCTTGAGGATCATGGCGCGCGCGATGGCGATGCGTTGCCGTTGTCCCCCGGAAAACTCGTGCGGATAGCGGTTGCGCGCACCCGGATCGAGCCCCACTTCTTTCAATGCGGCTATGGCCCGCTTGTCGCGGTCGGCGCGCGACAGTTGCGGCTCGTGGATGAGCAGGCCTTCGGTGATGATTTCACCCACTGTCTGGCGCGGCGAAAGCGAACCGTAGGGATCCTGGAACACCAGCTGCAATTCCCGGCGCAGCGGCCGCATGGCAGCGCGATCAAAGCCGGAAATGTTCTTGTTTTCAAAATGATACTGGCCATTGCTCGGCAGAAGACGCAGGAGTGCCCGGCCGAGCGTTGACTTTCCGGAGCCGGATTCACCCACAATGCCGATGGTTTGCCGCTGCTTGAGCCGGACCGTTACGCCGTCCACGGCGCGGAAGCGCGTGTGTGCGCTGGTGAAGAAACCGCCGCCGATGGCGAAGTCGACCGTGACATTGCGCCCTTCCAGCATGATCGGCGCCTTGTCTTCCGGCGCCGACTTGCTGCCGCTGGGCTCTGCGGCCAGCAGCATCTTGGTATAGTCTTCCTGCGGGCGTTCAAAGATGTCCTTGATCGTCCCTTTTTCGACGACCTCGCCGCGCCGCATGACAACGACGCGCTCGGCAAAATGTTTGACCACGCCAAGATCATGGGTGATCAGCACGATGGCCATGCCGAACCGCTTCTGCAAATCGCGCAGGAGATCAAGAATCTGGGCCTGGATCGTCACGTCGAGCGCGGTGGTCGGCTCATCGGCAATCAGAAGATCCGGTTCGTTGGCAAGCGCCATGGCAATCATGACGCGCTGACGCTGACCTCCGGACATTTCGTGCGGGTAGCTGTTGATGCGCCGTTCCGGTTCGGGAATGCCGACAAGCTTCAACAGTTCGAGCACGCGCACCTTCGCCTGCTTGAAGCTGACACCCTTGTGGTGGACGATGGGCTCGGCAATCTGTCGCCCGATCGTGTAGAGCGGGTCGAGCGAGGTCATGGGCTCCTGGAAAATCATGGTGATTTTCGAGCCGCGCACCTCGTTGAGCGCCTTGGTCGACAGGCCGACAAGTTCCTTGCCACGATATTTTGCCGAGCCGGCCACGCGGCCGTTCTGCGCCAGGAGACCCATGATGCCCATCATGGTCTGGCTCTTGCCGGAGCCGGATTCACCAACGACGGCCAGTGTTTCGCCGGGAAGAACATCGAGATCAATGCCCTTGACGGCATTGACATCGCCGTCCGGCGTGGTGAAGTCGACTTTCAGTCCGCGCACGGACAATACTGCATCTTTGTTGTCCGTCATTTCAGCGGTCCTTCGGGTCGAGTGCATCACGCAGGCCGTCACCGATGAAGTTCAGCGAGAACAGGGTGACGACAAAGAAAATGGCAGGGAAAATCAGCAGCCATGGTGCAGATTGCATCTTGTTTGCACCTTCGGAAATCAGCGCGCCCCAACTGGTCAGCGGCGCCTGAACACCGAGACCGAGGAAGGACAGGAAGCTTTCCAGAAGGATGACTTTCGGAACCACGACCGTGACGAAGACGATGACGGGACCAATCGTATTGGGAATGATGTGCCGGCGGATGATCTGCCAGTCGGTCAACCCCAGGGCCTGCGCCGCGCCGATGAATTCGCGGCGTTTCAGGGCAAGGGTCTGACCGCGCACAATGCGTGCCATATCAAGCCATTCCACGGCACCGATCACCAGAAAGATCAGGATAAAACTGCGCCCGAAGAAGACGACGAGCACCACCACGAGAAACACGAACGGCAGGGAATAGAGAATCTCGATCAGGCGCATCATCACATTGTCGACGCGCCCGCCGATGTAACCGGAGATGGCGCCGTAGGTTACGCCGACAGCCAGTGAAACAAGACTGGCGAGGAACCCGACGGCCAGCGAAATCTGCCCGCCAAGCATGATGCGGGCCAGCATGTCGCGGCCGTTGGCGTCGGTGCCGAAGAAGAAGTATTCGCGATTGACATTGCCCGACAGCTTCAGGGTTTTGCCATCGTCTTCCGTGGCCGCCACCTTCGTACCCTGAAACTCGTTCGCCCGGTCGAAATAGCGGGTCGCCCGCGGATCGATTGGCTGGTCCGAATGAATGGTTGCGGTGAACGTGTTGCCGTCGACGGCAAATTCCTTCAACTGCACCCGGGCACGGCTTGCCACGCCTGCCATCACGTCGCCGAGGGTATCGGCCTTCGGCAGGGCTTCAAGGCTCGGCGGGATGGTGACGTAGGACGGGAATACCTGATCGTAGGTATGACTGAGGAAATAGGGTCCGAAGAAGGAAAACAGGGTGATGAAGAACAGCACCACGCAGCCGGCCATCGCCGCACGGTTGCGGCGGAAGCGGAGCGTTGCCAGCTGAAACAGGCTGCGCCCCTGGGTTTCCTTCTCGGGGATGTTTGTTGTCGATATATCAGTCATGGCGAACCCTCGGATCAAGAAGGCCGTACAGAATATCGACCACAAGATTGAAAACGATGACGAAAATCGCCACGAGAACGACCGTTCCCATCACGAGCGTGTAATCGCGATTGATGGCACCCAGCACGAAGTAGCGGCCGACGCCGGGAATGGTGAAGATGGTTTCGACCACGGCGGAACCGGTCAGCAGCGCGGCGGCGCAGGGCGCGAGATAGGAGACAACCGGCAGGAGTGCCCCGCGCATGGCATGGGTGATGACGACGGTCCTTGGCGGCAATCCGTAGGCGCGTGCCGTGCGGATGTGATCGGTATGCAGGCCTTCGATCATCGAGCCGCGCGTGAGACGGGCAAAGACGGCCAGCTGCGGCAGCGCCAGCGCAATCATCGGCAATATCAGGAAGCGCCACGATCCGTCACCCCAGCCACCCGCGGGCAGAAGGGACAACAGCACCGCGAAAATCAGCGTGAGCACCGGGCCCACGACGAAATTGGGTACCGTCACACCGATTGTCGCGACGGACATGATGAGGAAATCGAGGAAACTGTTCTGGCGCAAAGCCGCGATCGTTCCGACAATGACCCCGCCGAAGAGTGCAAGGAGCAAGGCATAGAATCCAAGTTCCACCGAGTAAGGCAGGCCCTTGCCGATCAGCTCGGCAATCGTGTTGTCCTTGTAGATGTAGCTCGGGCCGAAATCGCCGGTCACTGCATTCTTGAGATACTGCAGGTACTGGTTCCAGAGCGGTTGATCGAGATGGTAGGCCTTCATCAGGTTTTCCATCGTCGCCGGCGGCAGCGGTCTTTCAAGGTTGAAGGGACCGCCCGGTGCAAACCGCATCAGGAAGAACGAAATGGTGACGACAATGAACAATGTCGGCACTGCACTCGCCAGTCGGCGAAGGACGAAATGAAACATGGAGATATACTCTCTCTTCTGTGCAGCTTTCGTAGCAGCTGCACCCACTCACTCAATTAGACCGTTGCGTTCAAACCGGTCATTGTTCCGCAAGGCTCAGATATTTGCTCAGATGGTCATTGGTGCCGTTGTCCTTCCAGCCCTTGACGCGGTTGGACACGAGCCAGAGCTGCCCGAAATTCATCATCGGCGCGACGGGCTGTTCCTGCAGGACCAGTGCTTCGGCTTCATGCAGAATCTTGGCGCGGGCCGCGGGGTCTTTTTCGTCGTAGGATTTCTTGACCAGGGCATCGAAGTCCGGATTGTTCCAGCGACCATAATTGAAGGTGGTGTTGGTGCTCAGATTGATCACCATGAAGTTCTCGGCATCGGCATAATCCGCGGTCCAGCCGGCCCGCGCCACGTTGAACTTGCCGCCCTCCTTCAGATAGGCGTAGTGGGCGCTGATATCGTTCTGCAGCAGCGTCACATTGGCGCCGAAGGCCTTTTTCCACATATCGGCAACGGCGATGGCGACCCGTTCGTGATTGGGATTGGTGTTGTAGCGGATCTCGATGGTGAGCGGCTTGCCGCCCGCGCCATAGCCCGCCTCCTTCATCAGCGCCACCGCCTTGTCGTCGCGGTCGAGCTGCGACATGTCGGCAAAATCGGGCTTGGCCGGTTCGCCGTAATTGGCAATGCCAAGCGGCACGAGCGAATAGGCCGGCAGCTGCGCACCCTTGTAGATTTCATTCGACAGGAAGTCGCGGTCGATCGCCATGGACAGCGCCCGGCGCACGCGCACGTCGCTGAACGGTTCGACGCGGGTGTCGAAGGAATAGAAATAGGTCGACAGCGCCGGGGTGATGCGCACCTGATCGCCCATGGATGCACGCAGGCGCTCGATCTGGTCGGCCGAGAAATTGTAGACGAGGTCCATTTCCCTGGCCTCGAAGCGGCGCACGGCGGCCGCCTGATCCTCGGTCGGGTAGAAGATGACCTTGTCGAGTTTCACATCCCCGGCACCCCAGTAATCAGGGTTCCTGGCGGCGGTCAGATGATCGTTCTGCACGTGTTCGACAAGCTCGAAGGCGCCATTGGAGACGAGTTTGCCCGGCTTGATGAAGTCGGCGCCGTTCTTTTCAAGGCTTGCCCTGTTGACTGGCAGGGCGGTCTGGTGCGCCAGCAGTTCGACGAAGAACGGCGTGGCGCGCTCCAGGGTGATTTCGAGCGTCTTGGCATCAATCGCCTTCATGCCGATCTGGTCGACAGGAAGTTCGCCCTTGTTGATCTTCTCGGCATTCTTGATGGGGTAAAGCATGTTGGCATAGCCGGCGGCTGTCTTCGGCTCTTCGACACGCTTGAAGGAGAAAATGAAATCGTCCGCGGTGACGGGCGAGCCGTCCGACCAGTTGGCATTGGCGCGGATCTTGAAGGTATAGACCGTGCCGTCGTCGGAGACAGTCCAGCTCTCGGCCGCGCCCGGCACGATCTTGCCGGCGGGATCATAGCTGGTCAGACCTTCATAGAGGTCTTTCAGGATGAATGCCTCGATTTCAAGCGAGGTCTGGGACGGATCCAGCGTTTGCGGCTCGCCGGAATTGCCGCGGTGCAGAACTGCTTCGGCAAGCGCCGGAGCTGCCGCCAGTAAAAGCGAACCGGTAAGCAGGGCGGCGGTCATATTCAACTTCGCAAGCGTCATCTGGCTGTTCCCTCGCCGTTTACTGGTCGGTGTTTGGCATGAAATGGCAATATCCATCCGTTCACGGTCCTTTCGAAAGGGCCGTGCCGGGTCATGTCCGTTTGTCGATTTGCGGTCGGTAGCTGGCACATAGCGAGCCGGGCAAAAGCGTGACGCGCAACCCGCAGGTGCGGGTTGCGCGTCAGATTTTGCTATTCAACGCTGAGATATTTGCTCAGGTGCTCGTTGTTGGCGTTGTCACCCCAGCCCTTGACCTTGTCGGCCACGAGCCAGAGGTTCGCATCATTCATCAGCGGCGCGATCGGCTGGTCGCGCATGATCAATGCTTCTGCCTGGTGCAGGATCTTGGCGCGTTCCGCAGGATTGCGCTCTTCGTAGGACTTCTTCATCAGGGCATCAAATTCCGGATTGGAATAATGCCCGTAATTGAAGGTCTTGTTGGTGCTGACATTGAGGTTCAGGAAGTTTTCCGGATCGGCATAGTCTGCCGTCCAGCCGGCGCGGGCAACGTTGAACTTGCCGCCTTCCTGCAGGTAGGCGTAGTGCGATGAAATATCGAGGTTCATCAGCGTGACCTTGGCGCCGAAGGCCTTTTTCCACATGTCGGCAACAGCCGTCGCCACACGCTCGTGGTTCGGGTTGGTGTTGTAGCGGATTTCGATGTTCAAAGGCTTGCCGCCTTCGCCATAGCCCGCTTCCTTCATGAGCTTGAGCGCTTCATCTTCACGGTCAAGCTGTGACTTGTCGGCAAAATCGGCCTTGGACGGTTCGCCGTAGTTTTGCATGCCCGGAGGAACCAGGGAGTAAACCGGCAGTTTGGTACCGTTGTAGATGTCCTTGGCAAGGAAATCGCGATCGACGGCCATCGAAAGGGCACGGCGCACGCGCACATCGTTGAACGGTTCGGTGCGCGTATCGAAGGGGTAGTAGTAGGTTGCCATGGCCGGGGTCACGTGGACCTGCTTGGCATTGGCGGCGCGCATGCGCTCGATCTGGTCGGAGGAGAAGTTGTAGACGAGGTCCAGTTCACCGGCTTCGTATCGTCGGACGGCTGCAGCCTGGTCTTCCAGGGGATAGAAGATGACCTTGTCGAGCTTGACGTTCGCCGCGTCCCAGTAATGTTCGTTCTTGGCAACGGTCAGATGGTCGTTCGGCACGTGCTCAAGCAGCTTGAATGCGCCATTGCCCACCAGTTTGCCCGGTTTGACGAAATCGGCGCCATTCTTTTCAAAGCTGGCCTTGTTGATCGGCAGCGCTGTCTGGTGCGACAGCAGCTCGATGAAGAAAGGGGTCGGACGTTCGAGGGTGATTTCCAGCGTCTTGGCATCGATGGCCTTTACGCCGAGTTCTTCCACCTTGGCCTTGCTCTTGTTGACGGCTTCGGCATTCTTGATGGGATAAAGGATATTGGCGTAGCCGGCGGCTGTCTTCGGGTCTTCGACGCGGCGCATCGAGAAGACAAAATCTTCCGCCGTTACCGGCGTGCCATCCGACCAGTTCGCATTGTCGCGCAGCTTGAACGTGTAGACGGTGCCGTCATCGGAAACCTTCCAGCTTTCCGCGGTGCCCGGAACAATCTTGCCCATGGCGTCATAGATCGTCAGGCCCTCGTAGAGATCCTTGACGATGAATGCTTCGATATCGATCGAGGTCTGTGACTGATCAAGGGTCTGCGGTTCGCCGCTGTTGCCGCGATGCAGCACGGCTTCTGCCAGTGCCGGGCTTGCGCCGATCATCAGCGATCCAAGCAGCAGCGCCGCGCGGAGGTTGAGTTTCATAAATGACATTTTTTGGTCCTTCCCCTTTGAAGAATTATGAAGGCATGAACAAAAGCCAAAATTTTGCCAAACGCAAGCCGTCGATTCTGCGAATTATGCGAAATATGCGAGTCGACGAAACGGCCTAAATCGAGTTAAACTCAGGATAGAGCAGCATTTTCAGGCTGTTTGGCCTGCAAGCAAATTTTACGAAAACGTCAAAAAAATTGTGCACGATGTGGACCATCGGGCCCATTCTCGTCACTTTTTGCTCCAAAATCGCCGCTCTGGCGCGTTTCACGGTGTCTGTTTTGATATTTTTCCCCGAAATGGAAATTTGGTTAGCAAGGCCTTTCCGGCACCGTGCGGGTGCCCGCGCAGGCGATGAGCGCCCGCAGCCTCGTGGCCGGGCAAGGGCTGAGGACCATAGTCGCCCTTTGCTGTTGCCACACCGCGCAATACCCCCAATTTTATCCTTGGACAGCCGGACAAGAATAGGTCTTAAGCGGGTTATGATTTGCTGATCGAGAAAATCCTGTATGCTGCAGTGCCCCGCCCTTTGAACATCAGCCTAGGGTCAGAACTCATTGATCTGGCCTCACACCATTTCGACCAGATCAATGAGTTCTGACCCTGACATCCCCGGTGAACAACAGGTAAACGTGCATGACAGCTCTCGTCATTCTTACTATCGCAGCTGTCGCGCTCTGCGGCGTGATGGCCTGTGCCTTTCTTGTGCAGCGCCAGACCGGGAACAGCGGCTGGGCGGATGCCTTCTGGTCGTTCGGTGTTGGGGCAATCGGCATTCTTTCCATCCTGTTTTCCAGCGATATGGTCTCGCCGGCCCGAAAATGGCTGGTGATTATCCTGCTTGCGCTATGGTCGCTGCGGCTGGGCGGGCATATTCTGCTGCGCACACTCAACAGCGAGGATGATCCGCGCTACGCGCGGTTGCGCAGGCAATGGGGTGCCTCTGCCAATTCGCAGATGTTCTTCTTTCTGCAAACGCAGGCCTTTGCCGGCATTCTCCTCGTCGTCAGCGTTTACATTGCCGCCGCCCGGCCGGATGTCGAGCTGGAATTTCCCGATTATCTCGGGCTCGTGGTGGCGCTTGCTGCGCTTGCCGGCGAAGCGATTGCGGACTGGCAGCTCAAGCGGTTTTCGCGAAACCCGGCCAATCGCGGCAAGATCTGCGATACGGGTTTCTGGCGCTGGTCACGCCATCCGAATTACTTCTTCGAATGGCTGGGCTGGGTAGCCTATGTGCTGATCGCCGCCGATTTCGACGGCGACTATGTGCATGGCTGGCTCACGCTTGCCGCGCCGGTTCTGATGTATGTGCTGCTGCGCCATGTCTCCGGCGTCCCGCCGCTGGAGGAGCACATGCTCGCCTCGCGCGGCCAGGCTTTCCGGGACTATCAACGGCGCACGAGCATCTTCTTTCCCAAGCCGCCTCAAGAATAAGGTGAGAAAACAGGTATTAACCTATTGAAGTATGGATAATATCCATCGTGTCAGTCGATGGCATCGGAATCACGCAGCAGAGCTTCCAGGGTTTCCAGCCTGTCCGCCTCGATCGGCGGTTTGTCCCAGCGCAGGCGGGCGATGCGGGGAAAGCGCATGGCGACGCCGGATTTGTGCCGTTTCGACTGGTTCAATCCTTCGAAGGCCACTTCAAGCACAAGGCCATGACCCGGCTCCGCCCGCACGGAACGCACCGGCCCGAAGCGTTCGGTGGTGTTGTTGCGTACATAGGCATCGAGCTGTTTCAACTCTTCGTCGGTAAAGCCGAAATAGGCCTTGCCCACCGGCACCAGATGCGGGTCGTCTTCCGGGCCGGTCCACACGGCAAATGTATAATCCGAATAGAAGCTCGACCTTTTGCCATGACCGCGCTGGGCATAGACAAGCACGGCATCGATGGTGAAGGGATCGCGTTTCCACTTGAACCACGGTCCCTTCGGGCGTCCGGGCACGTAGGTAGAATCCCACTGTTTCAGCATCAGCCCTTCGATAACGGGGTGCGGCGGGTTCCGGCGCATTGCGACAAGGTCTTCGAAGGTGGAATACGGCACGAGAGGCGACAGATCGAAACGCGTGGAATCAAGATCGGAGACAAAGCGCTCAAGTCTTTGCCTCCGTTCAGCAAAAGGCAAAGTCCGGATGTCTTCGTCGCCGTCAATCAGCAGATCGTACAGCCGCACGAACGCCGGATGACTTTCCATCTGTCTGGCTGAGACCGCTTTCCGGTTGAGCCGCTGCTGCAGATCGCCGAAGGCACCGATTTCGACGCTTTCGGCCGTGCTGCGGGCAACGAGCAGTTCGCCATCCAGCGTTCCCGCGAAATGCATGGCATCGGCAATATCGGGAAAGGCGTGGGAGATATCGTCACCCGTCCGCGAATAGATGCGCCGCTGGCCGGCTTCAGCCGTCAACTGCACGCGGATGCCGTCCCACTTCCACTCCGCCGCATAATCTTCCGCGACGATCCTGGCGTAATCCGGCTCTTCGAGCGGCGTTGAAAGCATGACAGGCCGAAACGGCGCGGCGGCAAGGCTCGCAGGCTTTTCCGTCTTGCCTTCCAGCCAGGCGAACAGGGATTGATAGGGCGGCTTCAGCCCGTGCCAGAGCTCCTCGATCTCGCCGACGTCCACTGCGCCGAAATCCGCAAGTGCCTGCTTGGCCAGTCGTGCCGAAACGCCGATGCGCAGGCCGCCGGTCACCAGTTTCAGCAGGGCGTAGCGGGCCGAAGCATCCAGCTGGTCGAGCCATTTCTCCACGAGCCTGATGGCGTCGCTGCGCGAGGCGCGCGCGAGCGAGGCAACGACGTCGCCAAGGGTGGGAATGGCGTTGACACGCGATGGCTCCTGGGCTGACCAGACCAGGGAAATCGTTTCAGCGAGATCGCCGACATAGTCATAGGAATAGGCAAAAAGCTGCTCGTCCATACGCTCGGCGACGAGCGCGCGCAGCATGGCGGGTTTGACATTCGCGATGTCGAGGTCCCGCGTGATGGCGGCAAGGGCAAGGCCGCGGTCGGGGTCCGGTGTCTGCCGGAAATAATCGACGAGCAGCCTGATCTTGCCGTTGCGCTGCGGCGTAAGCACCAACCTGTCGAGTAGGGCTGCAAATTCCCGCATCAGTCCCCCTCGTCTTCATAGCCGACGAGATGCAGCGGCCGTGCGGCAAACCCGTTGAGATCGCACCATCGGACAAGCGCCTCCTCGCGGCCGTGGGTCACCCAGATCTGCGATGGGGCCAGTTCCCTGATCGTACCGGTCAGCTCATCCCAATCGCAGTGATCGGACAGGATGATCGGCAGTTCCACGCCCTGCTGACGCGCGCGCTGGCGGATGCGCATCCAGCCCGAGGCAAAGCATGAAACAGGATCGGGAAAGCGCCAGGCCCAGCGGTCCTGAAAGGAGGAAGGCGGTCCGACAACGACACTGCCGGCAAAATCCTGTGGCGCACCTGTTTCCAACGTCGCCGGGGACAGGGGGCCAAGATCGATGCCCTGCGACTGGTAATAGTCGCAGAGTTTTGTCAGGGCACCATGGATGTAGATCGTCCTGTCATAGCCGGCATCGCGCAGCATGCGGATGACCCGCTGCGCCTTGCCCAGCGCATAGGCGCCGACAAGATGCGAGCGTTCCGGAAACTGTTCGATGGATTTTATCAGCTTGGCGATTTCGTCCCTGGCATCGGGATGCCGGAACACCGGCAGGGCGAAGGTCGCCTCGGTTATGAACACGTCGCAGGGAACGGGTTCAAACCCGATGCAGGTGGGATCCGCCGCCCGCTTGTAGTCACCCGAACAGACGATGCGCATGCCATCCTTCTCGACGGCAATCTGTGCCGATCCCAGAACGTGACCCGCCGGGTGAAAGCTGACCTTGACGCCATTGATGTCGCTGACGGTTCCGAGCTCTGCCGCCTGGGTCGTTCCGGCAAAATTGTCGCCATAGCGTATCCCCATGATGTCGAGTGTCTGCTGCGTCGCCATGACATGCTGGTGGCCGGGTCTGGCGTGGTCGGCATGGCCATGGGTGATCAGGGCGCGCTCCACCGGGCTGACGGGATCGATATGAAAATCCCCCGCCGGGGAATAGAGACCCGCTGGCGTTGATCGCAAAAGTGCCTCCGGACGGGTCAGCATTGTTCTTCCACCTTTCTGCACCAACGAAGATAGGCAGTGTTCGGCTCCACGCAAATGCCGAAAACCGCGAAAGAAAACTTGGCGCTTTCCTTGCACACCATTACATTCGCTCTTGTGAGCACCAAGACAAAGCCCCTTTTTATCGAAGGCAGTTCTCTCCTGCCAAAACCTTTCCTGGACTGGTTTCAGGCCAAGGGATGGTCGCCGCGCGCGCATCAGCTGGAATTGCTGGAGGAAGCGCAAGCCGGCCGTTCGACCCTGCTCATCGCGCCGACAGGTGCGGGCAAGACGCTGGCGGGTTTTCTGCCGGCGCTGGTCGATCTGGCGACACGCGGCAAAAGCAACAACGCCAGCCGTGGCATTCACACGCTCTACATCTCGCCGCTCAAGGCGCTGGCTGTCGACATCGAGCGCAATCTGGCCAGGCCCATCGAGGAGATCGGGCTCGATATCACCATCGAAACCCGCACCGGCGATACACCCGCCTACAAGCGGCAGCGGCAGAAGCTTGTTCCGCCGGATATCCTCCTGACCACGCCGGAGCAGCTTGCCCTTTTGATCGCCAACAAGGACGCCGGGCGGTTTTTCGCGGATTTGCGCTATGTCATCTTTGACGAGCTGCATTCGCTGGTGACGTCCAAGCGCGGACACCTGCTGTCGCTGGGGCTGGCGCGGTTGCGCAAGTTGCAGCCCGGCGTGCAGACTATCGGTCTTTCTGCAACCGTTGCCGATCCGGATGCCCTGCGGCGCTGGTTGCTGCCGCAATTGGAAGGCAGGCCCATGGCCAGTCTTGTCAAGGTCGAAGGCGGTGCCAAACCCCATATCACCATTCTTGAAACATCCGACCGCATTCCCTGGGCCGGCCATTCCGCCGTTTATGCCCTGCCGGGCATTTACGAGGCGATCAAACGGCACCGGACCACCCTCATTTTCGTCAACACCCGCAGCCAGGCGGAGCGCCTGTTCCACGATCTGTGGATGGCCAATGATGACAATCTGCCGATTGCCTTGCATCACGGCTCGCTCGATGTCAGCAAGCGGCGCAAGGTCGAGCAGGCGATGGCCAGCAATGCCCTGCGCGCGGTCGTTGCCACATCGACGCTTGATCTGGGCATCGATTGGGGCGACGTCGATCTTGTCATCCATGTGGGCGCGCCGAAGGGGGCGAGCCGGCTGGCGCAGCGCATCGGCCGTTCCAACCACCGCATGGACGAGCCTTCGCGTGCCATCCTGGTTCCGGCCAACCGGTTCGAGGTGATGGAATGCCAGGCGGCGCTCGATGCCAACTATCTCGGTGCCCAGGATACGCCGCCGCTCGGCGAGGGTTCGCTGGATGTGCTGGCCCAGCATGTCCTCGGCATGGCCTGCGCTGAACCGTTTCATGCGGATGCACTTTTCGAGGAGATTACGACGGCGCTGCCCTATGCGGGCTTGCTGCGTGAAACGTTTCACCGGATCGTCGATTTCGTCGCCACCGGCGGTTATGCCCTGAAAAGCTATGAACGCTTTGCCAAAATCCGCCAGACCGCCGACGGGACATGGCGCGTGACGCATCCGCGCATTGCCCAGCAATACCGGCTGAATGTCGGCACCATCATCGAAGCGCCCAGCCTCAATGTGCGGCTCACCCGCCAGCGCGGCAAGGGTGGCAATGCGCGTGGCGGCCCGGTGCTCGGGAAAGTGGAGGAGTCGTTTCTCGAAGCCCTGTCGCCGGGCGACACGTTCTTCTTCTCCGGGCGCGTGCTGCGTTTTGAAGGCATTCGCGAGAACGAATGCCTTGTTTCCAATGCGGAAGGGTTCGACGCCAAAATCCCTGCCTATGCCGGTGGAAAATTCCCGCTGACCACCTATCTCGCCGATCAGGTGCGCGCCATGCTGGCTGATCCGGATCGCTGGGGTGCCCTGCCCGATCAGGTCAGCGACTGGCTGAGAATCCAGAAGGAGAAATCGGTGCTGCCCGATCCCGGCAGCCTGCTGGTCGAAACCTTCCCGCGCGGTGAACGCTATTACATGGTGATCTATCCCTTTGAGGGGCGGCTGGCGCATCAGACCCTTGGCATGCTGCTGACGCGGCGGCTGGAGCGGGCCAAGGCGCGGCCCCTCGGCTTTGTCGCCACGGATTACGCGCTGTCGATCTGGGGCCTGCGCGACATGGGCCGGATGTTTGGGAAGGGTGAACTGCCGCTTTCCGAATTTTTCGACGAAGACATGCTGGGCGACGATCTCGAGGCATGGCTGTCGGAAAGCTGGATGCTGAAGCGTACGTTCCGCAATTGCGCGCTGATCTCCGGCCTTGTCGAGAAGCGGCATCCGGGACAGGAAAAGACTGGACGGCAGGTGACCGTCTCCACCGATCTCATCTATGACGTCCTGCGCACGCATGAACCCGACCACATTCTCATCCAGGCCACGCGGGCCGATGCCGCCACCGGACTGCTCGACATTCGCCGCCTTGCCGATATGCTGGCACGAATCAAGGGTCACATCATCCACAAGGAGCTCGACCGGATATCGCCGCTCGCCGTTCCCGTGATGATGGAAATCGGCAAGGAGCGTGTTCCGGGCGAAGCCCACGAAACGCTGCTCGAAGAGATTGCCGACGAACTGACCCGCGAGATGATGGAACGGACATGAATCTGGCGGTTCACACGACACGGACAATGCTGCACGGCGCGGTCGAGACCGATATTGCCGGCCATGCAGCCATATGTGACCCGTCCGGTGCGCTTTATCTGGAGGCCGATCGCATCCTGATCGTCTCGGACCTGCATTTCGAAAAGGGCTCGTCCTTCGCCCGGCGCGGCATGATGCTGCCGCCCTATGATACCGCCTCCACATTGAAGGCACTGGCGGCGAGCATTGCCCGCTATCAGCCGGCCTGTGTCATCAGCCTCGGCGACAGTTTTCACGATGGTGATGCCGCCGCGCGCCTGCCCGCCATCTATGCCGAGCAGCTGGCGACATTGATGCATGGTCGCGACTGGATCTGGATCACGGGCAATCACGATCCGGAGCATCCGGCCGACCTGCCCGGTGAAACCTACACCGAACTGGCTTTCGGGGCGCTGGTGTTCCGCCACGAGCCTTCAAAAACCGCATCGCGCGGCGAAATCGCCGGACATCTGCATCCAGCCGCCAAGGTGGTAAGGCGCGGCCAGTCGGTGCAGCGACGCTGCTTCGTCACCGACCATACCCGCATGATCATGCCCGCCTTCGGTGCCTATACCGGCGGGCTCAATATTCTCGGCCGGGCCTTCCATGGCCTGTTCGACAGCAACAGCCTCAAGGCCTATATGCTCGGCCATGCCAGGGTTTACCCCATGCTGCGCAAGACGCTGTATCCATGAGATATCCGCATGGTTGTTCTTGCAGCCGGTAAGGAAATTCCTTACATATGGGCCATGCGAAGGAGTAACCCATGATCACCAGCAAAATGACGAGTAAAGCTCAGACGACCATACCGCAGGCGGTACGTGTGGCGCTGAAACTGAATCCAGGCGATGAAATTGCCTATCGGATTGAAGAGGGGCGGGTCATCCTCATGCGAGTGGAAGCCGGTGCTCAAGGCGATGATCCCTTTGCAACATTCGTGGAGTGGGACAGCCCTGCCGACAGAAAAGCCTATGCAGACCTTTAAATCCGGCGATATCGTCCGCGTACCGTTTCCATACACGGACCGCAACACGCGCCAGCACCGGCCTGCGCTCGTCATCTCGGATGGCGCCGTGGGTGAAGATGCCAACCTTCTTTGGGTGCTGATGATTACCAGTGCTGAAAATAAATCCTGGGTGGGAGATGTTTCCATTCCCCGTCATGCGAAAACTGGTCTTCCGGTCGCCTCCGTCATCCGGCCGCTCAAGATTGCGACCATCGAAGCGGCTCATGCGGACAAGCTGGGACAGGTTGCAACGGAAACACTGGATGATGTCAGGCGTGTGGTTGCCTCAGTCTTGAGCAGATAGCAATTCTGTCAGTTCGCCATTCAAATCGGCAGCCTGCCATCTTCCTTCAATGTGTCCAGCACGATGGCGGTCTTGACGTTCTGCACGGACTCGTGCGGCAGCAGCACGTCGTTGACGAAGGCCGAGAGCGCGCGCAAATCCGGTGTGACCACCTTGATGAAATAATCCATTTCCCCCGTCAGCGCATGGGCCTCCATGACTTCCGGCAGCTTTGAAATGAGGTCGGAAAAGCGGCGGGCGTTGTCCCTGTTATGGGTCGCAAGTGTGACCGAGATGATGTTGACGATGCCGAGACCCAGTTTTTCGCGATCGATTTCCGCCCTGTAGCCGCGAATGAATCCCTCCTCCTCCAGCCGGGAGCGGCGGCGCGAGCATTGCGAGGCGGACAGATTGATCCGCTCGGAAAGCTCGTTGTTCGTGAGTCGTCCATCCTCCTGCAAGGAAGACAGTATTTTGCGGTCAAACGCGTCAAGTTGCTCCATTCATGCTCTCTTTGATAGTTCTATGCACGAAATGTGCGCATTATGCCTCCGTGGAGCGCTGAAATGCAAACACTTTGCATGCCATTTGCGCGATAATGCGGATAATCAGAGGAGGATGCCATGGGCCCATTTCCGCACGACGCACCGGTTGCCACGATCAGCAAGGAAAATCCTGCCGGGACGGATGGTTTCGAGTTTGTCGAGTTCTCGCATCCGGAGCCGGAAAAGCTGGAAGAGCTCTTCACTCGCATGGGCTACAAGCCCGTTGCCCGGCATCGCACCAAGAACATAACGTTGTGGCGTCAGGGCGACATCAACTACATCCTCAATGCTGAACCCAATTCCCATGCGACGAAATTCGTCGGTGAGCATGGCCCGTGTGCGCCATCCATGGCCTGGCGCGTGGTGGATGCCAAGCATGCCTTCGATCATGCGGTTGCCAAGGGTGCGACACCCTATACCGGCGATGACAAGACCATCGATGTTCCCGCCATTGTCGGTATCGGCGGATCAATGCTCTATTTTATCGAAAAATATGGCGAGAAAGGCTCGGTCTATGAGGACGAGTTCGAGTGGTTGGGCGAACGCGACCCGAAACCGGAAGGTGTCGGTTTTTATTATCTCGATCACCTGACCCATAATGTCTATCGCGGCAACATGGACAAGTGGTGGGCGTTCTACCGGGAACTGTTCGGCTTCAAGCAGATTCACTTCTTCGACATCGCCGGCAAGCTGACGGGCCTCGTTTCCCGCGCCATCACCTCCCCCTGCGGCAAGATCCGCATTCCGTTGAATGAATCGACGGATGACAAGAGCCAGATCGAGGAATATCTGCGCAAGTACAAGGGCGAAGGCATCCAGCACATCGCCGTCGGGACGGAAGCCATCTACGACGCGACGGACAAGCTCGCGGACAATGGACTCAAATTCATGCCCGGCCCGCCCGAGACCTATTACGACATGTCGCATGAGCGCGTGCATGGTCATGACGAGCCGATCGAGCGGATGAAGAAGCACGGCATTCTCATCGATGGCGAAGGCGTGATCGACGGCGGCATGACAAAAATCCTGCTGCAGATTTTCTCCAAGACCGTTATCGGCCCGATCTTCTTCGAGTTCATCCAGCGCAAGGGCGATGAAGGCTTTGGCGAGGGCAATTTCCGCGCTCTGTTTGAGTCGATCGAAGAAGACCAGATCCGCCGTGGCGTGATCAAGGTGGCTGCTGCGGAATAACGCACAACGGAGCGGGCTATAAATCAGGTTCGTTGTGCATTATATTGAGTGCATGATGAACGCAGCTTTTGTAGCCCCTATTGTTCCCGCTGATTTCCCCGAGCTGAAACTGCTCGCGTGGAACAGGGACGTTGCGCATCCAATTCCAGCGGAAGAAGCGTTTGAGCTCTATGAGCGCAACTGGCGCTTTGTTGATGCCGAGCACCTGACCACCCGTGAAGCCAAACTCATTCAGGAGCTGACGCGGGTTTTCGGTAATGGTGTATTGCTGATTTCCTGACTTTTCCATCCATAGCGGTTCCTGCATAGTGCAGGACGGGAAAACGTGATCGGAAAGTCATGCGGGAATTCAAGAGACAGGAACATCGCGTCATCGTTGAAGCGCTTGGGCTGATGGATCATGCATTCCTGTCTGCCAATCATTGCTGGTTTGGTGGTGGCACGGCAATTGTTCTCAAACTTGGCGAATACCGGCAATCCCTGGACGTTGATTTTCTCTGCTCCGATGCGGATGGATACCGTGAGCTGCGTTCAGCCGCGGTGGAAAAGGGATTGCGGGCGTTTTTCCCGGAACCGGTTGAATCCTTGCGCAGCTTCAAGATTGACCAGTATGGCCTGCGGGCCGCCTTGCTGTTGCATGGCCAGACCATAAAATTTGAGATTATCCGCGAAGCGCGCATCGACGTGCAGGGCCATTTCGATGAGCAGATCGGCATCTCCACTCTTGTTGTCGCGGACATGTTCGCCGAAAAGCTCCTGGCGAATGCAGATCGCTGCCACGACCGGTCGATTGCATATCGTGATGCGATCGATCTTGGAATGTTGGTTCGACGTTATGGGTCTATTCCCGATGCAGCTGTCCAAAAGACCACAAAGGCCTATGGTCAGGACATCGAACGCAAACTTGGATGGGTTGTAAACCGGCTCCAGGATGGCAAGGAATTGCACTATGCTGCTGATGTTCTGCAGATGGATATGAGCGATGTTTTCGAAGGCATTGCTGCACTGAAAAGCGAAGTGGCCCGCATTTGGCCGGAAGGCCGTGTAGAAGCCGAATAGGCGTTGTCTCTAGCGCTTGCCGATCAATGCGGCGGCCTTGCTGCGGATTTCGGCAAGTTCTGCTGCCAACACGCTACCCTTGTGCATTGCGCGCCGAACGCGCCAGTCGAGACTCTTGATCTGATCGGCGAGGACTACGCCTGGCCGTTCACCTGCGATCAGCACTTCGAACGGATACCCTTTGATCTGCGTGGTCATGGGGCAGCACAGCATGAGCCCGGTCTTGCCATTATAACTGGCAGGGCTGAGCACGACGGCGGGACGATGTCCGGCCTGTTCATGACCAGCCTGGGGATTGAAATGCAGCCACACGATGTCACCGGCATCGGGTACGTAGGCCGGCATCAAAAGGATTCCTTGCCGACGGCAGTGCCAAAGTCGGCTTCGGAATGCATGTTCTCGGATGTGACGCCCTCGATCAGCTGATCCAGGTCATATTCGGCCTGACGGACCGGCTCGATGATGATCAGGCCATCTTCTTCACGCACATCAACCACCGTGTCGAGTTGCAGCCGCGCTGCAACCATGACAGCGGCCGGGATGCGCACCGAAGCACTGTTCCCCCATTTCTTCACGGTCACACGCATAGTCAACTCCTTGTATCATCATTGTCGATACAATGACGGGTTCCGCTTAATGTGTCAACAATGTCTATACGTCAGGCTTGGCTTTATCCGGATGTGCTGCCACGAACGCCTTGAGTTTTTCGCAGCGACTGGAGATGGCATTGACCCGTTTCAACCCTGAGATATCAGCGCCCCAGCGGCGGGCATTGTAGACCTGCGGCACAAGACAGAAATCGGCCATGCCCGGCTTGTCGGCATGGCAGAACTTGCCGGTATCCGGATTGTCGAGGAGCCGTTCGAAGGCTTCCAGTCCTTGTGCGATGAACTTCTGCATCCAGGCGCCGCGCGCTGCATCGCCGCCCCCGGTGATATCCATGACATGCGCGGTCACACCCATATTGCAGACCGGGTGAATATCCATGGCAATGGCATAGGACAGCGCCCGCACGCGTTGCCTGCCTGCCGGATCGGGCGGGAGAAACGCCGCATCAGGATAAATCTCATCGAGATATTCGATGATGGCCAGAGACTGTGTCATCATCCTGCCGTCCATGGCCAGCGTCGGAACGAGGCCTTGCGGGTTGCGGCTCAGATTGTCCGGTTGTTTGTGCTCGCCCTTCAGCAGATTAACCGGAACGGTTTCATAGTTCAGCTTGAGGCTTTGCAGGGCAATCCGCACCCGGTAGCTTGCCGACGAGCGCCAATAGTCAAAGAGGACGAGCCCGTTCATCACTCGGAGTCCGTTTGATAGCGTGTCACCTGCTGCTCGATGGCGCCGAAAACGGAATGGCCGGCATTGTCTTTCATTTCAATGCGCACCGTGTCGCCAAACTGCATGAATGCCGTCTTCGGGGCGCCGTGATTGATCGTCTCGATCATGCGGATTTCCGCGATGCAGGAATAGCCTGCCCCGCCCTCCGCGACGGGTTTGCCCGGTCCACCATCCAGCTTGTTGGAAACGGTGCCGGAACCGATGATCGTACCCGCCGACAGCGGACGGGTTTTGGCCGCGTGGGCAATCAGAACCGGGAAATCGAAGGTCATATCGAGGCCCGCATTGGCCCGGCCGAACGGCTTGCCATTGTAGTCGACACTGAGCGGCAGATGCACCTTGCCGCCGTCCCACGCCTCGCCCAGTTCATCCGGCGTGACCGCAACCGGCGAGAAAGCCGAAGAGGGTTTCGACTGGAAGAAACCGAAACCTTTGGCGAGTTCCGCCGGGATCAGCCCGCGCAGGCTGACATCGTTGACCAGCATGATGAGGCGGATGGCACTGCGTGCCTGATCGGGCGTCGCACCCATAGGCACATCGTCGACAATGACAGCCACTTCGCCTTCCATGTCGATGCCATAGGCTTCGTCGGCCATGACGATCGGCGCGCGGGGGCTGAGAAAACTGTCGGAGCCTCCCTGATAGATCAGCGGATCGGTCCAGAAGCTCTCGGGCATCTCCGCCCCGCGGGCCTTGCGTACCAGTTCGACATGGTTGACGTAGGCCGATCCATCCGCCCATTGAAAGGCGCGCGGCAATGGTGACAGCACCTCGTGCTCATGAAAACGCTCGGAAGGGACGGCCCCGTGGTCGAGGCTTTCGGCCAGCGCTTCCAGATGCGGTGCAATGCGCGCCCAGTTGTCGAGTGCGGATTGCAGGGTGGGTGTGAGAAACGACGCATCGGTGAAACGGGTCAAATCCCTGGACACGATGACGAGCCTGCCGTCCCGCGTTCCATTGTTCAAAGATGCAAGTTTCATTCGGACCAGTCTCCTTCGGGTGTGCCGTTGAACCGCTTCTTCAGGTCCGTCCAGCAATCGGCATAATTGTCCTGCAGCGAGTCCAGTTCCGCCGCAAACCGCGTGAGATGCTGCGGGAAACGGGTTTCGAACATGAAGGCCAGGGTATTCTCCAGCTTGTGCGGCTTCAGTTCCACAGTCGATGCCTTGTTGAAGCCCATCGTATCCGGCCCGTGCGGCAGCATCATGTTGTGCAGGCTCATGCCTCCCGGAACGAACCCCTCCTCCTTGGCGTCGTACTGACCATAAACCAATCCCATGAATTCCGACATGATGTTGCGATGATACCATGGCGGGCGGAAGCTGTGTTCGGCAACCAGCCAGCGCGGCGGGAAAATGACGAAATCCACATTGGCGGTGCCTTCCTCGCCGGATGGCGCGGTCAGTACCGTAAAGATCGACGGATCGGGATGGTCGAAGAGGATGGCGCCCACCGGCGAAAAGGTGCGCAGGTCGTACTTATACGGCGCGTAATTGCCATGCCATGCCACCACGTCGAGCGGGGAATGGCCGAGATCCGTCCGATAGAACTTGCCGCACCATTTCACATGCAGGCGGCACGGGGTTTCCTTGTCCTCATAGGCGGCAACGGGCGTCTTGAAATCGCGCGGGTTGGCGAGGCAATTGGCGCCGATCGGCCCGCGATCCGGCAGCGCGAATTTCGCCCCGTAGTTTTCGCAGATATAGCCGCGGGCTTCGCCGTCAAGGGCAGCGACCTTGAACACCATGCCGCGTGGGATGATGCAGATTTCCGAGGGCTCGATCTCGATGATGCCCATCTCGGTGAATACCCGCAGGCGGCCCTTTTCCGGCACCAGCAGCATTTCGCCATCGGCATTGAAGAAGTAGTCGTCCTCCATGTCGCGATTGAACGCATAGACATGGGCGGCCATGCCGGTCTGGCCGTGCACGTCGCCGGCCGTGGTCATGGTGCGGATGCCGTCGATGAAATTCACCGGCTCCTGCGGCATGGGTGTCGGATTCCAGCGCAGCTGGCCGATGGGCAGCTCGTGATCGTCAAGATTGGGCGCAGTCTTCCAGTCCTTGCGCGACGTGGGCGTGAAACGTCCCGAATGTTTGACTGACGGCCGGATGCGGTACAGCCAGGAGCGTTCGTTGATGCCGCGCGGCGCGGTGAAGGGCGAGCCGGAGAGCTGTTCCGCGTAGAGACCATAGGCACAGCGCTGCGGCGAGTTCTGCCCCTGCGGCAGCGCGCCGGGGAGCGATTCGGTTTCAAAGTCATTGCCGAAGCCCGGTATGTAGTGAAGGGTCATGATCAATCCTCCCGATCTATTTAGTTGCATTTGTGACGATCTTTTTTGTAACTATCAACGGCAAAGGAGATCAAATGACCGGGAAACAGAATGAGGCGGCAATGTCGCCGCTGGTGCTGGAGGATTTCATTCCCTACCGGCTGAACAAGGCAGCGGAGGCGATCAGCCAGCGCTTTGCCAGCCAGTACCGTGATGAATATGGCCTGACGCGGCCGGAATGGCGCACGCTGGCAACGCTTGGTCAATTCGGGGCGCTGTCGGCGACGGCCATCGGTGCACATTCATCCATGCACAAGACAAAGGTCAGCCGGGCGGTGTTTTCACTGGAGCAGCGCCATTGGCTCAAGCGCAAGCGCGACGACGCCGACCGCCGCACGGAACATCTGGAACTGACGCCTGCGGGACGCAAGGCGTATCAGCATCTGGCGACGATGGCGCACGATTATGAGGCCGAGCTCTTTGCCAGGCTCGGCGAACGCGGCGCCAAAGAACTGAAGGCGGGATTGGCGGCGCTGGAAGCCTACTACCGGCAGGGCCGGTAGCAGCAGGTTGCATGCCGATCAGAATGGCATGTCGATCCGCGGCCAGATTTCGCGGGACAATTTCCGGTAATCGGTCTTCTTCGGGTTCGATGGATAGGGCGCGCCCGCATCGATATAGATGATCTCGGCTGCGACCGGCTCGAAACCCGCATGGAAATGGTTGGTCGACTTGACCAGCAGGATATCCTTGGCAGCGGGTTCGATGCCAAGATTGGAAAAAATGTCAGGCTCGAATGTCTGGGTGCGATTGGTATTGAGGATGACCTCGATATCCGTGCCTTCGAGACGAATGACGGCGGCCGGTCCAAGGGTGACCCGGCTTTTGCCAAAACTCTGCCAGCCTTCCTGCACGGCCTTCACGACTTCCACCCGGGCATCCAGCGGTGCGCCGCCATCCGGCCCCGCCTTGCCGCCGAAGCGCAGCTGAATCCGTGCGCCCTCGCCGGCTGCGAGACAGAACGTGACGGCAATCGGATCCCAGATCGTTGCCACGGCCACGTTATCGATGCCGCGTTCGATGATGCGGCGCAGGATCAGCGTGCCATCTCCGGCAACACCGCCGCCCGGATTGTCCCAGACATCGGCGACAACCACCGGCTTTCCGGTCCTTTGCGCAGCCAGAGCCACAGCTTTGTCGAGCCCGGCTTCCGTATCGAGCATCGGCATGGCGGTGCGGCCGCGCATGCCGAAAATTTCCATGCCGAGGGATTCAGCCAATGCCTCGCCACGCGGTGCATCATTGTCGGTGACGACCATGACCTGTGTGCCCAATTCCGGCACGTCGCCCGCCATGAAGCCATGGATCAGTGAGATGGAGAGAATATTGTTCTTGCCCTGCAAGGCTTGAATACGGTCGACGAAGGAACGCATCGGTTCGCGGCTCGTCGGGAAAACCCCGATCATGCGGCAATCGAAGGTGGAGATGACCGGCTTGATCTCGCCGCGCAGCGTGCGCAGCGCGAGATCGACGACGTGTTCGCCGCGCTCGTAGAAATCCGTATGCGGGAATTCTAGGAAGGCGGCGAGAATGTTGGAATTTTCCACGCGTTTGCGTGTCAGATGGCTGTGCGGATCAAGTTCCGATGCAATGAGCACGTCAGGGCCGACAATCGCGCGGATGCGCTCGAGCAGATCGCCTTCGCAATCATCATAGCCCTGGGCGACCATGGCCCCGTGCAGGCCAAGAATGACCGCGTCGACAGGCAAAGCCGCTTGCAGCTGGCCGAGAATTTCGTCGCGCAATTCCTCATAGGCCCGCTGCTGCAAAAGCCCGCCGGGTTCGGCCCAGGTCGCGGTGCCCTCGATGAGTTCAAAGCCTTCCTCCCGTGCGCGGCGGCGCAGAACCACCATGGGAGCCGAGCACAGCGTCGGTGTTTCCGGGTGTTCGCCGGGACCCGCATAGAAGGCCATTTCAAAACTGGCGCGGTCGGTTGGAACCGGCGAAAACGTATTGGTTTCCGTCGCGAAGGAGGCGGTGAAGATGCGCATGGAAATGCCTGTTCTTTATGTATCAGAGGGGCTTGTAGGCAATGGCTTCGATTTCGATCTTGATGTCGATCATCAGGCGCGATTCAATCGTGGTGCGGGCTGGCGGGTTCTGCGGAAAATAGGTCGCGTAGGTCTTGTTGAAGGCGGCAAACTCGCGCGCATCTTCGAGAATGACGAAGGTCTTCACCACATCGGACAGATCCGCACCGGCCAGCGCCAGCGCTGTCCTGATATTCTCCATCACCTGCTTTGTCTGTGCTTCGATGCCGCCGGTGATGACGGTGCCATCGGCGCCGACCGGGACCTGGCCGGAAATGTAGATGAAATCCCCGGCGCGGACGGCCGGTGACAGCGGCACATGCGATGATCCGAAATGCTGTTTTGTCATGATGTTCAATTCCTGTGCTTGGTTACTTGACGGCGCCGATGGAAAGCCCGCGCACCAGATAGCGCTGCAGCCACGCAAAGAGAATGGCGACCGGAACGGATGCCACAAATGCCGCAGCCATGACGTAGTGCCAGTCGACCGTGTAGCGGCCGGCGACAAGCGACAGCACGCGGATCGGCAGGGTGTAGTTCTCTTCCTTGCGCAGCATGGTGAGCGCGATGACGAACTCGTTCCAGGCATTGATGAAGGTGAAGATGGCGGTGACGACCATTGCCGGGACGGCGAGCGGCAGGAAGACGCTGCGCAGTGTGCGCCAGCGGTTTGCCCCTTCCATCCATGCGGCTTCTTCGAGATCGCGTGGAATTGTGGAGAAATAGCTCTGCAGCATCCACACGCAGAAGGCGATGTTGAAGCCCGTATAAATGATGACAAGCACATTCAGGTTGTCGATCATCCCGGCATTGGCCACGAGCCGGAACAGGCCGATGACCAGCACGATGGGCGACAGCATCTGCGAGACGAGCAGAAATTGCCGGTAGGCGTTGCGGCCGGCAAACTGGTAGCGGCTGAGGGCATAGGCGGCGGGAATGGAGACGACGATGGTCAGCAAGGTCGACAGCGTCGATACATAGAGCGAATTGGCGAGCGCCGACGCAATGCCGGAGGTCTGCCACATCTCCGAAAAGTTCTGCCAGTGCAGCTCTTCCGGCCACCAGGTTGGGTTGAGCACTTCCGTTGCCGATTTGAGCGAGGTGATCGTCATGACGACATAGGGAAAGAGGATCACCACGACGATCGGCGACAGGAACAGCCAGAACAGGAGGGAGCGCTTGAGCTTGCTGTTCATCATGCCTTCTCCTCGCGCATGGCCAGCCGCACATAGATGAGCGTGAAGACCAGAAGGATGGCGAACATGATCAGCGAGATCGCCGCTGCCTCGCCGAGGCGCCCCAGGCGGAAGCCGAGCTCGTAGAGATAGGTCACGAGAATATGGGTCGAATTGGCAGGCCCGCCCTGCGTGGTCACCCAGATGATCGGGAAAGAGTTGAAGACGTAGATCGTGTTGAGCACGAACGCGATATTGATGAAGGGCCGTAACAGGGGAAGCGTGATCAGTCGGAACTGGTCCCAGCGCCCTGCCCCTTCCGTGGCCGCCGCCTCATAGAGATCATCGGGAACCGACGACAGGCCGCCGAGGAAGATGGTCACCGTAAACGGCACTGACACGAGGATGCCGATCAGGATCTGCATCGGAAAGGCGGTGGACGCCTCGGCCAGCCACTGGATATTGCTGCCGATCAGGCCGAGATCACGCAGCGCCGAATTCAGCATGCCGCTTTCGCCGTTGAGAGCCCAGCGCCAGACCACGGCGGTCATGGTCAGCGAGATCGCCCAGGGCAGCATGATGAGGATGCGGGCAATGCCGCGCCCATAGAAATCCTCGTTGAGGATCAGCGCGATGGGGACCGATACGATCAGCGTGCCAAGCACGACGCAAACGGTCCAGACCAGCGTGCGCCAGGTTGCGGCGATGAAATCCGGATCGGCGAACAGCACGCGGAAATGCTCAAGCCCGACGAACTCGCGCAGCATGCCGAAACGGTTCACGTCGTGCAGCGACAGCGAGACGATTTCCTTCAGCGGCCAGAGGATGATGGCGGCTGCCAGAATGAAGCTGGGCAGGATGAGAAAATAGGGGGCCGTTGCCCGTTGCATAAGCGTGCGTTCCTTGACCGGAGAATATGGGACCGGAGAATATGGCGTCTGAAGGACGGAGCGGGAAAGCGGCTAGGCCGCTCTCCCGCGGCCGGCTTATTTCAGCGTCGCGTTGATCTTGGCAGCCGCTTCCTTCAGCGTTGCCTCGGCCTCGCCCTGGCCAAGATAGATCTTCTGCACGGCATTGGACGTTGTCTTGGCGATGTCCTCCCAGCCCGGAATGACCGGTGCAAACCGGGCATTTGGCAGCAGCGAGGTGAAGACCTTCAGATCGGCATTATCGGCGAAATAAGGGTCCTTCGCTTCTTCCGCGTTGACCGGCAGGAAGCCTTCGATCTTGTCGAACTTGGTGCGCTGTTCCTTGGTGAAGATGAAGTCAAGGAACTTCCAGGCCGCTTCCTTGTTCTTGGAATTCTCGAACAGAACGATGGAGTCGGTTACGCCATAGGTGCCCTTGTCGCCGCCCGGACCCGCCGGGATGGGTGCCACGCCATAGTTGAGCTTCGGCGCTTCGGTCTTGATCTGGCCGGAGAGGAACGGTGCGGTGATGACCGTTGCCACCTTGCCCTGCTTGAACAGGTTCTGCACATCTTCACGCGAATAGGAGGTCACGCCCGGCTGGGTCAGGCCCTCATCGATGAAGCTCTTGTAAAGCTTGGCGGTGTCGATGGCCGCCTTTGAATCGAGGCCGGATTTGCCACCCTTGACGATTTCGCCGCCATTCGACCACATGCCGTAGTAGAAATAGACGTCCGTCTCGATTTCCTTGCCCTGCAGACCGAAACCATAGGTCTCGCCGCCGAGCTTCTTGATCTTTTCCGCATCGGTCTTGAAGTCAGCCCACGTCGCGGGCGGCGCGCTGATGCCGGCCTTGGCGAAAATATCCTTGTTGTAGTACATCGCGCGCGCCGAGGCGGCGACCGGCAGGCCGTAGACCTTGCCGTTCATGACCGACGGCGTCAGGAACGTGTCGATGAAGCGGGCCTTGAAGTCCGGTTTGATGTGCTCGTCAAGCGGCGCAACGATGCCTTCCGACACATAGTCGAGCAGCCAGCGTGTGCCGATGATGGAAAGATCGGCATTGGCGCCGGCCGAAATATCGGTGGTCAGCTTCTGCTGCAGGCTGTCCCACGGCACGACCTCGATCTGGATTTTGACATCGGGATTGGCGGCTTCAAACGCCTTGGCCGCTTCCTGGAAATAAGGGCCCGTGCCCTTGCTGTATTCGGCGATGGTGACACGCACGGTGCTTGCGGCAAAGGCGCTGCTGCTGAAGGCAACGATGCTTGCTCCGGCAAGAAGGCATAGTTTCTGTTTGAACGTCATTGTCATTCCCCTTGTTATCGCCGCAGTCACACGGCGTTTGTTTGTGTCCGCGAACCGTCTTCGGCGGGTAGGCTCCTTCGCCTCCCGCAAGCCGCTTCTTCCAACCAGCCTCTCTATCTTCAAATGTAATTTAATTTCATGCAAGCGAATTTTGCATCGTTTTGATGTATTTTTATGTTGCTTTTTTTCACGCATCGCCATTAGCTGGGCAACAGGCGGTAGAATCCGCGAGAGATTGTCCGCAGAAGCGGGCCAATGATACGGGAACAGATGAACGCGCAATGACCTCACCCAATTTGCATGATTTCTATGGACTAAAAGGCAGGCAGGTGCTGATCACCGGTGCCGGAGGCGGTATCGGCCAGGCATTGATTGCAGCCTTCACCGCTGCGGGGGCCGTCGTCTCGGGTGCCGACAGGACGGATGCGGCATTGGAAAACCTGCCCCTCGCCCATCGTCTTGTTTTTGAACTCACGGACCGCGCCGGCATCGCAAAGGCCGTCGGTGATTTCATCGGCGAGAACGGTGCGCCTGACGTGCTGGTCAACAATGCCGGCTTCACCCGCGGCGAAACACTGGATCAGGTGGATGGCGACGTCTGGGATCGCGAGATTGCGGTCAACCTAAATGGTGCCTTTCATGTGACGGCGCCGGTCGTCGAAGCCATGGCCAGACGCGGCAGCGGCAATGTGGTGTTCATATCGTCGGTCAATGGCCTGTTGCATTTCGGCAACCCGGCCTATTCGGCTGCCAAGGCCGGGCTTATCTCCTATGTGAAGGCGCTGGCCGTGGAGCGCGGACGGTATGGCATCCGAGCCAATGCGGTCTGCCCCGGCTCGGTGCGCACACCCGCATGGGATCATCGCCTCGCCAGTCAGCCGGAACTCCTGGCGAAAGTCTTGCCGCACTATCCGCTCGGGCGCATGGTGACACCGGAAGAAGTGGCACATGCCGTCCTGTTTCTGGCTTCCTCGGCAGCATCTGGAATAACAGGCACGGCGCTGGCCGTGGATGCCGGGTTGACGTCAGGCAATCTGCGCTTCATCAACGACGTTCTTGCGGGAGAAGACTGACATGGCCGGACTTCAGATCAAACAACTCGTCAAATCCTACGGAGCCATGAGCGTTCTGCATGGCATCGATCTTGAGGTGCGTGACGGCGAGTTCCTCGTTCTCATCGGCCCTTCCGGCTGCGGCAAGTCCACGCTTCTGCGCATGATTGCCGGTCTCGACGATATTTCTTCGGGGGAGCTATGGATCGGCGATCGCCTGACCAATGGCCTCGCGCCGCAGCAGCGCAACATTTCAATGGTCTTCCAGAGCTATGCGCTGTTCCCGCATATGACGACGCGCAAGAATATCGGCTTTGGCCCGAAAATCCGGCGCGAGGCGGGAAGCGTTATCGATGCCAAGGTGAACAAGGCAGCGGAAACGCTCAACCTGCACAACTATCTCGACCGGCTGCCGCGCCAGCTTTCGGGCGGCCAGCGCCAGCGCGTTGCCATGGGCCGGACCATCGTGCGGGAACCCGACCTGTTTCTGTTCGATGAACCGCTGTCCAATCTGGATGCAAAACTGCGCGTGCAGATGCGCACGGAAATCAAGGCGCTGCATCAGCAGCTCAAGACAACCATCGTCTATGTGACGCACGACCAGATCGAGGCCATGACCATGGCGGACCGGATCGTGGTGATGAATGGCGGCCGCATCGAACAGATCGGCTCGCCGCTCGAACTGTATGACCAGCCCGCCAACAAATTCGTCGCCGGTTTCCTTGGCTCGCCCGCCATGAGCTTCATTCCCGGTACGCTGGAGCGGGGTGACGGGATGGTGCGGATGCGGACATCGGACGGTTTCGCGATCCCGGTTGGTGATACGACGGCCGCTTCCGGTCAGCCGATTGAGGTGGGCATCCGTCCGGAACATTACCGCCTGGCGGCCAGCGGTCAGGGTTTCCCTTATAAAGTTGCCGTGATCGAGCCGACCGGCTCGGAAACGCATCTTTTCGGCACGATTGCCAACGTGGATGTGCGCGCGGTGTTCCGTGATCGCATCGCGCCGGAGCCGGGCAGCCAGATGATGCTGACGGTTGATCCCGGCAAGGTGCACGTCTTCGACGGGAAAACCGGAAACCGGATCTGACATGGCTTCGCCGCTTTTTGACATCGTTGCCCGGTTGCGCGAGATCGCCGAGAATGGCCAGCGCTCCGATCAAAGGGTGGCGGCCGCCGTTCTGGCGGATGCGGATTTTGCCACCCATGCGTCCATCGAAAAGCTGGCGGAAAAGGCCGGGGTCAGCGAGCCGACGATTACCCGTTTCTGCCGCTCGCTCGGCTTCGAAGGCACCCGCGATTTCAAGGTGGGACTTGCCCAGTCCCTGGCGGTTGCCGGGCGGTTCATCTCGGTCAATGCCGCCGATGGTTCGGCGAGCCATGGCATTCCGTCCATCATAGCAACCAGTGCCGTCAGTGCGATTGAAACGGTGACCAATCTCATCGACCGGGCAAGTCTCGACCGCGCCGCGGCTATCGTTGCCGGTGCCGGCATGGTTCGTGCCTACGGGTCGGGCGGTGCCTCGTCGATGGCCGCGACCGAACTCGAAAACCGGTTGTTCCGGTTGGGTCTTCCGGCCTCCTCCCATATCGATGGTGAAATGCAGCAGATGACCGCTGCTACCAGCAACAGGGATACGGTCATCGTCGCCTATTCCCTGTCCGGCGAAGTCAAGCCGGTCATCGACGCGGTGACCATTGCCGGGCGCTACGGGGCAAAGACAATTGCCTTCACGGCGGCTAAGTCGTCCCTCGCGGCCGCGGCGCAACTGGTCTTGCCTTTTCACATCGAAGAAGGCACGAATGTCTACCGGCCCTCACCTGCCCGCTATGCCCTGCTTGCCCTCACCGATATGCTGGCCATGAGCGTGGCGGAAAAAATCGGCGCGCCCGCAGTGGAACGCATGCGCCGGATCAAGAATCTTCAGGGCATGCAAAAGAGCGATGCACCCAACCTTCCGCTTGGAGACTGAGAATTGAAACTGTCCGACCTTGATACGCCTGCCGTCCTGATCGATGTGGACCGGGCCGATGCCAACCTGCAGCGCTTCCAGGCCTATGCCGATGCGCATGGGCTGCGCGTGCGCCCGCATATCAAGACGCACAAGCTGCCGCGTTTTGCCAAACGGCAGGTGGAACTTGGCGCTGTCGGCATCACCTGCCAGAAGCTGGGCGAGGCCGAGGTGATGGCCGATGCCGGTTTGACCGACATTTTCATTCCCTACAATATCATCGGCAAAGCCAAGCTCGACCGGCTCGTTGCCCTGCACGGACGGATCACGCTTGCGGTGACGGCGGACAGCGCCGCAACCGTCAGCGGTCTTGCCGCGGCCTTTGCCGGCTCGGCGAAGCCGCTCGAGGTTCTGGTGGAATGCGATACGGGCATGGGTCGCTGCGGCGTGCAGACACCCGATGACGCGGTTGCGCTGGCGAAAGTGATCGCCGCCGCCGACGGTCTTCGCTTTGCCGGTTTCATGACCTATCCGAAAGCGGGTGGCGTGCAGGAGAACCAGGCATGGCTGGCAGCGGCAAAGCAGAAAGCGGTCGATGCGGGACTTGATCCGCGCATCATCTCCAACGGCGGTTCGCCCGATATGTGGCGCGCTCACGAGGTGACGGCGGCCACCGAACATCGGCCCGGCACATATATCTATATGGACCGGTTTCAGGTGGCAAAGAATGCCGGCACCTGGGACGATTGCGCCCTCACCGTTCTGGCAACCGTGGTCAGCCGCCCGACGGACAATCGCGCGGTCATCGATGCCGGCTCAAAATCGCTGTCGAGCGATACGTTCGGCATGGAAGGGTTCGGGCGGATTGTCGAATTTCCCGATGCGGTGATCACCTCGCTTAGCGAGGAGCACGGGACGATCGACGTGTCGGCGTGCAAACCCAAGCCGCAGATCGGTGACCGGGTGCGGATCATTCCCAATCACGCCTGCGTGGTCTCCAATCTGTTCGACAGCGTGGTGCTGATATCAGGCGACGAGGTTGTCGACATTACCCCCGTCGCCGCGCGGGGCCGGGTCGGCTAGTTTCCGTAGATGGCCGCGCGCATTTTCCGCTGCGCGTCGGACATCGCCTGCCCCTTGGCATTGACCTGATCGAGCAGGATGTTCAACTGCGCCTGGATGGTGGGATCCGACACTTCGAACATCGAGCCGGAGATGGTGATCTTGTCCCTGTTCTGATCGACGAAATCGACAACCTTCAGGAGGATGTCGAAGGTCTCGCTTGTGGCCGGAAAGATTTCCTTGTAGGTGTTGGCGAGATTGCTCACGGTCTTTTCATAGGCCTTGTCGAAGACGGGCTTGAGGTCTTCCGGCTGCTTCAGCGCCGCATGGGCCCTGTCGGCGACGCTCTGTTCTTCATCCATGGTCGTGCGCAGCATGCTGAGGCCGGCATAGGCGGACTTGATATCATCCTTGCGGTTCATGGCATCGTCGATGGAGGTGATTGCGCCTTTGGCAGCAAGCGCTTCCATGGGTTTGCTGATCTTTTCGTTCATCGCCGCATGAAAATCGGTGATGATCTTGTATTGTGCTGCATAACTGCCAAGAGACTTGGTTTCTTCCGTGGTCAATTGCGGGACGCTCACGCCCTTCTTGTCGACAATGCGCGTCTGCAGAAAGTCGATGAATGCCTTGCGCTGGGTGGCCTCGTTGTCCGAACAGGCGGAGATCGAGAAGGCCATGAACACGGTCATCACAGCCGCAATGGCAAAACGGAATCCTGGCATTTTGTTATTTTCCTTTTCTTCTTCTTGACGTCCGCTCAGGCAAGCGGCCTGAACGATAGGGCCTGTCGGCCTTGTTGCTCCCTGTGGTGCTGCAGAAATTGGGCGCCAGCATGGGAAGAGTGGCATTTCCCTCAAAATTGATCGGATCGCTGGGTAGGGCCTAGTGCAGAAAGATATGTTGCACAACCGTGACGGGCGCCGTCAGGCATGTTTTCCAGAAGCAATGGAAACTGCGTGAGGCCGGGGCCGAACCATCTTGCGTGGCGGACCGATCGTTCAAGGCTCCGATTGTGGCCGCTTCCGATTGGCCATAGAATGCCATGCGTTAGGGCCGGAGGAAGGAATTGTCATGGAGGAAGATGCTGCTGAGTTTGCTCATCGTTTGCGACATCGCGCAGTAACCTATGGGGTCCTGACCTGCGTTCTTATGGTGGCAACGTCGCTCATCGCCGACAAGGGCGGCGCTGTGCTTGCCGGCCTGTGGCCCCTGATGATGATGGGCGGGCTCATCACCCTGTTGCTCACCGGCTACCTCCTGTTTGATGCCGCTCTGTTTCGCTTCATCGCCTCGCATGAGGATGAACTGGACGGGTGCAAGGCCCTGGACGACATGCTGGCGCGGATGCGGCTGCGGTCCCGTCCGGAAAAGACGCGGCCGTTGCAGGCCAGAATATCAGGAACCAAGAGCGTTCTGGTGAAATTGCATATCGCCTTTGCCGCGTTTGTCACCCTGTTCGTGGCACTCGTTGTCTATGGATTCTGGGGGCACTGAAGGGACTCGACTCCCGGCGGGTCTTTCCTGCATCATGCAGGCCTTCGCCAGAGCTTATGCGTGCGGGACACGGGGAATGCGTATGGGGCCAACTGTAAAGGTGTTGTTCAAGCAGCCTGTTTTACCAAGCGGCCCGGCAGATGTCGTCGAGCCTGATCCGGCCCGCTTTGCCGTGCTGAAGCCGGAAGAAATCCCGGCGGCCTTCCTTTGCGCCGAGGAGCGCAATCATACGACGGATGATCGCGATCCCTTCCAGCGCTGGGAAGAATAGGCCTAGCTTTTCAGCCTGTACCCCGTTTTGAACATCCAGCGCACAATCAGAATGCAGACGATGAGGAACACCAATGTCATGGCAAGACTGGTTCCGATGTGCACATCGGACAAGCCGTAAAAACTCCAGCGAAAGCCGCTGATGAGATAAACGACGGGATTGAACAGGGTGACCGTGCGCCAGAACGGCGGAAGCATGTCGATGGAGTAGAAGCTGCCGCCCAGGAACGTCAGCGGCGTGACGATCATCAGCGGCACCAGCTGCAGCTTTTCAAAGCCGTCGGCCCATATGCCGATGATGAAGCCGAACAGACTGAATGTCACCGCAGTGAGCACGAGAAACAGCACCATGACAAAGGGATGCTCGATCCGCAACGGCACGAACAAGGCGGCCGTTGCCAGAATGATCACGCCGAGAATGATTGATTTCGACGCCGCCGCGCCGACATAGGCGATGACAATCTCGAAATAGGACACCGGTGCCGACAGCAATTCATAGATGGTCCCGGTGAATTTGGGAAAGTAGATACCGAAGGACGCGTTGGAAATGCTCTGCGTCAGCAGCGACAGCATGACCAGTCCCGGTACGATGAACGCACCGTAGCTGACGCCATTGATCTCGGGAATGCGCCCGCCAATGGCCGAACCGAAGACGACAAAGTACAGGCTGGTGGAAATGACAGGCGAGATGATGCTCTGCATGATCGTGCGCCATGTACGATGCATTTCAAAGAGATAGATCGCACGGATCGCGTAAAGGTTCATTTGCGTTCCCTCACCAGATTGACGAAGATTTCCTCGAGAGAGCTTTGCTTCGTCTGAATGTCGTTGAACCCTATGCCTGCCTTGTCCAGATCCTTGAGCAGGGAGGCAATGCCGGTTTTGTCCTCATGCGCATCGTAGCTGTAGATCAGCTCGCTGCCGCTGGCGGCCAGTTCGAGCCCGTACTTGGCCAGGGTGTCGGGTACGGCAGAATGCTCTTCCTGCAAATGCAGGCGCAGCTGCTTCTTGCCCAGCGAGCGCATCAGTTCGTGCTTTTCTTCGACCAGGATGATCTCGCCTTTGCTGATGACGCCGATGCGGTCCGCCATCTGTTCGGCTTCCTCGATGTAATGGGTCGTCAGGATGATGGTCACGCCGGACTCGCGCAAAGCGCGCACAACATTCCACATGTCGCGGCGCAGCTCGACGTCGACACCGGCGGTTGGCTCGTCGAGGAACAGGATCTCCGGTTCGTGCGACAGAGCCTTGGCAATCATGACGCGGCGCTTCATGCCGCCGGACAAGGTGATGATCTTGTTGTCTTTCTTGTCCCAGAGCGAAAGGTCTTTCAGGATCTTCTCGACATGGCTGGGTTTGGACGGCTTTCCGAACAGACCGCGGCTGAAACTCACCGTGTTCCATACCGTCTCGAAGGCATCAGTCGTCAATTCCTGCGGCACCAGGCCGATCTTGGTGCGCGCCGCACGATATTCCTTCTGGATGTCATGCCCATCGGCAAGGATCGTGCCGGATGTCGGATTGACGATGCCGCAGATGGTGCTGATCAGCGTCGTCTTGCCGGCGCCGTTGGGGCCGAGCAAGGCAAAGATTTCACCGTGATGAATGTCGAGATTGATGTTCTTGAGTGCTTCAAACCCGGAATCATAGGTTTTATGCAGATTGGAAACAGATATGGCTGAGGACATGGGGTCTATCCGGACGGAATTTTCGGTTGCGACGTCTCCGGTAGAATGAAACAGGAGGCCTGAACCGTCATTGGAAGAATGGTTTTCCTTATATGGTGATCCAAACTGGTTTTCAAACCACCTCCTGACAAAACGAGTCAGGAGGCCCATCAAACAAAACACCCGCCATGCGACATGCATGGCGGGTGTCCGGATGGGCCGTTTTCTACAAGGGCTGTGCAACTACCATTTGGTGTGGGCTGAAAGCGTGATCGTCCGGCCGTCGCCATAACCGCAGACCGCCTCGCCGTCGCAGCCCTTGACATAGGCCTTGTCGAAAAGATTGGTGACATTGAGAGCGACGCCCCAGCTGTCCTTTTCGTAGCGGATAGCGGCATCGAACAAGGTGGCGCCGGGAACCTTCAGCGTGTTGGCCTTGTTGGCGTAGGACTCGCCCTGATAGCGGACCCCTGCCCCGAGATTGACCCCTTGCAGCGGTCCCTGGTCAACCGTGTAATCCAGCCAGAACGCGGCGGACACTTTCGGGACGATTGTCGGCCAGTTGCCGATCAATGCCGGGTCCTCGTCCTTGGTGATCTCCATATCGAGCACGGTCAGCGATGCCAGGGCCATCCAGTTCTGGTCGATGTTGACCTTGCCTTCCAGTTCCAGCCCGGTCGATTTGACCTCGCCCAGCTGCGTGTCGATAAAGGTGCCGGGAATGCGTGAAAGCGCATTCTGCTTGGTGATCTGGAACACGGATGCCGTCAGCAAGCCGTCAACGAAATCCGGGGCGTATTTGACACCCGCTTCGAACTGATAGCCCTCTTCCGGCTTCAGCGGTTCGCCAAGGGTGACGCCAATCACCGGATTGAAGAAGGTTGCCGCGCTGACATAGGGCGTCACGCCGTTGGAGAATTCATAGCCGAGCCCGACGCGGCCGCTGACGGCGCTCTTGTTGTAGTCATAGGTCGGGCCAAGCGGGAAGAACGGGCCTTCGGCGGAATCCGACGCGATGTTGACGTAGTCATAGCGGCCGTTCAGGGTCATCAGCCAGCCATCGCCGAACCGCATCTGATCCTGCGTGTAGACGCCAATCTGGTTCATCTTCAACACCTGATCGAGATAGACGCTGGTCGGGCCCTGCGGGGCACCATAGACCGGATTGCTGGCGCTGATCGGCGTTGCACCGCCCGATGCCTGCACCTGGTCGATCTTGAAATATTTGTAGTCGACGCCGAACAGGAAATTGTGTTCGAGCGCGCCGGTGGTGAATTGCTTCTCGGCCCGGTTGTCCATCAGGAACGTGTCGACCTTCGTATCGTGGTTGAAGCCGATCCGGTAGAGGAGATTGTCGGGTGTTGTCGGCTTCAGACCGCCGCCATAGGGGAAGGCCGGATCAACATAGCCATAGGGATAGGGGCTGGTTTCCTTCTTGTTCTGGTGGCCGTAGCGTACATTCTGGCTGAGCTTCCAGCCATTGTCGAATGTGTGTTCCGCTTCGTAGCCAAACAGATATTGGCGGTTCTGGCCGTCATCGATACCTGGTTCGGTGAAGTTCGCCTTGCGGCTGATCTTGCCGAATGCCGCGTCCTTGACGGTGCCGTAATAAGGCAGGAACCCGCCGCCCGCATGGGTCTGGTCGAGGGCGGAGAACTGGCCGAACACGGTGACTTTTGTGTCGGCTGATGGCGCATAGGTGATCTGTGGCATCAGCGAGCCGCGGAAATCCTTGGCGAAATCCGTCTGCTGTTCGCCGCCTGCGATCCGACCGGTGAAGCGGTAGGTCCAGATGCCGTTTTCATCGAGCTTGTCGCCGACATCGACGCCGAGATAGGCATTGCCGTACTGGTTGACACCCGTCTCGATCCGGCCGAAGCGATCCTTTTCCGGACGTTTGCTCACCATATTGACGATGCCGCCGGGATTGGCACCACCATAGAGAACCGAAGCGGGGCCCTTGAGGACTTCAACCCGCTCAAGCATGAAGGGATCGATCTGGAATCCGCCGAAGCCATAACCGAAGAGCGGCAGGCCATCGAGGAAAACGCCGCTTTGCGTGGCCTGGAAGCCGCGAATGAAAATCCAGTCCGTGTCGGGATCTTCGCCGAAGGGCGCTGCGGTGATGCCTGCGGTATAGCGCAGGGCTTCATCGACTTTCTTGACGCCGCGATCCTGCAGTTCCTGCTGGCCTACCACGGAAACGGACTGGGGAATGGCGGTGATCGGCAGGGCGGATTTCGAACCGGCGGTGGTCTTCTTGGCGACGTAGCCGTTGACGGGGCCGGTCGCCGTGCCGTTGCCGCCATCGATGACGATTTCCTTGAGGACGATGGATTCTTCCGCCATGGCTGCGATTGGCAGAAGCGCAATGCTGAGGGTTGTGCCGGCAAACAGAAGCCCTGCCCGCCGTGTCCGGTTATGTCTTGTCATGTGTCGCCCCAAAAAAACCCAAAGAACAATGACACCGCACGCCGCTGCGCCCGCGCCAGTATCATCGTATGCCTGAAATATTATGACTATTTAACTCAACTATAAATGCGGGTCTTGTCCGAAATCACGGCCGTTGAATGTTTTTGGGCTAAAGTCGCTTGGCGGTAATGCTTATTTCCGGCTGCGTTGCCAGGCGGCCGGCGTGAGGCCGGTGTGCTGGCGGAACACGCGGGTGAAATGCGCCTGATCGGCAAAGCCTGCAAGTTCCGCGATGTGGTTGAGACTGTGGCCGGTCCGCAGCAGCATTTCTTCGATGCGGCGCACGCGCGCGCGCATCTGCCACTGGTGCGGCGGCATGCCGGTCGAAGCCTTGAAGGCATGACTGAAATGCGATTGCGACAATCCGGTCAGATCAGCCAGTTCCTGCAGGCGGACCGCACGCATCCAGTTTTCACCGAGATAGTTGGTGACACGGCGCAGCTGCCAAGGCGCGAGTTTGCTGCGCTTGCGCTCTGCTTTGGCCTTGATGTCGAACAGCAGCGTGAAGACCGAGATTGCCAGGCTCTCGCCATAGAGCGGGTGCAGCGGATCGGGATTGGCACACTCCCCCGCCATGAGATTGGCCAGCGCCAGAATGCGCGGATCGGAAAACATCAGGCGTGGCCGCGTGACCGCGCCAAGATCAATCCTGTCGCCAAAGCGTTTGACCAGTGTTTGGACGTTGAAGTGCAGATCGATGTGGCGGATATGCTTGACCTCGCGGAGGCGGGACCAGAGCGGCATTCCCGCCGGGACATAGCACATCGGATTGGCAACGCCATCGCTGCCGAGATCCTTGCTCTGCGGGTCCAGCCGCACGTTGAACGTGCCGGTGTTCAGACCGTCGAGAACGATGAAAAGCCGGGGATCCCTCGCCTCATACTGACCGCTGGCGTCGGGCGCGCAATTCACGCTGAATAGATCGGCGACAACACCGTCCCAGGCGCGCTGCTGCAAGCCCCCGACGACGGAAAAGCCGTTTATCTTGGTATTCATCTGCGGTTGAAACGTCATTCGATTGGCTTAAAACCATTGGAAATATCAGGCAACGCCAATGATTTGGAACGCTTCCAGAAGGTTTTGCATCAGCTTCTATAATATGAGCAAAGAAATCATCTTTAACCATTGAAATCGTTGAGCCAATTGAAAACGGGCCCGGAACACGCGCGTTCCGGACCCGTTACGACAGAGGGCTGTTATTTCAGCGACTGTCGCCGGATGGCAACAATGCTGCCGCCTGTTTATGCCGGGGCTGCCACGGGCTCGCCCTTCACCTCGCGCATGCTCGGCAGAAAGATGGTCAACAGGCCGAGGAATGGCAGGTAGGAACAGACCATATAGACAAAGTCGATCCCCTTGTTGTCGGCAACGACCCCGAGAACCGCGGCTGCAATTCCGGCCATGCCGAAGGCGAAGCCGAAGAAGATGCCGGCGATCATGCCGACCCGACCCGGCACAAGCTCCTGTGCGAACACCACGATGGCCGGGAATGCCGAGGACAGGATGAGGCCGATGAACACGGTCAGCACGCCGGTCCAGAACAGGTTCGCATAGGGCATCAGCAGTGTGAACGGCAGGACGCCCAGGATCGAGAACCAGATGACGGTCTTGACGCCGACCTTGTCCCCGACCAGTCCGCCGCCGATGATGCCGACAGCAGCAGCGCCGAGGAACAGGAACAGCATCAGCTGCGACTGCTGTACGGTGATGCCAAATTTGTGAATCACGTAGAAGGTGTAGTAGCTGGAGATGCTGGCGAGATAGATGTTCTTGCTGAACACCAGCAGTGTGAGAATGATCAGCGACATCGTTACCTTGCGGCGCGGCAGTTTCAGCGTGCGGCTGACCGGCGGCTTTTTCGCATTGGCGGCGCGATAGCGCTGGTACCAGTTGCCGACCTGATAGAGGACGATCATGCCGATCAGTGCCGCCGCCGAGAACCAGGCGATGCTCTGCTGGCCGTGTGGCAGGATGATGAACGCTGCAAGCAAAGGTCCGAGCGCCGTGCCGAAATTGCCACCGACCTGGAACAGCGACTGGGCGAGGCCATGACGTCCGCCGGATGCCAGGCGCGCGACGCGCGAAGACTCCGGATGGAAGATGGACGAGCCAATGCCGATGAAAGCGGCGCCGATCAGCAGCATCGAATAGTGCGTGGCGATCGACAAGAGGCCGAGGCCAACCAGCGAAAAGCCCATGCCGACCGGCAGGGAGTAGGGCATCGGGCGCTTGTCGGTATAGGTGCCGACGACAGGCTGCAGCAGGGACGCTGTAACCTGAAAGGTGAGCGTCAGCAGGCCGATCTGCTTGAAGTCGAGTCCGTAGTTGGTCTTGAGCATCGGATAGATGGCCGAGAGCATGGACTGCATCATGTCGTTGAGCAGATGGCAGAAGCTCACGGCAAAGATGATGCCGAAGGCAGTTATTTCAGCGGAAGAGCGCTGTGCGGGCAGGGATGTATCGGTCATATCGGGCGTTCCATCGGAAAATGAGGGTGTTGATTGCGTGCTTCGCGTCACCCTTCCCTTCCCTGATATACCTGTTGCACAAAACCTGCCTTCGTGGTTTGGTCTATTTCTTTCGCAAGTGGGCCAAGCCGATGCTCTATCTGAAATTTCCCGAGATGAGTTTCCACGCCAGGGATTTGGGGCGTGTGCATCTGCAGCGGCTGGAATGGCTTGAGCAATCGAAGGGCGATGTGGTTGCCGGATTGGCGCACTATCCCACGGGGTGCCATGTTCCGGAGCATCAGCACAGCCTGTCGCAACTTCTGCACGCGATGACCGGGGTTGTCATGGTCTCCACCAAGTTCGGCCGCTGGATGGTGCCGCCGCATCATGCGCTATGGCTGCCGGCGGGCGTGCGGCATGCGGTGGATATGCACGGCGATGTCGCCATGCATTCGATCTATGTCCGTCCCGATGCCGTTGAAGGATTGAAGAACCATCTGCACGTGGTTGCTCTGACCCCGCTCATGGATACGCTGATCCGGGAGGTTGTCGCTTCTCCGTCCGACGAGCAGGCGAGCCCGCGCACCACATTCATGATGGGATTGCTGCTGCACGAGATTCCCAAGCTGGAAGAGCGCCCGCTCGGCCTGCCCTTCCCCGATGATACCAGGCTGGCGGCGCTGTGCCGGGGTTTTCTGCAAGACCCTTCGCCCCGCACCAATATCGACAACTGGGCCGATCGCCTCGGCATGAGCCGCCGCACCTTTACGCGTTTTTTCCGGCGCGAGACGGGTTTGAGCCTGTCGACCTGGCGCCAGCAGGCATGCCTGCTGTCCGCCTTGCCGCGTCTGTCCGGAGGTGAAGCGGTAACCAGCGTTGCGCTCGATCTCGGTTACAACAGCGTTCCCGCCTTTACCACCATGTTCAAACGCATGCTGGGCGCCCCTCCCCGTAATTATCTTCATTCGGCGGCGTGATTGCATGCACCAGCATTTCCTGAGCGCCATCTTTCCGATGGCGCTCAGGGAGACTTGGATTATCCCGGAGCGCCCGGTGCTGACCAGATTTGGTTGACGTGATTTTTCGATCCGGCACACTGATAAGGAGCTACCGGGTTGTTCTCGACAAATGGGCCACCATAAATGTCCACACACTGTCGCGTCGCATTTGGGCTAAGCACCGCGTCAGATGGCTCCAAGGCCTCATTGGCAAGGGAACCGTTCAAGTAGTACGAGAAGTCCTGATCATCAGTATGATAATATATACTGTCGTTTTCGCCGATCTTGCACTTAGCAAGGCCGAACGTGTTACCTGCAGCCATGGATAAACACAGATCCGTATCTGCTGCCAGTTTGATGCGATGCGTGGCGATATCACGCGACCAGATTTGCAGGTCGGATCCATTGCATGCGCTGATGGCAAATTTGGCAGTTGCCGTGTCCTTGGACGACACTGTGAGACAAAACCCCGCTTTGCCGCTACTGGCCACGGAATAGATCTGACCGGTGGGTATGACTTTGACCGCTTTGCCATTGCATTTCGCTGCGAGCCAGAACATGGCATTCCCATGAGCCGGAATAGGTCTGGTCCACAACTCATTATTGGGTAGGGCGCCTTCCGGTTCACTATCCCAGAGATTTTTTGCGGAAACCGTGCAGTTTTTTTGCTCCGGAAGGTTGAGGCCTATGAACCGCAGATTGATTTTCTGCGGCTGAAGCTCGGTATTGCTTTTGTTGAGAACGACAACGGCAAGACGGTCATTGCTGAGCGGCTTAACGACAACGTCCATGCCTGTGTCTGGTGCAGGATTCGTTTGATATGCGATATAGCCGCCGATACCGAGTTCATCCTGATCAACGGCGATGATATCCTTGTTTGTCAGAATTTTGAGGGAATCCCTGAGATGCGCAAGGGTTACGCCGGCATCATCCCTTCCCTTCTGTTGATAGTATTCCGTCAAGCGCCGTACATCGGTACTGAGAAGAAGCGGAGCCCCCATGATGGACCATAACGCAAACTGGCTCTTTTCCTCATCGGTGTTCATGCCGTTGTCGCCGATGAGCAACTGATCCGGGTCATTCCAGCTGCCTGGCGCGACGTAACGGGAAAGTGCCACGGCGATATAGAAACTCGGATAGACACCCTTGTCATTGTCACTCGCTCCTGCACTGGATGACCAGGGATTGATCGGCTTCCTGCTTTTTAAATCATATGTGTAGTTCTTAATGTCACCCCCAACGCGCCACATCTGGCCGAGCGGGCGAACCCAATCCATGATTGTGTATTTTTCGGAGTAATTATTGTACATCGAAGCCGGTGCAGATTCTTCAAAAATGATTTTACGAACGTTGTTTTTTGTGGCTTCTGCCAAAGCATCTGACATCGTTTTGAAGAGTTCTTTTTTAGACTCGGTGACAATTTTACTGGGTCGTTCTTCTAATGGCCAATACGAATAGTCGGACGGACCGTCTTTCTTGGTATAGTCGCAGTTATCGTACTTCAGATAGTCGATACCCCATTTTGCGAAAGCAGCGGCATCCTGCTTTTCGTGTCCCGCCGATGCGGGATAGATTTGACAGGTCCGTAATCCGGAACTGCTGTAGAGCCCGGCTTTAAACCCCATGGAATGTAAATATTGAACGTATTGGCTGAGATCAGTATCAAAACCTTTATGTAAGCCGTCAGGCCAATTGCCATAAGTCCAGCCCGACGCGCCTTGTAGAGCTCCATTCTTGTCCCTTGCCCGGTTCATCCAACAATCGTCAACATTGACATATTGATAACCTGCAGCCAGCAGCCCGGAATCCTTTATGGCGCGCGCCTGATCCAGCATGAAGTGCTGGAAGGAATAAGTTTCTGATTTGAGGTCGTCATTCAACGGAGCAGAAATATCTTTCAAAGGAGCAGAGATATCTTTAATTGGCTTAAGTTCCGGCGAATTATCGAGTTTGTCCTGCGCGTTGCATTTGAAACGCGACCAGGTCGTGAATCCCATGGGTGGTTTGGCCGCGAGTTTAGTGACTGGCGATATATGAGTGCTGCCGGATACCGATTGTTGTGCGGCAGCCTGATCGGCAATGTGCCCAGATAGAACCGAACAAAGTAGAAGCACCGACATGTGAGGTGAAATGTTTTTCATTATGTTTCCGTTCTTCAATTGGATCAGATGTAAAAAGGTTGAATAAAAATCGTCTGGTGAGAGAGATTGAAACCGTGAAAATCGATACCAAAAGTCGAGGAATGTAGCTAATTTTCAACTACAGAAGAAACTTAACTTAGAAATGTAATTTTGCAACATATACTAATGTCGTAGAGCGGCCGTTCGGATATTGCTGTGAACGACCGCATATCACCACAATGATGATAATCATCGGCGTATTGCAGGATTATTCCGCCGCCTGAACCCGCGGGGCCGGAACATAGTTGAGGATCGGACCGAGCCAGCGCTCGACTTCATCGACAGGCATTGCCTTGCGCTCCGAATAATCCTCGACCTGGTCGCGCTCCACCTTGGCGACGCCAAAGTAGTAGGATTCCGGGTGGGCGAGATAGACGCCCGAAACCGACGAGCCCGGCCACATGGCGTAGCTTTCAGTGAGGCGCACGTTGATCTGCCTTTCCGCGTCGAGCAGGCTGAACAGAGTATCCTTTTCCGTGTGATCGGGTTGCGCGGGATAGCCGGGTGCCGGGCGGATGCCGCGATAGGGCTCGCCGATCAGTTCATCTGGCTTCAAAGTTTCATCCGGCGCATAGCCCCAGAATTCCTTACGCACCCGTTCATGCATCAATTCGGCAAAGGCTTCGGCAAACCGGTCGGCAAGGGCCTTCACCAGAATGGACGAATAGTCGTCATTCGCCCGCTCGAACCGTTCGGCAATGGCGATTTCTTCTATGCCTGCCGTCACGACGAAACCGCCGATGTAATCCCCTTTGCCGCTGGCAACAGGTGCGACGAAATCCGACAGGGCGACATTCGGCCGGCCATCGCGCTTCGACAGCTGCTGGCGCAATGTATAGAGTGTGGCCAGCTCTTTCTGGCGCCCCTCGTCGGTGAACAGGCGGATATCATCGCCGACGGTTCCCGCCGGCCAGAAGCCGATGACGGCCTTCGGATTGAACCACTTTTCATCGATGATCTTGGCCAGCATGGCCTGCGCGTCGGCAAACAACTGCCGCGCCGCCGCGCCCTGATGTTCGTCTTCGAGAATGGCGGGATAGCGGCCCTTCAGCTCCCATGTCTGGAAGAATGGTGTCCAGTCGATGTAGCGCGACAGTTCGGCAAGGTCGTAATTTTCGAACACCCGCGTTCCAAGGAAGGACGGCTTCGGCGGTTCATAGCCCGACCAGTCGATTCTGTGGGCATTGGCGCGGGCCTTTTCCAGTGACAGCCGCTGCTTGTCCGCTTCGTTGCGGGCATGGGTCTCGGCAACCCTGGTATATTCGCTACGGATGTTATCGACAAAGCCGCCCTTGGTATCCGGCGAGAGAAGTTGGGAGACGACGCCGACCGCACGGCTCGCATCGGTGACATAAACCGTCTGGCCCTTGTGATAGCGCGGATTGATCTTCACCGCCGTGTGCACGCGGCTGGTTGTTGCCCCTCCGATCAGAAGCGGAATATTGAACCCTTCGCGCTCCATCTCGGACGCCACATGCACCATTTCGTCGAGCGACGGCGTGATCAGGCCGGAGAGGCCAATGATATCGACATTCAGCTCTTTTGCCGTTTGCAGAATCTTGGTGGCGGGCACCATCACGCCGAGATCGATGATCTCGTAATTGTTGCAGGCGAGAACGACGCCGACAATGTTCTTGCCGATATCATGCACATCGCCCTTGACAGTAGCCATCAGCACCTTGCCGGCGCTTTCGCGTTCGCCCGTGCCGCCATTGGCCAGCTTCTCCGCCTCCATGTGCGGCAGGAGCAAGGCCACGGCCTGCTTCATCACGCGGGCGGATTTGACCACCTGCGGCAGGAACATCTTTCCCGCACCGAAGAGATCGCCGACGACATTCATGCCCGCCATCAGCGGACCTTCGATCACATGCAGCGGCCGTTCGGCCGCAAGCCGCGCCTCTTCCGTGTCGACGTCGATGAATTCGGTAATGCCATTGACGAGCGCATGGGAAATGCGCTCCGCCACGCTCCATTCGCGCCAGGCGAGGTCACGCTCGCGCGCTTCCTTGCCGGCCGATCCCTTGTAACGCTCGGCCAGATCCAGCAGCCGTTCCGTCGCATCGTCGCGGCGGTTGAGTACGACGTCTTCGCAGGCTTCGCGCAGTTCCGGATCGATGGATTCATAAACCGCCAGCTGTCCGGCGTTGACGATGCCCATGTCCATGCCGACCTGGATCGCATGATAAAGGAACACCGCGTGCATGGCTTCGCGCACAGGCTCGTTGCCGCGGAACGAAAAGGACAGGTTCGAGATGCCGCCGGAGATGTGGACATGCGGCAGCGTTTCGGTGATCTGGCGTGTCGCCTCGATAAAGGCAACGCCATAGCCGTTGTGTTCCTCGATGCCAGTGGCAACCGCGAACACGTTCGGATCGAAGATGATGTCTTCGGGCGGGAACCCGGCTTCCTTGGTCAGGAGTTCGTAGGCGCGGGTGCAGATCTCGACCTTGCGCTCCAGCGTATCGGCCTGACCCTCCGTGTCGAAGGCCATGACCACGACGGCCGCGCCATAGGCGCGCACGCGTTTGGCATGGTGCAGGAAAGCCTCCTCCCCCTCCTTCATCGAGATGGAGTTGACGAGCGGCTTGCCCTGCACGCATTTCAATCCGGCCTCGATGACATCCCACTTGGAACTGTCGATCATGACGGGCACGCGGGCGATATCGGGCTCGGCAGCAATCAGGTTGAGGAACTCGACCATCGCCTTCTCGCTGTCGATCAGGCCTTCATCCATATTGATGTCGATGATCTGTGCGCCATTGGCAACCTGATCGCGCGCCACATCCAGCGCCGTGGCAAAGTCGCCGGCGGTGATCAGCTTGCGGAACTTGGCCGAGCCGGTGATGTTCGTGCGCTCGCCGACATTCACAAACGGAATGTCCTTGGTCAGCGTGAACGGCTCAAGGCCGGACAGGCGCATATGCGTGGAAATTTCCGGGATCTGGCGCGGCGGATATTTGCTGACCGCCTCGGCAATCGCCCGGATGTGATCGGGCGTCGAACCGCAGCAGCCGCCGACGATGTTCAGCAGGCCTTCACTGGCAAAGCCTTCCAGCTGCTCGGCCATCGCTTCGGCGCTTTCGTCATACTGGCCGAATTCATTGGGCAGACCTGCATTGGGATAGGCGCAGACAAATGTATCGGCAACGCCGGAGATTTCAGCCAGATGGGCGCGCATCGCATTGGCGCCAAGCGCGCAGTTCAGGCCGATGGTGAAGGGTTCCGCATGACGCACGGAATGCCAGAATGCCGTCGGTGTCTGACCGGACAAGGTCCGGCCTGAGAGATCGGTGATCGTGCCCGAAATCATGATGGGCAGGGTAATGCCCTTTTCCTCGAACACTTCCTGCGTGGCGAACACCGCCGCCTTGGCGTTCAGCGTGTCGAAGATCGTTTCGATGAGGATGATATCGGCGCCGCCATCCATCAGGCCGCGCACCTGATCCGCATAGGCAATACGCAGATCGTCGAAGGTGACAGCGCGATAGCCGGGATTGTTCACGTCAGGCGAAATGGAGGCGGTGCGGTTTGTCGGTCCGAGCGCCCCGGCCACGAAACGGCGCTTGCCGTCCTTCTGTTCGGCCTTGATCGCGGCCCGGCGGGCAAGGCGGGCGCCATCGCGGTTCAGCTCATAGACAACCTCTTCCATGCTGTAGTCAGCCTGGGCAATGGTCGTGGAAGAGAAGGTGTTGGTTTCGAGAATGTCCGCACCGGCCATGGCATAGGCGTAGTGGATGTCCTCGATGGCCTGGGGCTGCGTGAGAATCAGAAGGTCGTTATTGCCCTGCAGGTGACAGGAGCAGTCGGCGAAGCGTTCGCCGCGGAAATCGTCCTCGTTCAGGCTGAGGCCCTGAATCTGCGTGCCCATGGCCCCGTCGAGAATCAGGATGCGTTCGCGCGCCGCCTTGGTCAGCGCTTCAAACACCTCCGAGCCATCCCGTGGAGCGCCCATGGGACCGAACAGATTATCGACTGCAATATTCATGACTCAAACGCCTCTTGGCCATCTTGGGATGAGAGGCGTAAACTCACATAAAGATATCTTTATGTCAACAAATCAATTCCATTGGCGGCAGATTCTGTCGCAGCTGCGGCGTCCTGTCCCGCCGCAGCCGTGATGCCGCATCAAGCGCGGTCACGCGACGAAAATGTCCTCGAGAGCCAGCATCGTACACATCAGTCCCATGCCAGCGCTCCGCCATTCTGGTATTCGATGACCCGGGTTTCGAAAAAATTCTTTTCCTTCTTCAGATCCATGGCTTCCGACATCCACGGGAATGGATTGTCCGTGTCGGGAAAGACCTGTGTGAGACCGAGCTGGGCGCAGCGGCGGTTGGCGATGAAGTGCATATAGCTTTCGCAAAGCGCAGCATTCAGTCCGAGGAAACCGCGCGGCATCGTATCGCGGCCATAGGACGCCTCGAGCTCTGCTGCATCCCTGATCATCCCGCGCAGTTCTTCGGTGAAGGCTTTCGTCCACAGATGCGGATTCTCGTGACGGATCTGGTTGATCACGTCGATGCCGAAATTCATGTGGATGCTCTCGTCGCGCAGGATGTACTGATACTGTTCGGCAATGCCGACCATCTTGTTGCGCCTGCCAAGCGACAGGATCTGGGCAAAGCCCGTGTAGAACCACATGCCCTCGAAAATGACGTAGAAAGCCACGAGATCGCGCAGGAATTGCTGATCCATCTCCGGCGTGCCGGTCTTGAAATCCGGGTTGTCGAGATTTTGCGTGTGCTTGAGCGCCCATGCCGCCTTGTCGGTGATCGATGGCACTTCGCGATACATGTTGAAGAGTTCGCCCTCGTCCAGCCCGAGACTTTCGACGATATACTGGAATGTATGGGTATGGACGGCTTCCTCGAAGGCCTGACGCAGTAGGTACTGGCGGCATTCCGGATTGGTCAGATGCCGGTAGATGGCAAGGACAATATTGTTGGCAACAAGCGACTCGGATGCCGCGAAGAAACCGAGATTGCGCTTGATCATGCGGCGTTCGTCGTCGGTCAGTCCGTCCCTGGATTTCCACAGTGCGATATCCGCCTGCATCGATACCTCCGTCGGCATCCAGTGATTGTTGCAGCCATTGAGGTACTTCTCCCAGGCCCAATGATATTTGAGTGGCAGGAGCTGGTTGACGTCGGCACGTGAGTTGATCATCGCCTTGTCGTCGACGCGCACACGGCCACCGCCGCGCACGATATCGCCAAGACCCGTGGCATCGGCGGCGGGTGCCTGATCCGGTGCAAGGGCGGGGTGGATGGCGCGGGCCGCATTGGCGGCAGCTTCGGTGTTGGTCCATTCAAGCATGGTCTTTTCCTTCAATTCGTTGCAAAGCATGTGTGGCAGGCGCGGTTGCGCGCTTACTGGCAGGCTTCACAGTCAGGATCATTGATCGAGCAGGCATTGCCGGCCGGTTCCGACAGGATGATCGGTTCGGCAACCGGCTTGGCGGCGACAGCGTTGAGCTTGCCATCCGTGCCTTTCAGCGTGGACTTTTCCACGTGCGAGGCCGAGCGCGAGCGGAGGTAATAGGTCGTCTTCAGGCCGCTGTTCCAGGCGAGGCGATAGAGTTCGTCCAGTTTCTTGCCGCTTGGATTGGCGATATAGAGGTTGAGGGATTGCGCCTGATCGATCCATTTCTGCCGGCGCGAGGCCGCTGCAATCAGCCATGCGCTGTCGATTTCGAACGCCGTGGCATAGAGCGCCTTGAGGTCGGCAGGGATGCGGTCGATCTCACCCACCGAGCCGTCGAAATATTTCAGGTCCGAAATCATCACCTCGTCCCACAGCCCGCGCTGCTTCAGGTCATGCACCAGCGCGGCATTCACGACGGTGAAGTCGCCCGACATGTTGGATTTGACGAAGAGGTTCTGGTAGGCGGGCTCGATAGACTGGGCGACGCCGCAAATGTTAGAAATCGTTGCGGTGGGTGCAATCGCCATGGTGTTGGAATTGCGCATTCCGGTTGTCGTCACCCGCTTGCGCAGGGCTTCCCAGTCAAGGGTGGTGCTGCGATCCATCGAAAGCCTGGCACCCGCCGCCATGCGGGCCTGATCGAGCAGTTCAATGGAATCGATCGGGAGAATGCCTTTTGACCAGAGCGAACCGCTGAAGCTCGGATAGCTGCCACGTTCGCTGGCGAGGTCAACCGATGCCGAAATGGCGTGATAGGAAATGGCTTCCATGCTGAGATCGGCGAAAGCCACGGCCTCGTTGGAGGCATAGGGAATACGCAGAGCCTGCAATGCATCCTGGAAGCCCATCAGCCCGAGGCCGACCGGACGGTGACGCAGGTTGGAATGGCGCGCTTCCGGGATCGTGTAGAAGTTGATGTCGATGACATTGTCGAGCATGCGCATGGCCGTTGCCACAGTGCGCGCCAGACGCTTGAGGTCGAGACCTTCGGCTGCAATGTGATTGGCAAGATTGATCGAGCCGAGGTTGCACACCGCAACCTCATCCTTCGATGTGTTGAGGGTAATTTCCGTGCACAGGTTCGAGGAATGCACCACGCCGACATGACCCTGCGGCGAGCGAATATTGCAGGGGTCCTTGAACGTGACCCATGGGTGGCCGGTCTCGAACAGCATCGTCAAAATCCGGCGCCAGAGATCCAGTGCCCGCACGGTGCGGAAGACACGGATTTCCCCGCGTGCGGCCTTGGCTTCACAGGCCTCGTAGGCGGATTTGAATGCCGCGCCATAGAGGTCGTGCAAATCCGGCATCTCGTCGGGTGAGAACAGGGTCCATGACTCGTCCGCCTCGACGCGGCTCATGAACAGGTCAGGCACCCAGTTGGCGGTGTTCATGTCGTGGGTGCGGCGGCGGTCGTCACCGGTATTCTTGCGCAGATCGAGGAACTCCTCGATGTCGACATGCCAGGTTTCGAGATAGGCGCAGACCGCGCCCTTGCGCTTGCCGCCCTGATTGACCGCGATGGCCGTATCGTTGGCCACTTTCAGGAACGGTACAACGCCTTGGCTTTCGCCGTTGGTTCCCTTGATATGGGCTCCAAGGCCACGCACTGGCGTCCAGTCATTGCCGAGGCCACCGGAATATTTTGCCAGGAGCGCATTGTCCTTCACCGCCTTGAAGATGCCATCGAGATCGTCGGCGACGGTGGTCAGGAAGCAGGAGGAAAGCTGCGGGCGCAGCGTGCCCGAATTGAACAAGGTCGGGGTGGAAGCCATGAAGTCGAACGACGACAGCAGGTCGTAGAATTCGATGGCGCGCGCTTCCCGGTCGATCTCACGGGTGGCGAGGCCCATGGCAACGCGCATCAGGAAGGCCTGTGGCAGTTCGAACCGGATACCACGTGTCTGCTGGAGATAACGATCATACAATGTCTGCAGGCCAAGATACTGGAACTGCAGGTCGCGTTCCGGCTTCAGGGCTGCTGATATTTTCCGCAGGTCGAAGCGGGCGAGTTCCGGATCGAGCAGTTCGGCTTCAATGCCGGCCTTCACATAGGCGGGGAAATAATCGGCATAGCGTTCTGCCATTTCATGCTGGGTCGCCTGTTCGGGCCTGCCGAAGACAAAGCTCAAGGCTTCGCGGCGCAGCTTGTCGAGAAGCAGCCGGGCAGTGACAAATGAGTAGTTCGGTTCGGTTTCAACGAGTGTGCGTGCCGCCAGAATGGGTGCAAGCGATAGTTCGTCGAGGGTGATACCGTCATAGAGATTGCGCTGGGTTTCGCTCAGGATCGGCGCGGCGCTGACCCCCTCAAGTCCTTCGCAGGCTTCATCGATGATGCGGGCGAGGCGCGCCGCATCGAGCGGTGCCCTGGTCCCATCAGGCAGGGTGACGTTGAGGGACGGGCCGGTTGCGGCCACGGGTTCCACCAGTTTTGCGCGTTCTCTCGCGCGTTCTTCCCGGTAGAGCACGTAAGCACGCGCAACCTTGTGGTTTTCGCTGCGCATGAGGGCAAGTTCGACCTGATCCTGCACATCCTCGATGTGGAACAGACGTCCTTCGCTGCTGCGGCGCTTCAATGTTGTCACGATGTCGGCGGTCAAGCCTTCGACGACATCGTGCACACGGCGCGAACCGGCAGCGACGTTGCCTTCGACGGCGAGGAAGGCTTTGGTGAGAGCAACGGTGATTTTCAGCGGGTCGAAGGGTGTGACCGAGCCATTGCGGCGAATGACGCGATAGCCGGGCTCGCTGGATAATGGCAGCAATTCGGCGGGACGAACCGGCGACTGACCGTCGACGCGGGTGGTTTGAAGAGAAAGAGACATGTGCTTATACCCCAAATGTTGGGGGCAAAGGTCGAGCGCACGCGTGCAAGAATCCGATCAGCTTGCGGCCGACCATTGCAAGCGACACACCGGGACACCCCGCCCGTGGACGTTCATCATGTCATGGCAGGTCTCCTGGCTCACAGGTCGGCGCTGGTGTCGGCCTTCCCGAAGCGCGGCTCCAGTGGCATTGTCGACAACAACTCGCTGTTTACAGTTGCGGGGGCAGCGCCGGCCTCAATGTCCAGGACATTTCACCGGCTTCCCTCTTAGCTCCCGGTCTTGCGACTCGGGGAGAACCATAACATCTATATTTAGTATCAAATCGCCATTTTTAGTCAATAGGTGGATGGTGGCATCTTCGCGTGCTCAGAGCACTGCGGATTGCGGCAAGACGAACGGCACGGATTTTCCGGGCAGACCGCCTACCTTGAGCGCACATTCATAGACGCGCAGGATGCGGTCATCCGTCAAGACCTCCGTGGGGGTGCCCACAGAATCGGCCCTCCCCCTGTGCATGACCACGACCCTGTCGGCAAACATGGAGGTGAGGTTGAGGTCATGCAGGATAGCGATGACCCCGCCACCGCGATCGGCAAAGTCGCGGGCAATCTGCATGATGATCAGCTGATGTTTGATATCGAGGCTCGACACCGGCTCATCGAGAAACAGAAAGCGCGGCTGGCCGTCGAGCACCGGCTGCCAGACCTGGCAGAGGACGCGCGCCAGTTGCACCCGCTGCTGCTCGCCGCCGGAGAGTTCCTGATAGAACCGCCCGCCGAAACCCGCGAGGTCAACGCGCTCAAGCGCTTCATCGGGCAGTGTGTCGACGTTGTGGCGCGAAGCACCGGAGCGGCCGCTGGTCATGCCCAGCTTGACGATCTCACGCACGGTAAACGGAAAGGACAGCGAGGTGGATTGCGGCAGGATCGCCCGCATGGTTGCCATCTGCCAGAGCTTCAGCCGGTCGATCGGCGTGCCGTTGATGCTGATGACGCCCTCATGTGGCAGATCACCGGAGAGTGCGCGCATCAGGGTCGTTTTACCTGACCCGTTGGGTCCGACGATAACTGTGAATGCGCCGGCCTGCGCATCAAAGGATACGTCCTCGACAATTCTGTTTCGGCCGAGGGATACGGAGACATTGGAAACACGGATCATGGTCAGAGGTCCAGAATGCCGCGGCGGCGCAGCAATATCCACAGGAAGAACGGTGCGCCGACGGCCGCCGTGACGATGCCGATCGGCAGTTCGGACGGTGCAACGATGGTGCGGCTGACCGCATCGGCAATCAGCAGCAGGCTGGCGCCAAGGAGGGCGGCGGCAGGCAGGAGATAGCGATGATCGGGGCCGATCACGAGGCGCAGCAGATGCGGAACGACGACGCCGACAAAACCGATGCCGCCGCTGACCGCAACCGATGCGCCGGTGGCGGCAGCGACGGTGACAATGGCGATGCGTTTGAACCGCTGTACCGGGATGCCGAGATGGCTGGCCGATGCTTCCCCGAGGGCGAGCCCGTTGAGGCCGCGGGCGAGGAACGGTGAAATGACGAGGGCGAGCGCAATGAGCGGGCCTGATGCGGCGATCTTGACCCAATTGGCTCCCGCCAGCGATCCCAGCCCCCAGAATGTCAGATCGCGCAACTGTTTGTCGTCGGTGACATAGACCAGGACACCGATATAGGCGGCGGCCATGGCGCCGAGCGCAATACCGGCGAGCAGCATGGTGGCGATGGATGTCTGCCCGCGCCGTGTCGCGACGTGGTAGAGGACGAGCGTGAAGATGAGGGCGCCGAAGAAAGCGGCGAGCGGCAAGGCATAGAGACTGAACAGGGCGATCACCGGGGCGAGGAAGGTTCCGCCGAGAACGATGATGCTGACCGCGCCAAGCCCGGCGCCCGCCGAGACGCCGACGATGCCGGGGTCGGCCAGCGGATTGCGGAACAATCCCTGCATGACTGCACCCGATACGGCAAGGGACGCGCCGATCAGCGCCCCGAGAATGACGCGCGGCAGGCGGATATCGTAAATGATGATGCGGTCGCGGACGGAGAGCGCATTGTCTGTGGTATCGGATCCGGCAATCAGGGACTTCACGACGGAGAGGACCGATGCATCGGATGCACCAAAGGCAAGGCTGAAAAGGACTGTGGCAACGAGCGCCACGCACAGGCAGGCAATGACCATGCGCGCAAACGCCGACCGGTCACCATCCGGGCGCAGTCTGCTGCCGCCCTGTGCGGAAGCAAGGACGGCAGGTTTTCTCAAGACGGTCTCACTCATTTGCCGAGTTCGTTGCCGTAAATGGCTTCTGCCAGCTCGTGAATTGCCTTGGGCGCACGCGGCCCGAAGCCCAGCAGATACTGACCACTCATGCGGATGATCTTCTTGTCCTTGCCGGCGGGCGTTGCGGCAATCGCCGCATTGGCAAGAAGGTCGGCATTGTCGGACGCATGGTCACCACCGCGGTCCATGACCAGAATGACGTCGGGTTTGGCCGTGATGATTGCTTCGTCCGTCAATGGCTTGTATCCGGGGTATTCCGTGATCGCATTGTCGGCACCGGCCAGTGCAATGATCCCATTGGCTGCCGTTTTGGTGCCGGAGGCCATGATCTTGCCGCCCTGCGCGCTGAGGACAAACAGGATCCGCTTGCGGTTCTTGATGTTTTTCGTTGCATCTTCAGCCGCCTGCAAATCCTTCTCGACCTGCGATGCCAGCTTTTCGGCTTTCTCATCAACACCGAGGGCTGTGCCCACCACGCGTATTTTCGCCGCGATACTCTTTCCGGTGTAATCTTCCGGCACAAAAACGAAGGGCACGCTGGCCTTCTTCAGGACATCGATGGTTTCCTTCGGGCCGCTGCCTTCCACGGCAATGATGGCTGTCGGGTTGATGGACAGAACCCCTTCGGGGGACAGCGCGCGCATGTAGCCGACATCGGGCAGCTTCTGCGCCGCTTGCGGGTAGGTACTCGTCTGGTCACGACCGACGAGGTGCTGCTCCTCTTCGAGCGCATAGACGATCTCCGTGATGGAGTCGCCGATGGATACCACCCGGCTGGCATCGGGAAGACGCCCGGTGACTTCTTCTGCAGAAGCCATGGCTTGTGCGAAAAGCAATGCCATCAGCCCGGCGAGCGAAGCGGTGAGATGTAGCCTTGCCGGCTTGCTCTGGCGTTTAGCGAACATGGTCATTTCCTTACGCGGCCGAACGCAGGATGCGCGGCAGGTTTTCGACAAGCTGGCGCCAATCTTCCCGTTCGCCCGAGCCTTCATGACGCTTGCCAAAGAACTGAATGATCATTTCCCCTTCGGCGCCGTAGGCTTCGAGCGATGTCACATGACCGTCCTTGGTCGGTTTGCGCACAGCCCACAACTCGGCAATGTGGTCGAGGCGCAGATGCATATGAAAGGTTTCATCGAGGATATTGAGCCAAGGCCCCATCGCCTTGATGTTCGCAATCGGGCCCGAATGAATCTGGATGCAGCCACGATTGCCGACAAAGCACATGATCGGTATCTGCTCCTGCGCCGCATGCTGCATCATGGCGCTCAAGGCGTCGCGATCCAGTGCCCAGGCATAGTCCTGCCCGATTACCTGCACCGCCTGATGGCGCGTCATCTTCAGTGAACGCAGAATGCCGAAGAACTCATGCACATCCTTCATCTGGGTCCAGCGGTCCCGCAGGCCATCCGCATCGAGTTCATGAATTTCCGCAGTCTTCTCCTCGGGCTTCGGCAAGGCAGTCAGTTCGATACTCTGCGACTGGTCGTCGAGGCGCAGCTTGGCGACAAGTGCGTGGTAGGCGTCGAGATCCGAAGCGGGGCGCAGATGGATTTTGTGGATTGCCTCACCGGCGGCATCGAAGAACTGGAGACTGCGGCGGATGAATTCGCCGTCCTGCTTTTCCACTGCAAAGCCGTGCGCCCAGCTGTCGGGAAACAGCCGCAGATCGATCTGCTCGCCCAGCAGCATGGAGGCGTTCTTGCCGACGATGGGCTTGTCGTAGACGCCGATCTTTTCGTGCACGGCGCTTTCGTTGCGCGTCAGCGCCATCACCTCGCCGAGGGTCTGTATCTCGGTCAGGAAGGTCTCGATGCGCGGGGTGATGCGAATGACATTGAGGCCGCAAAAGGCTGCAACCAGATCAGCCTCGGTGATGCCAAGCTGCTGGGCAAGATCGCGCTCGCGCATTTTGGGGTTGTCTGCCCGAGCTTGCCGGATGTCCTGGGGTGCTGGCTTGTGCGTATCAGTCATTGTCTTCGGATGCCTATCAATGCGTTACTTGTTGAGAATGAGTTTGCCCTGGCGGGTGATTTTCAGGCGGTAAAGCGAGCCGGCATGTTCGATGCCGACTTCGTTGGAGCCGTCGAACAGGATTTCGCTGCCGTAAACGCGCATATCCGTTTGCCGGACCGGCATGATTTCGCGTGCGAGCGGGGCCAGCCTCGGAAGCCGGACTTGAAGATCGATGATTTGGCGTCGTGACATTGCTGGCCAGCCTTTTCGTGCTGTCGCTGCCGGAATGATCCGGCAACGGATAGTTCAAACTTGACTCGTATGATCATATTTATTACTCAACATAAAGAGGAGTCAACGAGTCAAGTTAGTTGGCGCTTGAAAAACATCACAAAATTGCAAGCGCGCTGACCGCGAGCCTGCAAAAATTCTTTAAGTTCGAGCTATCCCAGCAAGCGCAACGGCTGGAAATTTCGGCATGCGACGCGCAATTTGCGGCAGGAAATGGTTTGAGCATGACCGCTGCTCCCGCCATGATGAAGCCTGCTGCAACAGGGAAGGCGTCGGGGTACGAGTCCTCCCCGGCGCCAACCCTGACAAAAGAAAAAGGCCCGCAAGGGCCTTTTCCATGTGCAGACTGATCATGCCCTGATCGTGGAGATCAGAACGGCGAATCAGGGAAGTAGAATTCCTTGGCATTGTCCTTGGTGACCAGGGTGGCATCCAGGATGTATTTGCCGCGTACAGGAACCTGATCGTAGAAATTGGCAACCGTCAGTTCGAGTGCCGTTGCGATCATGGACGGCGGATAGAGAACATTGATCGGTGTCATGGCATCGCCATCGCTGACGCGCTTGATCATGTCCTTCATGCCGGCACCGCCGATGACCATCTTGATGTCGGTGCGCTTGGCCTGGCTGATGGCTTCGAGCACGCCGACAGCCATGTCGTCATCCTGGCACCAGACGGCATCGATCTTCGGGAACTTGGTCAGATAGTCCTGCATGACCTTGAAGGCGTCATCGCGTGACCAGTTGCCGAACTGCTTGTCGAGCACCTTGATACCGCTGCCGGCGATGGCTTCGTCAAAACCCTTCTGGCGTTCTTCGTCAATGACGATAGGCAGGCCGCGAATGACCACAACATTGGCAGTGCCAAGCTTGTCCTTCAGATATTTGCCGGCGACACGGCCGAGCTCCGGATTGTTACCGGCGACATACAGATCCTGAATGCTCTGATCGGACAGGGCGCGGTCAACAACCGTGACGAATACGCCCTTTGCCTTGACCTGACGGATCGGGTCGGTCAGTTCGTCGGAATTATGCGGCAGGGTGACGAGGGCATCGATCCCCTGCGTGGTCAGGTCTTCGAGCGCATTGGCCTGGGAAGCACCATCGGGTGATGTCTTGATGGTGATCTTGAGGCCGGGATGGTTGGCCTCGAGAATCTTGGCCGCCCGTTCGGCGTGATAGACGACGCCGCCGGTCCAGCCGTGATCGGCAGCCGGAATGGAAACGGCGATATTGACTTTCTTGTCCGCGGCGTGAGCCAGGACCATGCTTGACGCGAGCAGCGCGCCGGCAAGTCCCACGATGAGTTTACGCATATTTCTCTCCCAAATATTCTACGGGCCTTTGTGTCGAGGTCGGCGGGTGGCCCATTCTCCCCCTCCCAAACTTTTATCGCCGTTATCCCTTGCGCTGCAGTGTCCGCTGCACCAGCATGGCGATGATGATGATGACACCCTGAACCGCACCGATCAGATATTCACTGACGAAGTTGGACAGGACCATGATGTTGCCGACGATCTCCAGCATGAAGGCGCCGCAGATCGTGCCCCAGATGCGCCCTACGCCGCCTTTCAGCGCCGTGCCGCCAATGACGACCGCCGTAATGGCCTGCAATTCCCACAGCATGCCGGTGGTCGTGGTTGCCGCCCCAAGCCGCGGGACGTAGACCACTACGGCTATCGCCACGCAAATCCCTTGAATGACATAGGTCATGGCGCGGACACGATTGACGTGGATGCCGGAATACCGCGCGACGTCTTCGTTGGAACCGACCGCGATGACGTGCCGGCCAAAGGAGGTCTTGTAGAGGATGAAGGCACCGAGCAAACCGACGGCGATGATGATCCAGACCGGTATCGGCAAGCCGAGGAACGTGCCGGTATAGACCGGCCGGAACAGGTTGCGCATTTCGCTGGATTTCATGGCAATCGATCCGCCATTGGCCAGCCAGACCGTGACGGAGCGGTAGATGGCCATTGTTCCAAGCGTCACGATAAACGGTTCGATCCGCCCAAGCGTCGTGACGGCGCCGTTGACCAGCCCGGCGCCTGCCCCGACGCCGATGGCGATGACGACACCGGCGGCCAGCATGGCGAAATTGCCGTCGATGGCGGCAGAATTCAGGAACAGGATCATGATGCCGGCGACAAGCGCAGCCATCGATCCCACCGACAGATCAAGCCCGCCAGCCGAAATCACGAAGGTCGCTCCAACCGCGATGATGGCGATGAAGGACGAGCGGGTCAGCACGTTCAATATATTGTCGATGCCGATGAAGCTTGGATTGACCAGGGCGCCCAGAACGAAAAGCGCGGCAAGCGCCAGGAATGGCGCAACCGCCGTCTTGTCGATATCCGCCAGCTTGCGGCCAAGGCCGCGCGTGTCGGTGTTTGCTTGCGTATCGCTCATGCGGACCCCGTTGCGTATAGTTCTGCTTCGTTTGTTTTGACGCCGGTGGCGTAGACGACGATTTCATCTTCCGTCATCGCGTCACCCGAGACCTCGCCGACAATGCGCGCGGAGCGCATGACAAGGATGCGGTGACAGATGCCGATCAGCTCCTGCATCTCGGACGAGATGACGATGACCGATTTTCCTGACTTGGCGAGATCGGCGATGAATCTGTAGATCTGTTCCTTGGTGCCGATATCGATGCCGCGGGTCGGCTCATCGATGATGACGATGCTCGGATCAAGCAGCATCATCTTGGCGAGCAACAGCTTTTGCTGATTGCCGCCGGACAACTGGCCCGCCAGCAGATCGCGTCGCCGGGCCCGGATGTCGAATTCGGCAATCGCCTTGTCCAGCCCCTGTTCTTCCTGCTTGCGCTCGATGAGCGGGCCTTTGGTGAATTTTTCCAATGAGGCCAGCGTGAGGTTCGTCCGCAGGTTCTGTGCCAGAAGCAGTCCCTTGCCCTTGCGGTCTTCGCTCAGGTAGACAATCCCGGCGGCCATGCTGTCACGCACGCTGTGAAACCGCACCGGCTTGCCGTTCAATTTGACCTGCCCATGTCCGGCACGCAGCCCGACAATGCCTTCGAACAGTTCAGTCCTTCCGGCGCCGATCAGCCCGGCAAAGCCAAGAATTTCACCTTTGCGCAAGGCGAACGAGGCGCTGCGGGCATAACCCGGAACGTCGAAATTGCTCACATCAAGGATCGTCTCGCGCGTCGCGGTCTCTTCCCGTTCGGGATAGAGTTTTGACATATCGCGTCCGACCATCAGCTTTGCCATGTCAACGGGCTGCAATTCCGAGGCATTGCGGGTCGCGATGAGCTTGCCGTCGCGCAGCACGGTGATGCGGTCGGCAATGGCGGCGACTTCCGGCAGGCGATGGGAAATATAGAGAACCGCCACATTCTGGTCGCGCAGGTTGCGGATCACCTTGAGCAGCGCTTCCGTCTCATAGGGCGTGAGGGATGCCGTGGGTTCATCGAAAATCACGACGCGGTGCGGCACCTGCAGCGCGCGGGCAATCTGCACGAGCTGGCGCCGCGCAATGGATAGCCGCGACACAGGTGTTGTCGGATCAATATCAGCACCGAGCTTGCGCACGGCTTCCGCAGCCAGCCGGTTCATCTCGCGGTCATTGACCATGAGACCGCGTTTCAACTCGCGGCCCATGAAAATATTCTGCGCGACCGTCAAGTGCGGTGCGAGCAGGATTTCCTGGTGCACAAGTACAAGACCGCGATGTTCCGCATCGACGGGACCGGCGAGGGTCACGTCCTCCCCATCCATCGCAACCGAGCCGCGGGTCGGCTGCAGATGGCCGCTCAGAAGCTTCATCAGCGTCGACTTGCCGGCACCGTTCTCGCCGATGATTGCATGCACCTCGCCGGGCTGGATGGTGAGGCTGATATCGGTCAGCACCTCCACCGGCCCGAAAGCCTTGGCGATGCCCCGGGCTTCAAGCACGGGCGCTCCGTTGTTGCGATGGGGTTGGTCGCTGTTCATCACACCTTCGTCCACACGCCGCCGGCTTTGGACGACTTCACCGCCGCATCGATGAACTCCATGCCGGCAAGTCCATCCTCGACCGTCGGATATATCACATCCTTCGGTGTCTTCTTGCCCGTCCGGGCGGCAATGATCGCCTGTGCGGCTTCCGTATAGATATTGGCAAAACCTTCAAGATAGCCTTCCGGATGACCACCGGGAACGCGTGTGACACGGGCGGCTTCCGGCGACGCGCCGGCTCCGCCGCGGGTCAGCAATTGCTTGGGTTTGCCGAACGGCGTGTACCAGAGATAGTTCGGATCGGCCTGGGTCCATTCCAGCCCGCCCTTGGTGCCGTAGACGCGCAGTTTCAGGCCGTTCTCGTGTCCTGGCGCCACCTGGCTTGCCCACAGCATGCCCTTGGCGCCGCCGTCGAAGCGCATCAGGATCTGCACGTCGTCATCGAGCTTGCGGCCTTCGACAAAGCTGGTGAGTTCGGCGCACAGCTGCTTCAGCGTCAGGCCGGAAACAAAACAGGCGAGGTTATAGGCGTGCGTGCCGATATCGCCGATGGCGCCGCCTGCACCGGAACGCGCCGGATCGGTGCGCCATTCCGCCTGCTTCGATCCTGAGTCCTCCGCCCTTTCGGTCAGCCAATCCTGCGGGTATTCGGCCTGCACCAGACGGATCTTGCCAAGGACACCCTTTTCGACCATGGCACGGGCCTGCCGGATCATGGGGTAACCGGTGTAATTGTGAGTCACGGCAAAAATCTTGCCGGTCTTCTTCACCAGTGCCACGAGTTCCTTGGCATCCTTGACAGTGGTGGTGAGCGGCTTGTCGCAGATCACATGGATGCCCGCTCTCAGAAACGCTTTTGCGGCAGGTGCATGCATATGGTTCGGGGTAACGATCGCCACCGCCTCGATCCCGTCCGGGCGCTTGGCTTCCGCTTTCGCCATCTCTTCGAAAGAACCATAGGCACGGTCTTCCGCAATGCCGAGCTCCTTCGCCGAGGCCTTGGCGCGCGCCGGATCGGAAGACAGGGCTCCGGCGACGAGCTCGTACTGATCGTCGATGCGCATGGCGATGCGATGCACGGCGCCGATGAAGGCGCCCTGCCCTCCTCCGACCATGCCGATGCGAATGCGCCGGGTTGCCGCTTTTTCTCTGCTTGCTTCAATAGCCATTGCCGCTTCCTTCCGTTCTTATACCAGACCAAGGATACGGCGGTTGGCCGCGTCGTCGGTTCCTGCGCCAGCGAAATCATCGAATGCCCTTTCGGTCACGCGGATCAGATGTGCGTTGATGAATTCAGCGCCTTCACGTGCACCGTCTTCCGGATGCTTGAGTGCGCATTCCCATTCCAGCACCGCCCAGCCATCGAAGTCATAAGCCGTCAGCTTGGAAAAGACGGCGCCAAAATCCACCTGTCCGTCACCGAGCGAACGGAAGCGTCCGGCACGATTCACCCAGGACTGGAAACCGCCATAGACACCCTGACGGCCGGTCGGATTGAATTCGGCGTCCTTGACGTGGAACGCCTTGATGCGCTCGTGATAGATGTCGATGTAGTCGAGATAATCGAGCTGCTGCAGCACGAAATGCGAGGGATCATAGAGCAGGTTGGCGCGCGGATGATTGTTCACGCGCTCCAGGAACATCTCGTAGGTGATCCCGTCATGCAGGTCTTCGCCCGGATGGATTTCATAGGCCGCATCGACATCCTGTTCATCGAGATAGTTGAGGATCGGTGTCCAGCGCTTGGCCAGTTCGTCGAATGCCGCTTCGACGAGACCGGCAGGCCGCTGCGGAAAGGGGTAGAGGAATGGCCAGGCCAGTGCGCCCGAGAATGTCGGCATCACCTTGAGGCCAAGGTGTTTGGAGGCACGCGCGGCGCGCTTGACCTGATCGACAGCCCATTCCTGGCGGGCCTTGGGGTTGCCATGCACTTCAGGCACCGCAAAACCGTCCATTAGTTCATCGTAGACCGGATGAACGGCGACGAGCTGGCCCTGCAGATGGGTTGAAAGCTCGGTGATGGTGAGGCCATGCGCATGGGCAATGCCAGCGACTTCATCGCAATAGGTCTTGGAGTCCGAGGCCTTCTTGAGATCGAACAGCCGCGCATCCCAGGTGGGAATTTGAACACCCTTGTAGCCGAGGGATGCTGCCCATTGGCAGATCGCGTCGAATGAGTTGAACGGTGCCGCATCGCCCGCAAACTGCGCGAGAAAAATGGCTGGTCCCTTGATCGTCTTCATGTCTCGTCTCCTCCAATTCATGCGGGCGCCTCGGGCAGGCACCCCTCCGGTTTCTGTTCAGGGCATGTTGTCCCTGAGAAAAATATCGATGCGGATATGTTCCTGCCCCGGTACGATGGGACGGCCTTCGCGCAGGGCAGTGAGAATGCGCGCGGTGCTGCGCGCCATATGCCCGACATCCTGATTGATGAGCGCATCCACGGTGCCGCGCACCAGATGGCGGCGGGTCGAGGCGGTGAGTTCATGCGCCACGAAAATCACGTCGGAGACACGGCCGGTTGCTTCGAGCGCAGCGACGACACCCGCCTGTCCACCGCCGGCGTTGTAGATGGCGACCAGATCGGGGTGATCGCGCAGCAGCGCGCGGGCGACCGTCTCAACGCGCGCGTTCTCGTCGCGCGCTTCCCGGACGGGCAGAACTTCAAGATTGGCGTATTCACGGGAAATGACCTGTTCGAAACCGAACTGCCGCTCCACGTGGTCGCGCAGGGCCAGCGATCCGGCAATCATGCCGACCTTGCCCTTGCGCGGTCCGACAAAGCGGCCAATCAGCGAAGCCGCGGTGCGCCCGGCGGCGTAATTGTCGATGCCGACAAAATGGGCGCGGCGTGAGTTCGGCACATCGGAAACCAGTGTCAGGACAACCACACCCCTGTCGGCAAGGGCGTTGATGGCTTCTGTCACGGCGGGATGGTCGAGCGCGACGACAGCGACGCCGTCGATGCTGGAGGGCAGCCGTTCGAGTGCCGCCGCCAAAGCCTCGCCGTCGAAAGTATCGACATATTGAATGGAAAGCCGCACGCGTTCCTGCAGCTGGCGTTCGCGGGTTGCACGAAACTCCGCATCCAGCGCCTGCATGAATTCGTTTTCGCCGGTCGGCAGGATAATCCGGAAATCATAGTCCCGTCCGCGCGCAAGCCGCGATGCGTGCTGATCCGGATGAAATCCAAGCAGCTTGATGGCCGCGTTGACGCGTTCGATGGTGCGCGCATGCACACCATTCCGCCCGTTCACAACACGATCAACCGTTGCAAGACTGACACCGGCTTCTCGGGCGACGTCTTCAAGCGTCATCTTTACCACGAGAATTCTCCTCCGCTTGATATACTAGTTCGGCGAAATGAGGTGTGCAACTCTTTTTGACGGGTTTTGATGGGAATTTTGATGGACGCAATGTTGCCCTGCTGCAACTTGCGTGTCGTGGTGTTGATCGCTGGCGACGATGTGAGCAACGCATGCCTTGAGCAAGGTCACCGTCTCACGACAGTGACCTTGCCCGAATTGTCCGATTGATGCGGAGTTTGACTGTCTAAATTATTCGCCTTTCTCGAAATCGGTGCTGCGGGTGATGGTTTCCCAGGCATCGATCTCATCAACAATCTGATCCAGTTTGCTACGGGCACGGCGCAGCGCATCACTGCCGAGCAGCAGATGAAGAGGTGGATTGTCGGCACGAACCAGGCTGATGATGACCTGTGCTGCGAGATCTGGATTGCCCAGCTGTCGACCCGCGACGGAATCGAAGGCGGCAGAACTCCGTCCAATCGTCTCGGCATAGGCAGCGTCTTCGGCGTCGCTTTTGCGGATTGAGTGAGACGAAAGGAAGTCCGTCCTGAATGCGCCGGGGGCGATGGCCGTTACTTTGATACCAAGCGGTGCGATCTCCAAAGCCAATGCTGATGAAAGGCCTTCAAGCGCATATTTGGCGGCAGCGTAAACGGCCGATCCGGTGGTTGGCGCGCGCCCGGCAATCGAGGTGATGTTGATGATGTGACCGCGGCGCTGCGCGCGGAGGTAAGGCAATGCCGTCCGAATGATCCGGAACGGTGCAAAAACATCGACTGCAAACAGTCTCTCGACATCCGCATCCGATGCCTTCTCCAATGCACCCAGCAGCCCGTATCCTGCATTGTTTACGATGACGTCGATCTCGCCCGCAATTTCAAAAGCTTTTGCTATGCTGGCAGCTGCTGCCTGGCCGTCGACCAGATCAACATTCAGCAAATGCAACGTGCCGCGATCATGATCAAGTTCGAACGACCCCGTACGAACTGTCCCAATCACAGTGTCTCCCTCTGCCAGTGCTGCCGCGGCAAGTGCCTTGCCCAGGCCGCGCGAAATTCCTGTGATGAACCAAGTTGTCATTTCTTTATCCTTTTCAATGAAGCAAAGAGAAAATGGCAGAAAGGCTGCGCCTTTATAATGCGCTAAGAAATTACAGCGCTTGTTAGCTCAGCTAAGTAATGTATGATGCTGAAATGGATATCCTGCTCGCCGGACATGACTACAATCAGCTTCGCGCCTTCATTGCCGTCGCCGAATTTCTGAGCTTCTCCCGGGCTGCCGACAGCCTCGGCGTCTCCCCTTCAGCGTTGAGCCAGATGGTACGCAGTTTCGAGGAACGGGTGGAGATGCGCCTCCTCCACCGGACGACGCGAAATGTGTCACTGACGGAGGCTGGTGAAAATTTACTCCAACGGGTCAGGCCTGCGGCATTCGAACTCGGAAGCGCCGTCGCACAGGCTCGCCGTTCAGGCGAGCACCCTGCCGGCACGGTAAAGGTGCATTCATTCCGATCCGCAGCCCGAAAGCACATCGAACCGATTCTTGCCAGCTTTGCCCAGCGCTATCCCGAAGTGCTGCTCGACATCACGGTGGATGACGAGGTCATTGACATCGTCGCAGGCGGTTTTGACGTGGGCTTGCGCATAGGGGAGGTAATTGAACGCGACATGATCGCCGTTCGTCTGGGATCCGAGCTTCGGCAGGTAGTGGTTGCGACGCCTGATTACCTGGCGCGTCATGGACATCCGGAGCATCCGCGCGATCTCGTCAGTCATCGTTGCATACGTTGGCGCTGGCCGGGCCGGGCTACGCCCTACGCCTGGGAGTTCTTCGAGAATGAAACCTGGTTCAGTGTCTCTGTCGAAGGTCCGTTGATCTTCAGTGACAAGGAAATGGCACTGGGTGCCACTCTCAAAGGAATCGGGATCGGTTTTCCGATCGAGGACACCGTTGTCGATCACATTGCCGAAGGCAGGCTCGTCAGCCTGCTGGATCCCTGGTGCGCTCCGTTTCCAGGGCTATTCCTGTGCTATCCCAGGCAGCGTCATATGGCACCTGCGCTGCGGGTTTTCATCGATGCCGTGCGTGCTGGCGCCTGAATGCTCGGTTTCTGCCAGCGGTCCGCATACCACCGCCCCGTCACATGGTTGTAACGCGATTGGCGCATAGGCGGTGCCAAAGATCGAAAAGCATTGTAAAAGCGGCGCATGACCGACATTCACATCCAGAATCTGACCAAGCGCTTCGGCGAGACGGTTGCTCTCAGAAATATCTCCATCAATTTCCCCGCAGGGTCGTTTACCTCGCTGCTGGGACCCTCCGGTTGCGGCAAGACCACTCTCCTGCGTCTGATTGCCGGGTTCGAAGCACCCGACGATGGCGCCATCGATTTTGGCGACGAGCGGATCGCCGATATGCGCCGCCAGAAAATGCCGGAGGAGCGCGGTGTCGGCGTGGTCTTCCAGTCCTATGCCCTGTGGCCGCATATGAATGTGGCCGAGAACGTCGCCTACCCGCTGAAGACCCGGAAAGTTGCCAAGAGTGAAATCGCGCAGCGCGTCAAAGCGGTGCTGGAAAGCGTCAGTCTCGGCAGTTTCGCCGATCGGCGGATCGAGGAACTTTCGGGCGGCCAGCGGCAACGCGTCGCCCTCGCCCGCTGTCTGGTTGCCGACGCGAAAATCATCCTTTTCGATGAGCCGCTTGCCAATCTCGACATGCATTTGCGTGCTTCGATGATCGAGGCTTTTCGGGATATTCATCGGCGCACCCGCGCGACGATCGTTTATGTCACGCATGACCAGTCGGAAGCGCTGGCGCTCTCCGACCGCATCGCGGTGATGAATGCCGGCAACATCCTGCAGATCGCTGCACCGGTGGAGGTCTATCACTCCCCTGCGGATCAGCGCGTGGCCGGATTTATCGGCCGCGGCACGCCGGTTTCCGGCACGGTTGTCGAGAGGCGGGCGTCATCGGCTCTCGTTGACGTGGCGGGGTATCGTCTTGCAGCGCGGGGCGTTGCCGATGGCTCCGACGCGATCAAGCTGCTGCTGCGCCCCGAAGCTCTCCGTCTCGCCGATGACGGGCTTGCTGCCACAGTACAGGAAAGCACCTATCGCGGTGCCGTCTACGAAACCCGGCTTGAACTGGCCAACGGCGAGCGCCTGACGCTCGACAGTCCCTCGGCGCTGCGCATTGGTGAAACCGTGCATGTCGCCATTGCCGACGCCTGGATCATTCCCGGCTGATCTACCGCCAGGGCAATACACCAGGCGGGAGCTTTTTGCCGAGACGGTCGAGAATTGCCAACAGTACCACGACAATCAGGATTGTCGTCACGGCAATGGCCGCCGCATGGGTACCAAGCCCAGCCTCTTCGAGGCTGAACAACACGACGCCGAGTGTTTCATGCCCGCTTGACCAAAGCAGTGCCGAGACCGTCAATTCGTTGAATGCGCTCATGAAGACAAGCAAAGCGCCTGCAACCGCCGCGGGTGCCGTCAATGGACCGGTGATTGTCATGAGACGGCGCAGCGGACCTGCACCGGACACAGCGGCCGCTTCATTGAGATCGCGCGATAGCTGCCCGATTGCCGTTGTGACGGGTTTCATGGCCAGGGCGAAGAAGCGCATGAGATAGGCAACCAGGATAATCCAAGCGGTGCCGTAGAGGCTGCCGATCAATGGCAGCGGCCGCAGGAATAACAGGATGCAGGCGATGGCCAGCACGATACCCGGCAAGGCATAGGGCAGTTCGATTGCGCCATGCAGGACGCGTTGCGACAGGCGCGAGAAGCGCTCCAGGCCCACGGCGACCGGAATGGAGCCAATGGCGAGGATAAGAGCAGCACTTCCGGCGAGAATGGCCGAGTTCCAGAAGGCGCGGCTGGTGGAAGCCTGCCGGAACAGGACTTCCTCGAAATTGGAGAATGTCAGGGTGGACCAGTTGAGCGGGACGCCGAAAGACGGGATCAATGCCGTGGTTATCAGGGCAAGCACCGGCAGGATCAGCATGAACAGGATGGCGACCCAGCCAAGGGCGGCAAACAGCCAGCGGTAGCGGCCAAGGGTGAATCGTGCCGGTGTGCCTGCCGTAAATCGGTGGTTGACCTTCTTGAGTGCCAGGGCCTGCAGGACGACACCAAGCAAGGCGAGCATGGCAATAAGGACCGAGAGCGCGGCAACCTGCGGCAGCACGCTCGGGCCAACACTGGCGATGCGCAGGTAGATCATCGTCGTCAGGGTGAGATAGTTGACCGGCATGCCAAGCAGAGCCGGAATGCCGAAATTGCCAACACCGGACACGAAGGCAAGCGCCGTGGCCGCAACGAGATAGGGCCGTACCATCGGCAGGATGACCGTCAGGAGCACGCGCAGCGGCGATGACCCGGAAGAACGCGCCGCCTCGACCAGATCGCGCGGAACGCGGGTGAGCCCTGCCCGCAAGGTGATGAAAACAATGGGTGCATGCTGGATGGCATAGAGCAGGATGATGCCATTGCGGCCGAGCAGCGGATTGGACGTGCCCGGCGGCGGTGCAAGACCGAAAGCACCAAGCAGCGTGCTGGATGGCCCGAACAGGTGCAGCCATGACAGGGCCATCACCTGTGGCGCAATCATCAATGGCAGCAGCAGCAGGAAACCGAGGGTCTTGCGCCCCGGCAGGTCGGTCATGGCGATGCCGATGGCAAAAGGCGCGCCAACCACGAGGGCAAGCAGCGCGCCGAAGAAGGCCGTATCCAGGGTGTTGAGCGTGGCCCGCATGACCGAGGCACTGGAAAGCCGTCCGGCCATGGCGGCAAGATCAATCTCGCCGCCGGGCGCGACGGCTGTCACCAGCAGTCGCAGCATCGGCAAAAAGCTCAAAGCAAAGATGATGGCGAGAACCAGCACGGCGGACAATCCGCCATCCCGCCGGAAATAACGCCACAACCGGTATGCCGGGGAACCCGCATGTGTGGATGCGGGTCCGGCATTGTCTATGGAATGTGTAATGGCCAAAGGCGTTTACTGCCCCATCACTTCGCTGAACTTTTCCTTGTTCTTGGTCTCGTTGGCGAGCGCGCCGGCGGCATCGAACTTCATGACCCTGATCGAGGCGCGGTCCGGATAGCCCGCCGGCAAGGCAACGTCGGCACTCGCGGGGATATAGCCCATCTTGGCTGCGAGCTCCTGACCGTCCTTCGACAGGAGGAAGTTGATGAAGGCCTTTGCCGCTTCCGGATTTTTCGCCGTCGACAGGATGCCGGCCGGCTCGGTGACAGCCGAAACGCCTTCCTTCGGGAACACGAACTCGACCGGAGCGCCCTTGGCCTTCTCGCGGATCGGCATGTAGTCGACGATCATGCCATAGAGCTTGTCGCCGCCGCTGACGGCTTTAAGGATATCGCCATTGCCGCCCGCAGCCTGCGCACCATTCTTGGCCAGCTCGGCATAATAGTCCCAACCCTGTTTGAGATTTTCGGTGAGCGTAACGGTGTGGATCAGGGCGGCACCCGATGTCAGCGGACTTGGCATGGTGACAAGACCTTTGGCTTCCGGTTTGGCGAGATCGGCCCAGCTCGTCGGCACAAACGGTGCCTTGGTGTTGTAGACAATGCCTGTCGTGATCAGCTTGGTGGAGAAGTAGGTGCCGTCCTTGTCAATGAGCGCGGCGTCGATACCCGAAGTCTTTGCGTCCTTGAAGGGCAGCAGGCGGCCTTCCTTCTTCAAGCCTTCCATCGTCACCACATCGGCAATCAGCAGAACGTCGGGCTGCGGCTGGCCGGCTTCGATTTCGGCGCGCAGCTTGGCCATGATCTTGGGCGTTCCGTCGCGCACCCATTCAACCTTGATACCGGGGTTCTTTGCCATGAATGCATCGGCGGTTTGCTGCGCATCGGTGTTGGGCTGGCTGGTATAAAGGACAAGTTTGCCATCTGCGGCAAACACCGGCTGAAGACCGGCGGCAAGCAAAACGGAAGCGATGAGAATGCGGCGCATGATAACCCCTTTTGTCAGGACGAGACGAACCCGCTTTGATTTTTGCAGGCTCATAATGATCGGTCACCCCTATACAAGCCGGATAACGGTTCTATGACATCTAGACAAAAGTTGTAAGGTTTTCATCGAGCGAATTGGCCCGGAAAACCCCGTCAAAATTTTTTACTTGTCATCCCGCTGTTATAAACAGACAGTACAAAGAAAAAAATTGCACAGCTGCGCAATGGGATGGAAAATGACTGAACCTGCTTTCCTCAAAGTCGAGCGAATGAGCGTGGGGTATGGCCCGACGACAGTACTCGACAATCTAGACCTCGACATTCACAAGGGTGAATTCGTGGCGCTTCTCGGCTCGTCCGGTTGCGGCAAGACAACGCTTCTGCGGACGATCGCCGGCTTTTCCAAGCCGTTCAGCGGTTCCATCCAGGTTGCGAACCGCGATGTCACCCAGATGCCGCCGGACAAGCGCGGCATGGCGCTGGTGTTCCAGTCCTATGCGCTGTGGCCGCACATGACCGTTGCCCAGAATATCGGCTATGGGCTGAAGCTGCAGAAGCGCTCCAAGGATGTCATCGACGCGCGGGTCAACGAGATGCAGAACCTGCTTGGCCTTGGCGGTCTCGGCGCCCGCAAGCCGGCTCAGCTTTCCGGCGGGCAGCGCCAGCGCGTGGCGCTCGGCCGGGCGCTGGCCATCGATCCGGAAATCCTGCTGCTGGACGAGCCGCTTTCCAACCTCGATGCCCGTATCCGCCTGACGGTACGCCACGAGATCCGGTCGCTGCAAAAGCGGCTTGGCATCACCGCCATTCACGTCACGCATGACCGCGAGGAAGCCATGGTGATGGCTGATCGTATCGTCATCATGAATGCCGGCCGGATCGAACAGCAGGGAACGCCTGAAGACGTCTACAACAAGCCTGCATCGCTGTTCGTTGCTGCGTTCATGGGCGCGGAAAATGTTCTGTCCATGCAGGCGCGCGTCAACGGCGCGCAGATTGAACTGGCGGAAGGCGCGTTCAATCCCTCGACGGTCACGGCATTGTCTGGTCGTGCGCTTGCCAGCGGGCCGGTGCAGCTGCGTTTTCGTGCCGAAGCCGCCCGCCTTGCCGGCAGCGGCGATACGGTTTCTGCCGAGCCAGGTGCGCTCGAACTGCGCGGCCGGATTGCCAGCGTCAGCTATCCCGGCGGTCACTGGCGCCATGCCGTGCGGCTGGGCAATGACGAAATCCTAGTCGATGCGGATACCGCCTTTGCCGAGGGAGAAACCGTCAAGGTGCATATCCCAGCGCATTCGCTTTTCATTTTCAACGCGCCGCAGGTTGCTGCGGCCGCACATGCCCATTGAGGACAGGTGGCCGGTCCGCTGGTCCCTGCCCCATAGACTGCCAAAACAAAACATCCATGCTCAACGGGAGTTCACGATGAAAACGTTACTACAGGCTTCACTTATCCTCGGACTGGCGGCCACACCTGCGGCTGCCGGTGACCTCACCGTGTTGACGGCGGGTGACCAGAACATGGTCGATTACGTCAATGATTACCTCGCCCCGATCTTCGAAAAGGAAAATCCGGGCACCAAGGTGCGTGTTGTCGGCACGGGCCCCGGCGATGCCGGTTCGCAGAAGATCGTCGAGCGGTTCGACGCGCAAGCCAAGGCCAACACGGAAAAATGGGATGCTGACGTGGCCGTCGTCCACGAGAAGTTCGCCGGTCCCATGGTCAAGGAAGGCTATCTGGAATCCTACCGTGCAAAGATTCCTTCCGGCGTCATGGTGACAAGCGACAAGGCAAAAATGGCGCTGGGCGCCAATGTCGACGGTTATGTCATGCCGATGTTCTCCAGCCAGACGGCTATCGCCTACAACCCTGCGCTGATCCCCAACCCGCCGAAGAGCTATGAAGAGCTGGTTGCCTGGGCCAAGAAGAACCCGAAGCAGTTCGGTTACAACGGCATCAAGGGCGGTGCCTCGGGCGTCAGCTTCGTCATGGGCTGGATTTATGCCTTCGGCGATGGCGATGCCAAGAAGCTGATGAACGGTCCGTTCGAAGAAGCGGAAACCAAGAAGTGGGACAAGGCATTTGCCGGTCTGAAAGATTTCACCACCAACGCCACCCTGACGCCGGGCAATGCCGGAACGCTCGACATGCTGAGCCGCGGCGAAATCGCCATGGGCCCGGTCTGGGTGGATATGTTCTATTCCTGGAAGGCAGACGGCAAGCTTCCACCGGAAATGAAGCTGTTCCTGCCTGCTCCCGGCATGCCCGGTCAGCCGATGCACTATGTCATCCCTGCCAAGAGCCCGAACACAGCTCTGGCTGAAAAGTTTGTTGCCCTTGCCACCAGCCCGAAGGTTCAGGCTGAAGGCATCGTCAAGCGCTTCAACTGGTATCCTGGCATCGATGCGAAATATGTGCAGCCGGAACTTGACAAAGCCAGCTGGGACAAGCTCTTCGTCGATATTTCCCCGGAAGATCTTGCCACCAAGGCCAAGCCCTTCCCGATTGCTAAGTACAATTCGGCAATTCTCGAAGCATATGAGCGCAACGTAGCCAACTAATAGCGCGTGCCCTTCGGACCACCGGCCCACACCGGTGGTCCCCTCCCCTCTTCTGGAATATGCCGATGCAGAAACGCCTTCTCGCCATTCTTCTCGTGATCCCGGCACTGGTCATGATCGTGCTGTTTTTCATCGTGCCGCTTGGCGCGTCGATTGTCGGTGCCTTCGTTGTCGGCGATAGCTACGGCATCGGGAATTTTTCCAAATCCTTCGAGCTTTACTCCAGCGACATGATTTTCACGCTGCTGATCGTCGGCGTTTCCACCCTGCTGATCGGCTTTTTCTCGATCGCCATCGGCGGCTATCTCACGCTGGGCGAGAATCCGCGTGCTGTCGCCGTACTGCGCTGGCTCTACCGCTGGCCCATGTTCATTCCATTTATCGTCGTGGGTCAGATCCTGCGCACATTCCTTGCCAAGAATGGTCTGATGAACAATATCCTTGTCAGCCTGGGCGTGCTGACGCCGCTTCAAACGGTTGGCTTTCTTGACTGGCGCGGCATTGTCATCGCCTTCGTCTGGAAGCAGACACCATTTGTGACGCTGCTGGTTGCGGGCGCGATGGCCTCGCTCGACCGCAGCACCATTGAAGCCGCGCGCAATCTTGGCGCCTCGCGGCTGCGCATCCTCATCGAAATCATTGTCCCGCAAATCGCGGGAACCCTGCTGGTCGGTCTTATCCTCTCCTTTGTCACCATGATGTCGGTGCTTTCGGTGCCACTGATGATCAATGCGCAATCCCCCACCATGCTGACCGCCGATATTGCATTCCGCATCAATGCCCATGGCGACTATGGCGTTGCCAATGCGCTCGGCATGATATCGCTGCTGCTGACGGCCGGTGTCGCACTGGTCTATCTGCGCCAGTCAGTGAAGGAGCGTTCATGATGACCCGGATCGATTTTTGGTGGGTTCCCCGCGCGCTCGTCCTTGGCCTGCTCGCCTTTGTGATTTTCGGGCCGCTGACCAATCTCCTGCTGTGGACCGTCGCGGAGAAATGGTATTTTCCGCATATGCTGCCGCTGGAATATGGTTTCAGCTTCTGGCAGCGGGTGTTCTCGACGCGCGGCAATGCCATGGAATCGCTGGTGACGAGCATTGTCGTGGCCAGCCTGACCGTGGTGGTGGCCCTCGCACTGGCCGTTCCCGCCGGTTACGCGCTGTCGCGGCTGAAACTGCCGTTCCGCAGCCTGATCCTGCTCGCCTTCCTCATTCCGCAGGCTTTCCCCAATCTGCCCGTCTATGTGAACATCGCGCGGTTCTTCTACCAGATTGGCCTGAACGGCACGATCATGGGCGTGGTGCTGGTGCATGTCACCCATGGTCTCGTCTATGCGGTGTGGATTGCCACGGCAGCGTTCTCCGCCGTGCAGATCGATCTGGAGGAAGCCGCTCGGTCCATTGGTGCCGGTCCCCTGCGCGCCTTTCGTGACGTGACCCTGCCTCTTGCGGCGCCCGGGCTTCTCGCCAGTGCTATTTTTGTGTTTCTGGAGTCTCTGGATGAGTTTACCGGCAGCTATTTCGTCGGCGCGCCCGATGTGAACACGCTGCCGCTATTGCTCTATACGGCAGGGTCTGGCGGCAACTATCAGATTGCATCGATCACCGCGCTGCTGCTACTCATCCCGTCTATCGGCTTTATGCTGGTGGTGGAGCGATTCTTGCGCGCCGATGTGCTGTCCAAGGTGGGACACTAGAGGAAGAAGCATGGATTCGAACGGCGACGATCTACCGAAGAAGACCCAGCACTATGTCAGTGCCGTCGAGGTGGCAAGAAAGGCTGGCGTGTCCCGCTCTGCGGTGTCGCGGGCGTTCACACCCGGTGCCAGTGTTTCTGCCAAGAAACGCGAAAAGATCATGGCTGCCGCCGAGGAGCTCGGCTATCAGGTCAACGATCTGGCACGGGGTCTTTTGGCAAGAACAAGCCGGCTGGTCGGCCTTGTCGTTACCAATCCGGAACTGGGCTACCGCTCGCATCTCGTCGCAGCCTTGACCAAGGCGCTGATCCATCGCGGCAGCGTACCCATCGTCATCAATACAGGCCGCACGGAAGAGGAACTTGTCGCGGCGCAAAAAACGCTGTTCGGCTACCGCGCCGAGGCAACGATCATTCTGTCCGGTTCTCCCCCCTCCTCTTTCGTCGAGCTGGCGCGGCGCAACGGTCAGCCGCTCATCGTGCTCGGGCGGTCTGAAACCGGGGCCGATGACGTCAATATCGACAACGAAGGCGCAGGCCGCGAGGCTGCCCGGGTTTTCCTTGCCAATGGATTGACGGCATTGGGCTTTGCCGGAACCGTGTCCCGTACGCCGACGACCGTCGAACGCGAGAACGGCTTCTGCCAGGAAGCGGCTGCGCATGGTGCGACCGTCATCATGGGGCATGGCGGCAATTCCGATTATGCGGGCGGGCAGGAAGCGGCGCGGCAGCTTTTTGCCGGCAGCGAACACCCGCAGGCCGTATTCTGCGTCAACGATCTGGTTGCCTTTGGTCTTATCGATCATGTGCGGCGGCACACAAGCCTGAGGATTCCGGAGGACCTGTCCGTCATCGGGTTTGACGACATACCGGAAGCGGCTTGGGAAACCTACAATCTCACGACCTTCCGCCAAGACCCGGCTGTCATGGCTGCACACGCCGTGGCCCTGCTCGACCAGCGGCAGGCCGAGCCGGATTGCCCGCCCATGCACGACCGGCTGAACACGCACATTGTTGTGCGTGGCAGTGCCCGCATCCCCCATTCATTCAAGCCCTGATACGTCCGAGACATTCCATGAAAATTATCCAGGTTACCGATCTGCATCTCGTCACGCCGGGCGATATTCTGTGTGAGCGTGATCCGCTGAAGAATCTTCAGGCCTGCATCGCCGACATCAACGAGAACCATGCGGATGCAGAACTGGTGATTTTCACCGGCGATCTCAGCGATAACGGTCATGAGGACAGCTACCAGGCATTGGCGGGTGAACTGGAGAAGCTCATTCCGTCGTATAAACTGCTTCTCGGCAATCACGACAACCGCAGCGCATTTCTGCGGGTTTTCGATTCCGTCACGCCGGAGGACGGTTTCGTCCAAAGCGTGGTCGATACGGCGGAGGGGCGCCTGATCCTGCTCGACACCCTATCGGAAGGTTTTGTTGAAGGGCGTCTGGATGAAACCCGGCAGGCCTGGCTGAAACGGCGTCTGGCCGAGGCGGCCGGCCGGCCGGTGTTCCTCTTCCTGCACCATCCCCCCTTCCCTATTTTCCTGCCGCTCCTCGATGGGCTCGGACTTGTCGAATCGGAAGCGCTTCATGCCTTGCTGCGCGAGCATGGCAATGTCAGGCATATTTTTGTCGGCCATGCGCACAGGCCGGTGGCGGGCAGCTGGCGCGGCATTCCTGTGAGCGTCATACGCGGCACCAATCACCAGACGGCACTGGATTTTTCACCCGACAGGATCATGACGACGCTCGAGCCGCCGGCCTATGCCGTTGTGTTTGTCGATCAGGATACCGTGATCGCCCATTTTCACGATTTTCTCGATCGCACGGCCGCCTATCGCTAGGGGGTCGCCGGTCGGCTGCCCGCCGCGCGGGAGGATTTCTCCTATGCTATTGTATTCGTTTGTAAAAAGGAAATATATTGGATATATTTTCGGCAGGTTCCGGTTTCTTGCAGAAGCAGTAGCCCAATGCTTGCGCGCGCTGGTCGAGTTCTTCTCTGATCCCGTCGAGGATCGGGCCGCAATAGACCGGAGGATAGCAGTGAGACGAATTTACCGCACGTTCCGGTGATGTGAACATGAGGGTTCCGGGTTCCAGGAACGTGACCCGGTTGCCAAGATCGAGGTAGCTTTCCGCATAGGCGCCTTCCGCGATCAGCACGCCATGCCGCTCCAATTCGATATGGTAATAAATGAATGGTTCGAGCGTTGCGTTCTGCGTGATGGACGTGCCGTTGATGAGGAACTTTGCCGGGACAAGCGACCCATTCAGAAACAGGCAATGATCCGGCGACACATGGAGGTCGCGGTTCGGTGCGCCGCGACCAAGCGCGCCCGGACGGATGCGGATAGGTGCATGATCGCGCAGCTTGTCGATGGTTCTGGGATCGATCCTGCGGCTTCCGATCCAGATGATGGGTACGGCTTCGCCGTTCATCGTATAGACCAGATTGCCGATCCGGAGCCTTTCAACGGCTATCTCCCCTGCCGGTGTGGAGATCAGCGTTCCCGCGACAAAACAGGGTGTTGTGATAGTGATCTGACCGTCATTATCCACCCGGGCAAAGTCGAATTTGGCAGCGGGATCGATTATGAACTTTGCGCCCGCACCGAGCACTGTTCCGACTGTGTCAGTGACATCTTTGACTGCCGTTGTAACCGTCTTCACAACCTTCGACAGAAGGTCGGTTTTTTGCGCAGGCGCAGGCTCGGTGGTCTTTCCCGTCTTGAAGAGAAGTGTGTCACCCTTCAGTTCGGCGGAGGTTGCGCCATCCACTTTGATCTTGTCGCCTCCGTGGAGATTGATGATTTCGATGGGGCTGGCCACGTTGATACCGAGATTGCCGGGCTGGTATTCGAATGTGCCAGTGCCGTCTGAATAGCCAAAATCGACGATCGTCGAGTTCGCAAGGTTAACGGCGGCAGGCGGCGCACTGAGGGTGAGTGTACAGTCTTTTCCTATTCCATAGGTGATGTGTCCGAGCGCTTTCACATCAAGTCCGGCTGGGTTTACCGTCAGATGGGCGCCGTCGACGAGGTCAATTCTTGCGTTGGCAAGAGCCTTGATATCCACAGTATGGCTGTCCAGCGTTTGATTGCCGCCGTCAATAGCATAGTGATGATCCGCGATTGGTATCAGCCAGTCGGGTAATGGAATAGGCGTCGGTTGATTGACCATGCTTCTGTTTCCTTCTGACAATGGACTGGTGATGAAAATCAAACGGGCGTGGCTCTTTCCGCTCCGGCGCGGAGATGAGCGCGGAGGTCGATGGACGGCTTCTGTCCGTAAATTTCGCGATAGGTGGCGGCGAAGCGCGCCGGGTTTGAAAACTGCAGACTGCTCGCGACATCGGTGACGGTTCTCGCCTTGCCCATCTTGATCAGGTCATGCGCCTCTGCGATGCGGTAATGCGACAGAATTTGGATTGGCGTTGCGTCACGGAAATGTCGGAATATTCGCTGCAGTGTTCGCGTACTGCACCCCGCGGCACCCGCGATATGATCGACCGTTACCGGAACGTAGAGATTGTTGCGGATGAATTCCTCGGCACGGCGAAGCTGTCTTGGGCATGGCTGCCGTGTGGAAGGATCGCCATGGCAAAGATTGTGCGGCGCTGACGCATAGAGCTGAGCGATCAGCAATTGCTCGTAGCTCATGACCAGCGGCGGCGTCTCCCCCTCCCCTTTCCTGAAAAGCAGATGATTGAGCGTGCGGTACAGGCTGGACACGGCGTGCCTGCGGAAATCGGCGACAGCCGCAAACCGGGGCTCATGAAAGCAAAATTGTCCCGACCACAGGCCAAACTGATTGCGCAACAGGGAGAGTGGAATCTGGAATGCGAGCCAGCGACACCCCTTGGTCATTTTGAGCGAAGCGGCAGGGTCGTTGATGATGGCTCCGGTGCAGCCGTCCGGGATGAGCGACGCGAGGCGCGATCTGGTGTTGCCGCATTCGATCACACCGCTGAGCACAAAAACATAAAGGAGGTGGTCTGCCTTTCCGTCCGAAACGATTTCCATCGGATGGGAGGTCGAACCTTTCAGGACCTGTGTCTCATTGAGGCGGTAGATCTCGTCCAGGGGTAAACGAGGAAACATTGCGGGTCTCTCGGCAACCGGTGTTCCCGTGGCGGGCATTTGTGCCGGAGAATGGGGCAGGCGGTCGCGAGCAGGATTGTCATTCCGAATTGTATCGAACATTGCTTCAATCCTTGAAAAACAGATGGTGATTGAAATCGATGCGTCAGACAAAATACAATTTTAAATAGAATATATTTCATACGTAATTTTAGGTTGTATTGTTAGCTAGGGATCGCTGCCGCGTAAATGCAACTTTAGTACAAGGGAATTATTTGCCATGAATCGCACTGTTTCTGGAAAGAAACAGTTGAAGAGCACCTGAATTCAGGAACTGATTGTTCTGCGGGGTCTTTGATTGATGATAGGTTGGCGCCCTTTGCAGGAGTCGCCGAGGCGACCCGATTCCTTGTGTTCCCCTTAGCGAGATAGTTGAAATGAGCAAGCCATCTTCTGGTCCTATACCGGCCGGTCCAAAGCCCTTTTACCGTTCATTTGGTTTTCAGGTTATTGCCGCGATGATCATCGGGCTCCTGCTCGGCCTCGTCGCCCGTAATCTTGGCCCCGATGCAGCAGGCAATCCGAATTGGCTCAGCGTAACGCTGCAGACCGTCGGATCAATCTTCGTGCAACTCCTGCGGGCACTGGTTCCGGCGCTGATTTTCACCGCGATCGTGGCGAGCATCAGCAACCTGCGCGCCCTCAACAATGCAGCCGCTCTTGTCTGGCAAACGCTGCTGTGGTTCGCCATTACGGCGCTCGTGTCGGTGGTGATCGGCATTGCGCTTGGACTTGTTATCCAGTCCGGAATCAATTCCAGCGTCCTTGCCTCTGCCGCATCCGTTCCGTCGTCGACAGGCTCGTGGCTCGATTTCCTGAAAGGGCTCGTTCCTGCCAACATGCTCGGTCTGCAGGCGTCGACCAAAGTGACCGGCGGTTCGGCGAGCACGTATCTGTCGTTCAACGTACTGCAGATCGTCATCATCTCCATTGTGGTTGGGGTCGCGGCGCTGCGCGTCGGATCGGTGGCTGAGCCATTCCTTGATTTCAATCGCGCGTTGCTGGCTGTGGTGCGGAAGATTCTCTGGTGGGTGATCCGCTTGACGCCAATCGGAACGATCGGGCTTCTCGGCACGGCGGTGGCGCAGTATGGCTGGGAAACGCTGGCACAGTTGGGTTGGTTTTCCGCTGCGGTCTACATCGGTCTTGGACTGGTGCTTTTTGTGGTCTATCCGATCGTGCTTCTGGCCAACGGTCTCAATCCGGCCCGGTTTTTCGCGGGAGCCTGGCCGGCGATCCAGCTTGGTTTTGTCTCCCGCTCATCGATCGGAACCCTGCCGGTCACCGAAGCCGTGACGGAAGGCAATCTTGGGGTGCCGCGGGAGTATGCGGCGTTTGCCGTGCCGCTGGGAGCGACGACAAAAATGGATGGCTGTGCTGCCATCTATCCGGCCATCGCCGCAATCTTCGTTGCGCAGTTCTACAACGTACCGCTGGGTGTTCAGGAGTATCTTCTGATCGCCTTTGTATCGGTCATCGGTTCCGCGGCGACCGCCGGGCTGACCGGCGCGATTGTCATGCTGACATTGACGCTCTCCACGCTGGGTTTGCCCTTGCAGGGTGTCGGGCTTTTGCTGGCGGTTGATCCGATTTTGGATATGGGCCGCACGGCGGTGAATGTTGCGGGGCAGGCATTGATTCCGACGATCGTCGCCAAGCGACAGGGAATTCTCGATCAGGACCGTTATGACAGCACGACGACGATTGACGTCATTGATCCGGCCGCCATGCCCGCTGCAGCCTGAGGATATCTGTAGTTGGACAAGGCGCGGCAGCGATGCCGCGCTTTCTTTTTGGCGTTGACAGCTGTCAACTGCCTCCCGATTCGGGGTAGCGGTTGGACAGCACATGGTTGTGAACGCGCACCGACCATGCCAGTTGCAGGGTGATTCTGGAATCAGTTGACAGCTGTCAACCCGTTGAATCCCTACACGCGCGCCTTATGGTTAAAATACATCGCGGGCGATTCACTCTTTGTAAACCACACTTCCATAGAGTTTTACGCAATTGCCACAGTTGTAAGCGAGTACCGAGTTGTCCAAGCGTAATCAGGCAGTCAACCATAGTCTGCACACTCCCGCCATCTCCCGGCGCCATCTCTTGCTGGGCGCTGGCTCCCTCGCAGTTCTCGGCGTATCCGGATGCTCGCAGACATTCGAGCTTCCCGATATGAGCGTTGACACCATGTCGACCGGCAGTATTCGGCCGCAGATCAGCGTGGATAAATCCATCACGGTTCCCGACGTTATGTACGCCGCGGTGCAGGAGGGGCCGTATTCGCTCCCGGCGATTCCCTATCAGAAGGTTCCGGCCGAGTTCCGGCGGCAGATCGTCGTTGATCCGACAGGCGAGCAGCCGGGGACAATCGTCGTGCGCTTGCAGGAGCGCTTCCTCTATCTGGTACAGCCGGGCGGTGATGCCATCCGCTACGGCGTTGGCATTGGCAAGGCCGGGTTCCTGTGGAGCGGCCGCGCCAACATCCAGTATAAGAAGGAATGGCCGCGGTGGACGCCGCCGCGCGAGATGATCCAGCGTAAGCCCGAACTGGTGAAGTTCGAAAACGGCATGGAACCCGGACCGCAGAATCCGTTGGGTGCGCGCGCGCTCTACATCTACAAGGATGGTGTCGATACAGGCTATCGCATCCATGGATCGCCGGAATGGTGGTCGATCGGAAAGTCCATGTCATCCGGCTGCGTGCGTCTCATCAATCAGGATATTATCGATCTCTATAGTCGCGTGCCTGGCAAAGCCACGGTTGTCGTGGGGTAGGGGAAACACCCAGGGATCATTGCAGAACTGGATATCAGGCCGGGACCTATCGTCTCCGGCCTGATCGCTTTCATGGGCATGCCTGTGCGCGTGGGGTTCAGGCGCGGATGAGCCCGAGCTTGCGTGCTCTGTCCATGAGGTTCTTGACCGATGATGCCGCCCAGCGGGCCGCGCCGCGCGGCGTCCGCTCGTGCATGGCTTCAAGCTGACCGGCGATATCGCGCAAGGTCAAATCCGGGTTGGCATTGGCAATGCCGGTCACCAGCATCATCAGCCGATCCTCCGGCGTGCGGCGAGGGGAGGGGGCTATCAGGCGCGCATCCGCAAGCCCCTCATTGACGAGCAGTCGTACCGAGCGGCGCAAGCGATCGGCATTCCAGATTTGTCCGGTCTGATGGCGCAGGCTGCGAGCCACCTCGTCCCAGGGGTGTTCGGGACGCATGCGCCGCACGATGGGCAGCCAGGATGACATCCCAGCCGTCAGGTCCGCCAGATGGCCACGCCTGCGCGCCGCGGAGAGCTTTGCCAATGCCTCTGGCTGCTTCTCACGTAGGCCGGGATTGCCGGGAAGCCTGCCCCGCGCACGGGCGGCATTGATCCCCGCCTTGGTACGTTCGGAAATCAGGGCGCGTTCCAGCTGGGCCACGGCGCCGAGAACCTGCAGGGAAAACATGCCTTGCGGCGTCGAAGTATCGATGGGGTCATGCAGCGACCGGAAATGCGCACCCTTTTCCTCCAACTGTTCGATGACGGTCAGGAGATGACTGACGGACCGGGCCAGCCGGTCGAGGCGTACTACGACCAGCACGTCACCGCGCTTGATCTCCCGCAGGAGGCGGGCGAGGACGGGGCGGGCGCGCGATGCACCCGAGCCATGCTCTTCGAAGATGGTGCCGCAGCCCGCGGCCCTCAGTTCCAAAAGCTGGGCATCATTGGCCTGTTCTTCCGTCGAGACGCGGGCGTAGCCAATCAAGATGGGTCTGGATGCTGCGGTCATGGCCGCGATCCTAGCAATCATCCTGCAACTTGCAATGCCAGACGAGGGGATTGGGCGGTACTCCCATCCCGCAAATGGGAGTGCCGGGAGGCCCTCATGATGGGCGCCGGGGCATGCCATCCATGCAAGGGGAGGGGGTGGAAAAGGCAAATAACTTATCCACGTACACTCCGGGTCTGCTATAATTCCTGCTGGATCGGCCGCCAGGAGCGCCGTGCTAGTCCATCATGCAGAAATTAAATCTGCTTTGCCTGCGCTTTTGATAATATTATTCAATAAATACAATGATATTCGCTCAAATGGCATCTATAGTACCATGCGCATTCCGGAGCATGACAGCTCTCGCGTTGGCCCCATATTCTCATGGTTTGACGCGTCTTCAAACAGTTTTTCGACAAGGTTGGCCCGATACTGAAATCGAGTCCCTGCAGAGGCCTTCTTGAAGGATAGATGAGCCAGTTTGGGTCGTTGCACCGATTTTGACGTAAGTACAGCAAGACGACCAGCGGCAACGAGGCAAGACATTCGCTCACCGCTGAACAAAATGGCCTTTCGTCACTTCCACGTAGTCACGCTGCGGTACTTTGTAGCCAACCGGGCGCACCGGACTTTTCAACTCACTGATTACGGTGTTGCGTTTGATGGCCCGCCGCGCCGGATCAGGCACGGGAACGGCATTCATCAATGTCTTCGTATAGGCGTGTTGGGGATTATCGAAAACCGCCGCGCGCGGCCCGATCTCTACAATCTCGCCCAGATACATGACGGCCACGCGGTGGCTCACCCGTTCGACGACCGCCATGTCATGCGAAATAAACAGGAATGACAGGTTGAAATCCTGCTGCAGGTCGAGGAGCAGATTGACCACCTGCGCCTTGATCGACACGTCGAGCGCGGAAACGGACTCGTCCGCAACGATGACTTTGGGGTCGAGCGAAAGTGCCCGGGCAATGGCGATGCGCTGGCGCTGCCCGCCGGAAAATTCGTGCGGATAGCGGGAGAACATGTCGGCGGACAGGCCAACGCGCTCAAGCAGATCCACGGCTTTCTCGCGGGCCTGTTTCTGGGTTCCCAGCCGATGGACGATGAACGGCTCTGCGATGGTCGCACCGACGCTCATGCGCGGGTTGAGGCTGGCGAAGGGATCCTGAAAGATCATCTGGATGCTCTTGCGCATGGTGCGCAGGGCGATCTGGTCAAGGTTGAGGACATTGGTACCGTCGAGGATCACCTCGCCGCTGTTGGGCTGCACGAGACGGGTGATGGACCGGCCGGTGGTTGACTTCCCGCAACCGGATTCACCGACAAGGGACAGTGTCTCGCCCTGGAACAGGTCAAATGACACGTTCTCGACCGCGTGAACCGCGCCGGTCTTGCGCGAGAACAAGCCTGAACGGATATCGAAACGGGTGGTCAGGTTCCTGACTTCAAGGATCGGCGTTTTGCGCTTGTCGACCGTATCGGCCACCGGGGCTGGAACGGTGGTCTCGCCGGTTTGAATGTCGACAATAGGGAAGCGCAGTGGCCAGTGCTGCCCTTTCATTGAACCGAGGCGAGGCACGGCTGAAAGCAGCGCCCGCGTATAGGGATGCTTGCCGCGATGGAAGATATCGGCGGTGAGGCCGCTCTCGACCGCTTCGCCGCGATACATCACAATGGTGCGATCCGAGATTTCAGCGACCACACCCATGTCATGGGTGATGAAGAGGACCGCCATGCCTTCCTCTTCCTGCAGCACCTTGATCAGATCGAGGATCTGTCCCTGGATCGTCACATCGAGAGCCGTCGTCGGTTCGTCGGCAATGAGGAGCTTGGGGCGGCTTGCAAGCGCCATCGCAATCATAACCCGCTGGCGCATCCCGCCGGAGAACTGGTGCGGATATTCGTCGAAGCGCGCTGCGGCATTGGGAATGCGGACCTTTTCCAGCAGGCGTATCGTTTCGGCCCGCGCCTCCGCCGGTGTCATCGCGCGGTGACAGGTCAAGGCTTCCGAGATCTGCCGCCCGATGGTGAAAATCGGATTGAGGCTGGTCATCGGCTCCTGAAAGATCATCGCAACATCGTTGCCGCGGATATCGCGCATCTGCCGGTCGGAGCGTGAAAGAAGGTTCTTGCCGTTGAGAACGATATTGCCCTCGATGCGGCTGGTTGCCTTTGCCAGCAGACGCATGACGGAGAGCGATGTAACGCTTTTCCCGGAACCGGATTCACCGACAATGGCGACGGTCTCGCCCGGCATGACCCCGAAGGACACGTCGCGCACCACGCTTTTCCAGCTGCCGTCGACGAGGAAGGATGTGGTGAGCCCTTCGACAGACAGCACCGGTTTGGCTGTCTCTCCGGAAGAGTGGTTGGTTGAAGGAGCCGTCACAGGGTTCACCGTCATCCTGTCAGCGTCCTGCCGCATAGGCCTGCATCAGGCGCGGGGTGGCAGCGGCACGCAACAGCCCGTCCGCTTCGCGTTTTGCCGCGGTCAGGCGGCCCACGGTCCACGGGTCTGCGGGGGTGATCAGGTGGCCCTTCTGCTTGAGTGCGTTCAACGCATCGGCTCCGATACTGGTCTCGATGGTGATGTTTCCAAGCTCGCTCGTGCGCGGATAGAAGGAGCTTGGGAAATGCGCCGTGTGGAACAGCGGCTGGTCGATTGCTTCCTGCAGGTTGAGGCCGTGATGGATGTGGCGCAGGAAGAACGGCAGCTGCCATTGATCCTGCTGGTCGCCGCCGGGGGTGCCGAAGGCCATGGCCGGCCGTCCTTCGAAAAGGGCGATGGTGGGGGTAAGCGTCGTGCGGGGCCGCTTGCCGGGCGCAAGCGATGTCGGCAGGCCCTCCCGCAGCCAGAACATCTGCGCGCGCGAGTTGAGACAGAAGCCGAGACCGGGAATGATGGGCGAAGATTGCAGCCAGCCGCCGGACGGGGTGACGGAGACCAGATTGCCCTCGCGGTCGATCACGTCGATATGGACCGTATCCCCGCGCTTTTCCGACAGGTGCGCCATGGTCGGCTCATAGACAACGCCGCCGCCCATGCCTTTCAACATGTGCATGGTCAGGTCATACTGCGCATCAAAGCCGGGTATCCTGCCGGGTTGAAGCGTGCGGGAGGCTTCTCCCGTGATCAGCTTGCGGCGTTCATCCGTGTAGGCATCAGACAGAAGATGGTCTATCGGCACATCGGCATGCTTTGGATCGCCGTAGTAGACTTCTCGGTCCGCATAGGCGAGTTTCATCGCCTCGACCACCGTGTGCACGAACTCCGCGCCATTTGGGTCCATGGCCGCAATGTCAAAACCTTTCAGCAGCGCAAGCGATTGCAGCAGGGCGGGTCCCTGGCCCCATGGGCCTGTCTTGGCAACGGTCCAGCCGTGGTAATCGTAGGTTTGCGGTGCTTCGATCGTCGCGCGCCAGTTCACCATATCGTCGGCGGTCAGGACTCCCCTGTGGCGACTGCCGCTGGCGTCCATGACTTCGGCGCTGTGCAGATAGTCTGCAATATGCTCGGCAACGAAGCCGCGATAAAACGCATCGCGCGCTGCCTCGATCTGGCTTTCGCGTTCCGTCCTGCTTTCGGCTTCGGCAATGATGCGTTTCCAGGTTGCTGCAAGGACCGGGTTCCTGAAATTGGAGTGCGGCGCCGGTGCCGTGCCGCCCGGCAGCCATGTGGCGAAGGAGGTCGGCCATTCCTTGCGGAAGAATTCGCCCAAACCGCTGATGGTCGCGGCGACACGCGGCAGAACCGGATGACCATTCTCGGCGTAGTAGATCGCCGGTTCCAGCACGTCCCGTACCGACATCGTGCCATAGTCGCGCAGCATCAGCATCCAGCCATCGAATGCGCCGGGTATGACGGTGGCCAGCAGGCCATCGCCGGGGATGAGGTCCAGACCTTCACGCTTGTAATGGTCGATTGTCGCGCCTGCCGGCGCCGGTCCCTGTGCGCAGATGACTTCGACCTTGTTCTTCTTCTTTGAGTAGAAGACTGCCGGCATGTCACCGCCTGCGCCGTTCAGATGCGGCTCCACCACCTGCAGAACCATGCCTGTCGCCACGGCCGCATCAAACGCATTGCCGCCTTTTTCCAGAATGCTCATGCCAACGGCGGTGGCGATCCAGTGGGTCGATGTCACAACGCCAAAGGTTCCAAGAATCTCGGGTCGGGTGGTGAAACGGGTCATTGCATTGTCCTTTCAGATATTATGCTTCGCGCGGATCGAGGGCGTCGCGCAGGCCGTCGCCAAGAAGATTGAAACCGATAACAACGAGAAAGATGGCGGCACCCGGCCACATGGCCATCCAGGGTGCCTGGGAGAGGAAGTTCTTGGCGACATTGAGCATCGAACCCCAGCTGGGCGCGGGGGGCTGTTGCCCAAGTCCGAGGAAGGACAGGCTGGCCTCGGCAATGATGGCGGTCGCGATGGTCAGGCTCGCCTGTACGAGCAGCGGCGAGAATACGTTTGGCAGGATGTAGCGGGTGATGATCCGGTAGTGCCCGAGCCCGACGGAGCGCGCCCCTTCCACATAGTCTTCGGTTTTCACGGTCAGCACCTGTCCGCGGGTCAGCCGGACGAAAAGCGGCATGGCGGAAAATCCGATGGCGATCATCGCATTGCCAAGGCTTGGTCCGAGAAAGGCGGCCAGCGCAATGGCCGTGATGAGGAACGGCATGGCAAGAAATGCCTCGGTGATGCGCGAAATGATGATGTCGATCCAGCCGCCGAAGTAACCGGATATCAGTCCGAGCGGCACGCCGACGGCAACGGCGATGCCCACCGAGAATACGCCGGCCATCAGCGAGGCGCGGGCGCCCCAGATCATGCGCGAAAGAATGTCCCGTCCGATATCGTCGGTTCCCAGCCAGTGCGCGGCGGAGGGAGCCTTGCGGATGGCCGACCAGCTGGTGGCGACGGGATCCGCTATGGGCAAGAGCGGCGCCGTGACGGCGAGGACCAGGAAAACGCTGATAATCAGAAGCCCGGCGAGGGCGCTCCTGTTCGCCTTCAGTTTCTTCCATGCACGGTTGCCTGAACGGCTTTGCTGGGGCGTTGCCGGCATTGTCTGCTGCATCGTCATAGCGTGGCCCTCATTCTCGGGTTGAGCAGGATGGAGAGCACGTCGGCGACGAGATTCATCAGGATGAAGCCTGCCCCGGTACACAGGACAACGCCCTGGACAACCGCGTAATCCCGGTTGAAAACCGCATCGACGATCAGTTTGCCGAAACCGGGAATGGTAAAGATCTGTTCCGTCAGCACGGCGCCCGCCAGCAGCTCACCAAAGAGAAGCGCGGTCATGGTGATGATGGGAAGAAGCGCATTACGGAAGGTGTGCCTCAGGATAACGGATCGTTCGGAAACGCCCTTGGCCCGGGCCGTGCGGATGTAATCGGCACTCAGGACCGTCAGCATGGACGACCGGGTGTGGCGCATGAGAGTTGCTGCCAGTGCCAGCCCGAGAACGAAGGCCGGCATGATCATTGTCTGCAGCGACCGCAGCGGGTCCTTGAAGAACGGTTCGTAGCCCGATGCGGGAAGCCAGCCCAGTTTCACCGACACGAGCAGGATGAGCATGATGCCCATCCAGAAATTGGGTACGGACAGGCCGGAGAGCGCGACGACATTGGCGATGTAGTCGACGGCAGTATTCTTCCTGACCGCCGCTATTATTCCGATGGGTACGCCGATGGCCAAGGCGAACGTCATGGCCATGACAGCCAGCTGGATGGTCACCGGCAGCTTTTCGGCAATCAGGGACAGGACAGGCTGGTTGGTCCGCAGGGATATGCCGAAATCGCCCTTGAGGGCGGAGCCGACCCAATAGAAATACTGGACGATGACTGGGTCGTTCAGGCGGTACTTGGCGCGCAGGAGTTCAAGCACCTGCGGATCGCGTTCTTCACCGGCCATGGCCAGGATCGGGTCACCAGGCAGCAGCTTTTGCAGCGAAAATGCAAAGATCGATATGATGATCAGTGTCGGTATGGCCAGCAGAAGCCGCTTTCCGATGTAGGTATACATGGGCTGAAAATCCTGACGCATCGCCTGGCGGCGAAGCTGCAGAACATTGCAGCTTCGCTTCAAGCCGTTTCGTTAGCTCTTCTTGACGCCCTGCAGGCGGATCATGCCGTCAGGGGAGGGGACAAAGCCTGTGACGTTCTTCTTGAGAGCCCAGATCCATGCCTGATGACCAAGATAGATGATGGGCAGATCGTCATTGAGAATCCGCGCCGCCGCATCGTATTTCTGCTTGCGCGCGGCGTTATCCGTGGAACTGCGGGCCGCATTGAGAAGGGTGTCCACTTCAGGATTGCAGTACTTGGCATCATTGATGGCACCCTTGCAGGTGACAAACTCACGCAGATTGCCATCGGGATCAACACGTCCGGACCAATCGGCATGGCCAAACTGGAATTTTCCGGCGGGTAGTTCTGACTGGAGCGTTGCGAACTCCGTTGCCTTCAGTTTGACGTTAAACCCGGCCTCCGCAACCATCGATTGGATGACCTGCATTCTCTGCATGGTCACAGGATTGTTCGGGGTTGCAAATTCTATGTCGAGCGTTGCAAACCCAGCCTCTTTCATCAGAGCCTTGGCCTTTTCGACATCCCGGGCCGGTACAGGAATGTCCTTGTCATACCAGGGGCTGTTGGGCGGGAAGGGCTGGTTCCCGGCAACCGACGTGCCTTCATAAACAACCTGATTGACAGCTTCGCGGTCAATGGCGAGCGAGAAGGCCTGCCGCAACCGCTTGTCCTTGCCGAACGGATTGTCGGCAAGCGGCCCATTGCCCACATTGGCGATCATGGCCAGATATCCGACACCGATCGCATCGGCATAGGTGAGTTTCGAATCCGCTTTCACCGCCGCAGCGTCCGTGGCGGCGAGCCGTTCCAGCATGTCGAGATCGCCGGACTGCAGGTTGGCAAGACGCACGGTCGAGTCCGGGATCGGCAGGAACGTCACCTTGTCGATGAAAACGTTGGCTGCATTCCAGTAGTGCGGGAATTTTTCGAGCACGATGCGATCCTGCTGCACGCGCTCGACAAACTTGAAGGGACCGGAACAGACCGGCTTGCTGCCGAGGTTTGCCCCCAGTTCCGCCGCGGCCTTTGGCGAAACCATCATGCCGCTGCGATCCGACAGCTGGGCAAGCAGGGATGCATCAGGGCTTTTGAGGGTGAACTTGACCTGATAGTCGCCCGTTGCCTCAACACTCTTCACGGAAGACAATTCGCTCTTGCGGCGGGATTCCGGCAATGTCTGCGAGCGCTGGATGTTGGCGACGACGGCCGCGGCATTGAACGGCGTCTCGTCGTGGAAAACCACGTCCTTGCGCAGGTTCATGGTCAATTCGGAACCGTCATCCGACCATTTCCAGTCCGTCGCCAGCTGCGGCACGATCTCGAGTGTCGGGCTGACATCGACCAGCTTGTCGCACAGGGCCGTATAGACGATACGGCCGACGAAAGTGCGCGACTGTGCCGGGTCGAGGACATCGGCATCGTCCTGGAGGCCGATACGCAATTCGCTGGCACCCGCAGGCACAGCAATGAGAATACCGGCTAGCAGGCTTGCAAGAAGTCTGGTCTTTTGCATTGAAGTTCTCCTCTTTTCATCAGAGCGGTCAAATCCGCTTGTTTGTTCCGTGTTGATGGCCGGTTATCTTCCGGTCCTTATCGCGATGGTGGTCTGTGCTTGCGGCACTTATCTGGGCTGTTTCGTTTCGAATCCGTCCAGCGATGTCAGGCGGATCAGCCATTCCTGCAGCATCAGCAAGTGCTGGCGCATGGCTTCGCCCGCCCTCAGCGGGTCGCGGGATTCGATCGCATCGATGATGGCTGAGTGGTGGTCAAAGGATGTCACCGCGGCGTTGTTGCCGCTGCGCGCGCGCTCACGGATGATCTGCCAGGCTTCATCCTGGCGCACCCGGTTGACCACGTCGAAGATGGTCAGAAAAAACTGGTTGCCGGCACTCTGGGCAATTTGCCGATGCAGCGATCCATCCCACAGCTCATGCGAGTCGGCATCCTGGCTTTCGCGCGATTTCAGCGCCAGTTCACGCATGCGGTCGATATCGGTTTTCTTGGCCCGCATGGCCGCGAGCTGTGCCAGCTGCGGTTCTATCCTCAAGCGGACCTCCATGATTTCCATGAAGTTCGTGCCGGCGATGATGGTGTCGACATGCTCGCCCCAGCTATCAGGTTCGCGCCCGGCAAATGTGCCATGACCCTGCCTGCGCCATATCCGGCCTTCAGCCTCCAGCACTTCCAGTGCCCGCCGGACCGAGCGGCGGCTGACGCCGAGTGATTCCGACAGCGCGCGTTCGGTTGGCAATTTGCCGTCTTTTCCGAATTCGTCGGATGCGAGAAGCCGGCGCAACCGGTCAAGCGCGTAGTTCGAGTTTTCCTGGGACTGGTTGCTTGCCATGCGGTATTGGTCCGGACCAATTGTGATATTGGTTCAGTCGACGGTATTTTTCCGATGACGTCAAGATGGTATTTTGAGCATTTATGTTTCTGCTCAAATTGTGGGCATGTGCGTACGGGCTAAGCCCTTGGAATCAGACGTGTTGCGGCTGAAACTTTTGTTCACAACTTGCCACTTTGAAGCCATGTTTTTTACATCGGTCTGACATGAGGCGCTGGTAGGAATCCTTCACCGAAGCGAAACGGAATCGGTGACGAAAATGCGCGCCACAACTGATCAATGGAATCCGCACTGGGCCGTCCATCCCGGCGAGCATCTGGCGGCCTGTATCGGATCGCATGGGCTTTCACGCGAGAGATTCGCCCGGGCCGCCGACATTCCCGTGGAAACCATCGACGCGATCATCGCCGGCCAGCACCCCATCACGCTCGACATCGCCGTGCGCATCGAGCGTTCGCTCGGCATCATGCCCGATCTCTGGTTCATTCTGCAGTCAAAATGGCATCGCCAGCAGAAGGCGTCCTAGCCCGATCCGAATGGGATCATAGAAAAGTTGCGATATCCTCCAGCCGCCGTTTTTCCGTCGCATGCGCCGGAATGGTCGCGCCCGGACGGGGATAGCCGACAACCAGCATGATATAGGGCTTGTCCTGTGCGGGACGACCGCAAATCTCGTTCAGGAACCCCATGGGATTGGGTGTGTGGGTCAGCATGGCCAACCCGGCCTTGTGCAGCGCTGCGATGAGAAAGCCGGTTGCGATGTTGACCGATTCCGGCACGTAATAATTCTTGCGCAATACCCCGTCGGCAGAGCGGCTCCTTCGCTCGCCAAATATGCAGATAAGCCAGGGAGCGTCTTCGAGAAAGGGTTTGCTGCTGTCGGTTCCCAGCGGTGCGAGGGCTTCGAGCCATTCTTCGCCGGCGCGACCGGCATAGAAGGCCTGCTCCTCTTCTTCCGCAGCAACGCGAATCTGCCGCTTGATGTCGGGATTGCCGATGACCGCAAAATGCCATGGCTGATGATTGGCACCATTGGGTGCCGTTCCCGCCGCAAGCAGGCAGCTTTCGATGATATCCCGGGGCACTGGCCTTGTATCGAAATCCCGCACGGTATGACGACGGCGAATTTCCTCGTAGAAATCAAGCGCATTGCGGCGCATGAGGTCGACGGGCAATTCCTGATAGTCCGGCAGGGGAATGGGTTGGTAGGCCGTGGGCTTGGCTTGGCTCATGGTAAAAATCCTCGCATATTGTCCGCTTATATTGTCAGACAATTCTCGCGAAGCAATCCCTCTTCGTCTAGGAGGCTGACCTTTATTCCTAGTCAGCGGTGAAATGGTCGTCGGTCAGCGACTGTATGAGTGCGCGCGACGCCTCGATATGGTCGAGCATGATGGCCTCTGCGCGCTGCACCTGTCCGTCAAGAATGGCCCTCACCAATGCCTGATGCTGGGCATTGGAGTTCAACACCTCCTGGCGGTGAACCAGCATGCGGAACTGCAGCCAGTAGATGGAGTTGTTGAGGCGTCGCAGGGTTTCCGCCAGAAGCGCATTGCCGGCGCGTGCCACGAACAAGCCGTGAAACTCTTGGTTCAGATCCGAGAATCGCTGCATATCGCCGCCGGAAACCGCATCGTCCAGCCGCATCTGCAAGGTCTGGAGTTTTGCCGGCTCTGCCAGGATGACCGGAGCGGCCAGACGAACCGCCAGGACCTCGAGCGCCCCGCGAACCTGAAACAGCTGATCCACGCCCTTGCGCGACAATTGTCTGACCGTGACCCCGCGATTGGGCTCGAAGGCGAGGAGTCCGTCGGAAGCCAGGCGCTGAAAGGCTTCCCGGACCGTCGACCTCGATACACCGAGGCGCTGGGTGAATTCGCTTTCCGTCAGGCGCTGACCCGGTGCCAGATTGCCTGAGCGGACGCGCGCGGTAATGGCGGTGACCACGGTTTCAACGGTGGAAGCGTGTGCATGGTCACGCATGGTACGATGTTGCCCTCATGTCGTTGTCTGTACCGAGCCTGTGCCGGAGCGCATCGGGACCAGATCCTAACTTTGGCTGGTGCGGCGCTTTCGGCGAAGGCTGAAAAACAGGATGATCGAGCCCTCGGCAATGAACAAGACGACGGATGCCCAGAAGCCGACATGAATGGGGTCGTAGGGGGTCCCGCGCAGCGCATAGCCAAGGCAGAGAAACGGCGTGTTCCACAGGAACGTGCCGACCGCTGTTGCCAGGGTGAACGCGCGCGGATCCAGCCGCAGAACGCCCGCGGGAAGCGCGAGGTAAATACGGACTGTGGGAATGACCTGTCCGGTCAACGTTACCCAGAAATGATTGCTGCGATACGAATTGGTCAACCGTTCGTAGAAGGCAGGTTTAAGGAAAACATATCGGCCGTAACGTGCGACGATAGCCTTTGCTCGCTCCGGCCCGAGCAGCCATCCTAGGGCAAACCAGCCCAATGCCCCGGCAGCGGAGCCGATTGTCGTGACCAGAATCGCCAGACCCAGGCCGCTGCCATCGGGCACTGTCATTCCCAGAAGCATGAAGAGGACATAGGAGGGGATGACCGGGATGAACTTCTCAAGCAATGCCAGAGACCCAAAACCAACGAGACCAAAGCTCAGGAGTGTCGCGATGGTTGCGGGCGCTTCGGCGGCTATATCGGCTGCAGGCATTCAAGTTCACGATCTTTTATGCCGAGGTCGGCGGTGTAGTGTCTTTCCTCCAACACGGGCCTGTGAAAGGCCCTGTTGCGCCAGAACCTCTACGGCAATTGTAGCATAACTTCCAGAGCAATGTATTGGCGGTGACACGAGGCCACGGAGTGTCCCCGCCAAACAGCCATGGATGGGGTTCTAGGGACGGTCGATCTTCGGCCCGATATGCGCCGGAATCGGGCATTGATAGGGGCGTCCTTCGGTTTTTTCCAGCCACTCCGCCTTAGCCTGGGCCAGAAGGCCGGGATTGAGAATGAGATCAAGGCCGGTCGAAGCCAGGGACTTTGCCGCATGGGCAAAAGCCTTGTGCGCTGCCGGGCTTTTGCCCTGAGCCACCACCTGCCAGGTGTGCGGGGCGGTGCCGATGGCCCATGCAGGGGCCCAGCACTGCGCGGTCGGCGTGACCCAGCTGACGTCGCCGACGTCGGTCGAACCGGCGCGGAAATGCGATTCGCCTTCAAAGTCGCGCAGCCCGAGATGCAGCGGGCTGGAACCGTCAACCTTGCCGTTGAGGAACACGTCCTTCTTGATCTGATAGAGCCGGACGCTGCTTTTGATGGCCTCCGGTGTCAGCGTGTTCTGTATTTCCTGGGCAAAGGCGACATCCTTGTCGTCAAACGGCACAGGACCAAGATCGACCATATTGGCGTGGATCGCACTTTCGAGGGTGATGTTCGGCAGAAGGTTTGTTGCCGCCCGGTCGAACACGATTTCGACCTCGGTATCCGTCATCATCGCTGCGCCTTTGGCGATCCGGTCAACGCGCGCCGCCAGATCAAGCGCCACAGGCAGTTCCGGCGCGCGCACGAGATAGAGCGCTTCAGTGCGGGATTGAACCACGTTGGCGGCTTTCCCGCCGGCGTCCGTGATGGCGTAGTGGACACGGCAGTCCTGCGGCATGTGCTCGCGCAGGAAATTGACGCCGACATTCATCAGTTCCAGCGCATCGAGCGCGCTGCGGCCGAGATGGGCGCCATTGGACGCGTGCGCGGCCACACCCTTGAAACGATAGTAGATCTCCAGCACCGCCAGATTGTTGGTGGAGCGCACACCGTTGAACGGCGCAGGATGCCACGTCAGCGCGGTGTCCACATCATCGAAGGCACCGGCGCGGGCCATGAATGTTTTTCCCGAGCCGCCCTCTTCGCCGGGGCAGCCGTAATAGCGGATGGTGCCCGGCAATTTGTTGTCCGCCAGGTGCTTCGCCAGGGCGACTGCGGCCAGCATCGAACCGGTGCCGAGCAGGTTATGCCCGCATCCATGCCCCGTGCCCCCGGATTTCTCCGGTTGCTCGACGGCGATACCCGCCTTCTGGCTCAATCCGGCAAGGGCGTCGAACTCACCGAGAAAGGCGATGACCGGCTTGCCGTGGCCGGACTCGCCGATGAAGGCGGTTTCGATATCGGCGATCTCACGCTCGATGCGAAAGCCGTGCTTCTCCAGCATGGCAATCTGCGTCTGAGCAGACTGGTGTTCCGAAAAGCTCAACTCGGCATTGTCCCAGATGGCGTCGCTCATTGCAGCAAATTCAGGCTGCAACCGGTCGACAGTTGCAGCAATGGCTGCAACAGTTTGCTTGGTGGTCATCATGTCTTCCCTTTGGTTGTTCAATGTCCGGGCACGAACGCCCGCAAACAAACCTTCGAATTAATCGTCGAGCGATACTTCCCAAACCCGTGCATTCGACTGCCATACGGGCGTGCCGTGCACTTTCTTCGATGCGCCCCAGAGATCCATCAGGTCATAGAGGAAAATACCCGGCACATCCTGCAGCATGAGCTCGTGAAACTGGTCGAAGATGATCTGACGCTTGCCTTGGTCGGCTTCCCGGTAGGCCGCATCCATCAGCTCGATCGCCTTGGGATTGTCCCACATGAGGGAGGCGTTCTTATCCTTGTTGCCGACATAAAAACTGTACATCAGCGCGGGATCGAGGCGCGGCGTCACCGACTGCGAGATCACCTGGTAGTTGCCGCTACGACGGCGGTCGACCTGGGTGGCGTAATCCAGAACTTCAATCTGCACGTTGAGGCCAACCTGTTGCATCATGGCCTGGGCAACCACGGCGACGGGATAGCTTGGAACATTGCCGCGCTTGTTGGCAATGATCTTGATGACTTCGCCCTTGTAACCGGACTCGGCGAGCTCTTTCTTGGCCTTTTCAAGATCGGGGGCAATCCGCTTCTTCTGCACGTCGGAATAGTAGATCGAGTCCAGCGACACCATGGAGGCATTGGCAGCGCCGGTGCCGTTGGAAACGGCCCCGACCAGATCGTCGAGATCGAGGGCTGCGGCCATGGCGCGGCGAACGCCCGCTTTGCTCAGCACCGGATCGCGGGTCTGGATATAAAGAAGGTTCTTGCCGTTGTTGCGCTTCATGATCAGCTGGATCGCACCGTTGTCCTTCAGTTCCGGGACGAGATCGGCGGGCACTTCCGCCGCATCCAGCGCGCCTGACAGCAGGCCTGCCTTGACCGTGGACGCATCGGGAACCGCCGTGAATTTTACGCCGTCCACCAGGGGGCGCTTGGAACCAACCATGCCATCCGGCTTGCCGTCGTTCGGCGGCGATACATACTGGTCGAACTTTGCCAGACGGACATATTCGCCGCGCTTCCATTCACCCCACTTGAACGGCCCTGTGCCGATGGGAGCGACGAAACTGCCGTCGGCCGCCACCGACTTCGGGCTGATGATGCCGGTGTAGCCGCATTCCGGCCGTGCCATCAGGCCGAGGAATACCGCCGAAGGCGATGCGATCTTCACGGCGACGGTATGGGCGTCGACGGCCTCGATGCCAGTGACCTTGACGGTTCGGCTGCCGTCGAAATCGGCGCGGCAGGTCCACTTGGTGTCCTCTGCCATATAGCGGTTCCAGTTCCACACGACATCGGCGGCGGTCAGCGGGTCACCATTGTGGAACTTTACATTGTTGCGCAACGGGAATGTATAGGTCAGACCGTCCGCCGACACATTGACGGATTGGGCGAGAAGCGGCTTCACATCGCCGTTCTCCGTATAGCCCACCAGCCCTTCCACCAGATGAAATATGACGGAGTCGGTGTTGCCGTCGCGGTTGACGCCGGGGACGTTGCTGCGAATATCCGAGCTTTGCGCGACGTTGATGTCACGGGCCTGAGCGAGGCCGCCGGCCGTCATCAGGATTGTTCCTGCGAGAAGTATCTTTTTCATGTTCCACTCTTTTTCCATAGGTTCAGGCGTCCAGCCGCCATTTGAGTTTGACGCCGCCATTGTCGTTGAGATCCAGTGCGGGAATGGCTGAAAGCAGTTTGCGCGTATAGGCTTCCCTCGGGGTATCGAAGATCGCGTTCCTGTCGCCCTGCTCGATGATCCGGCCATCCTGCATCACGATCACCCGGTCGGCGATCTGCTCGACAACGCCGAGATCGTGGCTGATGAAGAGGCAGGAAAAGCCATAACGCTTCTGCAGGTTTGAAAAGAGCTCGAGAACCTGCGCGCGCACCGTCACGTCCAGGGCCGATACCGGTTCGTCGGCGATGAGGAATTTGGGTCGGCGCGCGATCGCCCGGGCGATGGCAACGCGCTGGCGCTGACCGCCGGAAAGCTGGTGCGGATAGCGATCGGCAAAAGCCTTGCCGAGGCCGACCTCTTCGAGTGTCTCGGCAGCACGCTGCTTTTTTTCCGCCGCCGTCAGGTCGGGGATAAGTCGCAACGCTTCCTCGACAAGTGCCATGATGGTCATGCGCGGGTCGAGCGACGAATAGGGATCCTGAAAAACCATCTGGCAGTTCATGCGGTAGTTGAACCAATCGTTGTCACGGCGCTTGCCGTGGAACAGGATTTCGCCGCTGGTTTCCTTGATCAGTCCGGCGATGGTGCGGCCGAGCGTGGTCTTCCCCGAGCCCGAGCCGCCGACCAAAGCCACCACCTCTCCGGGATGGATATCGATGCTGATGCCATGAAGGGCGCGTTTGGCAATGCCTTTCTTGAACAGGCTTTTGCGTCCGGCATAATCAACGACGATGTCGCGGGCTGAAACGATCGGGCTGACGCTCGTGTCGATGACACGCACGTCACCGCGGAACGGCAGGGAGGACAGCAGCTTGCGCGTATAGGGATGCTTCGGTCCTGAGAGGATTTCTTCCGTCGTCCCCTGCTCGACCACCACACCCCGTTCCATCACGACAAAACGATGGGTGTAGCGGGCAACCATCGGCAGATCGTGGCTGATCAGGAGGACGGCGGTCCCTTGCTCCTTGGTCAGTTCCACCATCAGTTCCATGACATCGCGCTGCACGACGGCATCGAGCGCGGTTGTCGGCTCGTCGGCAATCAGCAGGGCCGGTTTCAGGAGCATGACCGAGGCCAGCATGATGCGCTGGCGCATGCCGCCGGAAAATTCGTGCGGATAGGCGGTCAATGCGCCGGCCGGGTCCTTCAGGCCGACACGGGTCAGCATGTGCAGGATGTTGGTCCGGCGCATCTCGGGTGTCTGTTTGGTGTGGAGAATCAGCCCTTCTTCCAACTGGCGGCCAATGGTCATCGACGGATTGAGGGAGGTCATCGGTTCCTGAAAGACGACGCCGATTTCGCCGCCACGCAAACGCCGCAACGTGCGGTCGCTGGCCTGAAGCGTATCCTGACCCTTGTAAACGATCGAACCGCTGGCATGCCGGATGCCTGGCGCAATCAGTCCGATGATCGACCGTGTCGCCAGCGTCTTGCCCGACCCGGATTCGCCGACAATACCGACGATCTCTCCGGGGGAGACATCGAAGCTGACATCTTTGACGACGGCGCCGCCATTGTGGATGACTTCGAGTGTCAGCCCGCGAACGCTGAGAAGCGCGTTTTGATTGCTCATTTCAAACCTCTCATGCGGGGATCGAGCTTGTCACGCAGGGCATCTCCAAGCAGGTTGATGCCGAGAAGGGTCAGCGCGATGCAAAGGCCGGGGAAGAAGCCGAGCCAGGCTGCCTGTTCGATGAACGGCCGGCCGGCGGCAAGCATGTTGCCCCAGGTGGGTGCGGGTGGCGGAACGCCAAGGCCGAGGAAGCTGAGTGCACTTTCCGAAAGGATCGCCCAGCCGAACATGGATGTCCCCAGAACCGTAATCGGTGCCAGGCAATTGGGCAGGATGTGGCGGAGAATCGTATAGATTTCGCTGTTGCCCATGACCTTGGAGGCTTCGATGAATTCCCGTTCGCGCAGGGACAGGACGGCACCGCGCACGATACGCGCCATCGACGGGGTATAGGCGATCCCAAGTGCGAAGATGATGCCGTACTGGTTGGCGCCGAAAACCGCGAGCAGTCCGAGGGCGAGAAGAATACCGGGAAAGGCCAGCAGGGCATTGTTGAACGCCATGATGACGCCGTCGACCCAGCCACGTGCATAACCGCTGATCAGGCCGATAAGGGTGCCGAAGAACACGGCAAAACAGACTGTGGCAAAGCCGATCCAGACACTGGCCTGTGCCCCGACCATCAGCCGGCTCAGGACATCCCGTCCGAACTCGTCGGTGCCGAGAAGATGCGCTGCGCTCGGTGCGGCCAGACGTGCGGAAAAACTGAGCTTCATCGGATCGAACGGCGTCCAGAGCATGCCGATGGCCGCGATGATAAAGAGGAGGGTGATGATGGTGCCACCGATCACCCCGTTGAATGTAAGCTTTTTCATTCCGCCACCACCCGTGGATCAAAGAGTGGATAGAGAAGATCCACGACGAGGTTGACCAGGACATAGGCAACCGCAACCAGCAGGAGACAGCCCTGAATGACGGGATAATCGCGCTGGAAAATACTGTCGACGAGCAGGCGGCCGAGGCCGGGTATGGAGAATACGGTTTCAATAACGGCAATACCGCCGAGCAGATTGCCAAGAATCAGGCCGATCATGGTCCAGGTCGGACCGAAGGCGTTCTTGAAGGCGTGACGCCACAGAACTGCCTGTTCCGACAGGCCCTTGGCACGGGCATGGGTGATGTAGTCAAGGCGCAAGACTTCCAGCGTGGATGCGCGGGCCATGCGGATGATCACACCCATCTCGTGGATAAAGAGGGTCGCAACTGGCAGGGCCATGTAGATAAGCCCGGCCTTCCAGTCCGTCGTCACCGAGACGTAGCCGAGCACCGGCACCCAGCCGAGTTTCAGCCCGAAGAAAAGCAGCAGCAGCAGTCCGAGCCAGAATGTGGGAATGGACAGGAGAACCGTTGCCGTGCCGACCAGCGCGAGATCGGTGAGGCTGTTCTGTTTCCATGCCGCGATAACACCGGCCGGGACGGCGATCACGCTTGCAATCAGAACCGCCAGAACAACGATTTGCGCGCTGATGAAAAAACGCGAGAGCACGAGGTGCAGGACGGGTTCACCGGTAACGATGGACTTGCCGAAGTCGCCGTTGAACAAATGCCCCACCCAGATCATGAACTGCACCGGAATGCTCTGGTCGAGCCCCAGCGTGGAACGCAAGGCGGCGATCTGCTGCGGTTCGGCAAGATCCCCAAGCATGAGAGCTGCCGGATCGCCTGGGATGAGACGGATAAGGGTGAACACTGCCACTGCCACGATGACAATCGTGGGCACAGCCATCAGCATTCGGCCGAGTATAAATTTGATCACGTGGTTCCCATTCTGCTCTTTTGGCTGCGCGGAAGTTCCCCGCAGTCATCTGGCCATTGTGTGCCGGACTATGAGCATATGTGAAAACCATGCGCAATATTATGAGTAAATGTCATAGTGCTATGCAAGCGGGTACTTGCTGCGGGGTGTCGGGACCATCCATATAGGGCGGAAAGCCATATGTTCAGTTTTGCGGGCCCTCGACGTTGAGAAGCCTTTGCTTCATCCGCCTGCTGAGCGCTTCGGCAGCGATGGAGAGCGGAACGCCAGCCGCCTTGGCAAGGCCGAAACTCTGCGTGAGCGGCGGATCGAAGGGCCGTATGACGATCCTTGTATCCTTGGTCAGGTGCGCGAAGAAGCTGCTGATGATGGCTATCCCAAGCCCATGCGCTGCATAGGAAAAGGCGGAATTGTTGCTGTGCGTTTCAATCTTGACGGTCTGCGTCACGCCGGCCTGGCGAAAAATCTCATCGAGTTTCATGCGGGTGGGCCGGTTGCGGCCGGTCAGGATCAACGGAATGTTGCGTAAATCCCTGGGTGTGACGATGTCCAGCGCGGCAAGGGGGTGTTCTGCGGGAATGACGCATACCTTTCGGCCGCTCACGACCACCTCGAGCTCGACGCTGGTGCTCTGCTGTCCTTCATAGCGCAGGAAACCGAAATCCACGATGCGCTGTTCGATAAGGCGGGTGATGGCGCCCGACGTGTCGAAGAACGTTTCTATGCGCACCCGCGGAAAATCCCTGTCGAAATCCGCGAGAAGATCCGGGGTAAACTGGTCGGCAAGGCTGTTGGGCAGGGCGATGCGCACCGATTCCGGCCCGACGGCCCCGCTGCGCAGGTCCTGCGCAAGGTTGGTGAAGCGGTCTATTCCGGCAAGGACAAGTTCGGCGTCATAGGCGAGCTTTTCCGCCTCCGGTGTCGGGATCAGCCGGCCTTTGTCCCGTGCAAACAGCTGCATTGAAAGGTTGGCCTCGAGCTGCTGCAGCAGGCGGCTGACGCCCGACTGGCTCAGGCCCATGGCCCGCGCCGTTGCAATTGTGGAGCCGGTAACGAGCAGGGTGCGCAGGACTTCGAGCTGCCGGACATTCATTGGGTTCTCACAGATCTCATGGTCGGGGCGATTGTGTCTCGATTCGATGGAATAGGCCGAGCCCCGTCGAAGCTAAACTGTTAATTTTGCGTAAACAATCCGTCACGTGCCTTCAAAATGTCCCATTGGGAGGCGAATTGTGAATGGTCTGTCACTTGCGCATTCCGGCACGCCTTCACATGTGTTGCTTCAGGTATATCGAATGAGATCGCCCTGCGATACCTTCTGTAACCTGTTGCTGAATTTGTGGGCTGGAGGATCGATTGCGGTGCACCGGTCACAATTTGAGAAGGAGAGTATGATGAAGAAGACACTTGCTATGGCACTTGCGACCACGTCGTTGGCAATTGCTGGTGCAACGGTCGCTGTTGCAGCCGATATGCCGGCGACCTATCAGGAGCCAGACGCGCGCAACGGCGTGAGGATCGGCTATCTCACCTGCGATATCGATGGCGGCGTCGGCTACGTGCTTGGTTCGGCCAAGGAAGTCGATTGTGTCTTCCGTTCCACAGTCGGCCGTGAGCGTTCGGATCATTATACCGGCGCGATCAAGAAGCTGGGTGTCGATCTCGGGTTTACAACACGCAGCCGCCTCGTCTGGGCTGTGTTTGCACCGACCGCTGGTTATCACCAGGGTTCGCTGAGCGGCGTTTATCGCGGTGCAACAGCGGAAGCCACACTCGGCGCCGGTATCGGCACCAATGTGCTGTTCGGCGGTACCGCAGGCTCCGTTCACCTGCAGGCAATCAGCGTCACGGGCCAGATCGGTCTGAACGTTGCTGCCACCGGCACGTCGATGACGCTTGCCTCGGCCAACTAAGACCGGCTGGTTTTCCTCGCGCCGCGGTGCGAGGGTTGCATTGGAGTGGGCACCGCCGAACAGGTTTCGGCGGTGCCCATTTCCGTTTGGGGAGCCGCTGAAACCTGCCTCCCGCCGCCCATCATGAAATTCCGGCGCTTTCCGGTTTCGCGCGGGAAAGCGTCGTATCATCGGAAGAACAGCATGCGGCATCGCACTTATCTGTTACAATGACACGCGGCCGATCTTTCCATCGTTGACCAGGTTCTAAGGAGTACGACATGCCCAGGAAGAGACCGGAGGGTATCGAACGCTACAATGCACCGGCAGGCGGTTGGGGTGCATTGAAGGCGGTGGCGGAGAGTCTTGCCCGGCAGCAGATTGTTGCCCAGGGAGCGGCGACCCTGCTGAAAGCCAACCAGCCGGATGGGTTTGATTGTCCCGGTTGTGCCTGGCCGGACCCGAAACACACCTCTTCTTTCGAATTCTGCGAAAACGGTGCAAAGGCCGTCACCTGGGAATCGACCGCCAAGCGTATCGGGCCCATCTTCTTTGCATCGCATACGGTTTCGGAATTGTGGAACTGGTCGGATCATGATCTGGAAGATGAGGGGCGCTTGACCGACCCGCTGATTTACGATGCGGCGGCTGACACCTATGTGCCCATTGAATGGGACAGGGCTTTCGCGCTTATCGGAGCCGAATTGAACGCTCTGCCTGATCCCGATATGGCCGAGTTTTATACCTCCGGCAGAGCCTCGAACGAGGCCGCGTTCCTGTTCCAGCTGTTCGTGAGGGCCTATGGGACCAATAATTTTCCCGACTGCTCGAACATGTGCCACGAGGCGACAAGTGTTGGCCTGCCGCACTCGATCGGCGTTGGCAAGGGAACCGTCACCCTGGAAGATTTTGATCATGCCGATGCCATCTTCAGCTTTGGCCACAATCCCGGCACCAACCATCCGCGCATGATGGCGACCTTGCGCGATGTGGCGCGGCGCGGTGCGCCCATCATCGTTTTCAACCCGCTGAAGGAGCGGGCGCTCGAACGCTTTGCCTCGCCGCAAAGCCCGGTCGAAATGGCCACGCTCGGTTCGACGGATATTGCGTCAGCTTATCATCAGGTTCGCATTGGCGGCGACGTCGCTGTGCTCAAGGGCATGATGAAAAGGGTTTTCGAGCTTGACCGGCGCGATCTGGAGCGCAGTGGAAAGGGAATCCTCGACCGCGATTTTATTGCCGAACATACGTCAGGCATCGAGGCACTGAGAGAGGATATCGACGCGACGCGCTGGGAAGATATCGAGATCATGTCGGGCCTTACCCGCAGCGCGATCGAAAGTGCGGGCGATGTCTATGCAAAATCCAAAAATGTCATCCTTTGCTACGGCATGGGCATCACCCAGCACCGGAATGGCACGGCAAACGTTCAGCAGATTGCCAACTTCCTGATGCTGCGCGGCAATATCGGCCGGGAAGGCGCAGGCATATGCCCTTTGCGCGGTCATTCCAACGTGCAGGGCGACCGTACGGTCGGCATTACCGAAATTCCCAATGCCGCCCTCATCGACGGCATGGAGCGGGCGTTCGGTTTCCGGCCGTCCGCCGCCAAGGGGCACAATGCCATCGAAGCGATAGAGGCAATCATCGATGGCAGGTCCAAGGCGCTCGTCTGTCTCGGCGGAAATCTGGCTGTCGCCATGTCTGATCCCGATGCAACGTTTGCAGGGATGCGCAAACTTGATCTTGCCGTGCATCTGACGACCAAGTTCAATCGTTCGCATCTGCTGACGGCCAGGACCACCATCGTCCTGCCCGTTCTCGGGCGCACCGACGCCGATGTTCAGGCCACAGGCCGGCAATCCGTGACCGTTGAAGATTCCATGTCGATGGTGCATGCCTCGCGCGGCTTTCTCAATCCGCCCAGCGGCGATCTGCGGTCGGAACCCGCTATCATCGCGGGCATGGCAAAGGCGACTTTGGGCGACCGTTACGGCATTGAATGGGACGCCATGATCGCGGATTACAGCCGGATCCGCGACAAGATTGAAGTTGTTTTCCCTGACTTCAAGGATTTCAATGCGCGTATCCGGGAGCCGGGCGGGTTTCGCCTGAGCGTACCCGCCGCGCATCGCGAATGGAAAACACCGAACCAGAAAGCCTGTTTCCTGGTGGCGAAGGGCTTGAGCGAGGATCCGCGTGTTCTGGAACCCAATGTACTGACGCTGACGACAATCCGCAGCCATGACCAGTATAACACGACGATCTATGGCATGGATGACCGGTATCGTGGCGTGTTCGGGCGGCGGGATGTGATTTTTCTGAATGCGAAGGATCTGGCCGAACGCGGCTTGGCCGATGGTGATACGCTCGATGTTGAAGCAGCGCGCGATCACGCCGATCCTGATGACAGGCCGCGCCGGGTCAAGCGGTTGACCGCCGTGGCGTATAATATTCCCCGCGGCTCTGCTGCCGGGTACTATCCCGAACTGAACACGCTGGTCGCCCTGTCCCACTATGACCAGCAGTCGGGAACGCCGTCTTTCAAATCGATTCCCATCCGGATCACCCGCGCCGCGTGATCGACGGGCAGGGCGCGATACGTCAGCGGCGCGCGGACGCCGCTGAGGCGACAGTTGTCAGCCAGGCAGAAAAATAGTCCGGCCACACGCCGGTCGGCGTATCCTTCTCGCCCATGCCAAAACCGTGACCACCGCTGGCCAATTGGTGCAGTTCCACGGGTACGCCCGCCCGCTTGCAGGCGTCAGCCATGATGCGGGTATTTGCCGGGTCGGAAATGGGGTCATCCTGCGCCTGAACAAGGAACACGGGAGGGCATCCGCTGCGAACATGGGTTTGAACCGACCAGTCCGCACTCCGTTCCGGGCTTGGATGCGTGCCAATCAGGATGCGCCGTGTCGAGGTGTGGTCGTAGGGCGGCTCCAGCGTAATGATGGGATAGATCAGTGCTGAAAACGACGGCCGGGCAGACAGGCCGTCCGCCGCATCGTTCTGCTCATAGGAAGGGAAAGCCGAGCGGACGGAAGCCATTCCAAGCAGATGCCCGCCTGCAGAAAACCCGAGCACGCCAAGGCGTTCCGGATCGACTTCGAAGCGGCTGGCGTTCTGACGGATCAAGCGCAATGCACGTTGCGCATCCTGCAACGGTGCCAGCGGACCGGCATTCCACCCTTCTCCGGGCAGCCTGTAGGTCAGGGTGAAGACGGTAAAGCCCCGGTCGATCAGCCAGCGGGCTGCCGAAAGAGCCTCCTTCTTCATTTCGATGCGTTTGTAGCCGCCACCCGCCGCTACGAGAACCGCTGCGCCGTTCGGCTTTGCCGGCTGGAAAACCTCCATCGACGGGGCTGCGATGTTGCTGACCGCCCCTTTGGCACTGATAGTGATCGGTCCTGCCGGACCGCCGCCGCCGGGCGGCGTTGCGGGCCAGAGCGGAATGACTGTGTCGGCTGTGCTGGCAAAGAGTTTTGCCGGGTATGCGGCGATACCAAGTGCAGCCAATACCGTTCGACGGGTCACCATCATTTGCTTCCCTGCAAATTCACGTTTGAGCCTTTGGTGCCTGACCCTGGTCGCAAAGCCTCTGGATCGACTCCGTTAAAGCCAGAACTTCCTTGTCCTTGAGAAGATCGATCTTCTGGTGAAGCAGCTCCATCTTCTCGTGCAGCAATTCGATTTCCAGCTCGGCTTTGATGTTGATGCGGTAATCATGCTCGGCTTCTTTCCGGTCGATATCCTGCTGCCGGTTCTGGCTCATCATGATGAAGGGCGCCGCATAGGCCGCCTGAAAAGAGAGCGCAAGATTGAGGAGAATGAACGGGTAGGGGTCCCAATGCTGGATATAGGCGGTGACGTTCAGTATTATCCAGAAGAACAGGATCGTGGACTGGATGATGATAAATGACCATGAGCCCATCGTCGCAGCCACCTGATCGGCAATTCTCTGGCCGCTGGTCAGCCCGTCGCCCGGTTTTTCCGGCTTGAGGCCCCTGTCCCGGCGGCGGACCGTTCGCAAATGATGCAGCAACGCCCGTTCGGTTTCCCATAGGCCTCTGTGTTCAGTGTCCGTGTGTGTCATCGCGTCGTTCCTTGTGGCTCATGAGGTGACACTGCCTAACAAACGCTGTCCAGGCAACGCCAGTTGCACGCAGAAACCGTTTTCGACGGCGGGGAAGGTGAGTTCTCCGCCATGCGCCTTGGCAACCTCCGCCGCAATCGCCAGACCCAGGCCGGACCCGCGTGCGGGACCGGACCCGACCTCGAAGGGTTCAAGCAGCCGTGCCTGTTCTGTGCTCGAAATGCCGGGACCGTCGTCAATCACGTTGATCCATGCCTTGCTTTCATCTCGGCCGAGCTCCACAGAAAGGCGCGTTGATGCGCCATGGATCAGGGCATTCTGGATCAGATTGGTTAGCGCCTCGCGGATGCTGATCATATCGCCCTGGATATGAAGCTCTGCCGGGCAGGGTAAGAAGGCAATTGTCACTTCCCGTTCCAGTGACAGCGGGACGGCCTGAGCCAGCGTAGTTTTCGCCAATGCATTCAGATCGATCGTCGTGAAGCCAACGGTGCCGGCACGGTGAATGACCATGGCGTGGTCGAGAAGCTGGCCGGTGAGATTGCCGAGCGCGTTCACTTTTGCGCCGAGTTTCTGAATCTGATCCTGCAGTCTCGGGTCGGCATCGTTGGTCAGGATTTCCACCTGTGCATTGAGTTCGGCCAAAGGCGTGCGCATCTGATGGGCGGCGTCGGCGATAAAACGCTGCATCAGCGCTATGCGATCGGCAAGTCGGCGCATGAAGTCATCAAGGACGCTGACCAATGCCCGGATTTCATAGGGCGGCGTAACGCGTATGGCGCGCAGATCGTCGGGCTTGCGCGCTGCGATTTCCCGTTCGATACGCGTCAGCGGCTTCAAAGCAATACGCACGGAAATGGCGCCGGCGATCAGGGCAAGAAGGCTCATGATCGCGATCATGCCGACAGCCTTGCCGGCAAGATCCCAGGCGAGGGACTCCCGCGCCCGTAAGGTTTGTGCCACGACGATTTCCACCCAGCCATTGCCGGAGCCGGTATCAATCTGCTTGCCGATCGCCGCAACGCGGACCGGCTGCCCCTGATAGGTGTCGTCGGCAAGGACCACGCCCTTGCGGATGTTTTCCGACGAAATTTTCGGCGCGAGATCGCCATAACCGGCGACAACGACGCCGCGCGGATCGGTCACCCGGTAAAAGACCAGATCATAGGCCGACAGTGTCGCAAATGCGGCCGCTGGCGGGTCGAGGGTTACAACCCCACCCTGCATGTAGACGTTTTCCGCAACCTGTATTGTCCCGCCAATCAAAAGCTTGTCATAGGCATCACGCGCGGCAATGCCGGCATATTGCCAGGCGGCAAGAGCGAGGACGACCGCACCGACACCCAGAATGAGCGCAATGAAGACGATGATCCGGATGTGCAGGGAGTAGCGGATATCATTTGCTTGCAAGTTGATAGCCCAGCCCGCGCGAGGTGCGAATTTCGATTGAAGTATCCGCCAGCTTGCGCCGCAGCCGCGTCACATATTGCTCGACGGCGTTGGCGCTCGGCTCCTGATCGAAGTTGAAAAGCTGCTCCACCAATTCCTCCTTGGAGACGAAGCGCTTGGGCCGTGCCGCCAAAATCTCGAGAACAATCAATTCACGCCGGGTCAGGTCAAGAGCGGTATCGGCAACGCTGGCCGTGCGCCCGGCCCGATCGATGACGAGGTCCCCGAAGCGCAGGGCATTGTCGGACATGCCGGCGCTCCGACGCAGCAGTGCGCGGGCACGTGCTTCCAGCTCGCGAAAATCGAACGGCTTGGTCAGATAATCGTCCGCACCGAGATCAAGGACGTCGACGCGGTCATCGACCGCCGATCGTGCGGTCAGGACCAGAACGGGCGTCTTGTCCTTGCGGCCGCGCAGTCCTTTGAGAATCTCGAAACCATCGGCGCCGGGCAGCATCATGTCGAGGATGATGAGATCATAATCCTGCACCCGCAGCACTTCGCTGGCGGTCCGGCCATCGGTTTCGCAATCAACGGCATGGCCGATTTTTTCAAAGCGCTGGGCAATCGCCTTGGCGATATCGGGCATGTCTTCCACGACAAGAATGCGCAAATCGTGCCCCCGAAACGTGAGTCAGGTATGTGTCAGTTACCGCAAGTACAGTCGAGGTGGGAGTTTTGTCAACGTTACGGCGTTGCGCAAAAGAGACGACGCATTGGGAGGAAGTATGACTTTGCATCAGTCCTTTGATGCTCGCGGCGCATTATTGAGCGTCGAGGGCGTCACACTGCAATACAAGACGGAAGATGCGCTGGTGACCGCCACGCATCGCGTCGATTTTCAGGTTTTTCAATCCGACCGCTTTGTTCTTCTCGGGCCGTCAGGCTGCGGCAAGTCGACCTTGCTCAAGGCCATCGGCGGCTATCTCACACCGACCGAAGGGCAGATCACGCTCAAGGGCAAGGAAGTCACCGAACCCGGCCCTGACCGGATGATGGTCTTCCAGGAATTCGACCAGCTTCTGCCGTGGAAGACGGTCGGTGAAAATGTCGTCTTCGCCCTCACCGCCAGCGGGCGGGCAAAGCCGGCAGAGGCACGTGAACGCGCCCGCAGCTACATCGACAAGGTTGGCCTGACCAAATTCATCGACAGCTACCCCCATATGCTGTCCGGCGGCATGAAGCAGCGTGTGGCCATCGCGCGCGGCATGGCCATGGAGCCCGATGTGCTTCTGATGGATGAACCCTTCGCTGCGCTCGACGCGCTGACGCGCCGCAAGATGCAGGATGAATTGCTGCAACTCTGGGACGATACGCATTTTACAGTCCTGTTCGTGACCCACTCCATCGAGGAGGCCATCCGCATCGGCACGCGCATTCTGCTCCTTTCACCCCATCCGGGGCAGGTAAAGGCCGAGCTGAACAGCATACCGCCCAGCGAGCTTGGAACCGGTACGCAGGCGGCACTCGAAACCCGCATCAACGACATGTTGTTCGCCAGTTGAGATTGGAAGATTCGATGACTGAAGTTCTCTACACACGTCCGGAGATTGTGCGCGGCGACGGCAAGAAGGATTTCCTGCAGGTCGAGAAGACGCTCTCTGCCTTTGAACGCATCTATCGCATCGGCGCGGTGCGCAAAGCCTTTATCCTGTTCGTTCTTGCTGCCGCCTGGGAAATTTACGGGCGCTGGCTGGGCAATCCATTGCTGTTTCCCAGCTTTTCCCAGACCTTCGCGGCTTTCAGCTCCAATATTGCCGACGGAACCATTCCGGCCAGAGCGCTGGCATCCATCAAAACGCTGCTCATCGGCTATGGCATCGGCATCGTGCTGGCCTCGCTCCTGACCACGCTCGCCATCGGGTCGCGCATTGGTGCCGACCTGCTGGAAACACTGACCTCCATGTTCAATCCGCTCCCGGCGATTGCTTTGCTGCCGTTGGCGCTGATCTGGTTTGGTTTGGGGCAGGGAAGCGTGATCTTCGTGCTGGTGCACTCGGTACTGTGGGCCATCGCCTTGAATACCCATGCCGGTTTCCGGTCGGTTTCCAACACGATGCGGATGGTCGGCCTGAATTACGGCCTGCGCGGTCTCAAACTGGTCCGCCATATCCTGATACCCGCCGCCTTTCCGTCCATTCTGACGGGTTTGAAAGTCGGTTGGGCCTTCGCATGGCGCACGCTGATCGCCGCTGAACTGGTGTTTGGCGTATCGTCCGGCTCCGGCGGCCTCGGCTGGTTCATCTTCGAGAACCGCAACCAGCTGGAAACCGCCAACGTCTTTGCAGGCTTGTTCACGGTTATTTTGATCGGCCTTGCCGTCGAGAACCTGATCTTTGCCACGATTGAAAAGAAAACCATTCGCCGCTGGGGAATGCAGGCCTGAGTTTGAACCGCCGGGAACCGGTATGTATAAAGGGAGGACTACAATGAAAATGATGAAACAGCTCTGTGCCGCCGTGCTCGGCATCGGCCTTGGATTGGCAGGTGCAACGGGTGCCGCCCGCGCCGAAGTCAGCGAAGTGCGGATTTCCAAGGGATACGGTATTCTCTATCTGCCGCTGATCGTCATGGAAAACCAGAAGCTGATGGAAAAGCAGGCCGCCAAAGCCGGTCTGGGCGATGTCAAGGTGACATGGCTTATGCTCGATGGCGGCAACGTCATCAATGACGCGATGATGGCCGGTTCGCTCGACTTTGCCGGAACCGGGGCGCCGGGCTTTGTCACCCTCTGGGCCAAGGCCAAGGGCATTCCGAATGTCGAAGTTGTCGGCATCAGCGGTCTCAGCGCCACATCGCTGTGGCTGAATTCGAACAATCCCGAGATCAAGACGCTGAAGGATCTGACACCCAAGGATAAAATTGCCTTGCCGGGGATCAAGACGTCGCTGTCGGCGGTCGTCCTGCAGATGATGGCGGCGCACGAATTCGGACGCGAGAACTATGCGAAGCTCGACCCGTTGACGGTCAGCCTGCCGCATCCGGAAGCCCTGGCAGCGGTGACAAGCGGCCAGACCGAGATCACCGCCCACTTCACCTCGCCACCGTTTTCCTATCTGGAATTGAAAGACCCGAAAGTGCACCGGGTTGTCAATTCTGTCGATGTCATCGGCAATATCACGCTTGATGTGACCTTTGCGCCGAAGAAGTTCGTCGACGCCAATCCGAAAACCACGGAAGCTTTCCTGGCGGCTCTGGACGAAGCAAACGCTTTCATCGCCGGCAACAAGCAAGCTGCCGCTGAGATTTTCGCCAAGAGTTCGAAGGTGAAAGTGTCGGTTGAGGAAGTTCTTGAAATGCTCAATGACAAGGATTCACAGTTCTCGACGACGCCGAACGGTGTCATGCAGTTTGCCGAGTTCATGCATCTGGCCGGTACGATCAAGGTCAAGCCCGCAAGCTGGACGGACCTGTTTATCCCGCAACTTCACGCGCGCAGCGGGAGTTAAGGGAAGGCTGCTATCCCGGGTATTCTGATATAACGAGCATGAGCCGGTTGTTATCATCGATAGCAGCCGGTTTTTGCTTGCTGCCGGTGGTCGAGGGCGCGTGATGACCCGCAGGGCGCTTGTTTTGAGTTTTACTTGCCAGAATCGACCAGCCGGGGGATAAAGCAGCGACTGCAAAAAGCGAAAGTATTTCGGCTATGGTTGATGCGACACACGAACACGGCATGTCCGGCCAGCCGCTCAACGTCAGCTTCAACACCGAAAATGATCAGGCAATGGTTGTCCTGGCAGGCTCCTGGATTACACGCTATGTCGGCCGTGTGAATGCGCAAATGCGCAAGATCGAGCATAGGAAGGATTTTTCCAACGCCGTCATCGATCTGTCCGGCGTCGACGCATTGGATACGGCGGGGGCCTGGCTGGTCGACCGCATGCGCGTTGCGCTGGAAGCTGCCGGCAAACAGGTCGAGATACGCGGGCTGAAGCAGCACTGGGAAACGCTTTTTGATGCCGTCGGGAAAACCGCATCTGTTGCGGCCGCTGCAAACCCGCCGCTGCACAAGCCGAATCTTGGAATTCAGTTTCTCGATACAATTGGCCGGACAGTGATCAATTTCGGCGATGATTTCATCAAATCCATGCATGTGCTGGGTGCTGTTGTCACCGGTTCCCAGATGCGCGGCGGCAAGGGAAGCCCGATCCGGTATCCGGCATTCTTTCACCAGATCGATCGGCTGGGCGTCGGGGCAATCCCGGTCGTGGTGCTGATTTCATTCATTATGGGTGCCATTGTTGCACAGCAGGGCGCCTATATGCTCAGCACCTATGGTGCCGAGACCTATGCGGTGAATCTCGTCGGCGTGCTGGTGCTGCGGGAGACCGGCGTCCTGTTGACCGCGATCATGATCGCGGGGCGCTCAGGGAGCGCCATCACGGCAGAACTCGGGTCGATGAAGATGCGCGAGGAAGTCGATGCGCTGCACGTCATCGGTCTCAATCCGATCAGCGTTCTGGTGTTTCCCCGTCTGGTCGCACTGAGCATTTCGCTGCCGCTTCTGACGATTATCGCGGATTTTGCCGGGCTTGCGGGCGGGGCCGTCGCGCTATGGCTTTATTCGGACGTATCACCCGGCATCTATATCGCCAATCTGCGCGATGCGATCACGGTCCAGTATTTCCTGGCGGGCCTGATCAAGGCTCCCTTCATGGCCATGATCATCGGTACCATCGCGGCGGTCGAAGGGATGAAGGTTGGCGGAAGCGCGGAGTCGCTGGGTCTGCGCGTGACGGCATCGGTGGTCAAGTCGATCTTCATCGTCATCGTCCTCGATGGTGTGTTTGCCATCTTCTACGCATCCATCAATTTCTGATACCCGCCCGTTCATCTTCGTGCCTGGCTCGCCATGGAAGCGCAGGCCTTCCCGCCGTCTCGGAAGCGGTGCGGTTGCAGAGGTGAGATTCGCGCTGTATCTCTGTCACGATAGCCGTTCTCGCAGGAGAGGCGGCTGGTGGCGGCCACGACGATTGGCACGAAAAGGATAGGCGTCCGATGTTTGCGGCAAAGACGATGAATCACACTGACAAGACCGAGTTTTATCGCGAACTCTGCGCTCAGTTGAGCGGCCTTCTCGCTGATGAAAACGATGCCATCGCCAATGCCGCCAACACCTCGGCGCTGATCTTCCAGATGGTGCCCGATCTCAATTGGGCAGGCTTCTATTTCCTTTATTCCGAAGACGAACTCGTTGTCGGCCCCTTCCAGGGAAAGCCGGCCTGCGTGCGTATCGCCGTTGGCAATGGCGTCTGCGGAACGGCTGTTGCGCAGGGAACCTCGATTCTCGTCGAGGATGTCCACGCCTTTCCCGGACATATCGCCTGTGATGCCGCATCCCGTTCGGAGCTTGTCGTGCCGCTTTTCCATGAGGGACGCATTCTGGGTGTTCTCGATCTGGACAGTCCGATACCCGGCCGGTTTGACAGCATCGATCAGTTCGGCATGGAAAAACTTGCCGCAATCTATGTTGCCGCATGCAATTGGGACGATTGAGCGATAAATTTTCGCGCCGGCCAACACCTTGTTAAAATTCCATATTTTCTGATTTTCGGATTGGCTTCGACAGGGAATCTCACAGGATTGTTCTGTCGGTTCTGAATCCCAGTTGACAAGAACCATGAAGTGCGTTTGTCTTGTAAAGCGATTTACTAAACCGCTTTACAATGGGGAAAGCGCTTGTGATCAAGAAGACGACGCCCAGTCTGAAAGATGTTGCCGCCGCAGCTGGCGTGTCGGTTACGACAGTATCGCGCCTGGTCAATGGCAGTCTTGATCTGCCGTATCACACCAAGAAGCGCATCGAAGATGCAATCAAATCGCTGAACTACATACCCAATCCGCATGCGCGGCGTTTGAGCATGGGACGTTCGGACACCATTGGTCTGGTTGTTCCTGAAATTGCCAACCCGTTCTTTTCAACCCTGGTCGCCGCCGTCGAGCAGGCAGCCGACGAGCGCAAGCTGGCGGTCTCGCTGCATGCGACGCTCAACCGGGCAGGGCGCGAAATCGAATACCTGCAGCTAATCGAACGCAATCATGTCGACGGGCTGATCTTCATCACCAACCACCCGGATGACGGTGCGCTTGCAAGCCTTATCAACCGTTCGGGCAAGGTCATCATCGTCGACGAAGACGTTCCGGGTTCGAAAGCGCCGAAGCTGTTCTGCGACAATGATCATGGCGGTTATCTCGCCGGTCTTCACCTGGCGCAACAGGGGCACAGCCATGTTCTGTTCATAGGCGGCGACGAACGCATGATCAGCGCGCGTCGCCGTTTCGATGGCCTGATGCGCGCGCTGCGCGAACAGCATGGCGATACGGCGAAGGTTGATCGTTACGCCGGTGAATACACCATCGATTATGGGCGTAAAGCGGCCGTCCGCTATCTGGAAGAGCAGCACGCGGCAACGGCCATCTTTGCTAGCTCCGATGAAATTGCCATCGGCCTGATCGAGGTCTTCAAGGACCGGAATGTGTCGGTTCCCGACGATGTGTCGATCATCGGTTTCGATGATGTCGGGCCGCTGCATCTCTTTGCACCGCCGCTGACCGTCATTCGTCAGCCGGTCCGGCAACTCGGGCGCCGGGCGCTCGAACTGCTTCTGGAAACAAACTGGCAGGAGTGGAAACCTTCCGCTTCGGAAGAACTGCTGCCAGTCGAAATCGTCGTGCGGAACTCCGTTGCCCCGCCGGCGAAATAACAAGACGTAACGGTAAGAAAACCAACAGAGGATGAGAACATGACTTTGAATTTGAGCAGGAGAACATTGATTGCATTGGCTGGCTTCACGGCATTGAGCTGCGCCGCCTCGTCGACTGCGATCGCACAGGAAAAGAAGACAATCGCGCTGGTGCAGATCAACCAGCAGGCGCTTTTCTTCAACCAGATGAACCAGGGCGCGCAGAAGGCAGCCGACGCCGCCGGTGTCAAGCTGGTTATCTTCAATTCCAACAATGAACCGACGGCGCAGAACAGTGCCGTGGAGACCTATATTCAGGAAAAGGTATCGGGTCTTGCGGTCGTCGCCATCGACGTCAACGGCCTGATGCCAGCCGTCAAGCAGGCCGCCGACGCGGGTATCCCGGTTGTCGCCATCGACGCGATCCTTCCCGAAGGTCCGCAGAAAGCCCAGATCGGCGTCGACAATGCCAAGGCCGGTGCCGACATGGGCAAGTTCTTCCTTGACTACGTCAAAGCCAATATGGGCGGCAAGGCCAAGATCGGTGTTGTCGGTGCGCTGAACTCCTATATCCAGAATGTCCGGCAGGAAGGCTTTGAAAAGACCATCAAGGGTGTTGACGGTGTTGTAGTTGCCGGCGTCGTCGATGGCCAGAATGTGCAGGACAACGCGCTTGCGGCAGCCGAGAACCTGATTACCGGCAACCCGGACCTGACAGCCATCTATGCAACCGGCGAGCCTGCCCTGATGGGCGCCATCGCTGCCGTGCAGAGCCAGGGCAAGCAGGGCACCATCAAGGTGTTCGGCTGGGATCTGACGGCGGAAGCCATTGCCGGCATCGATGCCGGATTCGTTGCCGCGGTTATCCAGCAGGACCCGTCGGCAATGGGTGCCGCCGCCGTGAATGCGTTGCAGAAGGTTGCGGCCGGCCAGACCGTCGAGAAGAACATCGCTGTTCCCGTCACCATCGTCACCAAGGCGAATGTTGACCCATACAGGGCCGTCTTCAAATGATCGAGGTCGGTCAGCAACGATCTGCTGCCATCGGTTCCGGAGGGGGTATTCCCTCCGGATCTGCCGGCGACGCACATGCCGCCCCGCGTATTTCCTTGCGCGGCATACGCAAATCATTCGGCTCGCACCAGGCGTTGCGTGGTGTTGACCTCGACATTTATCCCGGTGAATGCCTTGGGCTTGTCGGTGACAATGCCGCGGGCAAGTCGACGCTGACAAAGATCATTTCCGGTACCTACATTCCGGACGGCGGCACCATGTCCATCGAGGGCGAGGACATTCATCTCACCGGCCCGGGCGATGCGCGCAACAGACATATCGAAATGGTCTTCCAGGATCTGAGCCTTTGCGATGAGATCGATGTAGTCGGCAATCTCTTTCTCGGGCGCGAGCTCAGCAAGGGCATGTTCCTTGACAGCAAGGCAATGCTGGCCGAAGCGCGCAAAATGCTGGATGCGCTGGAAATCCGTATTCCCAAACTGACCAGCAAGGTTGCCCACCTCTCCGGCGGCCAGCGGCAAGCCATCGCGATTGCCCGGGCAGCGTCGTTCAAGCCGAACGTCCTGATCATGGATGAGCCGACATCGGCACTCGCCGTGGCCGAAGTCGAAGCGGTGCTTGCCCTGATCAATCGCGTGAAGGCCAATGGTGTTTCGGTCATCCTCATCACGCACCGTCTTCAGGACCTTTTCCGCGTCTGCGACCGTATCGCGGTGATGTATGAGGGCACGAAGGTCGCAGAACGCCAGATCGGCGGCACCAATCTCGAGGATCTGGTCAAACTGATCGTTGGCGAAGGAGCAAAGCAATGACCGTTTACACCGAACGCGGTCACGGATCGCGCCTTGCCGATTTTTTCGGCGAGCACGCGCAGGTTCTGTCGATCGCCGTGTTTTTTGTCGCCTGCATGGTCTTTTTCTCGATCGGCAGCGATACGTTCCTGACCCTTGGCAATATTCTCAATATCGTGCGGCAGGCGGCTCCGCTGCTGATCGTTGCGATCACCATGACCTTCGTCATCATCACCGGCGGCATCGATTTGTCTGTGGGCTCGCAAGTCGCCCTTATCAATGCGGTTGCGGCTGTCGTCATGGCGATGGGATATCCCTGGCCATTGGTCGTGGTTGCAATGATCGTGCTCGGCGGCGGCCTTGGTTTCGTCCAGGGCTGGTTCATCGCCTACCAGGGGATTCCGGCGTTCATCGTTACGCTTGCCGGTCTTTCCATCCTGCGGGGATTCGCACTCTATCTGACGCAGGGCTATTCGATCCCCATTCAGGATGCGCCGGGTTTCTTTGCGCTGGGTCGCGGCGTCATTGGCGGGGTCCCTGTTCCGGCCATCATCGCCGCCGTCGTTGCCGTTCTGGGCTATGTGGCGATAACATCGACCAAATATGGCCGTCAGGTCGTGGCGGTCGGTTCCAATGCGGAAGCCGCGCGCCGGGTCGGCATGCCGGCCAAATGGATCATCGCTTCGGTCTATCTCATTTCCGGCGTGGCCTGCGCCGTGGCCGGGTTGCTGATTGCAGCGCGACTGGGGTCCGGATCGTCCAATGCTGCGGTCGGTTTTGAACTCCAGGTGATCGCGGCCGTTGTCCTCGGCGGCACATCCCTCATGGGGGGCCGGGGCACCATCCTCGGAACGGTTCTCGGCACGCTGACCATCGCGGTGATCGGCAACGGGCTGATCCTGATGCACATCTCGCCATTCTTCACCCAGATCGTCACCGGTGCGATCATCCTGATCGCCATCTGGCTGAACACACGGATATTCACGGCAAACTTCCGCTTCGGCAGCGGCAAGAAGAGGTGAGTCCTGTGAACAGCGATCTGTCAGAAGCACATATCCGCTCCGGCAAGGTGATGACGGTCAATGGCCCCATTGCAGCGGAAGCGCTCGGCGTAACGTTGATGCATGAGCACATCCTCAACGATTGCCGCTGCTGGTGGCATGCGCCGAAAACGCCGGAACGGCAGTACCTTGCCGGTGGTTTCGTCTGCATGGAAATATTAGGCGAACTCAAGCAGGACCCCTTCGTCAACAAGCACAACATTACGCTCGATGACGAACCGCTGGCGATTTCAGAACTGCGCGCCTTTGCCAATGCCGGTGGTCAGACCGTGGTGGAGCCGACATGCCGGGGCATTGGCCGCAATCCGCTGGCTCTCCGGCGCATCGCCAAAGCCGCGGGTCTGAATGTGGTGATGGGCGCCGGCTACTATCTCGGTTCCTCCCATCCGGCCGAAGTCGCTGATATGACCGTGGTCGACATCGCCAACGAGATCGTGCGGGAAGCGGTGGAAGGTGTCGATGGCACCGACGTCAAAATCGGGCTGATCGGTGAAATCGGCGTCTCGTCGGATTTCACCGCTGAGGAGGAGAAGTCGTTGCGCGGTGCGGCTCAGGCACAGGTGCGGACGGGCCTTCCCCTCATGGTGCACTTGCCGGGCTGGTTCCGGCTCGGCCACCGCGTGCTCGATGTCGTGGCGCAGGAGGGTGCCGATATCAGGCACACGGTTCTTTGCCACATGAACCCCTCCCACGATGATTTCAGCTATCAGAGTGAACTCGCCGCCCGCGGTGCATTCATTGAATACGACATGATCGGCATGGATTTCTTCTACGCGGATCAGCAGGTGCAGTGCCCGAGCGACGAAGAAGCCGCCCGCGCCATCGTGCGCCTGGCCGAGGCCGGTTATCTCGACCGGGTTCTGCTGTCGCACGACGTGTTTCTGAAGATGATGCTGACCCGCTATGGCGGCAATGGCTACGCCTATGTGCTGCGCCATTTCCTGCCGCGCCTCAAGCGGCATGGCCTCGATGAAACGGCTCTTGATCAGATGATGCGGGCCAATCCGCGCGCTGTTTTTCAGGCTGGAGCCTGAAGCTAACCCCTATTTTGATATTTACGAAAGTTTGGTGATCCCATGACAAAGAAAGTCCTTCTCGTTGGCGAAAGCTGGGTCAGTTCGGCCACGCACTACAAAGGTTTCGATCAGTTCGGCAGTGTAACGTTTCATCTGGGTGCAGAGCCGCTGGTCAAGGCGCTCGCGGGCAGCGCGTTCGAGCTGACCTACATGCCCGCGCATGAAGCGGTCGAAAAATTCCCCTATGACATGGCAGGGCTGGATGCCTATGACGTCATCATCCTGTCGGATATCGGCGCGAACTCGCTGCTGCTGCCGCCTGATGTTTGGCTGCATTCGCGCACCGTGCCCAACCGGCTGAAACTGATCAAGGCCTGGGTTGAAAAGGGCGGCGCGCTGCTGATGGTGGGCGGGTACTTCTCGTTCCAGGGTATCGATGGCAAGGCGCGCTGGCGGCGGACCCCCGTGGAAGATGTGCTTCCGGTGACCTGCCTTCCCTATGATGACCGCGTTGAAATTCCCGAGGGTACGACAGCGAAGATCGTCATGCCGGATCATCCTGTGATGGCTGGTCTCGGCGGCGAATGGCCGGTGCTTCTCGGGGTCAATGAGGTCGAAGTGCGTGACGGAGCGGATGTCGAAGTGGTTGCGACGCTGCCGGACGATCAGGGCGGCCATCCGCTGCTGGTTCTCGGGCGCCATGGCAAGGGCAACACGGCCGTCTGGACCTCCGATATCGGGCCGCATTGGCTGTCCCCGGCCTTCTGCGAGTGGGAAGGCTACGGCAAGCTCTGGAAAAACATTCTGGCCTGGCTGACGCGCTGATTTTCTCGACGCGCGCAAGCCGCTATCTCAAAAAACCTATGAAAGGGAACGACATGCAGGAAATATCGGATCGTAGCTCCAACGCGGTGCAGGAGATATTCGGCACCAACAAGGTGCTCATTGGAATGATCCATTGCCCGGCCTTCCCCGGGGCACCCCGCTACAGGGGGGCGGATATGGATACGATCTATGATGCCTGCATGCGCGACGCGGAAGCCTGCGTGGAAGGGGGATTGCATGGCCTGGTCATCGAAAACCATGGCGATATCCCCTTTTGCAAGCCGGACGATATCGGGCCCGAAACAACCGGGTTCATGTCCGTTGTCACGGATCGCATTGCCCGGGCCATCGGTATCCCGCTCGGGATCAATGTGCTTGCCAATGCGCCCATTCCGGCTTTTGCCATTGCCATGGCCGGCGGTGCCAAATTCATTCGCGTCAATCAGTGGGCCAATGCCTATGTCGCGAATGAAGGCTTCATGGAAGGCAGGGCGGCTGAGGCAATGCGCTATCGGTCGATGCTGCGCGCCGAGCACATCAAGGTCTTTGCCGATAGCCATGTGAAGCATGGCAGCCACGCCATCGTTGCGGACCGGACGATCGAAGAGCTGACCCGCGATCTCGCTTTCTTTGATGCCGACGGTGTCATCGCCACGGGTCAGCGCACGGGCAACGTCGCCACCATCGAGGAGATCGAGGAGATCGGCTCGGCAACGCATCTGCCGCTTCTGGTCGGATCGGGTGTCAACAGCGACAACATCGTCGAAATACTCAAGCGGACCAACGGTGTCATCGTTGCATCCTCGTTGAAGCAGGGCGGGGTGTGGTGGAACCCGGTGGACATCGAGCGGGTCAAGGCATTCCGCGCCGCTGCAGAACCGGGGCTGGAGCACTGAGAGGATGGAAAACGAAAGTCTCTCCGACCGCATCCTTCGAGAAAATGCGACTGTTCTGCAAACGATGCTGGACCATCGTTTTGTCAGGGACATAAAGCATGACGCGCTGAGCAGGGACGCCTTTGACCGCTATCTCGTCTATGAAGGCGCTTTTGTCGACACGGCGATTTCCATCTTCGCCTATGCGGCGGCAACGGCGCAAACCATCGAGCAGAAGCGCTGGCTCATCGCCGTGCTCGACGCGCTTGCCAATGAGCAGATCGTCTATTTCGAGCGCACCTTCGCGCGCCGCGCAATCGATCCTGCCGCATTTGACGTTACGATTCCAGCAGTCGAGGCCTTCCGGTCAGGAATGCTCTGCATTGCTGCCGAAGGCGGGTTCCTCGACATCGTGGCCGCCATGTTCGCGGCGGAATGGATGTACTGGACGTGGTCGAAGGAGGCCTCGATGCATCGCATCAGCGATCCGCTTCTCAAGGAGTGGGTTGATCTGCATGTGAGTCAGGGGTTTGCCGAACAGGCATTGTGGCTTAAGCATCAGCTTGATCTGGCGGGGCCGAGTCTTTCCGAGCAGATGTGTGTCCGGCTCAGCAGCATTTTCGGCCATGCCATGCAGCTCGAAATCGATTTTCATGACGCGCCATACCTCTAACTTTCCAAAGGCCTCCCGATGCGCGCCTATGTAATCGGCAATGTCACCATCGACGAAACGATTATCGTGGACGCCCTGCCAACCTCCGGGGCCTCCATCCTCGGCGAGGTTGGAGCGCACGATCTGGGCGGCAAGGGAACGAACCAGGCTGTCGTCATGGCCCGGTGCGGGCTGCCCACGACACTGGTCGCGCCGGTTGGAAATGATGCACGCGCGGCAGCGATCCGCCAGCGCTTGCAGAATGAGCCCCTCGTGACAGAACTGGTCGAGCTGGATGGAAAGTCGAGTGATACCTCCATCATCTTCCGGCTGCCCGACGGTGAAAATGCGATTGTCACAACAACGGACGCAGCGCAGAACCTGAGTTCAGCCGATGTTGCTGTGAAGCTACACGCCGCTGAACCGGGTGATCTGGCTATCCTGCAGGGGAACCTCTCGCATCAGGCAACACGTGAAATCCTTGAGCAGGCCAAGGGTCTTCGGATGGTGACTGCGTTCAACCCGTCGCCTTTGCGCCCCTATTTCTCGGATCTCTGGGCGCTGGTGGACATTGTGTTTCTCAACCAGGGTGAAGCCTTGGCTTTGACTGGAGCCAGTGGAAATGCTGCCGCGCACCATCTCTTGGAACGCGGTGTCCGGGATGTCGTGCTGACATTGGGGCGTGAAGGCGCCATTCTTGCGAATGGACAGGAGATTATCGCAGTGCCGGCGCAACCCTCCGTCGTGGTTGATACGACCGGGGCCGGAGATACGTTCATGTCCGTGGCCCTCGCATCGTCGGCCCGGCGCCATTGCCGCCTGGACAGGCTGGCAATCGAGCATGCGGTGCGGGGCGCCGCCATAACCGTATCCAGACGCGGAACCCATTCGGCCTTTCCGACAGCGTCGGAATTGGAAGCCTTGCTGGCATCGTCCTGAGAATCGGCGGCCTCAAGCCGTTGTGAATTGTCAGCGCCGCTTTTGCGCCAGATAATTTGGCTGCACCTGCGGGCTGAAACAGAATTTATCGGGATGACAGCACGAATAATCCGCTGTCTGGTTGCCAAAAAACCATAATTGTTCCACCAACATTAAACAGCGAAACTGAAACGTTGAAATCGGATCGAAGCTTTAATGCGTATACAATATGGTTTGCTCAGTGTGTTTCTGGCGTTTGCCCCTCCGGCTTACGCACTGGATGCAGGTTCACCGCCGGTGCTGGCGCCGCTGCAGCAGCAGGCGCAAGCCGCCCGCTTGAGCGCTGAGTTTCTGTCGCGCTATCACTACAAGCCCGTTGCGCTTGACGATGCCCTGTCCGCCAAAATCATGGACCGCTTTCTCAAGGCACTCGATCCCGACAGGTTCCTCTTCGTTCAGGCCGATATCGACAAGTTCATGGCCGACAGCACGAAGATCGATGACGCGATCAACCAGGAAGATTTGCGCATCCCTTTTTCCATTTTCAACATCTATGAGCAGCGCGTTGTCGAACGCCTCACCTATGCCCGCTCGCTGCTCAAGCAGAATTTCGATTTCAGTGTGAAGGAAGATTATCCCTTTATCCGGGACAAGGAGCCCTGGCCGAAATCCGAAGCGGAGAGCGACGAGCTTTGGCGCAAGCGGGTCAAGAATGACTGGCTCCGCCTGAAGCTTGCAGGCAAGACGGACGCTGCCATCCGCGACACGCTCGACAAGCGGTATCAGAACTCGCTGGAACGCGCTTACAAGTACAAGAGCGACGACGTATTCCAGATTTTCATGGATGCCTACACCACATCGATCGAACCGCATACGGATTATTTCGGAGCGACGGCATCAGCCGAATTCGATATCTCGATGAAGCTTTCGCTGGTTGGCATCGGCGCGGTCCTGCAGGAGCGGGAAGACTACACGACCATTCGCGAGCTGATGGCCGGCGGTCCTGCACAACTGTCCGGCAAACTGGCTGTCGGTGATCGCATCACCGGCGTGGGTCAGGGCGAACGTGGTCCGATAAAGGAAGTGGTCGGTACGCGCCTCGACGAAGTCGTCAAGATGATCCGCGGCGCGAAGGATTCCGTTGTCAGGCTGGATATCCTGCCTGCCGATGCCGGTCCGGACGGCAAGCACCGGGTGATCAGCCTCGTGCGTGACAAGATCAGCCTCGACAAGCAGGCAGCCAAGAAGACCATCCTGTCGATCAAGGATGGTGATGCCACGCGCAAGATCGGCGTCATCACGCTGCCGGCCTTCTACGAGGATTTTGAAGCGCGCCGCAAGGGCGACAAGAATTATCGGAGTGCAAGCCGCGACGTGGCCAGGCTTCTGGCCGAACTGAAGAAGGACAAGATCGATAACGTTCTCATCGATCTGCGTAACAATGGCGGCGGTTCGCTGGCCGAGGCCATCGATTTGACCGGCCTGTTCGTCGGCAAGGGGCCGATCGTGCAGGAGCGCAATGCCGGCGGCGAGGTCAATGTCGAGAAGGACAATCTTCCCGCGCCCGCCTGGACCGGCCCGCTTGCGGTCCTGATCAATCGCGGTTCCGCATCCGCATCCGAGATTTTTGCGGCGGCGATACAGGATTATGGCCGGGGCGTCATCGTCGGTGAGCCCAGTTTCGGCAAAGGCACGGTGCAGACCGTCGTCAACCTCGATCAGATCGCCCGCAACAGCAAGCCGAAATTCGGCGAGCTGAAGATGACGGTTGCACAGTTCTTCCGGGTGAACGGCGGCACGACCCAGTTGCGCGGCGTGACGCCGGATATCACCCTGCCCGGCTTCTCCGATCCCAAGAGTTTCGGCGAGTCGAGCTACGACAATGCTTTGCCGTGGGCGCAGGTCAAACCGGCGGAATACACGCCAATCGGCGATGTGAAGGCATTGCTGCCGCAACTGCAGAGCCTGCACGATGCGCGGGTGCAAAAGGACCCGGACTTCCAGCGCTTTGTGGAAGATATGGCCTACCTGAAAGCGCAGCGGGAAAAGCGGGTTGTCTCGCTCAATGAAACCGAACGCCGCAATGAGATGGCGGCGCAGGCCAGCCGCATCAAGTCGCGCGAGAAGGTGAATGACGGGGCAGGCGCCGGTGACGATGACGATTCAGCCGATGCGTCGACCCAGGATGACGGCCTGCAGGCCAATGAGCGCAGCCTGAGCGCGGACATAGCCATCGAGAAAGCCCGCAAGAGCGCCAAGGATGTATTGCTCGACGAAGCAGCGCACATTCTCGGTGATGAAGCGGATTTGCTGGCGGGAATTCCGAAACTTGCAGTTCAGCAGCCGGCCAATACCAACGGCAAATAGGGGCTGCGCCGGCTTTGACCGGATAATATGCTCCACCCGGTTAACCCCGGGTGGGGCACTTTGGCGAACCGGTTACCTCTGCGGCCGGTCCGATGTGAGCGGCACGATAATCTCGACGATGAGACCTCTCGGTTGCGCCTTGTGGGCTCTGACCGATCCGCCATGCAGCTCGATGGCCTGCCGGGTGATGGCCAGGCCGAGGCCGACGCCCGCGCGCGCATCGCCCGTGCTTTCAGCCCGCACAAAAGGCCTGAAGATTGCTTCCATCTGAGAGTCCGGAAGGCCGGGCCCCGTGTCCTCCACCCGGATCTGCAGCGCTTTCCCGCCGGCGAGGATGGCGGTGCGTATCACGACCTTGCCGCCCGGTTCGCTGTATTTGATGGCGTTGCGAATGACGTTTTCGATGGCACGGTAAATCAATTCGCCATTGACATGGGACACGGCGGTATCGACGCCGATGACCTCGAGAATAACCCCGTGCGCTTGCCCTTCAAACGCGCCGTCCTCCACGATGGCGTTGACGAGCTCCACGAGATCAACGGGCTGCTTGTCGAACTGGTACGGCTCACCGGACTCAAGCTGCGCGAGCGTCAGTATTTCTTCCACCAGCCCGTCAAGCCGGTCGATCTCGCGGTTGATGCGCAGAAGCAGATCCGGCAGGCGTGCGGGATTCTGTTTGAGAATTCCGGCTGCCGCTTGCAGCCGTGACAAGGGTGAGCGCAACTCGTGCGACACATCGTGGAACAGCCGCTGCTGGCTGAGGTGAAAATCGTCAAGCTTGGCGGCAGCGATGTCAAAATCATGCCCGACGGCGGTTATCTCATCCTTGCGATGGCCGAATGTCTTGCCGATGCGGACATGAAAATCGCCCTTTGCCAGCGAGCGTAAACCGGATTGAAGCGTCTCCAGCGGCCAGAGCAGATATCTGGCCAGCCAAAGCGCTGAAGCAAGGCTGGTGATGATGCCCGCAAAGATAATCGGCCAGAACCCGAGTATTTTTGCGACAATGGAATAGCGCATTCGTTTGGCCGTGATGCTGATGCAGCCGTCGGGCGTCTGGACCAATCGCGATATCGCGGTAGCTGCGGGGCCGGATTGGCAGTCGGCCGGATCGGCATTGGCGACAACAAGATCAACGGGCCGGTTGAAGGATGCGGCCGCTGCGGCGAACCTGGCCAGGGCGCCTGTGCCCGAGTCTTTCAATACCGTGGCGGCCGAGTCCAGGATCGCCGTCTCGATGAGGTCTTGCGCGGCGCCCTTGGGCGGCGACAGTCCGAATATCGTGCTGATTGCCACCACGACAAGGATGACCCCGGCTATGGTGAGGGCGAGCGTCCAGAAAAATCGCCAGAAGACGCTGCCCATTACTGCCCCTCGACGAGCTGATAGCCCATGCCGCGTATCGAGCGAATCCATGACTGCCCGTCGGCAGCCTTGCCAAGCTTTTGCCGGATACTGCTGATGTGCACGTCAATCCGGCGGTCGAAGGCGGTCAGCGGACGTCCGAATGCGCCCTTGGACAGGTCCTGTTTCGAGACCATCTGGCCGGCGCTTCGCACCAGCACCTCGAGCAGATTGAACTCCGTTCCGGTCAATTCCAGCTGGTGGCCTTGCCACTCCGCGGTACGCGAGCGCGGGAACAGTTTCAGGGTGCCGGATTGCAGGAGGTGTTCCTCCTGCTCCTGCCTGTGCCGTCCGGTCCGGCGAAGAATGGCGCGAATCCGGGCGACAAGCTCACTCGGCGAACAGGGCTTTGCCAGATAGTCGTCCGCGCCAAGGTTCAGTCCGGTGATCCGGTCGATGTTGTCGCCGCGCGCGCTCAGCATCAGGATTGGAATATCGCTGAATCGCCTTATCCGCTGCATCACCTCGATGCCGTTGAGGTGGGGCATCATGATATCCAGGACCACCAGATCATAAGACCCCGAGACACCCTCTTCGATGCCGCGTTTCCCGTCATGAACAGCGCTCGCATCCAGCCCTTCTTCCCTCAGATATTCCGAAAGGAGACTGGTCAGTTCTATGTCGTCGTCAACCAGCAAGACTTTGGTCATGGTCCGCCTCGCACTCTGAAATCAAACTTTCCTATAGCCGGTCAAGCTGTGCCCCGGGGCCGATTTTACATAACTTTACACAAACTTAACGCTACTTCACACCGAACCATTTATAGAGGCCTGGTGGGGAGAGCGTTTTTGTAAGAAGGCCTGAATCGTGCTCACATCCCTGCTCCGCCACCCCTTGAGTGTGGTCTTTCATCCCTTCCTTGCCAACGACAATTGCAAGCCCGGATCGCCTCTGGTCTTCCCTCGGGAAGATGGCGCGTGCCGGCGAAGCCGTGCCGGGGCCAGGTCGGGTCCGCAGGCTTTAACGGAAAGAGTGTAGTTGAGAAATGCCAGGGCAATCAGATCAAAATGTTACAGGATTTCGCGTTCGGTCTTTCGGCCTGCTGGCCCTATTTCTGTTGCTGGCTGGTTGTAACGCGCAACAGGGCAAACCTCCTGCTGCAGCGGCGCGTCCCCAGGTTGGTGTCGTAACGCTGCATCCGCAATCGGTTGCCGTCACCGCCGAATTGTCGGGGCGGACAACCGCCTCCCTCAGCGCGGATGTGCGTCCGCAAGTGGGCGGCATCATCCAGTCGCGGCTGTTTGACGAGGGCGGCGAAGTAAAGGCCGGGCAGGCCTTGTACCAGATCGATCCGGCGAGTTACCAGGCCACCTATGACAGCGCGATCGCAGCGCAGCAGAAGGCGGATGCGGCGGTGCCAAGCGCACAGGCCAAAGTGGAGCGCTATCAGGGCTTGATCAAGCAGAATGCGGTCAGCAAGCAGGATCTTGATGATGCGGTTGCATCGCTTGCCCAGGCAAAGGCCGATGTTGCTTCGGCAAAGGCCAGCGCCGATACCGCCCGCATCAATCTCGACTACACAAAGATCACGGCCCCGATTTCGGGCCGTATCGGCAAGTCGTCCCTGACACCGGGTGCACTTGTCACCGCAAGCCAGGACACGGCACTTGCCACCATCCGGACACTCGATCCAATCAATGTGGATGTTTCCCAGTCGAGCACCAACCTGCTCAATCTGCGTCAGGCGATTGCGGACGGCAGGGTGAAGCTGAGCGGGACGAATGTGAGCGTGAAGCTCAAACTCGACAACGGAACGACCTATACGCACGCGGGGAAAATGGAATTTGCCGAGGCCAATGTGGATCAGACCACAGGCACGTTCGCGTTGCGCGCGCAATTTCCCAACCCGGACCGGTTGCTGCTGCCGGGCATGTATGTGCGTGCGGTTGTCGAGGAAGGCGTTGCACAAAACAGCTTTGTCGTGCCCCAGCGTGCGGTGACCCGTAACGCCAAGGGAGAGGCAACGGCCCTCGTCGTCGATGCGGATGGAAAAGTCGGGGAGCGCGCACTTGGCGTGCGCAGCAGCGTCGGGAACAACTGGCTGGTCGAGACCGGGATAGTCGACGGCGATCGCGTGGTCGTGGAAGGCTCGCAATTCGTGCGCGCGGGCCAGAGTGCGACGCCGGTGGAGGTGACGATCGATGACGTGACCGGGGAGATCAAGGAGCGCAAACAGGCCGCATTGCCTCAGTCTGACCTTGCGGAAGCCGCCAATCATGAACAGAAGCCGGCGTCTGACGCCTCGGCCAAGAACTGAGGGTTCCAATGTCCGGCTTTTTCATCAACCGTCCGATCTTTGCCTGGGTGATCGCCATCGTCATCATGCTTGGCGGTTTGCTGGCGGTCAATTCATTGTCCATATCGCGCTATCCCCAGATCGCACCGACCACGGTGAGTATCAGCGGTTCCTATCCGGGTGCGGATGCGCAGACCGTCGAGAATTCAGTGACGAAAGTCATCGAACAGGGCATGACGGGTATCGACAATCTCGACTACATGACCTCCACATCGAGTTCGACGGGCAGCACCAGCATCTCCCTGACCTTTACCAGTGCCGCCGATCCCGATGTTGCCCAGATGCAGGTTCAGAACAAGCTGCAGCTTGTCACGTCGCAACTGCCGCAGATCGTGCAGAGCAACGGCCTGACGGTGACGAAATCCTCGACCGGCTTTCTCATGGTTGTCGCATTCGTTTCGACCGACGGCAAAATGACGTCGACCGATCTGGCCGATTATGTCGACAGCACCCTGAACGACACGCTGAAGCGGGTTGAGGGTGTCGGATCAACCCAGTTGTTTGGCTCGGGCTATTCCATGCGGATATGGCTCGACCCCGACAAGCTTGCCAAATATGCGCTCATGCCGAGCGATGTGTCCACGGCAATACAGGCGCAGAACACGCAGGTTTCCGCCGGGCAGCTCGGGGCCATGCCCGCACGGCAGGGACAGCAGCTCAATGCGACGGTGACAGCCAGAAGCCGGCTTCAGACGCCGGAGCAGTTTCGCAATATTATTCTCAAGAGCGCCACCGATGGCTCGCTGGTCCGGCTCAACGACGTGGCGCGCGTGGAAGTCGGCGCGGAAAGCTATACGACAAGTGCTGCCTACAACGGCATGCCGGCGGCGGGTCTTGCCATCAACCTGGCCACGGGCGCCAATGCCATCAGCGCGGCGGAAGCCGTCCAGTCGGCCATTGCGCGCCTTTCCACGACTTTCCCGGAAGGGGTCCAGGTTTACTATCCATATGACACGACGCCCTTCGTTCTTCTCTCGATAGAAGAGGTGGTCAAGACGCTGATCGAGGCCATCATTCTCGTCTTCGTCGTCATGTTCGTGTTTCTGCAAAACATCAGGGCAACGCTCATCCCGTCCATCGCAGTGCCCGTGGTGCTGCTTGGGACGTTTGGCGTGCTCGCGGTTGCAGGCTATTCGATCAATACCCTGACGATGTTCGCCATGGTGCTGGCCATCGGGCTTCTCGTGGACGATGCGATCGTGGTTGTCGAAAACGTCGAACGGGTGATGCAGGAAGAAAAACTTCCACCGAAAGAAGCAACGCAAAAGTCCATGAAGGAAATCACCGGGGCTCTCATCGGCATCGCCACGGTGTTGTCCGCTGTCTTCGTGCCCATGGCTTTCTTCGGTGGCTCTACCGGCATCATCTATCGCCAGTTCTCCGTCACCATCGTCGCGGCCATGGTGCTCTCCGTCGTGGTTGCACTGGTGCTGACGCCGGCTCTGTGCGCAACCATTCTTCGCGCTCCTGCCGCAGGCCATGCGGAGCGCAAGGGCATCTTCGGTTGGTTCAACCGGACTTTCGACCGCAGCACGACGGCCTATCGCAACGGCGCGCAAGGCATCATTCAGCGAAGCAAACGGTTTCTGGTGATTTTCCTGGCGATTGCGATTGCCATGGGCTGGATGTTTGTGCGTCTGCCAAGCTCGTTCCTTCCCGAAGAAGACCAGGGCATTTTGATCACCAGCGTGCAACTGCCGGTGGGGGCGACGCAGGACCGGACATTGCGTGTTTTGAAGCAGGTGTCGGACCATTTCCTCAACGATGAAAAGGATGCGGTGGACGGTGTGTTCACGACGGCCGGTTTCGGCTTTGGCGGGTCCGGTCAGAATGTCGGCATAGCGTTTGTCAGGCTCAAGGACTTTGCGTCGCGCCAGTCGCCGCAACTTTCGGCCAATGCGGTGTCTGGCCGGGCCACCATGGGTGTCTTTTCCAAGATCAGGGATGCCCGTGTGTTCTCCTTCAACCCGCCTGCTATCCAGGGCATGGGCAATTCCAACGGTTTTGAGTTCTATCTGCAGGATGTCAATGGCGCAGGCCACGATGCCTTGATGCAGACCCGCAACCAACTGCTTGGGCTCGCCGGACAAAGCAAGCTTCTGGCGAATGTGCGCCCGAACGGCCAGGAAGACGAGCCGCAGTTCGCCATCGATATCGATCAGGAGAAGGCCAGCGCGCTGGGTGTCGCCCTGTCCGATATCAACAACACCTTGTCGACGGCGTGGGGCAGCGATTACGTCAACGATTTCATCGATCGCGGCAGGGTGAAGCCGGTCTATCTGCAGTCGGACAAGGATTTCCGCATGCAGCCGGCAGACCTCGACAAATGGCATGTCCGCAATGCCTCGGGGGCCATGGTGCCGTTTTCATCCTTCGCCTCCAGCCACTGGACATTCGGCTCACCGCGGCTGGAGCGGTTCAACGGCTCTGCTGCCGTCGACATTCAGGGCGCCGCTGCTGCCGGTGTCAGCTCGGGCGCGGCGATGGACGAAATCGACAAGCTGATGAGCCAGTTGCCGGCGGGTTATTCGCACGAATGGACGGGCCTTTCGGCACAGGAAAAACTGTCGGGCAATCAGGCCGCATCGCTCTATGCAATATCAGTCCTGGTCGTGTTCCTCTGTCTGGCAGCGCTTTACGAAAGCTGGTCGATTCCGTTTGCGGTCATGCTCTCGGTCCCGATCGGCATTTTCGGGGCGCTGCTTGCGGCGAGCCTGTTTGGCCAGACCAATGACGTCTATTTCAAGGTCGGCCTGCTGACCACCGTGGGCCTTGCGGCGAAGAACGCAATTCTCATCGTGGAGTTCGCCATCGAACGGCAGACCGCCGGCATGGGGCTGGTCGAGGCCACGCTCGAAGCCGCGCGCCAGCGGTTGCGTCCGATCCTGATGACGTCCTTTGCGTTCATCCTTGGCGTGGCGCCGCTGGCAACTGCAAGCGGCGCCGGTTCCGGCGCCCAGAATTCCATCGGTATCGGCGTCATGGGCGGCATGATCGCGGCAACCGTTCTCGGAGTGTTTTTTGTGCCCCTGCTTTTTGTTGCGGTCAGCCGGTTGTTCCGGCGCCGGAAGAGCGCCGATGGCAAGGTTCCCGACAACAGTGAAACGGCAACAGCCGGTTCGAACTGAGGCATGGGGCGAGATAATGAGCAAGATGGACGCAATGACAATCACAATACCAGCCTCACCTGATCCGGCTTCTCGCGGGAAGCATCATTTCCGCCTCGGTCAATTGCTCGGGTTTCTTCTGTTGATCTCAAGCCTTGCCGGATGCGTCGTCGGGCCGGACTATCAGAAGCCGTTGATTGCTATGCCCGGCCAGTGGGGAAGCAGCAAGCAGGTAAAGGCACCCAAGCCGGCGGAGCTGTCTAACTGGTGGAAGCGGCTGCGTGATCCAGAGCTGGATGCACTTGTCGACGAAGCGGTCGCAGGCAATCTGGATGTTGCCACTGCAAAGGCGAAAATCCGTGAAGCGCGCGCGACATACCGGCAGACCGCAGGCACGCTTCTGCCATCACTTGACGGGTCCGCATCGGCAACCCGCAACAGGGTGAGTGCCACCAGCGCGGGGACCTCCGCGGAGACGTCGAGCCAGTTCCAGACGGGATTTGACGCGAGCTGGGAGCTCGATCTTTTCGGTGCCAACAAACGCAGCGTTGAAGCAGCAAAGTATGGTCTGGATGCAGCCGGCGAAGATCTGCGGTCCACATTGCTGACTTTGATCGGCGATGTCACCTCCAACTATTCCCAGGCGCGCGGCTATCAGGCACGCATCGCGCTGGCCCACCGTACGGCAGCCTCGCAGAGGGAGACGGCGGCGCTCACGCGCACCAAGTTCGAGGCCGGGTCATCCTCGGCCCTCGATGTCGCCAATGCCGCCGGCCTGGCCAACAGCACGGAAGCCAACATACCATCCCTGGAGACAAGTTATGCGGAAGCGGTGCACCGGCTTTCCGTCCTGACGGGCAGGACGCCCGCAGCCCTTACGGACAGGCTGAAGCGCGGCACGCCCATTCCGACGCCGCGCCTGCCAGTCCCGATAGGGGTTCCGGCCGATATTCTGCGCACGCGGCCGGACGTGAGGATGGCGGAGCGCCAATACGCGCAGTACACCGCAAAGATCGGGCAGGCTGAAGCTGCCCGTTATCCCAGCGTCAGCCTGACCGGCAATATCGACACCACGGCCATGAACATTGGCGATCTCGGCAAGAATTCCACCATCGGCTGGTCCTTCGGCCCGACATTGAGCGTGCCGATCTTCAGCGGCGGCCAGAAGAAAGCCGCGGTGGAAGTCGCCCAGGCACAGCGCGACCAGTATTTTGTTGCCTACCGGTCGTCGATCCTCACAGCGCTCGAAGATGTCGAAAATGCCATCGTATCGCTGGCACAGGAACGCATCAGGAATGGAAAGCTGGCCGCATCGGCCAAGCACTACCGCGATGCGGCCAGCCTGTCCCGCTCTCTCTACCAGAGCGGAACATCGAGCTTCCTTGATGTGCTTGACGCGGAACGTTCGCTGTATTCGGCGGAAGACGCCCTGCTGCAAAGCCGCGTGGCAATCGCGGCCGATTACATCGCCCTCAACAAAGCGCTTGGCGGCGGATGGAGCGGTTTGCTCGACACCGGCAAACCTGAAGTGAAGGATATCAATACGGGTCCGCACATCGTAAGCAACCGACAGCAGATGACGAACCGGCAGAAATAAAAACGGCGAGCCCGTAAGGCCCGCCGTTCTGTGCAAAGGATTTGACTGGAGATCGTATCAACTTTGCCACTTGGCGATGCTGCTTGAATGTCAGCATCGCCAAATTTCTTGCATCGGGTATTAGAAGTTGCGCTGGAAGCGGATCGCGCCACCGAAGGCATCGTCGTTGCCGCCATGGGCAAGCGAATAATCCTTACGGGCACCGTCGAACTTGGTGTAGTTGAATTCAGGCGTGATCGTGAAGCCGGGAACGATTTCATAGGCAACGTTCAAAGCACCTGCCAGCGTGCCTTCGGATTCATAGGCAAGCTGTGCGTTGATAGTGGCCTTGTCCGAAACCTTGGCAGCCAGACCACCCCAGATGGCATAGTCACCTTCCCAGGTGCCGAACCAGTTGCGGCGGCCGAGCGGTGCATCATCATAGTTGGTCTGGTAACCGCCCATGACCCATGCGGATACCGTGTCGGTGAACTTCACGTCCAGACGCAGCTTGCCGGCCCATTCCTCGGCCTTGGAGTCGTAGCCGACGATGCCGGAAATCTTGCCCCAGGACTGTTCGTACTTTGCGCCGGCCAGCACGTGAGGCATGTAGTCGTCGATACGATAGTCGTAGCTGTAGTAGTTGTTGCCGACGCTTTCGCCCTGTTCGGCGCCGATCATGGCGGAGAAGCCATTGCCCGCATTGAACGTATAGCTGACCTGGTTGCTGTGGTCCGACTGATAGTTGATCACGTCGTCGTTGATGATATTGCCGGCATAACCGGTGAACGAGCCGAAGATTTCATCGGCCACGCCGATACGAAAGCCACCGAGTTCGATATAGGCATTCGGTATGGACGTATCATTGGCACCATTATTGTACTGGAAACGCGTCTCGATATAGGAGCGCAACGTGCCGAGTTCGGTTTCCGTGCGGGCATCGAAACGGAGCGTGGCGCGCGTCTTCTTCTGCCAGGTTCCGAATTCTCCGCCCTTGTAGACATTATCGCCGCCCTTGGCGTCATAACGCAGATAACCGCCGATTTTCAGGCAGGTTTCCGTGCCGGGGATATAGAAAAAGCCTTTGCCGTAGGTGTCGCAAACGCGAACATATTCAACGGCTTCTGGTTCGGCAACGACGACTGCGTCGGCAGCGCGTGCACCGGTTACTGCAACGAGCGCTGCAGCCGAGCCGAGAAGGAAGCTCTTGATTGACATGGGGGATCTCCATACTCTATTGAATGGGTTGCTCAGCCGCATTGCCTTGCAACGAACAGATGAAATCGCTGTCTGTACCGTCCGTAATGGAGATTTGTAACGGTTTTATCACGCAACCGGTGTGGGCGAGTGAGCCAAGGTGGTTTCTTGTAAAAACCACGTCTTGCCTTGACCCGTGTGCTATTCCTGCAACAGTCAGAAGCCGCTCATTTGCGATGAGAACTGTTTGATTGCGCCGGTAAAACGCGGCCGCGGGCTCGACAGGGGATATGAAGCAAAATAACTATGAACCATGACCGCAGCCAACGAAGACACCATCGCCAATCGCATTAGCCGCATCCTTGCGGACAGGATTGTGACCGGCCAATTGGAGCCGGGCGCAAAGCTGCGGCAGGATCATGTGGCGGAAGAATTCGGCGCAAGTCATGTCCCGGTCAGGGAAGCCTTCCGCAAACTGGAAGCACAGGGCCTTGCCGTCAGTGAGCCGCGCCGGGGCGTGCGCGTTGCGTCGTTTGACCTGGCCGAGGTGCGCGAAGTCGCTTTGATGCGCGCCGAGCTTGAGGGGCTGGCGCTCCGGCAGGCTGCGCCGCACCTGACATCGTCCATTCTGGAAGAGGCCGAACAGGCCACTGTTGCCGGCGATAATTCCCGCGACGTGCGCTCCTGGGAAGAGGCCAACCGGCGTTTCCATCGCCTGATTCTCACGCCATGTGCGATGCCGCGTCTCCTGGCCGCCATCGATGACCTTCATTCGGTGAGCGCGCGCTTTCTGTTTTCCGCGTGGCGATCGGAGTGGGAAGTTCGAACCGATCATGATCACAGGGCGATCCTGGGTTTCCTGCGCCAGGGCAATATCGAGAATGCCGTTGCAGTCCTCGAGCGGCACGTGCAGTGGATCGGGCAAAAGCCGGTCAAAAGCCCGACGGGTTCGACCCGCGACGTTTTCGCCATCGTCGGCTGACCAGGACAGTACGTCGCCTGCGTTTCGATTTTTGAGCAGACAAACACTTCCGCTTGTGCCGGCCGTTCACGGCGGTTGCATTTTTGTGTGCGCCTTATAAAATTATAGATAATTTATGATTCTATCTATAATAAGCCATCAGATGGCGCAGAACATACGAGGCCGCACGCAAATGTTGAAAGTTTCCCCGCAGAAGCCAGAAGATTTTACGTCCGCTATTGATGTGGAGGAGCGATGGAGCGTTGATGAAGCCAAAAAAATCTATAATTTGCCGTTCAATGATCTGCTGTTCGAAGCACAGACGGTGCACAGGCGGTGCTTCGATCCCAATGCCGTCCAGTTGAGCAAGCTGCTGTCGATCAAAACCGGCGGATGCCCTGAAGATTGCGGCTATTGCAGCCAATCGGCGCATTACCCCACCGGGCTCAAGGCCTCAAAGCTCCTGCAGGTCGAAAAGGTCGTCGCGGAAGCGCGCAAGGCGCGTGACAGCGGCGCAACGCGATATTGCATGGGCGCGGCATGGCGAGGCCCCAAGGACCGCGACATCGGCATGATCGTTGCCATGGTCGAAGGTGTCCGCGCGCTTGGCATGGAAACCTGCATGACACTGGGCATGCTCTCGCCGGAACAGGCCGCAAGGCTCGCCGACGCCGGTCTCGACTATTACAATCACAACATCGATACGTCGGAGCGCTTCTACAGCGCGATCATCAGCACCCGCAGCTTCGCCGATCGCCTCGAAACGCTGGCGCATGTGCGCGATGCCGGGATCAAGGTTTGCTCTGGCGGTATTCTTGGCATGGGCGAGACGGTGGATGACCATATCGCCATGCTGGTTACGCTGGCGAACCTGCCCGTGCCGCCCGAGAGCGTGCCGATCAACATGCTGATCCCCATTCCAGGATCGAAGCTGGCCGACGCTGCCCCGGTGGACCCCATCGAATTTGTCCGCGCCATTGCCCTTGCCCGTATCCTGATGCCCGAAACCCATGTTCGTCTCTCTGCCGGTCGCTCGGACATGAGCGACGAGATGCAGGCCTTGTGTTTCCTCGCCGGCGCCAATTCGATCTTTGTCGGCGACACGCTGCTCACCACCGAAAACCCCGGCGAGGACCACGATGCCGCCTTGTTCCGCCGGTTGGGGCTGAAGGCCATGCCGCTGGGTGCGTCGGAGTGATGTCCGGCTTTCTCGCCGGCTACGGCAAAACCCTGGCCGGGCTGGAACGGAGGGGAAGGCGACGTTCCCTCATGCCGAATGGCGGGATCGATTTTACCTCCAACGACTATCTCGGCTTTGCCCATTCGCATCGTATCAGAAGCGCCATCGCCGCCGCGATGGAGCGCGGCGTCCCGGCCGGATCGGGCGGCTCGCGTCTCCTGCGCGGAAATCATCCGGAACATGCATTGCTGGAAGAAGAGGCGGCGGCCTTTTTCGGCTCACAGCGGATGCTGTACTTTTCGACCGGTTACGCGGCCAACGCCGCGCTGTTTTCAACCCTGCCGCAGCGCGGCGATCTCATCGTCCACGATGCGCTCATCCATGCAAGCGCACATGAAGGCATTGCCGCGAGCCGCGCGCAGGCGGTGGCGGCGCGGCACAATGATGTCGGGAGCTTCGAAAATGAATTGGCCAAGTGGCGCAAGGCGGGCGGAAGCGGCCATGCCTGGATCGCAGTGGAAAGCCTCTACTCCATGGATGGGGATCGCGCGCCGCTTGCTGAACTTGCAGCACTTGCGGACCGCTATGACAGCTTTCTTGTCATCGACGAAGCGCACGCCACCGGCGTGTTCGGCGACAATGGCCGTGGTCTCGCCACCGGGCTGGAACGGCGCGACAATGTTGTCCTCCTGCATACATGCGGCAAGGCGCTGGGGGTATCCGGTGCGCTCCTGGGGGCAAATGCGGTCGTCTGCGATTACCTCCTGAACCGCGCCCGTTCCTTCATCTATTCCACCGCCCCGTCCCCGCTCATGGCCGCAGGGGTGCGCGAGGCGCTGAAAATGCTTGCCGGGGAACCCCGGCGCCGGCTGGACCTGCGCCGCCTTTCGGCATTTGCCCGGTCATATCTGGCAGAAACAATCGGCATGAGCGGCAGCGGCTCGCACATACTGCCCATCATGATCGGCAGTACGATCCGCGCATTGCGTATCGCCGAACGCATGCGCGCTGAAGGGTTCGACGTCCGCGCGATCCGCCCGCCGACGGTACCCGAAGGCACCGCGCGATTGAGGATTGCGATCACGTTGAATGTCGATGAGACCGCGATTTCCCGGATGCTGGATTGCCTGAAAATAGCCCTTGCCGAGGAGGCCGCATGACGCAGCGTTTTGTCGTGACAGGAACAGATACCAATATCGGCAAGACGGTCTTTTCCGCCGCATTGGCCGATGCGCTCGGCGCTTGTTACTGGAAACCGGTCCAGGCCGGTCTTGAGGGGGAAACGGACAGCGAGGCTGTCATGCGTCTCGGCGGGATACCGGCCGGAAGGATCATTCCCGAGGCATGGCGCCTGCGCGCGCCTGCCTCTCCACATCGCGCCGCCCGGCTGGACAATGTCGAGATACAACCGGAATTGCTGACCCCGCCCTCGATCGAGGCGCCGCTGATTATCGAGGGTGCCGGCGGTGTCATGGTTCCGCTGACGGAAACCGTGGTGTTTGCCGATGTCTTCTCCCGCTGGCGGATACCGGTCATTCTGTGCGCCCGCACGGGATTGGGGACAATCAACCATACCTTGCTGTCGCTGGAGGCTTTGCGGCAGCGGTCGGTGCCGGTTTTCGGTGTCGTCTTCATTGGCGATGAAGTTGCGGATACCCAGCATATCATCGGCGAGCTGGGACGGGTCCGCTGCCTTGGGCGGCTGCCACTGCTTGAAGCCGTGACACCAGAAGCGCTGCGCCAAGCCTTTCGCGATCATTTCGACATGGCGCATTTCCGGACGGTAGCCGCATGACCGGCTCCCTCATATCGTCGCCGATCTGGCATCCATTCACGCAGCATGCGCTTGAACCCGCGATGAAACGCATTGTCAGAACGGAGGGAGCCTGGCTGTTCGATGCGGAAGGCAATGCCATCCTTGATGCGATTTCCTCCTGGTGGGTCATCACGCACGGGCACCGGCACCCACTGATCATGGAGGCGATCCGCACCGCCTGCGACAGCTACGACCAGATCATCTTCGCCGAATTCACCCATGAACCGGCGGAGAAGCTGGCGCGCGGCCTGCTGGCCGTGGCACCTGCGGGCCTCGCCCACGTGTTCTATTCGGACAGCGGGTCGACCTGCGTGGAAGTGGCGCTGAAGATGGCGCTCGGCTTCTTCCATAATACCGGTGCGCCGCGCTCGCGCATTGTCGTCATGGAGGACGGCTATCACGGCGACACGATTGGAACCATGTCGGCGGGGGAGCGCGGCGTCTTCAACGCAGCCTACCAGTCGCTGTTGTTCAGCGTCGACCGTTTGCCGTTTCCCTCGCCCGGCCACGAACAGGCCACGCTCGATGAATTTGAAAGGCTGTGCCTGAGCGGTCAGGTCGCGGCATTGCTGGTCGAGCCTTTGGTGCTCGGGGCAGGGGGCATGCGGATGTACCCGGCCTTTGTGCTGGCCGAACTGAAGCGGATTGCCGAGCGGCATGGCACGTTGCTCATCGCCGACGAGGTGATGACGGGCTGGGGGCGTACGGGGACGCTCTTTGCCTGCAATCAGGCTGGCATCGCGCCGGACATACTGTGCACGTCAAAGGGCCTGACAGGCGGTGCCCTGCCGCTGGCCGCCACGCTGTGCACAGCGCCGGTCTTCGATGCGCATCTGTCGACAGACCGCAGCCGGATGTTCTTCCATTCGAGTTCCTACACCGCGAATCCGATTGCCTGCGCAGCGGCCCTCGCAAACCTTGCCGTGTGGGAAAACGAGCCCATCGAGGCGCGTATTCAAGCGCTGGAAGCCATGCATCGCGGGAAACTCAAACGGTTCGCCGCAGATAGCCGATTCAGCAATGTGCGGCAGGCGGGTACGATTGCAGCGCTTGATCTGGACGTTCCCGCATCGGGCTATCTCTCGGATGCCGGACCAAAACTGCGGGCGTTCTTCCGCTCCCGAAACCTGCTGATCCGCCCGCTTGGCAACATCATCTATCTGATGCCGCCCTATGGCGTGGAGGAGGGCGATCTTGATCGTGCCTATGACGCGATTGACGAGGCAGCGGACCTGTTTGCGGCGGGCAGGCGATGAGCCGTATCATTGGTTTGGGTCACTACGTTCCGGAGCGCCGCGTGGAAAACGCGGAGATAGAGGTCAACCTTGGGCTCGAGCCCGGCTGGATCGAGCGAAGAACGGGTATCCGCACCCGGTACTGGGCAAGGGATGGCGAACTGCTCACCGATCTCGCCGCAAAGGCCGGACAGTCGGCACTTGATGACGCCGGGCTGCAGCCGGCCGATATCGCCTTGACGCTGCTGGCCACGTCAACGCCCGACCATCTGCTGCCACCGTCGGCGCCGCTGCTTGCGCATCGGCTCAAGCTTGTCAATTCGGGTGCCCTGGATCTTGCCGGCGCCTGCTCGGGTTTCCTCTATGCGCTGACACTGGCAGACGGTTTCGTGCGCACGCAGAAGCGGCCGGTTCTCGTGGTTGCCGCCAACATCTTAAGCCGCCGCATCAACCCGGCGGAACGGGCCAGTGCCGTCCTCTTTGCCGATGCGGCAGGTGCTGTCATTCTGGCGCCATCGGCAGAGCCGGGTACGGGCCTGCTCGGTGTGGATCTGGCCGCCGATGGCAGCCATTATGATTTGATCTCCATTCCCGCCGGCGGTTCGAAGACGCCTTTTTCGCCCGACATGGCGGCGGCGGACTGCCTGATGACCATGCGCAACGGCAAGGAAATGTTTGCGCAGGCCGTGCACATGATGACGCGCTGCGCCGAACGGGCAATGGCGGATGCGCGTATTGGCGCTCGGGACGTCAGCCGGTTCGTGCCGCATCAGGCCAATGCGCGTATTTTTGATCTTGTCAGCGGCAATCTTGGCATTGATGCCGCGCGGACGGTCCGCACCATAGCGGCCTATGGCAATTCCTCGGCAGCCACCATTCCGCTGTCCCTATCGCTGGCGCAGCGTGACCGGCGATTCTTGCGGGGTGAACGGCTGTTGCTGACGGCTGCCGGTGCGGGCCTGACCGGCGGCGCCGTTGTCTGGGGCACTTAGACAGGTGTCCGAATGAGCCGCCTTGAGCGGTGCTATTTCTGAATGTTGCGCATGATCATGTCGTAATGCGCGTTCACATAGTCGTCGAGTTGCGGCAGGTTGGTCTGGCAGTCCAGCAGTTTGTCGATCGTCAATGTCAGTGCCGGGCTGAGCAGGATATGGCTGCTCTCGCTGGTCGCGGCTCCCGGCCGGAAAACACCTTCCCGGACGCCCTTTTCAATGAGGTTCTGAAACATGGTCAGCATGGGCAGGACAAACTCATTGTAGTGAGCCATTGTCAGTTCGGGAAAACTCCGGCCGTCGGAAATCAGAAAACGCAGGATTTCCCGCGAGTAGGGATTGACGGTCATGTGCTCGTAAACCGTATCGAGGAAAAGCCGGATGAGCTCATGCGGCGGGCGGTTCTGATGCTCGCTCAGGAACTGCTCTTCGTTGAAAATCGGCTGCGAGAGCTTGCGCACGACATCGTGAAACAACTCTTCCTTGTTCTGGAAATACAGATAGATCGTGCCTTTGGTAACGCCTGCCCGCCGCGCCACATCTTCGATGCGCGTGGCGGTATAGCCGCGCTCGACGAACTCGTCGAAAGCCGCATGCAGGATCTCCTGCGGGCGCTGTGCCTTGCGGCGCGCCCGCACGCCGGGGGCGGTGTCCGGCCCGGTTGTGCTTGACGCATTTTTTATTTCGGCCATGATTTCATCCAATGGAGCCTTGAAGTCGACTTGGACAACATTATACATTGACTGAACGATCAGTCAATATTATACCCGTCACACCTTTTCATGGATTGGTTGAATGATGCGGCCTGACTTTTTCTCCTCCGGATTTGTGGTTGAGCGCCAGCGGCAACGGTATGATGTGTCTGCCGTGCCCAGGCTGCTGGTGATGATTTTAGGGCTTGCCCTGCTGGCCGGTTGCCAGCCGAAAAAAGCGGCTGAACAGAAGCCGCCGGCCCAGGTGAATGTCGCCAAGATCGTGTTCACGGATTATGCGCAGAGTGTTTCGGTAACCGGTGAAATACGGGCAAAGATCGACAGCAATCTTTCGTTCCGGGTGAGCGGGAAGGTGACCGAACGGCTTGTGGACGTGGGTGACCATGTCGCTGCCGGCGACGTCCTTGCGCGCATCGACCCGACCCAGCAGCAGGCCGACGTTGCCGCGTCCGACGCGGCGGTCCGTTCCGCCGAGGCGCAGTTACGTCAGACCACCTCCGCCTTCGACCGGCAAAAAGCGCTGCTCGCACAGGGTTTCACCACGAGGAGCGCCTATGACAGCGCCGAGGAAGCCCAGCGCACGGCACAGGGTTCGCTCGATGCAGCCAGGGCGCAATTGCAGACATCGCGCGAAACTCTGTCCTATACCGAGTTGAAAGCCGACGCTTCCGGCGTGGTTACCGCGCGCAATATCGAGGTGGGGCAGGTGACGCAGATCGCATCGACTGCGTTCACGGTGGCGGTGGATGGTCCGCGCGACGCGATTTTCAATGTCTATGAGGGACTGGTCACGCGCAGCATCGGCGATCAGCAGATCCAGATTGTTCTGTTCGACAACCCCGCCATAACGGCCACAGGCATTATCCGCGAAGTCTCTCCGACGGTGGACGATGCCTCCGGCACCGTGCGGGTCAAGGTCGCGGTGCAAAACCCGACGCCTCAGATGGCTCTTGGTTCCGTGGTGATCGGAACGGTCAAATTGCCGGCCGTCAAGGCGGCTGTCTTGCCATCGTCGGTCTTGACCTCGGACAATGGCAAGCCGGCCGTTTGGGTCGTCGATCCGCAAACAAACGCCGTCGATCTGCGCGACGTGACCGTGACGGCGTACGAGTCGCTGTCTGTCGCGATCGGCGGCGGATTGCAGGCCGGCGAACAGGTGGTGACGACAGGCGGAACCCGGTTGCGGCCAACCGAGATTGTAGCAATCAAGAGTGGTGATCCGTCATGAGGCGTGTTCTCGTTTATGGCGCAAGCCTTGTCAGTCTCGGTATCGCTCTCAGCGCCTGCCAGAGGGAAGGCGAGGCCAAGCAGCCGGATGTCGTGCGTCCGGTTCTGTCGACCGTCGTCAAATCGCAAACCCTGCAGGTCCGGGGATTTGCCGGCAAGATAGAACCGCGTTTTGAAACCCAGCTCGGCTTCCGCACCCTCGGGCGCATCGTGCGCCGTGACGTGTCCGTCGGAGACCAGGTTTCGAACGGGCAGGAGATCGCGGCAATCGATCCGCTCGCGCTGGAACTGGCGGTGCAGGCGGCGCAGGCGAACCTGTCGTCCACCAAGGCCCAGCTTGCCAACGCCGCGTCGACGGCCGACCGGCAGAAGGCGCTCCTCAGCCAGAATTCGGCGACGGAAGCCGTCGTCGATCAGGCGCAGCAGGCCTACGAAGCCGCCGTCGCCTCGGTTGTGCGTTCGGAAGCTGACCTGACGAAGGCGCGTGAAGAGCTCGGCTATGCGGTGTTGCGGTCCGATTTCGACGGCGTGGTGACGTCCCTGCAGGCCGATGTCGGACAGACCGTGACTGCCGGCCAGCTCGTGGCCGTCGTTGCACGCCCTGATGTCCGTGAGGCGGTGGTCGATATTCCCGAAACGGTGGCTGGCGCGATCGAGGCGGGAAGCAGGTTCGGTGTCTCCCTGCAGACCGATCCGACAATACAGACGGCAGGTGTTGTCAGGGAAATCGCACCGCAGGCGGATGAAGCCACGCGCACGCGCCGAACCCGCATCACGTTGCAGCAGCCGCCGGAAGGGTTCCGCTTGGGGACCACGGTGACGGCTTATCTCACCACCGCAGCGGATCCGCGCATCCGCATTCCGGCAACGGCAATCCTCGACAAGGATGGCAAGACGTTCGTGTGGCTGATCGATGAAAAGCAGGCGGCGGTTTCGGCCAGGGAAGTCAAGCTGGAAGACCGCACCAATGCGGACGCCATTGTCGTGTCCGGACTGACCGACGGTGACCGGATCGCCACGGCCGGGGCGCATAGCCTGGCCGAAGGCCAGAAAATCAAGATGACTGACGGGAATCCGCTATGAAGAAGTTCAACCTCTCGGAATGGGCGCTCGATCACCGGTCTCTCGTCTGGTACTTCATGATCGTTTTCACGATTGCCGGGATTTTCTCCTATCTCAATCTCGGCCGCGAGGAAGACCCGAACTTCACCATCAAGACCATGGTGATCTCGGCCCAATGGCCGGGAGCCTCGGTCGAGGACACGACGACACAGGTCACCGAGCGGATTGAAAAGAAGCTCGAGGAACTCGATACGCTGGACTACACCCGCAGTGTCAGTTCGCCGGGATCGACGACGATTTTCCTCAACCTCAAGGACACGGTGCGCGGGGATGCCGTCACGCAAACCTGGATCCGCGTCCGCAACATGATCCGCGATATTTCCCCGCAGTTTCCGCAAGGGGTCGTCGGTCCGTTCTTCAATGACCAGTTCGGCGATGTTTATGGCAATGTCTACGGCTTTACCTCCGATGGGCTGAGCCGGCGGCAACTGCGGGATTACGTCGAAGACGTCAGGCGGAAAATCCTGACGGTTCCCGACGTCGGCAAGGTCGAGCTCGTGGGTGCGCAGGACGAGGCGATCTATCTGGAGTTCTCGCCCAAGCAGGTCGCGGCCCTGGGATTGGACCAGCAGGCCATCATCAGCACCCTGCAGGCGCAGAATGCAATCACCCCGTCGGGCGTCATCGAAACCGGCCCTGAACGGGTGATGATCCGGGTGAACGGCCAGTTCGTGTCGGAGAAGAGCCTGCAGGCCATCAATCTTCGCGTCAATGACCGCTTCTTCCGGTTGAGCGATGTCGCGCGGGTTACCCGCGGCTATATCGATCCGCCGACCAGCCTGTTCCGCGTGAACGGCAAGGAGGCCATCGGTCTTGCCATCGGCATGAAGCCGAACGGCAACCTCCTGAAGTTTGGCGAACACCTCAAGGCGCAGATGCAGCAGATTACGGCGGATCTGCCTGTGGGCGTTGGCGTCAATCTGGTTTCGGACCAGCCGCAAATCGTCGAGGAGGCTGTATCCGGCTTCACGCGCGCCCTGTTTGAAGCCGTCGCCATCGTGCTGGCGGTCAGCTTTGTCAGCCTGGGCATGCGTGCCGGTTTCGTGGTTGCGCTGGCCATACCGCTGGTCCTGGCGATCACCTTCATGGTGATGGAATATATGGGCATCTCGCTCCAGCGTATTTCACTGGGCGCGCTGATCATCGCACTGGGCTTGCTCGTCGATGACGCGATGATCGCCGTCGAGATGATGGTGGCGCGGCTTGAGGCAGGGGACAATCTGCGCAAAGCCGCCACCTATGTATACACGCACACGGCCTTTCCGATGCTGACCGGTACGCTGGTGACGGTATCCGGCTTCATTCCCGTTGGCCTCAACAGCAGTGCGGCGGGTGAATTCACCTACACGCTGTTCGTCGTGATCGCCGTATCGCTGGTTGTTTCGTGGATCGTGGCAGTCATCTTCACGCCGTTGCTCGGCGTGACGCTGCTGCCGAAGACCATGAAGAACAAGCACGAGAACCCCGGCCGGTTTACCGTGTGGTTCCAGCGTATTCTCCTGCTCTGCATGCGGTTCCGCTGGGTGACCATTGCTGCGACCGTCGTGATTTTCGCGGTTTCCCTGTACGGAATGGGTCACGTCCAGCAGCAGTTCTTTCCTAACTCCGACCGTCATGAGCTGATTGTCGACTGGAATTTGCCGCAGAATGCCTCGATCCTTGAAACCAAGGCGCAGATGGACAAGTTCGAGGCGGAGCAACTGGCCGGCAACGCCGATATCGATCATTGGAGCTCCTATGTCGGGCAGGGTGCCATCCGCTTCCTCCTGTCATTCGACGTGCAGCCGTCAAATCCGTTCTTCGGGCAGACGGTGATCGTGACGAAGAGCCTGGAGGCACGCGACCGGCTGCGGACGACGTTGCAGGCATGGCTGAAGAACGAGTTTCCAAGCACCGACGCCTTTGTCCATCTGCTGGATATCGGACCGCCGGTCGGCCGTCCGGTCCAGTACCGTGTCAGCGGGCCGGATGTGCAGAAGGTGCGCGATTACGCCCATGATATGGCCAATCTGGTTGCCGGAAATCCATCCATCGGCGACATCACCTTCGATTGGAACGAACCCTCCCGCGTCATCAAGGTCGACGTGCTGCAGGACAAGGCGCGTCAGCTCGGGATCACCTCGGAATCGATTGCCTCGTCGCTCAATGCCGTTGTCGGCGGTTCGACGATCACGCAAGTCAGGGATTCCATCTATCTGATCAATGTGGTCGTGCGCGCCCGCGCCGATGAACGCGGCTCGATCGACCAGCTCCGCAATATCCAGCTGACGACCAGCAACGGCCAGTCCGTGCCGGCTGCGGCCGTTGCGAACTTCCGCTACGAGCTGGAGCAGTCGGTGGTATGGCGTCGCGCGCGCCAACCCACCATAACGCTCAAGGCCGGTATCGTCGGCGACCTTCAACCCGCAACAGTGGTGACGCAGCTGGCGCCCAAGGTCGCCGAGTTCGCAGGCAAGCTGCCGCCGGGTTACGGTGTTGTCGTGGGCGGTGCTGTGGAAGAAAGCGGCAAGGCCCAGGCGCCCATCGCAGCCGTTGCTCCGCTCATGCTGTTTGCCATGGTAACCCTTTTGATGATCCAGCTGCAAAGCTTCCAGCGGCTGTTCCTGGTCTTTGCGGTTGCGCCTCTGGCCATCATCGGCGTCGTTGCCGCGTTGCTCTCCAGCAATTCTCCGCTTGGCTTCGTGGCGTTGCTGGGCGTCCTGGCGTTGATCGGCATTCTGATCCGCAATTCCGTGATCCTTGTCGTGCAGATCGAGGATCTCCGGCGGGAAGGTAAGGATCCGTGGAGTGCTGTGGTCGAAGCGACGGAGCATCGCATGCGGCCGATCATGCTGACGGCAGCGGCGGCCAGCCTTGCGCTGATCCCGATTGCCCGGGAAATATTCTGGGGGCCGATGGCCTATGCCATGATGGGCGGCATTATCGTGGGTACGGTGCTGACGCTTCTGTTCCTGCCTGCACTCTACATCGCGTGGTTCCGCATCAAGGCGCCTGATAATACTGTTCCGCCCGCAGGGCATCAGGAACCGGCAAGCGTGAATGCATGATTGCTTGAGGCGGGCGGAGCAAGCTTTCCGCCCATAAAAAAGCCGGGGCCTTGCGGCCCCGGACAATCAGCTTTTGCGCTGACTAGAAATTGCGCTGGAAGCGGATGATACCACCGAAGGCATCGTCGTTGCCGCCATGGGCAAGGGAGTAGTCCTTACGCGCGCCGTCAAACTTGGTGTAGTTGAGTTCCGGTGTGATCGTGAAGCCGGGAACAAGCTCGTAAGCCACGTTCAAAGCGGCAGCAATCGTGCCCTGTTCTTCGTAAGCAACCTGCGCATTGACGGTTGCCTTGTCGGTAACCTTGGCAGCCAGGCCGCCCCAGATGGCGTAGTCGCCTTCCCATGTGCCGAACCAGTTGCGGTTGACATTGGTGTTGAAGGACTGGTCGTCATAGTTGGTCTGGTAGGCACCCATCACCCAGGCGGAAACCGTGTCGGTGAACTTGACATCCAGACGAGCCTTGAAGCCCCATTCTTCCACGGCGGAGTCATAACCGGCGATACCGGAGATCGTTCCCCAGCCCTGTTCGTACTTGGCACCCACGAGCACGTGGGGCATGTAGTCATCGATGCGGTAATCGTAACCCTGATCCACTTCGCCCTGCTCGGCGGCGATGATCGCCGAGAAGCCATTTCCGGCGTTGTATGTGTAGCTTATCTGGTTGCTGGCAAAGCTGTTGTACTGGATCACGTCGTCATTGATGATGTTACCGGCATATCCGACCCATGAACCGAAGATTTCGTCGGCCACGCCGACGCGGAAGCCGCCCAGTTCGATAAAGGCCTGCGGAATGGACGCGCCATCCTGATTGCCATCGGTATACTGGAAACGCGTCTGGATGTAGGAGCGCAATGTGCCAAGTTCAGTTTCCGTCCGGGCATCAAAACGCACCTCGGCACGGGCACGCTTGTAATAGGTGTCGTTCTGGCCGCCCATGTGTCCGCCCTTGTATGGGTCGTCACCGCCGCCGGCATCGTAGCGCATGTAACCGCCGATCTTCAGGCATGTCTCGGTGCCGGGGATATAGAAGAAGCCGGCACCATATGCGTCACACACTTTGACGTACTCGACGGCTTCTGGTTCAGCGACAACAACTGCATCTGCAGCGCGAGCTCCCGATACTGCAACAAGTGCAGCGGCAGAGCCGAGAAGAAGAGTTTTGATATTCATGTCGATCTCCAGTGAAGGATCATTGTTCTAGGGGCAAGCCAAATTCGCAGTGCCTCACTTATGTCTTACTTTGGTACCCTTTTGGTCAAAGGACATAACTGGTAGTATATTGCTACCAGGCGCAATGTTGCCAATTTGCACCAGTCGCCCAGCTGTAAAATGCCGTCATGGCGTGTCGGTCTTGTCTTTCCGGCTGCGCGAAACGCCCAGCCGGCTTACTGTTTTTCGATGCAAATCAAATCTTTGTAAGGTCCGGGTCCTGCCAGAGGACGCCGACGAATCCCGTTCAGGAAAGCCGCAATTTTCCGCAAATGTCGCGGGAAAGCCGCATTCGGCGCAATTTGGCGGCGCAAAGTTGGTAGCAAAAAGCCACCAGTTTTATCCTTTGACTGCCTGGAAAATCGGATGCAACGTGAACCGGCAAATTCTCGTTCACGCGGCAAGACTGCGTTGAACAGGAAGGCAAATGAGTTCAATTGATCTCCAGTCAATGCTCAACGACCCTGCCTTTCCAAGGGGCAGGGTCATTTCTTTTGAGCATGATAGTCGAGATCGGGTGGCGCGGCGCGTGCGCTTTCCGCAAGCGAAGGTCTTCAGGCGTTGCGATCTATGGGCAACAGATCGTAATCCCCGTTGGCAAGATGAATGTCGAATTGGGCGCGGGCTATATGGGCGGCGACCATGTTTTCGAAGACGTCATTCAGGGTCGGCAATATCTCGATCTGCCGGCCGCCGTCTTCCAGCAAACGCACCAGCCCTTCCGCTTCGGCTCGTTTCATAAGCCGGCGAATATGGGTGCGTGACACACCGAAAAGATTGCCGATTTCATCATAGGGAAAGCTGACGATATTCTCCCGGTCTGCCGGTTGCTGTTCCTTCATTGTCATCAGCTTGCAGAGCAGGACGCCGCCGCCATCGCTGATGGCGAAGAGTTGGGAACTGTGCAGGTTGGAAATCATGGTGCTGACATTGAGCAGCGAATGCAAGCTGGAGGCGAAATAGCGTTCGAGGAAGCCGTCCGTGCCGTCGATCAATTGCTTGTAATGTCTCGAAGGAAACAATTTGTCGGCCGCAGCGATGGCAACGCCGACAATCCTGCGCATGCCGGATATCAGCTTGTCCGTCGGCTGGATCAGATGGTTCCGGTGGTCGGTTTCGTCGAGCACGCGGCTGACGAGCCCGATATTCTCCAGAAGATCGATTGTCGCCGAGGTGGTGTTCTTGCTGCAGAGCTTCAGGCTCGACGTTATGTTCTGGATGCTGGAAATGGTTGCGCCGTGATGTCCATTGTCGCGGGTGAAATGCAGTGCGAGAATCGACATGCAGATGACTTGCCGGGCGACATTCGCCATGACCTTGTTGGCCATGTAACGGCCTTCAAAAATTCCGACGGCGTCGTCCGCATAGTCCGCCGCTGCTTCGCTGAAATTGGGATGCTGACGCAGGATCGCGACGCGCTGCAGCAGCCACTCGGAACGTGTTTCATGACTTATGAAGGGAAGGGTTTCGGGCATCCGGTCGTTCATGAAGGCTATTCCCATTCGATTGCCACTCCGTCTGGATTTGCACCAGTGTCGTTTTGCCCTTTGCGGGCAGTTGGTTCGGCGGGTGTCGGGGAGCCCTGTCCTGATCACGCAATGTACATGCTCCTGCGATGAACGCTGATAACAAGTGCGTGAATCAAACGGCATGCCTTGCGTGTGGTCTGGCTTCCCCGGGTACAGAAATTGCCTCCACCCCCACGCAAGCGGTCTTGCCTGTCGCGCGACTGGTCTCGGCTGGATGGTCAGGTAAGGGACGGTAAAGACAGGGCGTCTCTAGCCGTCACTTGGCGGAATAGGCGGCAATCATGGCGTCGCACGCCCGCTTCAACTGTTGCTGAGGGCCTTCCACGCCAGCACTTTGGCCGCACACGCGGGCCCCCTCGACAAGCAGCACAAGCGCATCCGCCAATTGTTCGGCCTGTATGACCCCTGCCATGCGGCAAAGATCGATCAGGCGCTGCTTGTGCACTTTCTTGGCATCGACGATCACTTTGAAAGCGGGGTGATTCGCTTCCTTGAGTTCAATGGCGGCATTGGCCAGGTCGCAGCCGCGCGGGTCACTGAACACGCATTCGGCGGCTTCATGAATCCAGCCGCGTATCTGCGCCAGCGGATCATCCGGAAATGCCGTTTCCAGATCGCGCCAGATCTGTTCGCGCCGTGCGGAAACCTGTTTGAGGCACTCGCAGATCAGATCGTCCTTCGATCCGAAATGGCGATACAGCGTCATCTTGTTGGAATCGGCGGCCTCGGCAATCGCGTCGACACCAACGCCCTTGATACCCTGCTGGCGAAACAGCTCGATGGCACTGGCCACGATGCGGGCGCGCGGCGGCATTCGGCTGCCGTCGGATTCCCCTGATATAACAGTATCGTGAGGTTTCGAAATTTCCTGCGTAGGCGCGCTTGACATAGATGTTACCGTCCAGTAACTATGAGTTGTTACTTACCGGTAACACGCATTTGGTTCTCATGTCAATTTTTCAAATTGGTGTTCGGGCCGACGCCTTACAAAAGTACTGATTTACCATTCTATTCGTTATTGCGGCGCCGTTGCCGCGCAGAAGGAGAGCATCATGCCACAGACATATGCCGATCTTACCCTTGCTGAAGCTTTATCAGATCCCATGATCAACGCCGTCATGCGCGCTGACCATGTGACCCGCAGCGAGCTTGAACTCCTTATGAAATCTGTGGCGCGAAAAAATATCGAGGCTGTCGTATCCAACAATTGGCAGCGCCCGTTTACGGTGGATCAACCCGCAGTATCCAAGAGCCTGCTAGCCATGGGCGCGCGCGTTCGCTCGGCCTGCTGCGAAGGGTCCGTTTAGCGTTGGGGTTGGAGTTCGGGCAGTCCACGGATTGCCAATGCAAATGATCGCCGGCAGTTCCCATGGGAGCTGCCGGTTTTGTTTTGCAGCAAGCGATGCTGCACAGGATTTTCGCAGTTGCACAAAATATCGGCAGACAATGTGCAATTGTTGAGCGCGGCTGTCGGCCTTGACGGCCCGGTTTTGTTTGCTGGCAAGCTATCATTTGCTGTTTTTACGCCTCCCGGCGGGGCCGCAATTAAGCCTCCGTCGAAAGTGGCACGCAAATTGCTTTGGCTAGTGTATCCGCAGGTGATGGCGCACGATTGGGCGCAGCACCCGCAAAAAGGATCAGCACGCACAACTACCTATGAGAGAAGCCATAATGACAAAATACAAACTCGAATACATCTGGCTCGACGGTTACACGCCGGTCCCCAACCTTCGCGGCAAGACGCAGGTCAAGGAATTCGATGCTTTCCCCAAACTGGAACAGCTGCCTCTCTGGAACTTTGACGGAAGTTCGACGATGCAGGCCGAGGGCAGAAGTTCGGACTGTGTTTTGAAGCCGGTTGCCGTCTATCCGGACAGCGAGCGCAAGAATGGCGTTCTCGTGATGTGCGAAGTGATGATGCCCGATGGCAAGACACCGCATCCTTCCAATACGCGTGCAAGCATCAATGACGATGAAGGCGCATGGTTCGGGTTCGAACAGGAATATTTCCTCTACAAGAACGGCCGCCCGCTCGGCTTCCCCGAGGCCGGCTTCCCTGCGCCCCAGGGCCCCTATTATACGGGCGTCGGCTACAGCAATGTCGGCGATGTCGCCCGCAAGATCGTCGAAGAACATCTCGATATCTGTCTTGCTGCCGGTCTGAACCACGAAGGCATCAATGCCGAAGTGGCCAAGGGACAGTGGGAATTCCAGATTTTCGGCAAGGGCTCCAAGAAGGCCGCGGACGAAATCTGGATGGCGCGCTATCTCCTGCAGCGTCTGTGCGAAAAGTACGGTATCGATGTCGAATACCATTGCAAGCCGCTCGGTGATACCGATTGGAATGGTTCCGGCATGCATGCCAACTTCTCGACGGACTATATGCGCGAAGTCGGCGGCAAGGATTATTTCGAACAGGTCATGGCTGCGTTCGAAACCGCCTGCGACGAGCATATTGCCGTCTACGGACCGGACAACCATCTGCGCCTGACCGGCAAGCACGAGACGCAGTCCATCCATCAGTTCAGCTATGGCGTTGCCGATCGCGGTGCGTCGATCCGCGTGCCGCACAGCTTTGTCGCCAATGGCTACCGGGGCTACCTCGAAGATCGCCGTCCGAATTCCCAGGGCGATCCCTACCAGATCGCGTCGCAGATTCTGCGCACGATCGCATCGGTTCCGGAGCCGGTCGAAGACAGGCTCGCTGCCGTCGCTTAAGTTGTTCCGGCATGGCGCGGGTTTTCCCGCGCCATGCCGCTCCCCTCGGATGAGCGATGCCAATCGATCGAGATCCGAAGCCGTCTGCAGGCCTGTTCGCAGCCAACCCTTTGCCATACCTCCGGTAGAATATGAACTCACTTGCAATCAGTAAGTGAGAAGATCATGCTGTGTTTGCAATGCCATGGATCAATCATGCCGGGTCATGCTGATGCGCAATTCACCTGCAAATATTCCTGGAAGCGAGACATTTTCAGCCACAATCGACGTGCAGATTCCACTTGATGACTTCGAGTGGTGCGTTGAAAATGCGCTTCACTCCCCAGGGACGGGAGGCATCAAGGCATTGTTAAACCGGAACGCATGGTGCGTGCCCGGGGGAAACGCGAACCAGATCGCAAGGAACATGTGAAGATGAACCAGTTTCTGACACATACGCTCGCCGCATCGGTGATTGTCGGCGCCGGATTGACACTATTTGCCCTCCCTGCATCCGCAGCGAGCACCGCTGCCCAGTCTGTCACCAAGGAGTGCAGCACGAAGTACAATGCGGCCAAGCAGGCCGGTACGCTCAATGGCCAGAAATGGCCGCAGTTCCTGTCGACCTGCAGTGCGAGCCTGAAGACCGATGCTGCGGCACCGGCTCCTGCGGCAACGGCACCGGCGGTCAAGCAGGCTCAGGATGCCACCAAGCCGGCCAAGACGCCGGCAATGGCAGCAGCGCCGGCAGCAGCCGGAACCATGTCGGCCAAAGCGGTGACCAAGGAATGCAGCACCCAGTATCAGGCTGCCAAAACCGCCGGTACATTGAAGGACCAGAAGTGGCCGCAATTCCTGTCGGCGTGCAGCGACAGCCTCAAGGCAGACAAGTCCGATGCGGCAACGCCGCCGGAACCGGCCGCCGCGCCAGCCAAGGCGACCGCCGGCAAAGCGGGCGCAGCCACCGAAACCGCCGCCAACGGCAAACCTTTGTCTGCCGGTGAAATCGCATTCCGTTCCCGCATTCGCGAATGCGGCGATGAGTGGCAGAAGGCAAAGGCTGCCAACAAGGTCGCCGGCCAGACATGGCCGCAATATTGGAGTGCATGCAACACCCGCCTGAAGTCTGAATAGGAACAACCTGCCATTCGGCAGGCCGCGATTGAATTCCAAGCACGCCCGGACGGCCAATTGCCTGTCCGGGCGTTTCTGCTTGCAACGTCGTGGCTTTTCTGGCGTCATCCAACGCTCACAGAGGCGGTATAATATCCGGCTCTGCGCTCGCAAACAGGAGAATGCCATGCCGATCCAGGATCTGGTGAACACCATAGCCACCCAAGCCAATCTCGATCCGCAGGCAGCGGAAAAGGCGGCAGGAACCGTGCTGTCCGTGCTCCAGCATGAAGCTCCGGAACAGGCAGCCAGCCTCTTTGCCAAGATGCCGGGCGCGGCCCAGTTGGCGCAGAGTTTCGACGTCATGGCTGCTGGCAATCAGTCGGGCGGGCTCATCTCGAGCATAACCGGTTTTCTCAGCGGCGCTGCGGGTGAAAAAGTCGGCGCGCTTGTCAATGGCATGGCGGCGCTCAAGGCCAGCGGCTTGACGGTGGAGCAGATTCAGCAGGCGGGTACCGCCGTGATCGCCCATGCCAAGCAATCCGCCGATCCGCAGCTGGTCGACAAGATCGTTGCGTCGGTTCCCGGCCTGAAGGGGCATTTTGGTCTCTGAAGCAATGGGGTTGATGCGGTTGCCGGCTGACAAGCGCATCGCCACCGGATAAACCGCTTCTCGTATCGCCAGGGGCTAGCGAAGGAGCGGGCAGGATGAACGGAACGCGACGCGCGTTTTACTTCGCGCTTGGCTGGGTGATGGTGGCGCTCGGCTTTATCGGCGCGCTCCTTCCGGTCATGCCCACCACCATTTTCCTGATCATCGCCGCCTGGTGTTTCGGCCGTTCTTCGCCGCGTTTCGAGAAATGGCTGCTGGAACACCCGGTCTTCGGCCCGACCCTGGTGCAGTGGCAGCACCATGGCGCCATTCCGCTCCGGGTGAAATGGATCGCCTGCGGCGGCATGGCGTTCGGCTATGGCTCCTTCTGGTATTTTGCCCGGCCGACGCCGCTTCTCGGCGGTGTCGTCATGTTGTTCTTCATCGCCTGCGCCATTTATGTCGTTTCCCGCCCGACCGGAAAATGACGGGCGACCTCGTGCGAATCGAAACGCCCATTCAAGGCCATTGACGTCCCGTCGGCGATGCGGGGAGGTTCCGTCCTGCGGATAAACGGGATCGCGCAAACCCGGAAGTTGCAGGAATCGGGTGGACAGCGGGCGCGCGGGAGAGATGCCGCCCCGAAAAACAGTTGACAAGCGCGCGCAAAAATCCAACTCTATTACATTAAAAGGGGATATATTCCATTACAATGGAATTATTTGGATGAGGAGCAGCGGTGTCTGATTTACTTGTAAGCTTGTACACCGACAAGCTGGCCGAACTGAAGACCAAGGCTGACGGCGTTGCTGTGACCATCCGTCCGGTGCTTGCGCCCGAGGCGCAACTGGTCACGGACTGGGTCCGCGAACATTTCAGTGCCAATTGGGCCAGCGAAGTCACGGTTGCCATCACCCGCCAGCCCTCGGCCTGTCTCATCGCCATCGAGGATGGCGCGCTTGCAGGATTTGCCTGCTACGACGCGATAGCGCGCGGCTTTTTCGGCCCGACAGGCGTCCATCCCGACAAGCAGGGAAAGGGTTTCGGCCTTGCCCTCTTTTCAGCCGCCTTGCAAACCATGAAAACGCTCGGCCATGCCTATGCGTTCATCGGTGATGCCGGACCGGTGGACTTCTACGTGAAGGCCGCCGGCGCCATCGAAATCCCGTCCGAAAACAAAGGCATCTATCAGGGCATGTTGCGCGCCAAGCGAACCTGAAGCCTATCCCCCCATCACAGTTCCCATGGAGTGAATACAGTGTCCAGCCAATTGCCTCTCGCCTTGTTCGTCGGCATTCCCAACCCGGTTCTGTCACCCGATGAGATCGCGCTGTTTCGCGAGACCAACCCGCTCGGCCTCTTTGTCGGCCGCCGCAACCAGCGCGAGCCCGAGCAGGTCAAGGCATTGATCGAAAGTTTCCGCGAGGCTGTCGGGCGTGCCGATGCGCCGGTCTTCACCGACCAGGAGGGCGGCCGCGTTCAGCATCTCGACGCCGGTCCGTGGCCGCTGTTCCGCAGTTTTGGCGAGTTTGCCCGCCTCGCACGGCATGATCTTGAGCTGGCGCGAAAGGCGCTGCGGCTCTCTTCCCGTGCCATGGGCACCATGATGACCGAGCTTGGACTGTCCAGCGGCTGCTCGCCGGTACTCGATCTGGTGTTCGATACCACAAGCGACGTCATCGGCGCCCGGTCGTTCGGGGCTGATCCGGAACTCGTGACGCTGCTCGGCCGCGAGGTCATCGATGGTTTGCTGGAGACGGGCAACATGCCGGTCATGAAGCACATCCCGGGCCACGGCCGCGCCACGCTGGATTCCCACAAGGAGCGGCCGGTCGTCGATGCGAGCAAGGAAACCCTCCTTGCCACGGATTTCAGGCCCTTCATCGATCTCAAGGATACGCCCTGGGCGATGGTGGCGCACGTGGTCTATTCGGCCTATGACAAGGAGCAGCCCGCTTCCGTCTCTCCCGTCATGCTGGATGTCATCCGCAAGGACCTGGGGTATGACGGCGTGCTCATTTCCGACTGCATTTTCATGAATTCTCTGACTGGCACCATGCCGGAACGCGTCGCGCAGGTTCTCGACGCGGGCTTCGATATTGCGCTGCACAGCCATGGCGACCTCGCGGACAGCGAAGCGGCGGCGAAGGCATCCCGCCCGCTGACCGCAGACGCCGCCCGCCGCATCGCCGCCGCCAATGCCCGGCTTGGATCGCTGAAAGTCGATGTCAAGGCGGTGCATGCGGAAGTGGAAGACATGTTTGCAGGTGCACTGGTCAGCTGATCGTCTTTAATCAATAAAAACAGGGGAATACGCATGTCGAGAAACCGTCTGTTTGCAGCAGCTTCTGCAATGATGCTCCTGTCTGCGCCTGCCATGGCGCAGACGGTGCTGACCGTCAACATCGAGCCGGCCACCACCTGGGTGCGCAATTTCAATCCGTTCAACCAGACGTCGGCCCGTCAGAGCACGCTTGATTTCATTTATGAGCCGCTCGTCGTCTTCAACCGCTTCGATAACAACAAGCCGAACTATCGCCTCGCCGAAAGTTTCAAGCTGGCGGACGATCTGAAGAGCATCGAGTTCAAGCTGCGGCCGGACATGAAATGGTCGGATGGTAAGCCGCTGACCTCGGCCGACGTCAAATTCACCTATGACTATCTGCAGAAGTTCCCGGCGCTGGATTTCGTCAGCATCTGGAAATTCATCAGCGGCGTCGAGGTTGTCGATGCGCAGACCGTTCGGTTCACGCTGGTCAATCCAAGCTCGCTGGCCGCCGACCAGCTGGTGCAGGTTCCGATCATTCCGGAACATGTCTGGAAGGACATTGCCGATCCGGTGACTTTCGCCAACGAGAATCCGGTCGGCAGCGGCCCGATGACCGAGATTGCCCGGTTCACCGGCCAGACCTACGACCAGTGCCGCAATCCAAACTACTGGGATGCCAAGGACCTCAAGATCGACTGCATGCGCTTCCCGCAATTGGCCGATAACAACCAGATCCTGACCGCAACCGCCAATGGTACGCTTGATTGGGGTGTGTCGTTCCTGCCGGATATCGAGAACACCTATGTGGCAAAGGACCCGAAGAACTTCCACTACTGGTACACGCCGGGCAGCATGGTTGCTTTCCTGTTCAATCTGGAAACGGCCAATGCCAACAACCGCAAGGCCTTCAACGACGTGAAATTCCGCCGCGCGGTCAGCATGGCGCTGGACCGCAAGGGCATGATCGACGTAGCCGGTTACGGCTATCCCACGCTGAACGACGATCCTTCGGGCATGGGCGAACTGTACAAGAACTGGTCCGATCCGTCTGTGCTCACCGACTTCGGCAAATACGGCAAATATGACACGGACGCGGCCAAGGCCCTGCTCGATGAGGCGGGCTATGTCGACAAGGACGGCGACGGCTTCCGCGACAACCCCGATGGCACCAAGCTGTCGTTCTCGCTGATCGTGCCCAACGCCTGGACGGACTGGATCGATACGGTGCAGATCGCCATCGAAGGCATGCAGGCGGCCGGGCTCGATGTGAAGATCGCAACGCCGGAAGAAGCCGTCTGGTCGGGTAATCTGATCAATGGCAATTTCGACATGGCCATCAACAGCCTGCCGGCGGCGGCCTCGCCTTACTATCCCTATCAGCGTGCCTATAACGAGCAGGACAAGGGCAAGACCCGCTTTACCGCGCAGCGCTGGTTCAATCCTGATCTTAACAAGCTGCTGGTGGATTTCACGCGGACCGCTGATCCGGCTGAACAGAAGACTGTGATGAACAAGGCCCAGCGCATTGTTGCGGAAAACCTGCCGATGATGCCGGTGTTCAACAATCCGAACTGGTATCAGTACAACACCAAGCGGTTCACTGGCTGGTCGACAAAGGAGCACCCCTTCGTCAATCCGTCGATCACCCGCAACAACCCGGCGCGTCTCATCCACCTCCTGGCGCTTGAGCCGGTCAAATAGGCATCGCACAGGCGGGGACGGGTGAAACCTGTCCCCGCCGCGATGGGAGATGCATATGGCTTTTTTGCTTCGACGCCTCGGATTCTATCTGGCTGCCTTCATTGCGGCTGCAACGATCAATTTCTTCCTGCCGCGCCTGATGCCGGGGGATCCGATCCAGATCATGTTTTCCAGCACCGGCACGGAACTGTCGGCGGAAAATCTCGCGTCGCTGAAGCTGACCTTTGGCTTTGTCGATGGGCCGCTCTGGCAGCAATACCTCACCTATCTCAAGAGCATTTTTACCGGCGACCTCGGCCGGTCGATCAAATATTTCCCGCTGCCGGTGACGGAGGTTCTCGGCCACGCCCTGATCTGGACCGTGGCGCTGATGGGAACCGCTACGCTGATCAGTTTCACGCTCGGGACCTTTCTCGGCATTCTCGCCGCCTGGCGGCGCGGCAGTGTTTTCGACGTCGTCGTGTCCGTCGGCGCGATCTTTGCCACCTCCGTCCCGGCGGTGGTTACGTCGCTGATCGTGCTTTTCTTCTTCGGCTTCACGCTCAACTGGTTCCCGACCGGCTATTCCGCCGATCCGGCGCTCGATCCCGCGTTCTCCCTGACCTATATCCTCAGCGTGCTCTATCACGGCATCCTGCCGATGCTGACCCTGTGTACGGTGCTGACCGGTGGTTTTGCCGTCACCATGCGCAACAACATGATCAATCTTCTTGGCGAGGATTATATCGTCATGGGGCGGGCCAAGGGGCTTTCCGACAGCCGGGTGATGATCTGGTATGCAGCGCGCAATGCACTGCTGCCGACGGTCAGCAGTCTTGCCATCGCCATCGGCACCGTGCTCGGCGGCTCACTGGTGACCGAAGTCGTGTTCAATTATCCCGGCCTCGGCAATATCCTCTATCAGGCCATTCTCGCCCGCGACTATCCCGTCATTCAGGGCCAGCTCCTGATCATGACCATCGCCATGCTTGTCGCCAATTTCATCGTGGATATCAGCTATGTGCTGCTCGATCCGCGCCTGCGGAGGACATGAGCCATGCAACCTCTCATCGCCGGACTTGTCCGCAACCGCAAAGCCCTGGTCGGCATGATCATTCTTCTGATCATCGTCTTGATCGCCCTCGCGGCACCGCTGCTGACAGAGTATAATCCGGCAGCGCGCGTCGGTCGGCCGCACCAGCCGCCATCGGCCGAGCATTGGCTCGGCACCACACGCATCGGCCAGGATGTCTTTGCCCGGTTGATCTACGGGGCGCGGACATCGCTTGCCGTCGGTTTCGGCGCCGGGCTCCTGATTACGGTGCTGGGCACGGCGCTCGGCATCATTGCCGGGTATCGCGGCGGCAAGACGGATGAAGTCATCAGCTTCTTCACCAATATGGTGCTGGTGGTGCCCAACCTGCCGCTGCTGCTGGTGCTTGCCTCCTTTATCGGTCAGGCCAGCCCGCTGGTCATTGCCATCATCCTCGGCTGCACATCCTGGGCCTGGGGCGCGCGCGTTACCCGCGCCGAAACCCTGTCGGTCAAGCACAAGGATTTTGTCAAATCGGCCGAAATGATGGGCGAGCCGCGCTGGCGTATCATGACCTTTGAAATCTTCCCCAATCTGATTTCCATCGTCGGCATCAATTTCATCGGCAGTGTGATTTTTGCGATCATCACGGAAGCAACGCTGGAGTTCCTTGGCCTTGGCGATCCCAAGACGGTGTCCTGGGGCATGATGCTGTACAACGCGCAAAAAGCGTCAGCCCTGTCCGTCGGCGCCTGGTGGGATATCCTGACCCCGTGTTTTGCTCTCGCGCTGCTGGGGATCGGCCTGTCGCTGCTGAACTTTGCCGTCGATGAGATCGCCAATCCGCGCCTTCGCACGGGAAACAGCATGAGCCGCTGGTCGGCACTGATCCGCTCCGGGGAGGGCCGCCTGTGACCGCACCACTGCTTCAGGTGAAAAACCTCACCATCGACTATATCGGCGATAGCACGGATTTCCGCGCAGTGGACGACGTCAGCTTCGATGTCGCCCGCGGGGAAGTCTTCGGCCTTGCCGGAGAATCCGGTTGCGGCAAGAGCACCATCGCCTTTGCCATCAGCCGTCTGCACAAGCCGCCGGCATTGATCCGCTCCGGCCGGATACTGCTCGAGGACAGGGATGTGCTTGATCTCAACCCGGCACAGTTGCGGGATTTCCGCTGGCGCGAAGTGGCCATGGTGTTCCAGAGCGCCATGAATTCGCTCAATCCCGTGCTGCGCGTCCAGGAACAGTTTTATGACGTGCTGCGCACGCATCAGAAGATGAACCGGGTGCAGGCGCGCGAGCGGACGGCGGAGATGCTGCGCCTTGTCGATATTCCGCCGGACCGGATGAAGGATTATCCGCACCAGTTTTCCGGTGGTATGCGCCAGCGTATCGTCATTGCCATCTGCCTTGCGCTCAATCCGAAGATCGTCGTGATGGACGAGCCGACCACCGCGCTCGATGTGGTAGTGCAGCGCGAAATCCTGCAGCGCATCAACGAATTGCGCCGCACCTTCGGTTTTTCCGTGCTGTTCATCACCCATGATCTGGGCCTGATGGTGCAGTTCTGCGACCGCATCGGCATCATGCTGGCGGGCAGGCTCGTGGAGCAGAACACCGCGGAAAACATTTATGGCGCGCCACAGCACGACTACACCAAAAAGCTCTGGGCTTCCTTCCCGTCGCTGCACGGAGAACCGGTGATGGAGAAGGTATCGATATGAGCGATCCGCAAACCGCTATCCTTGCGCTCGACCGCGTGTCGAAGTCCTTCGGCACGGCGCCGTTCAAGGTGAATGCGGCGCAGTCGGTTTCCTTCGAGCTGCATGCCGGCCGGACCCTTGCGCTTGTCGGTGAATCCGGCAGCGGCAAGACCACCTGCGCCCGGCTGGTGATGCGGGAATACATGCCAAGCGAAGGCCAGCTGCTGTTCAAGGGCAAACCTGTCGCGACCGACAACGCCAGGGCGCTCGCCGCCTATCGCCGCTCGGTGCAGATGATCTTCCAGGATCCGTTTTCCTCGCTCAATCCGGCCCATACCATCGACTATCACCTGCGCCGCCCGCTGCAGCTGCACCGGCGTGACCTCAAGGGAAAACAGCTCGATGATGCCATTGAGGAACTGCTGACCCGGGTCAAGCTCGACCCGAAAATCGTCGCGCGCAAACACCCGCATGAACTGTCGGGCGGACAGCGCCAGCGCGTCAACATCGCCCGCACGCTGGCGGTCGGCGCCGAAGTGATCGTGGCGGACGAGCCGACCTCGATGCTCGATGTGTCGGTGCGTCTCGGCGTGCTCAACCTGCTCAACGAGATGAAGCGGGACATGAAGCTTGCGCTGCTTTATATCACCCATGACATCGCCACTGCCCGCTACGTCGCCGAGGACATTGTCGTCATGTATGCCGGCCAGATCGTCGAATGGGGCAATGTCAACAAGGTCATCGACAACCCGCAGCATCCCTACACCCGGCTTCTCCTGTCGGCGGTGCCCGATCCGCAGATGCGGTTCGACGATCCGAAGGCGCAATTGAAGGCGGCCGATGTCGACGAAGTCCGGCGGTTGTCAGCGGTGCCGCAGGATCGCATCGTCGCTGTCGAGCCCGGCCATTTCATCCGCCAGATCGCAAGCGGTAGGGCGGCGTAGAGCGCGCCGTCGCGATTGACCAAAACTGCCGGATGATTGCACAATCCTCCAAAGCGGATCAAAGCTGGCGGTTCGGCTCTGGTTCGCGCGCGTGATGACACCTAGATAGGGTGGGCATTACCCGAGGAGAGCTGCCGTGGACAAAATTACCGAGCTTGCACAATTGATCGAAAAGCACACGGGCGCCGATGGGTTGTTTTCGACGGATATTCCGCGCCTGAACCTCGCCCGTGCCACGGCACCGACCGAGCCGAACCATGTGGTGCATGAACCGGCGGTCTGTGTGATCGCCCAGGGCCGCAAGCGCACCATGCTGGGTGACGAGGTGTATTATTACGACAAGGCGACCTATCTGACCGTTTCCGTTGATCTGCCGATTGTGGGTCATGTCATCGAAGCGTCGGAAGACGAGCCCTATCTGTCGCTGCGCCTTGACCTTGATCCCACCATGCTCAGTGCATTGCTGCTGGAAGCGCCGAAGGAAAGTTTCAGCAACCAGCTGCCCGACCGCGGCATGTCGCTCAATCCGATGGGGTCGGACCTGCTCGACAATGTCGTGCGGCTTGTCCGCCTTCTCGATACGCCGAAGGACATTTCCATGCTGGCGCCGCTGACCGAGCGTGAACTGCTCTACCGGCTCCTGACGGGCGAACAGTCCGGCCGCCTGCGCCAGATCGCCCAGTCGGAAAGCCGCCTGCATCAGGTGAACAAGGCCATCGGACTGATCAAGCGCAATTTCCGCAAGACGCTGCGCATCGAGCATGTGGCCTCCGAAGCCAATATGAGCCCGTCCTCCTTCCATCAGCATTTCAAGGCGGTGACGTCGATGAGCCCGCTGCAATACCAGAAGCAACTGCGGCTGCAGGAAGCGCGGCGGCTGATCCTCAGCCAGTCGCTGGACGCGGCAACGGCGGGCCATGCGGTGGGTTATGACAGTCCGTCGCAGTTCAGCCGCGAATATGCGCGCCTGTTCGGCCAGCCGCCGCTGCGCGATATCGCCCGGCTGAAGGACATGCCGGACTATCTGCTGGAAGGCTAGAGCCGCCTACCGGTCGCCTTGTCGAAAATGTGCAGGGCACCGGCATCGATGGCAAAGCGCTGGGCCATCCCGGCTGTCACTGCCGATTTCGGCGGCAGGCTGGCGGTCAGGCGCTGGCTGCCGATGGTCGATGTGACCACCAGTTCCGGGCCGGTCAGCTCCACCACCTCGACCATGGCATCGATGCCAAGTGCTGCGTCACCCGCCGGAGCAAGGCTCAGGCTTTCGGGGCGGATGCCGATGACGACATCGCGTGCCTGACCGGCCTTTTCCCGGATATCGGCGGGAAGCGCAAAGCCGCTCAGCGATCCGTCGATATGGGCGATACCCTCGGCCACAGTGGCTTCCAGCATGTTCATCGGCGGCGAGCCGACGAAGCTGGCGACATAACGGGTGGCCGGGCGGTTGTAGATCTCATCAGGCGTTGCCAATTGCTCGATCTGGCCGTCGCGCATCACGGCGATGCGGGTTGCCAGCGTCATCGCTTCGATCTGGTCATGGGTGACATAGACAATCGTCGTCCCCAGCATTAGGTGCAGGCGCTTCAGTTCGGTGCGCATTTCCATGCGCAGTTTCGCATCGAGGTTCGACAGCGGCTCGTCGAACAGGAAAATTTGCGGATCGCGCACCAGAGCCCGGCCGATGGCGACGCGCTGGCGCTGGCCGCCGGAAAGTTCGGAAGGCTTGCGTTCAAGCAGGTTTTCGATCTGCAGGATTTTTGCGGTCTTGCGCACGGCGTCCGTGCGTTCGGCCGCCGGAACCTTGCGCATTTCCAGCCCGAAGCCGATGTTGCGCGCCACCGACATGTTCGGATAGAGCGCGTAGGACTGGAACACCATGGCGATGTCCCGGTCCTTCGGATGTACGCCGGTCACGGAGCGGTCGCCGATGCGCACGTCGCCTTCCGTTGCTTCCGCCAGCCCCGCAATGATGTTGAGGAGCGTGGACTTGCCGCAACCGGAGGAGCCGAGCAGCACCAGGAACTCGCCGCTGGCAAGCGACAGGTCAATACCTCTCAGGGTTTCGATGACGCCGTAGCGTTTCCTGATGTCGATGAGTTCAAGGGCGCTCATTGCGCATTCTCCGGCGTGGTGTCGAGGTCATGGCTGTCATAGCGGCGGGGTACGGTCGAGATGGCTTTGGACGCCACATGGACACCGGCGGCGATGCAGTGTTGCAGGGGCATTTCTCGGGCAAGGGCGGCCAGGAAGGCCGCATTGAAAACATCGCCGGCGCCGATCGTGTCGGCAACGGACACCATCGGTGCATCGGTCGTCACCAGCTGATTGTCCGGACCGATGGCCAGGGCACCGTCCGATCCGCATTTGACCACGACGATGGCATTTTCCGGCATCAGCGCCTTCAGCGTGCGCGCCGCGTCTGCGGGCTCGATGCTGTTGGCAAGCCGTGTTGTTTCCACCTCGTTGAACAGGGCGCAGTGACAGCGCGACAGCCATCGGCGGGTCGCCGCACGGTTGGCGTCGCTCCAGCCGTCGGCTGGCCAGCCGGTATCGAGCGCGACGCGGATATCGTTGGCATCGGCCCAGTCAAACAGCGCGTCATAGTGCGCAACCAGCGCATCGGTCAGGAATGAACCGCACAGGAGGACATAGCCGCCGCGCAGCCGGTGCGTGTCCAGTATGGCGAGCACATCCGGCCAGGACAAGGCGCCGAGATGGCCACGCGTCGTGAAGAACGTGCGCTCGCCATTGGGATGGGTAATACCGACGGATAGGGTTGTTCCCATCGGGGCGACAGGCCAGCGCTGGCCGCGCACGCCGAATTCCTCGCGCAGCCATTGGCCGAACCGGTCGCTGCCGACATTGGCGGCGATCTGGAAGTCGATGCCGAGCCCTTCCCAGGTCAACGCCGAATTGCCGGCCGAACCGCCGACACGCAGTTCGTCGTAATCGACCATGATCTCGGTGCCGGGCGTCGGCCAGGGGTCGGCGGGGCCGAGGATCAGGTCCACGTTCACGTTTCCAATGACGGCCAGCGGGCGCATGATCCTATTCGCTCCGCGTAATCTTGGTGGAGCGCACGGGCGTTCCGACATCGGCGACCAGTTCACCGGCAAAGGCGATCATGAAATGCTGCGCGGCGGGCAGCAGCGCGAAAATGGCGGCGATCCCGGCGGCTTCACCGGCATTGACGGTGGTAACGCCATCAATCGGCTTTTCGCCCGAGGCGTCGAACACCACCACGGGCGAGCCTGCTTCGCACGCGGACACGGCCATTCCGGCAACCAGCACGGCGGTGGCATCCTTGCCGCGGAACAGCACCACACCGACCTTTGGCCCGAGCATTTCCATCGGCCCATGCCGCAGTTGCCCGCCTTCCAGGGAGAAGCAGGGGATGCGCGACAGTTCGGTGAGGCCGAGCGCAATGGCTTCGGCGACGCCCTGCAGCCGGCGCCCCGATGTAACCACCGAGGAAACATCGGAGAGGGCTTTGACGGCCGCATCAATCTGCGCTGTGCTGCCGCGTTGAAGGCGCTCGAGCGCTGCCGAGGGATCGTCGCCCAGCGCTGTCAAAACAGCAAGATGCAGCGCAAAACTGACGGTCAGGCTGCGGGTGGCGGCAAAGGCGTTTTCGGTGCCGCCGGCACCCACGAGCGAGGGCACGGTGCGGGCCAGCGTCGATCCGCCTTCGAGCGTCAGGCCGAACGTATCGGGCGCCACGCCCGCCTCGGCAAACCAGCGCAGCACTTCGGCGCTTTCACCGGACTGGGACGTTACAAGCACTGTCTTGCCGCTTATCGGCACCGGCTGCCCGAGCTGTTCCGACAGGGGCAGCGCCACCGCATCAATCCCCAGGCTGCGATAGAGCGGCTCGACGGCCCGGCTGACCGCGTGGGAGCCGCCCATGCCGAGCAGAAGGAGGCGTCCGGTCTTGCGCAACGACTGGGCGATTGTCGCGGCAAGCGGCTTTGCCGCTTCGAAGGAAGCGATCGCATCGGCATTCTGCCGCGCCATTTCCTTTTCGATCGCCACAAGGCCGGCGGGCCGGTTCTGGTCAGATGTCATGCTCATCCCTTGACGCCGCCATTGGTCAGGCCCGAAATCAGGGCACGCTGCATGAACAGACCGATGATCAGCGGCGGCAGGGCGGCCAGCACACCCGCTGTGGCGATCAGTCCGTAATCGGAGACCCGGCCGCCTGCAAGATCGGCGATGGCGACGGTGAGGGTCTTGGCCCGCTGGTCGGAGGTGAACAGCAGGGCATAGAAGAATTCATCCCAGGCGAGCAGGAAGGCAAAGAGCGCCGCCGTTGCCATGACCGGTGCGGCCAATGGCAGGGTGATCAGGCGCAGAATCTGGTCAAGCCGCGCACCATCGACCGTTGCGGCGCTTTCGATTTCGCGCGGAATGGAATCGAAGCCGGATTTCATCAGCCATGTGGTGAAGGGCGCAAGGATGGTCAGATACACCAGGGCCAGTCCGAAAACATTGTTGAGAAGACCGAGGGCCGACAGCGCTATATAGAGTGGAACGGCGAGAGCAACCGGCGGCAGCATGTAGGTGGCGATGACCGCATAGAGGGACCAGCCGACGCTTGGCGTGCGCGACACCGCCCAGGCCGAGGGTATGGCGACAACAAGTGCCGCCGCTGTTGCCATGCCCGCCACTTTGAGACTGTTGAAAAGCGAGGCGACGAATGCCTCCCCGGCGCTGTTGGCAACGCTCGACAGGAGAACGCCATAGCGTGAGAGGTCGATGGTTTCGGGCCACCAGCGCAGCGGCTTGGTGATGAGGTCGGTGGTCGACGAAATGCTCATGATGAACAGCCAGACCACCGGCGCAAGGATGACCGCCGCCAGCAGGAGCGCTGCGGCATGGACAAGAATCGTGGCTGTCAGGCTGCGGCGTTCCATCAGGAGGCTCCTGCGCTTTTGCGGATCAAGGCGGCATAGGCGACGGCAAGAACGGTGACGAGAAGCGTGACGATCAGGGCAAGCGACGCTCCGGACCCTGCGCGCTGAAACGAGAAGGCTTCCTGATATACGAGGATGGACAGCGTGCGGGTGCTGTTGGCCGGGCCGCCGCGCGTCATCACCCAGATGAGGTCAAAGACCTTGAATGCTTCGATGGTGCGCAGGACCAGCGCTACCATCAGCGGGCCGGCGAGATAGGGCATGATGACGAAACGGAACCGGGACCAGGCGCCGGCACCGTCCACCATCGACGCTGCGGTGATATCGCGCGGCACGGCCTGCAGCGCGGCGAGCGCGATCAGCGCCACCAGCGGAAAATTCTTCCAGCAGTCGGCAACGATGAGGGCGGTCAGCGCCGTGCCGGGCTCGCCGAGCCATGAGCGATAGGTGTCGAGAAGGCCGATCTGCGTGAGAGCGGCATTGAGCGCGCCATATTCCGGGTTGTAGATCAGCCGCCACAGGGTGGCATTGACCACCGTGGGGAGGGCCCATGGCAGGATCATCAGCGCCCGCAAGACGGAGCGGCCATAGAACTGCTGGTTCAGGAGCAGCGCGGCGAGAACGCCGATCACCATTTCGGCTGCGACCGAAAGCACGGCGAACAGCGTGGTGGTAACGAGGGTCCGCTGAAAATTCGAGCCGGACAGCATTTTCACATAGTTGTCGAGGCCAACGAAGCTGCCAGCCGTGCCGACCAGTTTGGCATCGGTGAAGGAAAGGCGCACGGTATCGACCAGCGGCCAGCCGATAATCGCAATCATGACGATGAGAAGTGGCAGCATCAGGAGCCACGCGCGTGTCGTAATCCAATTGCTCGTCATGAAGGAATGCCTGTTTCATCAATTCGTGGTGTCAATTCACCCCCCTCTGGGCTGCCGCCCATCTCCCCCACAAGGGGGGAGATCAGCCAGCTTAAGCGACATCAAGCACACTTCACCATGACAAATCGCTCAAGAGCTTCATGTCGATGTGATCTCCCCCCTTGTGGGGGAGATGCCCGGCAGGACAGAGGGGGGTGAAGCAGCACGTCGCGGTATCACAGGCCGCTGTTTGCGGCGGCTGTCTTGAGCGCATCTTCCGGCTTGGCCTGGCCGAGCAGCGATTCCTGCACTGCCTGCTGCAGGGCGGTCGACAGCTCCTGATATTTTGGCGTCGTCGGGCGCGGATACATCACCGCAAGGCTCTGCTTGGCGGCGGCAATCAGCTCTTCCTGGCCCTTTGAGACCGCGGGGTCCGCATAGGATGATGTCCAGATCGGCAGGCTCAGCTTGGCATACTGGTTCTGTGTCTGCTGCGAGGTCATGAATGCAATATACTTCCAGGCCTCATCAGCATGCTTGCTGGTGGAGGTGATGCCGAGGCCCATCGAGCCGTTGACGGCGGAGACGGCGCTCTTGCCGTCGATACCCGGAGCGGGAACAACGCCGACCTTGCCGGCAACCTTGCTGTCCTTCGGATCATTGGCCATGTTGTACATGTAGGTCCAGTTGAGCGCGAAGGCGGCTTCGCCGTTCTGGAATATGCGGCGCACGTCCTCCTCCAGGAATTCCTTGGAGTTGGGGTTGGTCAGGCCGGACTTGTAGCTGTCGACCATGTAGTTGAGGGCATCGAGGCCGCCGCCCGACTGGAAGACGGGCTTGCCGTCCTTGATGAAGCTGCCGCCATAGGCACTGACCAGCGTGGCGTAATCGCAGATCGCGGCTTCCGCCTGCGACCAGCTCCAGGCGATCGGTGTTGCCAGGAGGCCCTTGTCCTTGATGGTCTTGGCCTGCTCGGTCAGTTCCGCCCAGGTTTTCGGCGGGTTCTTGATGCCGGCCTTTTCAAGAATTTCCTTGTTGTAGAACAGGTACTTCGTGTCGAGAATCCATGGCATGCCATAGCGCTTGCCCTGATACTCCACCGTGGTCCATGCACCGGGAAGCACGCCGGTCTTCATGTCGCCGGTAATCTTGTCCGAGACGTCAAGCAGCACCTTGTTGGTGGCGTATTCCGCCGGCCAGATCACATCGAACAGAACCACGTCGTAACCGCCGCCCGAGCCCTGGGCCAGGACGGTCTTGTCGTGCAGGCCTTCATAGGGCACGAATTCGAGGTTGACGGTGACATCCGGATTGGCCTTGGTGAAGGCCTCGCTCATCGCGCGGACATCGGCTTCGCTATAGGCAGCCTGCGCCATGAAAAGCGCGTTGATCTTGGTTTCTGCATGGGCGGGAGAGGCGAGCGCTGCTCCCAGAAGTGTTGCGCCAAGCAGCGCGGTCTGGATGGATTTCAACATGGTACCTCCTATTTGGCTCTTGTGGCCCGGAACCTGTCCGTGATGAACGGGTGCCGGTTGGTGGTCATTATGCGCGGGAGCTTTTGTCATTCAGGACTGTCCACGACGTGCCTACGTCCAGCCAGTGCTCACGTTCCCCAAGACTCTTGCGGTCTTTTGATTAAATCAATTGTTTTGACTTATTTCTTGATCAATATTGATCTGGTGTCAAGAGGGGGCGGAATGGACGCGAGAAAATCGATCCGGGCCAAGAGCGGAACCAATCTGGGTGGTGCGAGCGCGCACAACCGTCGCATCATGATCGATGCGCTGCGGGTCAATGGCGCCTTGTCCCGCGCTGACCTTGCCCGTGCCACCGGACTGACCCCGCAGACCGTGTCCAACATCATCGAGGAACTGGCCCGCGACGGGCTCGTGCAGTCGCAGGCCAGTGTCCGCAAGGGCCGGGGCCAGCCTGCCACACCGTATCATCTGGTGCCCGATGGCGCTTTCGCCGTCGGCTTGCAGATCGACCGGCATGTCACGCGCACCGTCATCGTCAATCTGGTTGGCGACGTGCTGGTGCAGACGGAATCCAAATTGCCCTCCGGCGGCCCGGCGGAAGGGGTTCTTGTCATTCTCGATATCGTCAAAAAGGCCTGTGAAGCGCTGACAGCGCAATTCCCGCATGCGGCGAGAAAGCTCGTCGGGCTCGGCCTTGCCATGCCCGGCCCCTTCGGCATCAATGAGCTCTACGACGATCCATGGATGATGACGGCCTGGCAGAACTTTCCGCTGGCCGAACGGATAGCGGAAGGCACCGGTCTCGAAGTTGCCCTGCAGAACGATGCCTCGGCGGCGGCAACGGCGGAAAGGCTGCTGGGCGCCGCCCATGGCCTTGACCATGTCGTGTGCATTTATCTCGGCTATGGTCTTGGCGCCGGACTGATCCTCAATGGCGAGATCTACGGCGGCGCCTACTCCAATGCCGGCGAGATCGGCATGATGCTGGCGCTGGCTCCCGGCGACGATGCGAGTGTCGAGCCGCTGGAGCACTACACATCCATGGCCTCGCTGTGCAACGTGCTGGGTATCGACCCTTCGGACCCCCGGCTTTTCGCGCTGGTCACCGATGCGGTGGTCAATGGCGGTCCCGAAGTGGAGCGCTGGATCGACAACGCGGCGGACCGGCTGCGCCGCACCGTTCAGATGCTGGAATCGATCTTCGATCCGCAAACCACCATTCTGTGCGGCGGCGCGCCGAAAGCGCTGATTGACCGCCTGATCGAGCGGATGGGGCCCCTGATGCCGTCGATAGCGGACCGGGCTCTCCGCTACCCCGAGCCCCGCCTTCAGGCAGGGCTCGCTGATCCTTGGTCAGTCGCCTTGGGAGCGGCAGCGGAGCCGATCGCGCGGGCCTTTGACCCGCGCTTCTCGGCAATTCTGAAAACGCCCTGATCAGGCGGCGTTTTTGATGGCGTCGCCCAGCATCGACACGATGGTGTCGATCTGTTCCTTCTCGACGATCAATGGTGGCGACAGGGCGATGATATCGCCGGTCACGCGCACCAGCAGGCCTTTCTTGAAGCAGTCGGTGAAGACATCGTAGCCGCGAGCACCCACGGCGTCGGGACGCGAGGCGAGTTCTATGCCGGCAACCAGGCCGATGGTGCGGATGTCGACAATACCGGGCAGGCCCTTGAGGCTGTGGATCGCATCCTGCCAGTGCTCTGCCACATCAGCGGCGCGGGTCAGAAGCCCTTCCTCCTCGTAGACTTCCAGCGTGGCCAGACCGGCCGCGCAGGCGACGGGATGCCCGGAATAGGTATAGCCGTGGAAAAGCTCGATCTGGCTCTCGGGACCATGCATCAGCGCGTCGTAAATGGTTTCGCTGGCAAACACCGCGCCCATGGGAACCGCACCGTTGGTCAGGCCCTTGGCGGTGGTGACGAGATCGGGCACCACGCCGAAGTAGTCGACGGCAAACGGGGTGCCGAGGCGGCCGAAGCCGGTGATGACCTCATCGAAAATCAGCAGGATGCCATGCTTCTGGCTAAGCGCGCGCAAGCGCTCGAGATAGCCTTTCGGCGGCAGGAGAACCCCGGTTGACCCGGCAACCGGTTCGACGATGACTGCGGCGATGGTTTCGGCGCCGTGCAGCGCAACCAGCCGCTCCAGATCGTCGGCCAGATCCGCGCCGTGTTCGGGCAGGCCTTTGACAAAGGCGTTGCGGACGGGATCGTGCGTGTGGCGGATATGGTCGGTGCCCGGCAGGAGCGGGAAGACGCGGCGGTTGTTGACAAGGCCGCCGACGGAAATGCCGCCGAAGCCGACACCGTGATAGCCGCGCTCACGGCCGATGACCCGGGTGCGCGTGCCCTGTCCGATGGCGCGCTGATAGGCGATGGCGATCTTCAGCGCGGTATCGACGGATTCCGAGCCGGAGCCGGTGAAGAATACTTTTGTCAGACCGGCCTTCTTGCCGCCCGGCGCGTGCGCCGCAAGTTTTTCGGCAAAGTCGAAGGCGAGGGGGTGGCCCATCTGGAACGACGGCGCGTAGTCCATGGTGATCAACTGGCGCGCCACGGCGTCGGCGATCTTTTCGCGCCCGTGCCCGGCATTGACGCACCAGAGGCCAGCGGTGCCATCCAGCACCTGTCCGCCATCGACATCGGTGTAGTACATGCCCTTGGCGGAGGCGAGCAGGCGCGGCGCTGCCTTGAACTGCCGGTTCGCCGTGAAGGGCATCCAATAATTTTCGAGTGACGGTGTATTGCTCATGAGCATGTGGGGCGACTCCTCTTCTCATCACAGGGAGCCATGCTTTCTATTCACCAACAAGTCCTTTTCTATGTTCACATAAAGCATTGATTTTACTGAATACGTCATTCATAAATTCATTATATCGAACATGTAGAACAGCCAGAGGGGCATCCGATGCAAATTGATCTGGGCGGGCGTCTGCGTTTCCTGCGGCAAAGGCACAACCTGTCGCAGCGCGAACTGGCCAAGCGGGCGGGCGTGACCAACTCCACCATCTCGCTGATCGAGTCCAATCAGACCAATCCCTCGGTCGGTGCGCTCAAGCGCATTCTTGATGGCATTCCCATCGGCCTGTCCGAATTCTTCGCCCTTGAACCGGACCGCAAGCAGAAGGTGTTCTACGAGGCGGGTGAACTGGTCGAAATCGGCAAGGGCAACATCTCCTACCTGCAAATCGGCGAGAACCTGTTCGGCCGCGCCCTGCAGATCCTGAAAGAGCGCTATGAACCCGGCGGCGATACGGGCCGGGTCATGCTCGTGCACGAGGGGGAAGAGGGCGGTGTCGTCATCAGCGGGCGGATTGAAGTGACCGTCGACGACCAGCGCCGCATTCTCGGCCCGGGCGACGCCTATTATTTCGAAAGCCGCCAGCCGCACCGCTTCCGCTGTGTCGGCCCCAATCCCTGCGAGGTCGTCAGTGCCTGCACGCCGCCGACATTCTGATCAGCGCAGGGATGAAAACCAGGCGATGAGTTCGGCGCTGTTGTGCAGCCCGAACGCGCGCATGATGCGGGCGCGGTGCGCCTCGATGGTGCGTTTCGACAGGCCGATTTCCAGGGCTATCTGCGCATTGGTCTTGCCTTGGGAAACAAGCGTCAGCACCTGCTTCTGCCTGTCGGAAATGAGGCTGGCATTGCCTGCCACCGTCCGGTTCATCGGCTCGAAGCAGTAGAGCGCTTCGGCGAAGGGATCGGCGTGGTTGCCGCTGCGTCCGCGCACCCGGCACCAGAAGCTGGCGCCGTCGCGCCGCCGCATCACCCGCTCGTCGTAATAGACGCGCCCGCCGGCGAAATTCGTTCGCCACATTTCTCCTGTACGCACGAAGTCGGTGATCTTGGGATAGAGCCGGCTGAAGCTCTGGTCGATCAGTTCGCCGCGTTCATAGCCGAAGGTCTCGGCGAATTCGAAATTGCAATCGCGTATGATACGGTGTGTCGCATAGACCATCGGCACCGGCATGTCGGTCAGCACGAAGCGTTTTGCGCTTCCTGAAACGGCAATGTCGGAGATAGGAAACTCGGCTGTGGTCATGCAGTATTAATACGACTACCTGTGCCATCAAGACAAGCCATACCGTTGCGGCAACGGCAGCGTTCAGACCCTGCCGCAGAGGATGCAGAACAATGGGAGAGTGTTCTTGAAAAAAGTACGATCAAATGTAAGCGATGCGCTGGATGGCGTGCTGTTTGACGGCATGACGATCATGGCGGGAGGCTTTGGCCTGTGCGGCATTCCGGAAGCCCTGATCTATGCGATCCGCGATTCCGGCGTGAAGAATCTGACGGTCATCTCCAACAATGCGGGCGTTGACGGCATTGGCCTTGGCGTGCTTCTGGAAACCAGGCAGATCCGCAAGATGATCTCGTCCTATGTCGGCGAGAACAAACTGTTCGCCCAGCAGTATCTTTCCGGCGAACTGGAGCTGGAATTCAATCCGCAGGGCACGCTGGCCGAACGCATCCGCGCCGGCGGCGCGGGTATTCCGGCGTTCTTCACCAAGACCGGCGTCGGCACCATCATTGCCGACGGCAAGGACGTGCGCGAATTCGACGGCGAGTCCTATGTGATGGAACGCGGCCTGTTTGCCGACCTGTCCATCGTTCACGCCTTCAAGGGCGATACCGAAGGCAATCTCGTCTACCGCAAGACCGCCCGCAATTTCAATCCGATCATGGCGACAGCCGCCAAGGTGACGATTGCCGAGGTTGAAAACCTGGTCGATGCCGGCAAGATCGACGGCGACCATATCCATACGCCGGGCATTTTCGTCAAGCGCATCGTGCATGTGCCGAACCCTGTCAAACATATCGAACAACGGACGACCCGTCCGCGTCTTGTCGCTGCAAGCGAGGTGAACTGAGATGGCCTGGACACGTGATCAGATGGCCGAACGGGCCGCGAAAGAGCTGCAGGACGGTTTCTACGTCAATCTCGGCATCGGTATTCCAACCCTTGTCGCCAACTACATCCCGACCGGCATGAGCGTCCAGCTGCAGAGCGAGAACGGCATGCTCGGCATGGGCCCGTTCCCCTATGAGGGCGAGGAGGATGCCGACCTCATCAATGCGGGCAAGCAGACCATCACCGAACTGTCGACAACCAGCTATTTCTCCGGCGCCGACAGTTTCGGCATGATCCGCGGCGGTCATATCGACCTGTCGATCCTTGGTGCCATGCAGGTGGCGCGCAATGGCGATCTGGCCAACTGGATGGTTCCGGGCAAGATGGTCAAGGGCATGGGCGGCGCCATGGACCTGGTGGCCGGTGTCAAGAAGGTCGTCGTTGTCATGGAGCATGAGGCCAAGGGTGAGGCCAAGCTTCTGGAAGAATGCACGCTTCCGCTCACCGGACAGCGCGTCACCGATCTCGTCATCACCGATCTTGGCGTTTTCACGATCGAGCGGCGCGGCGAACCGAAGATGACGCTCATCGAGATAGCGCCCGGTGTGACGGTCGATGAAATCAAGGCAAAGACACAGGCGGCATTCGACGTCGCCCTGTAAGATATTTTACGTCTCGTGCGAGCCGGCAGAGTGTGATCCTCTGCCGGCTCGCTGCTTTTCGGCGGGGGCGCGGCCATTTTCCCCCCGTTTTATCGGCAATTGGTCTGCAATGCTGACGCAATCTCGTCCTGCGATGATCAGGCCAGGATGAATGACGACCGCCCGTGCAGGCGGTCAATAGTAAAAAGGCCATCGCATTGAAGTCTGTTTTTTGTGCGCTTATCTCACCCGAAGCGCTTTGGCGTATCATGCAACCGATCAAGCGAATGGCGTAACGGCGTGGATTCTTCAACAAACCAACCCGATCTGAGCAAGACTCTGGCTTCCATTGTGGACAATAAGCGCCGGCGGAACGTCTTTCGCAGGCATCCCTTTCTGTTTGGCGGCGGGCTTCTCGTCATCCTGGCTTTGGCGGTGGTGAGCTGGTTTTCGCGCGGGACCCACTATGACTACACCCAGAAGCCGTTGACCAGGGGCACGCTTTCCATCACCGTATCGGCGACCGGAACCGTTCAGCCGACCGAACAGGTGGATGTGTCCAGCGAGCTCTCCGGCACCGTGCGCACCGTTCTGGTCGACTACAACAGTTTTGTCGCCAAGGGCGACGTGCTGGCAACGCTGGATATCGACACGATCAGGACCAACATCGAGAGCTCGAAGTCAAAACTTCTGGCATCGCGTGCGCGGGTCGTGCAGTCGCAGGCGACGCTTGAGGCCAAGAAGAACGCGTTCGAGCGCATGACATCGCTGCAGGACAGCAAGGTTTCATCGGTGCGCGAGCTGGATGTGGCCAAGTCGGAATATGACTCGGCCGTCGCCGCGCTTGACGTCGCCAATGCCGAGGTAGCCGTTTCGGAAGCGGAACTGCAGGTCAACGAGACCTCCCTGCGCAAATCCAAGATCGTTTCGCCGATCGACGGCGTCGTGCTCAGCCGCTCGGTCGATCCGGGGGCAACGGTGGCCGCCGCCTTCCAGGCGCCCGTGCTGTTCAAGCTCGCCGGCAACCTGAAGAAGATGCAGCTGCAGGTCAATGTCGACGAAGCCGATGTCGGTCTGGTCAAGCCGCAGCAGGACGCGACCTTCAACGTCGATGCCTATCCGGACCGGACATTCCCGGCAAAGATCGTCAATATCCGGTTCCAGCCGGAAACCGTATCGAATGTCGTGACCTACAAGGCGATGCTGGCCGTCGAGAATGACGACCTTGCCCTGCGTCCCGGCATGACGGCGACAGCCTATGTCAAGGTCAGGGAGGTCAAAGATGCCCTGCTGGTGCCGAACGCCGCCCTGCGTTTTGCGCCGCCCAACGCGCCGGCGAAAACCGAGGCAGCCGAAAGCCCCGAGCAGACGGCAAGCATCCCCGACACGGTGAAGAAGGAAGCCGGCGTGCAGCGGTCCGTCTGGGTGCTTCGTGCCGGCAAGCCGGAAAAAATCGAGGTGCGCGCCGGGGCGACGGACGGGCGCAACACGATCGTGCTCTCGGGCGGCGTCAAGGAAGGCGACGAGGTCATTGTGGCAGCGAGCGCGCCGCCCAAATGACCATCCAGTCCGTGCAAAAAGCCGTGCCGCTGATCGAATTCCGCCGGATCACCAAGAGTTATGGAGCGGGCGAGGCGGCGGTCCACGCCCTGGCCGGGGTGGACTTTGCCATCGAACGGGGCGATTTCGTTGCCATCATGGGGCCGTCGGGTTCCGGCAAGTCGACGGCGATGAACCTGATCGGCTGTCTCGACCGGCCAAGCACCGGGCAGTATCTGTTCGGCGGCACCGGTATCGACCAGCTCGACCGGCATCAGCAGACGACGCTGCGGCGCGAATTGCTGGGATTCGTCTTCCAGGGGTTCAATCTCCTGCGCCGCACATCCGCCGTGGAGAATGTGGAGCTGCCCCTCATCTATCGCGGCATGGGCGCTGCGGAGCGGCGCAAACGCGCACTGGACGCATTGCGGCAGGTGGGGCTGGCGGCACGCGCCAATCACGTCCCTTCGGAATTGTCGGGCGGCCAGCAGCAGCGTGTGGCGATTGCCCGCGCCATCGTCACCAACCCGCAGGTGCTGCTCGCCGACGAGCCGACCGGAAATCTCGACACGAAGACGAGTGTGGAGATCATGGAACTGATCTCCGGCTTTAACCGCGACAACGGCATCACCGTGATCATGGTCACGCACGAGCCGGATATCGCAGCCTATGCCAAGCGCATCATCCGCTTTGTCGATGGCCACATCCAGAGCGACGAACGCAGACAGGACATATAACCATGCTGCTTGAAGCGTTCCGGCTGGCACTGCACTCCATGTCGCGCAACATGATGCGCTCCTTCCTGACGATGCTGGGCATTGTCATCGGCGTCGGCGCGGTGATCGCCATGGTCACCGTCGGCAATGGCACGCGCCAGAGAGTGACCGGCGAAATCTCCAAGCTCGGCACCAATCTGCTGTTCGTATCGCCCGGCAATCCGGAGCGCCGGTCGACCCTGCCGCCGCGCACATTCGACATCCGGGATGTCGATGCGATCCGCGACCAGGTGCCGGGCGTGGCCGCTGTGGCGCCGCTCGGCCAGGTCTCGGGCACCGCCATCCGCGAGGGCAACAGCCGGACGGCATCGATCGTCGGTTCCACCAACGATTACTTCACCACCATGAACTGGCAGCTCGCCACGGGCCGCAATTTTCTTGAATCGGAGGAGCGCAGCGGCCGCTCCGTCTGCATCATCGGTGCGACGGTGCAAAGGGTCCTGTTCGGCAACAGCATTCCGGATGGCGAGCGCATCCGCGTCAACCGCATTTCCTGCGAAGTCATCGGTACGCTGGTCTCCAAGGGCAAGGCAATCGACGGACAGGATCAGGACAATATGGTCCTCATCCCGTTCCGCATGTTCCAGCGGCGTATTGCCGGGTCGACCGATGTCTCCCTGATAACAGTTTCGGCCAGGGATGGGGCAACGGCGCCGGTCAAGACAGCGCTAGAGGACCTGTTCAAGGAGCGCCGCAAAATCCGCCAGTCGGGCGACCGGGATTTCGAGGTGACCGATCTCAGCCAGATTCTTGGCATCGTTTCCATGACCACCGTGATCCTGACCGGGCTCCTGTCGTCCATCGCTGCCGTCAGCCTGCTGGTCGGTGGCATCGGCATCATGAACATCATGCTGGTCTCCGTCACCGAGCGCACCCGCGAGATCGGCGTGCGCCTGGCCATCGGCGCCACGGAAGGGCAGGTGCTGACACAGTTTCTGGTCGAGGCCATCGTGCTTTGCCTGTTCGGCGGCCTGATCGGCACGGTGATCGGCCTGGCGCTTGCCTTTACCGCGGTGACATTGATGGGGGTGCCGTTCGTCTTCGATCCGTCGATCGTCCTCATCGCCTTCGGCTTCTCCGCCCTGATCGGCGTGGTGTTCGGCTATTTCCCGGCACGCCGTGCCGCGCGGATGAATCCCATCGACGCACTGCGCTATGAGTAGCGCCGGTAGCCCTGTGTTCTGTTTGAGCAGGAAAGACCCCTAAACAGAACGGAGAGAAAACAGTCTTGGCGGCAGGGACTGATGGGCGGGATCCCTGCAAGTGCCTTGACCATTCTCTCTCCGAACAGTGCCCATGATGGATAGGCACTTCTACACCGCAAGTGCGTGGACGGGACTGAAATCCACGGCGCTGCGGAGTGCGGTCGCACATGATCCCAGCGGCCTTTGCGCCACCGGGATCATGCGTCGTCGTCAGAACCGGTAGTTGAGACCGGCTTTAAGCTCATGACTGCCAATGTCGGTCTCGCTGCGGCCGAGAGCCGACGTTGCCTTCACATTGGGCGTGTGGATGTAGTTGTATTCAATCTTGGCCGACAGGCCGCCGGCAAAGGCCTGTTCAACGCCGGCGCCGACGAGATAACCGGTCTTCCAGCCGCTGGTGTCGCGCACCTTGTCGCCTGAATCGAATTTGGTCATCGCCACGCCGGCCGTTCCGAAGACAAGCGTCTGGTTGAAGGTCAGGCCCGCCTTGGCCTTGGCGGCGGCGCGCCATTTTTCTTCGACCTTGCCGCCAAGGACCTTGTGCTCGGCACCGCCGAGATAGGAGCCTTCCAGTTCGGCACCGAGGACAGCCGGTCCCATCTGGTAGTTGTAGCCGCCCTGGATACCGCCGCTCCAGCCGTTTCTGTCGGCGAAGGGGTTGGGAAACTTGGTAAAGGCGGTTCCGCCATGGGCGCCGATATACGCGCCGCTCCACTGGGAGGCGGGCGGGTCACTATAGGCCGGTGCGGAATTGTAGAGATCGGCGGCCATCGCCGTCCCGGTTGATAAGGCTGCCAGCGCAAAGGCGCCGGCGAGCAAGACAGTCTTTCTCTGAGAGGACATTCGCATTACTCCAAACATACAAGCGCATGATCCACCGAACTGTCCGGCGACATGTTGATGCGCGGGTTCAACTCCTGAGAGCCTGATACACTTGGGTTGATCACGCTCTGGTACAGATGTCTTCCGGCGCGATGATCGCCCGATCCGTGAAATGGCCACCGAAACTGACGCAAAACCCCTGCAATCGACCACCCCACTTCCGGCAATACCTATTGCGCCGGAAGACATGGTTTATTTTGCAATTGAAGATTGCATCCACATTGCACAGTTTGGGAAAATGAGAAATTTTATTATATATTTCAATAATTTATAGCGTTTTTGTTTACGGTTTCTTAAGCAAAAACGGCATGTGGCGCGTCAGACGCTGTTCGCCGGTATGCCGGTCCGGCGGGGCTGTTGTCCCCGGAAGGGCTTAGCGGGTCTTTTCCACCACGCAGACCGGACCCCGCTCCGGATGGCGCGAATCCGTGTCGACGCAGGTCGCGTCATACCGGAACGTATCGTAATAGACACCGCCTGCGCATCCCGTCAGCAGGGGAAGGCCTGCGGCCAGCGTCAAAAATACCGGTTTGAAATATTTCAGGGGGTGATGGTTCATTTCCGCCGCATCTTTCCTATATATAGCCTGTCACAAGTGACACAGTGGCGTAACAATCCACTGATATTCTTTAGGAATTGGTCGAATTAACATTCCGCGAATTACAGTATTCTACTGACATCTGGTGCCTAAATAAGGCATGTTCGGACGGAGCTTTGCGATCACGTTTTTGGTGATCGCTGATAAAAGGCTTGATCGAAGACGATGGACGTATAAGTTCTGCCTTCCGATTTGTTAACCAACCATTCACGTTAGGAGCAAAGCGATGAGCACAACCGTCGGCGACTATTCATTGCCAGAAGCCATTTCCACGGCGATAGCCAATGGTACAAACATTGTTAGGGCGTTCCGCGAACAATTCGGATATTCCGTAGAGGATTTGGCCGTTGCGTGCGGTCTTACAACTCTTGAAATTGATACAATTGAAAGCGGGCAGAATTCCGACCCGACGAAATTGGAACGCATTGCCCATGCCCTCGGGCTGCCGGCAAATGCCATGACGCCTGACGTCTCAAAACGTCTAAGCGCATGAAATAACTGATTTTTTAAATCAAGAAATCCAAAAGACTGCCAGAGCCAAATCCCAACTCTGGCAGTCTTTTGATTCTGGTGATTCCCTGGCTACAGGCAGAGCAGGGTACGCGTGAGCGGGTGCTCGCCATCGGCCAGACCGTCAATCACATCGAAATGATGCTTTCCCGCCTCTTCCACCACATCCGCGTGACACTCGAAGCCTGACCAGATATTGGCCAGCAGTGTGCTCTGGCGCACGAATTCCGGCCGTTCCGCGCCGCCGACCCAGGCTGTCACATCAATGCCTTCCTGCGGTTCGAGCAGGGCGGGGCTCTCCAGCCGCGCCTCGACAGCATCGAGATGAAACGTTTCATTCATCCGCGTCTTCATCAGGGGACGCAGGTCGCCGAGCGCCGATATGGGCACCGTTTTGCGGATGCGATGGCGAATCGGCTGCCCGAGAGGCGAGGTGGACGACACCATCCGCGCGACGAGATGCCCGCCCGCCGAATGGCCCGTCAGGTGAACCGGCCCGGGGACTTCTGCCGCGGCATGGGTAATGGCGGTGCCAATCTGCACGGTGATGTCGCTGATGCGGGCCTGCGGGCACAGCACGTAGGATGGGATGGCGACGGCAAACCCGTGTGTGAGCGGCCCCTTTGCCAGATGCGACCATGCCGACTTGTCGAAACTCATCCAGAATCCGCCGTGCACGAACACGACGAGGCCCTTCGCCTCGCCGCGCGGCATGAAGAGATCGAGGACATTGCGTTCATGCGGACCGTAGCCGATATCGGCCCTCAGCCGGCCGGCGGTCGTCATTTCCGTCCGAAAGTCCGCGGCAAGCGCCTTCCATTTCGGTGGAAAATCATTTCCTCCGGGGATGTAGGCGCCATTGGAATAGGCGGCGTCCCAGTCGAATTTCGCGCTCATGACGGTTCCCCCATCGATGCCGTTGCCCAAGACTACCAGAGGACGAACCCGGCGCAAAATGCCTGGTTCGTCCTGCGGGTTGTCTATTCCCGTATCTTTTCGCGAATCTGCGTACCGGAACCCGATTTGCGCAGGTTGGGCAAGGCCAGCATCAGCAGAACGAATGCGCCGGTGGCGAATTTCAGATCGGCCGGGGCCAGACCAAGCGTCAGGCAGAAGGAAATCAGCTGGTAATAGACGATCGAACCGACCACCGGCGCCATGACCTGGCGCAGGATGGTTTGCCGTCCGGTGATCGCTTCGCCGATGATCAGCGCCGCAAGGCCGTTGATCAGGATGCCGAAGCCCATGTTGACGTCGACGAAGCCTTGCGTCTGCACCATGATGCTGCCGCCGGTTGCCGAAAGCGCACTGGCAACGCCGACGCCCATGATGGTGGCGATGCCGACATTGATGCCCTGTGCTTCTGCCATGTCAGGGCTCGCGCCGACGGCGCGCATCGACGTGCCCTTTTCCGACATGAAGAAATACAGCATCAGGCCGACAACCAGGGCAATCAGGGCGCCGACGATCAGGATTTTCACCCAGGGAACGTTCGCCGACGGGCCGGCAAGAATGGTGAAGACCGTGTCATAGGTGAAGAGCGGAATGTTGGTGCGGCCCATGATGCGCAGGTTGATGCTGTAGAGCATCGTCATGACCAGGATGCCGGCGAGCAGCGTGTTGATCTTGAAGCGCAGGTGGATGAATGCCGTGGTGCAGCCGGCGAGAAAGCCGCAGACAAGCGCGACGCCGCAGGCCAGAAACGGATTGACGCCCATGCTGATCAGCGTGCCGCAGACGCAGCCGCCGAGCGGAAAGGCGCCTTCCGATGTCAGATCCGGGAAATTCAGGATGCGGAACGGCAGCATCACGCCGAGCACCACGAAGGCGACGATCAGGCTCTGCGCTATCGTGACGGGAATGAGACCGTAGAAACTGGTAAGAATGTCCAGCATGCTGCTCAACTCCCCTGCAATGCGATGGCGTCGGATTTGGTGTGAAACCGGTCAATCAGGTCGGGTACGGTAATGCCGCGTTTCTCCTCCTGTCCGATCTCAAGCAGAACCTTGCCTGCATCCATCATGACGATCTTGTTGCCGTACTTGATCGCATGTTCCATATTGTGCGTGACCATCAGCGTGGTCAGCTTCAGTTCCTCGACGGCCCGCACGGTCGTGTCCATCACCAGCTTGGCGGTGCGCGGATCGAGCGCGGCCGTATGCTCGTCGAGCAGCAGCAGTTTGGGCCGGGTCGACACCGCCATCACCAGCGATAGCGACTGGCGCTGGCCGCCGGACAAAAGCCCGACCGGCATGTCCAGCCGGTTTTCCAGGCCGAGATTGAGTTCCGCGAGCTGTTCGCGATATTTGGCCTTGCGCGGCGCGGTCAGTCCGTAGGAGAAGCCGCGCGGCTTGCCGCGCAATTCGGCCAGCAGCATGTTCTCGCCGATGGTCATGGTCGGCGCGGTGCCGATCATCGGGTCCTGGAACACGCGGGCAATGAACTGCGCACGGCGATGCGCGTTCAGCTTGGTGACATCCTGGCTGTCAATCGTGATCCGTCCGGCATCGAGCGGCAGTTTGCCGGAAACGGCATTGAGAAAACTGGACTTGCCCGCGCCATTGCTGCCGATGACGATGCAGAAGTCGGCCGGTTTGAGCGCGATGTTCAAGCCATCAAGCGCCCGGCGTTCATCCAGTGTGCCGCGATAGAAAATCTTTGTGCCGCCCGTTACGGCAAGCATGTTGGTAGTCATGTTTGAGCCCCTCAAACCAGGACGAAGCGCCCCGTGTCAAAAGTTCCTGCGCCTGTGATGGCGCAGGAACTATATGTTTGCAGACGATAGGAGAAGGCTTATTTGACGAAACAGCCGCAATCCTTGAGGGAGTCCGGGGCTTTATGCCCGGTTTTCTCCAGGACCTTCTCGTTGATCAGCGCCGCGTGATCCGCATAGGACGGCTTGATCGGTGCGAGGCTGGCAGCGGACTTTCCGGCAATGATCTCGGCAGCAAGCTTGGCGGCGTTCTGGCCAACCTTGGTGTAGGATACTTCGAAGGCAGCGGCGACAAGGCCGTCACGCACGGCCTGGGCCGAGGCATTGACGATCGGGATATTGATGCTGAGCGCTGCGGCGGCAACAGCGGGAACGGCCGGCTGCACCAGGTTCGAGGCCGGTACGTAAATGACATCGGCCTTGCCGGCGAGCGAGCTCACGCGCATCGGAATGTCATTGGTATTGTCGAGACCGACTTCCACGACGGTCAGGCCCTGCGCTGCGGCAGCTTCCTTGACCAGCTTCAGCACGGCAACGTCATTGTCTTCACCCGGATTGTAGAGATAGGCGAGACGCTTGGCATCCGGCAGCAGCTGCTTGATGAACTTGACGACGGAGTTGACGTCCTGCAGGTCGGACGCACCGGTCATGTTCTTGTCGCCGGCTTCCCAGGAGGGTGTCAGCTTGGCGACGACCGGATCGGTCACGGCGGCGAAAACAACCGGCGTACCGGTGTTGCCGACGATCTGGCGGGCGCCCTGTGCCACCGGCGTGGTGACGGCGAGGATCAGTTTCGGATTGGCCGAAGCCAGTTTCGTCACCATTTGCGGGATGAGCGTTGCATCGAAATTCACCTGCAGCTCATCGAAAACCGCATCGGCAATGCCGAGCTTGACCAGTTCGGCCTTGAAGGCGGTGACGGTTTCGTCCAGCTGCGGATGCTTGCCGAACTGCGCAATGCCGATCTTCGTTTCCGCATAGGCTGCGCTGAGCCCAAGCCCCATTCCCAGTGCTGCAGCAAGCGCTGTCCGCACGACGTATTTTGCACCGATCATCGATTGTTCTCCATTTTTTGTTGGCTTTTTGTTGGCCTCGCCTCCTCAGGCTTGAAAATAATATAACAAACGTGAAATGATATACAAACAGAAAATGGCAAAGGCCGAGGGAACGCAATGGCCGAAAGCATCAAGTCGGAAAACCTCTATACAGCGTTGCGCTCGCGCATCCTGAACGGCGACCTGCAACCAGGGCAATCCCTGCGGTTGCGCACGCTCGCCGCCGAACTCGGCAGCAGTGCCACGCCGGTCCGGGAGGCGCTGAACCGGCTGCAGGCGGAGAGCTTTGTAACCACCGAGGCCAACAAGGGCTTTCGCGTGGCCATCGTCACCCTGGAGGAACTGCAGGATCTCGAAGCGGCGCGGTCCGTCATCGAAACCCAGCTCCTCGTCAGTTCCATCGAGAACGGCGACCGGGACTGGGAGGCCAATCTCGTCGGGGCGCATTACCGGCTGTCAACCTGCGAAGTGCCCAATTCCTTTTCGCAGTTCGAGGCAATCGATGTCTGGGACATCGCCCACACCGAATTTCACATGGCGCTCATCGCCGGGGCGTCATCCAAGTGGCTGCTCAACTTTGCCCAACAGTTGCATGCCCAGCTGCACCGCTATCGCCGCCACATCATCCTGCGGATCGATCACCTGACCCGTGTCGCGCAGGAAAACAGCGACAAGTCGCTCGGCAACCTGTCGCGCGAAGCGCTGGGGATCGATGCCCACACCGCCCTGATGGAAGCGGCGCTCGCCCGTGACAAGGCCAGGGCGGCGGCCCTGATGCTGGACCACGTGCGGCTTGCCAAGGACGCCTTTCTGAAACTTGCCAAAGCCAGCGGCATCGCCGGTTTTGATACGGCCGCCTGACAGATCAAAGAGAAGAGTGACGATGACACGGATCAATGCAACACATTCGGATGAGACGGATACCCTGCGCCATTTCCGCGAGCGGTTCGATCTGCCGGATGGGGTGATTTACCTCGACGGCAATTCACTGGGCGCTCTGCCGAAGACGGTGAAAGCCCGCGTGGCCCACACCATCAGCGAGGAATGGGGCAATCAGCTCATCCGCAGCTGGAATACGGCGGGCTGGGTGCATCTGCCGCAAAAGGTCGGCGGCCGGATCGGCCGCCTGATCGGGGCGCAGGAGGGCACCGTCGTGTCGGCCGACAGCACCTCCATCAATCTGTTCAAGGTGCTGTCCGCCGCGCTCGGCCTCAATCCGGGCCGCAGCAAGATTGTCTCGGAACGGGAGAATTTTCCGACCGATCTCTATATCGCCGAGGGTGTCGCCAGGCAGATCGGTCAGGGCCACCGGTTGGTGCTGGCTGACAAGCCTGCCGATATCCCGGCGATGCTGGCGGACGATGTCGCCGTTCTCATGCTCACCCATGTGAACTATCGCACGGGCTATAGGCACGACATGGCCGCGATCACCAAAGCGGCGCATGACAAGGGCATTCTCGTCATCTGGGATCTCGCCCATTCCGCCGGTGCCATGGCGATTGATCTCACCGGAGCGGACGCGGATTTTGCCATCGGCTGCGGCTATAAATATCTCAATGGCGGCCCCGGCGCCCCGGCGTTTCTCTATGTCAATCCGCGCCATCACGGCGGCTTTCGCCAGCCGCTGTCCGGCTGGTTCGGGCATCGCGCGCCCTTCGCCTTCGAATCATCCTATGCGCCGTCGAACAGTATTGACCAGTATCTGTGCGGCACGCCCTCGGTGCTTGGCATGGTGGCGATGGATGAGGCGCTGGCGCTCTGGGACGACGTGGACATGGATGCGCTGCGGGCCAAGTCCGTGGCGCTGTGCGATTTCTTCATTCAGGAAGTCGATGGTTTTGCCGGAGAATTCGGCCTGACGCTGGTCACGCCGCGCAACCCCGATCAGCGCGGCAGCCAGGTTTCCTATTCCTGCGACAATGGCTATGCCATCATGCAGGCGCTGATCGCCCGCGGCGTCATCGGCGATTTCCGCGCGCCCGATATCATCCGCTTCGGCTTTACGCCGCTTTATCTCAGCTTTGCCGAAGTGTCCGAAGCGGTTGCCATCCTGCGGGACATTCTGTCGACACGGGCCTGGGATGCGCCGAAATACAAGGTGAGGGAGGCCGTCACATGAGCCGCACACCCTACAATCCGGAGACGGAAGGCGCGCAGATGTCCTTCGACGGGCGCATGTCCTATGGCGACTACCTGCGCCTCGACAAGATACTGACGGCACAGGCACCGCTCTCGGATGCCCATGACGAAATGCTGTTCATCGTGCAGCACCAGGCGTCGGAAATCTGGATGCGGCTGGTCATCCATGAGCTGATGTCGGTCTGCGAACACATTGCCAAAGACGATCTTGCGCCGTCGTTCAAGATGCTCAGCCGCGTCTCGCGCATTCTCGACCAGCTGAACTCCGCCTGGGACGTATTGAGAACGATGACGCCGAGCGAGTATACGACCTTCCGCGAGGCGCTCGGCATGTCATCGGGTTTCCAGTCGTTCCAGTACCGCGCCATCGAATTTCTGGCCGGCAACAAGAATGCCGCCATGATGCGCCCGCATGCGCACAGACCCGATATTCATGCGTGGCTGGAGGGTATCCTGCGCGCGCCCAGCATTTACGACCAGTCGATCCGTCTGCTCGCCCGCAAGGGCTTTGCCATCGACGCGGCGGTGCTGGAGCGGGATTGCGCGCTGCCCTACGAGGCCAATGACAGCGTGCGCGATGCCTGGCTGGTGGTCTACCGCTCGCCGGAGGCCCACTGGCCGCTGTATGAACTGGCGGAAAAGCTGGTGGATTTCGAGGATTACTTCCGCCGATGGCGGTTCAACCATGTCACCACGGTGGAACGCATCATCGGCTTCAAGACCGGCACGGGCGGAACATCCGGCGTCAATTACCTGCGCAAGATGCTCGATGTCGTGCTGTTTCCGGAATTGTGGAGCATGCGGACCGAACTTTAGGTCCGCATTGCATCAGGCGGCGTATTTGTCGATGGCGACGCAGTCCATCGCCGACTTGGCGTGAATGTGGTTGCTGTGCGCAAAGCCGTGCCTGGCAATGGCTGCCAGATCGTCGTCCGGCTTGATCGGCCGTGACCACCAGTTGTCGTTGAGCACCCAGCCCTGGGCGGTGGCGCTTTCGACGTCCTGGCTGTCAGGGCGCAGCACGCAGGACTCATGCATGATTCGGGCATTGGGGGAGCGCCTGTTCATCATCTTGCGGCCTTCGGTAAGCGCCGTGGCCTCGTCTTCGGCAATGACAAGCTGATGAAACAGATGACGTGTCTGTTTGTATTTGGTCAGATAGGCAAATTTGACTTGATACGCTGGCACTTCATTCTCCTGCACCAAAGACTCAGTCGTTAACCATTTATTAATATTGGCACTTGACACGGCTTTTTCAAGGAGATGCAGGTTTTATACAGGTTTATTTGCGGGTGGTTTTCATCACCCGCTCATTAGCCAAATATTTGTTTTCAAAAGATAAAGTGATTTTGTTCCATAGCCGAAATAAAAAGCCGTCCCGCCCTCCGGGGCAGAACGGCGCAAATGTGGCGTCAATCGGCTTGACGCGAATCAGCCATAGACGAGCTTGTCCTGCCGCTGCCTGAGCTCGACGATCTTCGAGCCGGGGATGGGGGCGGCATTGGCGCTGGTGATAAGCGCGCCCTTGGCGATGGGCGCCGTCACCGTGCCGCCCTGCAGCAGGCCGCAGGGAATGGCTCCGGCGGCGCGCGCTTCCGGCGCCGTCATGATCCAGGCGCGGTAGCAGTATTCGCCGATCGCATCGAGCGTGTCGCCGACCTTCAGGTCCTTTTTCGCCACCGCGCAGACTTCCGCCACCGGTTTCGCCAGCGGCACCATGTCCGCCTTGCCGTAGAGCACGACGCGCGCGCAGGTCAGCGGCACTTCCAGCGAGGTCAGGTGATAGGGCCGGTGGAAGGTGAAATAGGGGCCCTTGCCCATCTTCAGATCCTCCATCCGCTCCGAAATGCGCGGATGCGACATGTCGGCAACCACGAACACGCCCGGCGCCACGCCCTTGCCGATGGAATAGTCGACCACACCGACGCGCGACAACAGCCCGCCATCCCTCTGCGGGATCAGCGTCTTGTTGAGCTGGTCCAGCGTGGCGGCGGGGCCATGCATGCCCGCCTTGTCGGGCACCAGCCCCGTGGCATTGGCGATCGCCGCCATTTCCACCATGGTCTTCGAGCCGTCGACGAATTCCACCAGCATGCGCACATTCATGTGGCGCCGCGCCGCCTCTTCCGCATAATCGTCGGGAATGGCGTCGATGTTGAGCGGGTTGTTCTTGCCCTTGCCGGCGGCCACGATCGGATGGCCCATGGCCGAGACGAACTCGATCAGCTCCATGCAGGAGGACGGCTCGTCGCCGGCGCCCAGCGAATAGGTGACGCCAAGGCGGTCCGCCTCGCTTTTCAGATACGCCCCGATGGTCACATCCGCCTCGACATTCATCATGACGAGGTGCTTGCCGTGCTCCATGGCTCTGAGGCCGATCTCGGCCCCGACCGCCGGAACGCCGGTCGCATCGATCACCACGTCGATCAGGTCATTTTCGAGGATGAGGTCGGCATTGCCGGTGACGGCGATCCGGCCGCCCTCCATCGCCGCGGTCAGGGCCGAGCCGGTGGTCACTTCCTGCGCATGCCCGGGTTCGCGGTAGGCGATATCGACGGCTTTCAGCGCATTGGGCAGGTTCAGTTCGGAAATCGCGCCGATCTCGACGCCCGGCATATGCGCCACCCGCGTGACGATGTCCGTGCCCATCTCGCCCGAGCCGATCAGCCCGATGCGGATCGGACGGCCCGCATCCGCCCGTGCCTGCATGTCCCGCGCCAATCCCGTCAATGCCACATTGCTCGCCATACCAAAACGCTCCTCATCCGGCTGCTTTGCGTTCCGGCATAGGACGGGAGCGGGCGCTTGGCAACAGGCTAGATCTGCAGGAAGCGGAATTCCGTCTGCTGCCGGTAGGTCTCGCCGGGCCGCAGCACGGTGCCGGGGAAATGCGGCTGGTTGGGGCTGTCGGGAAAGTGCTGGGCTTCCAGGCACAGGCCCGCATGCGGCCCGTAGCGCCTGCCGCCAAGGCCGGTCAGTCCGGGGGCGATCATCTGGCCGTCGTAGAATTGCAGGCCGGGTTCGCTGGTATGAACCTGCAATTCAAGGCCATTATCCGCGGCAAGCGACGCGGCATGGCGCAGGCCGTCCCTGAGTGCGCCGCTCAGCACAAAATTGTGGTCATAGGCCGCGGGCGGGTGTGCGCCGATCAGGCGCGACGCGCGAAATTCGAAGGGCGTTGCGTCGACCGGCAGGATGTCGCCGGTCGGAATGAGGTCGTCGGCGACCGGCGTATAGCTGTCGGCGAAAATCTGCAACCGGTGACTGCGGATATCGTCGGACGCGTCGAGATTGAAATAGCTGTGCTGGGCGAAACCGGCGACCGTCGGCGCATCGGTGGTCGCTGTGATGTCCATGCACAGCGTCGAATCCGCGGTGAAGCGGTAGGTGCAGCGCACGTCCATTGCCCCCGGGAAACCCTGATCGCCGTCGGGCAGCCGCAAGGCGAGCGTGACCGACGAGGCGCTCCAGTCGGCGATGGTCCACAGGCGCTGCGACATCCCCATGGCGCCGCCATGCAGGGTCTGTTTCCCGCCTTCATTGCGGTCGAGCTGGTACTCGCTGCCGTCAAGAGTGAAGCGGCCGTGGGCAATCCTGTTGGCGTAGCGCCCGACCAGCGCGCCGAAATAGGGCGACTGGACGGGATAAGGATCGAAGTGGTCGAAGCCGAGCACCACCCTTTGCGGAGTGCCATCCGCCAGGGGGATGTGCAGGTCGCGGATGACCGCGCCCCAGTTCAGCACATGCGCCAGCGCACCGGATGGCGACTGGATCGTCGCCTGGAACACCGGTTCCCCGGCGAACATTCCGAAGGGCTGGGGGCCGAGCAGCGCGCGCACGCTCAGTGGTCCCGCACGGCTGCATTGCCGCGCGCGGCGAGCTTCGCCTGCAGGACAACGACGATAAGCAGAAACAGGCCGCGAATGACCGACTGCCAGTAGGCGGAGAGCGAAATCCAGCCTTTGCCGTTCTCGAAATTGAGAACGTTGAAGAGAATGCCGAGGAGCAGCACGCCGGCCAGCGTTGCCCCGACCGAACCGACGCCGCCGGTCAAAAGGGTGCCGCCGACGACCACGGCGGCAATGGCAAAGAGCTCCCAGCCGACGCCCTCAATCGGCTGGCCCGCGCCGAACTGCGAGGCGAGGATGACGCCGGCCAGGCCGGCAAGCCCGCCGCTGGCGAGGTAAACCAGAAACTTGATCCGGCCGACCGGCAGGCCCATCATCCGCGTCGCATCCTCATTGCCGCCGACGGCCAGAACGCCGCGTCCGGTGCTGGTGAAGTTGAGGATGATCCAGCCGGCGACATAGGCGGCAAGCGCTATCCATGCCGGGATGGGGAAGCCGAAAAAGTTGTCCTGGCCGATGCTGGTAAAGCCGCTGTCATAGGAGACCGAAACCGACTGGTTGTCGGCGAGCAGCAGGGCGCTGCCGCTGGCCGCCAGCATGGTTGCGAGCGTGGCGATGAACGGCATGATCTTCAGCCGGGTTACCAGCGCGGCATTGACGAGGCCGACGCAGAGCCCGGCACCGACGCCGGCACCAAGCCCGATCCATGCGCCCTGCGGGCTGAAGAGCGCGGCGACCACGCTGCCGAGCGCTGCGGTCGATCCCACGGAGAGGTCGATGCCGCCGGTCATGATGACGAAGCACATGCCAAGCGCCACCAGCGCGAACATCGAATTGTAGCGCAGCACGCTCGATATGTTGAAAAAGCCGAGGAAATAATCGTAGCGCAGCCAGCCGAACAGGACCAGCAGCAGCAACGCGACCACCACGCCGTACCTGCCGAGCAGGGATATCCATCGTGTCCGGGTCATGCGTGCGCCCTGCCTTGCTGCTGGATCCAGACGGCCAGGATGATGATCCCCGCCTTGACCACCAGTGCGGCGGCATCGGGCACGCCATTGGCGAGCAGCGTGTAGCGCACCAGCTGGATCGTCATGGCGCCGATCAGCGTGCCGATGATGGTGGCCTTGCCGCCGCTCAGCAGCGTGCCGCCGACGGCGACCGCGGCAATGGCGTCAAGCTCCATGCCGAGTCCGACCAGATTGGCATCGCTGGAGGAGTTGATGGCGATGACGACGAGCCCGGCCAGTCCGGCGCACAGGCCGCTGATGGCGTAGACCAGCAGCTTGACCCTGGCGACGGCAATGCCGGACAGTTCTGCCGCCCGCTCATTGCCGCCGATGGCGATGATCTGGCGGCCAAACACCGTCCGCTTCAGCATCCATGCGGCGGCGAGGACGATCAGCAGCATCAGGATCACCTGCACCGGAATGCCGAGGACCCGGCCAAGCCCGATGAACTGGAACTGCGGCACGCGGAATGTCTGCAGATTGCCGTTGGTCATGACCTGCGCGATGCCGCGCCCGGCGATGAACAAAACAAGCGTGGCAACGATGGGCTGGATGCGGAAGGCGGAGATGAGCCAGCCATTGAACAGGCCGAACAGCCCGGCAACGGCGATGGAAACGAGCATGGCAGCGGCAACGGCGAGATAGATATTGCCGATGGGCATGATCTTGCCGAGGAAGATCATCGGCGCCAGAGCGCCGGAGATGGCCATGAGCGAACCGACGGAGAGGTCGATGCCGCCGGTGGCAATGACCAGCGTCATGCCGACCGCGACGATGACGATGGTGCAGACCTGGGTGAGGTTCACATTCAGGGTCTGTATCGTTGCAAAATTGCGGGTGAACGCCAGGTTGAACAGGATCAGCAGCAGCAGTGCGATCAGCGTGCCGTAGCGCGCGAGGAAATCGAAGGGATCGAAACGCCGGACTGTCGTGCGCGCCACTTGGGGTGTGCCGGTCATATCAGGGCCTCCTCGACAACGGGCGCATTGCCATGGGCCATGGCGCCCATGAGCGCATCTTCGGTGGCGGCGGCGCGGCCGAATTCGGCGACACTGATGCCGTCGCGCAGGACGAATACCCGATCAGCACCCTCGATGACCTCTTCCAGCTCGGAGGAGATCATCAGCACGGCCAGTCCCTGGTCCGCGAGCGATTTGATCAGCGACTGGATTTCGCCCTTGGCGCCGACATCGATGCCGCGCGTCGGTTCGTCGAGAATGAGCAGGCGCGGATTCATCGCCAGCCAGCGGCCAAGCAGGACCTTCTGCTGGTTGCCGCCGGAAAGCTCGCGCACCTTCTGGTCCGGTCCGGAGCATTTGATGCCGAGCTGCTTGATGAAACGTTTCACGATCTCCTGCTGCGCCTTCTCGTCGATAACCCCGGATTTGGCGAGTTTCGGCATCAGCGCCAGCATCATGTTTTCCGCGACGCTCATATCGGGCACGATGCCTTCGCTCTTGCGGTCTTCGGTGCAGAAACCCATGCCTGCGGCGATGGCGTCGGAGGGCCGCCGCGGTTCGAACGTCTTGTCGCCATAGGTCATGGCACCCGCCTTCAGGCGGTCGATGCCGAAGACCAGCCGCGCCGTTTCGGTGCGGCCCGCGCCGAGCAGTCCGGCAAAGCCGGCAATCTCGCCGCTGCGGATGGTGAAGGAGACGTCCTGGACGATCTGCCCCACGGCGAGATTGTCGGCGGACAGCAGGACCTTGCCGATGTTCTTTTCATCGCGCGCGGTGAAGGCGGTGGCGTGGCCCTCAGTCTTTTCAATGCTGCGCCCCAGCATGGACGAGACGAGCTCGATCTTTTCAATTCCATCCATGCGGGCGGTCCTGATCGTCCGGCCATCGCGCATGATCGTCACGCGGTCGCACACCGCATAGAGTTCATCCAATTTGTGGCTGACGAACACCACGGAAACACCGTCCTGTTTCAACTGGCGGATGACATTGAAGAGGACACGGACTTCGCGCTCGTCCAGCGAGGAGGTCGGCTCATCCATGATGACGAGTTTGGCGGAAAAGCCGATGGCGCGGGCAATGGCCACCATCTGCTGGGTTGCCGTGTTGAATTCCATCAGGGGGCGGCGGACATCGGCGCGGATATTGAAGCGCTGCAACAGGTTTTCAGCCTCCCGGTGCATGCTCGCCCAGTCGAGCAGGCCGAAGCGGCGTTTCTCCCGTCCAAGGCAGATGTTCTCCGTCAGGGAACGGTAGGGCACCAGATTGATTTCCTGATAGATGGTGCTGATGCCGTTCGCCTGCGCCTGCTGCGGCGAGGCGACTTCAAACGGCTTGCCGTCGAACGTCACGTCGCCGGCGTCCCGCCGGTGATAGCCGGTCAGCACCTTGATGAGCGTCGATTTTCCCGCGCCGTTCTGGCCGATCAGCGCATGCACCTCGCCGCGGGCCACGGTGAACGAGGCGGCGGAAAGGGCAGGGATACCCGCAAAGCGCTTGTCGATGCCTGTCATCGACAGAAGAATATCGGTGTCCATTGCAAAGCCGTTTCTGAAATCATCCGGAGCTTTTGCCTGGATGCATGGTTGCACCAGACATGAAAAAGCCAGCGCTCCATGGAAGCGCTGGCTTGATCAGATATCAATAGGCGGAGCTCAACAATTTTGCCGCATTGCCGGCATCGTAGAACTGGTCCGGATTGATGATCTTCGGGGCGATTTTCTCCCCGGCGGCATAGGCGGCTGCCGTATCGTAGGCCTTGGGGCCGAAGCGCGGATTGCATTCGACCACCGCGGCAATCTTGCCGTCGACCACGGCCTGGACCGCTTCCTTGCCGCCATCGATCGACAGGACGAGGATGTCCTTGCCGGGCACCTTGCCTGCCGCTTCAATGGCGGAAATCGCGCCGATCGCCATCTCGTCATTGTGGGCGTAGATGACATTGGCGTCGGGATGCGCCTGCAGCAGGGTTTCGGCGACCTGGCGGCCCTTGTCACGGGCAAAATCGCCGGTCTGCGAGGCAACGATCGAGAAATCCGAATGCTTGGCGATGACGTCGTCAAAGCCCTTCTTGCGGTCGTTGGCCGGCGACGAGCCTGTCGTGCCTTCCAGTTCGATGATCTTGGTCTTGCCCTTGGCATTGGCCACGAGCCATTCGCCGATGCGCTGGCCCTCTTCGATGAAGTTGGAGCCGATGAAGGTCACATAGTCGTCGCCAGCCTTGGCGAGGGACGGATCGACGCTGCGGTCAAGCAGGATAACCGGAATGCCGGCGCTCTTGGCGGCCTTGATCGCCGGAATCAGCGGCTTTTCCTCGCGCGGGGCCAGGAAAATCAGGTCGACGCCCTGTGCGATCATCGAATTGACGTCGGCGACCTGCTTGGCCGCGGAGCTTGCCGCATCCGTGTAGACAAGCTGCCAGCCGCGCTTCTTGGCCTCTTCCTGCATGCTGGCCGTCTGGGCCAGACGCCACGGATTGTTGCTTTCCGTCTGGGCGAAGCCGACCTTGTAGGTGTCTTTCTTCTTCAGCGGCGGCGACGCGGCGAAAACACTGCCTGCAGCCATGGCGGCGACGAGGCCGGCGGCCGAGGTGAGCAATAGGGTACGACGGGTGATGGACATACGAATTTTCCTCCCAGAAATTCAGAGCGTGGAAATTCCACTGGTCTGATCATCTTCATTTATAAAAATTAGTCAATAATTATTTATGTTGATTAGCCGGTGTTTCGCTGCATAATCATTCCCACGCGGTTTGATTGATTCAGCCGTGCGCGCATGTGGCAAAGGGCTGTTTTCGAATGAATGACACAGTGGATGATGTGACCACTGAAAAGAAAAAGCCCGCCCGGGTCGCGGCCCGGCGCAAACGCGTCAACAAGCGCGTGACGATGACCGATATCGCGCGCATCGCCGGCTGTTCGCAGGCAACGGTTTCCTTCGTGCTCAACAAGACGCCGGGCATCAAGCTGGCGGCGGAAACGCGCGAACGCGTGATCGAGGCTGCCCGCTCGCTCGGCTATGCCGCGCCCAACTTTGCTCACCTGGACAGCCATGATGCCTATGCGCCTGCGGTCGACGGCAAGATCGGCTTCGTGGTCGACCAGCTGGCAACCAGTCCCGAAGCGGTCGTTGCCATTGAGGGCGCGCGGCAGGCCTCGTGGAATGCGGGCAACATCATTCTGGTTGCCCAGACATTGAATGATCCCGAGATGGAGCCGCGCACCATCCGCGCCCTGCGCGAGCAGGGGATTTCCGCGCTGATCTATATGGCGATCTTTACCCGCGAGGTGACGTTGCCGGACTATCTCTACAATCTCGATATCCCGCTGGTGCTCCTCAACTGCTATACCGCCGACTATGCTTTTCCCGCGGTCGTTCCGAGCGAGATTGCCGGCGGCCAGCACTCGACCCGCCACCTGATCCAGCATGGCCACCGGCGCATCGGCATCATCACCGGCGAGCCGTGGATGGAGGCGGCGAAGGACCGGCTGCGCGGCTATCGCCGGGCACTGGCGACCGCCGATATCCCCTTCGATCCGGAACTGGTGATCGAGGGCGACTGGTCGGCAAGCGCGGGCTACAAGGCGACGAAGACGCTGCTGGCGCTGAAGGACAGGCCCACTGCCATTTTCTGCCAGAATGACCGGACCGCCATCGGCTGCTACGAAGCGCTGAAGGAAGCGGGCATCCGCATCCCGGAGGATATTTCGGTCATCGGCTATGACGATGAAGAAATTTCACGGCACCTGCACCCGCAATTGACCACATCCGTCCTGCCGCACCGGGCCATGGGCCGCTGGGCCATCGAACAGCTCGACAGCTATGCCCCGGGGAGCGGAACGCGCTATCCCATCACCAAGCTCGAATGCCCGCTGGTCGAGCGTCTCTCGGTGGCGGCGCACGCCGGGGTGAACAGTGCTAGATCTGGTCCGGGGGTAACTTTCCTTTGACATAATCAGCCCGGTCGATGCCGTGGCGCTGCAGCTTGTCGTAGAATGTCTTGCGCGGAATGCCCAGGGCCTCGATCGTCGTCCTCACATCGCCATTGTTGCCCGTCAGGGCCTCGCGGATGAGTCTTGCCTCATGGCGTTCCATGGCTTCGGGCAGGGTGAGCGTGCTGGTCTGCGACGGCGTGTGCTCACTGGTCATTTCATCCAGACCCAGCGCAACCCGCTCGGCAAAATGCGCGAGTTCGCGCACATTGCCGGGCCAGTCATGATCCATCAGCCGCGCGCGCATCGCCGCGTTTATGTCCTGCGGTTCCGTCTTGAAGCGGATGGCGGCGCGGTGCAGGAAATGCGTGAACAGCAGCGGAATATCCTCCTTTCGCTCACGCAAGGGCGGGATCGAGACCGTGACGACATTGAGACGGTAGAACAGATCCTCGCGGAAATTCGCCCGCTGTTCGGGGCTGCCGAGATCCACCTTGGCGGCGGCGACGACGCGCAGGTCCACGGGCCTGTGCTCATTGGTGCCAAGCGGCGTGATTTCCCGCATTTCCAGAACGCGCAGCAGTTTGACCTGGGTGGCCAGCGGCATGCTTTCGATCTCGTCGAGGAACAATGTACCGCCGCTGGCGTGTTCGATCCGCCCGATACGCTTGTTCTGCGCGCCGGTGAAGGCTCCGGCCTCGTGGCCGAACAGCTCGCTCTCGATCACCGATTCCGGCAGGGCGCCGCAATTGAGCGCAACGAAATTGCCCTGCCTGCGGCGGCTCCATTCATGCAGGAGACCGGCGGCCACGTCCTTGCCGCTGCCGGTCTCGCCGGCGATCAGCACATCCACATCGGCATTGGCCACATGACGCAGCGTCTTGCGCAGATTCTGCATCACGGATGTCTGGCCGATCAGCGGCACCGTTTCGTCGGAGGCCTCCATGAATTGCCGTAGCTGGCGGTTTTCCATGACAAGCTGGCGCTTGTCTGCGGCGCGGCGGATGCTCTGGACGAGGCGCTCGGCCGGATAGGGTTTGGCGATGAAATCGTAGGCGCCTTCCTGCATGGCCTCGACGGCCATTTCGATATCGCCATGCCCGGTGATCAGGATGACGGGCAGATCCGCGTCCATCGCGCGCAGGCGCCGGAAAAATTCCAGCCCGTCCACATGCGGCATGCGGACATCGCTGATGACGACGCCGGCGAATTCCGGTGTCAGGAAGCGCAGGGCACTCATGGCATCGGCGAACGGAATCACGCTGAACCCGGCAAGTTCCAGCGTCTGCCTGTTGGCGTTGCGCAGGTCGTCATCATCGTCGACAAAGGCGATTTGCGGCTGGAATCCCATGGTCAGGCAACCCTCTTGAGATGGACGGTGAATCGGGTTCCGGCGCTGCTGCTGTCCACTTCGATGCGCCCGCCATACTCGGCGACGATGTCATGGCAGATGACCAGGCCAAGCCCGAGCCCGCGGTCCTTGGAGGTGTTGAAGGGGGTAAACAGCGCCTGCATGATGTCATCGGGAATGCCGGGGCCGTTATCGGCCACGGTCAGCTGCACCTCGTCATCGGCGACGGCATAGCCGACGCTGATCCGGCTGGATGGCCCGCCTTCGGTTGCCTCCAGCGCGTTCTGCATCAGATTGATCAGCACCTGTTCGAGCCGGATGCGGTTGCCATGCACCTTCAGCCCGGCCGGCGGCGTCTCAGTCGTGATCTTGCCCACGGTCTGGCGGAAACGGCTGCCGAGCAGCAGCAGCGCGCCTTCGATGACGTCGCTGACGTCAGCCGGACCGGCATCGCCGGTGCCCTTGCGCGAGAAGGTGCGCAGTTCATCGGTGATGCTGCCGATGCGTTCGGTCAGGCCCGCGATGGCCGACAGGTTTTCCCTGGCCGGTTCGACCTGATTGCGCGACAGAAACGTCCCGGCATTGTCGGCATAGGCGCGGATGGCCGCCACGGGCTGGTTGATCTCATGCGCAACGCCCGCCGTCACCTGCCCGAGAATGGCAAGGCGGTTGGCCTGCACCAGTTCCTGCTGCACGGTCTGCAGCTTGTTTTCGGTTTTCTGCCGCTCCTCCGCCTGCATCACCAGTTCGGCATGCGCGGTGCTCAGCGCTTCGGTGCGTTCCGCCACACGGCGCTCCAGCTCGCGGCGCGCCAGTTCCTGCTCCTGCAGGCGCTGCAGCGCCAGGCCGCGGCGATGCAGGAAGAACGCGGTGAAGCCGAGGACAGGCGCAATGACCGCCAGCGCCGCGAGCTGCGCGGCACGGATGGCCTCGCTCACCGCCGCGCCGGCCGGTGTCAGCAATTGCAGCGTCCAGCTTGTTGTGGGCACGGGAACGCGGACCCGGACATACTCCGCGTCCTGGCTGGAGCCCGGCAATTGGGCGGTTACCCTGTCCGGCGTCGCGGTTGTCAAGGCAGGCGCGACGCTCAAAGGTTCGAGTGGCGCATTACCGAACTGCAGGCTTTCCCGGATCGGGCCGAGCTGTTCGGCCGGGATCGGTGCCTGCGCCATGAACCGCCATTCTGGAAAGCTGGTGATCAGCACGATGCCGCGCGGATCAAGGACATAGGACGGGTCGCTGCTCCGGCGCCAGTCGGCCTCCAGTTCGTCGAACTCGACCTTGACGACAATCACGCCAAGCAGGCCGTTCGGACCGTCGATGCGCCGCGAAATATACAGGCCCGGCCGTTTGCTGATCGTGCCGAGCGCATAGTGCTCGGCGCTGCCATTGGCGAGTGCGCGCAGATAATAGGGGCGGAAACTGTAGTCGACGCCGACAAAGCTGGTCGGTTCCTGCCAGTTGCTGGCCGACAGGGCCTTGCCCTTCGCATCGAGGAGGTAGATGACGGACGCGTGCGTGCCTTCGATCAGGCTTTCCAGCTTGCGGTCGACAAGATGCAGCATGCTTTCGCTGCGGGATGAGAGCGCGCTGATGAGGTCGCGGTCCTGCGAGAGGACGAAGGGCAGGGAGCGTTGCTTCTCCAGCACGGTCCGCAGCAGGACGGCATTGAGTTCCGCCGCGCTTCTGGCCCGGGTTTCCAGCGCGACATAGGCACGGTTGCGGCCGTAATCATTGGCGGCCAGCAGGGCGCCGAGAATGATGAAAACGGCCAGGGCGCCATAGACGATTTTGCCCATGGTGCTGAATCCCCCGGTCCGGGGCAGCATATCGGCATCGTTTGGCAGGGGGCGGTCCATGGCTGATTTGTGCATATATCCGCACGATTGACAATCTGTTTGTGCGAAATTCCGCACGGTTTTATATCCCGCGCCCGAAGGCTAAAAATAATATGCAATAAAATCAATATATTATCAAATAAATCAAGATTGGCACGGTGCTTGCTTATGCCTTACCAGAGAACGCATGCGTTGTTCTCGAGAACAAGAAGGGCCCGGGAGGCTGACAGGGTTTCTGCCAGACGCGGCTCGCACCATGGAGGAAGACATGAGTCCTGTGACCATCAGCGCAGCACCGCAGCCGCGCGTCAAGAAACCTATCTACACCCATCTGTATTTCCAGGTCATCGTTGCCATCACCATCGGCATCGCGCTTGGCCACTATTATCCCGATGTCGGCACCAGCATGAAGCCGCTCGGCGATGCCTTCATCAAGCTGGTGAAGATGATCATTGCTCCGGTCATTTTCCTGACCGTGACGACCGGTATCGCCGGCATGAGCGATCTGCAGAAAGTCGGCCGCGTCGCCGGCAAGGCGATGATCTACTTCCTCACCTTCTCGACACTGGCGCTGATCGTCGGCCTTATCGTTGCGAATGTCGTGCAGCCCGGTGCCGGCATGAACATCAATCCGGCAACGCTTGATCCGGCCTCGGTCGCGACCTACACGCAGCAGGCGCATGAACAGAGCGTCATCGGCTTCCTGCAGAACATCATTCCGACGACCATCGTCGGTGCCTTTGCTTCCGGCGATATTCTTCAGGTGCTGTTCTTCTCGGTTCTGTTCGGTGTATCGCTGGCCATGGTTGGCGAGCGCGCCGCGCCGGTCACCAACTTCCTGCATGTGCTGTCCGCACCGGTGTTCAAGCTGGTCGCCATTCTGATGAAGGCTGCTCCCATCGGTGCCTTCGGTGCCATGGCGTTCACCATCGGCAAGTATGGCATTTCGTCGGTTGCCAACCTGCTGTTCCTCATCGGAACCTTCTACCTGACGTCGATCCTCTTCGTGGTGATCATCCTCGGTGCCGTCGCCCGCTACAACGGCTTCTCGATTTTCGCCCTGATCCGTTACATCAAGGAAGAACTGCTGCTCGTTCTCGGCACCAGCTCATCGGAAGCCGCCCTGCCGACGCTGATGGCGAAAATGGAAAAGGCGGGCTGCAAGAAGTCCGTTGTCGGCCTCGTCATCCCGACCGGCTATTCCTTCAACCTGGACGGCACCAATATCTACATGACATTGGCTGCGCTGTTCATTGCCCAGGCAACCAACACGCCGCTGACCCTGACGGATCAGGTTCTGCTGCTGCTGGTGGCCATGCTCAGCTCCAAGGGCGCTGCCGGTATCACCGGTGCCGGCTTCATCACGCTGGCGGCAACGCTGTCCGTGGTTCCGGCCGTGCCGGTCGCCGGCATGGCGCTGATCCTCGGCATCGACCGCTTCATGTCGGAATGCCGTGCCCTGACCAACCTCGTCGGCAATGCGGTGGCGACAATCGTTGTCGCCCGCTGGGAAGGCGAACTGGACAAGGGGCAGCTTGACCGCGCGCTGCATGGCGGCGTCAGCGAAGACGAAGCCCTAGCCTATGCCGGCTGATAACGGCTAACGACTGAAGGGGATAGGCGGGCTTTTCAGCCCGCCTTTTTCATGCGAGGTGGTCCCGCCATATCGCCGCATATGTGTCGAATGCGGCATCGAGCGGCTGCACGTTTCCGGTCTTTGCCTGCACGGGGATTGTCGCGCCCGCCAGAATCGCCGCGCCAAGGCTGGTTCCGGTTGAACCGGGCAGGGCGGCCACGTCACGCGCCGTCAGGCTGCGCAGGGCAGACAGATACACCGCATTGCGGGCGAAGGGACCTTCGACAATCGTGCTGCCCTCAGCTCCGATCAGCCCGAGGCTGACATGGGTCATCAGCGCGGCATAGAGCGAGGCTGCGGCTGTGTGTTCGGCCGGTGTCCGGGCCTCGCCGTTCGGCCATACAGCCTCCCGGTGCGGAAAGGGGCCCGTCCCCTTGACAAGACTGGGCAGCAGCATGATGTGATCGCGGATGACCCGGTCGAGCGTTGCGGTATCGGGCGCGGCGGCATTGCCGCCGGTCAAAAGATCAAACTCCCGGCCGCCCATGAACCGGGCCGACGGCACCGGCTTGCCATAGGCATCGACATTGGCAAGCGTATCGCGCTCCTGATCGAGCCTGTCCAGCCGCCCGCCCACAGTAAACAGCACCACCCACGTGCCCGTCGAGACGACGGAAAATGGCGAGCTGCGCGTCATCAGATGCGGCAGCAGCGATGCATTGGAATCGTGAATGCCGCAGAAGACCGGCACAGGATTTTTGATGCCCAGCTGATGCTGAAGAGGGGGCAGCAAATCGCCGATGTGATCGAAGGCTGGGCGGATCGGCGGCAGCAACGGGCGCAGGTCCAGCGTGTCGACAAGGCCGGAATAATCACCTTCCCGCGGGTTCCACAGATCCGTATGGCAGCCGAGTGACGTCACTTCATTGACCGCAATGCCGGTCAGCCGCCACACCCAATATTGCGCATAGGTCAGGATGGTTCTGACATCCCGGAACCGTTCGGGAAACAGCGTCTTCTGGTAATGGATTTGCGCGCCGACATTCAGTCCGCCGGCCAGATAGGGCGAGGCGGTCTCGGCAAAGTCCGGCCGCAGGCCCGCATAGGATTGGCGTACCGCTTCGGGATAGCTGTGTTCATAGTCGATGACGGGCATGGCCAGACCTTCGTCGCCGAGCAAGGCTGCCGCTGCGCCATGGGCCGTGACGGATATCGCATCGAAGCCGGGTGTTGCGGCGAGTTCTGTCAGGGAGGCGAGAAAGAAAGTCCAGAGTGCATCCACATTGTAGTGCGGATAGGGTCCTTTCGTGACCACGCGGTTGGGCGTGCTGCGCACGGCAAGTTCTACGCCGCTCGCCGCGTCAACGACAACGACTTTGGCGTTGGTCTTGCCGACGTCGATGACAGCGATATGGCCTGGCTTGGTCATGCCGGCTCAGGCCAGATGGAACAGGCAGACCAGATCGGTCTGCACCGGTGAATTGTCGGGGTTCGTCACCATGATGTCGGCCATGTGCGTCCACCATTTTTTCATGACGGGATGATCGGGAAGATCAGCCATCCCGTGTTCCTTCGGGCGGGTCAGGACACCGAACAGCGTGTGGGTGTCACGATCAAGGTGGATTGAATAGTTCTGCACGCCCGCGCCGTGCAGGAGATCGGCAAGTTCCGGCCAGATGGCATCGTGCCGCCGGCGGTATTCCTCTTCCATGCCCGGATGGAGGGTCATCTTGAACGCATAGGTTTCCCGGGTGCTCATGCGTGTTTCCTGTGCCTGAAGCGGCGGATGATGATCGGCAGGGTGATGGTGATGATCAGCAGCAGGCCGATGAAGATCGACATGACGATACCGGGCACGTTGAGCAGCCCGAGGCCGAACGTCACCAGCCCCATGACAAAGGCGGCGATGACCACGCCGCCGATGGTTCCCGAGCCGCCGAGGATGGAGATGCCGCCGAGAACCACCACGGTGACGATTTCGAGCTCCCAGCCTTGCGCGATGGACGGCCGTGTCGAGCCGAGGCGTGACGTGAGACAGACCGCGGCGATGCCCGACATCAGCCCTGTCATCAGGAACAGCGTGAACTTGATGCGCTCGACGCGGATGCCCGAAAAACGCGCGGCAAACTCGTTGTTGCCGATGGCATAGACGCGCCGGCCGAAATTGGTCGCATGCAGGAGAATGGCAAAGAGAATGGCCAGGACGGCGAACAGGGCGAATTCAAACGAAATGACCCAGAAGACATAGCCCTGGCCGAAATAGGCGAAGGAGGCGGGATAGCCGCCATAGGCCTTGTCGCCGAGGACGATATAGGCGATGCCGCGAAACAGGCTCATCGTGCCGATGGTCACGACAATTGACGGCAGGCGCAGCCCGGCGACGAGAATGCCGTTGATCACGCCGCAGCCGATGCCGACCCCAAGGCCGATGGCAACAAGGCCCGGCGTGCCCACGCCCATCTGGGCCGCGGCGCCCATGGCCGTCGAGGCAAGCGCAATGATCGCCGCGACGGACAGGTCGATTTCACCGGCGATGATCAGGAGCGCCATGGCGAAGGCCACCATTGCCTTCTCGGTGAAGTTGAACGTGGCGTCGGACAGGTTCCATGCATTGAGGAAGTAGGGCGATGCAAAGGAGTTGGCGATGAAGATCAGGATCGCGACAACCAGCAGCAGCGCTTCCCAGCTGGCAAACAGCCGCGTTGCGGAGGTGCCGAGCCGGTCCGGGATATGACGTTTTTCGCTGACCACACTCATGCGATGCCCTCGATTGTTTCCGATGCCCCACGGTCACGCAGGATGATGCGGCCGCGCCGCCGTTCCTGCCGCGCATTGAAGATCACGGCGGCGATGATCACGCCGCCCGAAATTGCCATTTGCGAGAACGGCGAAATGTTGATGACCGGCAGGGCATTCTTGATGACGCCGAGAAACAGCGAACCCAGCACCGCTCCGGCCACCGAACCGATGCCGCCAAGGGTCGAAATGCCGCCGATGACGCAGGCGGCGACGCTGTCGAGTTCGAAGCCTGCGGCGATATCCACATAGGCCACCGCATAGCGCGATACCCAGAGGTAGCCGCAGAGCCCGGCGAGCGTGCCCGATATGACAAAGGCGAAAAAGCGCGTGCGCCCGACATCGATACCCGCATAGACCGCTGCCGTCGGGTTGCCGCCGGAGGCGTAGATTGCCCGGCCGAGGAAGGTGCGCGACATCACGATATAGATGACGGCGACGATGACGATGGCCGTCCAGCCGAGCACGGGCAGGCCGAGGAAAAGCTGGCGCGGCGTCTGCAGGAAAGGCTCGGTCATCTGGTGGGCATTGACCCAGCCGCCGCCGGACAGAACGAAGGCCATGCCGCGATAGATGGTAAGCGTGCCGAGCGTGACGACAATCGAGGGAATGCCGAGCTTCCACACGAACAGGCCGTTGATGGCCCCGAGGATCGCGCCGATGCCAAGCGCGATGACAACGATCAGTGCCAGCGGCAGGCCGGGATGCGCGGCGTTGAGCATGGCGACGGCCATGCCGGTAAAGGCCACATTGGCCGCAACGGAGAGGTCGATGGACTTTGTCAGGATGACGGTCATCTGCCCGAGGGCCAGAATGATCAGGATCGACGTGTCGTTGAAAATATTCGAGAGGTTCGACGGGCTGGCAAAGCCGGGCGAGCGGGAGGAGAAAACGCCAAGCAGCACGGCGATGATCACCACCAGCAGCATTTCGCGAAATTTGAACAGTTGCTTGATCATCCCGATCCTCACGCGTTGCCCGTTGCGGCGCGAACCAGCGTCTCGGCGCTCATGTCAGCGCGCTCGAAGAGACCGGCGGACAGGCCTTCGCGCATCACCAGCACGCGGTCCGACATGCCAAGGATTTCCGGCAGTTCCGACGATACCATGATGATGCTGAGGCCTTCGCCGGCAAGTTCGCTGATGAAGGCGTGGACCGCCGCCTTCGAGCCGATGTCGATGCCCTTGGTCGGTTCATCCAGAATGAGGATTTTCGGTTGCGTGGCGAGCCACTTGCCGATGACGACTTTCTGCTGGTTGCCGCCGGAAAGCGTGCCGACCGGCACGGAAAGCGCGGCGGCCCTGAGGTCGAAGCGTTCGGCGTATTTTCGCGCCAGCGCCAGTTCTTCGGCGGCGCGCAGGAAACCCGAAAGGGATGTCCGTCCAAGCGACGGCAATGAAATGTTCTGGTAGATCGGCAGTTGCAGCACGGCACCGTGGCGGCCGCGCTCCTCCGGCACATAGACGATGCCCGCATGGATTGCATCGCCGGGCGAGCGGATGTGGATCTCCTTGCCGTCCAGTTCCAGCCTGCCGCCGGACGGCCGGGTCACGCCGAACAGGGACTGGCAGATTTCCGAGCGGCCGGCGCCGACCAGCCCGTAGATGCCGAGGATTTCACCCTTCCTGAGGGCAAAGGAAATGTCGCGGAATTCGGTGGGATGGCTGTAGTTCTCGACTTTGAGCACCGTTTCGCCGAGCGGGATGTCGACTTTCGGAAAGGCATGCTCGATGGAACGGCCGACCATGAGGCGGACAATATCGTTCTGGCTGATCTCGGCGAGAACCCCGCTGCCCACGGCCTTGCCGTCGCGGAACACGGCATAATTGTCGGCGATCTCGTAGACCTCGTCGAACTTGTGGCTGATGAAGAGAATGGCCTTGCCCTGCGCCTTCAGCCGCTTGACGATCTGGAAGAGGTCGTCCACCTCCTTGCGCGACAGGGCGGCGGTCGGCTCGTCCATGATGACGATACGCGCGTCGACCGACAGCGCGCGGGCAATGGCAACAAGATGGCGCTGGGCGATGGACAGGTCCTTCAGCCGCGTGCGCGGATCGATATTGCTTTCGAGCGAATGGAGGAGGGCCAGCGCCCTGGCGTTGACGCCCTTCCAGTTGACCAGACCCAGCGATGTCTTCGGCGCATGGCCGATGAAAATGTTCTCGGCGACCGAGAGCTCGTCAAACAGCACCGTTTCCTGATGAATGGCGGTCACGCCGTGATCGATGGCATCCTGCGCATTGCCGAAGGTGACGGGCTTGCCGTCGATATGGATCTCGCCTTCGTCGGACTGGTAGATACCGGTCAGAATCTTGACGAGCGTGGATTTGCCTGCACCGTTCTCGCCGATGAGCGCTGTCACCTCGCCGGGAAACAGGGCGATGTTGACGTCATTCAGGGCTTTCACACCCGGAAAGGTCTTGGAGATGGCCCGCATTTCCAGAATGGGGGTTGAAAGGGGTAAGTCAGCGAGGGCTGCGGTCATCATGGGCAATACCGAAGGGTTAAAAAATGCCCGGCAGAAGGCCTGCCGGGCTTTGCGGCGCGATTGCCGGATCAGAAAATCTTGGAGAACTGATCGATGTTCTTCGCGTCATAGACGAAGGGATCAGCCATGGCCGCTTCGCCATTGTCGCCGATCTTGATCTTGCCCATGCGGCCGGCGCTGATGTCGCTGCCGGGTTTGCCGTCGGTATCACCCTTGACGAGGTGATAGGCGATCTGCGTGGCGGAGTAGCCGAGATCGATCGGATTCCAGATGGCAAATTCCTTGGTGGCGCCTGATTTGATGGCGCCGGCCATCTCCGACGGCAGACCGAGGCCGGTCACGTAAACCGTGCCGATCTTCTTGGCATCGGATACCGCCTGGGATGCCGCCAATACGCCCACCGTGGTCGGCGCGACAATGACCTTCACATTCGGCTGCGAGGTCAGGAGGCCCTGCGCTTCGCGGTAGCTCTTGTCGGCGAGGTCATCGCCATAGACTGTCGTGACGAGATTGAGGCCGGGGAAATTCGGCAGCTGCTTTTTCATCTCGGCAATCCAGGTGTTCTGGTTTGTCGATGTGGTCGTGGCCGAGAGGATGGCGAAGTCGCCCTTGCCATCAGGCAGATGGGCAGCGGCAAGCTGCAGGCACATCTTGCCGATCAGCTCGTTCGACGACGGGTTGAGGTGGACGATGCGGCCGTCCTTGGCCACGGCGGAATCCCACGAGATCACCTTGATGCCGCGCGCCATGGCCTTCTTCAGAGCCGGGACGACAGCGTCCGGGTCGTTGGCGGAAATGGCGATGGCATTGACGTTCTGCGCGATCAGCGCATTGATGACCTCGATCTGGCCTTCGGCCGTCGTCGATGTCGGTCCGGTATAGATGACTTCGACGCCGCCCAACTCCTTGGCGGCTTCCTGCGCGCCCTTGTTGGCTGCTTCAAAGAAGCCGTTGCCGAGTGATTTGGCGACGAGACCGATCTTGATCGTTTCCGCCTGTGCATGCGATGCGAGCATGGCAAGGGCCAAGGCCGATCCCAGTGCGAGTTTCTTCAACAGTTTCATTTCATCCTCCCTAGATTGAAATACGCCGCTTCGGCGCCTGGTTTTTATGCGATCGAAGCGGAATCCCTTGATTTGTCCTGAGCTCCCACCTTTGCGACGATGAGCTCGACCCCGGCGTCCTCCACCATCTTCCGGTCGGCATCCGCAATGCCGTCATCGGTGATGATTGTTGCAACCCGCTGCAACGGGCACAGGATCAGGCTCGACCGGCGCTCGAACTTGCTGGAATCCACCAGCAGCACCAGTTCATCCGCCTGATTGATCAGCTTCTGCTCGCCCTGAATGATCAGCGGGTCCGATTCCATCGCGCCGAACGGACCGACCCCGACGGCGCCCATGAACATGCGCTTGCCGTAGAAATTGCGGGTCACGTCATTGTCGAACGGCGAGAGGATCATGCTCTGCTCGCGATAGATCATGCCGCCGGGAATAATGACCGTGCTCTTGGAGTTCTTCACCAGGTGTTCGGCGATGGCGAAGGAATTGGTCATGATCTGCAGGCGGCGCGTGGCGAGATAGTGCACCATCTGGAATGTCGTGGTGCCGCCGTTGAGAATGATGGCGTCGCCCTCGTTGCACAGGCCCACGGCTTCGCGGGCAATCGCCCGCTTCTTGTCGATGTTCTCGGCTTCCGAGACGCGAAATGGCCGGCCGGCAAGCGCGGTCTGCTGCGGCGGGTGAATGGCTTCCGCGCCGCCGCGCACCCGGCGCAGCTTGCCCTGGACATGCATGGAGGCGATGTCACGACGGATCGTTGCTTCCGACGCTTCCGTCAGTTCGGCAATGTCCTGAATGGTGATGAACGGCTTTTCCTGAACGGCACTCAGGATAATTCGTTGGCGCTCACGTTCGTGCATTTTTCCCTCCACTGCTGCGAACATTGCGCAAATAACACGATGCTGTCAATCAACATCAGTCAAAATTATTCATACTGCACTGCACAATTGCAATTTTATGATTGAATTTGATCATTTATGATTGACAGCAAATCACTCCCTGCTTCATAGCTAGAGAAAATTCACATGGCTGCGGCGTGTTGTCAGGCCATCAGATCGTCTTCGGGAGGCAAGCATGGCGAACAAGGTCCAACTTCTGGATAATCGTTGGGATGATCAGAAGGCGGTCGCGCTGGATGAGCCCGGCAAGCTGCTTTACCGCTCCAATCTGCTGGGTGCCGACAAGCGCATCACCAATTACGGCGGCGGCAACACCTCGGCGAAAGTGACGGAAACCGATCCGCTCACCGGTACGCCGGTGGAGGTGCTGTGGGTGAAGGGATCGGGCGGCGATGTCGGCACGATCAAGCTCGACGGTTTCGCCACGCTTTATATGGACAAGCTGGAATCGCTGAAGTCCATCTACAAAGGTGTTGCGGACGAAGACCGCATGGTGGGCTTCCTGCCCCATTGCACCTTCAATCTCAACAGCCGCGCCGCATCGATCGATACGCCCCTGCACGGTTTCGTGCCGTTCAGACATGTGGATCACATGCACCCCGATGCGATCATCGCCATTGCTGCCTCGAAGAACTCACGCGCGCTGACGAAAGAGGTGTTTGGCGACGAAATCGGCTGGTTGCCCTGGCGCCGTCCGGGCTTTCAGCTCGGCCTCGATCTTGGCGCCTATGCGGCGGCGCATCCCAATTCAAAGGGCGTCGTGCTGGAAAGCCATGGCCTGTTCACATGGGCTGATGACGCCAAGGAATGCTACGAGCTGACGCTCGATATCATCAACAGGGCGATTGTCTGGTTCGACGCCAAGACGGCGGGCAAACCCGCATTCGGCGGGGAGGCAACGGCGAGCCTCGACGCATCGGCGCGCCGCGCCATCGCCGCGCGGCTGATGCCGGAAATCCGCGGCAAGATCGGTGTAGCCGAACGCAAGCTCGGCCATTTCGACGATCAGCCGGCGGTGCTGGAATTCGTCAATTCCCGCAACCTGCATCCGCTGGCGGCACTCGGGACCAGCTGCCCCGATCATTTCCTGCGCACGAAAATTCGCCCGCTGGTGCTGGATGTCGATGCGGCCAATCCGGATGCCGCTGTCGAAGCGCTCGACGCGGCGCTGGAAGCCTACCGCACCGACTATGCCCGCTATTACAACGCCTGCAAACATGACAACTCGCCAGCCATGCGCGATCCCAACCCGGTGATCTTCCTCATTCCCGGCGTCGGCATGCTGTCCTTTGCCAAGGACAAGGCAACGGCGCGTATCGCCGGGGAATTCTATGTCAACGCCATCAATGTGATGCGCGGCGCATCGTCCGTTTCGGACTATCAGGGACTGCCGGAACAGGAGGCCTTCGATATCGAATACTGGCTGCTCGAGGAAGCCAAGCTGCAGCGCATGCCGAAACCGAAATCCCTGGCGGGCCGCGTGGCCTTTGTCACCGGCGGTGCCGGCGGCATTGGCCGCGCCACGGCGGAACGGCTGCTCGGGCAGGGCGCCTGTGTCGTCCTTGCGGATATCGATGCGGAGGCCCTGAAGACCGCCCATCAGGATTTTGCCGGGCGGTACAGCGCCGATGCAGTACGCGGCGTGCAGCTCAATGTGACGGATGAGGCTGCCGTGATCGCCAGCTTCGCCGAGGCCTCGATTGAATTCGGTGGCATCGATATTCTTGTTTCCAATGCCGGCATCGCCTCGTCTGCCCCGATAGAGGTGACCGAGCTTGCCATGTGGAACCGCAATATGGACATTCTGGCGACAGGCTATTTCCTCGTGTCGCGCGAAGCCTTCCGCCTGTTCCGGCGCCAGAAGATCGGCGGCAACGTGGTCTTCGTCGCATCGAAGAACGGGCTTGCCGCCTCGCCCAATGCCAGCGCGTACTGTGCCGCCAAGGCTGCGGAAATCCATCTCGCCCGCTGCCTCGCGCTGGAGGGAGCGGAAGCCGGTATCCGCGTCAACACCGTCAATCCCGATGCCGTGCTGCGCGGCTCGAAAATCTGGAACGGCGAATGGCGCGAACAGCGTGCCGCCTCGTCCAACCTGCAGGTCGACGAGCTCGAAGAGCATTACCGCAAGCGGTCGCTGCTCAAGCTCAACGTGCTGCCGGAAGACATCGCCGAGGCGATCTATTTCCTTGCCTCCGATGCGTCCGCCAAATCAACGGGCAATATCATCAATGTTGACGCTGGCAACGTGCAGAGCTTCACGCGATAAAGGCAGTCCGGGGGAGGACAACATGGCTGAACAGCATATTTCCGGCGATCTGATCGCATCCGAGAACGACAAGCGCGGTGCGGCGCACAACAGCGATTTCGAGGCGCTGGGCGCACATCTTGCCCGCCGCAACATCGATATCGAGGCGATCACCGCCAAGGTGGCCGATTTCTTCGTCGCGGTTCCCTCCTGGGGCGTCGGTACCGGCGGTACGCGCTTTGCCCGGTTTCCGGGGCAGGGTGAGCCGCGCGGCATTTTCGACAAGCTCGATGACTGCGCGGTCATCCACCAGCTGAGCCGCGCGACGCCGACCGTCTCGCTGCACATCCCCTGGGACAAGGCGGATCCGAAACAGCTCAAAGCCCATGCGGAGGCGCTCGGCCTCGGCTTCGACGCGATGAATTCCAACACCTTTTCCGATGCGCCGGATCAGGCGCATTCCTACAAATACGGCTCGCTCAGCCATGTGGATGCGGCGACGCGCAAGCAGGCCATCGCGCACAATATCGAGTGCATCGAAATCGGCGACGCCATCGGCTCGAAGGCCCTGACGGTGTGGATCGGCGACGGCTCGAATTTTCCCGGCCAGAGCCATTTTGCCCGGTCGTTCGAGCGCTATCTCGATGCCATGGCGCAGGTTTACAAGGCGCTGCCGGATGGCTGGCGCATTTTCTCCGAACACAAGATGTTCGAGCCGGCCTTCTATTCGACCGTGGTGCAGGACTGGGGCAGCAACTATCTGATCGCCCAGACACTGGGGCCGAAAGCCTTCTGCCTCGTGGATCTCGGCCATCACGCGCCGAACACCAATATCGAGATGATCGTGTCGCGGCTGATCCAGTTCAAGAAACTGGGCGGCTTCCACTTCAACGATTCGAAATATGGCGATGACGATCTGGATGCGGGTTCCATCGATCCGTACCGGCTGTTCCTTGTGTTCAATGAGTTGGTCGATGCGGAAGAGCGCGGCGTCGAGAATTTCCATCCCGCGCACATGATCGATCAGTCGCACAATGTGACCGATCCGATTGAAAGCCTGATCTCGAGTGCCAATGAAATCCGCCGCGCCTATGCGCAGGCCCTGCTGGTCGACCGGGCAGCTCTGGATGGCTATCAGGACGGCAATGATGCGCTGATGGCATCGGATGCGCTGAAGCGCGCCTACCGGACGGATGTCGAGCCGATACTCGCCGAAGCCCGCCGCCGGGCGGGGGGCGCCATCGATCCCATCGCCGCCTACCGGGCCAGCGGCTACCGGCAAAAGGTCGGGAAAATCCGGCCGGCCAGCACGGGCGGCAGCGGCGGCATTATCTGAACGGATTGCCGGCCGGTTGCATGATCAAGGCAGCGCCCCTCGCGCTGCCTTTTCTTTTTTGTTTGACAGCGCCTGATACATTTGGTCTTATTCTACTATAAAACATTATATAACATAATAATAGAATAACAAAGGGAACTGTCATGAAATCACTGAAACTCGCACTCCTGTTGGGTTCGGCGCTGGTTGCCCTCAGCCCTGCGGCCTTTGCCCAGACCAAGGGCGGCGTCATCAATGTCGCGACCATCGGCGAACCGCCGACACTTGACGCCATGGCATCGACGGCCGATCTGGTCGGCATTGTTTCCCAGCACATTTTCGAGACACTCTACACCTTCGATGAAAACTGGAACCCGACCCCGCTGCTGGCGGCAAGCCTGCCGGAGATTTCGGCGGATGGCAAAATCTACACGATCAAGCTGCGCACCGGCGTCAAGTTCCATGACGGCACCGACATGGATTCCGCAGATGTCGTCGCTTCGCTGAAGCGCTGGACCCAGATCGCCTCGCGCGGCAAGCAGGTCGCGCCTCTCATCACATCCATTGACGCGGTGGATGCCTCGACCGTCCGCATCACGCTCAATGCCCCGCATGCACCGCTGCTGTCGCTGCTGGCGTTCAACAATGCCGCGGCGATCATCCTCCCAAGTGAAAAGCAGCAGAACCCGATGACCGACCCGGTCGGCACGGGCCCCTACAAGCTGAAGGAGCGCAAGGCCGACCAGTATATCCAGCTCGTCCGCTTCGACGGCTACAAGTCTCCGGAAGGGCGCGAGAATGGTTATGGCGGCGCCCGCCATCAGTATCTCGACGAAATCCGTTTCGTTCCTGTCCCCGATGCCAATACCCGGGTCGAAGGCGCGATTTCCGGCCAGTTCGACTATGCCGACAGTCTGCCTGTCGAGGCCTATGACCGCCTGAAGGGCCAGAAGGTCACCGAGCCGGTGCTGCTGAAGCCCTTCGGCTGGCCGGTCTTCGTGCTGAACACGGCGCAGGGCCTGACCAAGAACCAGGATATGCGCCTGGCGATCCGTGCTGCACTCAACGTGGAAGACATGCTGGCCGCCGCTTTCGGCAGCAAGGACTTCTATGCGCTCAATGGATCGTTCTATCCGGCATCCTATAGCTGGGCCAGCGATGCGGGCGTCAAGGACGGCTATAATATCGGCGATCCCGAAAAAGCGGCGACGCTTCTGAAGCAAGCCAATTACGACGGCAAGCCGGTGCGCATTCTCACCAGCCGCCAGTATGAGTTCCACTACAAGATGGCACAGGTCGCGGCGGAATATCTGAAGGCCGCCGGGATCAATGTCGATCTGCAGGTGGTCGACTGGGCAACGCTGACCCAGCGCCGCGCCGACCCGGCACTCTGGGATATCTATATCAGCCACAGCCCGTTCCTGCCGGAACCCGCGCTGATCGGCGCCTTGTCGACCAGTGCGCCGGGCAATTGGGATACACCGGCCCGCAAGGTGGCGGTGGATGCCTTCAATGCCGAAACGGACCCGAAGAAGCGTATCGCGCTGTGGGCGGACGTTCAGAAGGTGATCTACGCGGAAGCACCGATCATCAAGATCGGCGATTTCAACGCGCTGTCGGCCAAATCGCCCAAGCTGGAGCACTTTACCCCGGCGCCCTGGCCCTATTTCTGGAACGTGTCGCTCAAGCAGTAATCTGAAGCGTTCGGGCGCGGGTGGCCGCAAGCCGCCTGCCGCCCGTTCCTTCGTATCGTAGCTCCCGCAGCAGGATCCGACCGGCCCATGCTCCGTTACATCTTCCAACGCTTTATCGGCATGATTGTCGTGATGTTTCTGGTGGTGACCATCGTGTTCATCATCGTCCGCGTCACGCCCGGCGATCCGGCAGCCGTCATGCTCGGACCGGAAGCGACCGCTGCCGATATCGCGCAGTTGCGGGCAGCCCTCGGGCTCGACCGCTCCATCCTCGTCCAGTACGTCTATTTCATCGGCCAGTTGCTGCAGGGCGATCTCGGACGGTCGATCTTTCTCGACCAGCCCGTGCTGACGGCATTGGCGCAGCGCGCCGAGCCGACATTTTTCCTCACGGTTTTCTCGATCCTCATCGCCAGTGTCATTGCGATCCCCATCGGGGTTTATGCCGCGTACCGGCGCGGATCGGTCTTCGATCAGGCCGCAACGGCGCTTGCCATGCTGGCCGCCAGCATTCCCAGTTTCTGGCTCGGCCTGATCCTGATGCAGGTGTTTGCCGTCCGCTTCGGTATTTTCCCGGTCTCGGGTTATGGCGGGCCGGACACGACGCTGGGCGAGCGGCTGTATCATCTCGTTTTGCCGGCTTTTGCGCTGGGAATCGTTTCATCGGCGCTGATCATGCGGTTTACCCGCGCTTCGATGCTGGATGTGCTGGGGGATGACTACATCCGCACCGCCCGGGCCAAGGGCGTCGTCGAGCGCAACGTCGTGCTCAAGCACGCCTTCAAGAATGCGCTGATCCCGATCATCACCGTCGTCGGCCTGACCGCCGCCGTGCTGATCTCCGGCGCGGTGGTGACGGAGACGGTGTTCGGCCTGCCCGGTGTCGGCAATCTCGTCGTCTCGGCCGTGCTGCGCCGCGATTACCCGGTCATTCAGGGCGCACTCCTCATCATCGCCGGGCTCTATGTCCTCATCAATTTCGCCATCGACATGCTTTACCTCGTCGTTGATCCAAGGGTGCGCTACTGATGACCGATATCGTTTCACCCGTTCCCGCCAGCGAGCGCAGCAAATTCCTGCGCGTTCTCCTGCGCCGCAAGACCGTCCTGTTCGGCCTGATCGTTCTGGCAATCTTCATCACGCTTGCCATTCTCGCGCCGCTCATTGCCCCCTATGCGCCGAACAAGCTGTCGATCGTCAACCGGCTGAAGCCGCCGAGCGCCCAATGGATATTCGGCACCGATGAATTCGGACGCGACGTGTTTTCCCGCACGATCTATTCCGCCCGGCTGTCTCTGCTCGTTGGTTTTGCCGTGGTGGTGCTCGCCTCGCTCATCGGCGTGACCCTTGGTATTCTCGCCGGTTTCTTCCACAAGCTTGATGCGCCGATCACCCGGCTGATCGATGCGATGATGGCATTCCCCGACATCCTGCTTGCCATTGCGCTGGTTGCGGCGCTCGGTCCGTCGCTGACGACGGTGATCATCGCGCTCAGCATCGTCTACGCGCCGCGGCTGGCTCGCGTGGTGCGGGCCTCGACACTGGTCATCCGCGAACTGCCCTATGTGGAAGCCGCCCATGCGCTTGGCATTTCGACGCCGCATATCCTGACGCGCCACATCCTGCGCAATCTGCTCTCGCCCATCCTCGTCCAGGGAACGTTCCTGTTTGCCCATGCCATGCTGGCGGAAGCCGGCCTGTCCTTCCTCGGTCTCGGCGTCAGCCCCGAGGTGCCGACCTGGGGCACGATGATTGCCGCCGGCCGGCAATATGTCGGTCAGGCCGACTGGATGACCCTGTTTCCTGGTATCGCCATCGTCCTCTCCGTTCTCTCCCTGCAGATGGTTGGCGACGGCTTCCGCGACCTCCTAGACCCCCGCCTCAGAAAGGATCTCTGATCATGCCCGCCCCCTCCGCAACCGACGGCCGTTTGCTGCTGACCAATGTCAAGCCGGTTGCCTTTGGCCCCAATACACCTTCCGGCACCATCGATATCCTGATCGGTGCGGATGGAAAAATCGCCGAATTCGGCCCCTCCCTGAACGTCGCCGGCGATGCCAGGCGCATTGACATGAAGGGCGCCTGGATTTCGCCCGGCTGGACCGACCTGCATGCCCATGTCTGGCATGGCGGAACCGATATCTCGGTTCGCCCGCAAATCTGTGGTGTCGAGCGCGGCGTGACGACCATCGTCGATGCGGGCTCGGCCGGCGAGGCGAATTTCCACGGCCTGCGCGAATACATCATCGAACCGGCAAAGGAGCGCATCAAGGCTTTCCTCAATCTCGGCTCGATTGGTCTTGTCGCCTGCAACCGCGTCAGCGAACTCAGCGATATCCGCTCCATCGATCTCGACCGCACGGTCGCCTGCGTCAACGAGAACCGCGACCACATTGTCGGCCTGAAGGTGCGCGCCAGCCATGTCATCACCGGCTCCTGGGGCGTGACGCCGGTCAAGGTCGGCAAGAAGGTGGCAAAGATTCTGAAACTGCCGATGATGGTGCATGTGGGCGAACCGCCTGCGCTCTATGACGAAGTGCTGGAGATCCTGGGACCGGGCGATATCATCACCCATTGCTTCAACGGCAAGGTCGGCGCCAGCATCATCGAAGACGAGGATCTGTTCGAACTGGCGGAACGCTGCGCCGGTGAAGGTATCCGGCTCGATATCGGCCATGGCGGCGCGTCGTTCTCGTTCCGCGTGGCGGAAGTCGCCATCAGCCGCGGCCTGCTGCCTTTCTCCATCTCGACGGACATCCACCTGCACAGTCTGAACTATTCCGTGTGGGATCTGGGAACGACGATGTCGAAGCTGCTGAGCGTCGGCATGCCGTTCGACAAAGTTGTCGAGGCCGTCACGCTCTCGCCGGCATCGGCCATCGGCCTGCCGACCGACAATCTCCTCGCCGTCGGCAAGCCGGCCGAGTTCACCATCTTTGAACTGGTCGATTCAGATCTCAGCGTCATCGATTCGCTGGGCTATGAAGCGACGCTGCACAAACTGTTCGAACCGCGCATGGTGGTTCTGGGCACCGAAACCATCGCGGCGAGCCGCTATCAACCGGTGAAGCCCGAGCTGGTCAATCACCGCCATACCCATTCATACCGCTAAGGAGCTCGCGTGAATCCTTCATCCAGTCCGGCTGTCGACGCCGGCACATCTCCTTACACCAGGCTGAAGGCGCTGGGCATCGTGCTGCCGCCGGCACCGCGTCCGATTGCCAATTTCGTTACCCACATTCAGGAAGGCAACATGCTGTACCTCTCGGGCCAGGGCCCGCGCGAGGATGACGGCTTCATGCATACGGGCAAGGTGGGCGATAACGTCAGCGTCGAGGACGCCTATGCCCATGCCCGGCTGACCGGTATCAACCTGCTGGCGGTCCTGCATTCCGCCCTGGGCGATCTTGGCCGCGTCAAGCAGGTGGTCAAGTTGCTCGGCATGGTCAATGCCGTGCCTGACTTTGCCGATCATCCGCTTGTTATCAACGGATGCTCCGATCTGCTGATCGACGTGTTCGGCGATGCGGGACAGCATGCCCGCTCGGCCGTGGGCTTCGGCTCACTGCCGGGCAACATCACCGTGGAGATCGAGGCGATCATCGCCTTGAGGGACTAGGATCAGGAATGACTGCGCCAGCCCATCACCGTTTCGATCCGTTCGGCAGATGCCTTGACCTCGGCCGTGTAGCGCTCGGGGTCATCGGCAATCTTCTGCTCGGGCAGAACGATGGAGATGGTGGCAACGCAGGTGCCCTTGTCGTCGCATACGGGCGAGGCAACACAGGCGACGGCGTAGTCGGATTCGCCCGCCTGGATGGAAATGCGCGATTGCAGCGCCTCGGCAGCGGCTTTCGACAGCGCTGCCGGTTCGATGACGGCGCGGCCGGTGGGCGAAGATTTGGCGCAGCGCTTGAACAGATCAAGCCGTTCGGCTTCGGGCAGATGGCCGACAAGCAGGCGGCCGGATGCGGTCCAGTTCAGCGGTACGCGCGTACCGACGCGCGACGTGACATGGAAATGGCCGGGACCATCGGCCATGGCCAGAACCATCATATGATCGCCGTCGCGGCCGCAAACCTGCACCGTTTCACCCGATACGCGGCTGAGATTGTGCATTTCGTGGTTGGCGACGTCGAGAAAATCCAGCGAGCGGGCATAGGCGAGACCGTAGTGGTAAAGCCGTGCACCCAGCCAGACGGAGCCGTCATTGTTGCGGGAAAGAAGGTTCTTCTCGACCAGATCGTCAATGATGACATAGACGGTGGACAGCGGCGCGCCGATGGCTTTGGCAATACCGTAGACACCGGCCGGACTGCCGGTTTCGTAGAGATAGTCCAGGACCTGCAAGGCACGGTCGATGCCGCTGACACGGGAACGGCGGCCCGTCGCTTCCGGTTGTTCGGTTGTCTCAAGACCGGGGGCAGCGCCCATGTCTGATGTCTTTGCGTCCACGTTCAGGCTCCTGGCAGGCTCGATTGATGTTCAAACAGTTTATTACATTATAATGGCATATATGCCTAGAAAATGGAATGTGTTGCAAGCGGCAACATTTCGAGGAGATTAGCATGACAGACTCTCACAACCCCGACGATATTCGCGAAACGCTCGGGTTGCGACCCGTTATCAACGTGTCCGGCACGATGACCTCGCTGGGGGCGTCGATCGTGGTTCCGCAAGCGGTCGCCGCCATGACGGCAATCCTGCCGCAGTTCGTCGAGGTCAACGACCTGCAGAAGAAGGCGAGCCCGGTGATTGCCCGGCTGACGGGCGGCGAGGCCGGCTTTGTCACGGCGTCCTGTTCCGCCGGCATCAGTCTTGCGGTCGCTGCGGCCATGACGGGGAACGATCTTGCCGCCATCGAACGCCTGCCCGACACCACGGGCCTGAAGGATGAGGTGATCATCCAGATGGGCCAAGTGGTCAGCTATGGCGCGCCGGTCGATCAGGGTATCCGGCTCGCCGGTGCCAAGGCCGTTCTGGTCGGTCAGGCGACATCCTGCTACCCCTATCATCTCGATGGGGCAATCAACGAACGCACCGCCGCTGCCGTCTTTGTTGTCTCGCATCACACGGTTCAGTACGGCCTCGTTGCCCTGCAGAAATTTGCCGAAGTCTGCCACGCCCGCGGCGTGCCAGTCATCGTCGATGCGGCGTCCGAATATGATCTGAAGATTTTCCTGGAGCAGGGGGCCGACATCGCGCTCTATTCCGCACACAAGTTTTTGGGCGGTCCGACCGGCGGTATCGTTGCCGGCACCAAGGATTTCGTCCGCAACACCTTCCTGCAGAACATGGGCATCGGCCGCGGCATGAAAGTGGGCAAGGAGAGCATCCTTGGAACCATCGCTGCGCTGGAAGCCTGGGAAAAGCGCGACCATGCGGGTATCCGCGAGCGGGAAACCGGCTATCTCAACCTCTGGCAGCAGACGCTTGCAGGCAAGCCGGGCGTCACGGCAGTCATCGAGCCCGATCCGACACATAACCCGCTCGACCGCCTGCGCGTCACCATCGAACCGCAGGCCGCCCATATCTCCGCCTGGGATCTCGCCGATGCACTGGCACAGGGCGCGCGCCCGGTGATCGTCCGGGACCACGAGGTTGAACACGGTTATTTCTATATGGACCCGTGCAATCTGCATCCGGGAGAAGAAACCATTGTGGCCAGCCGTCTGACGGAAGAGCTCGGCAAGGCGCGCGCGTCCAACGCGATCATCTCGACCCCGGTTGAAAACCGCTACACCCGCCGCATGGCCGGTCTCATGCGCTGGCCCGATTGATCAGCGCATCGCCATCTGCCAACGGAAAGGATTTATAAGCATGGAAAACCGTCAGCCTTCTCCTTCTGACAAGGGGAGCAATGCACTTGCTCCGGTCCTGTCGGTCTCCAATCTGACGACATCCTTCCAGTCCGACGGTAGATGGCGGCCGGTTGTGCGCAATGTCTCGTTCGACGTGGCGCCGGGGGAGACGGTGGCCATCGTCGGCGAATCCGGTTCGGGCAAGAGCGTGACATCGCTGTCGATCATGCGGCTGTTGCAGAAGGACAAGAGCCGCATCGAAGGCCGCATCATGCTGGACGGCAAGGACATTCTTGCGCTTCCCGAGAGCCAGATGCGGGCGGTGCGCGGCAATGACGTCGCCATGATCTTTCAGGAGCCGATGACCTCGCTCAATCCGCTGTTCACCGTGGGCCGGCAGATCAGCGAAGCCCTGCTCTGCCATTCCGCCATGTCGCGGGCGGAAGCCAAGGCCGAAACGATCCGGCTTCTGGAGAAGGTGCGCATTCCCGCCGCGCAATCGCGCTTCGACGAGTATCCGCACCGCTTCTCCGGCGGCATGCGCCAGCGCGTGATGATTGCCATGGCGCTGGCGAGCAAGCCGAAGCTGCTGATAGCGGATGAGCCGACGACGGCGCTAGACGTGACGATCCAGGGCCAGATTCTTGATCTGATCAAGCTGCTGCAGGAAGAGGAGGGCACATCCGTCCTCTTCATCACCCACGATATGGGTGTTGTCGCCGAGATCGCCGACCGCACCGTCGTCATGTACAATGGCGAGGCGGTGGAAACCGGCAGGACCGAGGACATCTTTGCCCGTCCGCAGCATCCCTATACCCGCTCGCTTCTTTCCGCTGTTCCCATTCTCGGCTCGATGAAGGGACACAAGCGTCCTTTGCGGTTTCCGGTGGTGGATCGGGCAACCGGCACGTCGGATGTGCCTGTCGAGGCCGCCGACACCGTCAAATCGCAGGTAAAGCCACTGCTCGAGGTGAAGAACCTCACCACCCGCTTCAATATTCACTCGGGGATGTTCGGACAACTGGAAGGCCGCGTGCATGCGGTGGAGAATCTGTCCTTCACCCTGCAGCCGGGCGAAACGCTGTCGCTCGTCGGTGAATCCGGTTGCGGCAAGTCGACGACCGGACGCTCGATCATGCGTTTGGTGCAGCCGCTCAGCGGCGAGGTGCTGCTCAACGGGGAAGACGTGCTGACCATGGAGCCGAAGCGGCTGCGCGATATGCGCCGCACCATGCAGATGATCTTTCAGGACCCGTTCGCCAGTCTCAACCCGCGCATCACCGTCGGCGCGGCGATTGCCGAACCCTATCTCGAACACAAGCTGGGAACGCGCGCGCAGGCAAAAGAGCGTGTTGCCGATCTCCTCGAGCGGGTCGGGCTGACGGCGGATATGGCAAGCCGCTATCCGCATGAATTTTCCGGCGGTCAAAGGCAGCGCGTGTGCATTGCCCGCGCACTCGCACTCGATCCGAAACTGATCGTCGCCGATGAATCCGTCTCGGCGCTGGACGTGTCGATCAAGGCGCAGGTCATCAACCTTTTGCTCGATCTGCAGGCGAGCCTCAACCTCGCCTATCTCTTCATCTCGCACGATATCGCCGTGGTGGAACGGGTCAGCCATCGCATCGCGGTGATGTATCTCGGTGAAATCGTCGAGATCGGATCGCGCGAAGCCATTTTCGAGAACCCGCAGCATCCCTATACGCGCAAGCTCATTTCAGCCGTGCCGGTGCCCGATCCGTCGCGGCGTGGCATCAAGCGGCCGGTCTCCAATGACGAGATCAAGAGCCCGGTGCGCACGCCGGACTTCATTGTACCCGTGCGGCAATACAATGAAGTCTCGGCGGGGCACCTGGTTCAGGTGCAGTAGGCCGTTACTTCGCTTTCTTGGAACCGACCAGTTCGTCCCATTTGCGGAAGGCGATGACCATCTTGTCCGGCTTCAGCGGCAGTTCGATCGGGTTGTTGGCGATCAGCCCGGCATATTCCTCCCGGCCGAACTGCTTGATCACGTCCTGGCTGTGCTGCGGTGCCATGGACAGCGGCACGTTCTTCACCGCCGGACCCGGATAGAGATAGCCCTCGTCATAGGAATAGGCCTGCGCCTTGGGTGTAAGCAGGAAGGCCATCAGGTCAAGGACGACAGCCGCCTTGTCGTCGGCGATGCCCTTGGGCATGCACATGAAGAAGGCGTCGGAAACCCAGTGGAAACCCTTGAGGGTGCCGATCTTTGCCGTTTCGGGCACGATGCCGAGCGCGCGCGGATTGATGTCCCAGCCGGTGGTGCTGATGATGATGTCGCGCGATCCTTCGCCGAATTCCTTCATCGTCGCGCCGGTTCCAGCGGGGTAATAGTCGATATACTGGCCGAGATCGGCGAGATAGGCCCAGGTCTTGTCCCAGCCATTGACCGGGTCCTGCGGGTCCTTGTCGCCGAGAATATAGGGCAGTCCCATCATGAAGGTGCGGCCGGGACCGGAATTGGTCGGGCGGGCATACATGAAGCGGCCGGGGTTTTCCTTGGCATAGGCCAGAAGTTCTTCCGCGCTGGTCGGAACCTTCTTGACCCGTTCCGGATCATATTCGATCAGCGGGCCCGAGGGGTAATAATTGACGACGACGCCGTAGCCGTCGCCCTGCGCCTTGTGCAGGGCGAGCGCGGCGGGTTCGTAGTTTTCCTCGATTCCCGGAAATTTGTCGGCGAAATCCGGCAGGATTTTCAGCCATGTTTCATTGGCAAGCCCGGCCGCCAATCCGTCGCTGCCGGTCAGAACGATATCGATATCGACGCGGCCCGCGCTCTGCTGCGCCTTGAGCTTGCCGGCGAGCTCCGTCACCGGCGCCTTGGTGAAGATGATCCGCGATGCCCGTTCCGGATAGGTCTTGGCATATTCCTCGAATGCGGGCTGGATCAGCGCCAGCGCACCGCCCACGTCCATCACGGTGATCACGACAGGCGCGGAGGGCAGAGCGGGCGTCTTGGCCCAGGCGGGCATCGCGCCCGCCATTGCCGATGCGGTCATGCCGCCCAGCAGCGCCCGGCGGCTCATTCGAAACTGGTCATTTCCCATTTGCATTCCCCTTTATTGTTCTTGGATGTTTCAGTTGCAGTTTCTGATCTCGTCGCCGATGCGGACGCTGCGGATGGCCATGCTGTCCGACCAGTCGATTTCCGCATGCGGCAGGGCGATGTTGCGGGCGTGCAAGGCCGGTGCCAGCGCAACCAGCAATCGCGTCGAGGCCATTTCAACGGCCTGTTCGAAGGACGCGATGCCCCAACGGACAAGGTTGCGCACCGCGTCATCGAGACAAAGGGACGATCCGGCCAGCCCCGTCGTTCCGGGCAGGCGCACGGTGCCGTCTGCGGTGCGCTCGATACGCATGCCGGCGAAATCATAGGTGCCTGCGGGAACGGCTGCGGCGGCGACGGCGTCGGTCACCAGGGCGCAGCGTTCGAAACCCTTGGCCCGCATCAGCGATTTCAGCGCCTTGGGTGGAAGATGAATGCCGTCGGCAATGAAGGTCGCCAGCAGCCGGTCTTCGCCAAGCTGGGCAAAGAGCGGATTGTCGAGCTTGGGCATGATCTGCGGCAGGCCGTTGCCGAGATGCGTCGACAGGCTCGCACCGGCCAGCGCCGCAGCCTCGACCATGGCGAAATCCGCAGCGGAATGGCCGATTGCAACCAGAATATCCCGCGCCGCCATGGCCCGGATGAAATCGAGGCCGCCGGATATCTCCGGCGCGACGGTCACGAGAAGAATCGGCCGCTTGATCGCGTCTTGCAGACGCGTGACCAGCGCGGGATCAGCCGATATCATGGCCTGTGCGGGATGGCACCCGGAAAAACCCTGCGCCGGATTGAGAAACGGCCCCTCCAGATGGTATCCCGGACACATCAGCGGGCCGAGACGGCTGGCGCTGACACAGCGGTCGAGCGCGGTAAAGCGTGCCTCCAGTTCATCGGGATAGGCGGTGATGATCGTCGGCAGGCATGTGGTGACGCCCGTTGCCAGCATGGCCTCCAGGGCGCGGTCCAGCGCCTCCGGCGTCAGGCTGGCGGCGTTGAAATCCACCCCGGCAAACCCGTTGACCTGGATATCGACGAGGCCAGATGTGATCATGACAGTTTCGACGCCGAGTCCGGATCGAGCAGCAGGATTGTCTGCGGATGGGTCTGGACGATCGAGGCGGGATGACGTGGGTCGACCGGACCTTCCAGCGCGTCCTTGACGGCCTGCGCCTTGCGCGCGTCGGGCACGGAAAGGATGATGAGGCGGCTTTTGAGGATTTGCCGGATGCTCATCGAGATGGCCTGCTCAGGCACGGCGTCCAGCGACGGGAACCAGCCTTCACCCATCTGCTGCCTGCGGCAGGCTTCGTCCAGCGTCACGACGATGTAGGGCTCTTCCGTATCGAAATCGGCGGGCGGATCGTTGAAGGCCAGATGGCAGTTTTCGCCGATACCGGCAAAGCAGACATCGATATCGTGTTCGGCGATCACCGCGCTGAGCCGCTTTGCTTCGGCCTGCGGATTGCCCTCGGCATTGACCGGATGAAACGTTACATTGCCACCGAGCGGCGCAACGAACCGCTCCTGCAGATATTTGCGGAAGCTGGCGGGGTGGGTGATGTCCATGCCGACATACTCATCGAGATGGAACGCCGTAACCCGCGACCAGTCAATGTCCTCCGCTGCAACGAGATTTTGCAGGAGTTCGAATTGGCTGGCGCCCGTGGCGACAATGATCGACGCCTTGCCCTTTTGCGCGATCGCCTGGCGGATCGCCGCCGCGCCAAGCGCAGCGCCGGTCGCGCCAAGGACCTGCTTGTCAGATAAAATACGCGTATCGACCATGGGCTTTACCAACCTTCTTGCATATGCTTTTCACCGTGGCCGCCATTGTAAGCATAGCTGTCCATGGCACTGCAAGGTATTTTAGAATAATATTATTCAAAAATAAGAACGAGGGCGTTTCCGCATGATTCTGACGGTTGACGAGACACATTATGACGATGCCCACCAGCGTGACTGCGCCCGGGTCGTGGCGCTTGTCTCCGACGGCGGTCAGCATTCCCGCCCTGGCATTGCCGAAGCGCTCGACATGACCTCGACCACCACGTCAAAAGTGGTGGGGGATCTGATCGCCCGCGGCCTGCTGGTGGAAACGGCAGGCGAAAAAAGCGGGCGGGGCCGCCCCGCCATCCGGATCGGCCTCAACACGCAGCGTTTTGCCGCAACGGTCATTCACGTGTCGAGCCGTTCCCTGCGCGGCACGCTGGTGGATTTCGGCGGCCGGACGCTGGAACGCTTCAGTCTCGATATGCGGGCCGACGCCGACTGCGGCCAGATGACGGCCGCCATGCAGGATCTGGTCACGCTTCTGGCGGACAAGTGTCCGGCGGGAATGCAGCATATCGGGACATCCGTGTCCGTATCCGGCGTTGTCGATGTCGAAAGCCGCACCTGGCTGCTCACCTCGCGCTGGCCGAAGATCCGTGATTTCGACCTGGCGGCGGCGCTGGCGCCGGTCACCCCGGAGGTTCTGGTCTGCCGGCACCTCGATGCCGAACTCAATGCCCGCATGCTGCAGGACCCGGTTTACGGCACCGACAATACATTGCTCCTGCACTGGGGCTGGGGCATCGGCCTGGCCTATAGCGTGAATGGCGATCCGTTCATCCGTGCGGGCGGACCGTTCGGCGAAATCGGCCATTGGCGTTTCAACCTGCTGGAAGACCGCCCCTGCGGCTGCGGCAATCACGGCTGTCTTGAAACAGCAGCGTCGCTCTGGGCGCTGCTGCCCCGGATGCTCGAACAATGGCCGTCCCTGTCCGAGAACGAGGAAGTGCTGGCCGGGCAAATGGCCCGGCGGCCCCTGCTCGACATGGAAGATATGCGCACCGGGGTCGAGCTCATGGCGCGATCCCTCGCCAATGTCTGCCGCCTGCTTTTTCCCAAGCGGGTTATCGTGACAGGGCCGTTCATTGCCAATGCGGATGTCTGGCAGGCGTTTGAGCAGGCCTTTCAGGCGGAAGGCCTGATCGGAACGCTGGAACTGCCGGTTCTGATCGCGGACAAATCAAGCGAGGAGTTCGCCATTCTCGGTGCCGTCCGGCCGCTGTTCAATCTGGGGCTTGAGACATTCATCCGATCGTGAGATGACACAGCCTGCGAATATCCGATTGCACCAACGCCACGGCCCCGCCGGAAGAACACAGCAGGACACCATACCGATCATGACCCAGCAATTCATCGATCACCTCACGAGCGAGCTGAAAGGCTTGAAGGAGTCCGGGCTTTACAAGTCCGAACGTGTCATCACCTCCAAGCAGGCCGGGCAAATCGAGGTCTCCGGCGGTGCCAGGGTCCTGAATTTCTGCGCCAACAATTATCTCGGTCTTGCCGACAATGCGGAGCTGGCGGAAGCCGGAAAAGCCGCACTCGACCGTTACGGCTATGGCATGGCTTCGGTCCGTTTCATCTGCGGCACGCAGGAAGAGCACAAGCAGCTTGAGTCGCGCATCTCCAGCTTTCTCGGGCTGGAAGACACGATCCTCTATTCCAGCTGCTTCGATGCCAATGGCGGCCTGTTCGAGACCCTTTTGGGCGAAGAGGATGCGATCATTTCCGATGCGCTGAACCATGCCTCGATCATTGACGGCGTGCGCCTGTCGAAGGCAAAGCGCTTCCGCTATGCCAACAACGATATGGCGGCGCTGGAGGAAGAACTGAAGAAAGCCGAAGGCAGCCGGTTCAAGCTGATCGCCACCGATGGCGTCTTTTCCATGGACGGCATTATCGCCAATCTCGGCGGCGTCTGCGATCTCGCCGAAAAATACGGCGCCATGGTCATGGTCGACGACAGCCATGCGGTCGGCTTTGTCGGCAAGCATGGCCGCGGTTCGGCCGAACATTGCGGTGTGGAAGGCCGGGTTGATATCATCACCGGCACGCTGGGCAAGGCACTGGGCGGCGCCTCCGGCGGTTACACCTCCGGGAAGGCCGAAGTGATCGACTGGCTGCGCCAGCGGTCGCGGCCCTATCTGTTCTCCAACACGCTGGCGCCGGTCATCGCGGCAGCCTCGCTGAAGGTCTTCGACCTGATCGACCGGGGTGCCGACCTGCGGGCGCGCCTCAGCGCCAATGCCGCGCATTTCCGCAGGGATATGAGCAAGCTCGGCTTCACGCTTGCCGGTGCCGATCATCCAATCATCCCGGTCATGCTGGGCGACGCATCGCTGGCGCAGGAAATGGCGGCGCGCATGCTGGACAAGGGCGTCTATGTCATCGGTTTTGCCTTCCCGGTCGTGCCGAAAGGCCAGGCGCGCATCCGCACCCAAATGTCTGCTGCCCACACCACGGAAGATGTCGCCCGCGCTATAGACGTCTTTGCCGAAGTCGGGCGTGATCTCGGCATCATCAAATAGGAAAAACACCATGTCGAACATGATGAAGGCACTGGTAAAGGCCAAGGCGGAACCCGGCATCTGGATGGAACATGTTCCCGTGCCGGAGCCCGGTCCCAACGATGTGCTGATCCGCGTGAAGAAATCCGCGATCTGCGGCACCGACGTTCACATCTACAATTGGGATCAGTGGGCGCAGGCGACGATTCCCGTGCCGATGGTTGTCGGGCATGAGTTCTGCGGCGAGATTGCCGATATCGGCTCGGCGGTCACCAAATACAAGGTCGGGCAGCGGGTTTCCGGCGAGGGGCATATTGTCTGCGGCACCTGCCGCAACTGCCGGGCGGGCAGGGGGCATCTCTGCCGCAACACGCTGGGCGTCGGGGTGCATCGTCCCGGCTCGTTCGGCGAGTATGTGTGCATTCCGGAATACAATGTCGTGCCGATTCCCGACGATATTTCCGATGAGATCGCCGCGATTTTCGATCCGTTCGGCAATGCGGTTCACACCGCGCTGAGTTTCGATCTGGTGGGCGAGGACGTGCTGGTCACGGGCGCCGGGCCCATCGGCATCATGGGCGCGCTGGTTGCCAAGCGCTCGGGCGCCCGCAAGGTCGTCATCACCGACATCAACCCGTCCCGCCTTGCGCTTGCCAAGCAGCTGGGCATCGATCACGTGGTCGATGCGTCGAAGGAAAACCTTGCAGATGTCATGCGCCAGATCGGCATGACCGAAGGTTTTGACGTCGGCCTCGAAATGTCCGGCGCCGCGCCGGCCTTCCGCGACATGATCGACAAGATGAACAATGGCGGCAAGATTGCCATTCTCGGCATTGCGCCGACCGGCTTCGAGATCGACTGGAACAAGGTCATTTTCAAGATGCTCAACCTGAAGGGCATTTACGGCCGGGAAATGTTCGAGACCTGGTACAAGATGATTGCCTTCGTGCAAGGGGGGCTCGATCTGAGCCGGATCATCACCCACCGCCTGCCGATCGATGATTTCCAGGCGGGCTTCGACGCCATGCGCTCGGGAAGCTCGGGCAAGGTTGTTCTGAGCTGGCACTGAAATAGGTGCCCTGTTTCGCAATGACGCCATTTCATGGCGTCATGATCGGCGCGGACATGCGCCGATACATGTAGTTCATGGTGCATCCGGAGGTTTTTGCCCATGACCAAGATGCTTGCCATTGTCCGCAGTCCTGAAGAGGCGGACATCGTCCTTCAGTGCGGCGCCGACATCATTGATGTACCGGCATCTGATCTGCAAGCGTTGCAGCCCTATGCAAAAGCCGCGCGCGGCAAGGCCGCGCTGTCCGCAACATTGCCGGAGGCGGCGCTCGCATCCCGTGCCGGGGAACTGGCGGGTGCAGGGCTTGGGTTCATCGGCATTCCGGTCGAAACGTCCACGCCGCTTCACGCCCTCCCCGGCTTGCCCGCTCCGGCAAAGTGGATGGCGGTCGTTCATGTGGACCTGATGAGCGCGTTGCCCGACGTGTCCAGCCTGTCGTCCCAGGGCTTTGCCGTGATCATGCTGGATACGAGCAACGGATCGCGGCTGTTGAACCATGTGTCGCTCGCCCGAATCGATGCCTATGTCCGGGAGTGCCACGCGCTTTCGATCCTGGTCGGCATCGCCGGTGCGCTTGAAACGCCGGATATCCCGCGTCTTCTCAGTTTTCAGCTGGATATTCTGGGTTTCAGGCAGGCATTTTTCGAGAATGCCCATGCGGGCACGATCAACGTTGAGGCGGCTTCGCAAATCCGCGAGCTCATTCCTCCAGAGCGGCGGGACAGTCTTGCGCCCGGTGTCGATTATCAATTGCTGGCGGCGCGCGGCTATTTCCCCGATCCGGCCGAAGAAGGGCTTGGGACGGACAAGATTTTCGTCCGTGATTTCGTCCTGCCCGTCCATATCGGCGCGTACAGTTTCGAGCACGGCATTGCCCAGAAGATGCGTTTCGACGTCACCGCCGATGTCCTGCGGGTCACCCGCAATCCCGAGGACATGCGCCACATCGTGTCCTATGACCTGATCATGGACGGTATTCGCGCCATCGTCGCGCGCGGCCATATCGAGCTGTCGGAAACGCTGGCCGAGCGCATTGCCGCGTTCATCCTCGAGAATCCGCGCGTCACCCGCGTGGTGGTGCGGGCGGAAAAGCTGGAACTGGGGCCGGGGGGCGTGGGCGTCGAGATCGAGCGCAGGCGCGAGACTCAGATCGCGCCGGTCCTGCCTGCCAACGCACCCGTATCGCATCGCAGGCGCGATCACTGATCATCGGGCGGCGGTTATGATTTCAGGCCGAGTATCTCCGCGGCCGTCGGCCGTCCGGTAACCGCGCGCTGAATGGCCTCTTTTGTCGCCTGATAGTTGTAGTCGTGTATCCTGCTGTCGTCGCGCGCCTGCCAGTGAATGAAAACACCGACGCAGATAAACAGGTTGTCGGCTTCCTCGAGCGGGATCACGCCTTCCGCCACGCAATCGCGCACTGCCTTGGCAATACCCGATTGCGCCGGCCCGAACAGCTGCATGGCCTGACCGGATCCGCGGATCGTGACCTTGTTGTACATCACCGTATTGGGCTTGCAGGGCAGGTTCGGCTCGATGACAGCCAGAACCGAGGTAAAACCGTCCTTGTTGTTGGTCAGGGCGTTGCAGAACGCGGTTTCCACCGCGCTGCCGCGCGGGCCGATCAACAGGTCGATATGGGCAACCTCATTGCCTTCGCCGACCAGGGATTCTCCCACCATGACTCTGTTGATGATCTGCATGCCGATTCCTCCATCTCGCGCAGCTATAGCCCAAGATGCGGAACCGGGGAAAGAATTGTATTCTGCGGCCCGTCAAAGTGTCAGATCGAGCGCTTTCAGCCGTTGCGCGACGTCCTGTTTGCGGTCGCGGTGGACGGCCAGGATGTTCGCCACATGGCCAGCCGGAAAGGCCATGCTTGTGGCATGAGCGGTCGTCAACGGCCTGAGTGCCCCGGGGAGGACCTCCCACATGTCGTAACCCCAATCGGCCAGGTGTTCGAAAATCTTGCCGGGTGTTGTCTTTGACAGATTGGCAAGGAGCTCGCGATTGATCTCGACGACGATCGTTGGCTTTGACGCGCGAATTGTGGCCGCCGCGCCGATGAGAAACAACCCTTCGGCTCCCTCGATATCGAGCTTGATGGAGTCGGGTTTCAGCTTCTTTGCCAGGGCATCGAGCGTTTCAACCTTGGTGCTGCGCTCGCAAAGCGCGCCACCGGAGCCGGGGACGAGACTCGTCGCTCCGGCATTGATCGTGTATTCGGCGCTGTTCAGCTGCATGGTGCCCGACGCATCGGCCAGCGCGAGTTTGTGCAGCTTTATGGTTTTTGCGAGCCTGTTTTCGGCAATCGATTTGTTGAACAGATCCCACAGATAGGGCAGCGGTTCAAACGCGACGATCTTGCCGCGGAAGCCGGGTTTGGTGGCCAGCGACAATGAATAATATCCGACGTTGGCGCCCACATCGACGAATATGCCATCATCGGGCGTAATCGCCTTGATGATCTCGACGTCGAATTTCTTGTGCTGGCCGCTGAAAATGCCGAAGCTCATGTAATACTGGCGAAGGTCTAAATATATCTTGAAGTTATTTTTTGTTTCGTAGAGTACCTCCACACTTTCGCGCACGAAATTCTCGAAAACAACATCCGCATGCCTGTGGTGAAACTCCGGGGATGAGAGGAAGCGCCGCCGGTGCTCTTCAAGCGATATATCCGAGACATCGAGCAAATTCTCGGAAATTAGTTTTATCTCTTCAGCATTTGCTTCGCGTCCAAGGATGAATTTGTAGCAACTCATAATGTCATTGTAACTCGTCATGACGCCTTCACATTCATTCGAATTGACCTGCTACGGAGATAGAAATTCGGCCTGCTAGCGTGCAGTCTGAACAGCACTTGCTAGCAATTCATCCAATACTTGGAAATGACCGCTCCAATCTTGCGATGTATGTCGTGATTTACTTCTGTATTCGCCGGCATGCGCTTCGATTGCCGCCCGCCAGCCAAGGCCGTCGCAGGGATCGAGCAGCGTTGCCTGGTCGCCGACAATTTCCTTATGGGACGGAATGTCCGACGCGATGACAGGCGTTCCCGTCGCCATGGCTTCGGCAACCGGCATGCCATATCCCTCGACGAAGGAGGGGGCGAGCAGGGCGGCGGCACCGGACATCAGATCGGCCAAAGCGGCATCGCCCAGATCCGGCACTTCGAGCACCATGTTGCGCAGCTGGGGGCACCGGTCCAACGTGGCAAAGACCTGCGCGTTTTCCCAGCCGCGCTTGCCCGCGATCACCAGGCGCGGCGCGCTGTCGCCATCGCGCTCGACGAACCAGCGCCACAATTGCAGGAGCAGGATGTGGTTCTTGCGTGGTTCAATGGTTCCGACAATGACGAAATAGGGGTTTTGGGTGCGGGGCCTGCCCGTGCGGCGGACCTGGCGAAAGCTGTTCTCGATGCCCGGAGGCAGAATCGCCATGGGCGGTGCCACGCGTCCGCGTTCGTCGGCAAATGACCGCAGCGAACGCGCCGTTGTCTGGGAATTGCACAGGATAAGACCGGCATGCCGCAGCACCGTCTCCATCCGCTGCAGGTGGCGCTGGGGCTCCTTCCTGCGGACAAATTCGGGATGGGTGACAGGGATGAGGTCGTGGACGTAGAAAACGCCGCTGCGGCGCTTTCCGTCAAGCCATGAAAAGGCGGCAGGCCTGTCGAGGTTCGTATGGGAGACATGGACGAAAGGGGTGTTCCGCGCCATCGGCCCGGCCGGAAACAGGGTCCGCAGGGCCTTTCCGGCGACCAGACCCCATTGTTTCACCTTTGCCGGCTTTGATCCGGCCGGAGCGGGCCTGATATTACACCAGGATATCCGGCCATCGATGGCCGCATAGATCTCTTCCAGCTCGGCAGACTGCCTCGGGCTCAGCGCCGTGCCGGACCAGCGCGCACTCAGGTCGGTTATCAATCCCGCTGCACGGCCCTCATTGATCGCAATCGGCTTGTTCCGCCCCATTTCGACAAAAAGCGAACTGCGTTCCCTGGCCCAATGGGCGTATTGCAGTTCAAAGCGATCAATCCCCGTCGGCGTCGAATAATGCGCGCGCCCGATCAGGCGGGAGATGTCCATGGCTATTGCATTCATCGTGCCCACCCAATCCGGCGTAATGACCGGCGCAGCAGGCCGGTCTTGTTGTGTCGCGTTGCGTGAATTTCATCGATAACGTCTTCCACCTCGCAGGGCAGACCGGTGTTCCCGGAGAGATAGCGGGGATAGAGAATGAGAACGCCTGCCATAAGCGCATCGAGCGGTAGCGTGCGGCGCGGGCGAAGCGGCGGGACGGCGTCATGGGTCAGGCCCCAACCCGCATAAAACGGCAATCCGTAGCACCACACCGGCCGTTGCCGGATCAGGGCCTCGAAGCCCAGTTGCGACGTGGCGACATGCACCTCGTCACTCGCATCAAGCAGGGTGTCGAGCGCGACATTGCCGACGACAAGGTCGGCCAGCTTGCCAAGTGCAGCGGCATCGCAAAGGCCCTGCCGCTTTCCCGCCAGCAGATCGGGATGTTCCTTGTACACCACGAAGGCATCCGGGCGGCGCGTGCGCACCATCTGCAGCAATTGGAGGTTCGAGATGCCGCCGGTGAGGCCAAGTCGCAGGGAGGCATCGTCCGGCACCTGTCCGGCAACGGTGACGATGCGGCGGCCGGCGGCGAGCGTGCGGTAGTCGGGCGACGGGGTGGCGTCGAGATTGTATTTGCTGATCCCGCACTGAATGATCCGCTGGCGCAGGCGGGCCGCCCGGGCGAGCAGCAATGGATCGAACGATGCCGTGCGCAGCAGCCTCTCCAGATCGCTTTCGCGGGTGGCGTCGTAGTAGAGCGCCTCCCGGTCGATACAAAGCGAGGAGGCGGGTGTCAGGTTGGCGCCCAGCCCCGCAGACCGGATGAAACCATCTTCGATGTACAGAACCGGCAACGGTGCGGAGAGGGCATTCCCCCGATGGGGTGCGTCGGCATTCTGACCCCAGCGCACGAGACAGTCGGCCTGTGCCAGCTGTTTTTTCGTCGGCACCTCACCGCAGAAACTGACGCTGGACCAGGGCCCCTGCAGCAGACGCCGGATTGTCGGCCGCTTATGGCGCGAGAAGCCCACGCAGAGATAGTTGCCGCGCCGTTCCAGCGCGTGGTGCCGCCAGGCGACAAGCCGGTCGATGGCCTTTTCGGCTGTCGTTTGCCGCTTTGTCACGGGGTCAACATAGAGGGCGTACTGAAGCAATGTTGCCGCGACAAAAGCATCGAGACTCACCCGGTGTGTGCGGCGGTTCAAAGCGGCATTGGCAACCGGGCCGTCGGCCCAGTCCCGCGTCAGACCCCAGCCAGCATAAAACGGAACGCCAAACGTCGTGACGGGGATTGACCGCAACAGCGCGTCGAAACCGAACTGGCTGGATACCGTCCAGACTTCATCGACGACATCGAGCAAGGCATGCGGCGATACGTTCTCGTCGATAAAGCGGATGTTGGGCCTTCCCGCGAGATGGCTGAGATACCCCCTGGCATAACCGGCAACACTATCCGGATGGCTTTTGACCAGGACCGTTGCCCCGGGCACGGCGCAGGCTTCATTGGCCATATGCCGAAACGCGTGTTCACCGGCACCCGCTCCCCTCACCGAATGATCGCCGACCACCTGATCGATGAGCAGGATCCGCCGGCCATGGGTTGCGGGCAGGGCGACCGGCCGGTCCGGGAAATGATTGTACTTCGTCAGCCGGTGTTCAACGATCATGGCGCGCAGCGTGCGGGCGCGGGCGAGGTCCGGCTTGTCGGCACCCCACTGCAGCAATTCTTCCAGGCGCGATGGCCTGGCGGCATTGAAATAGATGCCGAGATCGTCAGCCACCATCGAAACCGGCGGCGCCCCGGCCTTGCCAAGCCCAACCGACCGGAGAAAGCCGTCTTCCAGCGACCAATAGGGAATGCCGCGCATGGCGGCCAACCCCTTTCCCAGCCGGGCAAGCGGCTTTTCACCCCAGCCGACAACACCGTCGGCGCGGTTCCAGGCCATTTCCGCCGACCTTATCGCGATGGCGCCGAGCGCTGGTCCAATGAGGGGAAACCGCAGCCTCGTCGGCAGAAATGCCAGCAGCTCGGCGCCCTGCGGCGGCAGCCAATTCGCCTGCTCTGCCGCTCCAATAGCCGCCGCGCCGGCGTTTGCCGGGCCTGTTGCCTGAAGGGGGAGTGATCGGGCGAAACTCATGGCGTTCCGTTCGGAACGTCGGGCGACAGCGCGGGAATATTGACCGCAATCATCTTCAGGTCCCGCTGGATGCGTTGCACGACACGTTTGCTTGTGGCTTCGGTCAGGTTGCGCAGGTAGAAACTGCCGTTGACGAGGCTTTCCTCGTGCATGCGCGCATTGAATGCCTTGACGGCGTCGCGGCGCGGCGGAACCGGCGATGTCCAGAAGCCATCCATTCCAGCGGTGTCACCCGGCTCGCCGCCATGTCGGCGGCCCCAAACCAGATCGCGCTTGTTGTAGATTGCTTCGCCGAGGGAAAGCACGGGTTTGCCGTGGTTCAGGGCCAGCAATCCCGAGGTGCTGTTGACCGTTATCAGCCCCAGGGAGTGCCGTATCAGCAAGCCGATGGAGCCATCATCGACGACATGGACCCGCTCCGCGCAGCCGGCGATCCGCGCCAGTTCCATGGCAAATGGCCGGTAGCTCTTGTGGCCGCGGTCCATCGGATGCACCTTGATCACCAGATGGTGCACCGGGGCGGCATGCCGCCGGAATGAGCGGATGCTTTCGGTGATGAGCTTTTCCATTGTCCAGCCGCGGCCATGCCGCAGCAACTGCTGGTCGTCGTGCACCTGCAATGCAATGACGAAATACTGGTTCTCCAGATTCTCGATCAGATTGAGCATCATGGCGTTGTTCGCGGGATAGTGGCGTATTTTCCGGCAGAAATTCCGCGTCCAGAGAACAGCTTCCGACAGAATGCCGCGGCTGCGATGATGGACGTTGCCGCGAAAGAAAACGGCGCCAGCCGTCTTTGCCAGGTAGTAGCGGACGGCAAACAGGGTCATGGCGCGGAAAAGGTTGCCCTTGACCGGTTCTATCGGGAGCGACGACGATGCAGGCCGCGCCGGCTGGGGCCTGCGAAGGGGCGACAGCGCATTGTTGCCATCCCATTCGCAGGTAATGAAATTGGGGCGGATATAGCCTTCCTCAAAGCAGGAGACGGGCACGCCGGCACGCAGCGCAACCATGATCGCCTGGCGGTGGTAGGGCCGGCTGTCGCCGAACAGGATGATTGCCTCCGGCCGCCTGCTGCGTATGAACGCGTCCAGCCAATCTGACCAGGCATCCATGGAACCGCAGAAGTTGAGCGTGCCTGGACCGTGCGAAAACAGCCAGTCTCCGCCGTTGAAGTTGATCTTGAGGACATCAAAGCCCTGTGTTTCGAATGTGCCGGAGAGGATGCGAAAGAATGGGCCCACGGGGCCCTGAAGCAACAGGACAAGGGGCTTTTGCGAGGAGATGCAACGGTTTGCCCGTCCGCGGATCGGAAAAGGAACGATTGTGCCAGATTGCCCGGATTTCTCCTCCACAGGTCGTCAAGCCCCTCGCAATCGGTTCCGCATTGACGTTATGTCAGCAGAACCCAAAACAAACGCAATTTCAGGTAGTTATTTCATTCGGATTTTTGCGGCGCTATACTAATTCCGCCAGAACAAGTATATTTACGACAATAAGATGTGTATTTGTCTTTTCATTGTTGTTGATGAACATTTGTATTTTATCATATTTGATTATATCAATAGTTATATTCAGTTGTAATTGCAGAATATTTAGTTTCATTGTATCTTGGCGTTGTAGTGGATGGCATCAGGCCGCTGGCGGAGATGAATATGAGTTTGGCATTATCCGGCAAACATTCTGAACCCGATGCCGCGACAACCGGGCATGTCTTGGCATGACGCGGCTTAGTCCCAACGACGAATTCATCGACTACCTGACGCTGGTTGATCTCAGCCAGTCCGAAGCTGGGAAAGCGCGCAAAGACCATTGGACGATACGCCTGATGGCGCTGTTGCGCCGGCATGTGCTGCTTATCCTGATGGTCATTCTCCCGACGACGCTTGCCACGGTGTATTACGGGGTCATTGCCTCGCCTCAATATGTATCGGAAACGCGCTTTGTGGTGCGCAGCCCAAACAGAAATGCAGCGGGCCTGCTCAGCGGATTTTTGCAAAGTACAGGCTTCGTTCGCGCCCAGGACGACAGCTATGTGGTGATGGAATATATTGAATCGCGCGCCGCCGTTGCCACACTGGAAGCGAAAACCGATCTGCGCGCGATACTGTCCCGGCCCGACATCGATTTTCTGACGCGCTTTCCCCGCATCTGGGGCGATGCGACGGAAGAGGCGCTTTACAAGCACTATCTCAAAATCATGAAAGTCGGCACGGATTCGGGCGGCGGCATCACCACCCTTGAAGTGCGCGCGGCACGGCCTGAGGACGCGCAAAAACTGACGGAAGTGCTGCTCGACGGTGCAGAAGCGCTGATCAACCAGCTCAATGAGCGGGCGCGCCAGGACGCCATACGCTACGCCAAGCTCGAGGTTGCCGACAGCGAAAACCGGATGGCGGAGGTGCAGAAGTCGCTGACGGAATTCCGCAACAAGGTCGCAATGATCGACCCCGGCAAGCAGTCGGCGGTCATGCTCGACATGATTGCGAAGTTGTCGGACGAGGTGGCGAAGAACAAGGCCCAGTATACGGCGCTCATCCAGCAGGCGCCGCAAAGCCCGCGGATACAGTCGCTTCGCAGCAGCATCGATGCCATGGAGACGCAGATCAGCATGGAGCGAGCCCGGGTCGTTGGCGGGGATGCTTCCATGGCGCCATTGATTGCTCAGTATGAGCAATTGCTCCTGCAGCGCGAACTCGGCATGCGGATGCTGGAATCGTCATCGACGTCGCTCGAGAATGCAAAGATCGAGGCGCAACGGCAGCAGCTTTATCTCGAGCGGATCGTCAATCCCAATCGCCCTGACCATGCCTTGTATCCAAGGCGCCTGTGGTCGATCCTGCTGACCTTCGTGATGTGCTTTGCCGCATTCTGGATCGTCCGTTTCATGCTCAACCAGATTTACGAGCACGCAGAGACATGAGCAATTCGGACACACTGACGTTCACCTATCCCGGTGGTGCTCCGCCTGCATTCACCGCGAACATCCCGTCACCCGACGGATTGCCGAAAGACGGCACCATCGGCGTATATAACCTGGTCAAGGAATATCCGGTCCACGGCGGAACCCGGCGCGTGCTCGACGATATCACGTTCGAAGTGCGCCCCGGAGAGAAGATCGCGATACTCGGCCACAATGGTGCGGGCAAATCCACGCTGGTCCGGTTGATTGCGGGCATTGAAAAACCAACGGCCGGCCGGGTCGTGCGCTCCATGTCGCTTTCATGGCCCATCGCCTTGAGCGGTGGCTTTGGTGGATCGATGACCGGATATGACTGCATGCGGTTTCTGTCACGCATCTATGACAGGCCGCTCGATGAGATACGCGACAGTGTCGAGACCTTCAGCGATCTCGGCAAATATCTGCAGATGCCGATCAAAACCTATTCCTCCGGGATGCGCGCGCGCCTCTCGTTCGGCCTGTCCCTTGCGATCGATTTCGACTGCTACCTGATCGATGAAGTCATTGCCGTCGGCGACCAGCGCTTTCAGCGCCGGTCATTTGACGAGCTGTTTGTGAAGCGCAGGGATCGCGCGATGATTATCGTTGGCCATACCCTTGATATCATCGCCGACCAGTGCAAATCGGCGCTTGTCCTGAAAAGCGGAAGGGGCCGGGTCTTCGACGACGTCAAGTTTGCGTTCAGTATTTACGCTTCGTTGTAGATGGTGCGGGCGCTGGTTCAATCGCGCCTGGCGATGAAGTAATAGGCATGAATACCCGTTGCCGACTGATCGTGGAGAAGATGGACATTCGTCATCTGGTTCTTGTGGAACAGAGCCAAAACCGTATTCGCATCATAGTCATACATCTGAATGTCCGGATGGCTGTAATTATCCCGGTCAACGAAGACTGTTTCGTTCTTGTAGTAGTCGTTGCGAAAATACATGACCCGGTCATTGTAATACTCGGCCTTGTTTGCCGTCTTGAACAGCGGGATGTGCAGTGAGGCGATCCCCCCGCTTTTCACACATTGCAACAGGTCGTTGATGATGAAATAGCCGCGACGCGGCTCGATGTGCTGCAACACGATGTAGCTGTTCAGCCAATCGACTTTGACGCCTTCCTTGACGAGCGTTTCAGCACTTTCAACACATCGGACGTTATCAAGGCCGTGGCGGGCAACGTTCTGCAGGGTGATGGAGCGCATGGTTTCCGATATGTCGATGCCGATGGCGTTCTTGGCCTGCTCTGCCAGCGGAATGAGCAGCCTGCCGACGCCGCAGCCAAAATCGATGACGGATTCCGTTGGCGTCGAAAAACCGGGAATAAGACTTTTGATCTTTGCCCGGAGGTTCGCTACATCGGCGCGGCCCGTGGCGAAAAACGTCTGCAGATGTTTTTTGGTCAGTTTCTTTGATTTGAACTCGTCCTCGGTTAGAACCGCCCAATAGGCATTGTCTTGCGCCAGTTTTTCCCAATCTTCATTTGTATCGCGCATGGGATCCTCCGCTGTTGCTGGTCCGAGGGTTGGTAAACGGCAGCCTTTGCTCTCATTCAAACTTGACGTGCCCTTTGACGCGTTCAATGAGGTAAAAGCCCACGGCATTTGTGAGCAGACAAGCCGAAAAAACGTATGAGACATCATAAAAGGGCTTGATCGTATTGCCAAAGGTGCCTGCCCGGAACATCTCGTAACAATGCACTGTCGGCACGTAGAGCGCCAGTTTCTGGGCTTCGTGGGGCAGCCAGGACACCATGAAGAACATGCCGGAGATAGGCAGCATCAGATACTGAAGCGGCGCGACCAGCTTTTCAACAACCTCAAATATTTCCGCCAGCGCTGCCAGAACGAGCCCGACGGAAAAGGCAAACCATGCCATGAACAGCCAGCCGGCCAGGACGAGGCCAAGATCGGCAAACGGTTCGATAAATCCTGCCAGATAGGCGCCGTGATAGACAACCAGCAGGGCGAAAGTGGTTCCGCCGATCTCCAGCAAAGCCCGGGACATCAGCGCATCGGCCAAGCCGATCTGCCGGTGGTACATCAAAGGCAGATTCTGACGGATGCAGCTCACCATGTAGGACGACACGTGCCGCCACAGGGTCAGGGGCATATAGCCGCTCAGAACGAAGGCAATGACTGTCAGCCCGTGCGCTTCATGACGCATCAGGGTCCACATCAACATGACGCCGCATGTCAGAATCATCGGTTCAAGTATCAGCCAGAGGAAGCCGATATTTTCGCGTCCATAGCGGGTTATCATCTCCCGCATGACCAATGCGCCCAAAACACGCCCCTGCGCGTGCAGGCCAGTAAAAAAGCGAGATCTCGTGTTGTATTGAGGCAAGACAGCTTTCATTGAATGTCTTCTTCAAGTTGTATCCACTGAACGTCAAATGAAAATTTATACGTTCTTTTCATCAGTGCAAGAGCGATCTAAATACTTCACAAGTCATATATTTTAGACATATACTCTTTTTGTTTCAGTTTGAATGAAATGGGGCGTGCAATATTCAATTTCTCTGCTGCAAAGGATTAAAATCATAAATAGTCTGGCGCATAATTCTTTTGTTCCGTCCTCAAGAGGAAGAAAATGGGGTGTATTTGCCAGGCTCTGGCAGATACGGCTGCCCTTGGTCGTCATCGTGCTTCCCGTTCTGTTGGTCAGCGTCTACTACGCATTTATCGCGGCGCCGATTTATGTTTCACAATCGTCTTTTGTCGTGCGTGTTTCGGCACCACCCTCGTCGTCAAGTTTCGGCAACCTGCTGCAGAACAGCGGCATTACCCGATCCCAGGACGACACATTCTCCGCGCAGGAATACATCCGGTCGCGGGACGCCTTGCAGCGGATGAGTGACGACCTGCCCATCCGCACCTATTTCGATCGTCCGGAGGCGGATGTTTTTGCGCGCTTCCCGGCACCGTGGCAAACCGGCCTGTTCGAAGAGCTCTACCGGTATTTCTCGCAGCGGGTGCAGGTCATTCACAACGACACAACCGGCATCACCGTTCTCAGGACATCGGCGTTCCGGCCGGACGATGCCTATGAGATGAACCAGAAGCTGCTTGAACTCGGCAGCGAGCGCCTTCTGAAAATGAATGAGCGGGCGCGCGGCGATGCCATTCGCTTCGCCACCGCCGAGGTGGGCAATGCCGAGCAGCGCATGATCGATGCGCAGAAAGCAATCACGCTTTTCCGCAACAGGGAATTGATGATCGATCCGGGGCAGAACTCCGTATCGCTGGTTGAACTGATGAGCCGGCTGAGCGCCGAACTCGCCGCTTCGCGCGCCAGTCTTGCCGAGACGCGGGAAACGGCGCCGGATTCCAGTTCGATCCCTTTCATCACCAGCCGTATCAGCGCCCTGGAAGAGCAGCTCAAACTCGAGCAGCAAAAAGTTGCGGGGACGGACAGCTCCATCGCCCCCAGAATTGCGGATTATGAAGGGCTGATCCTGCAGCGGGAATTTTCCAACAAGGCACTCCTGTCCGCGCTCGATTCGCTGAAGACAGCAAGGGCGGATGCCAGGCGGCAGCAGCTTTACCTGGAGGTTGTCGTGCCTGCCAATCGTCCTGACAAGGCGGAACTGCCGACGGCCATACGGAACATCACGATTGTTCTGCTGGTCACGTCCATCGGCTACCTGCTCGCCTGGCTGCTGCTCACCGCAATCCGGGATCACAGCAACTAGGGTGTATTGGGCTGAACCGCCTGCCATCATTCACGCGGAGAAGCAGGTGTATATCTCGCTGATGCAGGCTTGAATTTCGCGCTCATGCGATGAGGTTGCGTCAACGTAGCCGGAACGTTTGAAGTGATGGTTCCGCGCCCTGATGTAGTGGGTGAGCGCTGTTCGATAGTCGCCGGCAATCTTGTGCAGATGCCCGAGCTGAACCTCCACATCTTCCAGGCTGTCAGGGTTGAAGGCATTGGCATAATCGCGGTACTGGCCATAGAGCTTCAGCGCCGCGTCGAAATCTCCGTCTTCCTTCGTGACATTGGCGAAGACGGCAATCATGTCGGTCTGGCCATTGTCGACGACCAGTGCATGCAGGGCGGCGCGGGCCTGTGACCATTTGTTTTCCTCCACGAGCCGCATGGCATCACGGCGGCTCTGGTCGAGGCCGGGGCGGCTGGAACCGTTGCGCGCGATATTGACGTGGCGGGCGATTTCCCGGTCATCGGGTGCGAGCTGAAGGGCTTTTTCATACCAGGTGAACGCAGCCTTCATGTCGCCCTTGCGGTTGAAGAGGTGGCCGAGCTGAACGTGAATATCGACATTGCGGGGATGCAGGCCCTGATATTTGCGGTAGGCCGTTTCTGCGCGATCGTAGTTCCCGAGTTCCTTTTCGGCGTGGCCAAGCTGCACGAGCAAGTCCGTGCGTGCCGGGCTATCGGCAACGGCGCGCCGGTAAAAGGTGACTGCGCTTTGCCAGTCACCGCGATTGCGGGCGGCATCCGCCTGTGCCCCGGCGGACAGCTGTGTCTCAACCGCAGCACCGTTGTCTGCCGGTTTCGGCTGGCGTTTGGCTGCTTGCCCGGAGAATGGCAGGCGGATCATGACTGTGCCTCGCGAACCATCGATAGATCGCGCAGCCGCACCCACGACGTCTCGCTGTGTGTATCGACAACCTTTACACGCAGTTCAACGAAGCGGTGTTCGGCACGGATCTCGGTTGAAAGATTGCCGGAGAAAGAGCCTGCTATCGTCACTTCCTGAAGAATATCGAGGCCGGAATTGGCAACCAGCTGTATGGCCAGCTTGGCATTCATTTCCTGCACCAGATCGACCTGGATACGCCACGACCCCGTCTGAAAGCTGCGCTTCGGCCCGACGAGCAGCCAGCCAGGGCTGACCTTCCATCCATTGTCGACAACATTGACCGGCTGGCGCAACAGGTCCGGCCCGATCATCCAGCCGGACCCCGGCACCTCGCGCACGAAAATCAGCGTCTCCTGACCGTTCAAATCATAGGAGAGGCCAGCCGGCATGCTCCGCGCGGCACTGCTGTCGTCCTGCACGCCTTGCGCCTGGCCCGGTTCCGCCAGCGTATCCCAAAGCGACACCCGGCCTTCGCGGCGGGCAATTCCAACAATCGTCTTGACGACCTCCTCGCGCGCCATCGTGCCCCGCCGCAGGTCGAACTCGAATGCGAGCCGCTCCTTGTCGGTGGGCTCGCGCCCGAGAATCTTGGAAAAACCGTACCGCAGAAATGCCACGTCGCTGTCAGGTGCAAAACGGGCAAAATTTTCAATCAGCGCGAACTGATCGGCGGGCCGGCGTATGACCTGTGCCGAGAAGTCGCCAATCTTCTCGGTGGTCTCGGGGGCAACGGACCGAAGGGCGTCGATGACTTTCATCCTGTTGGTTCCATTGCGAATGGCCTGCGCCAGATCATGCCGGTCGTCCGCGCTCAGATCCGTTTCGGCCAGGTTGAAGGCGGTGGCCCAGGCGTCGACAAAAGCGTCGGCCGGCAAGGAAAAGACATCCTTGGGCAGGGCTTGCAGCGGTATCTTATGCAGCTCGGCGATTGTCATGTTTGCGTCCCAACATCTGTTCGATCATCACAACGTGCCGCGCAGCCACGCGCGGATAGGAGTTCCATTCCGCCGCCTGCCGGCGGTCGGCGTCACGCAAACCCAGAAGGTCCGGGTTCTGGGCGAGACTGACCAGAGCTTCGGCAACGCAATCCACGTCCACCGAGCGCACGACATGGCTGATGGGCCACATGTCCCGCAATACCGATGAACGGGAGCACAGGAGGGGGCGATCCGCCGTCATGGCAATCCGCGCGGCGCCGGTCGCCGTCTCGGTCGAGGCGCCATAGAGAAAGGCCAGCAGATTGCATTGGGCCAGCTCGTCGCTCAGCTCATTCTCGTCGATAAAATCAAAGCGGGCTGTTGCAACGTCATGCAGGTCAAAATGAGTCAGGAGATTCTCGATCAGCACCCGGGATGCCCGGGATTCATCGTTCGGAACCATGCAATTGAGCAGTTTGAGGCGCAGTCGCGGTTCGAAAAGCCGCGCTTTTGCAAATCCCTGCACCAGGACGTCGATGTTCTTGTGTGGCATCAAAAAACCGAACGAACCGATGGTGAATGCGGATGGATCGGGTTGCGCACCCCCGCCCGTCGCCTCGCGCACCCCGTGGGGAACAACAATGGCGTTGGGATGTCCCGCCTTGGCCAGGAGCCCCGCGTCCTCTGCCGAATGGACAAACACGATATCGAAACTCTTCGTCCAGTCCAGATTGCCGCCGCGCAGCGTTTCCTTCACGCTGTGCATGGTTATCACGCGCAGCTTGTGGTTGATCTGCAGCAGGGTTTTCAACAGCAGTTCCATGTCTGATGTTGAGAAGTGGCCGGGATGATGCTGCATCCACAGGACGTCGCCCTTTGCCTCCTCGATTTCCGCGATGAACCGCATGAGCGAGGTGAGATCATAGCCCCACGGCCGCGATGTGATATCCGCGGTTTCGGCGGTCCTGGCGGCTGCGCTGTCCGGCAAGGCGTCATCGAGAATGCGGCGCGCATAGATATGCGAGAAACGGCCGGCCAGTGCCGGGGTGGAAAACAGGTGCCCGGCATAGGTCGCAAGGCCACACTGCTGTTGCCACGACGAAACGAGGTCGACAGTCCACGGCCGCTTGGGGGAGACGATCAGTTTTACCGGTTTGGCGATGGCCGCAAGAACCCTGGCAGCCACCGAATTCCATCCGGTATGAGCGTCCAGAAAACGTTGCGCATTTTTGCTGCGCATGCGCGCCTCCTCCTCATTGTCGAGCGCTGCGCGCATTTGCGCGCCAAGATGCGGGGTGGAAGGCTCGGCCCACAAGCTCAATGAACCCGATACATGGGCCAGCGACGGCGCCATGTGATAGTCGACCAGCCATGCGGTGGAAGCGGTGCAGAAATCCATCTGGCCGCTGTAGCCCGTGGTTACGACGGGGATTCCCAGGCGCATTGCCTCCGCCAGGGGCAGGCCGAACCCTTCGCCCCTGCTTGGTGCAACGACAAGCGATGCGGTCCGGTACAGCGCAAGCAATTGCTCGGGATCGCAATAATCTTCGATCAGAATGACGGGTGGCGCCTGTTTCAGGTGCTCTTCGAAGCGGGCCATGACGGATTTGAGGATATTGTCCGGATTGGGAAAGGTCTTGATGACGAGCTCAACGGGCTCATCCTGTTTGAATGTCCTGGCGTAGGCCTCGACAAGCGCATCAACGCCCTTGCGCGGGAAGCAGGATGACACGTGCAGAATCCGTGCCTTGCCATGCGGCGGCAGCGGCGATTCCGTGGCAAGTCCCGCATGGGCCTGGATATGGTCCGTCCCGTTGCCGACAACTTCGACAGGAATGGTCAATCCGGATTGTACGAAGGCTTGTTTGACGAAATTGGACGTTACCATCAAGAGATCGAGATCGCGGTTGAAACGCGAGACAAGATATTGCGGTACTTCCAGCTCTTCCCAGGCAAAATTGACATAGGCGTTGAAGCGTCCAAGCATGTCATGGGTCGCCGGCGGCCAGGTATTGCGCAGGTGAATATCGAATGTTTCGCCGGCTGGATAATGGGCAAGCAGCCGGCGTTTGACGTCCGGCATGGCATTCAGGCGGGAATCGGTTTGCCAATCGGATTCGTGCGTGTAGCAGACGATTTCAACGCCTGATGCAATCAGTGCTTGTGCCAGGAAACGGTTGACGATGGCCAGGCTGTAGTCACCCTTGAACACGCCATCAAAGAAAATGCGCTTGCCTGCAAATCTGGCAAGCAAATCTCTCATATCGTCTATATCTGCATCGAGCGAATAAGGTGAAGTAAATAATTCACTGCGCATTCACTGCTCTCCGAGTATACTTGAAGCTTATTCCATACTGGAAAATAGAGTTTATAAATGATGTATATTATTTTATGCAAGTATATTATTGTGATATGCGGTTAATATTAAAGATTGCAGCGACATATGTCGCTGCAATCTGTATTTATGTTTTTATATCAAGACGCTTTTGCTTCATTCGTGGTGTAGCCAAGAGCGATTTCACGTTCGGCGATCAATGCGCGTGCTTGATCAACGGCGGGGCCCCAGTAAGCCAATGGATAGCAAGCCTTCGCCTGTTTCGCCTTGGGGGATGTGAACTGGAGAACACCCGGTTCGAAGAATGCGCTCTTGTTGCCGAGGTCGAGATAGCTCTCGGCCTGTGCGCCTTCCGCCCAGATCACGTCATGCTCTTCAAGTTCAACGTGATAATAGTCTACGGGGGTAAGGGTAATGGCCTGGGTGACCGTCGTGCCGTTGATCAGAAGCTTTGCCGGTACGAGCGAGCCTTGAATAAACATGCAGTGGTCGGGAGATACCAGAAGATCCCGCTGCGGAATGTTCTTGGCGATAGCACCGGCCCGGATACGGACAGGCAGTTCATCGCGCGGCCTATCAACGGTTTTCGGATCAATTGTTCGGGATCCAAGCCAGGTCACCGGCACTGCGCCGTGATTGAGGCTGAGTACGAGATCTCCCATCTTCAGGAATTCAACAGGCACTTCACCATCTGGTGTTGCAATCATTGTGCCGCGAACAAAGCATGGTGTTACAAACGTAATCGTGTTGTTTTGCGGGTTGGTGGTATATGTGGCCCCTGCTGGAATCGTGTACGAAATCGTAAATGCGCCTAACGGGCCGTAATGGAACGACACCACATTTCCACTCTGCGTGATGCTCGATGCTCCCGTAACGGTTACCGTGTCGCCCGCCTGCACATTCACGATTGTTGGTATGGAACTGAGTGATAGGGGCACTGTAGGTGGAGTGTAAGTGAAGTGGCCAGTCCCCGCAGCATTGGCAAAATCGACCGTCGTCGTTTGCAGAACATCAACGCCCAACGCAGCGGCATTGATCGTCAGTGCGCTGCCGGCGCCAATCTGATAGTTGAATGTTGAACCCGCGCCAATGGACGCGAGCTGCGCCGTCACGGTTAAATTGGCGCCATTGATCACCTGAAAGGTTGTACTGGTAACGCCGGTAACACCAGCGAACGACGTGATATTCGCATTGACGCCGTCGACAACGAGCGTGGCGTTGGACACCAGCCCCAAATTGATCGTGTCGCCCGAAGTGAAGTTGCTGGAATTGATGGTCGTAGTGCTATTCTGAAGAAGATTAATATTCACGAGAGCCATGACAAATTCCTCTCTGTTAAGAGCTCGGTGTTCGTTGCTTGCATTCCCAGAGTGGGGCGGATCAGAACTTGTAGTTCAGGCCGACGCGCACGCTGTGGAAATCAGACGTTGCGTCTGTCGAAATAAAATCGTTCCCGACCGTATGCGTGCCGAGATTGATGTACTGGTATTCGAGTTTGGCCGTGAGGTGGTCAGTGAAGGCATGTTCGATACCGGCGCCCGCGACCCAGCCGGCCCGGGTCTTGCTCTCGCTGGCGGCATTGCCGATGCTGTCGGAAATCGAGTATTTGACATTGCCGTAGGCCAAGCCGCCCGTTCCGTAAATCATCGTGCGGTCAAATGCATATCCGAGGCGCGGACGAACGGTGCCGAACCAGTCGATCTTTGAGTGGGCATCGAAGTTCACGCGGCCAAGCGGACCGGAAATGCTGTCGCTGATGTCGCCGCCCTGGAAATCCGCTTCCAGGCCGAGAACGAAATTGTTGATCTGATAGTTGTAACCGATCTGGGCGCCGCCAAGAAAGCCGTTATCTTCCAGGGTGCCGATGCTGCCGAGGAAGTTGCCGCCTTCGCGAAATCCAACGCGGTCATTTCCAGAAAATGCATAGCCGGCGTTCACACCGGCATAAAAACCCGTCCAGGTAAAAGCCGGTGCCGTGAACACTGCTTCCGGGGGAGCTGTATCAGTGACGGCATCGGCGGCATAAGCATTGCCCGATAAAACTGCGGCTGCAAAGAATAGACCGATAGCACCAAGTTTCTGCATAACTTTCACCTTCAAAAGACCAACTTCGAGGTGAAGATTGCCATAGATTATAATTACGATATATACTTTAATTACATTGATTTATCTAAATATAGTCGCCAGATGTCTGTCTTTGTCGCGTTTTGTATTGCAATAGGAAATACCGCATCAGTCCTGATGGTTAACGGATTCCAGTTTCATTGCGACCGCATCTTGTTCGGGCTGCGGATCCGAACCGGACTGGTACTCTTCGGGAGTGCCAGTCTCGCCATGGACCGGGCTTAATTCGACGTGCCAGCGCGCGATTGCGCCCTCGATGGAGCCTGTTTCTGTAAAGAGGCGAATTTCAATCGGTATTTTAGGCCGTTCAACCCGGAAGGTCGTTTCCGCCGCGAACGACCCTGTTCCGGACGGGCGAACGCGGATTTTACCCAGCACGTCCTCGCTGTAGATTTCGATCGTAAAAATCTGTCCGTAGATATTCTGATCAATATCCAGGAAAAACCGGACGTTCCATTCGCCGGCCGGAAGATGGAAGTAGGGACCATAGACGAGGCAGCGGGCCTGTCCCACGAGGTCGATTTCACCTGTCGCTGGCTCGCCTCCCTTGTCGGCAAGCAGGAAACTTTCCTGTGGCCAGGTGAGAGAAGCGACCTGTCCCTTAAGTATTTTACCATCAAACGGTTCAACCGCGTGCTGTACAATCTTCAACAGCCCTTCCACCTTTTCCGGCTGATACACATCGTGCGGGCTGATCCTGGCGGCGGACTCCTCAAGGGTCGGAATGTGCCGGGTTTCTGTGGTTGAACCGGTGCTGTCCAAGCCCAATTGTTCCAGGCACCGGATCATGCCGGCGGGTGTCAGCGAGACATCGAGCTGCCGGCACAGTTGAGCGATGATGCGGTGGATGCGCACATTGCCGATTTTTGAACGATCGAGATGGACGAGAAAGGGGTGCGGGCGCATTTGCGAAACGCAGGCAATGCTGGCTGACAGAGAGCGAACCAGTGATATATCTTCCTTCGCGAACTGATTGATGAGATGTGCAATGGAATCCAGGGCGCTCTCGCTGAAGATGATGTAGGGAGTCTTGGAGCGGCAAAGAAATGCGCACAACGCCGCATCGGGGTAGAGCGAAGACAGGATGACATTCTGGCTGCTCCGGCTTGTCCAGGCATTGCGCATGTCGTCCAATGTTTCCACGGACGCATAATTGTAATCGTCGAATGCTTCGTCCGCTATGACTTTCAGGGCATGGATTCCCCAGGTCGACATCAGACCCGGTATCCCCAAAGCAATCTGAAGGGTCATCTGGCCTGTCTACCTCCCGCCGTTGAAGACGTTGTCATACAGTGAACTGACAGCCTGATGATAACGCGCAGGCGAGAAAAGTTCAGCCTGTTTGGGTCCGAGATTGGCAAGATGGTTGCAGAGGTCGTCATCGCGGGCAAGCGCCTTGACCGCATTGCGCAGGGAATTCGTGTCATAAGGATCGATCAACAGGGCAGCGTCACCGGCAATCTCTGGAACGGACCCCTCCGTTGATGTCAGGACCGGTGTGCCAAGCTGCATGGATTCGAGGACCGGGAGACCAAAGCCCTCATAGAGAGATGGGAAGAGCACGGCGCGGGCGCCGCGGACAAGACTGATGAGAAGAGAATAGGAAACGAAGTCGAAACGATGGATACGGCGGCCGGGGACAACCCGGTTTTCGACGTGTGTGTAGAAGCGAAACCGCTCGTCGTCGATGAGGAGTTGTGTCTGGTCGCCTTTCCAGCCCGGCGCGCCGACGATGATCAGGGGAAAATCCACCTTGGCCGAGAGATAAGCTTCGACCAGCCTGGACAGGTTTTTCTTCGGCTCAAAGGCGCCAAAGAACAGAAAGTATTTCTTCCAGTCGAGATTGAAGATACCGGCAATTTCATCGGCCGCAACGCCCTCCGGTTTTTCGCGTAAATCCAGAGGGACGTGGACAGCCTGATACGTATTGGTGATGCGCTTCTCGTCTACCCCGAGGATGCGAATAATGTCCTGCTTCGAGGTTTCGGAGACCGTGACAATGTGATCGGCCGATTTGGTCAGATGGCGCAGCAGCTTGTAGTGGTATCGCTTGTTGTCCTCGGTCAGATAGGGCAGACGCAATGGAACCAGGTCATGAATGGTGCAGATGTTCAGGCCTTGGCGCGCTCTGAGCGGCAGCGGATATGTGCAGTGAAGAAGATCAGGAGCCTTGTCGAATGACAGTGGCAGGCTTTTCCCGAAAGTCTTGAAGTGCTGACGGGCCAACGCAAAGATATCATTGTGCGCATAGAGAAACTCTGAATCCATCAGGTTTCCCTGCAGCGATTTGACGATGACGGTGCCGGTCAGGGGAATGGGGGTAGGCGTCGCCCCCAACGGGGCGCCAATCTGCCGGCGCAGCCAGCGTTTCGCCTGCGCAACCGGAGCCAGTTTTCTGTTTGAATTATCGTCGAAAAGGATGACTTCCCGCAGGGCCGGATCTTTGGGGAGCTTGCCGCGAACCGAATGCACAATGCCCGTCTTGTAGTCGAGCTGGCGCGCGGTTTGAATCAGACCGCGTGTATAGGTGGCCACGCCTGTGCCCTTTTGCATGGATAGATTGAGACCATCATACAGTATGGTTCTTGCCAAGTCGGCTTCCTTTCAGGGCAGCGCAGAAATGCAAATCAGCCCAAAATCGTACAATCATGCCGGTTCATGAGCCGACAAGACAAGCAGCCAGTCATCGCCAGTGCCGTTTGCAGAGAGCTGTTCGAGTGTCACAGCATGTGTCTGTCCCTGGAAATCCAGGTGCCGCAATGTGCCGTAGACCGCCGTCAACCGGCGAATGAATTCAACGCTGTCTGCATACCGGAGCGCATTAAACTCCATGACAATCATGGGCTTATGGCGTTCGATGGTTTCTTGCATCGCATCAAAAATATGTTCCTCGGCACCTTCCGCATCGATTTTTATGAAGTCCACCCGCGCGTAGGACTGACACAGCTGATCGAGCGTCGCCGTGCGAACATTGACCAGAGACCCCGAGACAGCGTCCGCGACGAAGCCGGGCTCCACCACTGCCGCGTTTTTGGGCTCATTGTGAGGGATGTAGAGGGAGACAAGCTTATCGTTGGTATCGTTGAGTGCGATTTGTTCGAGGCGGCTACGACGCAGAAAACCGTTGAGATCGATGCTGCGCCTGAGAAAATCCATGGCATGGGGGTTGGGTTCGATCGCAAGCAACTGCCCTGACGCACCGACAAGCTCCGCCAGCAGGACCGAATAGTAACCGAAATTTGCCCCCACATCGACGGCGACCATGCCATCGCGCACGTTCCGGGCGCAAAACTGTGTCAGCCAGATTTCCCAGTACCCGTCCAGGAGAAGGTGTGATCCAAAACCGCGGTCCCGGGTGTCGATATAGAATTTGTAGCGGCCCAGAATGCGCGCAACCGCTGTGTAGTCGCCGAGATAGGCGCTGCGTGCGAGGTTTTGAACGGCCAACTCCAGATCCGGGCGCTTGAAGCTTGCAATCTCATGGAGGTGAAGCAACGATTGGGATGGCATTGTTTACTCTCACGGCAGCTGCTCCCAGGGGAAGCATAGGACGGTAATGGTCTCATTGTTCAAGTCCCCGCATATCGGCGGATCAGACGTTACTCTCTTGCCAGTTTCATTTCGTTGCTGCCGCCGCGCTGATGCCGATCGAGGTGGCGGACAAAGCCGGGGATGCGACACCCTGGAAGATTGCCATGACCTTCTGCCATTCGGCCCCGGATGCATTGGCAATGTAAATGACGTCGCGCGGCTGCATTTCGAATCGTTGCATTGCCAGCATCGTGCTCGTGTTCTTCATGTTGAAGCGGTACACCACGGGGATATATTCGCCGGAGTTGAGAAGCGGGTTGCCGGCGGGAAGAAAGCGTCTGGCAACGGAGGCGAGTTCGTAGCGCAGGACGAAGACGCCATTGGCATCAGCGCGGTTGTCGTTCAGGCCGGCCGCCTTGGCCAGCGCGTCGGCCATGGAAATCCGGGATGCTTCAAACGGAATTTCGGCATTGCGTCCAGCCGCACCCAGCACAAGAATGGTGCGCGGTTCGCGCACGACGGTGATGAGATCACCGGATTTCAGGCGTATGTTTTCCGCCGGATTTTCGATAAGCACGTCGAACGGAATACGGGCAGTCACGCCATTGCGCGTCAACCGGATGATGCTCTCGCTGGCTGCTGCCCGGATGCCGCCCGCCGAAGCGATGGCATCCAGTATGCGTTCGCCAGCACCCGAAAGGGAAATCCGCGCGCCGGAGGCAACTTCACCGGTGACAGTGACGGAATTGGCTGTGCTGCGCTGAATGGTGACAAGCGCCTGGGGCTGGACGGCCTTGCCGTCAAGGGCCGCAGCGATCTGGCGCTCCACTTCGGAGGGAGTCCGCCCGGCAACGGCAATGCGTCCGGCATAGGGCACGGCAATCGTGCGATCGCCCGAAACGGTTTGCGGCGGAATGACTGTCGATCCGCCGGAGGATTGTTGAAAACCTGCTGCTGTGATGTTGCTGCCGAACAGGCTGCCGGGCGGCGCCTCCCACAGGTTGACGCCAACCACATCGCCGACGGCAATGCGCAGGTCGCTTGTGCGCGGCCCGGCGCCAAAGCGATTGACGAGGCTTTCGCGCGGCCGCGTCGCCGCATAGGAAAGCACGGCGTCGTTCACATCGACCATGGCGTAGTTGGTGCGCGTTTCCGTTTTCCGCTGCTCGACGATCTGCGCGGTTGAAGGACCCGAACCGGGAAGTGCGCAGCCGGAAAGGGCAATTGCAGACATCATGGTGAGAACCAACCCCGCCGATGCGGATCGTCTCGGCTCCAAATGCCGATGAAAGGGATAGAGCGGCATCACGATGCTTGGCAGTGAAGGTCCAGCTTGCCTCTTCAGCATGTCTTACGTGCTCTTTTCGTGAAATCGCATCATTGCCGACGGGCTCATTCCATAGGCATTCCGATACAGCGACGAGAAACGTCCCGGATTTGAAAACTGCAGGTGCATGGCCAGGTCGGTGACATTGCGCGCACTGCCGCTGACGATTGCATCATGCGCCGCCGACAATCGGTACGCGCACAGAATGTGCATGGGGCTGGTATCGCGATATTCCTTGAACATGCGCTGCAGGGCGCGGGAACTGCAGCCTGCCGCCGCCGCAATTTCATCGAGCGTGATCGAATTGTGAATGTTCTCACGCATGAATGCTTCGGCGTTCTGCAGATAGCGCGGTGAAATTCTCCGGGAGGACTGGCTGCTCAGGGCGCTGACGTTGTCAGGCCTGGTCATGAACAGCTTGGCGAGCAGCAATCGTTCATACACGCCCGCCAGGACATCGCGGCCTGAACCCGCGGCCGCCGCTATATCCTCGCTCACGTAGCAAAGCGTCTGGTACAGCGCGGAAGCGCTGCCGGTGCGGAAATCATGCAGGGGCGAAAATGCGAGCTCCTGAAAGTACGGGCGCCGCATCAGGCGTTCGAAGTGTTCACGCAATGTCGGTACCGGAACAAGATAACTCACCCAGGAGCTGGCCGGATAAAGTTTCGCCTTGACCCCCGGGCGGTCGAACACGCCGGTGGCGGTTCCCGCCGGAATATTCTGTATCTTGCGGTTCTTGGTATCGATGAGATCAACCGCGCCCTTGAGCACGAATACAAAGCTTAACGTTGCACCAATACCATTGGACGCAACTTCCAATCGGCCGCTTGTTTCACCATAAACGATGGATGTCTGATGTAATGGACACACCTGGCGTTTGAAGCCATAACGTCCCTGTTCATCGGGGAAGCCCGACCAGCGCCAATTCCCGTCCATCTTTTCAACGTTGCTGGATATGTCCCCGCTTGAGCTCGGAAGAGATCTGTATTCAGAACGTTCCATCGGATTCTTATACATTCACTCCCCCTAAAAAACCCAAATACCTCAAGCAACTTCTACAACGGAAGTTCAAGATCAACTTTAGACGTTCAAGGAATTTCAGACTACGAGAAGTTTTACAGAAATAGCAACTAAAGAAATTGTCATCACAAGTTTTTCACTTATTTTGATTAATTCAAAATTTAAATACAAGTTTACGTATCCCGTACAATACAAAACAATTGTTCAAGTCGTGAGATTTTTGAACACTTTTTTCAATATATATATTGATATGAGGGGAATTAAATTGACGTTTATTATATATGTTTGTCGTGATGTGTATAATTTACACGCATGATGCCAAATCGCGCACGCCGGGGGCGGAGGGCACCTTGTATGGATGAAATGCCGCGATCAACCATCAAGAGGGATCGCGCCTGCGATCCCCCGAAGGCACTACACGACAAAATTATGGGTGTCGTTGACGGGGCAGGGGCCCCCCACGGTACCGATTCTAGCGGAAAATACGCTATACTTTACCGTTCGGATTGAGGGGCGATGCGTCGACAGCCGCCTGAATCGTTCTTGACGTGACGGATGGGCGCGCTCGGTTGGCGGCATCGATCATTTCGTTGGTTGGATCACGCAAGACATTATACACAATCGGAATGGCCGCCTTGGCATATTCCCGGTATGTCTGACGGACAAAATCCGGAATGCTGTCCCAGCTCTGGTTTCCAGTATATTTCTGGGCGTGGATAGCCTTTGCCATGGATTCGATCAGATTTTCATGTGCATTCATATATTTCTTCTCACTTCTTTGATAACTCCAAGGCAAAAAGAACAATCAATATGTAATTTACTTATACATACGAAGAGAGAGAATTCCGGTATCTGAGTAAACATCGGAAATTAACAGCGTTGCTGCAAGGGGCTTTCCATAATTGTTCAAGGGGAAATGGAATATATGGTTAGCGCAGCTTTCCTGCCGGCCGGGAGCCTATGGTCCCGCACCCGTTTGGCGATGATGAATTCCAGCACCTGGCGCTGCATCGCAACGGTCCTTCCAGTGCCAGCGGATAATAAATATTGACCATTATAGTCATGTTTAATGGCAGGGTAGCCGGATTTGCGCTATGCAAGCTGCTCCGATGGCGGAAGGGTTCTCCTTCCTTTCACAAGATACGGACCAATGACAGCATTCTCCAATTCATCACCGGCCATGATTGGCAACACCACCTTTCATGACGTGGTCTCGAACCAGAATGGCATGGTGTACCGCGTTTTCGTCTACCGCCCCGACGGGGAGCCGCCAAGCGATGGATGGCCGGTGCTTTACATGACCGATGGCAATGCGGTGATCGGTACCGCCGTCGACGCGATGCGGGCGCAGGCGAGTTATCCCAGCGGCACCAATGTGGCTTATGGCGTGATTGTCACCATCGGCTATCCCTTGGACGGCGCCTATGATCCGTTGCGACGCTCCTGGGATCTCGGGCCGCCGCCCGGACAGGTCTATCCGCCGTTCTATGAAAACAGCCCTGAAGTCAGGACCGGCGGGGCCGGGGAGTTCCTGACGTTCATCGAGGATCAGATCAAGCCGATGATCGAAGCGGATATTCCCATTGACCGCAATCGCCAGGCGATCTTCGGTCATTCCTTCGGCGGCCTCTTCGTACTCTACAGTCTCTTCACCCGCCCATCGGCCTTCACAACATGGATTGCGGCGAGCGCGTCGATCTATTGGGAAAATTGTGCGATCAACGCCTTTCTTCCCCACTTCGAAGCAGCGCATGCGACGAGGCCGGGGGCGGCGCTTTATCTCTCCTGCGGCGAGTACGAGACGGACAAGCTGGCACCATTCCAGCGCGGTGCGGCCGACGAGGCTGACCGGCTGGCACAGAAGAAAATCACATTGAATGATGTTCATTCCGTCGAACTCATGCGCCGGTTGAATGCCCTGCCTGACCGGCCGGTCCGGACGCAGTTCGAGATTCACGCCGGTGAAAACCACATGTCTCTGCTGCCGGTGGCGGTCAATCGTGCCATTCAGGCTGCCTTCGCCGTTGTACAGCCGTGCCAGGACGGTTGAACACAGCCGGGGGAAGGGAGAGGCCCGATGCTGCCATATGATCGTCTCACGGATTTGCCGGAGGCCAGCCCGGCCCGGACCCTTGGGCATCCTGCTGCGATTGATATCTGGTGGTGGGCCTTTACTGAAGGCCAAACGGATTGGGCAAAGGTCAGATCGGTACTCACGCTGCCCGAACAGGAGCGGGCGGCTGCGTTCAGGTTCGACCGGGATGCCATCGGGTTCATGGCAGGGCGTTACATTCAGCGCCGCGTCCTGTCGCTCTACACCGGAGACGCGGCGGAGGACTTGAACATTGCTGCCGGCGAACACGGCAAACCGTATCTTGCCGGCGAAACGGCGCTGGCATTCAATCTCAGCAATACCAACGGTCTGGCGGTGCTTGCAGTCAGCCGCGCGTGTACGGCTGTTGGCGTGGATGCCGAGATGCGCTCGGCGACACTTGAGGCCGGGGCGGCGCAGCTCATCTGCTCCGCCGCTGAGTCTGCGATGTTATCCATGCTTCAAGGCGCCGAACGTCAGGCGCTGCTGCTCGCTTTCTGGACACTCAAGGAGAGCTTTTTGAAGGCGACAGGCCACGGGCTGTCTGTCGAGCCGCATCGGCTGACTGTGCGGGTTGATCCGGTAAGCCGGGCAATCCGCGTGGACCATGATCTGCCTGGAGATCGGGGCAACTGGTGCCACCGGCTGCTTCTGTCCCCAAGCGGGCATATGATTGCGGTTTGCGCGCAATCGGATCGGACAGAACTGGTATTCCGCCAGCAGAGCCTGCCCGATCCGATTTTCCGGTTCTAGTGGTCCGATTCTGACATTTGCATCCCGTTGATACAGGCCGTTCAGGCAAATGTCAGAATCAAAGGACCACTAGCAACTATATGATTCTAGTGGAACTTTGAATTTGACATTCGCGTGTCTCGCGTGATGTGAAATGGGAGACGAATGTCAAATTCGTTCCACTAGTAATCTACGACAATGGACTGGCCGATGGTCTCGTGCCCGCTCGACAGCCAGTTGACCTGCGAGTCATGCGGCTCCAGATCGAAGTGCTCGTGACCTGTAAGCGTGTTGATGATGTGGGCGCTGCGCCATGCCATCAGGCTCAGTTGAGAATCGGCAATGCCGTGGCTGTAGCGCCCGGCGTTCTGGGCAAAGATGCGGTTCTGCTTCGGACCGTTCCAGTTGAGACAGTATTCGTCATTGAGGGCGGGGCGGCTGTGACGGTCGAACTGGATACGATCCTGCAAGCCGGCGAGGGCCTCGGGCAGTTTGAACTGGTAGCCTGTGGCGAGAATGATGGCATCGGCATGGGCAACCTCGACACCGCCGTCAAAGCGGTTGCGCACGATCAGCCGATAGCCGTCCTTGTCCGCCTCCACCTGAATCACATCGCGATTGGGCGAAAGCTTTGCCTCGATGCTGCGGCCTTCCAGATAGCGCAGACTGTAAAGCCGGCGGTAGATCGCATTGATCGTCGACAGGGAAAGGCCGTCGCTGGTCAGGATCGAAGCTTTCAATGCTTCGAGCTTCTGGTCATTGTTGAGGTTGAGGTAGGCATAGACATATTCCGGCGAAAACACCTGATTGGAGAAGGCCGTGTCGTTGATCGGTTCGAAATTATGCCGGCGGCTGAACCAGTTGAGCTCTTTCAGATTGGCTTTGGAGTTGAGCAGGGATTCAACCACTTCGCCGCCGCTCTGGCCGCCGCCGATCACCGCGATGCGGGCCGCATTAAGGTCCGGCAGCCGGAATTTTGCTTCGGAATTGTGGAAGCAGCGTTCGCCGAGGAACGGTGCCGCCCATGAAGGGACAAAGGGCGTGGTTCCTGTTCCCAGCACGATGTTCTTTGCCGCCACACCGCCGTTGTCGAACTGCACCACGAACCTGTCCTTGTCGTGTTTGACCTCGCGCACGGCAGCATCAAATGAAACATTGCCGAGCTGTCCGGCGACCCAGGCGAGATATTGCGCAAACTCCCGGCGCGGCACGGCATCGTAATGGGCGTTGAGGAACGCATAGAGGCGCTTGTGCGCCACGAGATAGGACACGAACGACCATGGATTGGTCGGCATGACGGGTGTGACCAGGTCCTTCAGATAGGACGATTGCAATTCGACATCGGGCAGCATCATGCCGGGATGCCAGTCGAAATTTGTCCGACGCTCGTAGAAATGCGCCTTGAGGCCGCCGACGCTGTCGAGCAGTGCCGCAAGGCTCAGGTTGGAAGGTCCGACACCGATACCCGCCAGATCGAGGGTCTCGTTCGGCTGGCGCGTATGATCATTGTTCGCAAACATGGCAGTCATCAGAATTCCTTTCCGTGATCTTGATTCCAAAGGGCCCTATCGGGCCTCGTCCAGCCGGTGGGAGAGGCGGCTGTGGAATGCCTGTGATCCGATTACGTGCAGATGGTTGGTGCCAGAGATGATTTCCGCCGGATTGGCCCGGGGAGAGTAGCGCCGCCAGTCGATCAGGTTGAGACCCCGATTCAGGCTGTCGTCGGCCGCCCAGGAATGGATCGGCACGTCATGCGGCTTCAGTTCGTGACGCCTGAAAATCAGGGCGTTGTCGATAAGGATCCAGAACGTGTGTTCGCGGCTGCTGATGTCCGGACCGTCCGTCGGCAGCGTGTCTTTCTCGTCGCCGACAAAGCGCAGGAACTGCTCATAGGTATCCTCGTCCATGACGTTGAGCAGGCGGTCCCATTCGGCGCGCATGGCGGTGCGCGACAACCATTCCTGCACGGTCGCGTGCAACTGGTCGCGTTCGCCCGGCTTGAAGCGCGGCTTGGCGCCGATGGCGAATTCGGTGCCGAGATCGCAGACGTCGACCATGGTGATCAGACGCAGGTCAATCTCGTCGCCGAGCTTGCGCGCGGTTTCATAGGCGAGCAGTCCGCCCCACGACCAGCCAAGGAAATAGCAGGGCTGGCCTTTGCTCTCGCGGCGGATGTAATCCACATAGCCTTGGATGATATCGTCGACGGATGAGCCGATTTCCTTCTGCTCGGAGAGCGAATAGCAGATGAAGCCCGTAGCGGGCTGATCGGCGCCGAGATAGTCGACCAGCTTGACATATTCGCGCGTGCTGACGAGAAGGCCGGGGAAGCAATAGAGCACGGGCTTGGTTCCCGATGCGCGCAGCACAATCACTTCGCTGCCCGCTTGGTCATTGCCGTTTTCGACGACCTGCGCGAATGCGCGGATCGTCGGATTGTTGAAGAGATCGGCAATCGTCGTGCGGTTCTGCGGTTTGCGCTGCCGCAGGGCCGTGAGGATGCGGATGGCGCCAAGGGAATTGCCGCCGATGGCGAAGAAGTTGTCCTCGACGCTGATCGGGCTGGTTTTCAGGATGTCCTGCCAGATATCGCGGATTTCTTCCTCGACGGCGTTTTCCGGTTCGACAATGTTGCGTTTCATGGGCGTTGGCGCGGGCAGGGCGAACCGGTCGAGCTTGCTGTTGGGATTGATCGGCATGGCTTTCAGCGGAACAATGGCCGAAGGCACCATGTAGGCGGGCAGCATACGCTCCAGCGCCGCGTGCATCTGCGCCACGTCAAGCTCAATGCTCTGTTTCGGCACGACATAGGCCACCAGCATCTTCTGCCTGGTGGCTTCATCGTCCCGCAGGACGACGAGCGCCTCGCCGACACCGTCGAGCTGGAGCAGCGCCGCTTCGATCTCACCGAGCTCGATGCGGTAGCCGCGCAGCTTGACCTGATGGTCGACGCGCCCGACGAATTCTACGGTGCCGTCTTCGCGCCAGCGGGTCAGGTCGCCGGACCGATAGAGGCGCCCGCCCTCTTTGGAGAACGGGTCGGGAATGAAACGGTCGGCTGTCGTATCGGCTTTGCCGATATAGCCGCGGGCCATGCCTTCGCCGGCAATATAAAGCTCGCCCGTCACGCCGATGGGGCAGGGGTTGAGGTCGGGATCGAGGACATAGACGCGACGATTGCCGACGGCACGGCCGATCGGTGCATAGGTGCCTTCGAATTTCTGCCCGGCACGCACTTTCCAGACCATCGGTGTCATGATGGTCTCGGTCGGGCCGTACCCGTTGATCAGCCATTCCGACTTCAGAGCCGTGGACAGGAGATCGAAGGTCTGCTGGGCAAGTCCTTCGCCACCAAAGGAATAGAGCCGCATCGGCGGTGCGCTGTCGGTGAGATCAGCCCATTCCGCCAGCTGCTGCAGATAGGTGGTGGGAATACTGGCATTGTTGGCGCCGTGCTTGCGCATGGCGGTCAGTGTTTCCTCCGGGGTCCACAGGGGCTGGTCCGGCAGAATGATGCTGCCGCCTTCCATCAGCGGGTTCATCCAACGCTCGTGGCCGCCATCGGAGCTGAAGGGCAGGAATGGCAGTTCGCGCGAGTCCGCGCTCATGCCGTAGACGCGCGAGGTGTTCTGCATGTGATGGGTCAAGGGGCCGTGCTCGACGGCAACGCCCTTGGGCAGGCCGGTCGAGCCCGACGTATACATGATGTAGGCGAGCTGGTCCTTGTGGACCTTGACGTCGGGGACGCTGTCCGGCTCCTCCGACAGGTCGAGTTTGTCAAGTTCAAGGATAACCGCATCGAGGCCTTCCGGAATGCGGTCAAGCAGCCAGCTGTGGGTGAGGATGACCTTCACGCCGCCATCGCGCAGGATGTGGTGGTTGCGGCTGGTGGGATGATCGGGCTCAACGGGGATATAGGCCCCGCCCGCCTTGAGCGTGGCGAGAATGCCGACGATGGCTTCGGGAGAACGCTTGACGGCAATCGCCACGCTGATGTCGGCACCGATGCCCAGCTTGATCAGCCGGTGCGCCAGCCGGTTGGCGCTGCGGTCAAGCTTGGCGTGGCTCCAGACTTCATCGGCAAAGATGATGGCGGTCTTGTCAGGCGTGCGCTGGGCATGGGCGGCGATGTGTTCATGCACCGCCCGGTCATCGTTGATCGTGTCATCCTCATAGGGAGCCGAGAGAACATCGAGTTCATCCTCGGCGATCAGGTCGATATCCTTGATGCGGACCTGTTCCCCGGCAATGGCCTGGGAGAGAACGCGCTGGAAATGAATGGCGGCGCGCTCGATCAGTGCCGGCTCATAGATGTCTTCGGCATGGTCGAACAGGCCGGCAAGCGCGCCGTCCGTCTTCGGGGTCAGCACCAGTGCCAGTTCCGCATCCGAGCGCGGCGCGACGGCCGGCACATGGTCTTGCGCCAGTGCGGAATGCCGGGACGGTTGACGGAACTCGAACAGGGATTTGACGATCGCGTCCTGTTCCCGTTCCTCATGCGTCTGGATTTCCTGCACGAGACGCTCGAACGGAACGAGATATTCCGTTCCTGTGGCAACCGCCGATGCAAGCGCTTTGCAAACATCCAGAAAGGCCGTGCGCGACGTCAGTTCAAGCTTCAGCGGCAGGATTTGCTCGCTGCGCGCTATGGTCTCCTGGCTCGTGGATCCAAGCAAAGTTCCATACTGCAGCGAATAGGTGCCGCTGTAACGGGCCAGGAGAACAGCGAAGGCGGCGGATAGCAGCTCTTCAATCTTCAACCCTTTCAGCGCTGCATAGGACTGGATGCCGGTCCAAAGCTTCGCATCGAGTGTGAATGGCACGCGCTTGCGCGCAGCACCGGCATATCCGGCAGCATTGAAGCGTGTGGGCAGGGTTGTCGCATTGTACTCCTCGCCAATCAGGTCGCGCCAATGGGCAAGGGCTGCCGCAAATTGCGGCGTTTCCAGCGCTTCTTCTTCGCGCATGCCGCGCTGCAGACTGTCGCCGGGAAGCACGGGCAATTCCCTGCCCTCGGCGAGCGCGATGAGATCGCTGCGCAGAATGGCAAGCGCTGCCTCATCGCAGACGATGGGGTGCAGCACGATTGTCGAGATCAGTTGGCCGTTATTGCCGGCAATCAATTGATAGCGGGCGGAAACACCGTTCAGGAGATCGAAGGGGCGGGCAATGAAGCCCGCCTTTTCCGTTTCGGCTTCTGTCGCGCTCAGGGGATTGCTGTCACTACCAACAATCTCATTGGAGGGAACGTCGCCCGGAACGGAAAACTGCTCGATACGACCACCGGCAAAGCGGCGAAAGCGCGTGCGCAAGGCGCTGTGCCGCTGCGCCAGCCGGTCGAGGGCGCTTTGCACCTGATCAAGAGTAACGCCCTTCTCCCAATGCAGGGAAAGCACCTGGAAGGGAAAAACCGTTGCGTTGCCGATCTGCTCGAGCGACCAGATGCGCTTTTGCGCCAGCGTCAGCGGAAAGCTTTCGGCCGCAGCGCTGGCGATGCCGTCCACGGCAACCGGTTCATTGGGTTCGGGTTGAGCGAAGAGTTTGTTCATGGTGTCACCGATCTGTTGTCTGAAAGGGATTGCCGGCAATCACGCCATGGCCTGCCGTAGGGCAAGCGGCCGCGGATCAACCCAGATTTTCTTGATTTCAACCAGGCATTCCTCGCGCGTGCCGCTGAAGCTTTCCTTGCTCCAGCCGACGGGCAGAGCCTTGTCATTGGACCAGACGGAATAGCGGTGTTCCTGATCGCGAACGATGCTCCAGGTCTCTGGCGACGTCTCGGCATTCGACATCATGCGGGCTCCTTGCAGAATAAAGACATGACCAAGAGACGGATGAACCCGCGCCCGATTTAAGCGGAACGGGAGAAAAATTTTTCAAAGTTTTGGCTAAATCGAGCGGTGTGCCGACCGTCTCTGTAGCAACCATCTTGTCAAAACTTGCCAGCGAGCAGGCTGCGGAGCGCATCATGACCCTTGTTTCCAATTTCTCCCAAGAAGCCAATGTTTCGCCGCTTCCAGCTTCAGGTCTGTCGTGCTTCCTGAAATCCGCCGAAATGAAAACGCCGGGCCAGATGCTGATTTCGACCGTGGCCGGGCGCTATCTCGCGGACGTCGAGCCAAGGGCTGGAAGTGTCCGCGTTCGGTTGCCGGATTTGAATGCCGACGAAACCGTTTCGGTTCTGGCTTCGGCCATCGAATTTCTGTCGGCGCAGTCGCGCAATATCAGTCTGGTTGAAGTCGACAATGTGCTGCCGTCGGATTTTCCACTGGGGACGCGCAGCGGCAATTCCTTGACCGTCGATACCAGGGAATTCTGGCAATGGCCGATGCCATGGATTGCCAATCCCGCCTGGCCGCACCCGCAGGTGCACGTCATGACCAATGGCCAGTATCATCCCAAACGCCCGCGCAAACCGGTCGGCGTTGCCTATGAACGTTACATTCCCTGGCTCGATCAGGTGCTTTCGTTCCGGGCTGCGGATCCGCTGACGGATCTCGGGCATTTCCATCGCTGGATGAATGACGAACAGGTCAATGTGATCTGGGAAGACGGCGGCGACAGGGAGAAGCACGCGGCCATTCTCGAGGAGCGATTGCATGATCCGCATGTCCTTGCACTAATCGGCTGTTTCAACGGCGTGCCGTTCGGCTATTTCGAGGTCTATTGGGCCAGGGAAAACCGGCTTGGACCCTATTACGACGCGCAGGATTACGACCGTGGCTGGCATGTGGCCATCGGCGAGCCGGCCTATCGCGGCAAGCAGTGGATCACGGCGTGGCTGCCGTCGCTGATGCATTTCATGTTTCTCGATGATCCGCGCACCCAGCGCATTGTCGGCGAGCCGCGCGCCAGCCATGAGCAGCAGATCCGCAATCTCGACCGCTCGGGCTTTTCCAAGGTGAAGCACTTCGATTTCCCGCACAAACGGGCCATGCTGGTCATGCTGCTGCGCGAACGCTTTTTCGACGACAGGCTTTGGGTGCCCGCACCATGAATCCCGAAGAAATCGGGCAAATGAAGCCAAGGCGCGCCTATTTTGCGCCAGACGATCTCAACGATCCGGCGCTGACGCGCCTCATCTTCCGGCTCGGCCTGCCGGCCGTGGCGGGCCTGTCGATCAATGCAGTGCATCATACGATCAACATGGTGTTTGTCGGTATGATCGGCGCCCATGAAATTGCCGCCATCACGGTTGTCCTGCCGATCCTGATGATGATCGGTGCCATCGGCGAGGGGCTTGGCGTCGGTGTGGCGACCGCCGTCGGGCGTGCCCTGGGCAGCGCCAACCCGCAGTGCGCCAATGTGACGGCATCGACACTCATGGTTTTGACTGTGCCGCTCGGTATCGTGCTCACCACAGGCATCCTTGTCTTCCGGCGTGAACTGCTCGGCCTGTTCGGTGCCAGCGAAGCGATCATGCCGCTTGCCGAACACTACCTGATCATCGTCGCCTTTTCGGTGACGTTGACGATGCTCCAGATAGTGTCGGATTTCATCGCCATCTCGGAAGGCAATACGCGTTTCAGCATGTGGACGCTGCTCGGGTGTTTTGCCCTGAACATCATTCTCGATCCGATCATGATCTTCGGCTTTGGCTTCGGGCTTGCGGGCGCCGCCATGGCAACCATCCTGTCCCAGATCGCGGCGATTGCCGCCTACGCGCTGTATTTCCGCAAGCGCATGGGCACACTGCACCTGTCGGCGCGCTTTGCCGCGTTCCGGGCGGATATATTGAAACCGGTATTCTCCATCGGCCTGCCGACGACGCTGACCAGCATGCTGAGCAGCATCAGCTTCGCCGTGCTGTTTACCTATGCCGGGTTCTATCGCGGCGACAGCGGCATTGCCGGCGTCGGTATCGCGCTGCGGGTTCTCACTCTGGGCATGCTTCCCATCGTCGGTCTGTCGCTCGGCGGCCAGGCGGTCCTGAGCTTCGCCTGGGGCGCGGGGAAGACGCCGCGATTGCTGGCGGCATCGAACCTGCTCCTGATGCTGACCTCGGCTTTTTCCGTGGCCTACGGGCTTGGTGCCGTTCTCCTGCGCTATCCCATTGCAGCCATTTTCACCGATGATCTGGAGATTGCCCGGATCGCCGCGCTGACCATCATCGTCACCCATATTCCCTTCATCTTTTTCGGTATGAGGCAAATCCTTGTCGTGCTCCTGCAGGCACAGGGCAGGGCGCGGCTCGCCGCCACGATCAGCATCGCGCAGAACGGCTATTTCCTCCTGCCACTGCTGTTTGTCCTGCCGCATTTCCTTGGCTTTGACGGCCTTCTTGCCAGCCTGTTCCTGGCTCCAACGCTGACCGCACTTCTGTCCGCCGTCATTCTTTTCACCACGCTGCGCCAGCTGCGCGGCGATACCGCTGTTCCCGATCTTCCCATCGCAACCTTCAACAACACCGTGTCTGAGAGGGCATCATGAACAAATCCATGCCACCCCATGAATTCGACCCAATGGAATTGCCGGACGACCTGTTTTCACCGGTCGATGCGGCTGCCTTCAATGCTGTGTCGCCGCCGATCTTCCAGACGTCGCTCTTCACCTACGACACTTATGAAGCCATGGAAGATGTGTTTGCCGGGCGTGCGCGCAATTACATCTATTCGCGCGGCGACAACCCGACGGTGCGCGAATTCGAACTGCTGACCGCCCGCCTGGAGGGCGCGGAAGACGGACGCGGCTTCTCCAGCGGTACGGCCGCGATCACAGCGACCATTCTCAGCCTTGTCGAGTCCGGCGACCGCGTGGTTGCCGTCCAGCATCTCTACAATGACATCTATCGGCTGTTCGTGAAGCTGCTTGCCCGGTTTGGTGTCACGGTGGATTTCGTCGATCCGTCCAATCATGACGAAGTGCGCGCGGCGTTGCCGGGCGCCAAGCTGCTCTATCTGGAAAACCCGACATCGATGGTGTTCGAACTGCAGGACATCGAAGCCCTGACGTCCATGGCCAAGGAATATGGCGTGACGACTGTCATCGACAATTCCTGGGCGACGCCTCTCTTCCAGAAGCCGATCCAGCATGGCGTCGACATTGTCATCCACGCCGCTTCGAAATATCTTGGCGGCCACAGCGATACGGTGGCGGGCGTTGTTGTCGGGCCGCGTGACCTGATCGCCAAGATCAACAGCTCGACCTATCCCTATATCGGCGCAAAACTCTCGCCGTTCGAAGCGTGGCTGCTGCTGCGCGGTATGCGTACGCTGAAAGTCCGGCTGAAAGAGCACATGCACAACGGGCTCGTCCTCGCCAAGCACCTGCAACAGCACAACGATATCGCCCTTGTCCGCCATCCCGCCTTTTCGGATCATCCTGGCAAGAAGACGCTGACGGGCTTTTCCGGCCTCTTTGCCTTCGATCTGAACCCGGACATCGATGTCGCGCGCTTTGTCAACGCGCTGCGCCATATCCGCCTTGGCGTCAGCTGGGGCGGACCGGAAACGCTGGTGGTTCCTGCCAAAGCCGCCTTGCAGATTCCTGACCGGATGACCTCCTTCGTACGCTTTGGCGTCAATCCGCAGACCATCCGTTTCGCTGTCGGTCTGGAGGAGCCCGAGGTCATCTGGAACGACATCCAGCAGGCCCTCCACGCCGCCAGGTTGTAGGCAGGACACAGGCAAAACAAAGTTGGTCAAGGCGGGTGAAAAAGACGGACATTTCGTCGAACGCGCCTTGACTCGGAGAACATGATAAATGTAGTCATGTTTTGAATATGAGAATAATACTCATATTAAATATCGAATAGTCTCAGGGTTTTAACGGGGGTTTGGTCATGCGGGGTTGCAGGACGATGATTTGGAACGGGGTCAATTCAGCCGGGCGCAAGCAGCGTTCGCACAAACGTCTGCTGATGACCACATCGCTGGCAACGCTCATGACTGCCAATCTCGCCTATGCGCAGCAGGCACCGACCATCGAGCTCAATCCGATTGTCATCAACAGCGGCGACGATGCCACCGGCCCCGGCAATGGTTATCTCGCCAACAGCACCTTGACAGGAACAAAGACGAGCACGCCGCTGCGCGAAGTTCCCCGTTCTGTTTCCATTATCACGCGCGAGCAGCTGGATGACCGTCCGTCGCAGCGAATCGAGGATGCGCTGGCCTATACGGCGGGGGTGACCAGCTCGCCCTGGGGTGTTGACGAACGCTATAATCAATTCATGATCCGTGGTTTCGACGTCGGCCCTTATGCGGTGTCTCGCGACGGGCTGCCGCAGCGGACGATTGATTTCTCCGGCTTCAAGGCCGAGCCCTACGGACTTGAGCGTATTGAGATCATCAAAGGGGCGGCGTCGGTACTCTATGGTCAGAACGGTGCCGACGGCCTGGTGAACCTGACGACCAAGCGGCCAACCAAGGACCCGCTGTACAGTGCCTATGCCGGCTACGGCTCGCACAATACCTATGAAGTCGGTCTCGATGCCGGCGGTCCGCTGGACAAGGAAAGCGTGTGGACCTACCGCCTGACCGGTCTGTTCCGCGAGGGACATGAGGCGATTGATTTTTCCAAGAACAACCGCGTGTTCATTGCACCGGCGATCACCTGGTCGCCCAGCGCCGACACCTCTCTGACGGTCTTCGCCAACTATCAGTGGGATAAGCTTCCGCCCAATACGTTCCTGCCTGTTGCGAGCCCGCTTCATCCCAACCTGCCGAAATTCTCGCGCAGCTTCACAACGTCGGATCCGGATTTTGACCGCTTCAACGCCAATCATGGCTCGATCGGCTATTCCTTCGAGCATCGTTTCAACGATGCCTGGACGGTTCGCCAGAACCTTCGCTACACCTCGCAGGACACGGATTACCGCCACCTCTATTACACCCAGATGCTGGACGAGCAGACCCTGGGCAGAGCCGCCTTCACGGTCGATGAAACGGCGACCATCTTCAGCGTCGACAACAGTGCGCAATACGACTACCAGTCCGATCATATCAAGAACACGCTGTTGATGGGCGTCGACTACAGCCGCTACACGGTTGACGGTCACAACGGATATGCACCCGGACCCGGTCTCAATTTCGAGAACCCGGTCTATGGCATCGATGTGCCGATGCCGGGAACGATTGTCGACCGGAAGACCACGACAGACCAGGTTGGCATCTATGCGCAGACACAGACCAAGATCAACGATCGCTGGCTGCTCAATCTCGGCGGGCGGCAGTCCTGGTTCGAGGAAAAGACGGATGACCGCCTGAGCAATACAAGAACGGATACATCGGACAATGCCTTCACCGGCAATGTCGGCCTCGGCTATCTCTTCGACAATGGCATCACACCCTATGCGAGCTACTCCACCTCGTTCGTGACCAATATCGGCCAGGATGCCCTGACCGGTTCCCCTTATGCGCCGTCAAAGGCGCGGCAATACGAGGTCGGCGTCAAGTATGATCCCGATTTCATGCCGGCGCATTTCACCGCTGCCTTGTTCGACATCACGAAAACCAATGTACTGGCCTTTGTCAGTGACGGTGCATATCGCCAGATCGAAGAAGTGCGCCATCGCGGCTTTGAGTTCGAATCCACTGTTGATCTCTTCCACAATGTCAGCCTGACAGGCAGCTACACCTATCTCGACGCTGAAATCACGGCCAGTTCTCTGCCCGAAGTCGGCAACCGCACGCCGATGGTGCCCAAGAACCAGGCCTCGCTCTGGGCCAAATACACCTTTGACTCCGGCCTTCTTCAGGGGCTGAACATCGGCTCCGGCATACGCTATGTCGGCAGTTCCGTCGGCAGCGGTGCCAGTGGCAAGCAGGTGAACGTTCCTGACTATACGCTGGTCGATGCGGCCGTCAGTTATGAGAAGAATGGATGGAAGGGCGCGCTCAAGGTCAGCAATCTCTTTGACAAGGGCTACTATTCCACCTGCTCGACCGACTATGACAATGCACCGATGTGTATCTACGGCGAAGGCCGGACAATCAAGGGTACCTTGTCGGTCAAATTCTAAGGTCAAACATAAAATGAACGGAACGTCCTTTTCCCTCAGTGGTGTCGGTTTCGATATCGACGGAAGAACCCTGCTTCATCCATTGACACTGGACGTTCCGAAAGGGGAGGTGGTCGGCATTCTGGGCCATAATGGTTCCGGCAAGTCGACGCTGCTGAAAATCCTGGCCAGGTTCCAGGCGCCGACGCGCGGGCAGGCTGACTATCACGGCCAGCCGCTCGCCTCGTTCCGCCCCAAGGACTATGCCAGGAAGGTTGCCTATCTGCCGCAGCAGACGCCGGACACCGATGGCATGACGGTCAGGGAAGTGGTTTCGCTCGGCCGTTATCCCTGGCACGGGGCACTTGGCCGCTTCTCGCTCACCGACCGCACCAAAGTGTCCGAAGCCCTGGAGTTGACGGGACTGACACCGTTTGCCGACCGTATCGTGGACACGCTGTCCGGCGGCGAACGGCAACGCGCCTTTCTCGCCATGCTCATTGCGCAGGATACGGAATGTCTTCTGCTGGATGAGCCGATCTCGGCGCTCGATATCAACCACCAGATCGAAGTGATGAGCCTCATCCGCATGCTGGCGCATGAGCATGATCGCTCGGTCCTGATCGTCCTGCACGATATCAACATGGCCGCGCGCTTCTGCGACCGGCTGATCGCCCTGTCGGGCGGCAGGCTTGTGGCCCATGACGAGACCGATGCGCTGATCACGGCCGACAAGCTCAACGCCATTTACGGGGTCCGCATGGGTATTTTCCGCCATCCGGAAACACAGTCGCCCATAAGCTACGTTCTCTAAGGATCGGGATTCTGATGATGGCCGCGCTGCGCCGCCGCGATTTTCTGTTCGGCTCAGGCCTTCTGCTTGCATCGCCACTGCTCGCGCGTGCTGCCAGGGCTGCGACGCCGCGCATCATTTCGCTGGACTACGGTTTGGCGCAGACGCTGATCGAATTCGGCACGCCGCCCGTTGGCCTGATCGACACACAGGGCTGGTACGACTGGGTCATGGAGCCGACCCTGCCGCCGGGCATTGCCAATGTCGGTTCGAACTATGAGATCAACATGGAAATGCTGCAGCTGCTGCAGCCCGATCTGATCATTTCGACACCCTATCTCGAATGGATCAGGCCACAGCTCGAGACAATCGCGCCGGTTAAATCCTTTCCCATCCATGCACTCGGATCTTCGCCATATCCGCACATCGTTGCTGCAACGCTGGAGCTGGGGCAGATCGTCGGGCGGCCGCAGGAAGCGCAGGCCCTGATTGACCGCACCGAGCGGGAGCTGCTGGCGGCAAAGGCGGCAACCCGGCGTCTCGCCGAGCAGAAACTGGCCATCATGACGTTTTTGGACGCCCGCAACATTCGGGTTTATGGCCCTGGCGGTATCTTTCAGGACGTTCTCGACCGGCTCGACCTGCACAATGCCTGGACAAGACGAACCAATGAATGGGGTTTCAGCGATGCGGGGCTTGCCGATCTCATTGCCATTGGCGACAGCCGCATTTTCTACATGGATCCGGTTCCTCCGGATGTTCTGGCTGGCTTGGCGGGAAGTCCTCTATGGCAGGCCATGCCCTTTGTTCAAAGGGGCCATGCCGAGCGCATGGCCAGTGTGCTGATGTTCGGCGCCTTGCCGTCGGTCTCCCGCTTCGCCCGTCTTCTGGCGGAGGTAAAAGTCTAGATGTTGCGTACGTCGTCATCCCAACGTCTGATCTGGACAGGTGCCCTGTGGCTGGTTGCGCTCGGCGTTGCTGCTTTCAATCTGTGGCCGATGATCGGCAAGCTCGGTCTTGACGCCGTTTTCCTGCCTCCGCCGGCAAGCGACGGTGAGGCGGTCCTCCTGCACTACAGCCTGCTGCCGCGTCTGGCCATGTCCGTCGTCTGCGGCTTTGCGCTGGGATTGTCCGGCACGCTATTCCAGCATGTGCTGCGCAATCCGCTGGCATCGCCCTCGACGCTGGGTATCGAGGCCGGGGCGCAACTGGCGCTTGGCGTGGCGATCCTGTGGTTTCCGGCCTTGCTTGGCTGGAGCCGGGACCTCACCACGGCCATTGGCGGGTTCGCGGCCATGGCCATCGTCTTCGCTGTGGCGTGGCGTTTCCAGTTCCAGCCTGTCACCGTCATCCTGGCGGGTCTCGTCATGGGGCTTTACTGCACCGCAATCACGACCATTCTGGTGCTGATGAACAATCATTATCTCGCCGGCCTGTTCGTCTGGGGCGGCGGTTCGCTCAATCAGAACGACTGGCGCGATGTGAGCGCGCTCCTGCCAAAAATCGCTTTCTTCACGTTTCTGGCGTTTCTTCTCGCCCGGCAACTGAATGTGCTGACCCTTGGCGACGCGGCGCAGGGGCTCGGCATGAAGCTTCAAACCACGCGTGCCCTGACCCTCATCGTCGCCGTCGCATTGACGACATTCACGGTGAGCGTGGTGGGCATCATCGGCTTCCTTGGCCTCGCCTCGCCGGCCATTGCCCGGGCGATCGGCGCGCGGCGCATCAAGGACCGGCTGATCGTCGCGCCCCTTGTCGGTGCGGGGCTGCTTGTCCTGATCGACCAGCTGCTGCAGATGCAGGCGGCCGTGACCGGCATCCTGCTGCCGACCGGCGCCGTGACGGCGTTGATCGGGGTGCCGGCATTGCTGATCGTCATGTTGCGCCGCAAGGCCGCGGGGCAGCCGACAGCTGCCGCGTCGCCGGTGCGCAGGAGCCGGCATCCGGCGCTGATCCTGACCGCGCTTGCCGGTCTGCTGCTGCTTGCCTGTGTTGCCGCCGTCTTTGTCGGCCGCGGCATCGACACGGCCTGGGCCATTCATACCGGCGCCATGCTGGACTCCCTGCTGCCGTGGCGATTGCCCCGGCTGATTGCGGCGCTGTCTGCCGGAACAATGCTGGCGCTTGCCGGCAGCCTGCTGCAACGGCTGACCGGCAATTCCATGGCCAGCCCCGAGGTGCTCGGCGTCAGCGCGGGTACGGCCTTTGGGCTGCTGTGCGTGCTGTTTGTCGCGGCGCAACCCGATTACATCGACAGGCTGCTTGGCGGTTTTCTCGGCGCGTCCGCGGTCCTTGTGGCGCTGTTTGCCATGAGCTGGCGCAAAGCGCAGTCGGGCAACCAGTTCCTCATTATCGGCGTCTCGCTGAGTGCGTTCCTGACGGCGCTGATTTCAGTCATCCTGGCATCGGGCGATCCGCGCGCCATGTCGCTGATCAGCTGGATGACGGGATCGACCTACAGTGTCACCGGCACCGCGGCGGTCATTTCGCTGATCTGCGCTGTAGCGGCAATGGCGGTGGTGCCGGTCTTCCTGCGGCCCTTGCAGCATTTTGCGCTGGGCGAAATGTCCGCCCATTCCCATGGCGTCAATGTCCGGACATTCCGCATCCTTATCCTCGGTTTCGCCGCCCTGTTGACAGCTGTCGCGACGCTCGTCGTCGGGCCGTTGAGCTTTGTCGGTCTGATGGCGCCGCATCTGGCCCAGCGCATCGGACTGACACGCGGATTTCCGCATCTTCTCGGTACGGCTCTGTTTGGCGCGTTGTTGATGGCGGTCGCGGATTTCATCGGCCGCACGGCCTATTTCCCGTGGCAATTGCCGACGGGATTGATCGCGACGCTTCTGGGCGGTCCGGTGTTTGCGCTGCTGCTCCTGCGCCCGCGCAAGACGGCTAGGCGACTTTGAGTGATTGCTCGCAGTAGCGGTGGGCATCCTTGATCATGAAGTTCACCAGGGTGCGCGAGACGCCCAGTTCTTCGGCAATGTCCTTCTGCGGCACACCTTCGATGCGGTGGCGGATGAACGCATCGTGGGTGCGCTTGGGCAGATCGTTCAATGAGGTCATGACCCGGTTGAGCGCCTCTGTCATCACGATACAATCAAGCGCGTTGACGCAAGGCGCCGGCACGGAATCCACGCCGTCCATCGGCATGAGATTCTTCTTCTCGTATTGCCGCTTCCGCGCCTCATCGAGCGCAAGATTATAGACCATGCGGCAGGCATATCCGACCGGACAATGAATGCAATTTGTCTGCATGGTGCAAGCTTTGACGATGGCGTCGTGAAATATATCTTCCGCCTGTGCATGGGAGTGCAATACACTTTCGGCAATAGCTATCAGTTTATTTTTGTATTTAACCAGTGCATCAATAAGAACATTTTCATCATGAAGACTCTTTTCTTTTGGCATGATCTTTATTCTTTTTTGCATCGGATTGTATTGCCGCTCATGGCAACATGAGATACGGCCAGAAATATTTCAAATTTTGAAATATCCAGCTTTGCAACTATCGCGAGTGCAGCTATACAAGAACTTGAGAAAAAGAGTCAAGTTAAAGAAAATGCGATTTGAAGAGGCGCCTTCAAGGCGGCGGCAAGCCGGGGATTCGAGGGTGGTTCCGCCCGACGCGATCAAAAAGAATCTATCGGATATGTCGTTTGACGCGGTCGACCCGGCTGCGTCGGCCTGCTAAGCCAAGCCTGTAGTGAATTGACAGTGGATACCCGATCATCATGAGCCGTCTTGACAGCTTCATCCGCCGCGTGACGGCCCAGCGCGATGTTCTCAACCATATCAGCGACACGGTCAGGGAACTGCCGGGGCCGGTGCTGGAGCTGGGTCTCGGCAATGGCCGCACCTACGATCATTTGCGCGAGCGGTTTCCGGATCGGCGGATCATTGCGTTTGATCGGGCATCCCATGCCTACAAGGCTTCCACGCCCGATCCGGAAAACATGATTATCGGGGAAATCAGGGAAACTGCGCAAAGCTTTCTCGGCATCGACGCGGCACTGGTGCATGCGGACATCGGCACGGGCTATCCGGACCAGGATGCCATCACCCAGACATGGCTGCCGCAGCTGGCCGCCGGGCTGCTGGCCCGTCACGGTATCGTCGCCAGTGGCCTGGCGCTGGATCATCCCGCGCTTGAACTGCTTCCCTTGCCTGCCAGCGTCAAGCCGGGACGTTACTTCCTCTATCGCCGCCGCTGATCCCGCGTCAAAGGGCATGTGCCGCGCGCTTTACCCGAAACGAATGCTGCTTTCCTGCGGAACAATGTAGACCCGAAGCGGAAGCGCCCGCCCGCGAATGGCAACGTCCCTGACCTCAAGCCCTGCGGTATCGGAAGCGGCGAGGGTGACGACCGGTTCTGAAACCACGAGGGTTACGTCGAATTCCTTCGCAACGGCTTCCAGCCGGCTGGCGACATTGACGGTGTCGCCAATCGCGGTCAGGCTCTTCACCGCCCCGTACCCCATCGCGCCGACAATGGCCGGACCGGTGTGAATGCCGATGGCAACGCGCAGTGGCATGCTCAGCTCACCCGCCAGTTCATCGTTCAGCCGTTCGATTTCCTTGACGATGATGGCAGCCGCCTTCAACGCGTTCTTGCAACCGTCGGCGGCAGAACCCGTCAGACCAAACAGCGCCATTGCCCCATCGCCGATGAATTTGTCGAGCCGTCCCCCCGAACGCTCGACGGCCTGGCCGACGATCGCGAAGTACCGGTTGAGCAGGAAAACGATATCGTAGGGCAGCCGGGCTTCCGTCAGCATGGTGAAGCTGCGGATATCGCAAAACAGGATGGCGATTTCGCGCTCCCGTCCGGGGCTCGCCTGCTGGCTGCCTGCCGGTACGATGCTTTCAAGACTGGGCACGAGAAGCGGTGCAACACTGATATTGGCGGTTGGATGCAACTGGCAGGCGAGACGCACGCCATAGTCCGCCCCGATGCGTGTGAGAGTGGTCTGCTCGATCGGTTCGGGCGGAGGCAGCGTCTCGGCGCCCTCCAGAACCTGGACACGGCAGGTTGAACACCGGCCTTTGCCGCCGCAGACCGCGTAATGCGGTATGCCGCCGAGGCGGCTGGCTTCAAGGACGCTGAACCCGAGGGGAACGCGCACGCTTTCGCCATCGGCATACCGGATTTCAATCTGGGTCGCGCGCTCGCGCCAGCGGCGGCGGAGTCGCAAGGCGACAACCAGCGCCAGCCCGCCGCCGAAAGCGCCATACAATCCGGTCTTGATCAGAAACTCGTCTTGCTTGACCTCGGCGCGTTCGGCAGGGGAGGCGTAGCGCGTGGCATTGAAGTTCTTGTGACCCTGATAGCCCGATGAAGGGAACTCGCCGTAGCCCGAGGCGGGCGACATGTTGGCGATGGTCCGGCCGGTATTGGCAAAACCAAGCAGGGCGAGCACCGGCAACAGGATGGCGACGGTCAACAGCACCGGTGCAGCGCTTTGATACCATTGCCGGTAGCGCAGCCAGAAATGGATGCCGATGCAGCCGTGGCACCAGATGACGATCAGGGCGAGGGTCTGCTTGACGCCGTTGAAGGGGGAGGTGATCCAGAAACCGCGTATGATCGCTTCGTAGCTGTCGTAGTAGTTGGATAGCTCATGGCGGATGCGCGTGCCGACCACGTGGTCGATGATGAGCAGCGGGATCACCAGCCCCAGAATGATCTGCAGCGCTTCACCCACCGGCATGTAGAACGTCCGTCGCAAGTAGAGTGACCGCATCGCGAGCATGACATGCGTGACCGCAGCGCCGTAGAAAAGGGTGGTGCCGACGGGATTGCGCCAAATGGCGAGAAACCAGCGGCGCCCTTCTTCGGCGGCGGCAAGCGAGATGAGGTTGAGCGCATGATTGGTCAGATGCAAGGTCAGGAATGTGAGCATGATCAAGCCCGATGCCAGCCGCGCCCTGCGCAGGGCCCGCTCGGAAAGCATGGGTGCTATCGTTGTTATCGTCATGAATACCGCATCAATTCCCGCATCTTGTCAGCCATATGGTTTCCCCTGTCCTCCGTCGCCGTGCAAAGCTTATGCGAGCCCATCTGATTTGGCGAGCGGGAGGCGAGCGATCAAGCGCAATGATGGCTTTTTGACAAACAATCATGGCGGTACAGATCAAAAGATTGTTAGTGTCAGACGTCAGGAACCGGCTATAGATTTGCCGGAATCGGCAAGCGTTCGCCGAAATGGTTGAAACGATTGTGAAATACTGGATTGCGTGCGCATGCAGGTTGCCTTTTACGCGCCCTTGAAATCACCCAATCACGCGACGCCGTCGGGCGATCGTGAGATGGCTCGGCTGCTCATGTCAGCGCTGCGCAAAGCCGGACACCAGGTCGAAGTCGTGTCGGAACTGCGCAGCTTCAGCGCATCGCCCGCAATCGAAGAGCGCGAACCCATCGCCGCGGCGGCGCGCGCCGAGGTTGAGCGCCTCGCAGGCCTCTGGCAGACCGGACGAAAACCCGATCTCTGGTTCTGTTATCACCCCTATTACAAGGCGCCGGACCTGATCGGCCCCGTCATGGCAGCGGCGATGGATGTTCCCTACATCACCGCGGAAGCATCCTATTCGCCGCGTCGCAATGCGCTTGGCTGGGCCGGGACACAAATTCTTGTGGCTGAAGCGGTGCGCGCAGCCGCGGTCAACCTGTGTTTTACGCAACGCGACATGGATGGGCTCGCAAGCAATATTCCCGGCGCGCGCCTTGCCCGGTTGCAACCGTTTATCGATACCGTGCCTTTTCGTGAAAGCAGCATCGGGCATAATCCGCATCGGCTGGTCACCGTGGCGATGATGCGGCCGGGTGACAAGTTCCGCAGCTATGAAATGCTGGCCAAGGCTCTGTCACGGATTGTCGAACGGCCTTGGACCCTGACGATTGTCGGCGACGGTCCGGCCCGCAACGATGTGCAGGCGTTGTTTGCCGCTTTCGGTGATCGCATCCAGTGGCTCGGACAACGGAACGCCGGTGACATTGCCGCGTTGTTGCGTCAGGGTGGTATTTACGTCTGGCCCGGTTGCGGCGAAGCCTACGGCATCGCCTATCTTGAGGCACAGGCAGCGGGTTTGCCTGTTGTTGCGCAGGCAACGGCTGGCGTTCCCGAAGTAGTCGAGGATGGTGTGACCGGTTTCCTGACGCGGGACGATGATGTGCCGGCTTACGCCGCCGCCATCGCCAGCCTTTTGGATGACAATGATCTGCGGCAGTCCATGGGGGCGCGGGCGCGGCGGTTTGTTCTGGAGGAGCGGTCGCTGGAGAATGCGGTACGACAACTGGATGCTGTGCTGACACAATTCATGGGACGGAGCCGATGACGGAAGACCCAATCTGGCAGCCTCTGCAGGCGGAACTCGCGCGCTGGATCCATGCCAGCCGCAGTGCAAAATTCTGGTTGCGCGATGACGACGCGGTCGAGCCGACCGCCGCGCTGGACCGCTTCATCGGCCTGGCCAACGATTTTGACGTGCCGGTGACGCTCGCGGTGATACCAGCCCATACCGGCGAGGTGCTGGCGGAGCGCCTTGCGGTGGAGCGCCGGATCTGCGTTACGGTTCACGGCTGGTCGCATGAAAACCATGCGCCGAAGGACCGGAAGAAGCAGGAACTCGGCCCCAACCGGCCTCAGGAGTTGGTGCTGCGGCAATTGCGTGAGGGATGCGTGCTGCTCGCCAGGCTGTATCCTGATCGGTTTGTGCCCGTTCTTGTGCCGCCCTGGAACCGGATTGATGCGGCACTCCTGCCTTATCTCAAAGCGTGCGGGTTCAAGGCGCTCTCCGTGTTTGGCCCGGCCAAGCCGGTGGAAACTTCGGTGCCGCAGATCAACACCCATGTCGATCTGATGGACTGGCACGGCACGCGCGGCTGCCGCGACCACGCGGAACTGGTCGGCGCCATCGTGGAACAGCTGCGGCTGCGGTTTGACGGAAGCGGTGAGCCAATCGGGATTCTGACCCATCATCTTGTTCACGACGAGTCGGCTTGGGTATTCCTGACCAAGCTCTTTCAGGTCGTTGCACGAACACCGGGCGGGCGCTGGCTCTCTGTTGCCGATCTGATGAAGAGCCAGAAGCCAGGGGGTTAGAGATCTATGACCTGGCCGTCGCGGGCGGCAAATGTCCCGCTGAAGCGCTCTCTGGCCAATGTCTCGAATGCGTCGATCTCGTCATCGGTGCGCGAGGGCGCGTGATGGAAGAGCGCCAGTTTGCCGATCTTGCCGGCCGCCGCCAGCTTGACACCGTGCTGCCATGTGGAATGGCCATAGCCGAAGCGCCGCGGCATCTCGTCTTCCGTGTAGGTGCAGTCGTAGACGACGAGATCGGCGCCATCGATCAGGCGCAGCACGGCCGGGTCGAGGATACCGGCTTCGTGTTCCGTGTCGTAAATGAGCGCTAGCACCTTGCCCGCCCATTCGATGCGGTAGCCGATGCAGCCGCCGGGATGGTTCAGGCTGTCGGTCCGGATGGTGACGCCCTCGCGCGGTGTCAGCACATCGCCGGAGCGGAAATCGCGAAAGCCGAGACTTGCCTTGCAAATATCCGGCTCGACGGGAAACCAGGGCGGCCGCATGAACTGGCGGACCATTTCCCGGGTGGTCATGATCCCCGCGAGGTGGCCGGACCAGAGCCGTACATTCATCATCGGATTGTAGAGGGGGGCAAAATACGGCAGGCCGATAATGTGATCATAGTGGCTGTGGGTGAAAATAATATCGATCTGGTCGACGCCTTGCACCGACAGGGCATCACCCGCCTGACGCAGGCCGGAGCCCCCGTCAAAGATCATTCTATGTTCACCGCAACGCACTTCGATACATGACGTGTTTCCGCCATAGCGTTCAAATTCGGGGCCGGAAACTGGTACGCTGCCACGCGTTCCCCAGAATTTCACCCGAAATATCTCTTCACTCATACGTTTCTCACACCCAATTCCCCGTTTTTTTGGTCATCGTAACCAAACTGCAGACGTTATGCGAGGCTTGGATTTTGTTTTATTGGCTAAGTGCGCAATAAAAGTCTGCCATTCAGCATATGTAGGCGATAGCGATTTGTTTTTTAAGCTTTATGACAATCGCTGATACAAATGTATAAAATCATCGGAACATCTGATTCATGTCCTCATACGCATTTCCGCCTGTCGCCATCATCGCAGATGCCCATTTTCATGACCTTTACGGCGATTATGATTTTGCCGGGGTAGAGGCCGGCGGCCGGCGCATGACAGCGCGGCGCCTGACGGATACGGTGCGCTCCACCCGGGTTTTCAACGAAAGCTATTTTGCCCTGCGCACGGCCCTGGACGAGGTCGTGCAGCGGGGAATCAAGCAGGTCGTCCTGCTCGGGGACTATTCCGATGACGGGCAGGTTGCGACGCTGAACGCACTTCGGCATTTGCTGGATGGCTACACCGAGGCGCATGGGCTGGTCTTTACCGCTACCCCGGGAAACCACGACATATTCGGCCCCGAAGGGCGGCATCATGCCAAGCGCCTGCTCAATCCCGACGGCACGTATACCATCGTCGCCAGTGACAGCGCATTCATTGACGAGGATGCGGACGGGATGGTCGTAACGGACAAGATGTTCTGCGCAGGCTATCCCAAGGGATTGCGGGCTCTGCCGGATCTCGGGTTTTTTCGCCGCGCGGGCGATCTGCACTGGGAAACGCCCTTCGGGCCGGACGATGCGCCGGAACAGCGGCTCTATCCGGTGCGCTCGGCAGACGGCACGAACGAATACCACCTGATGGATGCATCCTATCTTGTCGAGCCGGTGGCGGGCCTGTGGCTGCTGATGATCGACGCCAATGTTTTCGAACCGCGTGACGGCGATTTCGAGCGCGGCAGTTCCGGCGCATTCATCGACAGCACCAATGCCGGCTGGAACGGCATGCTGCGGCACAAGCGGTTTGTCATCGAATGGATCAAGGACGTCACGAGGCGGGCGGCGCTGGAAGGTAAGAGATTACTTACATTCTCGCACTACCCGATGCTGGATATCCTGGATGGCACGCATGACGATGAAAGGCAGGTCATCGGCAACACGGGCTCGGTCAAGCGGATGCCGCTGCCGGATGTTGCCGCCGCGATGATGGATGCCGGGATGAGGATACATTTCAGCGGCCACCTGCATGTCAATGATACCGCGAGGGTTGCGCAGGATGCGTCCTGGTTGGTCAATATCGGTGTGCCGTCACTGGTGGCATTTCCGCCCGCGTTCAAGGTCGTCACCTTCAAGGCGCAGACCCTTAAAGTTGAAACCGTCGGGATTGACCGACAGGCGATCGATCCGCGCCTGAACGCCCTGTACCGGACCGAAATCGACCTGACCGGCAAGAAGATCGGAAAGATGCTCGATGCCGCGGATTACGGAGCCTTCATCTCCGAGCACGTCGATCAGCTGGTCGTGCATCGGTACCTGCGGCGCGAGTGGCCCAAAGACATGACACGGGCTCTGCCGCTGCTCACCCTTGGTGACCTGCTCACACTCAGCCTGTTGGACCAGCCCGTGGATATGGATGCGACCATCATCCTTGTCCATGCCGAGCGCGGGCGTGCCGAGACCAAAGCCAGGCTGGATGCCTTGCTGGCGGGCCGGGAGGTTCCCCTCAAGTCTTTCGACGGGATTACCGTGCAGGAATTTCTGGGCGACTGGTACCGCCTCAGAATGGGCAGCGAAATGGCGCTCGATCGCATACCAGCGGGAAGACTGGCCATGTATCACATCCTGATCGATGTTTTTGCCGTGTCCGATGCATTGGAAATGGGCGGCGCGCAGGAACTGTTTGCCCGGATTGTGCGGATGATGGGCTGCTATCTCTCAGGATTGCCGTCGCGCCATTTCAGGATCGATCTTGCCACCGGCAGCATCGAAAAAGTCTGATAATTTGAAAAATGCCGGTCAGTGCTTGCTGCGCTCTTCCGAGAGCTCCGCTGTCGTATGGCTCAGCCGGCTGGCCAGAACCCGCATGATTTCGATGGTCATCTCGGGATAGTCGCTCAGCAGCTTGAGAAAATGCTCCTTGCTGATACGCAGGGCCTCAAGCGGGGTTGAGGCCGTAACCGTGGCCGTGCGCAGGACGTCGCAAAGGATCGCGATCTCGCCGACGATGGAATCGTGCTCGACTTCAGCGACCTTGATCTGTCCGTTGGGTGTATCGACGCTGACCTCGGCCGTACCCGACAGAATAACGTAGGCGGCATCGCCCATGTCGCCTTGCCGGAACAAGGCCTGATCGGCGCGATAGCTGACGCGATCGGACGTGAAGGCCAGAAGCTTGAGCTTCGCTGGCGCCACACCGGAAAACAGCGGAATCCGCCGCAACATTTCGACTTCGTCTTTCAGAAGCATGAACGTCCAATACCCCACAAGTGCCACTCTACCCAGACATAGAGTATTACGATACCAGCTCTTTGAATATACCGTTTTTCTCCAAAAGAGTCGCGTGTGTTCCATCTTCGACCAAGGCCCCGCGATCGAATACAAGGACACGATCGAACAGGTTTGCCAGTGAAGAATTAGCCAGCACCCAGATAATCGCGGGCGCGTGACCTTCCTCATGCAGATCCTGCATAATATTGCGCGTGATCTGATCCTGGACACGCTGGTCAAGTGCAGGCAGCGGGCGATTGAAAATCACATAGTCGGACCGCTTGAGCAGAGCCCTGGCGACATTCAGCTTCTGCCTTTGCACATTGGTGATGCGTTTGCCGCCCGATCCGACATCAAAATCAAGGCCGATGGACAAGACGCTGTCATAAAGCCCGAGTTCGTCGAAGAGGTTGCGCAGGATGACGCGAATCCGATCCGGTCCGTCGGCCTGCGCGTATCCGATCCTTCCGAACAGAACATTGTCCATCAGGTTAGCCGAAGTAATGAACTTCTTGGGATCGTAGCGTTCAATGACGGCCTTGAGATCATCCGGCAAATTCTTGTGGAAGCGAAGCCGTGCCTCGACAATTTTTGCCATGAGTTCATCGGTCAACAGACCGAAGCGGTGCCGCGGCTCGATGTAAGCAAAACTCAGACGGATGATATTCGATCGTTCGTCGGGCGAGGCGGCGTCAAAATCGCGTCCCTGCAGCTTTTGCAACAGCAATTGGTAGGCCGGAATGTCGTCCGCCGTCATAAAGGTCAGCTGCTGGAAGAACGGATGGTCCGGTGGCAGGTCCTCGAACAGTTCGATGGCGTTCGCCGCAATTTCCAGACCCATCTTGTACAGATCGACATTGAGGCCGCTCTCGCGCAGGATCGCGCGGAAATAGGGATGGGCGGCAAGTCGAAGATTGGTCATCATCGGCCGCTTCACCGTGCCGAAGAGGAGATTTTCACCGATGGTTGCCTGCGGATTGTAGACCTTCGGTTCAAACGGGACGACCAGCCCGTCAAGGTTTTCATCCTGGAGGGTTTTGCGCAGTGCCTGCCGCAGTTCGACGATGCGGCTCGTCAGGTCGGAATGGGTTGCGGTGTCCACCTGCGAGCGAAGCGCCAGATCGACAATGTCCTGCGAGATCATGACCGCTTCGAGCACCGGCCGCACGACCCTGAAAAGATCCTGGGGTCCCGTGACGCCAGCAGATTGGTAGTCAACCCAATCACTGTTGAGATCAAGGTCCGGGTTGCCGGCAAGCCGCGCTTCGTTGATGTTCCATTTGTATTTGGCGGCCTTGGTCCCGTCATATTCGACCTTGGTCAAGGGCGCATGCTTGAGGCCATACAGAAGGTTGTCGCGCAGCGTTCCGTGGAAGAAATAGGCATCGGACGCGGCATAGGCGATGCGGCGCCCGGTGATCGATTCCGGCAGCTCGAGAATATCGGTGCCGTCAATGGTGATGCGGCCGGAGTCAGGCCAGATCAGGCGGCCGAAGGCTTCCGCCATCGCCTCGCCGCCGCCGCCGCTTGCACCGACGATGGCCACCGTCTCGCCCAGCTTGATCTCAAGCGAGACGTGCTCGACAAGGCGCGCACCGCTATCGTCGGACAGGGTCAGGTTCACCGCATTCAGCGAATGTTCCAGTTTTCCCACCGGTTCGCGCACAACCGCCTGGATATGCGGATCGACCAGCATATCGACGTTGAATTGCTCGACGACCTGCGCATATTTCACCTGCACGTCCTGGCGCGACTGATCCCAGTCGATCAGTTCCTTCAGCGGTCCGGGCAAATCCTTATAGGCATTGATGACCGCAACCAGCTGGCCGATATCCAGCCGGCCCTGCAGCGCGAGAACGCCGCCAATGGAATAGAACAGGAAGGGCGTGATCTGTGCGAGGAAGTTGTTGATGAACTTGACCAGGAATTTCCACTGGTAAAGATCGTAACGGATGGAGAAGATCAGCCCCAGACGCGCCGCAATATCCGCGCGTTCATAATTGGACGTGTCGTTGCCGTGAATGGTGCCGATACCATCGACGATCTCACCGACGCGGCCCGAAAGTTCGCGTGCCGTCAGCTGACGCTGCCGCCCGAGATCCAGCAATCGTTTGCGCATGCGCGGAATGACGACGCCCTGCACCGCAACAATCCCGGCGGCAATCATGCCAAGCCAGAAATTTTGCAGAATGATGAACACAAGCGCCGTGATGGCCTGTCCGCCGAGGAGGGCTGGCTGAACGAAAGCATCGCCGGTGAAACCGCCCATCGGCTCCACCTCATCCTTGATCATCGTTGCAATTTCGGCCGATTTCACCCTTTTGAACTGGCTCGGGGGAAACCGCAGAACGCGATCGATCAATTCAAAGCGGATGCGGCGCAACATGCGCTCGCCCAGCCGGCCCTTATAGGTGTTGATGTAGAGCTTGAAGAGGCCGTTGATCACCACAAGCAGCAGAAACACAAGGCTCAGCGCCATCAGCATTTCGAAGCGCGTCAGCTGGAGCCCTTTGAAGAACATCACCTTGCCGAAATAGGGCAGCGTATACTGGATGCGCATGAAGGTCTGCGTTGCGCCTTCCACTTCGAATCCCGTGCCCTGTATGGGGCCGTTGACAATCTGTTTCGGCAAATCGAACGACAGGAAATACGGGATCATCGAGGCCGCAACGACCATCAATATCCATATTTGCTGGAACCGCGTGTTCGACCAGATATAGCGCGTTAAACTTTTTTCCATGGGTAACCGTAAGCTGTCAAATAAGCTGAATTCTGAACAATTCGAATAGGTTGTATTCCGGTGAGAGCCTCCTTTTGAAACCGTTCGGTGCAATGACGTGGAGGGCAAAAATGGATGGTAGTGTCTATATCTTCCGGGATTGGCAGGAATCCCCCGAACCTTTCAACTGTTCAGTTTACAACACAGGGTAGCCGAACGCTATATGGTCACGCCCAATTGTATGGATATCCGGGGGCTGGGGCACGGACGTTTTTCAGTCCCCGCTCAGCACGGCGGAAATGTCTTCGTTTACGGCTTGTCCCGCGATGCCCGATAAGCAGCCATGAAGCGGGGAGCCGCTTCGGCAACGGCGCTCAGCGAATAGCCGCCCTCCTGCACGATAACCGCAGGCAGATTGACAGCGCCCCACAGAGCGCCGATTTCCGCATAGGCGTCCGTGGTCACCTTCAGGCGTGAGAGCGGGTCGTCGTGGTGGGCGTCCCAACCCGCCGATATCACCAGCGCCGTCGATCCATGCGCGGCCACGGCGGCGGCAAGCCGACGGTTGGCGTCGATAAATGCGGCATCGCCGCTGCCTTCGGACAGAGGCAGGTTGAGATTGGCACCCTGGCCCGCGCCTGCTCCCGTCTCGTCGGCATATCCGCTGTAGTGCGGATAGTAGTTGGATGGATCGGTGTGGGTGGAGCCGAAGAACACGTCGTGACGGGTGTAGAAAATGGCCTGGGTGCCATCGCCGTGATGGGTGTCGAAATCGATGATGGCAACGCGATCATGGCGCTTGCGCAGATGCTGGGCGATAATGGCTGCATTGTTGAAATAGCAGAAACCCGCGGCGCGGTCCGCATAGGCGTGATGACCGGGCGGGCGGCAAAGGGCGAACGACTGGCGCGCGCCATTCAGGACCGCATCGGCGGCGGCAATGGCCGTCTGGGCCGAGGCATAGGCAGCCGCGTAGGTGTGCTCCATCATCGCGCAGGACAGGCCGTTGATGTACCAGCCCGCCTGACCCAGAATGCCTGTCGGGCGCGGACGTGCGCGCACGCCGAAATCCCGGCCGGCGCCCTGATAGGAATTCACATTGGGCAAAACCTCCGGCCCGTGGTTGGGCAGTTGCATGAACCTGTCATAGGCGGTTTGCAGGAATGCGACGTAGTGATCGGCATGCACGGCAAGGATGGGATCGAGCCCGGCGTCGCCCGGCTCTTCCTGCGTCAATCCAAGTTCGGCGAGAGCATCGATCAGGGTATGGGCGCGTGCCGGGTTCTCAAGCGGGTCGGTGATCCTGCCATTGATCATGTATTGCTTGGGTTGATGGGCCATCTGCCGGCTGTCAAAGAACAGTTTCATGCGTTCCGTCGCTTTGTCGCGGTGAGTCGTAGCGAAAGCTTATTCGCTGCCGCAGGCAATGCAATCCGGGAAGTCCTGCTGCAACCGAACCGCCGCCGCTCTGATTGGCATTTCACTGGGCTTTGCTTTTACTGATCATGCTTAACCGGAACTTAACGGGCTCATCCTAAGGTAGAGATAAGGGGCGGGGTCCCCAGAGTTATTCACGTTGGGGATTGATAATGCGTTATACGAAAACGTTCCTTTCTGCTGCCTCCTTCTTCTCTCTGCTTGGCAGTCATGTTCTTGCGGCTGATCTTGGTCCGGCGACTTTTCCGGAACGGGCGCCGTATATGCCGGTTGAGACTGCATCAGGCTGGTATCTGCGCGGCGACGTTGCCTACAATTTTTCGTCAACGGTCAAGGCTCATGTTGATTATCCCGGCGGCAGCACGCCGAGCGAATATGAGTTGAAGCGGGGCTTCTCGCCCTTCATCGGCGTGGGCTATCAGTTTAATAACTACCTGCGTGCGGACGCAACCGTCGGTTACAGTCAGCGCGACAGCAACTACTATGAAACGACGACGGATCTGTGGGAAGCCATGGCGAACGCCTATGTCGACCTTGGCAATTACTACGGAATTACACCCTATGTGGGCGGCGGCATCGGCTTTGCCAATGTCAATTACGACTATCAGGGTCCCGTTGATGCACGGCTCAAATCCGGTGGCACAAACCGCTTTGAATGGGCGCTCATGGCCGGTATTGCGGTTGATATAACCCCGCGCCTCAAGCTGGATCTGGGCTATCGCTATGCGGATATCGGCGGCAAGGACCTGTATCAGAATGGCGATGTGACCATCCGCGACGATGGCATCAAAACCCATCAGATCCGGGCGGGTGTTCGTTTCAACACCTGGTGATCCGTACTGGCATACCGGTTTGCCATCGCTTTCCGGGACAGCAGATAGGAAACCAATGTTCTCGCGCTTTCATCATGTTGCGGTCATTTGCAGTGACTACGACCGCTCGAAGCAGTTTTATACCGAGAAGCTCGGCTACGGGATCATTGCTGAAAACTGGCGCCCGGACAGCCAGTCATGGAAGTGCGACCTGAGATCCGGCGATACCCAGATCGAACTGTTTCATTTTCCGCATTCTCCCGCACGTGCGTCGCGCCCCGAAGCCTGCGGGCTGCGGCATCTGGCTTTTGCCGTCGCGTCCGTGGAGGACACGCTGGCCTGGCTGCACGCGCGGGGCGTTCCAACCGAACCGGTGCGGATTGATCCCTATACCGAGCGCGCATTCGCCTTCTTCGCCGATCCGGATGGACTTCCCATAGAAGTTTATGAGGTTGGTCAGGGGCAGGACCCGGTAGTCAGGGAAGGTGCGTAAACCTCTGTGATATCCAGTCAATGAACACGCGCACCCTTGGCGAAAGCTGGCGGTTGCGCGGATAGAGCAGGGAAACCGGGGTCGGCGAGAGCGGGAAATCAGACAGAACGTGGACAAGCGTGCCTGCGGCCAGGTCGGCTTCGGCGTGATAGCGCGGGATCTGGATCAGTCCCAGCCCAAGCCTTGCGGTCGTGACGTAGCTTTCCGCCGCATTGACCCAGACGGGTGCCGGCAGGGTGATGGTGCGAATGGTGCCTTCCACGAGGAACTCGAGCGGCAGGATCGTGCCTGTCGCGGTTGAACGAAAGCCAACCATCTGATGCCCGGCGAGTTCGTCCGGATGCTCCGGCATGCCGAACCGCTCGACGTAGCCGGGTGAGGCCAGCGTGATCTCGTCGAGCATGCCCACGCGCCTGGCGATCATATCGCTGTCGGCGAGATCGCCGACGCGCAGCACGCAATCGACACCCTCACGCACGAGATCAACCAGACGATCCCCTTCGCTCATATAAAACTGTATCCCGGGATAGGTTTGCAGGAATGCCGGCAGTCCGGGCAGAAGGAAGTGCCGGGCCAGCGTTCCGTGCACATCCACCCGCAGCGGCCCTTTCGGTTTTGCCCCGGCAAATGCACCTTCGGCGTCCTCGATATCAGCCAGAATGGCGAGACACCGCTGGTAATAGGCCTCGCCATCCAGCGTCGGGCTGACATGCCGGGTGGTCCGTTGCAACAGGCCGGTGCCCAGCCGCGCTTCCAGCTGCTGCACCGCATTGGTCACGGTCGAACGCGGCAAGCCGATATCTTCCGCCGCCAGCGTGAAACTGCGGCGCTCGACGACGCGGGCAAAAACCCGCATGGCATCCAATGTGTCCATTGTTCTCAAATCTCGAATAGTGATGCCAGTTATCGCATGATTATCCCGAAAAATAAATGATGCATGGTGCCTTCATCAACAGCGCTGCGGCGCAGACATGAAGGAGAAAGACCATGACACAAACCAAAAAGAAGATCGCAATCGTCACCGGCGCATCGCGCGGTATCGGTGCAGCCATCGCCCGGCGCCTGGCGTCGGATGATTTCACAGTCGTCATCAATTATTCCGGCGAAGCTGCGCCAGCTGAAGAACTGGCTCGCCGGATCGAAGCGAGCGGCGGCAGTGCTTTGACCGCCAAGGCCGACGTCAGCGATGCGCAGGCGGTTGCGCGCATGTTCGATGCGGCCGAAGCTGCGTTCGGCGGTGTCGATGTGCTGGTCAACAATGCCGGTATTCTCAAGACGCTTCCGCTCGCCGAAATCAGCGATGCGGAGTTTGACCGCCATTTCAGCATCAACGTCAAGGGAACGTTCAATACACTGCGCGAAGCCGCCAGGCGGTTGAGTGATGGCGGCCGGATCATCAATTTCTCCAGCACCACCCTCGCGCTGAACATGCCGGGTTACGCCGTTTACAACGGCACCAAGGCTGCTGTCGAAGCGTTCACCCACGTCTTTGCCAAGGAATTGCGCGGCCGCAACATCACCGTCAATGCCGTGGCTCCCGGACCGATCGCCACCGACCTGTTCCTGAATGGCAAGAGCGACGAGCTTGTCGCGCAGTTTGCCAAGATGCCGCCGCTCGAACGGTTGGGCCAGCCGGACGATATCGCCAGCGTCGTTGCCTTCCTTGCCGGCCCCGATGCCGGCTGGATCAATGGCCAGATCCTGCGCGCCAATGGCGGCGTCGCCTGACCTGTATCTCCTCCAGACAACCATCACGAAACAAGAAGGACCATGATCATGAACAAGCAAATTATCGTCGTCACCGGCGCGTCCAGCGGTTTTGGTGCTCTCACGGCCCGTGCCCTGGCAAAGGCAGGCCATACGGTTTACGCAGGAATGCGGGCGACAGAGGGGCGCAACGCGCCGCAGGTCGCCGAGGCAGCCGCCTTCGCCGCTGAACGTGGCGTTGATCTGCGTTCGGTGGAACTGGACGTTGCTTCGGACGTATCCGTGGAAGCCGGTATAGCCAAAATCATTGCTGAGGCGGGCCGTCTCGACGTGGTCATACATAATGCCGGTCATATGTCTTTCGGTCCCGCCGAGGCATTTACACCGGAGCAGTTCGCCGAACTCTATGACATCAACGTGCTGTCGACGCAGCGGGTCAACCGCGCGGCACTCCCCCATCTGCGCAGGCAGGAAAAGGGGTTGGTTGTCTGGGTTTCCTCCTCCAGCACCCGCGGCGGCACGCCGCCATACCTGTCGCCCTATTTCGCTGCCAAGGCGGCAATGGATTCGCTCGCCGTATCCTATGCAGCGGAACTCAGCCGCTGGGGCATTGAAACGGCGATCATCGTTCCCGGCGCCTTCACCAAGGGCACCAATCACTTTGCCCATTCCGGTTCGCCCGCCGACAGGGAACAGGCGGCCGAGTACAATGAAGGGCCCTATGCCGGTGTTTCGGAACAGGCCCTGACAGGCCTCGCTGCGCTGGAGCCGGCCGACGCGGATGCCGGTGCCGTCGCCACGGCGATTGTCGATGTGATTGGCATGCCGTTTGGAACCCGCCCGTTCCGCACGCATATCGATCCGTCGCAGGATGGCGCCGAGATCATCAACGGCGTTGCGGACCGCGTCCGCGCCGAGATGTTCCGGCGCATTGGTCTTGAAGACCTGCTGAAGCCGAAGGGCGCGCAGGGCTGTGCGCTCCGGTCGATCCGGTAGGCATCCTTTCGCCGCGGCCCGGCCAGACACCATGCGGATGTTGCCAGACGATTCCAGCTTGCCCGAACCGCTGATCTTTGGTTTGTCCAGTGCGAAATTGGGCTATGTTCGGAGCAATCTAGCTTGTATGGGTTGAAGCCGGGCCAACCGTGCCTGGACGGAGCGGGAATTCATAAAAACCGAAGGGCGGACGTGCATCACGAAGTTTCCTTAATTGCCACTGTGGCGGTCAGTTTTGTTTTTGCGGCCGTGTGCGGCTATCTCGCGGATCGTCTGCGCCTGCCGCCGCTGGTCGGTTATCTCGTCGCCGGAATTTTGATGGGGCCCATTACCCCGGGCTTCATCGCCGACGCTGCGCTTGCATCGCAGCTTGCCGAGATGGGTGTCATCCTTCTGATGTTCGGTGTCGGCCTGCATTTCTCCGCCTCCGAATTGCTGGCTGTCCGCGGTATTGCCGTGCCCGGTGCGGTTGCACAGATCGTGCTGGCGACCGTGCTTGGTGTCGGCCTGGCCTCGCTGTGGGGATGGGGGATCGGTGCCGGGCTGGTCTTGGGCCTGAGCCTTTCGGTCGCCAGCACGGTCGTGCTCCTGAAGGCGCTGGAAGAGCGCAATCTCGTCAACTCCGCCAACGGGCGCGTCGCCGTCGGCTGGCTCATCGTGGAAGATCTGGCGATGGTGCTGGCGCTGGTGCTCCTGCCGGCCCTCGCAGAAATTCTGGGTGCGCATGCCGGCGGTGCGGCCGGACAAGCCGCTGCGGGCGGAATGCCGCTGGTGCTGACCATTGCGATCACCCTGCTCAAGGTCGGGGCCTTCGCCGTCATGGCAATCTTCCTGGGCCCGAAGGTTGTGCCGTGGCTGCTGACCCTGGTGGCGCGGACGGGATCGCAGGAGTTGTTCACCCTCTCGGTTCTTGCCATTGCCCTCGGTATCGCGTTCGGAGCGACGGAGATCTTTGGCGTGTCCTTTGCGCTGGGAGCATTCTTTGCCGGCGTCGTGATGAGTGAGTCGAATCTCAGTCACAGGGCCGCGGCGGATTCGCTGCCGCTGCAGAATGCATTCTCGGTGCTGTTCTTCATTTCCGTGGGCATGCTGTTCGACCCGTCCATCCTGCTGCGCGAACCCATGGCCGTGCTGGGTGCGCTCGCGCTGATTATTTTCGGCAAGTCGCTGATTGCCTTCTGCATCGTGCTTTTGCTGCGTTTCCCCGTGGGCATGGGCCTGACGGTGGCGGCCAGCTTGGCGCAAATCGGCGAGTTCTCGTTCATTCTCGCCGGTCTCGGTGTAACGCTCGGCCTGCTGCCAAGGGAGGGCCAGGATATCATCCTGGCCGGGGCAATCCTCTCCATCACCATCAATCCGTTGGTGTTTCTGGCCGCCGAGGGGGTGGAGAACAGCATCCATCGCCGGTGGCCGGTGTTTTTTGCCGGCTACGGCAAACGGCGGGAGGAAGCGCTGGCGCGTGAACTCGGCGATATCCGGGCGATCAATGAGGAGCGCAACCGGCAGCACCAGCTCAAGATGCAGCAGTTGATCGACACTTTCCCGTTGTTTGCGCAAGTGGATGAGCACGCGCAGGAGGAACTCCTGTTGCTGTTCAAACCCAAATCCGCATCGCCCGGCGAACGGATCATCCGGATCGGCGATCGCGGCGATGGAATGTATTTCATTGCGTCAGGCGTGGTGGAGGTCCAACTCGACAGCGAACCGGTGCGGCTGGAGCCCGGAGCATTCTTCGGGGAAATGGCGCTGCTGAGCGGCGGACGCCGCACGGCGGATGTCGTCGCCATCGATTTCTGCGAGTTTCTTGTGCTTGATCGCCGTGATTTCAACGTCTTCATGTCGCGGCATCCAACCCTGCGGGCGGCAGTCAGCAACATGGCGCGGGAAAGAGCGGAAATGAACACCTTGCGGCGCAATCCGGACCGGACGTCCGGCGCCGCCTGAGCAGGGTTTCCGTTCGCGTTATTGCTTCATCAGGCCGCCGCGCCAGGCGAGGGCGACGGCCTGGGTGCGGTCGGTCAGGTCCAATTTTGACATGATGCTTCCCAGATGGGCTTTCACTGTCTTTTCGGTGATGTTGAGCTGGGCGGCGATTCTTGCATTGCTGCCGCCTTCCGCCAGGCAGCGCAGAACTTCAAGCTCGCGGGCCGTGAGATCCTCGAACTGGCGCGGCTGCGGGTTGCGGATGGAGTTCAGCAGGCGCTGCGCCACGAGGGGGTGCAGTGTCGGCGTCCCCTTGCTGGCCGCATGAATTGCATTCATCAAATGTTCGCCGCGCATGGATTTCAGCAGGAAGGAATGGGCACCGGCCTCGATGGCCTTGAAAGCCAGCCGGTCGTCGTCACTGGATGTCAAAATCATGATGTGGGTTTCGGGGCTTGCCTTGCGGATGAGGCCGATCATGGCTTCCGCTGCATCGCCCATTCCCGGCATCATCAGATCCAGCAGGAGAACGTCGGGGCGGTGTTCGCGCACCATCGATATGGCGGTCTCACCGTTTTCGGCCTCCGCAAGGACGGTGAAACCGGGATCGATGCGCAGCAGCCCGCGAATGCCTTCGCGTACCACGGCATGATCATCGGCAATGACTATTGTTGTGCTCATGATTGCCCCGCCACGGGTAGTTTGAACGACACATCGACGGATGTGCCGGTTGCTTCCGATTGGATTGTTATAATGCCGCCGGGCAATGTGTTCGCACGCCAGCGCATATTCGACAATCCCATGCCAAAGGGAGCCTTGCCGATATCGAAACCCTGGCCGTCATCGGTAATGCTCCAGTGCCAGCGGGCGCCGGGCTTGCAGTCGATGCGAATGGTGCGGCACTGCGCATGGCGCAGGGCGTTTGCCACGGCTTCGTGGGTGATCATGAGCAATTCCTGGGCTATTTCCGGGACGCCGTCAAAAGCGGAGCGGGCGCCTTCAGGCCAATTGATTGACCATTGCACGCCTGATCCCGCCAGCAGATCGCGGACACTGCGCAGCAGTGTTTCATACAGGCCGTAATCGGCAATCGCGGGCAGGTTGAAGCCGGAAACGACGTTCTCCAGGTCCTGCTGCAAATGATCGGCCAGACGCCTGGCCGATTCCACCGTCGGCAGCAGCGGCGCGTGCCCCTGCGCCTCATATTCCAGTTCGGTGAGCTTCAGACCAAGCACAAAACTGCGCTGTTTGGCGGTGTCATGCAGGTCGCGCGCGATGCGGTTGCGCTCCACCGATATGGCCAGCGCCTTCTGCGTATCGAAGCTCTTGGATATTGCATCCGCCATGCTGTTGAAGCGTTGCATCAGCCGCCCGAATTCATCCCTTGAGCCGTCCTTGATGCGGGCCCGCAGATCGCCTGCGGCCCATTGGTCCGCGGCGTTTGTCGCCCGCTTGATTCGCCGGAACAGCCGCCAGACGAACAACGCCGCAACGCTGGCGCCCATCGAATTGATCAGGATGAATGTGCGGATATAGTCATAAACGGTGGCATCGAGCACTTCGTCGTAAAGCTCCCATTGCGACCAGTAATGAAGCCCGATCAATGCCTGGGTGTTGTTGGCCAGCGGCAGTGCTACCCGCTTGACCATGGCCCAGTCGTCATTGTCCCTTTGAATGAAATTCGGCTGTTCGCCATGCACCGCCGCGCTCAGCGCCTTGCCGAGCAGGGGCGTCGCGTCCGGCTGGGTGGCACACACCATGCCGTTATCATCAATGATCCGGACCTGCATTCGGCCGCTGTGAAAAAACGAAAACATGATGCCGAAATCGGATACCCGCGTGACGCCGGATCGAACCACATTCCAGAATATCTTGCTGGCCAGAACGGTGCAGGCTTCCTTGTCGCGCGGATCTGTGCCCGACGCAAGAGCGGTCAGTTGCTGTTGATCAAGGCCATTGAAGAAGCCCCGGATGCTACTCTCGTAGCGGCCGGAGGAAAACTGGCTCATCAGGATACTGACAAGGAAAAGCGCGCCGAAGCCGACGATCATGAACATCAGCACCAGTTTGACGAACAGACCACGCAAACGAAGAGCATGCAAAAAACTCACGTTTTCATTCCTCGCCGGTTATTTAAGCCGACGTCTCACTGGCCGGTTCCTTGTTCCATACCACTCGGCGGAGCGAATGCCACCCTTGCTCTTGTAACGCGGCTTCAGCGTTGTGCGTTGACCCTCAGGCAATCGATAGGACGGATGGGTGCGCATTGACGCCGATTCCGTCTGACTGGCGGATTCATCCTGTCGCGCGGCTGTCCCCTTTCTCCATCCGCCTGCAAAATTCAACAGGATCATCACTTTATCGCGCAAGGCGTTCCAGAAATCAGACGAGAGAAGGGGTATCAGCACGAGGCCAAGCAGAAGCGACAGGGCGAAATATTCAACGGAAAGCAGCTGTATCTGATAACGCATGATCATGCGGCCGTCGTTGATGCGTGGCCAGGAACATCGGGTTCAACCTGCGGTGCGAGCCACGTATGGTTTGGTCTGAACATAGCTGTCTCTTCCAGTTATCACGCTTTCGTGAAGCGTTGGGCCGGAAAGTAACCCTGTTCCGTCGTTCCTGCATCGGGCGAAGGTCAGGCTCGCACGTACGACCAAAGTCGTAGACGGTTAAACCCGCCATGCGCGAAGAACACGCATGGCGGGCATTGTCGGGGAAATGGCCGGCGCAGATGCTATCAGGCGCCGCCGAGACCCAAGGCAGCGCGCAGTTCAGCCTTCGCAGGCTCGTATTCGGCCTTGAAGTCATCATGCTTCATGATTGTCGCGGCAATGACGCTGCCGGAAATGCGGCCCATTTCCACGTCGGAACGGTAGTGAATGCCGCCAACGATGCGGTTGTTGCCGTATTCCCAGGCGCGGGCCATGATTTCCGCCTTCTTTTCCGGAACCATGTTGGACAGAACAATGCCCATCAGCGTGCCAACGGTCGTGTGACCGGAGGGCCATGCACCGGAATTGGACGGCTTGACGGCAGGCTTCACGAGTTCGCTCAGCTGATGCGGACGTGGACGCTTGAAAACATCCTTTGCCGGATCAACGACAGCGCCTTCGGTTTCAACAACCCGGTCGAAAAAGGCAGCAAGCTTCGGCAATTTGTCCTTGTTGAAATCCGGACCCAGAACGTCGGCGAAACGCCAGACATTTTCCTCGGCATCGGCCTGGGCGCGGGCAACCATTTCCGGTGTCCGCGTCACTTGCAAGGTAAGAACTTCCCCGATTTCTGCCTTGGTCTGTGCCGAATCATTGGTGGGAGGCGGGGGCAAAATGGTCAGGAGGTCGATTTCCTTACTATCGCTGAAAGGCTTGACCTCGCCGGCATAGGCGGCGGTAAGGCCAACAAAAGCAAACGCTGTCAGCAGACTGAGCAATCTACGCATAAAATGGTCCTCGTTAGGGTGATGGTCGCCATTGGATCATGCGCCCGTTGGATGTCACGTTTGTGACACAATGGGGTCATTGAAGGCGGTCTTGCATGGCAAAGGTTGGGATGAAGCCGAGGTGGCAAGAAGACGCACGGCCATGCAGCGTCTTTCCGTTGTGCCGCCTGCCTGTGAAATATATTGAGGGCGGGGAGCTGCCAGATCGGACGCCATGTTTCAATCCATCCACACCATGATGCAACATCCCGCATGGCCCGGCCGGACGGCCTGGGTATTTGCGCTGAGAACGAATGCCGCGGCGCTTTTTGCCCTCACGGCAGCCTTTGCGTTGAACCTGCAGCAGCCGCAATGGGCAATGATGACTGTCTTTATCGTGTCGCAACCGATTGCCGGCATGGTCATCAGCAAGGGATTGTTTCGTCTGGCCGGAACGCTGATCGGGGCTTTGGCGGCGATGGCCATCACCGCCGCGACAGGTGATATGCGATGGCTGTTTGTGGCGTCGATCGCCCTGTGGGTGGCACTGTGCACCTACGCGGCCTCGATGTTGCGGAACCCGGAATCCTACGGTGCGGCTCTTGCGGGCTATACCGCCGTCATTATCGCACTCCCGGCGTTTGGCCATCCGCATCTCCTGGCCGAATTTGCCTATGCGCGCTGCACCGAGATTATGCTCGGCATCGTCTGTGCCGGTGTGGCCAGCCGCTTTTTTCAACCGCAGCTTGCGCGAACGGCGCTGGTGGAAGGCCTGGAGAACTGCATCGCCGATCTGGCACGCTATACCAGCGATGCGATTGCCGGGCGCGATGCAGGGCACCTGAAGACGGCGCACAGGAAGCTGATCGCGGACACGCAGGCCCTTGCCGCCATGCGGGCTCACGCACGGCTGGAAGCCCCCAGCCTTGTCACGCATGGCCGCCATTCCCGCCATACGGTGGGGCATCTCATGTCATGCCTGTCGATTGTGAACATCCTCGTCGCGCATCGGGTCTCGTCCGACGGGACATGGAGCAGCCTGCGTGACAGGCTCGGGGTATTGCTGGATGACATGGCGCGCGACTTCAAGGTTGACGCCGTTGAGCCGTGGCTTGGCAGGGTTGATATCATCGCAGCCGAAATAGCGGAGCTGAAAGGCAGGCCGTGGGGCGATGACAGCATCGGCATGATGGCCCGTTTGACGCTGCTGGGTGAGTTTCTCGACGGGCTCAAGGCGACGTTGAACGGTCTTTCGGCGCTGCGCAGCCGCTCGCAATATATGGCTGGCAGCAGGAAGCCGCCGGCATTGCCGGTCTACCGCGATCACAGCACGGCGCTGGTAAATGCGGTTCGCGCTGTTGCCGCAACAACTCTGATGACGGCCTACTGGATGGAAAGCCGGCATGCGGATGCGGCGGCGGCGGCGATTATCGTCGCAGTGGTGTGCAGCCTGTTCGCGTCGATGCCCAACCCGCTGCAGACGAGCTGGGGATTTTTCAAGGGCACGTTGTACGCCGTTCCGTTTGCCTTTGTTTTGGGACAGTTGATCCTGCCGTCTTTCCCCGGTCTGTTCTGGTTTGCCCTATTCATCGTTCCCATCCTCGTGCCGGCGGCGCTGCTGATGGCAGATCCGCGCCATGTCGGGCCGGCAACCGCTTTCGCCATCAATTTCATCGTCTTCCTCAAACCGCATGAGGCGATGGTGTTTGAACCGCAGGTTTTCATGGAAACCTCGCTGTCGGTTCTGGTCGGCATCCTCATCGGACTTCTCGTCTTCATTGTTGTTCTGCCGAAGCGGCCGCAGGTGACGGTGAACCGGATGATGGGCGCGTTGCGAACGGATATTGTCCGGCTCTGTCTGCGTGACCGGGTTCCGAGCCCGTCCGCATTCAACAGCCTTGCCTATGACCGCATCAACCAGTTGATGCCGATTCTCAGGACCATGCGGGAGGCGGGGGAAACCCTGCTGGACGACGCCCTGTCATCGGTCACCCTCGGGGCGGAAATCATCCGGTTGCGGCGGCTGTTGTCATGGGGGCGGCTGGAGCACGATATTGCCGATCGCGTTTCGGAAAACCTCGCGCAATTGGCGAAAATGATAAGCCTGCAGACGCAGGATACCGGAGCCGTCGCAGGCTATGTCGCATCCGCCCGGTCAATGGCAGCAGACATTCCCGGGATGTCGGCGCGCCCGCTCGCCCTGCAGGCCGCAGCGTCGCTACGGCTCATCGCCGTGATGATCGAGGACCATCCCTCTCTGGTTCTCGGCGCGCGCGCCCGGTCGAGCGGGGATAAAAAGGGCGCCTTCCGCTTCGGTATTCTTTAATGTCCGGATCGATGGACGCCGTTTTCCATCTTGGGCAATAGCTTCACTTTCACTATTCCCCTATCATGATTTCAATGGCTTATGATTCTACGAACTATTCCCTGAAAGACCTGCTTCGCCCGGTTGTCGCCGCGGAAGATGCACTTGCACGGCTGGATGAACGGGTGGCGCGCAAGGGCGATTTCGGTGCGCTGGGCAGCCGCCAGTCCAAAGACGGCTTGTTGCGCGAAAACGAAGGCTGGATTGCCCGGTCGCATTTCATGGAAGCCTGCAATGCGCTGTGGCTGGCTGGTGAGCTTGTTCATGTCGAGGACCTTGTCCTGCATGACGCCCGTATGGACATCAGGACGCCAACCCATGAATTGACCCGGGCGCACGCAATTCTGCGAACCCGGCGTCAGATCGCCTCCAGTCCCGCACAATGGGCACTGAGCCCGAAGGGCATTGCCAGCCTGCGCGGGCGCTGGGGTAGCGATGCGCTTCTCGCGCCGATTATCAGCGAACCGGTGCGCGGGCTCGACATCGAGGCTGCTTCCGAGCCGGGGTCAGAAGCGGAAAGCGCTTTCGAGGAAGAACTGGCAAGGCTGGATGCGCTGCTCGACCGTTCGGAACGCCTGCTGAAGCAGCCCAAGGAAACGCGTGACACGCCGCCGGCCAGAGCGGAAACGATCTCTCCCGGTCATCTGACGCCGGATGGGGATTCTCTGATTTACGATCCGGAGTGGGATGAAGACGGCAGGATGGAGGAATGGTTCGCGGTCATGGATCGCACCCGCGATTTGCCGCCCATGCTGGCCGCGGCTCTGCTCTGGGATGCGTGGGAGGAAATCGAGCCACTGCAGCACCAGCATTGGCTTGGCCCGATGCTGGTCGCCTCCGCGTTGCGCGAGCGCATGAAGACACGGGCGCATCTGGCGGTTTTCAATGCGGGGTTGCGCGCGATACCGCGCGATCGCCGCCGCGCCCGTGACCGTAACACTCGGCTCACGGCCTTTCTGGAAGCCGCGCAATCATCGGCCATTGCCAGTCTGAAAGAGATCGACCGGTTGAGCCTCGCCCGCGTCCAGATGGAACGCAAGCTGAAGGACCGCCGCTCGACCTCGAGCCTGCCCGGCATGATCGATCTCATTCTGTCACGGCCGATGGTTTCAACGGCGCTGATTGCCAAGGAGCTGAAAGTGACGCCGCGGGGCGCGCTCAATCTCATTGCCGAATTGGGTGTGCGGGAGATGACCGGGCGGGGCCGCTACCGTGCCTGGGGTATCGTCTGACGATCCCTGAAGAGGGCCGGCAGGCTTGCTTTCATGCAGGCGGAAATTTTTGCTTTAATACTTGACTCAATTATTCATATTTTAATATGGTCCCGGCGGCCCCGCATGGTCATCCGCAATGGATAGACGGCGGAAGCGCAATGCCAGGAGAATACCCATGTCTGCCATGCCGACCGTTCTGAGCAGCTCCGCTACGGTTAAACTCCAGGCGCCGCAGGACATGCTGGACAAGCTCTGCAACGTCTTTTCCGAGCATGCGCGCGTCGAGCGTGATGATGCGGAGGGGCGCATTGAAACGCCCTATGGCAAGGCGCATCTGACGATTGCCGGCGATATCCTGTCTCTCGATGTCGAGGCCGATGATGAAACATCGCTGGCCTATGTCCGCATGGTGCTGGCCGATAGTCTTCTGGGCTTCGCCGGCACGGAGAAACCGCAACTGTCATGGGTCGGCGTGGTCTGGACAGCACCGAACTGCCTTACTTCCGCGAGATGCGGGTGGTGAGCGCCCGCGATCTCACGCCCCATATGCGGCGCATCCGCCTGCGCGGTGCCAATCTTGCCCGGTTTGCGATTGGCGGCCTGCATATCCGGCTGCTGTTCGCGCCGGAAGGCCGAAAGCCGGTTTGGCCGACCATCGGGCGCGATGGCCGTCCGGTCTGGCCGGAGGGGGACGATGCGCTGACCGCCCGCGTCTATACTATCCGCACCATCGACATTGAGCGCGGCGAAGTTGACATCGACATGGTCGTTCATCCCGGCAACGATACGCCGGGATCGACATGGGCCTTGAATGCCAAACCAGGCGGCGTCGTCGGAATGACAGGCCCCGGCGGCGGCAGCGTGGAAGACGCGCGACGATATCTCCTGGTTGGCGACGAAACGGCGCTGCCTGCAATCGGCCGGATTCTGGAAACGCTGCCTGCGGAGGCCGAGGCAACCGTCATTCTTGAAATCGACAGCCCCGCTGACAGGCAATCCCTGCAATCCGCAGCAACAGTCGATGTTCGCTGGGTGTATCGCGATGGCGCACCCGCCGGGACGACCGGCAGGCTTGCCGGGATCGTTGAAGGCCTCGACTCCTCCGTCATTTCCCCCGACACATTTGTCTGGGCCGGCTGTGAGTTTACCGATTTCAAGCAAATCCGGGCGCATCTGCGCAAGGAGCGAAAACATGAGCGCTCCAAGCATCTTGTTGTGGCCTACTGGCGGCGCGGTTTTGACGGCGACAACGCCAGGCGGGACGATTGAGACGCGCAAAATGGCCCCAAAATGCCCTTGCCATAAAACTTGGGGTTGCAGAAGTTAATTGTTGATTATTATACTCAACAATATTACAGCCGCTCCACCAGATCAAACGCCACGCATCGGACCCGCTGAGAGCTGACAGAGTTTTCCGGCACGATGGCTGAGATGGCGGAAGAAGCGAAAGATAAAAGTCATGCGCAAAAGCACAGGCGGATTTCCAGTGAAGCGGAATGTTTCAGGGCGCATCAGGGCAGGGACGGTCGTCCTCCCGGTCCTGTTGTTGCTGGCTTCTCCGGTGATCGCGCAAGAAGGCGCGACGCAGGCGGCGCAGCCTCAGACCATCCAGCAAAGCCCGGTTGAAGCCGCCCCGGCACCTCAAGCGGCGCCTGCGCCTGTTCTGCAGACCGCTCCGGCGCCGTCCGCACCGGCCGCCGTCACCAAGGCAACCCTCCCGCACAATTTGTCTCCCTGGGGCATGTTCATGGCGGCGGACTGGGTGGTGAAGGGGGTGATGATCGGACTGGCCTTCGCCTCGCTCGTGACGTGGACTGTCTGGCTGGCCAAGACGCTGGAACTGGCCGGGGCGAGGGTCCGCGCCTATCGCGCCCTCAACGCTATCGGCAGCGCGCGCACCCTGCGCGATGCCGAACAGGCACTGGAAGGCCGCGGCGGACCGGGAGCCCAACTTGTCAATGCCGCACGCGAGGAAGTGCGCCTGTCGCAGGAAGCGCTGAGTTATGCGGGTGCTGATGGTTTGAAGGAGCGTGTTTCCTCCCGCCTGTCGCGCATCGAGGCGCAGGCCGGCCGCCGCATGAGCCGGGGCACGGGCGTGCTGGCGACCATCGGCTCGACGGCGCCGTTCGTCGGTCTCTTTGGTACGGTATGGGGGATCATGAATTCCTTCATCGGCATTTCGGAATCGCAGACGACCAATCTTGCTATTGTCGCGCCGGGCATCGCCGAAGCCTTGCTTGCGACCGCCATCGGTCTTGTCGCGGCGATCCCCGCGGTCGTCATCTACAACGTGTTTGCCCGATCCATCACCGGCTATCGCCAGTTGCTGGCCGACGCCTCGGCGGGTGTTGAACGGCTTGTCAGCCGCGACGTGGATTTTGCACTGGTGCCGCCGGTGCATCAGCCCCGTGCCGCTGCGGCGGAGTAAAGGTAGAGATCATGGCCGGCGGTATCAGGCACAATGTTTCCGATGATGAATTGCAGGAAAACCACGAAATCAACGTGACGCCGTTCATCGACGTCATGCTGGTTCTGCTGATTATTTTCATGGTGGCGGCACCGCTCGCCACCGTCGATATCAATGTCGACCTGCCGGCGTCGACGGCGGCGCCAGCCACCCGGCCGGACCAGCCCCTGTATCTGACGCTGAAGGACGATCATACCATTGCGATCGTCAATGACACGGTAACGAAGGAAACGCTGGGCGCCTTCCTTGACCGGAAGACGCAGGGCGACAAGGAAACGCGCGTGTTCCTGCGTGCCGACCGGGCCGTGGACTATGGCGCGCTGATGGATTTGATGAACACATTGCGTGACAATGGCTATCTCAAGATCGCCCTCGTCGGGCTCGAAAGTGCCCCGTCGGTGCCCGCTGGAAGTGCGCAGTGATGTCGGGCGAGCCGGCAGCACGCGGGGCGGGACGGTTTCAGCTGAACTGGCGCGAAATAGGCCTGTGGTCCGCCGCCGGCATTGTGATGGCCGGCTTGCATGCCGGTGCGGGATGGTACGGATATCGGTACCAGCCGGAAGCGGAGGCCGGAGATATTGCCGCCGCTGTGATGATCGATATGGAGCCACTGCCGGCTCCCGTGATCCCGGAAGCCGTTGCCGAGCTGCCGCCGGTCGAGCCGGAGAAGATCACACCGGAGCCTGTCCAGCAGGAGGCCAAGGCGCCAGACATGCCGCCGGAAAAGCCGGTTGAACCCGAACCTGAGCCGCAGCCTGTCGAACAGCCAGTGCCGGAAGAGCAGGTGGTCCCTGAGGAGCAGCAGCCGGAAAAAACGGTTGAGCTGCCGAAGGCGGAAGTGCCGTTGCCCATTGTGCGTCCCGAACAGAAAAAGCCGGATGTGCCCAAAAAGGACATGCCGAAGAAGGTTGTGCGCAAGCCGGTGAAGACACAGGTCACGGACGTGAAAAGCGATACCGTTGTGGAAGCCAGGCAGCAGCCAAGCGTGTCGCGGGCAAGCGCTGCGCGTGCTGCACAGACGTGGAGTGAAAAAGTTAATTCCTATCTGGCACGCTACGCCCGACGTGCAGGCGCACGCAACCGGGGAGCAGGTAATGTGCGTATAACGTTCACCTTAACCCGAGACGGCAACATTGTGTCCTCCAGCATAACGGGCAGTTCCGGTAATCCAGAGGTTGACAGATATGCACTTGAAACAGTGCGCAAAGCGTCACCTGCTCCCTCCGCACCAGACGACTATATTGGTTCGCGTGCTTCCATGACTGTTCCTATTACCATCCGGTGATCAGGTGCGGGCGATCATTTCCGCCGCCTTTTCCGCAATCATGATCGTCGGCGCGTTGGTATTGCCCGATGTGATGGTCGGCATGATGGATGCGTCGGCGATGCGCAACTGTGCGATCCCCCGCACGCGCAACTGCGGATCGACCACGGATTCCTGATCGGCGCCCATGCGGCAGGTGCCGACGGGATGAAAGATCGTCGTGCCGATGGCGCCTGCCGCCTCGATCAGCTCCGCCTCGCTCTGATAGTGCGGTCCCGGCTTGAATTCTTCCGGCCTGTAGCGCTGCAGCGGCTTTTGCGCCACGATGTTGCGGGTGATGCGGATTGAATCCGCCGCAACACGGCGGTCGTTGTCCGTTGTCAGGTAATTCGGCCGGATGGCCGGATGCGCCCGGTAATCCGGTGATTTGATGTGAACGGAACCACGGCTTTCCGGCCGCAGATTGCAGACGCTGGCGGTAAAGGCAGGGAAGGGGTGGACGTTTTCTCCGAACTTTTCCAGGGATAGCGGCTGCACGTGATATTGCAGGTTCGCCGTCGCAAAAGACGGGTCGGAGCGGGTGAAGACCCCCAGCTGGCTTGGGGCCATAGACATGGGGCCGGACTGGTTGATGAGGTATTCCAGGGCAATCGATGCCTTGCCCAAAAGGCGATTGGCCTTTTCGTTGAGCGTCGCAATGCCCGTCACCTTATAGGCGCAGCGCAGTTGCAGATGATCCTGCAGGTTTTCGCCGACCGAGCGCCGTTCAAGAACCGGAGTGATTCCGGCGTTCTGCATGACATCGCCGCGGCCGATGCCGGACAATTCCAGAATCTGCGGCGAGCCGACGGCGCCTGCCGCCAGGATCACCTCGCGGCGGCAGTGGATCGTGCGGATGGTTCCCGCCTGTTCGATCTCCACGCCCCCGGCTGTCAGATTGTCGATAACGAGCTTGCGGACATGGGCTCCGGTTTCGACCGTCAGGTTCGCACGTTTCATTGCCGGGCGAAGAAACGCCTTTGCCGTGTTCCAGCGGATGCCGCGTTTCTGGTTGACCTTGAAATAGGAGCTGCCTTCATTGTCGCCGCGATTGAAATCGTCGGTGCGCGGGATCCCCGCCGCTTCGGCAGCATCCCTGAACGCATCGAGAATATCCCAGTGCAGGCGCGCTTCCTCCACGCGCCATTCGCCGCCCGATCCGTGAAATTCATCGCTGCCGAGATAGTAATCTTCCGACTTGCGGAAATAGGGCAGGACGTCATCCCAGCCCCATCCGGCACAACCATCCTGCCGCCACAGATCGTAATCGCGCGCCTGCCCGCGCATATAGATCATGCCGTTGATCGACGAGCAGCCGCCAAGCACCTTGCCGCGCGGATAGTTGAGGACGCGGCCGTTGAGGCCAGGTTCAGCCTCGGTCGAAAAGCACCAGTCCGTCCGCGGATTCGAGATGCAGTAGAGATACCCCACCGGAATATGGATCCAGGGGTAATTGTCCTTGCCGCCGGCCTCGAGCAGGAGGACGGACACGTTCCGGTCTTCCGACAGCCTGTTGGCCAAGGTGCAGCCTGCCGTGCCTGCCCCGACGATAATGTAGTCATAGCTGGCTGTCATGTCAGTGCCCGGAGCTGCTCTCGAGTTTCTTGCCGAACCGCGAGGCGTAGAGCTCGCCGATAATGCCGCGGCGGAAGACGAGGACGCAGACCATGAAAATGATGCCGGTGATCACCGTGACAGGGAATTCCGATGTGGCGAGATAGTTTTCCAGCGCCGTGATGAATCCGGCCCCAACGATCGGGCCGACCAGCGTGCCGATGCCGCCAAGCAGGGTCATGAGCACGACCTCGCCGGACATCTGCCAGCTGACATCTGTCAGCGTTGCAAACTGAAAGACGATCGCCTTCAAGCCGCCGGCAAGGCCGGTGAGCGCTGCCGACATGACGAAGGCCGCAAGCTTGTAGCGGGCAACGGAATAACCGAGCGAAATGGCGCGGTTCTCGTTTTCCCGGACGGATTTGAGGATCATGCCGAAGGGCGAATTGATGATGCGCCAGATGATGAAGACACCGATGAGGAACACGGCCAGCACGAAGAAATACATGTTGAGCGGATCGTTCAGATCGATGAAGCCGAGGAGCTTGCCGCGCGGCACGCCCTGAATGCCGTCTTCGCCCTTGGTGAAGGATGCCTGCAGGCAGAAGAAGAAGAACATCTGCGACAGGGCGAGGGTGATCATCGTCGAATAGATACCCTGACGCCGGATGGCAAAGAAACCGATGATCAGTCCGAGGATCGTTGCGCCGAAGACGCCGAGCAGGATGCCGAGTTCCGGTGGAAAGCCCCATTCCTTGACGGAATGGGCGGTAAAATAGGCGGCTCCGCCAAAGAATGCCGCATGGCCGAAAGAGAGTATGCCGGTATAGCCGAGAAGCAGATTGAAGGCGCAGGCGAACAGTCCGAAACACAGCACTTTCATCAGAAAGACCGGGTAGAAATGGAAGGGCGCGAGAATGAGCGCTGCGACGCCGATAAGGATCAGCAGCATTTCAAGATTGAGAAACCTGCTTTTCTGGCCTGGGGAAACTGTTGTATCGGTCATGTCAGACCTCCTTTCCGAACAGGCCTGCCGGACGGACAAGCAGAACGATCGCCATGATGACGAAGATCACGATATTGGAGGCCTCGGGGTAGAACACCTTGGTCAGGCCCTCGAAAATACCGAGCATGTAACCGGTGACGATGGCGCCGAGAATGGAACCCATGCCGCCGACAACCACCACGGCGAACACGACAATGATCAGGTTGGTGCCCATGAGCGGGCTCACCTGATAGATCGGTGCCGCCATGATGCCCGCAAGCCCGGCAAGCGCGGCGCCGAGGCCATAGGTAAAGGTCAGCAATATCGGCACGTTGATGCCGAAGGCCCTAACAAGCGTCGGATTTTCCGTCGCCGCGCGCAGATAGGAACCCAACCGGGTTTTCTCGATCAGAAGCCAGGTGGCAAGACAGATGGCAAGGGATGCCAGCACCACCCAGGCGCGGTATTTCGGCAGGACCATGAAGCCGAGATTATAGCTGCCGGTGAGAGCGGCGGGCACCGCATAGGGTTGTCCCGCCGCACCGTAGTAATAGCGGAAAGTCCCTTCGATCACCAGCGCGAGCCCGAAAGTGAAGAGCAGGCCATAGAGATGATCGAGATTATAGAGACGCGAGAGTGCGACGCGTTCGACGATCGCACCCGCGACGCCGACGATGACGGGCGCAAGGATCAAGGCTGGCCAATAGCCGATGCCGAGCTGGGCAAGCAGGAGATACCCGACAAAGGCACCCAGCATATACTGCGCGCCATGGGCGAAGTTGATCACGCGCAAGAGGCCGAAGATGATAGCGAGGCCAAGGCTGAGCATGGCGTAGAAGGAACCGTTGATGAGGCCGATCAGCAATTGTCCGAGGAAGGCCTGCAGGGGAACGCCGAAGATCATGGTCATGGGTCAGACTCCCAGCGCTTCGTTGAGCATGGACATGCGTTCCGGCAGTTCCCGGACATGGAAATTGTCGATGATCTTGCCGTGATCCACCACGTAGAAGCGATCCGCGACCTTGCTGGCGAAACGGAAATTCTGCTCGACCAGCAGAATGGTCATGCCGCGCTGCTTCAGCGTCACCAGCACTTCGCCGATGCGCTGCACGATGACCGGGGCAAGGCCTTCGGTCGGTTCGTCAAGCAGCAGCAGTTTGACCCCCGTGCGCAGGATGCGGGCAATGGCCAGCATCTGCTGCTCGCCGCCGGAAAGTTTGGTTCCGGGACTGTTGCGCCGCTCCTTCAGATTGGGGAAAAGATCATAAATCTCCGGTATCGACATGCCGCCCTTGGCAACGATGGGCGGCAGGTTGAGATTCTCATCGACGGAGAGCGTCGCGAAGATGCCGCGCTCTTCCGGCACGAAACCGATGCCGGCATGGGCCGTGCGGTGCAGGGGAACGCGCATCATATCCCTGCCGTCAAAGGCGATGCTGCCGGTGCGCTTGCGGATAATGCCCATGATCGAACGCAGGGTCGTGGTCTTGCCGACGCCGTTGCGGCCAAGCAGGGTGACGGTTTCGCCCTCGTGTATATCGAGATTGACACCATGCAGCGCGTGGCCTTCGCCATACCAGGCATGGAGATCGCGGACGGCGAGGAGGGGTTTGGCATCACTCATGTTCGGTCCCCATATAGGCAACGCGCACCCGTTCATCCTGGCTGACCGTCTGGTAGTCGCCTGAGATGAGAATCTCGCCGCGCTGCAGGACGGTGACCTGATCGCAAAGATCGGCAACGACCTTCAGATTGTGTTCGACCATCAGGATTGCCCGGTCGCGGGCCACCTCGCGAATGATCTCGGCAACGATATGTACGTCCTCGTGGCCCATGCCCGCCATGGGTTCATCCAGAAGCAGTACCTTGGGATCGAGCGCCAGCGTTGTGGCGATCTCCAGCACGCGCTTGCGGCCATAGGAGAGGTCAGCGGCCAGTTTCTTGTGGGCGTCGTGCAATCCGACGGCCGTAATCAGTTCCATGGCCCGGTCGTTCAGCCGGTTGAGCGCGCTGGTCGGCAGCCAGAACTGCGTCGACAGGCCGGCCGGGCGTTGCAGGGCCACGCGCACATTGTCGAGAACGGTGAGATGCGGGAAAACCGCAGAAATCTGGAACGAGCGAACCAGCCCCATACGGGCGACTTTTGCCGGGTCTGTTCTGGTGATGTCCTGATCGAGCAGGGTGATCGTGCCGCTCGACGGCTGCAGAAACTTGGTCAGGAGATTGAAAACAGTGGTCTTTCCCGCGCCGTTGGGGCCAATCAGTGCGTGGACTTTCGCATGATGGATATCCAGATCCACATTATTGACGGCGATGAAGCCGCCAAAATCCCGGCGCAGGCCGCGGGCGGAGAGAACCACCCGGGATCCGGCGTTACCGGCGCTGCCGGGGGAAGTATGTCCTCCCCCGAATGCCGTACTGCTCAACGAAGCCGTCATCCGGACTACTTGGCCAGATCGCAGCCGCTTTCGGCTGGCTTTATATAGGCCTCATCGCCCGGAACCGTGGCCAGAACCTTGTAATAGTCCCATGGCTCCTTGCTTTCCGATGGCTTCTTGACTTCCATCAGATAGACATCGCTGATCAGGCGGCCATTGGCTCCGACCTTGGCGCCACGTCCGAAGACGTCATCGACAGGCATTTCATGCATGGCAGCGGCAACTTTTTCCGTGTCATCGGTGCCGGCTTTCTGAATGGCTTTCAGATACTGTGTGACCCCGGAATAAGTCGCGGCCTGGATCATGTTCGGCATGCGGCCGGTGCGCTTGAAGAACCTGCGCCCGAACTCGCGGGACTGGTCGTCGCGATCCCAGTAGAAGCTTTCCGTCAGGGTCAGGCCCTGGGCTGCTTCAAGGCCGAGGCCGTGCACTTCCGCCAGGGTGAAGAGCAGGGCTGCCAGACGCTGGCCGCCCGATACGATGCCAAATTCGGCGGCCTGCTTGATGGCATTGGCGGTGTCGAGACCGGCATTGGCCAGACCGATCACCTTGGCACCGGATGACTGCGCCTGCAGCAGGAACGAGGAATAGTCGGCTGTTGCCAGCGGATGACGCACGGAGCCGACCACTTTACCGCCCTTCGACGTCACATATTTGGTCGTCTGTTCTTCCAGGGAATAGCCGAAGGCATAGTCGGCGGTGAGGAAGAACCAGGTATCGCCACCCTGCTTGACGAGTGCACCGCCGGTGCCGACAGCGAGAGCGTGGGTGTCATAGGCCCAATGGAAACCATAGGGCGAGCACTGCTTGCCGGTTAGTTCGGCCGTGGCCGCACCGGTCACAAGATCGATCTTCTTCTTTTCCTTGGAGATGCCCTGCACGGCGAGCGCGACGGACGAGGTGGTCAATTCCATGATCGCATCGACCTGCTCCGTGTCATACCACTGGCGGGCGATATTGGAGGCAATGTCCGGCTTGTTCTGATGGTCGGCGGTGATGACCTCGATCGGCGCGTCGAGAACCTTGCCGCCAAAGTCTTCGGCGGCCATCTTCGCCGCTTCGAACGACCACTTTCCGCCGAAATCCGCATAGACACCGGATTGATCGTTCAGGATGCCGATCTTGACTTTGCCGTCCGAAATGCCTGCACTTGCAGCGGGCATAACGGTTGCAGCCATCAGGGCAGCGGTTGCAATTGCCAATAATTTCATTCTGTTCTCCTCCCAAAGAAACGCCGCTCACAGAATCATCGTATGATGGACCGTCGCGGACTTGATCGTCTCGGCTGAAAATGACCCAAAGCCATGACGCAGAGATGTCTGCGCCCAATCGGTTCGGTTCTCCTCCTCAATCCGGTCAGCCATTCCTCTCTGCCGGATAATTCTTGCCCCTATGATTGTCCCGTTTCTCGTGGCAGGCAACCATTCGTTGAAAAAACTGTAGCATTGACAAATAAGTACACAAACACCTATTTTTGCACAGAATAGGTACAAATACGTACATATGGGTGCGCCTTGCGGCAATACACATGGGACGATCTGCAATATTTCCTGGCGGTGGCGCGGACCGGTCAGCTCACGACGGCAGCGCGTCGCCTGCGCACCAATCACGTCACCGTCTCCCGGCGCATTGACAGGCTTGAGGAGGCACTTTCGGCGCGTCTTTTCGAGCGGAATCCGCGTGGATACATTCTGACGGCACTTGGCGAGAAGCTGATTGAATCGGCTGAAATCATGGAGCGCGAAGCCGAGCGCTTTCAGAATGAAGCCTCCGGCGGAACGGTCTCGCTCAGCGGTGTCGTGCGCTTGAGCATTCTGGAGGGGATAGCCAATTTCTTTCTGGCGAACCGCCTGCCCATCATGGCGCAGTCCTACCCCAGTCTTTCCGTGGAAATGGTGACGATCCAGCAGATTGTCTCGCTGTCGCGCCGCGAGGCGGATTTGTCGATCACGCTGAATCCGACACGCACGGGCCCCTATCATCAGGAAAAACTGATGCCCTACCGCTTGTTCATCTATGGGGCGAAAGACTATCTCGCCCGGCATCCGGCGATCCGGCAACGCGCCGATCTCTCCGCTCACCGCTTCATCGGCTATATCGAGGATATGATTTTCACGCCCGGGCTCGACTATATGCGCGAGATTCTTCCCGGTCTGCGGCCGGCCTACCAGAGCTCAAGCATTTTTGCCCAGTTGAGCGCCGCCCGCTCGGGTTTCGGCCTTTGCATCCTGCCCTACTTCATTGCCTACAATTATCCGGAACTGATGCCGGTGCTGCCAAAGGAAATGCACCTCAATCGCGATTACTGGCTGATCTGCCATGAGGATATCGTCAACACGCCGCGCATCCGCGTGCTCAGCGATTTCATCCGCTCGGAGGTTGGCAGCCAGACGGCGATTTTTGGCGGCTATCCCCTGCTTGATTGAAAGCGGGCAGCAGACAGGCGCGGGGCGATGTTTGCCAGACCATCCGGCAAGGATTGCTGGCGGATGAGCTTGGCAGCAAGCTGCGATAGCGCCGGTGCAGTCTGGATACCATATCCTCCCTGTCCGGCGAGCCAGAAGAACCCGTCGAGTTCTGGGTCAAATCCCGCAACGGGTGTGCGGTCCGGCGCGAAGGTGCGCAGCCCGGCCCAACTCCGTTCGACACGGTTGACCGGTATCGTGACCGCCTGTTCATAGCGGTAGAGGCCTTCGGCGAGGATCATGTCGTCCACATAGGCGTCATGCGGTTCCACCGGGGTTTCATCACCGGGCGAGACGAACAATCGTCCGCCGTCAGGCTTGAGGTACCAACTCTCATTGGCATCGTCGACCACCGGCCAGCTGCGGGTGTCGTAGCCCTCCGGCGCGGGCAGCACGGCGACCGAGCGGCGCAAGGGGGTGAACCCAAGCGGCTTGCCGCCGAAAATGCCTGCGATGACATCGGCCCATGCGCCGGAAGCGTTGATGACCGTAGGGGCGCGGAATGTCTGACCCGGTGTCTCGACCAGCCAAAAGCCGTTCACCCGGTTCGCGCCGATGACTTCGCATGACGTGCGAAGTTCGGCGCCAAGGCCCGTCGCCTTGCGCAGCCAGCCCTGGTGCAGGGCATTCACGTCGATGTCCTGCGCTTCAGCCTGATAGCAGACCGCCTTGATATGATCGCGGTTGAGGATAGGCACCATTTCCACGGCCCGGTCTACGCTGATCTCCTCGACATTGACGCCGTTTTTAATCATGTCCTCGCAGCTTGCAATGCCGGTTTCATCGGCGATGGTGAGGGCACCACGGGGTGTCAGCAGCGGTTCGGGAAACAGGTTCGTGTCACGCTGCGTGAACATGGGCGCGCTGAAATGATTGAGCGCACGAATAACATCGTTGCCGTAATTGGGGAGGAATATGGCAACCGAGCGTCCCGTCGAATGGTAGGCCGGCTGGCTCTCCCGTTCGACTATGATGACCTTGTGCGTATGGGCGAGCTCGGCGGCTACGCCAACGCCGGCAATGCCGGCGCCGATGATGAGAATGTCGGTGTCGATGATGTCGGTCATATCCGCGTCAGGTCTTTCAGATAGGGATTGCTGTCAATCGATGCTGCAAAGGCGTGCCGGTCGATGTCGGCAAAAACCAGGTGTTCATTGGCGTCCGTGCAGGCAGCGATAAGGCTGCCATCCGGCGCGGCTATACGGGAGAGGCCGGCAAAAGTGAAGCGTTCGTCGCTGCCGGCGTGATTGACATAGGCGACAAATAGCTGGTTTTCGAACGCGCGTACCTGAATCATGTGCGCGGCGATGAATTCGCCGGATGGGCCCGCGGGAAGCGCCGTCGGCACGAGGATCATCTGTGCGCCCGCCTGTGCCAGGCGGCGGACATTCTCCGGAAATTCCACATCGTAGCAGATCAGCATGCCCAGCTTCAGCCCGGCAAGCGGGACAATGCAGCTGGCCGGTTTTGCCGGGGTAAACAGGGCCCGCTCATAATCGCCATAGAGATGCGATTTCCTGTAGATGGCAGGCTGGGTATCGCCGCAGACAAAGGCTGCGCTGTTGTAGATGTGATCGCCGTCGCGTTCGGCAAAGCCCGCGATGATGGCTATGGCGTTGGCCTTGGATATGGCCTGCAACCGATCGATCTGTTCGCCATTGGCCGGCTCTGCCAATCCCGTGATCGTCTCTCCCGCACCGTAACCGGTCAGGGCGAGTTCCGGGGCGACAAGCAGGTCGGCACCGGCTTTGGCGGCAGCTTTCGCGGCTTGCCCGATGCGTGCCAGATTGGCGCTGACATCGCCGCAAACCGCCTGCATCTGGAGTGCTGCCATCCGCATCATTTGTCATCCGTGGCCATGGCACCAAGCAGCTTGGGCAGGTCGCCGAATTTTGCAACCAGCGAGAAGATCACGGCGGCGGTGGCGACGAAGAGAATGGTCACCGAGGCCATGGTCGGCGTATAGCCGTAGCGCAGTGCATTGAAAATCTTGATGGGGAGCGTTTCCAGCGTAAAGCCGACGGTCATATAGGCAACGATATACTCGTTGAGCGACAAGACGAAAGCGAAGGCGTAGCCGGAAACCAGATAGGGCAGGATCAGCGGCAGGATGACCGTGCGGAAAATGGTGCGATCGCTCGCGCCCATGGTGGCCGCAGCCTCGACGAAGGAGCGGTCGATGGATGAAAAGCCGAGCGACAAGGTCACCAGCGGCAGGGTGACGAAGAAGATCGCGTGACCGATGACAGCGGTCCATGGCTGACCATAGAAGCCGGTGGTGGCCCAGAATGTCAGAAGGCCGAGCGCGGTGATGACCGGCGGCAGCGTGAACGGCGCAATGCCGAGGACCTGAAAGATGTTCGCCCACGGTGCAATGCGGCGCCACAGGAACCATGCAAGCGGCAGCGCAATCAGCACGGCCAAGGCCGCCGACGTGGTGGCGAGGACGACCGAGGCAATGAGAGCACTGCGCCATTCCGGATTGAGGAAGATTTCGCCGTACCAGGCCAGCGAAAAGCCCTGCGGCGGAAAGGCAAGCGTCTGCTTCGCGTTGACCGACACGCCGGCAACCACGATCAGCGGAAGCGCCAGAAACAGCCCGACGAGGAAGAAATAAAGGCGTCTGAGGGTGGTCATCATGCCTTTTCTCCCTTGCGTCCGATCAGCAATGTCAGGGCCACCAGACCAAGCGTCACAAGCACCAGAAACACGGCCATGGCCGCCGCAAACGGCATGTTGGACTGGTAGATCGCCTGATCGGTGATGAGGACGGAGAGCGTCCAGTGCTGCGGCCTGCCAAGAATCTGCGGCAGCAGATACGAACCCAGCGCGAAGATGAACACCATGATCAGCGTCGCCATGATCGTGTTGCGCAGCGCCGGCACAAGCACGTTGAAGAAGGCGCGCACCGGCGACGAGCCCAATGTCCGCGCCGCTTCCATCAGGGTGGGATCGAGCCGGACAAGGGCGGGGTAAAGGACAAGCACCGTATAGGGCAGCGCCTGATAGACCATACCCGTCAGCACCGCGCCAAAGCTCGGCGACAGGGCGACGGCCTGTTTCATCAAACCCAGTTGGACAAGAATGTTGGTGATCCCGGCCGTGCGGGAAAACAGGGTAGACCAGGCAAAGCCGATGATGACTTCCGACAGCGACAGTACGGAGAGCAAGGCCACGAGCCAGATCACCTGCAACCGGCGCGGCAGCTTGGACAGGAGATAGGTGAAGGGCAGGGCAAGGACGACGCAGCAGATGGCGACGGTGACAGCCAGCATCAGCGAGAAGCCGAGAACGCCGCCGAAGAAGACGCTGAGAAAGCGCTCGTAATTGGAGAAGACGAAGGCAGGCGTATAGAAGCCGCCCTGCTGGCGCTGGAAGAAACTCACAGCGATCATGGTGCCGAACGGCACCACAAAGAACACCAGCAGCATGCCCGCGGGGAAAAACAGCGGCCCGTAATCGGCTATGGATTGGGGGGCTTCGCGTTTCATTGTTTCAGCACCACGCAGACATCGGGTGCAAGCACGATGCCGACCTGTTGTCCGGCTGTCACCTCGGGCCGGGCACGCGGCGTCGAGACGGCGACGATCTGCTTGCCGCCCGCTTCCACGAAGGTTTCGATCGTGCCGCCAAGATCGCGCACGAAGGTCACGGTGCCGTTGATGGCGCCATTGCCCGGCGCCGTCAGGTGCACATCTTCCGGCCGCACGGAAATCGTTGCTTTCTGCAGTCCTGCAGGCAGGACGAGACCGGGCACGCTGTGCCCGAAGATGGTGGCGGCGCCCGAACTGTCGGCCGTTGTTTCGATGAGATTTGTCGAGCCGATGAAGTCGGCGACAAACGTATCGGCGGGCTTGCGGTAGATTTCGATCGGGGAGGCGGCCTGGCGGATATGGCCGCCATTCATGACGACCACCGTATCGGCCATGGTCATGGCTTCGCGCTGGTCGTGCGTCACCACGATGGTGGTGATGCCGAGCTTCTGCTGCAGCTGCCGCAGTTCCACCTGCATCGCTTCACGCAGCTTTGCATCGAGCGCCGAGAGCGGCTCGTCCAGCAGGAACAGTTTGGGCGAAAGCGCCAAAGCGCGGGCGATGGCCACGCGCTGGCGCTGGCCGCCGGACAGTTTCGAAACGGGCCGGTCGCCGTAGCCGGGCAGGTGGATCAGGGCCAGCAGTTCATCGACGCGCTTTTTCTGGTCTTCACGGCCTTTGCCGCGAATGCGCAGGGGATAGGCGATGTTCTCGCCAACGCTCAAATGCGGGAACAGGGCCAGCGACTGGAACACCATGCCCAGATTGCGCTTGTGGGTCGGGACCTTGGTGATGTCTTCGCCGTCGAGCAGGATGGAGCCGCCGGTCGGGTCGTCGAGCCCGGCAATCATCCGCAGGAGCGTGGTCTTGCCGCAACCCGATGGCCCGAGCATGCATACAAACGTGCCGTGCGGCACGGAAAGCTGCACATTCTCCACGGCGGTAAATGTACCAAATTGCTTGGTTACACCGTTCAATACCAGTCCGGACATCGAGCCCTCGTTTCATTCGTCGTCGTTAAAAAGAAACCCGGTTTGGAATAGGCCGGGTTTCACCTTTGTACAATCCGGCAGGCTGCCGCCGGTTCCGGAAAGCGTATCCGCGACCGGCAGCAAACGCGATCAGCCAACGATCAGCTCGGTCCATTTCTGGTTGAGGAAGTCGGCCTTGGTCGTCAGCAGGTCGTAGCGCGGCAGGATCGGTTCGATATCCGACGATACAGCCGCGAATTCCTTTTCATTCAGGTCGAGCAGTTCGCGCTTGACCGTCGGAGCCGTCCCCACCTTGCGGGACAGGGTCGCCTGAATGGCTGGCTGGCTCATGTAATCGATGAAGATATGCGCTTCGTCGATCTTCTTTGACGCGCGCGACACCGCCCAGCAGCCTGAATCCTGGATGCCGCCTTCCTTCGGGAAGGTGGAGCGGACAGGATGCCCCTCAGACGCTGCCAGGCCGGTAACGTCGTGATAATACTGGCCCATCGGGATTTCACCTGATTTCAGCGCCTGCTCGAACTGCGCTTCGTCGCGGTACCACAGCCGGACATTCGGCTTCACTTCGGCCAGCTTGTCGAAGACCTTGAGGATGCCTTCCTCCGTATCGAGGGCATTGGTGCCGCCGAAGAAGGTTTTTGCGGTCACTTCCAGAAGGAACGAGTTGGAAACGAGGGCAAGCAGGCCGAGTTTGTCGGCGTTTGCCGGATCCCAGAAGGCCTGCCAGGATGTCGGCGCTTCCTTGTAGACATCGGTGTTGGTCACGAGCGTGATATACCATGCCACCGCGCCGATACCGGCGATGCGCCCATCGGGATATTTGTTGATGAAACGGTCGAGCAGGTTCTTCGCGTTCGGCAGTTTTGCCGTGTCAAGCGGCGTCCAGAGTTCGGTCGACTGGCCCTTGATCATGGCAACCTGCGACATCATCGAAATATCGGCGGGGGCAGCACCGGCCTTGGCAGCCTGTTCAAGCTGAACCAGCCAGGCTTCGCCCGTCGGTTCTGCGACGGATTCAACTGCAATGCCGGTTGCCTTGGTGAATTCGGGGAAAATGTTCTTGTCGAACGAATTCTTGAAGTAGCCGCCATAGACGCCGATTTTCAGGGACTTGTCCTGTGCGCGCAGCACGGACGGCATGGCAAGCATTGCGGTGCCCAAAGCCCCGGCAGCCAGCACGGTACGCCGGTTGACGGCTGTTTTGATCATTGTATCCATAGTCCGATCTCCTTCTTGTTGGCCAGTTTCTGGCTGATTCCCACTCTTTTACCAACACTGCGCGCGCTCTAGCGCTGTGCGGTACGAAGTTCCAGTTTCTTAGTGTAGCGCGTCAGCGGATAGCACAGAACAAAATAGATCAGTGCCACCAGCCCATAGACGGTGAAAGGTTCGAAAGTTGCATTGTTGATGGCGTTCGACGTCCTGACCAGTTCCTCAAATCCGATGATCGACGTCAAAGCCGTGCTCTTGATCAACTGCACGAGAAAACCGACTGTCGGTGCCCGTGTTATGGCAAAGGCCTGCGGCAGGATGACCAGCCGCAGCTGTGCGAAATAATGCAGGCCAAGGCTGCTGCCGGCGTCCCATTGTCCGTTCGGCAGCGATTGCACACCGCCCCGCCAGATTTCGGCGAGGAACGCGCTGGCGCAAAGCGTCAGACCCAGCACCGCGGCCGTCCAGGCTTCGATGCGGAAGCCGAGCAGCGGCAGGCCGAAGAACAGCAGAAACAGCTGCATCAGCAGCGGCGTTCCCTGAAACAGGCCGATGTAATATTGGGCGCCGCGGCGCAGCCAGTTGCGTTTCGAGATGCGTGCCAGAAGGATAGCCACGCCGACGACGGCGCCACCGGTAAAAGCGACGATGGAAAGCAATACCGTCCAGCGGGCCGCCAGCAGCAGATTGCGCGCTATGTCCCAGAAGGTGAACTCGATCATGCCATGCCTCCGGCAATTGATCGGCGTCCGGCCGCATAGAGCAGCCTGCGCAGGGCGATACTGAGCCCGAGATAGACCAGGGTCACGATGAAATAGGTTTCGAAAGCGCGGAAGGTGCGTGCCTGAAGCATGTCGGCCTCGTAGGTCAACTCCCGCACGGCGATCTGCGAAACCACGGCGGATTCCAGCATCATGATAACGATCTGGCTGGTCAGGGCGGGGAAGATAACCTTTAGCGCCTGAGGCAGTACGATCTTGATGAAGATGATCCTCGGGCGAAGGCCAAGCGCCTTCGCCGCTTCGGTCTGCCCCTTGTGAACGGCATCCAGTCCGGCGCCAACGATCTCTGTGCTGTAGGCCGCCATGTTCAGGGTCATGGCAAGGATCGCTGCCGCAACGGGGTCAAGGCGGATGCCGAGGCGCGGCAGGCCGAAAAAGATGAAGAACAGCTGCACCAGAAACGGTGTGTTGCGGATGAGTTCGACGTATCCGGCAACCAGCTTGCGCAGGATCGCATGGCGGCTGCGGCGCCCGATGGCGCCGAAGATGCTGAGCAATGTGCCAGCGACTGAGGTCACGGCGATCAGAAAGACCGTCATGGCCGCACCGCTGGCAATCATGCCGATCGCATCGTTCAACCAACCGAAATCGAGCGCATAACCCACAGGTCAGTCCTTGAGATTGGCTGGATTGAGCGGTGTCTTCAGCCAGGCCTCGGAACTCTTGTTGAGCGAGCCATCCGCCAGCATCTTCGCGACGGCATCGTTGACGGCCTGCTTGAGACGGTCCTCTTTCTTGTTCAGGGCGATATGCGAGGGAGAGGTCAGAAGCTGGAATTTCTGTTCCGGCGCAAGGGCCTCCTGCCGTGCGAGCACCTGTGCGCCCACGTCGTTGCCCACCACCATGAGCTGCGTCTGGCCGGAGATGAAGGCCTGGATGACGGCGTTGTAATTGTCGAAGCGCTTCACGTCGGCCGAAGCCGGTGCCGCCGCAGTCAGGGATGTGTCTTCCAGCGTGCCGCGATTGACGGCAATGCTCTTTCCGGCGAGATCGTCCTTGTTCTTGATCTCAAGCGCCTTCGGCCCGATCACCGCGATGTAGTACGGCGCATAAGGCGCGGCGAAATCGAGGACCTGTTCGCGTTCCTTGCTGTAGCCGACGCTCATCAGCAGGTCGACGCGATGTTCCGTGAGGTAGGGAATGCGGTTCTGGCCGGTGACGCTGACAGTCTTGAGTTTGACCTTCAATGCGTCGGCAAGAGCCTGGGCCACGTCGATATCATAACCCTTCAGGGTCATGTCGGCGCTTGCCGACGAGAAGGGCGGGAAGTCGGCAAAGACACCGACATTGATAACGCCGGCTTTGGTGATGTCGTCGATGGCGTCGGCGCGTGCCGCCGTTGCCGACATGGCGATGGTTGCTCCACCCAGCAGCAGAAGCGCGGCAAAGGATGATTTGAGCGTGGTTTTGAATGTCATGGCAGTCCCCTTCTTGTTATTATGTGACGGTGCGGAATGGTATCGCCGCACCGTTTGTTGGTCTGTTGATACGTGTCAGTCGCGTTTTCCTGCAACGAACGGGCTGAACACCATCAGGCTCAGGATTTCGAACAGCACCTGTGCGCCCGCATGGGCGGTGTTGGTGGTCGCGTCATATTGCGGTGCCACTTCCACCACGTCGCCGCCCACCAGGTTGATGCCCTTGAGGCCGCGGATCAGTTCGAGCACTTCGCGGGTGGTCAGGCCGCCCACCTCGGGCGTGCCGGTGCCTGGCGCAAAGCTCGGATCGACGCTGTCGATGTCGAACGACAGATAGGTCGGACCGTCGCCGACGATCTTGCGGGCCTTCTCGATGATGGCGGGCATGCCAAGGCCGGTTACCTCTTCCGCATGGATGACGGTCATGCCGGATTCGTACGAGAATTCCCACAGATATTCCGCCGAGCCGCGAATGCCGATCTGGACCGTGCGGGTCGGATCGAGGACCCCGTCGAGCACCGCATTGCGGAATGGCCCGCCATGATGGAACTTCGTCTGGTCGAAGGCGCCGCCCGTATCGCAATGGGCGTCGATATGGATCATGCCGACCGGACGCTTCTTGCCGACGGCCTTGAGAATAGGATGGGTGATCGAATGGTCGCCGCCGACGGCAAGCGGCACCACGCCGGCGTCGACGATCTGGTTGAACCGTCGCTCGATATCGTCATGGCTCTGTTCCAGCCGGTAGCGGCTGGCAAAGGGCACGTCGCCGATATCGGCAACGCGCAGGTCAAAAACGGGCGCGCAGCCGAGCACATGGTTGTACGGTCCGATGCGTTCGATGGTGCGCACGGCGCGCGGACCGAAGCGCGAGCCGGGACGGTTGGTGACGCCAAGGTCCATCGGAACGCCGACAATGGCCACCTGCAGATTGCCGAAATCCGGTGTCACTGCATCGACCGGCATATAGGGCGCGGTGAGGAATGTCGGAATGCCCGCATAGGGTGCAAGCCGCGTGCCGCTCTTGGAGAAAATCTTGTCCGCAACCTTGCGGAAGATTGGATCGAACAGCTCGCCGCCATGGCTTTCGCCATACTTGGCCCGCAGATCGCTCAGCTTCTTCTCATCCCACGATGTCATGACACTATCCCGTTCTCTGAAAGCTCGGGGGAAACGCGGGAGGGATTGCCCTTGCGAGGGTTGTCCGATGTGATCCGCTTCTGTCAGTTCCCCTGGGCTTTTCGCCTTCGTTGGCCATATTATCGATGCAAAGGCGATGGAAAAGCAATTGACATTGTTGTAGGGATTAGTGTGAGAAAATCTCACATGACAAATCCAAATTTGATGTCTATTGGAGTCTCCCATGACGCTTGGCCGGTTGCCTCCATTGAATCCCCTGCGCGCCTTCGAAGCGACGGCGCGGCACGGTTCCGTGACTGCCGCTGCCCGCGAACTCAACGTGACCCACGGTGCCATCAGCCACCAGATCAAAGCATTGGAAGCAACGCTCGATGTGCAATTGTTCGAGCGCGGTGCGCAGCGGCTGAAACTGACGGCGCAGGGCGCGCTGCTGCTGCCGACCATTTCCAAGGCATTCGAGGATATTGCGACGGCGACAGCCCTGATGAAGCGCCCCACGACCAAAGGCGAATTGACGGTGACCTGCGTGCCGGCACTTCTGTCGCTCTGGCTCATTCCGCGCATGAACCAGTTCACCGAACAATATCCCGATATCCGGCTGACACTGATTGCCACCAATGAGGCGCATCATCTCCAGTCGCCGGATGTGGATGTCTGCGTGCTCTATGGCGATGGCAAATGGTCGGACTGCTGGTCACGTTTGTGGAGCACGCTGAAGCTTTTTCCGGTGGCCAGCCCGACGCTGCTCAACAGCCGCCCGCTGCGCTCGGTGCGCGACCTGCGCAACCATGTGCTCCTGCATGGCGATGACGGGCGCGAATGGAACACCTGGCTGGCCGCCGCCGATGCCACGGATCTTGCGCGCGGTGCCCAGCATTTCATGAGCGATGCGCGGCTCTCGACGGAGGCTGCGCTTTACGGGCAGGGCGTTTCGCTTGGCGATACGATCACCGCGAGCAACCTGATCGCCAAGGGTGAACTCATCGTTCCCTTCGACCTGACCGTTCCCGCCAACGACGCATTCCATGTCGCCTGCCGCAACGAGGTGCGCAATGCGCCCATCGTCAAGGTTTTCATCGACTGGTTCTTCGCTTCGCTGGAAACCGATACCATCACGGAACCGCAGACCTCGGCCCGCCGGATCATCCGGCGGCGCAACGGCAAGATCAGTGCGCCCGAGCGCGCGGCGACACCGCCATCCATTCCCACAACACGAGCCAAAAGGCCTGACCGCACGCAGAAACGGCGTGCCAAGGCCGATACCCGATAGGACGATCATCCATGACTGCTGCTGTGCTGAACCCGCTCGTCACCCGCCTGTCTCCCCCGCCTATTCCGGCCGTACAGGCCTGGGGCCGGGCCTATGCCGGCGGACATGGCCCCTTGATCGACCTGTCGCAGGCGGTTCCGGGCTATCCGCCGCATCCCGACATGCTGCGCTGGCTGGGCGAAGCGGCATCTTCGGTTGCTTATGCCAATTACGGGCCGATCGAGGGCGAGACGGTTCTGCGCGATGCCTATGCCGCGCATGTGTCGGCGCTTTATGGCGCTGGAATCAGCGGCCGGAACATCCACATCACATCGGGCTGCAACCAGGCCTTCATCTGCGCCGCCATGGTCGTGGCCGCCGCGGGCGAAACGGTGCTTGTCACCGATCCCTTTTATTTCAACCATGAAACCACGCTGTCGATGCTCGGTATCACGACGGGGTTTGTCGCCTGCGATGCGGCCGACGGTTTCGTGCCGACAGTGGAGGCGGTTGAAAAAGCGCTGGTGCCGGGCGTGCGGGCCCTGGCGCTGGTCACCCCGAACAATCCGACCGGCGCGGTCTATTCACCTGACCGGCTCCGCGCAATTTTCGAGGTTTGCAGGAAGCATGGCATCTGGCTCATTCTGGATGAGACCTACCGCGACTTTCTTGCCGATGGCGCGGGTGCACCGCATGGTCTTTTCAATGAAGGCGGCTGGGAAGACAACCTCATCCAGCTCTACAGCTTTTCCAAATCCTTCTGCATTCCCGGACACCGGCTGGGGGCGGTAACGGCGGGTGAAACCGTTGTTACGGAAATTGCCAAGATCATGGACAATCTGCAGATCTGCGCGCCGCGCGCACCGCAGATTGCCGTAGCGCATGCGCTTCCCGCATTGAGCGACTGGCGCGCCGCCAACCGGCTGGAAATTGAAACCCGTGCCCAGGCCCTGCGTGAGACCATGTCCGGTCTTGGCGGCTGGAAGCTCGAAGCCGTCGGTGCCTACTTCGCGTTTGTCCGCCACCCCTTCCCGGGCAAGACCTCGGTCGGAGTGGCCGAGCAATTGGCGAGACAGGCGGGCATACTGGCCATTCCCGGTGAATATTTCGGCGCCGGACACACGCAGTTCCTGCGCTTTGCCTTTGCCAATGCAGATGCCGCAACTATTCGGCAGTTGCGTGGCCGCATGGTCGATTTCAGCATCTGACAACAGGAGCTGGCAACGTCGTTGCCAGCTCCTGGGGTTTCAGTAGCCTTTTGCTTCGCCCGAGCTGGCGCGGCTGTCGATGGCGCCGTTATACCGCGCGCCGTCACCCTTTTCGATGTCGGAAAGGCTCGCGCCGCCGACGAGGATGCCTGCGGCCTGGCCCCAGATCGACCAATCCTTGTCGATCTGGACAGTGTGGCCCATATCGCTCAATACCTTGCGCGTATCTGCCGAGAGGGCATAGGGCTCCATGAAGACCTTGTCGGGCAGCCACTGATGATGGACGCGCGGCGCGTCAATGGCTTCCTGGATGTTCATGCCATGATCGATGACGTTGAGGATCGCTTCCAGCGTGATAGTGATGATGCGCGAACCGCCGGGGCTGCCGATCACCATGAACGGCTTGCCGTCCTTGGAAATGATCGTCGGGCTCATCGAGGAGAGCGGTGTTTTCTTCGGCGCGATGGCGTTGGCTTCGCCCTGTACCAGCCCATACAGATTGGGAACGCCGGGCTTAGAGGTGAAATCGTCCATCTCGTTGTTAAGAAGCACACCGGTTCCAGGCGCCACGACGCCCGCGCCGAAGGAGCCGTTCAACGTATAGGTGACGGCAACCGCATTGCCGTCATTGTCGATGATCGAATAGTGCGTTGTTTCCGTGCTCTCGCCAAAACCTTTCGGCATCAGTTCCTGCGATACGCCGGCCTTGAACGGGCTGATCTTCTCGCGGATTTCCTTGGCATAGGCCTTGTCGAGCAATTTCGACACCGGATTGTTGACGAAGGCCGGATCACCCAGCGCCGCGTTACGGTCGATATAGGCATAGCGCATGGCCTCGACCATGGCATGCACGGTTTCGGCGGAGCCGTAGCCGAGATAGGACAGCGGATAGCCCTCGAGCACGTTGAGGATTTCGCAGATGATGACGCCGCCGGAGCTTGGGGGCGGCGACGACACGATGTCATAACCACGATAATTGCACTTCACCGGCTCCAGCTCGCGCACCGAATACTGCTCGAAATCCTGCTTGGTCAGAATGCCGCCCTTGTCCTGGCTGGCTTTCGCAATGGCATCGGCAGTAGTGCCTTTGTAGAAGGAATCAGGCCCCTTGTCGGAGATGCCGGACAGGGTCGCGGCAAGATCGGTCTGGACGAGCGTTTCGCCAACCGCATAGGGCTTGCCGTCGGGCTTCAGGAAGATCGCCGCTGCGGCAGGGTCCTTGGCCAGCTTCTTGTTGCCGGCTTTGAGTGAATTGATATCGCCCTGAACCAGCTCGAAACCATCCCGCGCAAGACGGATCGCCGGTCCCAGCAATTCCTCGCGTTTTTTGGTGCCGTACTTCTCACGCGCCAGTTCGAATCCTGCAACGGTTCCCGGCACGCCAACCGCCAGATATCCGTCGAGGCTTAGACCTTTGACGATATTGCTCTTGTCATCGAGATACATGGTTTTGGTGGATGCCAGCGGAGCGCGCTCGCGAAAATCGAGAAAGGTGGTCTTACCGTCCTTGAGGCGGACGGTCATGAATCCGCCACCGCCAATATTGCCTGCCGTAGGGTAAAGCACAGCGAGCGCATAACCAACCGCTACCGCCGCGTCCACGGCATTGCCGCCACTTTTCAAAACGTCAACGCCGACTTCCGTTGCCAGATGCTGGGCTGATACGACCATGCCATGCTCGGCTTTTGCCGGTTCAGGCGATGCTGCAAAGGCTGTGGTGATGGGGATTGTGCTCAAGGCGAGGGAAACGGTGAAAGAAACCACCGTCGTGAAACGGGTCTGCATACTCTTCCTCCTGCTGGCAATCTCGGGAACGGCTAGAGGAACCTCTCCCGCATGTGATGTCCAGTATGAAAGCGACTTGTACGCAAGTTTTACAAAGTTTGCGGAGACCACTATAAACCTGAAGTAATGTTAAGGTATGGATTGAGCGGATGACAATCAAACCAAGTGAGCGGCACAGGCAGTTGACGGTGGGGGAAGTGGCGGCACGCAGCGGCGTGGCGGTTTCGACGCTGCATTTCTACGAGAGCAAGGGCCTTATTCACAGCGAACGCAACCGTGGCAACCAGCGCCGCTACTCGCGCGAGGTTCTGCGGCGTGTTGCCATCATCAAGGTGGCGCAACGGACGGGCATACCACTGGCATCGATTGCCGAAGCCCTGTCGACCCTGCCGCAGGGACGGGCTCCGACGCCCGCGGACTGGCGGCGGCTCTCGGCTGGCTGGAAGGCGGATCTGGATGACCGGATCAACAAACTGATCGGCCTGCGCGATCAGTTGAACTGCTGTATTGGGTGTGGTTGCCTGTCAATGCAGGAATGCCCCTTGCGCAACCCCTGGGATGAGCTGTCCGAGCAGGGACCGGGGCCGCGATTGCTGGATCCAGCACCAAGCGCCGATTAAAGCACGGGCCGGGCCCCTCTGCCGCACGGGGCAGAGGGGGTGAACAGCCTTGGGAGGCTTATTTCTTCCTCAGCAGGGATTTGGCTTCCTTGATCCCAAGTGCTTCGGGGCGGGTACAGCTGGTCTTGATGTCGATGAACTTCCTTTCTTCGCCGGAGCGCAGGATTGAAACCATGACATCGACACCGTGCAGCGCCCGGTCGATGGAGCAGCGGATATCGCGGCCCTCGAGAATCGCTGCCGCCATGTCTGCAAGCCCGGCCGTGCGGTAATTGGCCATCATGCCGACGGAATGCTTCTGGTTGGGAATGCCGAAAGGATGCGCCCAGTTTTTCAGTGATTTCGCCTTCTTGCCCGGCTTGGCCAGTTTGACATCGCCGCCGAAGAAATTCGGATCGGGCAGGAACAGCGAGCCATCCGTGCCGTAGAGCTCCATGTTCGGGTGATGATGCGCCCAGACATCCCAGCTTGCCGACAGTGTGATGGAGGCGCCGCTGGCAAATTCAAGCAGGGCCTGAATGGTGGTCGGTGTCGTCACCGCGATGGTTTCACCCCTGCGCGGTTCGCTGGTGATGGTGCGGGTCGGTGTAGCCATCGATGTCAAGGCGGCCACCCGCTTCACCGGTCCGATCAGGTTGATGAGATTGGCGATGTAGTACGGGCCGAGGTCAAGGATCGGGCCGCCGCCCGGACGGAAGAAGAAGTCCGGATTGGGATGCCAGTGCTCCATGCCGTGGCTCATGACGTGGGCGGTTCCCGATGTGATCGTGCCGATCTGGCCGTCATCCACCGCTTTGCGCGCCAGCTGATGCGCACCGCCCAGATAGGTGTCCGGCGCGCAGCCGGCTTTCAACCCCTTCTTGTTGGCGAGTTTTTGCAACTCAAGGCCATCCTTGAGCGACAGGGTCAGCGGCTTCTCCGAATAGAGATGCTTGCCGGCCGACAGGATCTGGTGCGAGACGGCAAAGTGCGCGTCCGGCACCGTCAGATTGACGATAAGGTCGACGTCATCGCTTGCAAGCAGCTTGTCGATGCTGCGTGCCTCGATGCCGAATTCCTTGGCGCGCGCTTCCGCCGCCTTCTTGTTGAGGTCAGCGACGGCCCGGATTTCGATGCCCTTGAACAGGGGCCCGAGCCTCAGATAGGTGGCGGAAATGTTGCCGGCGCCGATGATGCCAATACCAAGTGTTTTTGCCATGATGCTGTCTTTCTTCAGAATGCCTTGACCGTGGCGATGGAACGGCGGGCAAACCGTTCGTCATCCGACGGGTTGTCGTGTTCCATGACGAAATATCGGGCCGGTGTGCCCTTCAGCGCTGTAAAGAGTGCTTTCCAGTCGACCGTGCCGTAACCGACATCCGCCCAGCCGTCTTCATTGGTGTTTTCGCCAGCCGGTGCGATGTCCTTGACGTGAACGGCGCTGATGCGGGAGCCGTAATCCCCGATCCACTGGAACGGGTCCGCGCCGCCGCGGATGATCCAGGCGATATCCGCTTCCCAGGAAATGCTCGGCGCGGCATCGAGGATGAGCTTCTGCGGGATCGAGCCGTCAGCCAGTGCCTTGAACTCGAAATCATGATTGTGCCAGCCAAAGAGATACCCTGCCTTGCGGTAGGTTGCATGAGCCGCCTCAAGCCGCTTGCCGAAATCCGACCAGCCGGACGCATTCGATGGACGTTGCTCGACGGCCAGATGCGGGCAATAGATGGCTTTCATGCCCAGCGTTCCGGCAATATCCAGCACCTTGTTCGGCTCGTTTTCCAGGAGGTCGATACTGAAATGGCCTGATGCCATGGTGAGGCCATGGGCATCGAGCGCGGTCCGGGTTGCCGCTGCATCCGCGTAAAGCCCGCCATAGCCTTCCACCTGCACATAACCATTCTTCTGCAGGATCGGAAGAATTCTATCGAGCGGGGGAAAGTTGCGGGAACTGTAGAGCTGGTAGGAAAAGTCAGTCACGGTCAGTACTCCATAAGGTTTGTCAGATGCGGTCTTCAGTCTGGGAGTCAAAAAGCGAGGCGAGGGCTGGATCGAAGGTGAGGTGCACGGTTTCGCCGTTCTGGTAGCGGCGGCCGGAATCCACGCGCACCGACACGGCTTTGCCGGCGACTTTCAGCCAGACAAGGCTGTCGGCGCCCATGGGCTCGTCGAGATCGACGGTCGCCTTGCATGAGCGGCCTGCCGGGCCGGGCTGATCGCTGAGCGCAATGTGCTCGGGACGCAGGCCGAAAATGACGGACCGCCCGATCTGCAGAGATTCTTGTGCCACGTAGTTTTCCAGGGAGATATCGAGGTCGGCGATACGGAAGACGGGTTTGCCGTCCTTCTCTGCAATCTCGCCCTTGATGAAATTCATCGACGGCGAGCCGATGAAACTGGCGACGAACAGGTTGCGCGGCTTGTTGTAGATGGTGAGCGGTTCGTCCAGCTGCTGGATCAATCCGCCCTTCATGACGGCGATACGGTCCGCCAGCGTCAGGGCCTCGATCTGGTCGTGGGTGACGTAAATCATGGTATTGGCGAGCTTCTGGTGCAGGCGTTTGATCTCGACACGCAGCTCCGAGCGCAGCTTGGCATCCAGATTGGACAGGGGCTCGTCGAACAGGAATACGTCGACGTCGCGCACCAGGGCACGGCCGATGGCGACGCGCTGGCGCTGGCCGCCGGAAAGCGCGCCGGGCTTGCGTTGCAGGAGCGGCCCGATCTGCAGAATATCCGCCGCATTGGTGATCCGCTTGTCGATCTCCGCCTTGGGCAGGCCCGCTACCCGCAGGCCGAAGGAAAGGTTTTTCTCGACCGTCATCTGCGGATAGAGCGCATAGGACTGGAACACCATGCCGATGCCGCGATCTTTCGGCTCCTTCCACGTGACGTTCTTGTCCTTGATGAAAATCTGCCCGTCCGAGATTTCAAGCAATCCAGCGATGCAGTTGAGCAAGGTCGATTTTCCGCAGCCCGATGGTCCGAGCAGCACGAGAAACTCGCCATCGGCCACGTCGATATTGAGCTCCTTGAGCACGCTCACCGAACCGTAGTTGAGCGAAAGATCCTTGATCGAAACGCTGGGGCTCTGCTGGGTCATACCGATCCGCTCCCGTGAAACTGTTGTAGAAAGATTGGCTGCATCCGCGATCATCCTTTGACGGCGCCAGCGGCAATGCCCCTGACGAAATATTTGCCTGAGAAGAAGTAGACGAGCAGCGGCACCAGGCCGGTGAGGATGGTGGCTGCCATGTTGACGTTGTATTCCTTGACGCCCTGCGTCGAGTTGACGATGTTGTTGAGCTGCACCGTCATCGGCACGTTTTTCGTGCCGGCAAAGACGACACCGAAGAGGAAGTCATTCCAGATTCCGGTGACCTGCAGGATGATCGCGACGACAAAGATCGGCGCGGACATCGGCACCATGATCTGGAAGAAGATGCGCCAGAAACCCGCCCCGTCGACGCGGGCCGCCTTGAAGAGTTCCGCCGGCAGCGAGGCGAAGTAGTTGCGGAACAGCAGTGTCAGGATCGGCATGCCGAAGATGGTATGGATCACGATGACGCCGGTCAGCGTTCCGAAGATGCCGAGATTGCGGGTGATGATCACGAGCGGATACAGCATCACCTGATAGGGAATGAAGGCGCCGAACAGGAGGATGCTGAAAAACACCTCCGAACCCTTGAAGCGCCAGTTGGCCAGGGCATAGCCATTGACCGATGCGATGAGGATCGAAGCGATGACGCTCGGTATGGTGATCTTCACCGAATTCATGAACCCGACCTTCAGGCCCTCGCAGTAGAGGCCGGTACAGGCGCTGTCCCAGGCTGTGCTCCACGACTGGAAAGTGATTTCCACGGGCGGCGAGAAGATATTGCCGAGACGGATTTCCGGCATGCCCTTCAGCGAAGTGACGATCATCACGTAGAGCGGCAGCAGGTAGTAGATCGCCGCCACCAGCAGGACGCCATAGATCATGATTGTCGACGGCGCGAAGGTCGTCGTGGGACGTTTGCCGCGCGGTTCGGCGGCGGTCTGGCTTGCCATGGTCATTTGCGTTTGCCCTCGCGGAATTCCATCAAAGCCCAGGGAATGAGGACGATGAGAACGGTGGTCAGCATGATGGTGGACGCGGCAAGGCCCTGTCCGAGATTGGCGCGACGGAACATGAATTCGTAGACATATTTGGCCGGTACTTCGCTGGCATTGCCGGGGCCGCCATCGGTCAGGGCGACGACGAGGTCGTAGACGCGGACAATACCGGCGGCGATCAGGACAATGGTGGTGATGAAGACGGGGCGCATCATCGGAATGATGATGAAGAGATAGGTTTTCCAGATCGGGATGCCGTCAACCCGCGCGGCCTTCCAGATTTCCTCGTCGATGTTGCGCAGGCCTGCCAGCATCAGCGCCATGACAAGGCCGGTACCGTGCCAGAGGCCGGCAATGACGATGGCATAAATGGCGTAGCGCTGGTCGTTGAGGATCGAGAAGGTGAAGCTTTCAAAGCCGAGATCCCGCACTACCCGCTGGATGCCGTAGGTCGGCGTGAGTATCCATTGCCAGACGAGCCCCGTGACGATGAACGAGAGGGCATAGGGATAGAGAAAGATGGTGCGGAACGTGTTCTCGAAGCGGATTTTCTGGTCCATCAGCGCCGCGAGAATGAAGCCGATGACCGATGAAAAGAACAGCAGGAAGACGCCGAAGATCGCAAGGTTGACAGCGGAGATATTCCAGCGCGGCGTGTTGAAGAGGCGGGTATACTGGTCGAACCCGACGAATGTCAGCTCCGGCAATGCCCGCGAGGCGGTGAAGGAATAAACGACAGTCCACAGCGTGCAGCCGATGAAGACCACCAGAACGGTTGCAATCATCGGCAGGGCCGCAACCTTGGCGTTCAGGTTCTTGAACAATGTGTTGGGACGCGCGGTGGAACTCATGGCGTTCTCCGTCAACTCTTGGCACGGCCGCCAATCGCTTGCGCGACCGGCGGGGTGCCAGGAGGAAGGTCGGTTCTACTGGGCTTGCTTGATGATAGCGACGAAGCGCGCCTGCGCGTCATCGACGGACATATGGGCGTCGGCGAAGAACTCCTTGGTCAGATCCTCGATCTGCCCCTTGGTGTCCGCGGTCAGGTTCTGGTTCAGCGACGGCAGGATGTTTTCCGGCTCTTTCAGAATCTCGATGCCCTTTTTCATGCAGGCATTGGCGGCTTCCAGATCGACATCGCCGCGCACCGGCAGCGAGCCCTTGGCCAGATTGAAGGCAACCTGCGTTTCCCTGGAAAGAAGCAGGCTCGCCAGCTTCAGCTGCGCCTTGGTCACCTCGGGGTTCTGGTTCTTGGGGAAGTAGAAGGCATCGCCGCCCGTGTCGAGAATGGCGTTGCCGCCCAGCCCGGGCAGGCAGTCATAATCGGTTCCGGCGACCTTTTTCGCCACGCCGAACTCACCTTGCGCCCAGTCGCCCATCACCTGTGCCCCGGCCTTGCCGGTCATGACGAGCGTGGTTGCCTCGTTCCAGGAGCGGCCGACATAGCCGGGATCGACCAGGCTGCGGGCCTGTGCGTACGCTTCCCACACCGCCTTCATTTCCGGACCGGCGGCGGCTTCGGCATTCTTGTCCTGATAGACCTTCAGGAACAGGTCCTTGCCGCCGAGCGAGGGGATCATGACGTTGAAAATACCGGTGACCTGCCAGGCATCGCCGGTGGCGAGCGGGATGATGCCCTTTTCCTTCAGCTTGGGCGCCGCTGCAACAAATTCCTGCCAGTTCGCTGGAACAGGCAGACCCGCATCCTTGAAGGTATTGGGATTGATCCACATCCACTGCCATGAATGGATGTTAACCGGCACGCAATAAATCTTGCCGTCATATTTGCAGGCATCGAGCAGTTTTGCGGGGCGGATGAAATCGGCCCAGCCTTCCTTGGCCGCAAGTTCCGAAAGGTCGGTCATCATTCCGGCCTTGACCAGATCTTCCGCGTCGCGGCCCGTATTGAGCTGGGTTGCGCCCATAGGGTTGCCGCCCAGGATGCGGCTGACGATGATCGGGGTTGCCGTCGAGCCGCTGCCGGCAATCGCGCCGTCAACCCATTTGTCGCCGCCCTGTTTGTCAAAGGATTCCGCAAGGACCCTGGCCGCAGCCGCTTCGCCGCCCGATGTCCACCAATGGGTGACTTCAAGGTCCACGGCGCCGGCCATGCCGGTCGTCCATAACAATGTGGATGCAGCCAAAATGGCCAGAGATGTCCGGTAACGCATCCTATCCTCCCAAATCTGAAACGTTACAGGTACGGTAATTGAAAACTTTGAATGAGGCAATCAGGCGCATCCGATTTTTTTCGGTCATCGACATAATCCATAGGGCCGATAAATATATGCAATAAAAACAGATAATTATGCTAATTTCTGTCACATACGCAGCCTTTGGATTTTCGAAATTTTCTCGAAATAAGGGAGATATCAATCTAATCACTTGGTCTAATAGGCATGGATGTTCCTTCAATTTTCACAGAATCTGAAACGATACAGAAAGTTGCAGAAGGTATCTTGAAGATCGCTCTTCGCGGGTCCATACAGGAGGCAGGTTTCGGTTAACCGGTTGAATTGACATGAACGACAAGCAGCATCACCCTGACGACGGGGAAAAAGTGGCGGCTCTCGCGGACGGCGAGAGGCCGACGCTGAAAACCATCGCGTTCATGGCCGGGCTCGGGGTGACGACCGTTTCACGCGCGCTCAAGGATGCGCCGGAAATCGGGCAGGCAACCAAGACCCGGGTGCAGCTGATCGCCAAGCAGATCGGCTACAGGCCCAATCGCGCGGGTGTGCGCCTGCGGACCGGCAAGACGAATGTGATCAGTCTGGTGCTCAATGCGCAGAGCGAGATCATGGGGCTGACCTCCAATCTCGTCTACGGTATTTCCGAAGTCCTGGCTGAAACGCCTTACCATCTCATCGTGACGCCATACTCGCCCGAGAACGATCCGATGCAGCCCATCCGCTACATCATTGAAACCGGATCGGCTGACGGGATCATCATGTCCCAGACCCAGCCGTCCGATCCGCGCGTGCGTTATCTGACGGATCATCACTTTCCCTTCGCCACGCACGGGCGGACGCGAATGGGTATCGAGCATCCGTTCCACGATTTCGACAATGAAGCCTATGCCTATGCAGCGGTGAAAAGCCTGGTTGAGCGCGGCCGCCGCCGGATCGCCATGGTTGCCGGGCCGGGCCCGGCCCATACCTACTACTGGCATCTCGACGATGGTTTCAGGCGGGGCCTGCAGGAAAGCGGGGCAGTGCCCGTTATGCTCGACCATTGGAACGGCAGCATTTCATTGGACGATGTGCGCAACCGGACGGAAATGTTCATGCGCCAGCCCAATCCGCCGGATGGCATCATCTGCTGCACCGGCGGCCTGACCGTCGCTGTTGTCGCGGGCATCGAGGCAACGGGCATGAAACTTGGCCGGGACATCGATCTGGTGTCGAAGCAGACGACGCATTTCCTGCAATGGTTCCGCCCGGAAATCATTGTGTTCAACGAAGACGTGCGGCATGCCGGGCGCGAACTTGCCCGGGCCGTGTTGCGGCGCATCGAAGGAGCGGACCCGACGCAGTTGCAGAGCCTGAGCTACCCGGAGGCGGAGTAAGCCAGCGGTTTGCTAGCCGATGAGGCCACCGGCCGTGAAGCCGCCGTCGACAGCAAGCGTTTGGCCCGTCACATAGCTTGAACGGTTTTCGTCGAGCAGAAAGGCGATCGTGCTGGCGATTTCCTCCGGCTGGCCGTAACGCCGCTGCGGCACTGTTTTGCTCCAGCCCTCGCGTATTTCAGGCGTATGCACGGCGGCGGCCAGGGGTGTTTCAACCGGGCCGGGCGCAATGGCATTGACGCGGATGTTATAGGGTGCAAGCTCGACCGCCATCACTTGGGTCAGATTGATGATCGCCCCCTTTGACGCACCGTAGGCTGCCCGCCCGATATTGCCGCGCATGCCGGAGATCGAGGCGAGATTGACGATGGCCCCGCCGCCGCTTGCCGCCATGATGCGCGCACCGGCCTGCGTGACCAGAAATGTGCCGATGACGTTGATCTCATGGATCTGCCGGAACATGTCCGCCGTGGTATCGAAGAATGGTGTATCGCGGCCGATCCCCGCCGAACAGACAATCCCCCTGATCGGACCGAACCCTGCTTCCGTCTCCGCCATGAGTGCCTCGACCGCGTGCTCGTCGGTGACATCGAACTGGGCAAAGCGGATGCGGCCGGGATGGGCCTTGCCGAGGTCTGCCTTCACCGTTTCCTTCACGTCGCGATCAGCAACGACAATCTTCCAGCCGTCGCCGGCCAGGGCATGGACCGTCGCAAGGCCTATCCCCGATGCACCGCCGGTGACAAGGGCGGTGCGCTCGCCGCTATCGAATGTCGTCATGACGTGGTCCTCTCTGTTGCGGAAGAAGAGGTGGTCAGGCCTCTTCCAGACACAGTTCAAAGGTGATGCAGACGGGATTGTCGCCGCGCACCAGATCGCCGCGGGTGATGCCGCCTCCGGTATCGACCATGGTGATCTCTATGCGGGTCCTGCTGGTATCTGCCGAAACAAACCCGCCGGTGATGAACACTTCCGTCGCGATATCCTCGACGCGGCGGCCATCGGCGTATCGGGCGCCGATCAGGCTGCCGACGCCGCCACGCAGATACGCCCCGGCAAAACCATGCTTGCGGCAGATCGCCTCGAGCGCGCCGGTGATGTCTTCGTTCGGGCGGACGCGGGCGATGACTGTCCGCGGACCGGCGTCATCGGCCGCAGGTGCGCTGACCGGCACGGGATGGAAAATGGTGAATGCCGTTTCCGCATCCGGCTCCGACACCATGCGGATGGTCTCGACACCCCACACCGCGGCGCGGATCGGCCGGCTGACGATTGTCTCGTGCGGCAGGATGTGGCCGGCGCAACGCCTGCCATCCGGCTCAATCCAGGTGGCGTGGCAATGGATGAAGGCTGCGCCGTCGCGCTCGCCGAACGTGACATTGCCATGTTCCATCACGGTTTCGCCTGCCGGTGCGAAGGTGTCGCTGTACCACGCCGCATGAAGACCATCGGTCGAGAGTGCCGGCATGAGATAATGGAATGGAGCAAAAGCGCCGCCTTCGATGACAAGCGATGCGGCGCGCAGATTGGCGGCGGCCAGCGGGATGGCAATGGCGTCGTTGAGGCTGAGACCCGGCTGGAGCTCAAAGCTGAATGTACGCCCGGTGCCGACGAAACTCTCGAACCGTTCCGCCGCCGCCGGGCCGGGTTGCTGCAACCGGCGCTCAGGCACCGACCACCGCCGAACAACTCTGTCCGCCATCGACGGGCAGGCAGACCCCGGTAATGAATTTTGCTTCGTTGGAGGCAAGAAAGACGGCGGCATTGGCGACATCGAACGCGCTGCCCATCTGACCCAGCGGAACAAGGCGATTGCGCGCGGCAACCATCTCTTCGCTCGATATGTAGTTGCCGGAAATCTGCTTGTAGATCAGTGGTGTATCGATCATGCCGGGCATGATGCAATTGGCGCGGATGCCGTGCGGTGCGTATTGCAGGGCAAGCGCCACGGTCGCCTGGTTGACCGCGCCCTTGGCTGCGTAATAGGCGAAATAGGGGTAGCCGGTCCAGCGGATGGCCGCCAGCGACGAAATATTGACGATTGCCCCGGAGTTGCGCGCCTTCATGTGCGGCAGGACGGCCTTGGCGGTGCGGAACACCGAGCCGACATTGATATCGAGCGACATCCGGAATTTTTCGTCATCGAGGTCTTCCGGTCCGCCCGCTGTGGCGACGCCGACATTGTTGTGCAGAATATCGATCCGGCCATAGCGCTCGATCGTGGCGTCCACGGCCTCTGTGACGGAAGCGCTGCTGGTGACATCCGACGTAACCGCCAAGGCGGAAAAGCCTTCCGCCGCAATGATTGCTGCCGTTTCCTCGGCGGCTTCCTGTTGCAGGTCGATGCAAACGACGGTTGCACCTTCCCGCGCGTAGGCGACGGCGGCAGCCTTGCCGTTGCTCCATCCGGGGCCGGACGAGCCTGCCCCGAAAACCATAGCGATTTTATCTTTCAGTCGTTCAGTCATCAAAGGAAGCCAATCGAAATCCACGGGACGGCAGCCACGAGAATGATGCCGAGAATAAGGGCGGCGAGATAGCCCCAGATGGGCCGCATGCCCTCGTCGGGATTGACTCGGCCGATGGCGCAGGCCGCATAATAGCCGACGCCGAAGGGCGGGGCGAAAAGGCCGATGCCCATCGAAAGGATCACGACCATGGCGTAGTGCACCTCATGCACGCCCACCTGCCGGGCAATGGGAAACAGCAGCGGGCCGAAAAGCACGATGGCGGGTATGCCTTCCAGAACGCTGCCGAGAATGATGAACGCGACAATCGAAACGGCAAGGAATGTGATGGGGCCGCCGGGCAGCCCCGTCATGGCGGCGGCAAGTTCGCGCGAGAAGCCAGACTGCGTCAATGCCCAGGCCATGCCGGTTGCCGCGCCGATGATCAGCAGGATGGCGCCGGAAAGCGAGGCGGTATCCACCAGCATCGGCTTCAGCCGTGCCCAGTCGAATTGCCTGTAGATGAAAAGCCCCGCCACGATGGAGTAGACAATGCCGATGGTCGATACTTCCGTTGCCGTCGCCACACCCTCGACGACGGAAGCACGGATGATGAAGGGAAGCGCCAGGGCAGGCAGGGCGATGACAAAAGCCCGACCGATCTGCCGTCCGGTGGCGCGCGTGACATGCGACAGGTCCTCATGGCGATAGCGCCGCCAGACGACGAAACACAGCATCACAGCCAGGACAACGCCGGGGAGCAGGCCGCCGGTGAACAGCGCCGCAATGGACACGCCGGTGACCGAGCCGATGGTGATGAGCACGAGGCTGGGCGGAATGGTCTCCGTCTGCGCGCCGGTGGCGGAGAGCAGGGCAACCAGATCACCCGGCTTGGCACCGCGTGCCTTCATTTCCGGGAAGAGCACCGGCGCGACGGCGGCCATGTCGGCGGCCTTGGCGCCCGATATGCCGGAAACCAGATACATCGCGCCGATCAGCACGTAGGACAGGCCGCCGCGCACATGCCCCAAGAGGCTTGCCAGGAACTGCACCATGGCACGTGCCATGCCGGTCATTTCGATGAGCACGCCGAGAAACACAAAGAGCGGCACGGCGAGGAGAATGAGGTGCGACATGCCTTCATCCATGCGTCCGATGACCACGATCATCGGCACATTCGTCGTCAAAGCGAGATAGCCGAAGGTGGCAAGACCGAAGGAAAAGGCGATGGGAACGCCGCTGAGAACGAGGGCTGCGACGACACCGACGAAGAAGATCAGCAGATTGATGTTGCCCAGCGGCTTCAGGGAAGGTCCGAGCAGCCAGAAGACAAGCGTCAGCACGCCGATAAGGGCAATCGCCGTCACGACATGCCGCAGGTTCGACACCTGAAAGAGTTTGATGAGCGCCGAGACGATCATCAGTCCGGCACCGACGGGCAATGCCGCCGCGCGCCATGCATTGGTTATCTCCAGGGCCGGCGTGGTGATGTAGGTTTCTTCGTGGGCATAGTCATAGGCGGGGTAGACGATGAACAGGAGAAATGCCATTGCGCCAACAATGGCGATGACGTCGAAAAACGCCCGGCGCTGCGGGTTCATCATGCCGACCAGCGCCGTCATGCGCATGTGCTCGCCGCGCCGGAATGCCACCACGGCACCCAACATGGCGAGCCACAGGAACAGGATCGATGCCAGTTCATCCGACCAGATCAGCGGTTGGTGTACGACATAGCGGGCGATGATGCCGGCAAACAGGATGACCACCTCGGCAACAACGAGGATTGCCACGGGAAACTCGACGAGATGGCCAAGCAGCCGGTCGAGTTTCGATGCGATGGAGTGGTCATTGCGGGGCGGGGGAGAAAGCATGCTTTCGCCCTCCGCCGCCACGGCGCCTTCGGTCAGTCTGAGCCCTGCCATCGGGTTCGCCCCTATGCCAGCTGGCCGACGACTTTTTCCAGAAGACCCCAGGCCTCCTCGCCATACTTGCCCTTCCATTCGGAATAGAAGCCTGCCTTGCGCAGGGCATCGCGGAAGGGCACGGGATCCGGCGTGTTGAATTCAAGACCCTTGGTTTTCAGGTCGGCCTGCAGGGTTTCGGTGAGCTTGGCCACATCGTCGCGTTCGGCAAGGCCGGCGGCGTTGATATGCTTGGCAACGACGGACCTGATATCGTCGGGCAAGGCTTCCCAGGCACGGCGGTTCGACAGGAACCAGAAGCCGTCCCACATATGGCTGGTCATGGAGCAGTATTTCTGCACTTCATAGAGCTTGGCCGTCGAGATGATGGCGAGCGGATTTTCCTGCCCCTCGACAACTTTGGTCTGCAGCGAGGAATACACCTCGTTGAAGTTGATGCTGGCGGGGGATGACTGGAAAGCGGTGAACATGGATGTCCACAACGGGCTGACCGGAACACGGATCTTGAAGTTCTTCAGATCATCCGGTGTGGTGATCGGCTTGGTGCTCGACGTAATGTGGCGGAAGCCGTTGTCCCAGATATTCTCCATGGCGACGAGATTGGATTTCTCGATCTGCTTGCGCACATGGGCGCCGAGATCGCCATCCATCGCCTTCCAGACGGTGGCGCTGTCGGGGAAGGCAAAGCCGATGCCATTGATCGATGCGGCCGGAACAAGGGTCGACAGGATCAGACCGGACAGCGTGAAGAATTCCACCGCGCCGGAACGCAGCTGGCTGAGCGTATCCGTGTCGGAACCGAGCTGGCTCGACGGGAAGATCGACAGTTCGAAGCGTCCGCCGGTTTCCGCCTTGATCTTGTCGGCGGCTTCCTGCGCCCGGATGTTCATCGGATGAGACACCGGCAGGTTGTTGGCGTATTTATAGGAAAATTCGGCGGCATGGGCCGGACGCCGCATGATGAAGGGGCTGGCAACGAGCGTTGCAGCGGTGCCGGCCAGGACCTGGCGGCGTGACAGATTGTTCATGTGATTTCCTCCCGAACAGCATGGCGCATTCCCCTGGAACTCATTGAACGAAGCAACCTCCATCGCATCGGTTCAAATCATAGGTCCATATTATAGAATGCAATTCCTCCTTGAATTGGATAAAACCATAAACAAATGCTGGCATCTTGCAATATTTTTTATGCCATAGTTCAATAGAACAACAAAATGATCCACAATATGGATCAAAATGCGTGTGGGAGAGCATGGAAGAAAAGATGACGGCACCAGCCAGTCTCAACGGGTCGCAAAGTGTCGACAGGGCACTGGGTCTTCTCAGTCTTGTCAGCTATTTCGGCGATCAGGGCGGATCGCTGAGCGAGATTGTCGAGCAGGGCGGCCTCAACAAGCCGACGACGCGGCGTCTGCTGCTTGCACTCATCCGCTCGGGGCTGGTCGAACAGGATGCACAGACCCGGCGCTACTATCTCGGACAGGAAGCCTATGTGCTGGGAACGCTCGCCACCCGCCGTTACGGCCTGTTGCAGATCACGCGCGACAGCCTCAGCATTCTCTCCGCCAAAACGCAGGATACCAGTTTTCTCTCCATCCAGCGCGAGACCTATGCGGTGTGTCTGCACCGGGAGGAAGGCACCTATCCCATCCGCACCCATGCGCTGCAGGCGGGGTACCGGCATCCTCTCGGCGTCGGCGGCGGTTCACTGGCCATCCTTGCAACGATGCCGGATGACGAGATCGACATCATCCTGGCCGCCAACGAGGCGGTGCTGCTTGCCGATTACCCCAATCTTCCGCCGTGGCAGATCAGGGAGGATATCGCGGCAACGCGGGAACAGGGTTTTGCCCTCAACCCCGGGCGTATCCTGGCCAATTCCTGGGGCATAGGCTTTGCGATCCATTTTCCGGATGGGCGGGCCGCCGGTGCGCTGAGCATCGCGGCCATCGACAGCCGCATGCAGCCGGCACGCCAGCAGGAACTGGCGGAGCTGATGCGCATCGAGGCGAAAAAGATCGAGGCGCGGCTGGCCCATCTCCAACCGCTCAATGACCGGCCGAAACGGGCTTCGGCGGCCGGTGTGAAATCCAGAGCAAGACCCGAACGGATCAAAGCATGAGCAGCACGGACGCAGCCCTGATCACGGCCATGTCGAAACGCGTGATGAACCTGTCGGGTTTCCTGGCGCAGACCGCGCGCCGTTTGCCGGATGAAACAGGTTTCGTCTGGGGTGAGAAAAGCTGGAGTTGGAGCGCGCTGCAGCGGCGCGTCGATGCGATGGCTGCGGCACTGCAGAGCGAATTCGGTGTCGTCAAGGGCGACCGCATTCTGATCCAGTCGCAGAACTGCAACCAGATGTTCGAATCCATGTTCGCCTGTTTCCATCTGGGTGCCGTATGGGTACCGGCGAATTTCCGTCAGACACCGGATGAGGTCGCCTATCTCGCCAAGGCGAGCGGAGCCAAGGGCATGATCTGCGGTCACCTCTTCCCCGACCATGTGGCGGCAAGCCGGGACATGAACCCCGATCTTGCTTTCGTCATTGCCATCGGCAAGGCGGATTTCGGCGACGATTACGATGACATCGTCGCCCGCTTTGACGGCCGAAAAGTTGCAACCGCCGCTGTCGATCACGGCGATCCCTGCTGGTTCTTCTTCACGTCAGGCACGACGGGGCGGCCCAAGGCGGCCGTCCTCACCCATGGCCAGATGGCTTTCGTCATCACCAATCACCTGTGCGATCTCATGCCCGGCACCACGGAAAAAGATGCTTCGCTGGTGGTTGCGCCGTTGTCGCATGGCGCGGGCATTCACCAGCTGACCCAGGTGGCACACGGTGCGAAGACGATCCTGTTGCCGACGGAGAAGTTTGACGTTGCCGAAGCGTGGAGGCTGGTCGAGCGATGGCGCGTGAGCAACATGTTCACGGTGCCGACGATCCTGAAAATGCTGACGGAACACCCGTCCGTGCATGAGCGTGATCACTCCTCCCTGCGCTACGTGATCTATGCCGGTGCGCCCATGTACCGGACCGACCAGATTCATGCGTTGAAGACGCTTGGGCCGGTGCTCGTGCAGTATTTCGGTCTTGGCGAGGTGACCGGCAACATCACGGTCCTGCCGCCTGCCTATCATACGACGCAGGATGGTCCCGATGCACGGCTCGGCACCTGCGGCTTTGCGCGGACCGGCATGCAGATCGCCATTCAGGACGACACCGGCCAAGAGGTCAAACCGGGCGAAACCGGCGAGATCTGTGTCATCGGGCCGGCGGTGTTTGCGGGTTATTACGACAACCCCGACGCCAATGCGAAAGCCTTTCGCGATGGCTGGTTCCGGACCGGCGATCTCGGCCACATGGACGAGGCGGGTTTCGTCTACATCACCGGCCGGGCGTCCGACATGTATATCTCCGGCGGTTCCAACGTCTATCCGCGCGAGATCGAGGAAAAGATACTCACCCATCCGGATATCAGCGAAGTGGCGGTGCTTGGCATTCCCGATCCGGTGTGGGGCGAGGTCGGGCTGGCGGTCTGTGTCGCGCGGTCCGGCAGCGCCCCCGATGGCGAGGCCGTCATGGCGTGGCTGAACGGCAAGATGGCGCGCTACAAACTGCCGAAGCGTTTCGTCTTCTGGCCGGATATGCCCAAATCCGCCTATGGCAAGATCGCCAAGAAGCTCATCAGGGAAGAACTGATCCGGCGGGGTGAACTGGACAGCTGATCTCATTCCAGCATCCGCGCTTTCACCAGATAGCGCATCGGTCCCGATGTTGCGGCATCAAATGGCCAGCAGGTGGCAAGAACCAGATTCCTGCCGGCGGCATTGGCATCAATGCCGGACTGATCCCAGCGGACGACCGATGTTTCCGTGACCTGATAGGTGAAGACCTTGCCGTCACGCCGGGTAATCCGGACCGTATCGCCGATCTGCACGTCCTTCAGAAAGGCAAAATGCGTATCGCGGTGTGCGGCATAGACTGCCGTGCCGCTGTCGCCTGCTTCGGCGCTGCGGTCCACATGGCCGGGGCCGAAGGCCAAGGCCTGTCCGCTTGCCCCGTGCAGGACGATGGAGGTTTCGCCGATACGCGGGAATTCAAGCCGCGCAACCGGCCAGGTATCGGCCCATGACCAGGGTTTGACCGGCTGGCCGGTTGCGACGCTCCGGGTAAAGGCACGGTCGAGAAGCACCTGCGCCACCATGGCTTTCGCGTGAATCCACAGGCCCTGGCTGACCAGTACCAGCCCGACCAGAGCCATCACGATCATCCCGGCGCGCAGGGCAGGGCGGAGAACCGCCCTGCCTTTCTGCTTGGAGACGCCGTACCGTGTGCGGATCGTGCTCATCATGCTTTCCCCATTGTCTTGCGGCTGAAGAAGAACAGCCCGGCACTGGCGAAGAGCAGCATCAACCCGGCGATCATGCGCAGTTCCGCATCGGTTGCCGTCTGCGGCAGGGCAAGCTGATCGGCAGGAGCCTGTTGGACAACCGGCTTCTTGCCTGCCGCCAGTTTTGCCAGCTGGACGTCCGCACCATTGTCGAGGCTGGCCTTGCGTGTTGCCTGTTCACCGAACACCTTGTCGAAATCCCAGCCTGCCGGGAGATTGAGCGGGACGTCGGCGCGGGTCAGCGGCTTGTTCTGCGGCCGTGTTGGATTTGTGTCGACGGCAACCAGACTGGTCAGGCGTGAGACGAGACTGTTTTCAAGGGCGAGTTTCAGGATGCGCCTGTCGGCTTCGTCACGGCTGATCTTGCCGAGGGTGCTTTCGACCTCCGCATCGGAAATCTTGCGGCGGGCCCAGAGTTTTGACAGGCCTTCACCTTCCGCGGCCTTGGCAACCGGCAGCGTGACCTCCCATGGCTGCGTGCCGATCATGCCCTTGATTGTCAGGGTGCCGGAAAGCGAACCGAGCTTGGCGGCAAGAACGAGCGGCTCGCCGCGGTAGAGATCAGGCAGGATTGCCGGTGTCACATCGGCATTGCCGGGCGAGAAAGTGGCACTGAGGTTGGTGATGATGGGACTTTCCAGCTTGGCAAAGAGTGAGCGCATGCGCTCATCGACCTGATCCGTCGAGCCGATGGAGGTGAACGTGCCACGGCCAAGTTCAGCGGCGCGGTTCATCAGATAGTTGTTGGGGGCAGAGCCGATGCCGACCATGAAAACCCGCGAACGGCCGAGCCTGGCGGCGATGGTATCGAGCAATTGCTGTTCGTTGCCGATGGCGCCGTCGGTGAGGAACACGATCTGGCGGACAAAGGACTGATCGTTGGGACGCCGGTCGTTGAGGGCTGCTTCCAGCGGCGCAAGCATTTCCGTGCCGCCGGATGCTTCGAGGGCGCCGACAAATTCACGGGCCGTGGTGACGTTTTCCCGGTCGGCAGCAACGGTATCCTGGAACAGCGAGGTCATGGTGTCATCGAAGCGGATAACGTTGAAGCGGTCAGCGGGTTTGAGGCGGCTCAGGGCATAGTCGAGGCTGGCCTTGGCCTGATTCATCGATGTTCCACCCATCGAACCGGAATTGTCGATGACGAAGACGATTTCGCGCGGGCGCTGCTCCTGCTTCTGTTCGACAACCGGCGGCGTCACATAGGCGAGCGCATAGTCATGCTTGCCGACCGTTTCGCGGAACAGGCCGACAGCGGGTGCCTTGGCATTCTGCGGTTTCCAGGTCAGTTCAAAGTCGCGGTCGGCGTGGTTGTCACCCGCCAGCGCGATGACCTGCGTCTGGGCATCGATGGTTTCGGTGTTGACGGCATGGTGATGGCTCTTCACCTCGCCGAGGGCAAAGCCAGCCTGCAGGCGGACCTTGATGCTGACCGGATTGACCGGGGTGTTGATGCGCGGATCAAGCACGGGCGGCGTGATCTTGCTGCGATCGGGGACGGGATCGGCTGTGGTGCCCCAGCCGGAACCGTCGACCGCAAGGTCGGCGGTCTGCGTGATCGGTGCAGGATTGTAGCGCGGGGCGACAACCAGCGGCACGCGCAAGGAAAATTCATCGCCGGACAGGCGCACGGGCTCCTGATAGTCGATCTGCACAACAACCTGCTCGTGCGGGCCAATATTGGCGACGGAATTGGTGAAAAGGTTCGGCCGCTGCTGTTCAACCAGGCTGGCTTTCTGGCCGGATGCCTTCGCCGTTTCATAGATGGCCTTGGCTTCCTTCTTTTCCTTGATATCACCGATGATCACGCGCTTGCCGACAACCATTTTGAGCGCATGCACGGCGCTGTCTTCCGGCAGCGGATAGGCATAGACCGCCTCGACCCAGCCATTGGACGGGTTGGTGAATATCTGGGTGATGCGGGCGCGAGCCGTTGGACCGCTGACGACGATGTCGACATCTGTGGCGACACGCGGCGCTTCGACGTAGCGGCCGGCTTCCGAGCTCTTCAGCAGAAGCGTGCCGGATTTGACGTCATCGAGGGTGACAAGGGGCGACCGGGCGGTTTCGGCATGCGCCGTCGCCAGGCTGAAAAAGAATACCGCGAGCGCAATAAATGGCAGACCAACGACGTTGATCAACCAGAGTGCCTGGCAGGTACGGCGCAGCCAATGGGGCATCGCTCGGGGAGATTGCTGGGTATGGAAGGTTGCGGTTTTCATCGGGAAAGCTCCTGTTGGTGCTCCCATCGGGAAGCTTTCCCCATTTCATACATGGGCGTTTTTGCCGCCAGCGTAAGCTTCGGGAATGTTCCGCACGGCCCCGTCACGAGATGTCTTGCCCCCGACGGCCTTGTGTGGATATGTGAAGGAATGTACGTGATTTGACGGGAGCGAGGCCTATGGCCGGGGATATCGACAGTCAGCTATCGGAGCGGCAGAACCAGGCGGTTGCCACGAAAATCCGCGAGGAAATGGCGCGGCGGCGGGTTTCGCGGCAGTATCTGGCCGACCAGGCGAAGATCAGCCTGTCCACCCTGGAAAAGGCGCTTTCCGGCCACCGGCCGTTTACACTGGCAACCACGATCCGGCTTGAAGAAGCGCTGGGCATGCGTCTGCGTGCGGCGGACCTGCTCGATAACCCGGTTGCGGTGAACAATGGACATGCCAGTGAGGAATTCGGCGCCTATTCCCGCGCGGCTGTCGGATGGATCGAAGGCCGGTACCTGACGTTACGGCCGTCCTTTGGCGATCCGAAGGCAATCTTTGCCTATTGCACCGAGATCGGCTGGAACGATGCCGCGTCCAATCTGCGGTTCATTGAAAAGGAACGGCTCGATGCGGCCTTTACCCAGCAGGGGACGGTGGCGATCCCGAATCTCTCCGGCCACATCTATCTTGCGACCAATACGTCGGGTCAGCAGCGGCTGATCATCGTTTCGCGCCCGTCTATTACGGGTGAAATGTACGGAATCCTGACCACATTGCAGGCGGGACGCGGCGCGCAATTGACGCCGATATCAGCACCTATCGTTCTCATTCCGATGGCATCCATGCCGGACGCACAGTTCGGGCGCATCGCGCCCGATCACGGCAGCTACGCATCCTATCTCGCCTATCTCAAACGCACGGTGGAGGAACCGTTCGCCGTGTTCCTCCCCGGGCCTGCCGGTCGCGATTAGGCCCGCATTGATTTGCTGCGCACGTCCAGCCAGACGGCGAAGAGAATGACGATGCCCTTGAAGATGAGCTGGTAGAAATAGGGGACGGCCAGCATGTTCATGCCGTTGTTGATGACGCCGATGATGAGCGCACCGAGAATGGTGCCGACCATGGTGCCGACGCCGCCGGCAAGGCTGGTGCCGCCGAGCACGACCGCGGCAATCGCGTCGAGTTCATAGCCCATGCCGGCATTGGTCTGGGCCGAGGAAAGGCGCGAGGACAGCAGGATGCCGCTGATGGCCGCCATGACGCCTGAGATCATGAAGATGATAATCTTCAGCCGGTCGACGCGGATGCCGGAATAGATCGCCGCCTCGCGGTTGCCGCCGGCCAGATAGGCGCGGCGGCCGAAGATCGTGCGGGAAAGAACGATGTGGTTGATGGCAAAGAGCGCAATGACGATCCAGATGATGATGGGAAGGCCAAGCCAGCTTTCGCTGCCGATGGCCAGCCATGTTTCATTCTCGATGGAGGCGGGCGCGCCGTTGGTCGGCAGGCTGACAGCGCCGCGATAGATGCCCATGGTCGCAACCGTGACGATGAAGGACGGCAGCATGAGCTTTGCCGACAGGACGCCGTTGAGTCCGCCCATGATGGCGCCTGCCGCCAGCGTGATCAGCACGGTCGGCGCAAAGCCGAAGCCCATGGAAAAGGCCTGCGCGGCCACCATGCCCGCCACGGCGATGATCGAGCCTACGGAAAGATCGATATCGCCGAGCAAGATCACATAGGTCATGCCATAGGCAGCAACTGCGATCACAGCCACTTGCTGCATGATGTTCATGAAATTGTTGAAGGCGAGAAACCGCGGGCTGATCGAGGAAAAGACCAGGCACAGGATGATCAGCGAGATGACGATGCCACCATATTGCCGGATGAGGGGGGAAGCCAGAAGCGCCTGCTTCGTCTCGGTCGAATTGCTCATTGGTGTATTCCTGCTGCATAGGTCATAACGGTTTCGGGGCTGAGGCCCTGCGCATCCAGCGTTTTTGCCACGCGCTTGTCGTGCATGATGACGAGCCGGTCGCTGAGGCCGAGCACTTCAGGCAATTCCGACGACACCATCAGGATCGCGGTCCCCGCGGCGGCAAGCTCGCGGATGATGCGGTAAATCTCGAATTTTGCACCGACGTCGACGCCGCGTGTCGGTTCGTCAAGAATGAGTATTTTGGGCTGCGTCTGCAGCCATTTGGCGATGACGATCTTTTGCTGGTTGCCGCCGCTGAGCGAGCCGGCAGGGGTATCGATGGAGGCGGTCTTGATGGCAAGGCGCAGCACTTCCGTCTTGGCCGCCGCCCGTTCACGGGCCGGGCGGGTAAAGCCGAACTGTCCGGACAGCTGACCCAGAGCGACCATGTTGATGTTCCGCTCGACGCTGTGCTGCAGCACCAGTCCCTCTTCCTTGCGGTTTTCCGTAACGAAGGCGATGCCGTGGCGGATCGCGTCGGCCGGGGAGCGCAGATGCACGGGATTGCCGTTGAGGCGGATCGTTCCGGCTGGTTGCACGAAACCGAACAAGGCCTTCATTACATCGGAGCGGCCGGATCCGATCAGGCCGAATAGGCCGACAACTTCGCCCGGCCGCACGTCCAGCGAGACATTTTCGAATTTTCCGGCTTCGGAGAGATTTTCAACCGCAAGAACCGGAGGCACCGCAGATGAGGGGCGTTCGACAAGGCGCGGCGGGTAGATGTCCTTCATCTCCCGCCCGACCATCAGCGCGATCAGGCCTTCGATGCTCGTGTTCTGCTTTTCCGTCGTCGCGACAAAAGAACCGTCGCGGATCACCGTGATATCATCGGAAATCCGCATGATTTCCTCCATGCGGTGCGAGATATAGATGATGGCCGTTCCCTTGGCCTTCAGGCGTTCGATGATGGTGAAGAGGATTTCCGCTTCGCTGTCGGACAGTGAGGATGTCGGCTCGTCAAGGATGACCACGTCGGCGGGACGGCTGAGCCCCTTGGCGATTTCCACCAGCTGGCGCTGGGCGATGGACAGATCGCCGACCTTGGTGCGCACATTGACAGGCAGGCCGAGGTCCTGAACGATCTGTGCGGCCTGTGCGTTGAGATCGCGTTCATTGATGAAGCCGAACCGGTTGGGTTCATGCGTCGCCAGAATGTTTTCGGCAACCGACAGGTTGCGGCAGAGACTGAGTTCCTGGAAGACGATGCTCAAACCCAGCGCCTTTGCCTCGATAGGGTTCTTTGGAGCGTATGGCTCGCCGCGCAGCGTGATCGAGCCCGATGTCGGCTGGAACAGGCCGACGAGAATTTTCATGAGCGTGGATTTGCCGGCACCGTTCTCGCCCAGCAGCGTGTGCACGCGCCCGGGCCGCACGGAAAGGTTCATGCGCTTGAGTGCCGTCACCGGACCGAAGGTCTTGGCGACGTCCTTGATTTCAAGCACAGGTGCGTTGGATGAAACGGCCATGAATGACAATCCTTACCGGAGGTCTTCCTGAACTGCCACCCGCGAGGCGGTCCTGCGCGGGTGGCACTGTTGATCGTTGACGTTGGCGGGGCTTACTTTTCTTCGCCTGTTTTGGTGACAACGCCAGGAACGATCGGCTGCTTGGCGTCAACGGTCTCGCCCTTGATGACCTTGCCTGCGGTCGCAACCGCAACCTTGCCCATCTGATCCGGATACTGCGCGATCACGCCGACCATGACAGGATCGTTCTTGACCGCATTGCGGGCTTCTTCCATGCCGTCGAAGCCGATGACCTTGACCTGATCCTGCAGCTTTGCCGACTTGACGGCCGAGGCTGCAGCAAGGGCCGCATCGTCGCCGAAGCCGAAGATGCCGACGACGTCGGGGTTCGCCTGCAGGATGTTCTGGGCGGCGGCAAGCGCCTCGGGACGGGTGATGCCGGTCTGGATGGAGACGATCTTGATATCGGGATGCGCGGCAATCGCCTTCTTGAAGCCTTCGACGCGATCGACCACCGACTGCACCGTCGGGTAGTCAATGACGGCCACATTGCCCTTGTCGCCGATCTGCTTGGCCATCAGCTCGCCAGCCTTGACGCCGCCGGTATAGTTGTCGGTGCCGACATGCGAGGTGACTTCAACGCCCTTGGCGGGAACGTCCACGGTGATCACCTTGATGCCAGCCTTCTGCGCCTTGGCGATGGCGGATTTTACGCCCGTGCTGTCCACAGGCGAAATGATGATGACGCTGACGCCCTTGGTGATGAAATCTTCCACATCGGCGAGCTGCTTGTTCAGGTCCTGATTGGCAATCGCGATTTCAAGCGGCAGGTTTTCCGCCTTGGCTTCCGCGGTCATTGCCGAAGCAAGCGAGATATAGAACGGATGCTGCTGGGTAAGCAGCGAAGCGCCGATACCTTCGGCAAAAGCGCCGGTGGCCATCAGTGCGGCGGCGCCAGCAAGCAGCAGTTTGGTAAAATGGGTACGGATCATTGTTCCCTCCAGAACAGTTGTTTTCTCGAAAGCCGGCAGATGGGCATTGGCGATACACAACCGGATACTGCATGGCCGTTCTGCCGTGCTTCGTCCGTTGGCGATGGCCGATGCTCCTCCCACCTTCGTCCGCCGCATGGATGTTCAATTTATGTTGCTGTGTCAATATAAAAATTTGCGCGCGTAAAGTTTATTGCAGAAAGATGATCTGCATTCGTCACAATATTTTATTCGTTTGATGATGGCTGCTTGATGTCAGGGCCGTCATTTCGCGGGGTGTGGTCACGGAAGAGATAGTGGGAGGCAAGGAGAACCGGCTCCAGGATGACCACGCCGAACAGGATGCCCGCAAGCCGTTCGATGCCGGGTTCCAGCGCGGCACTGCTATAGGTGTCGGGCACGAGGACGACAAGAAAGGCGAGGACGAACTGCGTTCCGATATAGCTGATGGAGGAGTTGCTGTTTTCAATATGCCGCCCGACAAGGACGCCGATACACACGCCAAGCGTCATGAGGATGGGCGAATGATGACTGCCGAGCAGGATGATCGTGGCGATCAGGCCGCCGACGCTGCAGCCGACAAAACGCAGCACCAGCCGCGATGTGATCGGGTTGAGCACGCTTGCGGCCAGACTGCTCACCGGAATCATCATCACGGCCATGATGGTAATGCTCGACTGGCTGAGGGAGGTGATGCCGGTCCACAGCCATATCCATGGAATCAGCCCAAGGGCGATTGCGGCCTGCAGCGCATGCTTCGCGGCACCCCGGTGCCAGACCACGGAGTGTCTTATCGCGGTCTGCGCGGGCGTTTCCCGGGATTGCCGCGGCAGCCGGCGCCGGATGGTGAAGGTCGATACTGCGCTGACAAGAATGCAGGCGAGGGTGCCCGCAAGGATTTCGACGAGGCGCGACTGGGCGAACGGCAGCACCGATTCCGATGGATGTTTCATGCCGTCGATCAGCACCATGCAGAATGTCAGCCCGGTGAACAGCCAGGCATAGCTGCGTTTTCCGACGAGGGCGAAGTAAAGGGTGACGCCGCCGATAATGACAAGCGACAGGCTGAGAAGGAACGGCGTGCCGATGACAAGCGGGGCCAGGGCCAAAGCGGCACCCGCACCCGCCGATGTGCCGATGATGCGCAGAATGCCGCGGGTGAGACTTTCCGATACATGCGAGCGCATCACCATGTAGCCGCTGAACGCCGCCCAACCGACGTTTTTCGCCTCAAGGACGTGCGCGAAGATGATGGCGAGCAGCACGGATATGACGCACTCGAACTCGTCGACCATACGCGGTCCGGGTCTTGCCAACGACCGGAGTTCCCGCACGCTTGCGGTTGCGAAAACAGTAAGGCTGGCTGTGGCTTGCCGCAGATAGTTCATTGTTTGCTTCTACCGGTCTTGCAGCCGGCTGTCGATGTTTCGATTTCCGCGCAAGACGCGGCTTCCGAACCAATGCCGCTCTTGTTACTCTCGCACACCCTTAACGCTGGAGCACTGCCATGGGCCACGCATTCGACGCGATCATCATAGGGGCGGGGCAAGCGGGCCCATCGCTCGCAAGCCGGCTGACCGCGGCTGGCATGAGCGTGCTGATTGTCGAGCGAAAACTGTTTGGCGGCACCTGCGTCAATACCGGCTGCATGCCGACGAAGACGATGGTTGCCAGCGCCTACGCGGCGCACCTTGCCCGGCGCGGGGCCGATTATGGCGTTGTGATAGAACAGCCTATTCGCGTCGACATGAAGCGTGTGCGGCAGCGTGCCGATACCGTTTCATTCAATGCCCGCACGGGTGTCGAGACCTGGCTGCGCGGAATGCGCAATTGCCGGGTTGTCGAGGGGCATGCCCGGTTCGTCGACGCTCATACGATTGCTGTCGACGGAGTGCTTTTTCAGGCGCCGCGCATTTTCATCAATGTGGGCGGGCGCGCCAACATTCCGGATATGCCGGGTATTCGGGATGTCGATTGTCTCACCAATACGACCATGATGCAGCTCGATACCTTGCCTCGGCATCTGGTGGTGGTTGGCGGCAGCTATATCGGCCTCGAATTTGCGCAGATGTACCGGCGCTTCGGATCGCAGGTCACTGTCGTTGAGAAAGGTCCCCGGCTGGTTGGACGCGAAGACGCCGATGTGTCCGAGGCGATCAGGTCCATCCTGGACAATGAAGGCGTTGCCTGCCGTCTCGATGCCAATTGCATCGCTTTCAAACCGCATGCCGACGGCACGGAAGTTCATCTCGATTGCGATTCCGGTGCGCGCAGCGTGGTCGGCTCGCATGTGCTGCTGGCGATTGGCCGCCGTCCCAATACCGACGATCTCGGTCTGGACAAGGCAGGCATCGAGACGGACGAGCGGGGTTACATCAAGGTCGATGACTTTCTGGCGACGAGTGCCGACGGTGTCTGGGCGCTTGGAGACTGCAACGGGCAGGGCGCATTCACCCACACGGCCTATAATGATTATGAGATCGTGGCGGCCAACCTCTTGGATGGCGAGCGCCGCAAGGTCAGCGATCGGGTTCCCGGCTATGCGCTCTATATCGACCCGCCGCTCGGCCGGGCCGGAATGAGCGAAACCCAGGCCAGAGCAACGGGCCGCCCCATTCTGGTGTCGAAGCGGCCCATGACCCGGGTTGGCCGGGCTGTCGAGAAGGACGAAACGCAGGGCTTCATGAAGATCATCGCCGATGCGCAGACACAGCAGATTTTAGGCGCGGCGATTCTGGGTACCAGCGGCGATGAGGCGATCCATGGGATAATCGACGCGATGAGCGCCAAGGTGGGCTATCCCACGCTCAAATGGGCGGTGCCTGTCCACCCCACCGTTTCCGAACTGATCCCGACAGTGCTCGGCGATTTGTCCGCCCCGGCGCTCTGACAAGGCCCGCGTCAAAGTGGAGCGACGGCGCAACTTGTTCCGGAGAAAATTAGAGGTTATTGCCTTGTTCAGATATGACGGATAGCCTTTATGCGTGTTTGCGGTCGATGCCCACGCCCTCCGGTGGTTTCGGCCGATACGGAATAAAAGGGGAGGAGATGATGAGATGACCACTGCATTCGATACAGCCGATGAAGCCGCCATTCAGCAGTGCGAAGAACGCCTGAGGTCTGCGATGCTGCGCAGCGACGTTGAAGCGCTCGATGTGTTGCTGGCCAACGATCTCATTTTCATCGATCATCAGGGACGCCGGATTGAAAAGGCGCAGGACCTTGAAGCGCATCGCAGCGGTGTCCTGGCGCTCGAACAGATCGACGTCCTCGACAGCATCATCCGGCCGCTCGGCAATGCAGTCCTGGTTTCGTTGCGGGTCAGGTTTACCGGAACCTATTACGGCGAAAAGTTTTCTGAAAAACTGGCCTTTACCCGTGTCTGGAGCCGCACGGCGGATGACTGGGCCGTTACCCTGGCCCATTGCTCCAGAATCACCATGTAAACAAAAGCAGAGAACCGACCGGCGAAACTCCGGTCAGTTTGTCCACGTGCGTTCGAGAACGCTTATCCAGTTGCCGTGGCAGATCTTGTCGAGCGCCTCCCCATCATAACCCGCCTGGCGCAGGGCATCGACCAGCAATTGCAGGTCGCCGGCATCGCGCATGGCGGCTGGAATGGTTGTGCCGTCGAAGTCCGATCCAAGCGCAACGTGATCGATCCCGATGCGATCGACGATGTAATCGACATGCCGCACCAGCTCACTCAGATCCGTGTCGGGATTTCTCACGCCGTCCTGACGCAGGAACAGGACGCCGAAGTTCAGGCCGACCAGTCCGCCTGTATCGCGGATCGCGTCAAGCTGGCGGTCCGTCAGATTGCGGCTGTGCGTGCACAGCGCATGCGCATTGGAATGCGAGGCCACGAGCGGCGCGTCCGATATGGCCGCAATATCCCAGAAGCCCTGTTCGTTCATGTGGGAGAGATCAACCATGATCCGCAGCTCATTGCAGGCGCGGATCAGCTGTTTGCCGTGATCGGTCAGGCCCAGCCCGATATCCGGGGAACTGGGAAAGCGGAAGGGTACGCCGTGGGCAAAGATATTGCTGCGGCTCCACACCGGTCCGAGCGTGCGCAACCCTGCCTGGTGCAGGACGTAGAGTGCATCGAGGTCAGGCCCGATGGCTTCCGCGCCTTCGATATGGAGCACCGAGGCAAACGCCCCGTCTTTCATTGCATTGCGGATGTCATCCGCCGTCCGGCAGATGCGCAGGCGGCCTTCCGCCTGCCGTTCGATCCGTGTCAGAAGCGCGGCCATGGCCAGGGTGGTGTTGAGCGCACTTTCCATGTCCGGCGTGTTGTAATCGCCATTGGTATTCTTCTGCGGCGATGGCGTCGGAACGTAAATCGCGCACAGTCCACCCGCCAGTCCGCCCTTTTTCGCGCGCGGCAGGTCGATATGACCCACATTTTCCCCCTCGATGAAGCGCTTCTCCGGCGACGGTTCGGTCGACATCCAGAGGCGAAGCAGGACATCGTTGTGCCCGTCGAAAACCGGGACGATTGAATGGCTGGTCATGGGTCAGGAAACCTTGGTGCGTTTTGCGGTGGCGGGAGCCGAGTCCCGAAGCTGTCACCAGCTTTGGCGCGAATACCGGCAAATGGCAAATGCGTTTTCGGTCGCTGCCCATGCGCGCAACGCATCGGCACGCCTGTTCCGTACCTCTGTTCCTGCCGCATGCACAGTGTGCATAGGTACTGCCAAAATCGGCATTGGCCGCCCGTTCGACCAGCATGATAGAGCCTGCTTAAAAAATTGACACGCAAGAAATTTGGGCGGCGAGCCAGTCAGACGATGTCTGCGGCGGGGCGGCGTCCGGGAACAAAAGAACCATGAGCAAAGGGGCACGCACCATGATCTCAAGACGCAATCTGTTGATTGGCGGCGCAGCGATACCGTTTCTATCCTATGTCAATCTGACCCAGGCATTTGCCGATACGCCGAAGGACATCCTCGTTGTCGCGCAGCAGATCGACAACATGACAAGCCTCGATCCGCATGAAAGCTTTGAGGCGGTCGGCAGCGAGATTGCCGGCAATATCTATCATAAGCTGGTGCATCCCAATCTCGAAAATGCCGATCAGGTCGATGGCGGCCTGGCCGAATCATGGGAAGCCGATGCCGACGGCAAGGTGTTCACGTTCAAGATGCGCGCGGGTGCAAAGTTTGCCAGCGGTGCGCTGGTGACGGCCGAAGATGCGGCATTTTCCCTGCAGCGCGCCGTCAAGATGAACAAGGGACCCGCGTTCATCATCACGCAGTTCGGCTTTACCGCCGAGAATGTCGAGCAGCAGATCAAGGCTGTTGACGACAAGACATTGAAGATCACCGTTGAAAAGCCGGTTTCCCTGTCCTTCCTGCTCTATTGCCTGTCCGCCAATGTCGGCAGCATCGTCGAGAAGAAGATTGTCCTGGAAAACGTGGCGGGCGACGATTTCGGCAATGGCTGGCTGCAGAAGAACAGCGCCGGTTCCGGCGAGTGGGTGCTCATGGCCTGGAAGCCCAGCGAAAGCGTCACGCTCAAGGTCAACCCCGAGGGTGCCTATAAGGGCAACATCAAGCGCATCATCCTGCGCCATGTGGTCGATCCGTCATCCCAGCTGCTGATGCTGCAGAAGGGCGACGCCGATATCGCGCGCAACCTGACGACCGAGCAGCTGCGCACGCTTCAGGGCGACGAGAACTACACGCTTGTGCAGAAGGGCGTGGCTTCGCTGGTTCTCATCTCGCTCAACCAGAAGAACCCGAATCTGGCCAAGCCGCAGGTCTGGCAGGCGGTCAAGTGGGCGATCGACTACAAGGGCATCCAGCAGAACATCGTGCCGCTGACGCACAAAATCCATCAGAGCTTCCTGCCCGAGGGCTTTCCCGGCGCGGTGAACGACACTCCCTTCCAGAAGGACGTCGAAAAGGCCAAGGCACTCATGGCCGAGGCAGGCCTTGCCGGCGGTTTCGATATCGTCATGGACCATTATTCGGCCCAGCCCTATCCGGATATTGCGCAGGCTCTTCAGGCGAACCTTGCCGAAATCGGCATCCGCGTTCAGCTGCAGGCGGCCGAAAACCGCCAGGTTCTGACGAAAATGCGTGCCCGTGAACATCAGATGGCGCTGTCCGCCTGGGGTTCGGACTATTTCGATCCGCATGCCAATGCCGATGTCTTCAACATCAATCTCGACAACTCGGACAATGCAAAGACCAAGCCGTTCCTCTGGCGCTCGTCCTGGCAGGATGCGGAAATGACCAAAAAGGCCGAGGAAGCCCGCGACGAGAAGGATCCGCAGAAGCGCATCGAGCTCTACGAAGCCTTGCAGAAGGCGCATATGGAGCACAGCCCCTTTGCCCTGATGCTGCAGACAAAAACCACGGCTGCCTGCCGCAAGGCTGTTTCGGGCATGCGCCTTGGCACCTTGTCTGACTCCCACTCCTATGCAGGGATCGCAAAGGCTTGAACGCGCGGATAAAAAATCTGTCCAGCCTTCTCGGCAGTGTCTTCCTGACACTGCTCGGGCTGACGGTGATCACGTTCATGATCGGCCGCGTCATGCCGGTCGATCCCGTGATCGCCGCCGTTGGCGACAATGCGCCCGAGGCCGTCATCGCCCGGGCGCGGATCGAAATGGGACTGGATCAGCCGGTGGTGATCCAGTTCCTCCACTATCTCGCGCAGATCGTTCAGGGTGATCTCGGCAAATCCATCCTGACCCGCAATCCCGTCGCAACCGATATCGCGCGTTATTTCCCGGCCACGCTGGAACTGGCAACAGCGGCGCTCATTCTTGCCGCCGTGATCGGCATCCCGCTTGGCGTCTGGGCCGCGGTCCGGCAGGGAAGCTATGTCGACCAGACCATCCGCGTCGTCTGCCTCGCCGGCCATTCCGTTCCGGTTTTCGTGCTGGCGATGATTTCGCTGCTGGTGTTTTACGCCGTACTCGGCATTGCGCCGGGGCCGGGGCGTCAGGACATCATTTTTCAGGATATGGTGCCGCACGTCACCGGCATCCTGACGATCGACTCCATCATTGCCGGGGATTGGGATGCGCTTTATGACGCGCTCATCCACATGATCCAGCCCGTCTGCATCCTCGCTTATTTCAGCATGGCCTACATCACGCGCATGACCCGCGCCTTCATGCTGGATGCGCTCAAGGGCGAGTTTGTCATTACCGCGCGGGCCAAGGGGCTTTCTGCCGCCGCCGTTGTCTGGAAACATGCCTTTCCGACCGTCGCGGTTCAGCTCGTCACGGTTCTCGCGCTCACCTATGCCGGTTTGCTGGAAGGGGCGGTCGTGACGGAAACGGTGTTCAGCTGGCCGGGCCTTGGACAATATCTGACCATCTCGCTGATGAATGCGGACATGAACCCGGTTGTGGGCGCAACGCTGCTGATCGGCCTGATCTATGTCGTTCTCAACCTGCTCGCCGATATCTTATACAAACTGCTGGATCCACGCGTCCGATGATACAGACATCTTTTCGTAACTGGGCGCTGGATGAAACCCCCGCCTCGCGCTCGCAAGCCAATTGGGGACGCCGGTACCGTATCTGGCTGAGCCTGAAGTCCAATCCTCTGGCGATGATCGGCCTCGGCATCATCCTTCTGTTTGCCCTGCTGTCACTGCTGGCACCCTTGATCGCGCCCTATGATCCGAGCCTGCAAAATCTCGGCAACAGATTGGCGCGTCCCTCCGCTGTGCATTGGTTCGGAACGGATGAACTGGGGCGGGATATCCTGTCGCGCATCCTGTTCGGCGGCCGCGTCACCCTCGGAATGGTGGTGTCGGTGGTTGCCGTCGTTGCGCCGATTGGTCTGGCTGTGGGTTGTGTTGCCGGATATATGGGCGGGGTGGTCGATTCCGCTCTCATGCGGATCACCGACGTGTTTCTGGCGTTTCCGCGTCTCATTCTTGCTCTCGCCTTCGTCGCTGCGCTGAAGCCCGGCGTGGAGAGTGCAATCCTTGCGATCGCCTTGACCGCATGGCCGCCTTATGCGCGCCTCGCCCGGGCGGAAACCATGACGATCCGCAACACCGATTATGTCGCCGCGTACCGCCTGACCGGCGCATCGCGCTGGCGCATCATGCTGCGCCATATCGCGCCGCTGTGCGTGCCGAGCCTGATCGTGCGCACCACGCTCGACATGAGTTCGATCATCATCACTGCGGCCAGTCTCGGTTTTCTCGGCATGGGCGCGCAGGCGCCGTCCCCGGAATGGGGCGCGATGATTGCCACGGCCAAACGCTTCATCTTCGAACAGTGGTGGGTTGCGACAATCCCGGGAATAGCGATCTTCATGGTATCGCTCGCCTTCAACTTCCTGGGTGATGGCCTGCGTGACGTCCTCGACCCGAAGCAGAATTAGGAAACAGGATGCTGGTCGATATCAAGAACCTTCGTATTGCCTTTGAAACACGAACAAGCCGGTTCGAGGCCGTGCGCGGCGTATCCATGCAGCTGGGTACCGAAAAACTCGGCATCGTCGGCGAAAGCGGTTCGGGCAAGTCCCTGACGGCGCGCGCCCTGATGAAGCTTCTGCCAAGCAATGCCAAGATTGAAGCCGACAGGCTTGCATTCGATGGCATCGATATTCTCGGTGCTTCGGAGCGCGGCATGCGCCAGATCCGCGGAAAGCGCGCCGGGTTCATTCTGCAGGACCCGAAATATTCGCTCAATCCGGTGAAGACGGTTGGCAGCCAGATCGCCGAATCATGGCGCACCCACAAGAAGGGCAGCCGGAAAGAAGCGGCGGAAGCTGCCATTGAACTGCTGGATCAGGTGATGATCCGCGACCCACGCAAGGTGGCGGGTGCTTACCCCAACGAGATTTCGGGCGGCATGGGACAGCGTGTCATGATCGCCATGATGCTGGCGCCCGATCCGGAACTGCTGATCGCCGATGAACCGACCAGCGCGCTCGATGCAACGGTGCAGGCGGAAATCCTGCGTCTCATCGACGATCTGGTGTCGCGCCGGGGCATGGGCCTCATCCTGATCAGCCATGACCTGCCGCTGGTCTCGCATTTCTGCGACAGGGTTGCCGTCATGTATTCCGGCCGGGTTGTGGAAGAGCTCAAGGCTTCCGAGCTCGCCAAGGCACAGCATCCCTACACGAAGGGCCTGCTGAATTGCATGCCGTCGCTGATGCACCCCAAGGAAAGACTTCCCGTTCTCACTCGCGATGCAGCGTGGCTCAACCCATGATCAAGGTCGATCAACTCAGAATCTCATTCGGCACGCATGAAGTTGTCCGCGGCGTTTCCTTTGATGTTGCCAAGGGCGGCAGCTTCGGCATCGTCGGCGAAAGCGGATCGGGCAAATCAACGGTTTTGCGCGCGATGGCCGGTCTCAATGAAGATTGGAGCGGGCGCATCGCCTTCGACGGCACGGATGCGCCGCTGAAGCGTCCGCCGGCCTTTTTCCGGCAGGTGCAGATGGTGTTCCAGGATCCGTTCGGTTCGCTGCACCCGCGCCAGACCATCGACCGGATTCTCAGTGAACTCCTCCTGGTGCACAAGCTGCCGGACGTCGAAAAACGCATCAAGCAGGCACTTTCGGACGTTGCCTTGCCGCAGACCGTGCGCTTTCGCTATCCGCACCAGCTTTCCGGCGGCCAGCGCCAGCGTGTTGCCATTGCCCGCGCACTGATTGCCGAACCGCAGGTCCTGCTGCTGGACGAGCCGACCAGCGCGCTTGACGTGTCGGTGCAGGCGGAGATTCTCAACCTCTTGGCCGATCTCAGGCAGGCACGGAATTTGACCTATGTCCTCGTCAGTCACAATCTGGCGGTCATCGCGCATCTGTGTCCGCAGCTTGGCGTCATGCTGAACGGCGAGATGGTCGAGCAATTGAGCGCCGACGATCTGCGGGCAGGACGCACGAAACACGCGCATACGTCGGCGCTTCGCACGTTGAGCATCAATCTCGAAGAACCGGCATAACGGAGGACAGGATGTCCGTCAGTTTGAATTGGGTGGCCGCTGCAGCCTGTGCCGAAAACTTTGCAAGTGAATGGCCGGCCAACGAGCCGGGCGGGGCCATCATCGGTTTCGATAGGCAAGGCATCCGCTTCGCCTACGCCGGAGGTTTGGAAAGCCTTGCGACAGGCACGGCGTTTTCAGCTGACAGCGTGGTGCGCTACGCCTCGGTGACCAAACATGTTTTTTCGGCAATGGTGCTGCAAAACGCTGGTCTTATCGCGCTGGATGATCGCCTCGGTGACCATCTTGCGGAGCTGCAGCCGCCGCTCGCCGACGTAACCGTTGGCCGTGCCCTCGACATGAGCGGCGGTTTGCCGGATGTGCGCGAATGCCTGACGCTTCTCGGGCTGTCCGTTTATACGGAAACACAGAAACAGCCGCTCCTGGATTTTCTCAGCTCGTTGACACGGCTGAACTTCGATGCCGGCACGGACGTTTCGTACTCCAATACCGGTTATCGTCTGGTCGAGGCGGCTCTCGAACGCAAGGGAAAGACCTTCGACGCTTTTGTCCAGAATGAGATTGCCGGTCCGCTCGGTATCTTCCTCAATGCACCGGAAGTGTGGAACGATCCGGTTTCCGGTCTCGTGCCGGGCTACTTCAAGGACGATGAAGCGTGGCAGCTCAGTGCTGCCGGCCTGCATATCTCCGCTTCCGGCAGTCTGACGGGGAGCGGCAACAGCCTTGCCGTATGGCTGCAGCACTTGCTTGCGGACGGTGATCGCCATGCGGGCCTGCTCGCGGCACTTTCCGCCACCCGCTGCATGGGCGATGGCCGCCCATCCAGCTACGGACTTGGTCTGCGCTGGTCGGAGCTGGCCGGGCGCCGCTTCGTCGGCCATGGCGGATCGCACCCCGGCTACAAATCCTATTTCCTCCTTGATCCGGAAGCCGGTGCCGGGTTTGTCGTTGTGTCCAATCGCGACGATACCAACGGCTACAAGATTGCCCTGGCCGCGATGGGTGCCCTCACGGGACTGCCGCTGCCGCAGACAAACTGCACCATTCCCGACGGTCTCTACGTCACGGAAACCGGTCCCTACTGGATTGAAATGGCGGGCGGCATTGCCACCTATCTCGACGCCGAGGACACGCTCTATGATGATGGCGACGGCTGGTTTTCATCGCGATCCGCTTCATCGCCGATGCGGTTGCGCTGGACCGGCACGGCTCTGGAAGGCGAGGCGGGTTATATCAACCGGCGATTCCTGCCGGTAAAGCCGGGACTGGCATCCGCAGATCTCAACGGCCATTGGGTCGCCGCTGAATATGGCGCGCGTTTCGATATATGCGATGGCATGGTAAGCATGGGGATCGGCCCGACGCGCCATACCATGCCATTGGTTCCCCTGGGCAATGGCCGTTTCCTCTTCACTCTCATCGATGGACCCTGGCGCAAGCGCATCTGCCTGCATTGTCTTGCCGACGGAAAAGTCGAGCTGGTTCTCAGCCGCAGCCGCATGATGGAATATACGCTGGCACGCTGATTTTGATTTGAAATCCGCATCGCTTTCCGTAATACGGGAAGGCGCCCGCCCACCGCGGGTGCCTTTTTGTTGTGAAGCAGGAACCGTCCCATTGGAAATCAAGTGGCTCGAAGACTTTCTCGCGCTGGCGAATACGCTGAATTTTTCGAAAGCTGCCGATGAGAGACATGTCACGCAGTCCGCTTTCAGCCGGCGTATCAAGCAGTTGGAAGCCTGGCTCGGAACAACCCTTATAGACCGGGCGACCTATCCGTCCCGCTTGACCGATGCGGGAGACAAGTTTGTGCCCGTCGCGCAGGAGGCGTTGAAGACGCTTCATCAGGCCCGGCGTAAATTCAAGGTGGACGAGGGGATCGATGCGCACACGATTACCTTCACGGCGCTGCACACCCTGTCATTCACCCTTTTCCCGGAATGGTTGAAGGCACTGAACACGAAAACCGGACCGGTGCTATCCCGGTTGCGCCCGGACTCCGGCATCATGGAACAGAACGCCAATTCCCTGGTGGATGGCGAATGTGATTTCCTTTTGACCTACGCCCATGCGTCGGTGCCGTTGCTGCTCGATCCGCTGGAATTCGAGTATCAGCTGCTCGGTTCGGAAAATATCATTCCGGTGTCGGCACCCGGCGCCGATGGAGATCCGTTGCACGCGCTCGGCCGCGAGGGGAAACCGGTCGCCTATATCAGCTATGAAAAGGCTTCGTTTTTCGGCCAGCTGATGGCCGACCTCTTTGCCAGGCGGCAGCCGGACTACACGCTTGTGCATGAGGGCAGCATGGCCGTTGGACTGACGGGCATGGCGCTGGCCGGCTGGGGTGTCGCCTGGGCACCGGAGAGCCTGACGCGAGCCGATCTCGCGCAGGGCGCGCTGGTCCGCGCTGCCGATCCAAGCTGGGATATCAGCGTCGACATCCGGCTTTACCGGTCCAGGCAAAACCGGCGGCCCGTGGTTCGCCGCGTCTGGCAAGCCATCGCCGAAATGACGTCATCGCACTGATGCCGTCCGATCTGCCTTGCCGCATAGGAAAGGCAGATCCGCGGTGCCGAGGGGTCAGACCGCCGTCTTGTAAGCGTGCTCGATATACAGTTCACGCAATCGCCGCATGACGGGGCCGGGTGTACCGTTGCCAACGGGCAGGCCGTCGATCGTCGTGACCGGCAGGACAAAGTTGGATGCGCTGCTCATGCCCGCCTCGGTGGCGGCAAGAGCCTCGGCGAGGCTGAACGGGCGCTCCTCGATACGCATGCCGGTTTCCTGTGCCAGCTGCAGAAGAGCGAGACGCGTGCATCCGGGCAGCGTCTTGCTGCTGTTGGCGCGGGTGACGATCGAGCCTTCCGGTGTCACGATATAGGCCGTCGAGGATGCGCCTTCGGTGACCAGGCCGTCTTCGATCATCCATGCTTCCTGGCAGCCCGCTTCCCTGGCGATACGCTTGGCCAGGACCTGCGGCAACAGGCAGGTGCTCTTGATGTCCCGGCGCGCCCAGCGCATGTCGTCGACGGATTTGATGGCGAGCCCCGTATTCACGGCCGGCAAATCGATCAGCTTCTTGACCTGGGTGAACATGATAAGGGTCGGTTCGAGGTCATCGGAAAACAGAAAGTCCCGTTCCTCGGCACCGCGCGTCATCTGCAGATAGATCAATCCCTCGACGAGCGCATTCCGCTCGATCAGGGTCTTTTGAATCTGCTCGATCTCCTCGGGGGAGACCGCCATCCGGATGCCGATCTCATTCGTTGACCGTTGCAGCCGCGTGGTGTGAGGCTTGCTGTCGACCAGTTTGCCGCCAAGAACGGCAGTGACTTCATAAATCCCGTCGCCGAAAAGAAAGCCGCGATCAAAGATGGAAATGCGTGCTTCCGCAGCGGGAACGAACGCGCCGTTGACGTAGGCGATGCGGCTGTCGGCCGTGTGTTTCATGGGAACTCCTTGGTATGAAATGGGTGCGCCGGCCGGAAAATCACCGGCGGGCGAGGCGCTTCAATGTCTCGAGCGAGATGGCCTCGACCCGGTTGGGGCTCGATGTGCCGGCGTTGAAGCCTTCGGTGGTTTGCGCCATGCACAGGGAATTGAGGATGCTTTCTTCCGTTGCTTCGATGGCTGCCTCGAACAGCGGCGACACAAGCTCATTCGGCAGATCCGGGATTGCCGTGACTTTCTTGCGCTGCTTTTTCGTGCGGCGAACCTCGGTTGCGGTGGAAAAGGCCAGGGCGTAGTCGCCCGAACCATTGCTCAGCGCCGCACCGGTTCGGGCGAGGCCGCCAAAAGCGCGCGTGGCCAGACGCTTCAGATTGCGGTCCGACAGGGGCGCGTCGGTGGCCACGATGATGACGATGGAGCCGTCCCGGTCTTCGCTTGCCGAACTGGCATAGGGTTGGCCATCGATGCGCAGATGCCCGCCGTAATTGGACTGGACGAGAATGCCGACGGTATAATCCTTGCCGCCTGTGCTGACGCGTCTGGAACTGGTGCCGATGCCGCCTTTCAGCCCGAAGGCCACCGTTCCCGTGCCTGCGCCGACGCTGCCTTCCGCGACAGGGCCGTCGGTGGCCGCTGCAAGCGCCTCGCCCATCTCCTCAATGCTGGGGCGCCCGCTGCGGATGTCATGGAGACGGGAATCATTGGTTTCGCCGACCACAGCGTTGATGGAGACCAGCTGGCCATTGTTCGGCTGCGACAGGGTCCAGCGGTTGATGGCTTCAATGGCCCTGCCGGTTGCCAATGTGTTTGTCAGAAGGATCGGCGTTTCCATCTCGCCCAGCTCTTCGATCTGGGTCGACCCGGCGAACTTTCCGTAACCGTTGAGTACGGCAATCGCGGCCGGTATCTTGTCCTGGAACAAGTTGCCGCCATGCGGCAGGACCGCGGTGGCGCCGGTGCGGATGGTTTCGCCTTCGACAATCGTCACGTGCCCCACACGCACGCCAGCCACATCGGTGATCGCGTTGAGCGGACCGGGCGGATAGTGGCCGGGAACAATGCCGATATCCCGCGCTCTCGATCGTTGTGTATTGCCGTTGGCCTGTGCCATCCCGTGCGCTCCCTTATGGCGTTTTCATAGCGCTCTTCCGCACGGGATGGCATCGCAAATGTGGAATAGTTCTATGTCGAATGCGCAATAGGCACGGTACGGGCCGGCATTTTGTCCTATGGTCTTCCGGTTCGGACGTGGCTGATGTCCAGGATCAAGGCACAGATGCCGAGGACCGCACCGATCGCGCAGATGAGACCCCAGCCGCCCGAAATCCACGCAATGCCGGCAAGTGCCGATCCCATCGCGCCGCCGATGAAAAACTGGCCGACGAAAAGACCGTTCAACCGGCTGCCTGCCTCCGGCCGCAACAGGTTGATTTCCCGCCGCCCAAGCGTCTGGTCGCCGGTCACACCCACATCCAATAGGACGGCGCTGAGGCCGAGCAGCGTGAGCAAGGTGAAGGGAGACGCCGCATCGGAACAGCCAGCTATGGCAGCCAGACCGAATGCCAGAACGATGAGGATGTGGCAGGCGAGCGTCGCCGTCATCGTCCAGCCGCGGTCGCCTATCCGGCCAAAGATCGGGGTAACCACGGCGCCTCCGGCACCGACGAGAGCAAAGAGCGCGATGCCGGCTTGCCCAAGAGCAAAGGGAGGCATTGCCAGCCGCAGCGCGATTGCCGTCCAGAACAGACTGAATACCGCCATCGCAAGGCTGGCGGACAGTGCGCGGCGGCGCAAAACGGGCTCCTCGCGAAAGAGGCTCCAGAGCGATCCGATCAACTGCGGATAGGTCTGTTGCGATTGCGGTTTGCGCGTGGGAAGGCGATAGGCGAGCACGCTCCCCAGGATGAACATGGCCAAGGCGCTCGACCAGTAGAAGGTACGCCAGCCAAGCACATCGGCGAGGGCGCTTGCTATCGGTCTCGACAGCAGGATGCCGATCATCAACCCGCTCATGACGTCGCCGATCGCCTTCCCCCTGTGTTCCGGGGATACCATGGCCGCGGCGACCGGAACCAGTATCTGGATCGCCGAACAGGCCGCGCCGAGCACAAGCAGCGCGATAATGAGGGAGACCGCGCCGGGCGCAAGTGCGGTGCAGACGGCGACCGCAACGGCGATGGCGAGCATCCGCAGAACCAGCCGGCGATTTTCCAGCATATCGGCGAGGGGGACGAGCAGGAAGAGCCCGGCTGAATAGCCGATGAGCGTTGCCGTTGAAATGAGACCATTCATCGACGGCGTCAGATGCAATTCGGACCCGATGATGCCGACCAGTGTTTGCGACGCAAACAGGTTGGTGACGATGACGCCGACCGCGGAGCCGAAGAGGATGGTGAGAGAGGCCGGCAGGGACGATTCTGCGCTGTCTGGCGCGCAGTGCGCAGCTTGGATCGGGTGGGACATTCCAGCTCCATGAATGGGTGTAGATGGTGTTCGACCAGACTTTATGGACTGTTCTTGTTATGATACAATTGAATACTAAGTATAATGATTATGCGAGATTCGTATGAACATCCCAGATATTCAGGCCTTCGTTGCGGTGGTTGAAACGGGGTCCATCGTTGCCGCCTCGACACGGCTGAACCTGACGCAGCCTGCCGTCACGCGGCGGGTGCAGAACCTGGAAAGTGCCGTCGGCAAGACACTGCTTGACCGGCACTCCAAGCCGCTTAAGCCTACAACGGCCGGGCGATCCGCCTATGAACACGGCCGGCGGGTCCTGCATTCCATCGAGAACATGAAAGCCGAGGTTTCACCCGAAGGCGAGTTGTCGGGGGAGTTTCGCCTCGGCGTCATGCCCTATCTGTCCAATGCAGCGCTCAGCCTGCCGATTGACCGGCTTCGCGCGGAGTTTCCGCGGCTGTCATTGAAGGTCGGTTCGGGCTGGTCGCCGCGTCTGATCGAACAGGTGCAGCGCAATGAGATCGACGCTGCCGCCATCTGTCTGGCTGAAGGCATCAAGCCGCCGGATGATCTTGTCAGCCAGAGTTTCGGTTTGCAGAATGTGCTTCTCGTGGCAGCGCCCAGCCTGGGTATCCCATCTCCCGCGACATTGCTCGATCTGTCCCGTCATCCCTGGGTCATGAACGAAAGCGGTTGCGGTTATCGCACCTTCATGCGGGAAACGTTTGATGCTGCCCGCCTGCCATTCGATATAGCGGTGGAAACCATCAGTTCCGATTTGCGCCTGTCACTGGTGGCACGCGGAATGGGCATTGGCATTATCACGCCGTCGGCGCTGATCGAAAGCCAGTGGCGTGATGCAGTTGCCGTCATCGAGACCGTCGACTTCCACCCCAGGGTGGAAGTCTGGCTGCTGTATCGCCCGCCCGCTGGACGGCTGGCGGACCCGATCGCACGATTTGGTCAAGCTTTGTCCGAAGCACTTAATCCAGTTTAGCGGTTCAAAGGAAAACATGCAGCTGCAAGAATAACTTGCAGCTGATACCTCACTCGATCTCTGTCACCGCCGCGCGGACAGCTCACGGCCATATAGGCCCGGGTGAGACGGTTTAATGCTGAGGTTTGACCTCAAGGAAAATGCCGGCCTCGCGTGCCGCATCAACAAAGGCACGCCGGGCCTTGTGGGCGGGTTTCCACCCGTCAAGGGCGTCCATACAGGATTGGAGTGCCTTCCGGTATTTGGGGCCGTGATTGCGCGGCCAGTGGATTTTGAGACATTCTACGGCCTCCCATGTGCTGTAGATCATCCTCTGTCCCGCAATGCCCAATCGTACTGCAACGGGGACAGAAAAACGTTTTTCACTCATCTCTTCCTCTTTTCCATCGCATGATTCCAACATCTCGATGATCGCAGAATTTTGGGGCAGCAATGAGTCATCCCTGCCGCAACCGGCATTCCGGCATGCTTGCGTCAGAGCGATGTGGGGACATCGCCATGATCCACCCTGCGTGAGAATTCCGTTTCCAGGCCCTGTGCAAGCCGTGCCGCCTGACCGATCCAGTCTTCCCGTTCAATGCGTCCGGGAAAGGCGAGGTAGCTGCCGACCCATTCCGCATTCTGATGGTTCCACGCCGCGATCTGGCTGAACGTCCAGATGCCGAGCTCGTTGAGTTTGATCTCGTTGGTGTGGCCGACGCCCGCTATCCGTTTCAGATTGTCGGGGGTTGCAACCCTGTCGATTGACGGCGGGCGCTGTCCGGGATGACCGTCGCTGGCCAGAGCCGTTGCGGTCGGCGCGGCGGCAACCGGTGCCGCTGGCGCCATGGCGGGTTGCTGTTGGACAGCCGGTTCGGCGGCGCGCAGACTTGCCAGCCAGCTGCCGGCGAAATAACCGACGACATAGCTGCCGACAAGCAGCAGTGCCGCTTCCAGATACTGCCCGGCAAGGCCCGGCAGCCATTTCAGCACCGCGACGACGAGGCCGACGACGAAGAGCAGACAAAGCAGTTTAAGCGAGCCCGGCCAGGAAGCCGGCCGCCATGCCTGGACCGATCGCTGGAAGGTCATGAAACCCACTGCAATACCCAGAAGAAGCGCAATCAACATCCAAGGCCAATACGTCGAAAGTAGATAGGTCATTGCCGTTCTCTCCTATTTGACAGAGAATTCAATCGGGCGATCAAGCGCCTTGCCTATATCAGTATCGTTCGATGCAATCGGATATGGGGAACCGAGGTCGACGGCAGTCAGCCGCGCATTGTCCCCGGATGAATAAAACCTTAAGTTGCAGGGACAACCTATACGTTTCCGCGCCTTCTTTCTAGTGACGCAATTTGTCCGGATTCTTCCCGATTGATCCACACAGCGTCAGAACGGCGGGCGTTGGCTGCCCGGTTACCGGCTCAAGCGACGATTGGCACGGCAATGTCGTGTCCGGCGATTGCCTTGACGTTGTTCCGGCCGCTGTGTTTTGCCCGGTACAGCGCTTTGTCGGCATTTTCCAGGATCTGTTCCGAACTGTCGAAAACGCCGCTTCGCATCGAGGCGACGCCAAGACTGGCGGTCATTCTTATGATGTCGTCCTGCGGGGCCTTGATGCGCAGGCCGCTGATGGCGGTCCTGATCGCCTCTGCCACGGCGACACCGTCTTCCAGACTGCAGGCGGGAAGAACAAGGGCAAATTCTTCGCCGCCGTACCGTGCGATATGGCATGTCCGGTCCGAGCAGACGCCGCTGAGGACGCTGGCGGCGGCTTTGAGACACGTATCACCGGCCTGATGGCCATAGCGGTCATTGATGGACTTGAAGTGATCGAGATCGACCATGACGATGGCCAGATCATCGCCCCGCTCGACGGACGTGTTGAACGCCTCAACCAGCTTTCGCTCAAAACTGCGCCTGTTGGCGAGCCGGGTCAGGCCATCCTCTTCGGACAGCGTGTGCAGAATGGTGTTGGTCTCCAACAGGTCGCGTGACACCCGGCCATAGGCCTGAATGGCATCGAAAATGGTTGAAAGCTCCCGGAACAGGGGATGGCGGAATTTGACGTCGCCCGCTTCCTGCCGGTCAATCGACCCGAGATAGTTGATCGCCGTATGGATGGGGGCAATGATGTGGCGGGCCACAACGAACAGCGCGCCGATGGCGATTGCCACCGGGAGTATCAGGATGACGATCCATGCCAGCTGGATCATCCTGGCGGTCTTCTGAATGTCGCCCGACATCGCATAGGCGAGCGCCGCGGCGTCCGTCGTCAGGTCCTGTGTCAGGCTGTCCGTCAGATGCATGGCCGATTGATAGGCTTCGAGCGCCTGCTTATCCAGCTGTGCGGCGGAAATCCCTTCGGTTTTCGTTTGGGCCAGTGTCTCGCTTCGCCTGATCTGTTCCCGCTTGGCAATGATGCGCTTTACCTGTTCGGCGACTTCCAGCACCTTGTCGGCCAGTTGCGCATTGTTATCCAGGGTGAAGCTTCGGGCGAGGACATGGGTCTGCAGCTGCACCTGCCGTTCCAGTTCGCGATCCCGGGCGAGATAGGCGGAGCGGACAAGCGACGCCAGCCGTTCGATCTTCAGGGCATTGCGGTTCTGGGCCAGGACGAGCGGCAGCTGGTTTTCCTGCGCGTAATCGGCGTTGCTTTCGATCTTTTGCAGCAGGAAGAATGAATAGCCGGCCGCCGCAACGGCATAGACGAGGACAAGCGCAATCAGGAGCTGACCTGCAGCCCGCATCGAAATTTGCATTCCCTGAAAAGGATTACGCATGTCGTGTAACGGCCTAATAGATGCTGAAGGGAAAGTAGTTGTTGTTGATCCGGTCATAGGTTCCGTTCAGCCGGATCTGGCTCAACGCCTCGTTGACCTGCTGGATAAGCTCGGCATTGCCCTTCGAGGCCGTCACATGCGATGTGCTGCGCAGGAGATCACTGGTGAGCGGATCGCCGACATAGTCGAACCTGGAGTTTTCGGGTGACTGCAGAAAGGCAAGCAGTTCTATCGAGTCCGCCAGCATCAGCTCGACACTGCCGGAGGTCAGCAGTTTCTGAGCTGAGGGCTGATCCGCGGCCAGAATGATCGTGCTTTCGGGGTAGACTTTCTTGAGATATTCCGCCTGCATCGTATCCTTGCCCGCGCCGATTTTGATGCCCTTCAAGGCAGCGGGGGAAATGTCGTGGAATTTCTGCGGATCGCCGGCAAAAGCCGAATGGGAACGGTAATAGGGCGTGGAAAATTCCATGCGCTTCGCGCGTTCATCGGTCAGCGACATGCTGGCAACCACGAGATCGTATTCGTGCTGTTCAAGCCGCGTGATGATCTCCACCCACGGCACCGTGACGATTGAGCAGTTTGCGTCCATCTCCTTGCAGAGGGCATGGGCGATTTCGACGTCGAAACCGGTCAGCTTGCCGGAGGCATCGATGAAATTGAAGGGAGGGTAGGCGCCCTCGGTCGCTATTCTCAATGTCTGCTTTTCCGCCGAAGCCATACCGCCGAGCGAAACCAAAGCTGCAATTGCAAGAGCCAATACCGATTTCATCATGTGTGCCCCAAATAGCATTTTGAACCATTTGGTTGCCTCGAAATGAATAAAGTGTAACCGGCGCCCCGCGATGTCGCGACATGATTTATTTTGATTGAACAGCTCAAGTTCAAATTTAGAAAAACCGGCTTCGGCGGGACGTTTGTGTGCCACCCATTGGGCGAGCTGGAAATCAACCCAATAATAACCTGATCCGTTAATTCAACATCAAGTGTTTGTCCGTAGTGGAAGACCACGGGAGGATGCAAACAGGGACAGAGAGAACCGTAATCATGATGTTGGTGATGGCGTGTATCGGCGGAAAACACAACATTTGGCTTGTTCTCCTTGCGGCTTTCGTTTGCGTATCGGGTTCATGGGCGATCTTCCGCCTGTTTCAGCGGGCGGCGAATACAACGGGCCCGGAAAAAATCGGATGGCACTTCCTGACGGCAACGGCAGCGGGATCGGCAATCTGGTGTACCCACTTCATCGCCATGCTGGCCTATGATCCGGGAGCGCCCGTCGCCTTCGATGCCGTCCTGACCATCGTTTCGCTTCTGGTCGCAATCGGCGGGGCGCTGGTAAGCTTCGTCATAGCCACGAGCGGATCGGGCCGGCTGCCTTCCATCGTCGGCGGTTCGCTGTTGGGTGTATCCATCGCAGCCATGCATTATACCGGCATGTTCGCCTATCGCGTCCAGGGTATCGTCGATTGGGACATGACCTATCTGATGGCCTCGATTGTTCTGTCGGTCGTCCTTTCAGCGGTTTCACTGCACCTTGCCGTCAATGGCAAATTCAACAGGCGGTTGGCCGCTGCGTCCGGCGTGCTGGCGCTTGCCATTGTCAGCCTGCATTTTACCGGCATGACGGCGTTCAAAATTACCCCGTTGTCGACGGCGGGTGCGTTCACCGATCACGCGGCCCTGCAGGCCATGGCCCTGGCAATTGCGCTGGTGGGCATGATTGTCGTGGGTACGGGGCTCGTCAGTTACCTCATCGATGACCGCACACGGGCGGATTCGTATCAGCGGCTGCGCCAGATGGCGATGAACGACAGTCTGACGGGCCTTCCCAACCGCGCCAGCTTCAATGACCGCCTCGACCGGGAAATCCGCGCCGCCGGCAATACCGGAAACCGGATTGCGCTGATCTGCATCGATCTCGACCGCTTCAAGGAAATCAACGATGTCCGTGGGCATAGTTCCGGCGATGAGGTTCTGCGCACACTGGCGCTGCGCATGAGCGATCTGTTGCACGACGGGGAATTTGTCGCCCGGCTGGGCGGGGATGAATTTGCCGCCATTCATCACGCGCACAGCGGAGAAGCGCTGAACGGGTTTCTCGCCCGCATTGAATCAGCGATGTTCAAGCCCATCCGCATTGGCGATTTTGACGTGAACCCTGGAGCGAGCATCGGCGTCGCACTCTATCCCGAGGATGCCGATACCAAGGAAATGCTGATCAACAATGCCGACCTTGCCATGTATCGTGCCAAGGCCGACCGGACCACGGCAGTCTGCTTCTACGAACAGGGAATGGACGAAACGGTCCGGGCCCGCCGGACGTTGGCGGGAGAGCTGCGCGAGGCGCTCGACAACAATGAACTCGACCTGCACTATCAGGTGCAGACCGCGGTTTCGACCGGCGAAGTTCGCGGCTATGAAGTCCTGCTGCGCTGGAAGCATCCGAAGCACGGTTTCATCCCGCCGTCAGAATTCATCCCGCTTGCGGAGGAAACCGGGCTGATCCTGCAACTGGGCGAATGGGTTCTGCGCACGGCCTGTGCCGCCGCCACATCCTGGACGCCCGCATACAAGATTGCGGTCAATCTGTCGCCCGTTCAGCTTTCCCATGCGGACCTGCCGAAGCTGATCCATGAAATCCTGCTGGAAACCCAGCTGCCCGCCAGCCGCCTCGAGCTCGAACTCACGGAATCGACGATCATCGCCGATAAGGTCCGGACCCTGCATATCCTGCGCCAGATCAAACAGCTGGGTGTCACCATCGCCCTCGATGATTTCGGAACGGGATATTCGTCGCTTGAAACCCTGCGGTCGTTTCCCTTCGATACGATCAAGCTGGACCGTTCCTTCATGAGCGAAGTCGAGACGAGCCCGCAGGCAAAGGCCATTATTCGCGCGGTTCTTGCGCTGGGCAAGAGCCTCAGCATCCCGGTTCTGGCCGAGGGTATTGAAACGCAGAGCCAGCTGTCGCTTCTGGATGCGGAGGGGTGCGATGCGGCGCAAGGCTTTTATCTGGGCAGGCCCGCCCCGCTGGACCAGATCATGATCAGCGGCCAGATCAGCAGGATTGAAGACGGTATTGCAGCGGAAATGCCACTGCCGCAACCAACCACCATTCTGGCATTGTCGGCCTAGAATTCCGCCGTTCCACGGGGGCATCGCAGAACAGAAAAACGGCTTTTCACCGCTGAAAGCTAACTGAAAGGTTGCGTCATCTATAGTACCCCTGCATCCATAAGAACACACCCACGGTGTGACAAAGAATTGAGGGTGCGGGAAACAAATCGAGGACGGAACAATGGCACTTTCACGCTCTTTTTTTCACACGGCTTCTTTTGCCGTTTTGATGGCCGCCAGCACATTCGGTGCCGGATCCGCCGCTCATGCCGACGACAAGATCACCATCATGGTGGGCGGCTATGAAAAGCACATTTACTTGCCTGCAAAGCTTGCCGAAGCGCTCGGCTATTTCAAGGACGAAGGCCTGGATGTTGAATTGCTCAACGAACCGGCCGGTGTCGATGCCGAAAACCAGCTGCTGGCAGGCGCCGTCCAGGGCGTTGTCGGTTTCTACGATCACTGCATTGACCTGCAGGCCAAGGGCAAGCTTGTTGAATCGATCGTTCAGTTCAGCCAGGCGCCGGGCGAAGTCGAACTGGTTTCGACGAAACATCCCGAGATCAAGTCTGCGGCTGACTTCAAGGGCATGAGCCTCGGCGTCACCGGGCTTGGCTCCTCCACCAATTTCCTCACGCAGTATCTGGCGTTCAAGAGCGGCTTGCAGCCCGGAGAGTTTACATCCGTGCCTGTCGGCGCCGGAGCGACATTCATTGCCGCCATGCAGCAGGACAAGATCCAGGCCGGCATGACAACCGAGCCGACCATCTCGCGCATGCTCAAGACCAAGGAAGCAAGCGTCCTGATCGACATGCGCACGATTGAAAGCACGCGGGCCGCTCTCGGCGGAACCTATCCCGCCGCATCGCTCTATATGGAAACATCGTGGGTCGATGCACACAAGGAAACGACGCAGAAGCTGGCCAATGCCTTCGTCAAGACCTTGAAGTACATCAACACCCACAGCGCGGATGACATTGCCGACAAGATGCCGAAGGATTTCTACGTCGGCGACAAGGAAGGTTATGTAAAGGCGCTTGCCGACGGCAAGGGCATGTTCACCGCAGACGGCGTTATGCCGGCGGACGGTCCGCAGACCGTACTGAACGTTCTGTCGAGCTTTTCCAAGAACGTCAAAGGCAAGCAGATCGATCTTTCCAAGACCTTCACGTCTGAATTCGTGAAAGCTGCCAAATAACCTTTCCGAGCCTATCGCTTCCGGCCGCCAGCGGCTGGAAGCGATCCCTTGGTATCGGGCATTGCGTGCACGCCCGTTATTCAGCACGCCCCAGGTATTTGCCATGAAAGACAATGCATCCCAGACCCCTGCCATTGAATTGATCAATGTCAGCCGCCGCTTCGTTTCACCGACCGGCAAGTCGCTGACTGCCTTGCGCGATTTCAATATGGTGGTCGAACCCGGCGAGTTCGTCGCCGTTGTCGGACCGACAGGTTGCGGCAAGTCCACAACACTCAATCTCGTCACCGGACTTGCCCGGCCAAGCGCCGGCGAAGTGCGCCTCATGGGCGGCCCGGTCAACGGCATCGATCCAAGAGTCGGTTTCGTGTTTCAGACCGACGCCTTGTTCCCGTGGCGCAATGTCATTGACAATGTCATGGCCGGCCCGCTCTTCCGGGGAAAATCCCATGCGGAAGCCACCCGCAGCGCCAGAGACTGGCTCGCCCGTGTCGGGCTGTCCCGCTTCGAGCAGCATTATCCGCACCAGCTTTCGGGCGGCATGCGCAAGCGCGTGTCCCTGGCCCAGACTTTCATCAATGAGCCTGAAATTCTGTTGATGGACGAGCCGTTCTCCGCGCTGGACGTGCAGACCCGGACCGTGATGCACGAAGAGCTGTTGCGCCTGTGGGCGGAACGCAAGGCCTCGGTCATCTTTGTGACGCACGACCTTGAGGAGGCCGTCGCCCTCGCGGACAAGGTCTATGTGCTGACTGCCGGACCCGCAACGGTGAAATCCGTCTATCCCATCAATCTCCCGCGTCCGCGCGTGGTTGCTGACATTCGCTACGAGCCCCGTTTCATCGAATATTGCCGCACGATCTGGGAAGATCTGCGCGATGAAGTGGAAATGAGCTATCGCCGCGCCAGTCAGGCAGCCTGAAACGGAGGAATTTCATCATGACCGATACCCCATTGGAAAACATTGCTCCGATTTTCCGCGCCGGAACCTCCGACGCAGAGATAGAGGCTGCCGCTCTCAAGGCAATGCAACGCCGCAAACACGCTGTCTTGTTCTGGCGGCTTGTCATCCTGGTCGGCATTCTCGGCATCTGGGAACTTGCAGCCAACAGGCTTTGGATCGATCCGTTTTTCTATTCCAGCCCAAGCGGCATTGTCATGCGCCTGTATGAATGGATCACGGAGGGTACCGCTGAAGGGTCGCTCTGGTTCAATCTGTGGGTCACCATGGAAGAAGCATTGATCGGCTTTTTTGCAGGCTCCATTGCCGGCGTTCTGGTTGGCATCGGCCTTGGCCGCAACCAGTTCCTCTCCGACATTTTCTCGGTTTATATCAAGGCGATCAACTCGATCCCGCGCGTCGTTCTTGCCCCGATCTTCATCATGATCATGGGGCTGGGACTGGCATCCAAAGTGGCGCTGGCCTTCATCATGGTGTTCTTCGTGGTGTTCGCCAATGCATTTCAGGGCGTGCGCGAAGCCGACCGCAACATGATTGCCAATGCCCGTATTCTCGGGGCGTCCAATTGGCAGGTGACGCGCACGGTAATCGTACCATCGGCGATGAGCTGGATTTTCGCCAGCCTGCACGTCAGTTTCGGCTTTGCCATCATCGGCGCGATCGTTGGTGAATTTGTCGGTGCACGCTTTGGTATCGGTCAGTTGATCTCGATTGCCAAAGGCACATTCGATGCGGCCGGCATGTATGCCGCAATCATCCTGGTGATGCTTGTCACGCTGCTGGCGGAAATGATCATGACCATGATCGAAACCCGGCTGGCAAAGTGGCGCCCGCAACAGCACACCGACATGCAGTAATTCAGCATGCCAGCGATCAAGACAGGACCGGCTCGCTCCGGTCCTGTTTTATTGTTGGCAGCTTGATGTCCACAGTCAATCCTCCGCTCGGGGAGGTGCCCAAACTCACCGTACCGTCAGCGCCGTCGACGACTTCCTTGACGATGGCAAGGCCCAGCCCGCTACCCTCGGGCTGCACGTCCATGATGCGGTAGAACCGCTCGAAAACCTTTGCTCTTTCATCGTCGGGTATACCCGGCCCGTTGTCTTCGACACGAAGCTGCACCCATTCATCGCCTTTGGAAACGGAAACCGTGACGGTGCCGCCAACCGGCGTGTAGCGCAGCGCATTGTCGATGAGATTGACGATCATCTCGGACAGCATCGGGCCGTCGCCCTCGACGAAAGCCGGTTCGCTTGCCTCGAAACCGAGATCAATCTGGCGGCGCAAGGCCATTTCGGCATAGGTGTCGAGGACCTGCCGTGTTGCCGCGGTCATATCGACCCTGTCGCGCCGCGGCCTGCGGCTGCCCGGTTCGGCGCGCGACAATGTCAGCAGCTGACTGGCGAGGCGGGCGAGCTGCTTCGTGCTGGACCGGAGAGCCTGCAAGGCCTCGTTGCGGCGGTCGTTGTCCTGTTCCCGGGCGGCAAAGCTTGCCTGGGTCGCGACCAGGGTCAGGGGGGTGCGCAACTGGTGCGCCGCGTTGGAGACGAACCGCCTCTGTGCCGCCATCTGGCTTTGTACGCGCTCCATATAATCATTGAGGGCGTGGACCAGGGGACGCAGTTCGGTCTGCACGGTTTCGGGGGAAAACGGATCAAGCCGCTCCCGTCCCTGTTCGCGCACCGCATCGCGCAGGCGCAGGACGGGCGTGAGCCCGCGCTGCAGCCCCACAATGGCGACAAAACCGGCGACGAGAACCAGCAGTACCTGTTTGGTGAAATCCGACAGCCAGAGTCTTTGCCGCATTGCCCGTTCGCCATTCAGCGTCACCGCGACAGACACGGACACTTCGGCATCCCGCGCCAGGCCGATCACCGGGTGGTTCAATGTCAGCACGCGTACCGGAGAGTCTCTGAAAACCGCATCCTCGCCCACCTGTTCCTTCTTGGGTTCGGGCAGGTTGTCGAAGCCGGAGACCAGGGTTCCCCATGCCGTCAGCACCCGGTAAAAAACCCGGTCGCCATGGCCGATATCGAACATCTCGAGCGCAGCGGGCGGAATATCCACGGCAACCGTCCCGTTGGTGTCCACCGTCACGGCTTCGGCAATCACCCGGGCGGACGCCAGCAGCAGCTGATCGCTGACCAGATCGGCGGTGGCCTCGGCGGATTGAAAGCTGATGACGAGATTGACGCAGATCACGCCGATCAGCGGAAGAACGATCCAGAGCAGAAGCTGGACCCGCAGGCTCTCGCTCAACCGTTTCCACAAACGGCGGAATTTCGACTGCGTCTGGGGCTTGCCGTCATTCACCATGGCGCAAAAGATAGCCCATGCCGCGCAACGTCGCGATTTTCACCGAACTGCCTTCCAGCTTCTTGCGTACCCTGTGAACATAAATCTCTATGGCATTTGCATCGGCCAAATCATTGAAACCGAAGACACTTTCGCACAGGACGGTTTTGCTGACCGTCGTCCCCGCCTTGAAGATCAGGTGCTCCAGCACTGCATGCTCGCGCGGTGTCAGCGACATGAGCTTGCCCGACAGAAAGAACTGCCGCGTCCTGCCGTCGAACAGCAATTCACCCAGCTCGATCTCGGGATTGGCCCGGTTATGCCCGCGACGGAGCTGCGCCCGGATCCGCGCCTCCAGTTCGGCAATCTCGAATGGTTTGGCCAGATAGTCGTCGGCGCCTTCGTCGAGCCCTGCAACCCGGCCGCCAAGGCTTGCATTCGCAGTCAGTATGATGACCGGAACGGTACTGCCGCTCTTGCGCAGGCGTCGCAGCACGGTCATTCCGTCCATTTTGGGCAGCGACAGATCGAGAATGACAAGGGCATAGTCGGCGACCCGCAGCGCATGGTCGGCATCCTCGCCATTATAGACGGTGTCGACGGCATAATGGGCCTGCCGCAGCGCCTTATCGAGCCAGGATGCCAAATCACGATTGTCTTCAACGAGGAGTATGCGCATGCGCGTAGGATATACTACGGGGTGCAGGAATTTACCAATGTGCCTGGTCTTTTTATGGACAAACATGATTCTTGCATCTCGCCAGCGCAGGGATTCATGATAAGAGCGCCAGGTGTGGAAAAGAGCCGCAGGTGCCGACCCAATCTTTACCACAATCATACCTGCGTGACATTCCTACCTGTATATTTCGAGCGCATGCTTCCCCTATGCTTTCGGTCAAGAATGGAGACGTACTTTATGAGCTTTCCCGCGGTATCTCGCTTGGCCGCAATGCTGGTCATCGGCATTGGCATCGGTAGTTTCCTTGGGCAACCGGCCGATGCTGCCAATGAGGTGCTGGTGCCGCCGGGCAACCGTTCCGAGACGCAGCCACCCATCCCCAAGACATCGGCGGACCGGGCAAAAGCGTTCAACACGACATACGACGAAAAATACAAGCAGATCATTGCGCTGCTCACGCGCGAGACAAAGCTGGTTGCGCAGATCAAGGATGCCGCCCGCGCCTATCACATCGATCCCATTCACATCGTCGGTGCGCTGGTCGGGGAGCATACCTACAATGTCAGTGCCGTCGGCAAGGTGCAGACCTATTATGTCAAGGCGCTGGCCTATGCCAATGCGGACTTCTCCTTCCGGTACAAGGGCGTCACGATCCAGGCTTTTGTCAAAAGGCCGGAATTTGCCGCCTGCGCCGCGCTGACAGCCAGCGCCGAGCTGTGGAATTGCCGCGATCAGGTCTGGGATGACCGATTCAGGGGCAAGACCGTCGATGATGTGGCCTATGAACCCATTTCACTGCAGCGGGCGTTTTTCCAGCCGTTCTACGGCGGTCAGACGTTTGGCCTCGGTCAGATAAGCCCGCTGGCGGCCCTGGAGGTGACGGACCTTGTCTCGCAGGTCAGCAAACTTCCAAAGCTTTCTCCCGATCAGCCTCAGGCGGTTTATCGCGATGTCATGGATCCAGACCGCAGCGTCGTCTACATCGCGGCAATCGTGCGCGATGCCATCGACGCCTATGCGGCGCAGGGCTTTGACATTTCGAAGAATCCCGGCATCACGGCGACCCTGTACAATGTCGGGCAGCCACGGCGCCGGGCCGCCGAGTTGCGGCAGGCGATCGCAAGCGGCAGCAACCGCAAATATCCGGTCGAAAACTATTATGGCTGGCTGATCAATGAAAAGCTCGATGACCTCGAAGGCATTCTTCAATCGAGCGGGCAATAGTCGGCGTCAGATCAGTTTCTTGCCTGAAGGTTTGCGGTGGAGGCTCTTGATGCGTCGCCGCGCAGATTGATGGAGACCCAGATATTCGGGTTCTGCTGCGACTGGCGCTTGAGGAAATTATAGCCGGTGACGTCCCATGGCCTGACCTGGTCAGCCAGATTGTCGAGGACGAAATCGCCGCGGTCGGTCTTTACCGTCAGGATCGTGTGACCTTCGTCGTTCAAGTCGCGCACGATGGTCATGAGCAGCGCCTGCCGCGGAAATCCAGCCTCGAGCAGCAGCTTGCGCTTGTAGAGAGCGTAAATCTTGCAGTCACCCTTGCCGTCGACTGGGTAATCCCAGTGATCCATCATCGTGCCCCAATGCTCAAGATTGCTCATCGGTTCGATGGATGCATTCACCTCGCGGTTGATGCGTTCAAGATAATTCCATGTCTCGGCCGTGAGTTTGATATCGGCTGCCGGCAGCGGCGAGACATTGCACTCCGCGGGACGCCGGCCGCAAAAATCCACCCAGCCATAGGGAATGCTCGTCTTGCCGCCGGTGGCTGCGGCGCTTGCCGCCGAGGGCTTCGTGCTGCCGGGGATCGCGCCGAACAGGGCCGCGCGGCGCTCGAAGGACACGGAGCGTGCCGTGGCCGCCGTGGACGGATTCGAGGAACCCGCATGCGTCAGCGATGAAAGGCCCAGAAACACACAGATCGCAACGCTCAACACACGCAACATTGCCGCTACCCCAACAAACTCTTAACAAGGAGTTAACGCCAAAACGGCTGCGTCAATCAATCAAATGTTAAACAAATGGTTAACGGCGCTAGGCGCGTCGTGCCGCCGGGTTTCTCCGCTCGTATCGATCGGCAATGAGGTGTAGGTTCTCAGCGGTGTGGATTGCTGGACAGGGGGATGAATGCGTAGGTTCGCATTCATCACAATTCGACCAAATTGCGAGCGATCCCATAGCGCCAGGAGAATGGGAGAAACTCGATGGAAGAAATCTCGTCTGAAGCATTTGAACATACGGAACATGCCCAGCACGCCCTGCACAGCGAGAATGCCTTTCTCGCCATTGTTGCGGTAACGATTGCAGTTCTTGCAGTCGTCGCTGCGGGCGTCGGCAGTCTGGAAACAATCGAGAGCGGCGGGGCCACCGCGGCCAAGACCCAGGCCGTGCTCTTCCAGAACAAGGCAACGGATAACTGGAATTTCTTCCAGGCCAAGAGCCTCAAGAAAAACATGTACGATATTGCCGCTGCGCAAGGCGGACCAAAAGCCGCCGACTTCGCATCCCAGTCACAGCGCAATGAAGCGGAAAGCCAGGAGATCCAGAAAACGGCGCGGGATTTCGAGGTCAAATCGGAGGATGCTTTGCAGGAGGGCCTCGTCCACGAAGGGCGGCACCATCACCTGACAATCGCAGCGACATTCCTGCATATAGCGATCGCGGTCGCGACCATTGCCATTATCACCGGCGGCCGCCGCTGGCCTTGGTATGCGTCCATTCTTCTCGGAGTCATCGGTACAATCATCGCCGGCGCGACCTACGCGATCTGAGCTGCTTTCCCGCGTTTGATCGTCAGCGCCTCCCATCAAGGGGCGGGAAGAATATGTTGCTTCATTGCGTAATATAGGGTAGGGGGGTATATTATGTCACACACAACCAAAGATAAGGCCAAGCTCCTCGCCCGCATCCGCCGCCTGAAAGGGCAGATGGAGGCAGTGGAGCGCGCGCTGGAGGCGGAAGTTGCCTGCGGTGAAATCCTCAATCTCGTCGCATCCGTCCGTGGCGCTGTAAACGGCCTGGTTGTCGAGCTGATCGAAGATCACATTCGCATGCATGTGGTCGATCCGGACAAGGACCCCGATGTGGAACGGGCCCAAGGCGCTGCGGAACTCATTGATGTCGTAAGGAAATATCTCAAATGAAAAATCACCACGCGGCACAGTCAAATGCCGGCTCGCACGACCATATATTCCTTGGCCAGAACCACGAGCGCAACGAACGGCGCACATGGATGGTTATCGCCTTGACCACGGTCATGATGATTGCTGAAATTGCCGCCGGAACCGTCTACGGTTCAATGGCGCTGGTGGCGGACGGCTGGCACATGTCAACCCACGCGGCGGCAATGCTGATAGCGGCCTTAGCCTATCTCTATGCGCGAAAGCACGCGCATAATTCGCAGTTCACGTTCGGAACCGGAAAATTCGGCGATCTGGCGGCCTTTGCCAGTGCGGTAGTTCTGGCTCTGATTGCACTGCTGATTGCCTGGGAAAGCTTTGTCAGGCTGGCAAATCCCGTTCAGATCAATTTTCCCCAGGCGATATCGATTGCCGTGGTTGGTCTTGCGGTCAATCTGCTTTCCGCCTGGCTCCTGCGCGACGATCATTCGCATCATGGCGACCATGATCACCATCACGATCATGCTCATGCGCACGACAATAACCTTCAAGCGGCCTATATCCACGTGCTCGCTGACGCGCTGACTTCGGTGCTGGCCATCGGCGCTCTTGTAACGGCAAGTCTCTATGGATGGCTTTGGCTCGATCCGGCCATCGGCATCATTGGTGCGCTGGTCATCGCCAATTGGTCGTTCGGGCTCATCCGGCGTGCCGGGGGCGTGTTGCTGGACTATGTGCCGTCAAGCGAGGATCTGCCGGAAGAAATCCGTTCGGCCATCGAACGGGAAGGGGATGTGATCACGGATCTGCATGTCTGGCAGCTGGGCCCGGGTCATCACGGCGCCATTGTTTCGCTGGTGAGCGATCATCCGAAAGCGCCGTCTTCCTATCGGGCAAAGCTTTCCCACATTCATGATCTGTCGCACGTGACGGTCGAGGTTGAGCATAAGGCAGCCTGACAACTGCGACAGAATTGATTCCCATGCACCAATGATTCTCATGGGGTTGCCTTTGGAAAGCGTGTATTTCCGAGGTTGGCGTTAACCCTTTCTGGGTACCTGCTTGTAGTGAATAAACGCGCAATAGAAGGCATTGCGCGTTTATTCCACACTCTTGGAAAGTAGCGGTGCTTAATTGTGTTATTTTTGCCACTCGATGTTTATTCCGTGTGGATTAAGCAGAGAAATACTCTGAACTGACTAGCCTCATTTCGACAAAATATGCATTTTGAGCTGCTTGGGTGCGTCTTCGCACCGGAATGCTGGGGGAGCCACCATGCGTTTTTCCGTGTTGCACACGCAATTTCTGTCTCTTTTTACCACAACAGCACTCATCTCAATTGCCAGTCCATCCATCGGTTGGGCTGCATGCACCAGCCTTGCGCCGGTATCGGGCCAGACGGTCACTTGCGATACCTCGGCACCCAATCCCGCGACGGCGGGCGTGCATGCGGTAGCCGGAAGCTCCGGCGTCAAGGTCAACATTGGCAGCGGTGTCCAGTTGAATATTGTCCGCAGCCCCACCGAGAACTCCGGTGTCAGTGTCGTCGATGGCAGCACTGTCGTGAACAGCGGCGCGATATCACTGACGGGAGCGGGCAGCACGGGGCTCAATCGCGGTGCAGGTCTGGTCGGCACCGGAAGCAACAACAGCCTGACCAACAACGGTTCGATCAGCACGACCAACCAATACAATGACGGCATGGCCGCAGACGGCTCCGGCAATACGCTCACAAACAATGGCACGATCACCACAACGGGACCCAACGCTTACGGCATGACGGCAAGTTGGGGGCAGAGCGGCGGCGGATCACCGAACAATACCCTTATCAACAATGGAACGGTCACAACCAACGGAAGCAATGCGCGTGCGGCCTCCATTCTCGGGCAAAACGGAACCGTCATCAATACCGGTACATTGATGACAACCGGCAACAGTGCCCCAACGGTTTACATGCAGGGCACCAATGCCCGTCTCACCAACAGCGGCGTGATTCACGCGCAGGGTGGCGCGGCATCCGGTGGCTTGCCCTCGGATGGTGTGTTTTCCAACACGCTGGGATCGAGCTTCAACGCGACAATCGAGAATTTGGCTGGCGGTCAAATCATCAGCGATCAGGGACCCGCGATCCGCACGCTCAACGGCCCGACCAAGATCACGAATGCCGGATTGCTGAGCGGCGGCAATGGGTTCGCCCTGAGCGGCGGCAACGGCAGTATCGACTTTACGCTGCAGACCGGCTCAAAAATCATCGGAACCGCCAATGGTGGGGGCGGCAACAATCAGCTGACCCTTCAGGGTTCGGGGCTGATCGACAACGCCTTTACCAATTTCCAGACGATGTACATGAAGGGTACTGACTGGACATGGGCGGGAACTGGAGATTTTCACGACAGTTTCATCCAGACAGGCAATTTCACTCTGCAAAAGGATCTGACCGGCAATGTAACCGTATCCCCGGGGGCGAAGCTGCTCGCCGGAGGTGGCTTCAATCCATCGATCATGCCTTATGCCGGCGGACCGGCAATCACTGTCACCAATGCGGGTGTCATCGATTTGACCAATGGTTCGGGTGCTGCGGGAGACCGGCTGACCATCGTGGGCAATTATGTCGGCAACAATGGCTCACTTCTCCTGAACACCGTTCTTGGCGATGACTCTTCCGCATCGGATAGGCTCGTTCTATCCGGTGGAACGGCGACCGGTACAACCGGCATTGCCGTTACCAACGTCGGAGGGACCGGCGCTGCGACGGTGATTGACGGCATCAAAGTGGTCGATGCCGTGAATGGTGCGACGACGGCCGGGAGTGCATTTTTTCTGAGTGGCCGCGCAGCGGCCGGGGCATACGAGTATTTTCTGTTCAAGGGTGGCGTCAGCGCAAACACGACCCAGAACTGGTATTTGCGCTCGGACTATGTCACGCCCACGCCGACGCCGGACAATCCGACGCCGACAGGACCTGTCATTGCGCCAACCGATCCGGCAACGCCAAACGTTGTACAGCCGCCCGTTCCAGGCGGACAACCGCCGGAACCCGGTGCAACGCCGGTCACCCCGGTGGTTGAGGAGCGGGGCGGAGTGCTCGTCAGCGTCGTGCCGCTGCTTCGTCCGGAAGTCGCGACCTATTCCGCAGTTCCGCCGGCCGCCAGGCTGGCAACGCTGGCAACGCTGGGCACGTTCCACGAGCGCCGCGGCGAGCAGAGCGTTCTCACGCCGGGCAGTGACCTGTCGGCGGCCTGGGGACGCGTTTTCGGTCAAAGCATCGAGCAGGGCTGGGCAGGCACGGCATCACCCTCGATTGACGGATCAATCTGGGGATTCCAGACAGGTATCGATATCCTGCGCCGGCAGAGTGAAGGCGGCCATCGGGATATTGCGGGTATCTTCTTCGGGTATGCCGGCATGAATTCCGATGTCAAAGGTCAGGCCCTTGGCTGGAACAATTTGAGTACAGGCAAGATCAAGGTCGACGCGACAAGTGTCGGCGGTTACTGGACCCATATTGGCCCCTCCGGCTGGTATCTGGACGGTATTGTGATGGGGACCTGGTATGGCGGCAATGCGCGGTCGGTGAGCGGAGCCGGCATAGACAATGACGGCAGCGGCATTACCGTGTCGCTCGAAGGCGGCTATCCCTTCGCACTGACCGACAACTGGCAGCTTGAACCGCAGGCGCAGCTCATCTGGCAGCGCGCCTGGCTCGACGATCAGCAGGATGCGTTCTCCAGTGTTTCGTTCGACAGCAACGATGCCGTCACAGGCCGTATCGGTGCGCGGCTGCAAGGCAATTACCAGACCGCGCGTGGATTGTTCCAGCCCTACCTCAAGGCCAATCTCTGGCACAATTTCAAGGCCACCGATACGGTGCTGTTCGGCACCGATCCGATCACGACCCAGGCGGAAAGCACGTCACTCGAATTGGGCGGCGGTATCGTCCATAACTTCACCAAGAATGTGAGTGCTTTCGCCACCGCCGACTACACCTTTGATGTCAGCGGCGAGCGGAAGCGCGCCTTCGAGGGGAATATTGGTCTGACCGTGAAGTGGTAGCAGCCAGTCTTGCAAGCCGCCCTGGCTTTGTGGCTCGTGGAGCGCTCATTTGAAGTGTTCCACGTGTTCACATTCAACCGCGCCGGCATGTTGCATGGAAAGCCATGTATCGGACAGATGAATGACAGGGCCGATGCGTTAATATTCCGCAGTCAGATACTTAATGTAAATTCACTTACCAATGATACGTGATTAAATATTGCCTCGTTGAGGGTAAATAGTAGCTTTTCGATAAGTTCTTTTAAATATGTAAGAATTAAGTATTATGCAGTGAATAATTACTGAGTCCTTTTTAGAGAATTGGAGGTGCTTGCCAACGGCAAGCAACCCTTGAGGAGGATGAATGAGTTTCGGCTATTCGGTGCGCAATTTCTCAACAGTCGGTCTTGCTGCTTTGCTTGGCCTTTCCAGTCCGGCATTGGCCGTCACGACAACCGGTACCTTTACAGTCCAGATCGCTATTCAGGCATCCTGTGTTCTGGTGAGCACCGCGACGCTGACCTTCACCTCGGTGGGTGTGATCGCGGCAAATGACGATGCGTCCACCACGCTTTCTGTGCAGTGCACCAACACGACGCCGTACAACATCGGCCTCGATGCGGGGATCGGCGTGGGTGCCACGGTCGCTTCGCGCAAGATGACCGCGCCCGGCGGCGCGCTGGTCAATTATACCCTCTATTCCGATACCAACAGAACCACCGTGTGGGGGCAGACCGTCGGTACCGATACGGTTTCAGCGTCAGGTAGCGGCGCGGCGCAGCCCTACACCGTGTACGGGCGGGTTCCCGTCCAGACAACACCGGCGCCCGGCACCTACACCGATACGATCACGGTGACAGTCACCTATTGAGGATAAGCCGAATATGCGCGGCTGATCTGCCGCACAGGTCTTCCTGCTCTCGTTCAGGAATGCCGCTGATATCCTCCGGCAACCCCCTGGGGCGAGAGGACCGTCTGCCAAAGCTGGATCTGGCGCGCCCGAAAGCATCCGGCCATGCACAACAGATAATAGCGCCACATGCGATAGAAACGCTCGCCATATTTGGAAGCAAATTGCGGCCATGCGGCTTCGAACCGCGCATGCCATGCCAGCAGTGTCCTGTCGTAGTCGGCACCGAAATTGTGCACGTCCTCGATGACGAAGCGGCCATCCACGCTGGTGGAAATCTCAGCCAGGGACGGCAGTTCGCCATTGGGGAAGATATACCGGTCAAACCATGGATCGATCATGTTCCGGGTGCGTTTCCGCCCGATCGTATGCAGCAGGAACAATCCGTCGTCCGACAGGCTGCGCCTGCAGGCGTCAAAGAAAGCGGGGTAGTTCTTGTGCCCGACATGCTCAAACATGCCGATCGAGGCAATCCGGTCGAATTTCTCAAGTCCCTCGACATTGAACGACCGGTAATCCGCGAGGCGGAATTCGACGGGCAGGCCCTGCAATGTCCGTTGCGCGAATTCCGCCTGTTCCCTGGAAATGGTCAAGCCGACACAGGAGACGCCATAGTTCTCGGCGGCAAACTGCATCAGGCTGCCCCAGCCGCAGCCGACATCCAGAAGGCGCATGCCCGGTTGAAGACCGAGCTTGCGGCAAACGAGATCGAGCTTTGCACTCTGGGCGTCGTCGAGATTGCCGGCGTCTTTCCAGTATCCGCAGGAATAGGTCATGCGGCGGTCAAGCATCGCGGAAAACAGGTCATTACCAACATCGTAATGTTCCTTTCCAACCTGCCAGGAGCGCCTGCTGTTCTGCAAGTTGAGCAATCGCGCCCGCAGTGTTTGCAACACGTCCTTGGCCGTCACATGTTCGGTCAGATTGGCGCGAAATATGCGGTCAAAGAACTGATCCAACGCCGCGCAGTCCCACCATCCGTCCATGTAGCTTTCGCCGAGGCCCAGACTGCCTTGCCCCAGAATGCGGGTTGCGGCTCTCGGATCCTTGATCTGGATGTCCCAGGGGGCGTCGCCGTTGACGCGAATGCCGGCACGGCCCAGAAGATTGCTCAATGTACCGAGTGCTGAAGACTTGCTGCCGCTGACCGGCGCCGGCTGTGGTTTGGCTTCTCTCTTTGATGCGTCGTCGAAATCCACGTCCATGTTTGCTCCAGCGCTGGTGCTTCAAGTGTGCCGTTGGGATCGAAACCTGATTTGCAGCCATATGAGCAGAAAGGACGACGCAATGTCAAAAATTGTTCAGGCGACTTCCACCCGGTTGCGTCCGCTGGTTTTCGCGCGATAGAGCGCCCTGTCTGCCGCTTTCAGCAATGCTTCCATGCTGGTGTGCTGCCCGTTGAGACTGGCAACACCCGCACTGACCGTGACGGTTACGTTCTCAAGGTCCGTGGAAAAGCGCGCAAGCTCGATTTCGCTGCGCACCCGCTCGGCGAGTTCATTGGCTACATTCTGCGGCGTATTCGTCAGCAGCAGGACGATTTCCTCGCCGCCGTAACGGACAACAACGTCGGTGATGCGAACATTCCTGCGGATGATTGCGGCGACATCCGCCAGCACCATGTCACCCGTATCGTGACCCCACCGGTCATTGATGGCCTTGAAATGATCGATGTCGATCATGACCAGGGAACAATGGGCTGCCTTGGACTTGTTGTCATTCATGGCCCGAAGCGCCGCGCGATCGAAAGCGCGCCGGTTCTGCAGCTTTGTCAGCGGGTCCACCCAGGCTTCATGCTCCAGAGCCCGCATGATCCGCAGGCGCGACTTTTCCCGCTCGAGAAAATCCGAGAGAATCACGACATTCACAATGTTGGCGATGACGACGGCAAAGAGGGGAAACCCGACGATCGTTGCAATGATGTCGTGCGGCAACAGGCTGATCGAGACGAGTGACAATGAGGCGAGCATACCTGTCACAACGGAACGGATAAACCCGATCGGAAGCTTGCGCACGGGGATAAGCGCGACCCCGCACCCTATGGCGCAAATCAGGACAATCGAAATCAGCCCCGGTACCACCCCGACGCCGCCGAGCCAGATTCGGTATCCCGCCATGAAGAGGGCGGCAACGATTGTGCCGACAGGCCCGCCATAGGGGTATGCGATGGCAAGCAATGCTGTCCGTCCATCAAAGATGACCCCCGGTGCGATAACAACCGGATCATTCATCGACAAGATTCCGCCGAGCGCCAGCAGAACACCGACGGCCGCGCCCTTTTTCCACCCTTTGGAAAAGGTGCGGATGACAATGGAATAGCTGAGGATGACAAGCGCCGTCAGACCAAGGATACGAACAACACCGGTCAACAATATGCTGTAGTCCATGTGGCCCTCTTGGTGTTTGTGCATCAAACCTGGCCGCGGCAGATGATGAGCATATCAGATCAGCGAAGACAGAATGTGGCAAGCGCTTGCCGGTCACATTTTATCACTGCCTTCACTTGCCGTGTATAGGTTGAGAAAAGGTCAATTCGGCGCGAGATGGATGAAACGTTTCATGGCGGGTGCTGTTTTCGCCAGCGCGGCCAGCTGGCAATCGTCACCAACCGGAGGCGCCATTCCAATGGGCTATCAGGCGCGGGCATATCCGCGTCTGACCGGGCAAATCCCGGATTGTATGAATTATAATTCACGTTATGAATTATATTGACAGCCGCTTTATCATACGCTTAGTTAGCCCTGCCAGCACTCGAGGAGGATTGCTGGTCTTCATAAGGAACAGCGGCCGCCATTCAAGGCGCCACACACCAATGGGAGGGGCTTCGGCCTCGAGGAGGACACTTGCGCACTTTTCTGGGCACGACCGCCATGGCGGTCCTTGCGACCACACTCTTTGCATCATCGGCGAACGCGGAAACGGAAAATCCGTTCCGCTGCAAGCCGGGTGAAAAATACGTCATGAACGTCATGGTTTCGGGCGTTGAATACTGGTTTCCCGTCTATGAAATGTTCAAGCAGGCGGGCAAGCAGCTGGGCTGCGAGACAGCCTATACGGGCACGCCGGAATATGACGTCAACAAGCAGATAGCGAGTTTCGATCAGGCACTGGCGCAGAACCCTGCCGGTATTCTGGTGCATCCGATGAATTCGGATCCCTTCATCGAACCGATCAACCGGGCGGTCGACCAGGGCACCGCGGTCGTCACCTTTGCCGCCGACTCGCCGCTGTCCAAGCGGATTTCATTCATCACCTCGGATAACAAGCGTGAAGGCATTTATGCAGCCGACGCCATCGCCACGAAGCTGGGTGGCAAGGGCGAATATGCCGTTCTGGAAAATCCGGGCCAGGACAATCATGACCGCCGCGTCACGGCCTTTATCGACCGGATGAAGGAAAAGTGGCCGGATATGAAGCTGGTCGGCAGGGCGGCGTCGAATCAGGACCCGACAAAGGCGTATCAGGGCCTGATGAGCATCGCCCAGGCCAATCCCAATCTGGCAGCCGTCTTCATGCCGGAAGCCAACTCGGCGATTGGCGCCGCGCAGGCCAACAAGGAAAGCGGCGGCAAGATTCTTGTCATGTGTGCCGACGTCAATGCCAATATCCTTGATATGATCAAGGCCGGTCAGGTCTTCGGCTCGATCAATCCAAATCAGGGCATGCAGGGCTATATGGGTTTCATGCTGCTCTGGTTCGCCAAGCATCCGGAACTGATCGATCCCATGAACGATGCCAAGCGCGCCGGGTCCAACCCTATGAGCATCCCCTTCGTCGACAATGGCCTGTCCATTGTAACAGCCGACAATGCGGATGACTTCTTCTGGGACAAGTACCTCAAGCGTCGCGGCACCAAGGGCATCGACGAGTAGTCTTCGTAGACGGCTATCCGGGCTCGCAAGGTCCGGATAGCCTCGGCGAACGGGAGGGAGGAAGGCGCGATGGCATCGGAACCGGTCTTGAGTATCCGCGGTATCACCAAGCATTTCGGTGCGGTGAAAGCGCTGACGGGCGTCGACTTCACGCTGGCGCGCGGCGAGGTCCATGCGCTTTGCGGTGAGAACGGTGCCGGAAAATCCACGCTCATGAACATTCTTGCCGGCGTCCTTCAGCCCGATGACGGTGAGATTCTGCTCGATGGCAAACCGCAGAAGATCGGATCGCCTTCGGTTGCGCAATCACTAGGCATTGGATTGGTGCATCAGGAAATCGCACTCTGCCCCGACGCCAGCGTCGCCGAGAACATTTTCATGGCGACCACCAGCCGCCGCCGGTCGTTTCTGATGAATTACCGCAGGCTGGAACGCGACGCGCAGGCGGTCATGGACCGCTTGGCACCCATTGACGTCCGGCAAAGGGTCGGCGATCTGGCGATTTCCAGCCAGCAGCTGGTGGAGATTGCCAAGGCACTCACGCTCGACTGCCGGGTGCTGATTTTCGACGAACCGACGGCGGCGCTGACGGAAGCGGAAACGCGGATACTCTTCGGCATCATCCGGGAACTGAAGGCGCATGGCATTTCCATTATCTATATCAGCCACCGGATGGCGGAGATTTTCAGCCTGTGCGACCGGGTCACCGTGCTGCGCGATGGCCGCTACGTCTCCACCGAAGCGATCGCCGATGTCACCCCCGACGACGTGGTGCGGCGCATGGTGGGACGCGAGATCACGCAGCTCTATCCACCCAAGCAGATCGAAACCGAGCGCTCGGGCGAGACAATCTTGTCGGTTCGCGCGCTTGGCGACGGGGACCGTTTCAGCCGCGTGTCGTTTGATCTGAAGCGCGGCGAAATCCTCGGGATTGGCGGGCTGATCGGGTCCGGGCGCACCGAGATTGCCGAGGGCATTTGCGGCTTGCGTGCGGCTGTCGAGGGTGAGGTTTCCCTGCATGGCACGTCTCAGACCATTCGAACCTATGCGGATGCGGTCCGGGCCGGCATTGTCTATCTCTCCGAAGACCGCAAGGGCTCGGGCGTTTTCCTGGACCTGTCGATTGCGCAGAACATTTCGGTTCTTAACCTGAAAGCAGTCACCGGTCATCTCGGCTTGATCGATGCCAAGGCCGAAGGCCAGCTCGCCCGCGACTTTGCGCGCAGGCTCGGCGTGCGGATGAACCATGTCGACATGCCGGTGTCATCGCTCAGCGGCGGCAACCAGCAGAAGGTGGCCATCGCCAAGCAACTGGCGGTCCAACCGAAGGTTATCCTGATGGACGAGCCGACGCGCGGCATCGATGTCGGCGCGAAATCCGAAATTCATCAGCTTCTGCGCGAACTCGCCCGCTCCGGGATCGGTATTGTCGTCATTTCCTCCGAGCTTCCGGAGCTGTTGGGCCTGTGTGACCGGGTGCTTGTCATCCGTGAAGGTGCGGTGGCCGGTGAACTCGGCAGCGATGAAATGAGCGAAGAAGCGATCATCCGGCTCGCATCCGGACTGAAACATACAACGACGCATGCACCAGAACATGCAGCCTGAAGAGCGATTGGGAGATACACGAATGGCGGTCGAGACGATGACGGCAAAAACGGTGCAGGTTTCATCCTGGAAGAAATTGGGCTCGATGCGCGAAGCCGGTCTCATCGCCATCATTCTCGCGCTCTGCATCGCGATGAGTTTTGTCTCGCCGCATTTTCTGACGCTTGGCAACTTCCGCGCCATGCTGATGAGCTTTTCCGTGGAAGGCATTGTCGTTGTCGGCATGACGATCCTTTTGATCGTCGGCGGCATCGATCTCGCCGTCGGTTCGGTTGTCTGCTTTGCCATGGTGCTTTCCGGCACGCTGTTCCTGGCCGGGCTCGACCCGTGGACAGCCTCGCTCATCGGCGTTCTGGCCAGCGGGCTGATCGGTTGTGTCATGGGGTTCTTCGTCACGGTGGTGGGGCTCAACCACTTCATCACCTCGCTGGCCGGCATGGTGATCGTGCGCGGCCTGTGCCTGATCATCACCAAGGGAACGCCGCTTTCGCTTTTCACCCTGCCGCCCGCATTCAAGGCGGTCGGGCAGGGCTCGTTTTACGGGGTGCCCTACGTCATCCTTATCTTCTTCGCGGTGGTCATGCTGTTCGATTTCCTGCTGCGGCGCGCCACCGCCCTGCGCAAGGTTTTCTATACAGGCAGCAATGAAAAGGCGGCGCTTTATTCAGGCATCCGCACGAAGCAGGTGAAATTCTGGGTAACGGTTCTCTGCTCGACGCTCGCGGGGTTCGCCGGGGTGATCTACATGTCGCGCTTTGGCGCGGCGACACCGACCTTCGGCGTCGGCATGGAGCTCAACATCATTGCGGCTGCGGTTATCGGCGGTGCCTCGCTCAATGGCGGGTCCGGCACGATCCTTGGCGCCATCCTTGGCATAGCGCTGCTGTCGCTCGTCACCAGCTCGCTGGTACTGCTCGATGTCTCCGTCTACTGGCAGGACATGATAAAGGGGTGCATTCTTCTGACGGCCGTCTCCATCGATCATTTCCTGCACAAGCGGAAGGCCTCCTGACATGGCGATTATCAAACTCAATCCGAAACACGCGGCTCCACGCGAGGAGATCGTCATCGCGCGGCAGATGCACCAGGCGCTGGTCCTGCACTTTCTCGAGGGGCTGACCCAGGCGCAGATTGCCGACCAGCTCGGGCTTTCGCAGCCGACAGTCAACCGCCTCATCAAGCGCGGCCGCCAGCTTGGCCTCGTCGAGATCAAGATCAAATCGCCGGTCGAGCCGCTGGTCGATATGGAGGAACAGCTGCTGGCGCTGGGCGGTATCAGCCGTGCCATTGTCGTGCCGACGGTGTCCGACAATCCGCAGACGGCGCTTCAGGCGGTCGGCGAGGCTGCGGCGCGATTGCTGATCGAGGAGATCACCGATGGCGATACGATCTGCATTACCGGTGGCAAGGGTGTTAGCGCCGTGGTTGCCGGATTGCAGGCGCCGCGCCGTTTCGATGTCGAGGTGATCCCGGCCACCGGCTGCGTCCAGGGCAAGCACTATACCGATGTCAACCATGTCTCGACCCTGATGGCCGACAGGCTCGGCGGGCGCGCCTACCAGATTCACGCGCCGCTGTTTGCCGACAGCCCTTCCGAGCGCGCCATGCTGATCAACATGCGCTCGGTCGCCGATGTCTTCAAACGGGCGCGCGAGGCCAAAATCGCCGTCGTCGGTATCGGCTCGATCCTCACGGATGACTCGAGTTATTACGACCTGCATCCGTCATCGAGCACGGATCTCGAGGCGATCGAGCGTTCCGGCGCGCGCTGCGAACTGCTGGCCCATTTGCTCGATGAGCGCGGACAGGTCTGCGATTACAGCCTGAACAGTTCGCTGGTCTCGCTGACGCTGCAGGAGTTCGCCTCCATTCCGACCAAGATCGGCGTTGCCAGCGGACCGAACAAGGCGCGGCCGATCCTTAGCATCATGCGCGGCAACCATCTGGACACGCTGGTGACGGACGAAGCGACGGGACAGCGCATTCTGGACATTGCCGCTGAAGGAGAACAGGCATGAGCAACGAGCAATTGACGCGGGCAATCGGCAAATCCGGCGTGCAGGCGTCGGCCGTGGGGCTGGGCACCTGGGCCATCGGCGGCTGGATGTGGGGCGGCACCGACGAGCAGGAATCGATTGCCGCCATCCAGGCATCGCTGGACGCCGGTGTCAGTCTCATCGACACGGCTCCCGCTTACGGGCTTGGGCGTTCGGAGGAAATCGTCGGCAAGGCCCTCAAGGGACGCCGCGACAAGGCCGTCATTGCCACGAAATGCGGTCTCGTCTGGCACACAACCAAAGGCACGCACTTTTTCGATCAGGACGGCAAGCCGGTGCACCGCTATCTCGGGCGCGATGCCGTTGTTCACGAGGTTGAGGAAAGCCTGCGGCGTCTCGGCACCGATTACATCGATCTCTACATCACCCATTGGCAGGACCCGACGACGCCGATTGAGGAGACGGTGCGGGCCATGGAGGATTTGCGCGGGGCTGGCAAGATCCGCGCCATCGGTGCGAGCAATGTCAATCTGGCCGAGCTGAATGCCTATATCGCCACCGGCGCGCTGGATGCGATCCAGGAACGGTTCAGCATGATCGACCGGGAGCTTGAGACCGAATTGCTGCCGGTAACGCGCAAAGATAACGTTTCATTGCTGAGTTATTCATCGCTGGCGCTGGGATTGCTGTCCGGGACCGTTGATCCCGGGCGTGTGTTCTCCGGCGACGACCAGCGCAAGGACAATCCGCGTTTTTCCGTGGGCAACCGCCTGAAAGCAAAACAGTTTGCCGATGCCATTCGGCCTGTCGCGGACAAACACACAGCCAGCATCGCCCAGATCGTCATCGCGTGGACGCTGGCGCAACCGGGCATCACCTTTGCGCTGTGCGGGGCGCGCAACCCCGATCAGGCGCTCGACAATGCGCGGGCGGGAACCATCCGGCTCGGCACAGACGACCTCTCGGCCATTGACGCGGCCATCGCAGTGCAACTGGCAGACATGAGGTAACAGGCTGCATCATGAACCGTGAAGAGATGTTTGACGGACTTCGCCGGAGTCCGAAGGTGGACGTGTGCGTCGTCGGCGGCGGTATCAACGGCATCAGCGTCTTCCGCGAGCTGGCGCTGCAGGGCGTCAATGTACTGCTCGTCGAGAAGCATGACTACTGTTCCGGTGCCAGCGCTGCCCTGTCGCGCATGGTGCATGGCGGCCTGCGTTATCTTGAAAACGGTGAATTCAGCCTGGTGCGGGAATCGCTGGCCGAACGCGACCGCCTGTTGAAAAACGCGCCGCATCTTGTTGCGCCGCTGCCGACGACCGTCCCGGTCTTCGATATTTTCTCCGGTCTTGCCAACGGCATCGTGCGGTTTCTCGGGCTGAGCCGCAGGCCAAGCCGGCGCGGTGCGGTTGCGGTCAAGGCGGGCTTGAGCATTTATGACTTCCTGACCCGCAAGCGGGCTCTGATGCCGCGTCACCGCTTCCGCAGACGGCAGGCGACACTGGCCAAATGGCCGGCGCTAAATCCCGCCGTCAAAAGCTCCGCGACCTATCACGATGCCTGGGTCAAGCATCCCGAACGCATCGGCATGGAGGTGCTGAGAGATGGTCTTGCGGCAGGCGATCACGCCTGCGCCTTGAATTACGCCGAACTGCGGCGGTCTGCTGACGGCTTCGTCGTCCACGATCACGTCACCGGCGCGGCAACGCAAGTCGAGCCCGCCTTCATCATCAATGCGACAGGCGGGTGGATCGATATCGCCAATGCCGGTCTGTTTTCGCAGGAAAAGCGGCCGGTGCCGCTGATGGGCGGCACGAAAGGATCGCATCTCATCATCGACAATGCGGACCTCGCCGGAGCTCTCGACGATCACATGATCTATTACGAGAACGAGGACGGGCGCATCTGCATCCTCTTTCCCTATCTCGGCAAGGTTCTGGTCGGCTCGACCGATATCCGCGTTGACGATCCCGAGAGCGTTCGGTGCGAACCGGACGAGCGGGATTATATCCTGCAGTCGCTGGCCTTTGTCCTGCCTGGCATCCGCATCCGGCCGGAAGACATTGTCTTTCAGTTCTCCGGGGTGCGTCCCCTCCCGGCCAGCAAGGATGATTTTACCGGCCGCATCCCGCGCGATCACTACTGCACGATCATCGAACCATCCGATGGCGCGCCGCCGGTGCTGTGCATGATCGGCGGCAAATGGACGACATTCCGCTCCTTCGGCGAGCTTGCCGCCGACATGACGCTGGAGCGCTTGCACCGGGCACGGGACGTAACGACGACAGCCCGTCCTATAGGCGGCGGACGGGCATTTCCGGAGGATATCGGCCAATGGATTTCGCGGATTTACAGCGAAACAAACGTTCCGCCAAAACGGATTGCGGAGCTCTTTGAGCGATATGGTACCGATGCCGACGCGATTGCACATTTTATCGCGGCCGGCCCGGACACGGACATGGCAAATGCCGGATATTCGAGCCGGGAAATCGCGTTCCTCATCCGCAACGAAGCGGTTGAACATCTTGACGATCTGCTGTTGCGGCGCACCACGCTCGCCATCAGCGGCCAGCTATCCCTCGACATGACGGAAGCGGTGCTCGACGTGCTCGCACGCGAAAAGGGCTGGTCGCCCGCCTGCCGGAAAGCAGAGCTTGACCGCTTCCTCACTCTTCTTGCCGGGCGCCACGGCGTTGGCCTCGGCACACTCACCGCACGCAATGAACAAGGAGTACGATATGCGCAACAATCTTAAGGTCCGGATGAACCGGCTGTTCGGCGCGGGGCGCTGCCTCGATGTGGCGATCGATCACGGCGTATGCAATGAGCCGTCATTCCTGAATGGTCTTGAGGACATGGCGGGTGTCGTCCGTGCGCTGGTGGCGGCAGGGCCGGATGCCATCCAGATGAATTACGGTCAGGCCGATCTTTTGCAGGATGTCGCCGGCAAGGACAAGCCGGCGCTGGTCATGCGCATCGACATGGGCAATCCGTACAATGCCATCCGCCATCGCGACATGTGGGCGGTGCTGCAGAACGAGGCCGAGCCGCTGATCGGCGCAATCCAGATGGATGCGGCCTGCGTCGTCGTCAATCTTTTCATGTTGCCCGACGAGCCGGACCTGTTCCGCCAATGCGTGCAGAATATCGCGCGGGTCCGCGCCGACTGCGACAAATACGGCATGCCCCTGATGATCGAGCCGCTCGTCATGCAGCCCGTCACGGAACGCGGCGGCTATATGGTGGATGGCGATGCCGACAAGATCGTCACGCTCACCCGCCTTGCCCGCGAAATGGGCGCTGATATCATCAAGGCGGACCCGACGGCGGCGGCGGAGGATTTTCATCGCGTGGTGGAGGCGGCGCGGTGTCCGGTTCTTGTGCGGGGCGGCGGCAAGGAGGATCTGCGCATCGTCTTCGAGAAATCGGCTGCCCTGATGCGGCAGGGGGCCGTGGGCATGGTCTATGGCCGGAACATCTATCAGCATACCAATCCGAGCGCGGTGGTGCGCGGGCTGATGGCCATCATCCATGACAATGCCAGCGGCGAGGATGCCTACGCGCTCTACCAGCAGGGCTGAGAATGAAAACAAGAACCTGAGGAGGGGTTCCGTATGGGAGAGTATCTTTTGGGTCTTGATGCCGGCAACACCATCATCAAGGCCATCATCTTCGACCGGCAAGGCAACGAGATTGCGGCGGCTGCCGAGGAGGGGCACAGCAGCATGCCGCATCCCGGTCACGTCGAGCGCGGGCTGGACGAGCTTTGGACCAATGCGCGCCGGGTCATTCAACGCTGCATCGCCGACGCCGGAATTGGCCCGGAGCAGATTGCTGCCATCGGCTGCGCCGGGCATGGCAACGGTCTTTATACCCTTGACCGTCAGGGTAATCCTTTGCTGGCAATCCAGTCCCTGGACACGCGGGCGGCGGATCTCGTGGAAGAATGGCAGGCGGAAGGTGTCGGCGACCGCACCTATCCGATCGGCCTGCAGCGGCCCTGGCCGTCACAGACCCCGACGCTGCTTGCCTGGATCAAACGTCATCGGCCGGAAACATTCGCGCGGATCGGCACGGTGTTCCTGTGCAAGGATTTCATCGTCAACCGCCTGACGGGAAAGCGCGTGAGCGAGGTGTCCGACATGGCAGGTTGCGGCCTGCTCGACGTCGCGCAGCGGCGGTATGACCGCGAGCTGATGACCGCCTTCGGGCTCGGCGATTGCATGGACCTGCTGCCGCCGCTCATAGAAAGTGCCGATATCGCCGGAACGGTCACGCAGGCCGCCGCCGACCAGACCGGACTTGCCGTTGGCACGCCCGTCATTGGCGGGCTTTTCGACGTGATTGCCTCGGCAATCGGCTCGGGCGTAACCCGCACGGGTGCAGCGTCGATCATCGCCGGTACCTGGAGCATCAATCAGGTCGTCGTTGACGCGCCCCGCCTCAAAAAACCGTTCTTCATGTCGTCGACCTTCGATCGCGAGCGTTACATGGCGATTGAATCGAGCGCGACGTCGGCCGCCAACCTTGAGTGGCTGGTGCGTGAATTCTTCCACGGCGAACAGCCGGATGGAGGCTCGCCATTCGATCGCTGCTGTGAACTGGCGGCGGCGGTGGAACCGGCCGCCGACGATCCGATCTATCACCCGTTCCTCTACGGCGCGCAGCAGGACGGCAATGCCCGGGCAGGTTTTCATGGCGTCGCGGGCTGGCATACGAAAGGTCACCTGATCCGGGCCTTGCTCGAAGGCGTGGCCTTTGGCCATCGCCAGCACATCGAAACTTTGCGGGACGCAGGCGCCAATTTCGATGAGGCGGTGCTGTCCGGCGGCGGTTCACGCAGCCTGATCTGGCCGCAGATTTTTGCCGATGTCCTGGGGGTTCCGGTGACAGTGGCGCGGTCGAGCCAGACCGGGGCGCTCGGCGCAGCAATCGCCGCGGGTACAGCGGTCGGCATTTTCCCCGATTTCGATGCCGGTGCCGCGGCCATGGTGGTGACGGAGCGGTCCTACCGGCCGGATGCTGCAAGGGCTGGCCATTATGCCAGACGCTATCAGCTCTATCGGGATATCGCCGACGCCATGGCGCCGGTCTGGAAGCGCATGGCCGCGCGTGACGCCGTGATGGCGGAGGCTGCAGCGTGAGCAATGCATCGCCAATAGATGAAGGCGCCTATGATTTTATCATCGTGGGGGCCGGATCGGCCGGCTGCGTGCTGGCCAACCGCCTGTCAGCCGACCCGAAAAACCGCGTGCTCCTGCTCGAGGCGGGCGGCAGCGACCGCTATCACTGGATTCACGTGCCCATCGGCTATCTGTATTGCATGGGCAATCCGCGCACGGACTGGATGATGAAAACCGCTGCGGAGGCAGGGCTGAACGGCCGCTCGCTTCCCTATCCGCGTGGCAAGGTGCTGGGCGGCTGTTCGTCGATCAACGGCATGATCTACATGCGGGGGCAGGCCGCCGATTACGATGGCTGGCGGCAGGCCGGGAACGCCGGCTGGGGCTGGGACGATGTCCTGCCCTATTTCCTCAAATCCGAAGACAATTACCGTGGACGTTCGCCGCTGCATGGGGCAGGGGGCGAATGGCGCGTGGAACGGCAACGCCTGTCCTGGCCCATCCTCGATGCGTTCCGCGATGCGGCCGAAGAGCTTGGCATTGGCAAGACCGATGACTTCAATGGCGGTGACAATGAGGGCTCCGGCTATTTCGAGGTCAATCAGCGTGGCGGCGTTCGCTGGAACACCACCAAGGCGTTTCTGCGTCCTGTCTTGAAGCGGTCCAATCTCCGGGTATTGACCGGCGCGGAGGTGCGAAGGCTGGAGTTCGACGGCAAGCGCGCAACAGCCATCCGCTTCGAACGAAACGGCCAGCTTTGCAAGGCTGCCGCTCGCGAAATCATCCTGGCGGCGGGCGCGATCAACTCGCCGAAAATCCTTGAACTATCGGGTATTGGAGACTCTCATCTCCTGAAGCAGGCGGGTATTGAATCGTTTCACGACCTGCGTGGCGTCGGCGAGAACCTGCAGGATCATCTGCAGATCCGCACGGTTTTCCGCATCGAAGGGGCGAAAACGCTGAACCAGCTCTACCACAACCTCTTGTCGCGCGCCGCGATGGGACTGGAATACGCGTTGCGCCGTTCAGGGCCATTGTCGATGGCACCGAGCCAGCTTGGCATTTTTGCCAAAAGCGACCCCGCGCTGCTGACACCCGATCTGGAATACCACGTCCAGCCGCTCAGCACGGATCGTCTCGGCGAACCGCTGCACCGCTATCCCGCCGTGACCGTGTCCGTCTGCAATCTGCGCCCGGAAAGCCGTGGCAGCGTCCATGTCACCGGACCCGATGCCAGCCGGCAGCCGGAAATCCGGCCGAACTACCTCTCCACGCCGGGTGACAGGCTGCTGGCGGCCCGGTCGATCCGCCACGCGCGTAATCTCATGGCGACGCAAACCTTGAAAAAGTATCGTCCGTCCGAGATGCTGCCCGGCACGCAGTACCAGAGCGACGACGAATTGATCCAGCGCGCCGGGGATATCGCGACCACGATTTTTCATCCTGTCGGGACTTGCAGGATGGGCAGCGACGACCGGTCCGTTGTCGACCATGCCCTGCGGGTGCACGGTGTCGCGGGCCTGCGCGTTGTCGATGCGTCCATCATGCCAAGCATCGTCTCCGGCAATACCAATTCGCCTGTCATCATGATTGCAGAAAAGGCTGCCGATCTCATTCTTCGCGGGGTGCAATAGCTGCCGGAGAACATCCCCGTCCGCAATATATCTTGCCGGGTGAGTTGATGCGCGTTATATTTTCTTTTGGTTTCGTATTTGTTTCGCAGTGGTGCTATATTGGCTGGC